>CAWAGJ010000004.1:0-78403 GCA_963781475.1 uncultured Actinomycetota bacterium | reverse complement strand
AGGTCGCGGCCTGCTTCTCGGAGGAGCGCACGAAGTACTTGATGTTGTCGAAGTCGATGCCGCCGAGGTCGGAGCCCCAGGACGGCATCGGCTTGCGGTGGAAGAGCTTGAGGCCCTTCAGGCGCAGGTCGAGCATCCACTGCGGCTCGGACTTGAGCGTGGAGATGTTGCGCACGACCTCCTCGGAGAGGCCACGCTTGGCGGTCGCGCCCGCCACGTCGGAGTCGGCCCAGCCGAACTCGTACCGGCCGATGCCCTCGAGCTCGGGGTTGCGCTCGTCGATGGTCGTCATGAGATGACCTGCTCCTTCATGTCGGGTACTGCGGTCGGGATGCACGTGGTGCAGACCCCGTCGCCCTGGGCGATCGTGGCCAGACGCTGCACGTGGTGGTCCAGGACCCGGCTGATCGCCTGGGTCTCGGCCTCGCACAGCTGGGGAAACTCGTGGGCGACGTGGGAGACCGGGCAGTGCTGCTGGCACAGCTGCTCCCCCACGGGCCCGTCGTGGACGGAGGCGACGTAGCCCTCGTCGGTGAAGACCCGGGCCAGCACCTGGGCCGGGCTCAGGTCGGGGCGGGTGTCGCTGACCTCGGCGAAGCGCTCACCGACGAAGGCGACGCGACGCTCGGCGAAGGCGCGCACGGCGTCCTCGCCGCCGGTCTCGGCCAGGAAGCGCAGCGCCTGCGCCGCCAGGTCGTCGTAGGCCTGGTCGAAGCCGTCGCGGCCCTCGGGGGTCAGCGCGAACGCCTTCGCCGGGCGGCCCCGGCCGCGCAGGGCGCCGGGGCGGGGGTCGCGGGGCTCCACCGCGCCGTCCTCCACCATGTGGTCGAGGTGGCGGCGCACGGCGGCGGACGTCAGGGACAACCGTTCGGCCAGGTCCGCCGCGGTGGACGGACCGTGGTCGAGGATGGACCTGGCGACACGTTGTCGGGTCGTCCGGTCGATTTCCACAACATCAGTGTGCCTTTATTGGTGGGGGCCGTTCAAGTAAGGCCACCCTCACCCGGGTGGGTCCGGCGCAGCCACAGCAGACCGAGCACGGGCAGCACCAGCGGGACGAACCCGTACCCCTGCCCGAACCGGGACCAGACGGTCGGCTCGGGGAACAGGTCGGTGCGGACCAGGCTGAGCACCCCGACCGCGACCACCCCGACCAGCTCGAGGCTGCAGGCGGCCACCGCCGTACGCCAGGCGGCCGCCCCGCCGCGCAGCAGGCTGGCGGTGGCCACGACGTAGACGACCGCGGCGAGCAGCGACAGGCCGTACGCCAGCGGCGCCACCGAGGCCTCGGTGGCCAGCTGGAAGACCGACCGGGCGGTCGCGGCGGCGGCGAAGACGCCGTAGACGAACACCAGGGTGCGCCCGGCGCCGGAGGACAGGTCGGTGCTGCGTGCCACCTCAGACCCCCGCGGCCCAGATGTCGACCAGTCGCAGCTCGAGCGCGACCACGGTCAGCGCCGCGAGGAGCACCACGCCCGTGCCGGCCCGCGAGCGCTCGGCCAGCGACCAGAACGCGCCGATCGGCAGCGCGACCAGGAGGCCCACCAGGTAGCCGACGAACAGCGCGGCGTCGACGTCGTTGCGGGTGCCGACCAGCAGCACGACACCGAGGACGAGCTGGACCAGCACCGCGGCCTCGGTCAGGGCGAGCACCATGAACGTGCGGTCGCCGATCGGCTGGTCGCGGACCATCTGCACGACGGCGACGGCCGCCGACGCTGCCGTGAGCACGAGCACGGCGGCCACCACCCAGGAGTTCACGAGGGCCCAGCCTAGACTCCGGGTGTGTCGGTCCCCGCAGCGTCGCCCCCCACGCCGGGGGTCTCGCCGCGCGCGCCTGCGCCGGGCCCGGCGGCGACCTCCGCGGCGGTCGAGGTGCGCGGACTGGTGATGCGCTACGGACGCACCACGGCCGTGGACGGGCTCGACCTCGACGTCGCCCGGAGCACCATCACCGCCGTGCTGGGGCCGAACGGCGCGGGCAAGACCACGACCCTGGAGACCTGCGAGGGCTACCGCAGGCCGCAGCAGGGCACGGTGCGCGTGCTCGGGCTCGACCCGGTCGGCCAGCGCCGCGACCTGCTGCCCCGGATCGGGGTGATGCTCCAGGACGGCGGCGCCTGGAGCGGGGTCCGCGCGCTGGAGATGCTGCGTCACGTGGCGTCCCTGCACGCGCACCCGGTCCCCGTGGACCTGCTGGCCGACCGGCTGGGCCTGCACGAGTGCGGGCGCACGCCGTACCGCCGTCTCTCCGGCGGCCAGCAGCAGCGCCTCGGCCTGGCGATGGCCCTGGTCGGCCGGCCCGAGCTGGTCTTCGCCGACGAGCCGACCGCCGGCATGGACCCGGCCGTGCGTCGCTCCGTGTGGACGCTGCTCGAGGAGCTGCGCGCCGACGGGGTGACCGTCGTGCTCACCACGCACTACCTGGAGGAGGCCGAGCGCCTCGCCGACCAGGTCCACATCGTCGACCGGGGCCGGCTCGTCGCCTCCGGCAGCCCGCTGCAGCTGACCCGTGGCGGCCGGACGGCCACCATCCGGCTCGTCGTGACGCGTCCCTTCCCGCCCGGGGCGCCGGAGTCGCTGCGCGCCGCGCTGGGCGAGGGCGTGGAGGTCCGGCAGCTCGACGAGCTCAGCCTGGTCGTCACCGGCCCTGCCGACGCCTCCACCCTCGGCCGCGTCTCGCGCTGGTGCGAGGACAACGACGTGCTGCCCGAGTCGCTGACCCTGGGCCAGCGCAGCCTCGAGGACGTCTTCCTCGAGCTCACCGGACGGGAGATGCGCGGATGACCGAGGCCCCCGCCGGCACCGCCACCGGCACCTGGACCCCCCGGCCCGGTGCCGCCCCGGTGCTGCGCCAGGTGCTCTCCCAGGCCCGGATGGAGTCGCGCCTGCTGCTGCGCAACGGCGAGCAGGTGCTGCTCGCGGTGGTCATCCCGGTGGTGGTGCTGCTCGGCGGCGTCGTCGGCGCCGGGCGGGTCGGCCTCGACTTCTCCAGCCCCGCCGTCGACGTGCTCACGCCCGGGGTCCTCGCCCTGGCGGTGATGTCGACCTCCTTCACCTCCCTGGCGATCGCGACCGGGTTCGAGCGCAGGTACGGCGTGCTCAAGCGGCTGGGTGCCTCCCCCCTGCCCCGCAGCGGCCTGCTGGCCGGCAAGGTGCTGGCGCTGCTCGCGGTCGAGACGCTCCAGGTCGTGGTGATCGGCGTGGCCGCGCTGCTGCTCGGCTGGTCGCCGGCGACCTCGGCCGCCGCCGTCGGCGGGCTCGTGCTCGCGCTGGTGCTCGGCACCGCCGCGTTCGCCGGGCTCGGGCTGCTCATGGCGGGCGTGCTGCGCGCCGAGGCCACCCTCGCCGCGGCCAACCTGGTCTACCTGCTGCTGCTGGTCGGGGGCGCCGTCGTCCTCCCGCTCTCCGCGTACGGTGGCGCGGGCGGGCTGATCCAGTGGCTGCCCTCGGCCGCGCTCGGCGACGCCGCCCGGGCCGCCCTGCTCGACGCCCGCGTGGCGGTCGTGGACGTGGTGGTCCTGTCCGTCTGGGCCGTGGGTGCCGCGGTCCTCACCGCCCGTACCTTCAAGTGGGAGTGAGTCTCGTGAGCCGCACCGGCAGCACCCCGTCCGTCGCCCGTCGGAGCCTGGTCCCGCTGGCCTGGGCCAGCCTCTGGGCGAACGTGGTGATCGTGGTGACCGGCGGCGCCGTGCGCCTGACGGCCTCCGGACTGGGTTGTCCGACCTGGCCGCGGTGCACCGACGAGTCCTTCCGGCCGCACGGGTCGCTGGGCATCCACGGCGCCATCGAGTTCGGCAACCGGCTCCTGACCTTCGTGCTGGTCGCAGTAGCGGTCGCCACCGTGGTGGTGGCGTGGCGCAGCGGGCGTCGCGTGGTGCGGCGGCTCGCCGTCCTGCTCTTCCTGGGCATCCCCGCCCAGGCGCTCATCGGCGGCATCACCGTGCTGACCGACCTGAACCCGTGGATCGTGGCGCTGCACTTCCTGGTGTCGATGGCCATGGTCTGCGCCGCGGTGCTGCTCGTGCGCGAGGCGCGGCGCCCGGCCGACGCGCCGTACGCCTCCCGCAGCCCCCTCGCGCCGCTGGCGTGGGCGATGTTCGCCGCCGGGTGGGTGGCGCTGTACCTCGGCACCGTGGTGACCGGCTCCGGCCCGCACGCCGGCGACCTCGACGCCCCGCGCAACGGCCTCGACCCGGCCGCGGCCAGCCAGGCGCACGCCGACGCCGTGTTCCTCCTGCTCGGCCTCAGCGTGGCCCTGCTGCTCGTGGCGCGCGTCCGCACCGCGGCCGGCCCCCTCGCCGACGGCGAGGCCCGCCGCGCGACCGGCGTGCTGCTGGTCGTCCTGCTCGCGCAGGGCGCGGTCGGGTTCGTGCAGTACGCCACCGACCTGCCGATCGTCCTGGTCGCGCTCCACATGCTCGGTGCGGCCCTGATGGCCGCCGCGATGACCTGGGTCGTGGTGGCGCTGGTCCGCCCCGAGCACCCGCAGCACGACGCCGCCCCCGCCGCGGACGACCGCCGCCGGCGCGGCGAGCCGGTCGGCGTCTAGCGCTGCTCCGGGCGTCGCCCTGCAGGCGGGCCCGGCTGCTGCCGGTCCGACCGTCTCGCGGGCGTGCACGCGGCACCTCGCACGGGCCGGGCGAGCCGGGTGCACGCCGTACTGGTCGGGCAGGTTTCGAACTTGTCGGCCCGTGCGATGCCCGACATGTTCGGAAGTCCCCGGCCGGCCGGGGACTTCTGGGGCCGGCGCCCGGGACCGCCGGCCGGTCAGCCGATCAGCGGGTCCAGCGCGACGGCGACGAACAGCAGCGACAGGTACAGGTTGCTGGAGTGGAACAGGCGCATCGGCTGGATCAGGCCGAGGTCCTCGGTGCCGCGGGTGCGGGCCAGCATCCGGTGCGCCTCGACCAGGAAGCCCGCGCCGAGCACGCCCGCGGCGACCGGGTAGAACAGCCCGGTGCCGGCGACGGGCCACAGCGCCAGCGAGACCGCGACCATCACCCAGCTGTACGCGACGATCTGGCGGGCGACCGTGCGGGCGGGGGCGACGACCGGCAGCATCGGGACGTCGACGCCGGCGTAGTCCTCGCGGTAGCGCAGGGCCAGCGCCCAGGTGTGCGGCGGGGTCCAGAAGAAGACCACCAGGAACAGCACGACCGGGGTCCAGGCCAGGGAGCCGGTCACCGCGGTCCAGCCGATCAGGGCCGGGAAGCAGCCCGCGAGCCCGCCCCAGACGATGTTCTGGGTGGTGCGGCGCTTGAGCAGCATCGTGTAGACGAGCACGTAGAACGCGTTCGCCCCGACCGACAGCGCGGCGGAGAGGGGGTTGACCCAGACCAGCAGGACGACGGTCGAGACCACCCCGAGGCCCAGCGCGAACACCAGCGCCGAGCGGGGGGCCACGATGTGGCGCGGCAGCGCCCGGCGACGCGTACGGCGCATCTGCTCGTCGATGTCGCGGTCGTAGACGCAGTTCAGGGCCGAGGCCGAGCCGGCGGACAGCGCGCCGCCCACCACGGTCGCCAGGACCAGTCCGAGCGGCGGGATCCCGCGCGCGGCGAAGAACATCACCGGCACGGTGGTCAGCAGCAGCAGCTCGATGACCCGGGGCTTGGTGAGGCCGACGTACGCCGCGGCGACGTCCTTCCAGCCCGCCCCCGCCGACGGCGACCCGTCGACGGCCGAGGCCGACTCTCCGACGTGGGTCAACGCAAGTCCTGAGGAATAGAAGGTGGCCGCGAGGCGATCCACCGAGGCGGGCGAGGCGAGCAGCCGAGACACCTAGGAGTGTACCGGTGACCCTCAGTAGGGTCGTGCCACGCAGGCTCCCGGCGTGCACCCGGCGGTGACCCCGCCCACACGCCAGCCCCGCCCCCTGACACCCCCGCGAGAGGACCCGCGTGACCATCACCAAGCTGGACTGGAACGACACCGACGACCGAGCCGTGGACACCGTCCGCGCGCTGGCCATGGACAGCGTGCAGCGGGTGGGCAACGGCCACCCCGGCACCGCGATGAGCCTGGCCCCCGCGGCCTACCTGCTGTTCCAGAAGGTGATGCGGCACAACCCCGCCGACCCGCACTGGCCCGGCCGGGACCGGTTCGTGCTGTCGTGCGGCCACTCCTCGCTGACCCTCTACATCCAGCTCTACCTCGGTGGCTGGGGCCTGGAGCTCGAGGACCTGCGCTCCCTGCGCACCTGGGGCAGCAAGACCCCCGGGCACCCGGAGTACGGCCACACCGCCGGCGTCGAGACCACCACCGGTCCCCTGGGCCAGGGCGTCGGCAACGCGGTCGGCATGGCGATGGCCGCCCGTCGCGAGCGCGGCATGCTCGACCCCGGCGCGGCCGAGGGCGAGTCGCCCTTCGACCACCAGGTCTACGTCCTGGCCAGCGACGGCGACATCCAGGAGGGCGTCAGCTCCGAGGCGAGCTCGATCGCCGGGACCCAGCAGCTGGGCAACCTGACGCTGATCTACGACGAGAACAAGATCTCGATCGAGGACCACACCGACGTCGCGCTCAGCGAGGACGTCCCGGCGCGCTACGCGGCGTACGGCTGGCACGTGCAGGTCGTCGACTGGACCGCGGGCGAGGAGTACCACGAGGACGTCCCCGCCCTGCACGAGGCGCTGCGCGCGGCCGAGGCCGTCACCGACCAGCCCAGCATCATCGTGCTCCGCACGATCATCGCCTGGCCCGCCCCGAGCGCGCAGAACACCGGTGCCTCCCACGGCTCCGCCCTCGGCGACGACGAGGTCCGTGCCACCAAGCAGGTCATGGGGATGGACCCCGACCTCACCTTCGACGTGGCCCCCGACGTGCTCGAGCACACCCGCTCGGCCGTCGCCCGCGGCAAGGAGGCCCAGCAGGAGTGGGACACGGCCTTCCAGCGGTGGACCACCCGGAAGTCCTCCGACGTCGCGCTCTTCGAGCGGATGCAGACCCGCACCCTGCCCGACGGGTGGGACGCCGACCTCCCCGTCTGGGAGGCCGACCTCAAGGGGACCGCCACCCGCAAGGCCTCCGGCGCGGTGATCAACGCCATCGCACCCCGCGTCCCCGAGATGTGGGGCGGCTCGGCGGACCTGGCCGGCTCGAACAACACCACCATCGAGGGCGCACCCTCGTTCATCCCCGCGAGCCGCTCCACCGACACCTGGCAGGGCGACCCGTACGCCGGCCGGGTGCTGCACTTCGGCATCCGCGAGCACGGCATGGGCGCGATCCTGAACGGCATCGCGGTCCACGGCGGCACCCGGGTGTTCGGCGCCACGTTCCTCACCTTCTCCGACTACATGCGGCCCTCGGTGCGCCTGGCGGCCCTGATGGGGCTGCCGGTCACCTACGTCTGGACGCACGACTCGATCGGTCTCGGCGAGGACGGTCCCACCCACCAGCCGGTCGAGCACCTCGCGGCGCTGCGGGCCATCCCCGGCCTGGACGTGGTCCGCCCGGCCGACGCCAACGAGACCGCCGCGGCCTGGAGGACCGTGCTCGAGCACACCGACCGCCCGGCCGGCATCATCCTCACCCGGCAGAACGTGCGCACCTTCCCCCGCGACGCCGAGGGCTTCTCCGACACCTCCAACGTCCACCGCGGCGGCTACGTCCTGCGCGACGTCGAGGGCGGGGCGCCCGACGTCGTGCTCGTCGGCACCGGTTCCGAGGTGCAGCTCGCGGTCGAGGCCAGCGACCTCCTCGCCGCCGACGGCGTCCGGGCCCGGGTCGTCTCGATGCCGTGCCGCGAGTGGTTCGACGCGCAGGAGGCCTCCTACCGCGAGACGGTCATCCCGCCCACCGTCAAGGCCCGGGTCTCCGTCGAGGCCGGGATCAAGCTCGGCTGGCGCGAGGTCGTGGGCGACCACGGCCGCAGCGTGTCCATCGAGCAGTACGGCGCCTCGGCCGACTACGAGCGCCTCTACACCGAGTACGGCATCACCGCGCGCGCCGTGGCCGACGCCGCACGCGACAGCATCACCGCCGCCGGCTGAGCCGCAGCCGGCGACCCCGCCCGACCCGCACCACCCGGAACACGCAGCACTACGCAGCCAGCGGCTGCACGGAAGGAACACCATGAGCGACCGACTGAAGGCCCTCGCCGACGCAGGCGTCTCCATCTGGCTCGACGACCTGTCCCGCGAGCGGATCGAGTCCGGCAACCTCGCCGAGCTCGTCGAGACCAGGTCCGTGGTCGGGGTGACCACCAACCCGACGATCTTCGCCGGCGCCATCGCCGACGGCGAGCGCTACGAGGACCAGGTCCGCGGGCTCGTCGCCGACGGCGCCGGCGTCGACACCGTGATCTTCGAGCTGATCACCGAGGACGTGCGCAACGCCTGCGACATCCTGGCCCCGGTGGCCGACGGCACCTCCGCAGACGGCCGCGTCTCGATCGAGGTCGAGCCCACCCTGGCCAACGACACCGAGGGCACCCTCGCCTCGGCCCGTGCGCTGTGGAAGGCCGTCGACCGTCCCAACGTCCTGATCAAGATCCCGGCGACGCTCGAGGGCCTGCCGGCGATCACCGCGGCGATCGCCGAGGGGATCAGCGTCAACGTCACGCTGATCTTCAGCGTCGAGCGGTACCGCGAGGTCATGGACGCCTACCTGACCGGTCTCGAGCAGGCCCGCGACGCGGGCCTCGACCTGGCCCGGATCCAGTCCGTGGCGTCGTTCTTCGTCTCCCGCGTCGACTCCGAGGTCGACGCGCGGCTGGAGAAGACCGGCACCGACGAGGCGACCGCGCTGCGCGGCGAGGCGGCCGTGGCGAACGCCCGGCTGGCCTACGCCGCCTTCGAGGACGTCGTGGCCTCCGACCGCTGGCAGCAGCTGGCGGGCGCCGGCGCCCTGGTCCAGCGCCCCCTGTGGGCCTCGACCGGCGTCAAGAACCCGGACTACCCCGACACGCTCTACGTGACCCAGCTGGTCGCCGCCGGCACCGTCAACACGATGCCGGAGAAGACGATGGACGCCTTCGCCGACCACGGGGAGGTCGAGGGCGACACCGTCAGCGGCCGCCGCGAGCAGGCGCAGGCGGTCTTCGACCGGCTCGAGGGCGTCGGGGTGGACCTGCAGGACGTCTTCCTCACCATCGAGCAGGAGGGCGTCGACAAGTTCAAGACCTCCTGGACCGAGCTCGTCGAGACCGTCCGCACCCAGATGGGCGGCGCGCAGTGACCGCCTGGCACCGGGTGTCCTCCACCGACCCCGCGCTCGAGCTGGTCGTCGGCCACCCCGAGGAGGCGGCGTACCCCGTCGTCCTGGACGGGCTCGTCGCCGACGGCGTCGCCTCGGGCATCGCCTCCGGTGACGCCACGCTGTGGGGTCCCGCGGCGGAGGACGAGGCCGGCAAGCGGCTGGGCTGGACCTCGCTGAGCACCCGCTCCCGCCCGCTGGTCGGCGAGATCGAGGCGCTGCGCGAGGAGCTCCGCGCGGAGGGCGTCACCCGCGTCGTGCTCTGCGGCATGGGCGGCTCCTCCCTGGCCCCCGAGGTCATCTGCGAGGCGGCCGGGGTGGCGCTGGACGTGCTCGACTCCTCCGACCCCGACTTCGTCCGGGCCGCCCTGGTGCGCCTGGAGGAGACCGTGGTCGTGGTGTCCAGCAAGTCCGGGGGCACCGTGGAGACCGACAGCCAGAAGCGCGTGCTGGAGCAGGCGTTCACCGACGCCGGGATCGACCCGGCGACCCGGATGGTGGTCGTCACCGACCCCGGGTCGCCCCTGGAGCAGTCCGCACGGGACGCCGGGTACCGCGTCTTCCTGGCCGACCCCGGGGTGGGCGGGCGCTACTCGGCCCTGACCGCCTTCGGTCTCGTGCCCAGCGGGCTGGCCGGCGTGGACACCGGGCGGCTGCTCGACGACGCGGAGGCCGTACGCCCCCTGCTCGAGGCCGACTCCCCCGACAACCCCGGCCTGCAGCTGGGGGCGCTGCTCGGCGCCGCCAACCTCGCCGGGGCCGACAAGATGGTGCTGGTCAACGCCGGCGCGTCGTACGCCGGCTTCGGCGACTGGGCCGAGCAGCTGGTCGCCGAGTCGACCGGCAAGGACGGCAAGGGCATCCTCCCCGTGGTCGTCGGCCGCGACGACGCGCCCAACCTGACCGCGAGCACCCACGACGAGGTGCTGGTGACGTTCGGTCCCGACCACGCCGGGGGGGACGCCGACGCGCCGGCCTCCGGCTGGGGCGCCCACGTCGACGCCACGCTCGGCGCGCAGCTCCTGCTGTGGGAGCACGCCACCGCCGTCGCCGGCCGCGTCATCGGGATCAACCCCTTCGACCAGCCCGACGTCGAGAGCGCCAAGGCCGCGGCCCGCGAGATGCTCGACGGTGGCGGCGCCTCCCCCACGCCGCTGTTCACCGAGGGAGCGGTCACGGTCTACGCCTCCGACGGCTGGCTCCCGCCCGGCGTCGACGACGTCGAGCACGCCGTGCGCGCCCTGCTGGAGCAGCTCGACCAGGACCAGGGCTACGTCGCCGTGCAGGCCTACCTCGACCGGCACCGCGACGCGGCGCTGGCCACGGTCCGCGACGGCCTCGCCCGGCGCACCGGGCGCCCCACCACCTTCGGCTGGGGCCCCCGCTTCCTGCACTCCACCGGGCAGTACCACAAGGGCGGTCCCGACACCGGGGTCTACCTGCAGGTGACCGGGGAGCCCGAGGCCGACCTCGCGGTGCCGGGGCGTGAGTTCACCCTCCACGAGTTCCTCACCGCGCAGGCCGTCGGTGACGGGTCGGTCCTGGCCGCGAAGGGCCGCCCGGTCCTGCGCCTGCACCTGTCCTCGCCCGCCGAGCTCGACGTGGTCCGCCAGGTCCTCGGCTGATGGGTCCCGACGTCTCGGGTCGACCCGAGCCGCTGGTCGAGGTGCAGCCCGACGCCCCCGCGCTGGCGACCGCGGTGGCCGGTGAGCTGCTCACCCGGCTCACGGACGCCCAGCGCGACGGCCGGGTGCCGCAGGTCGTGCTCACCGGCGGCACCATCGCCGCCCGGGTGCACCAGGAGCTGGCCCGGCTCAGCGCCGGCTCGGACGTCGACTGGACCCGGGTGGTGCTCTGGTGGGGCGACGAGCGGTTCGTCGCGGCCGGGTCCGAGGACCGCAACGCCGTGGGCGCCGTGGCCGACCTGCTGGGTCCGGTGGCCGCCACGCAGGTGCACCAGGTCCCGTCCACCGACGACGTGGCCGACGTCGCCGCCGCGGCCGGGGCCTACGCCGACACCCTGGCCGCCCACGGACCAGACCGGTTCGACGTGGTGATGCTGGGCATCGGCCCTGACGGCCACGTCGCCTCGCTGTTCCCGCGCCACCCTGCGCTGGGGGTGACCGGCGACGGTCCACGGTCGCGGTGGCCGACTCCCCCAAGCCTCCGCCCGAGCGGGTCAGCCTGACCTTGGAGACGCTGAACCGGTCCCGGTCGGTGTGGGTGGTCGCCAGCGGCGAGAACAAGGCAGCGGCCGTCGCGGCGGCGCTGGCCCCCGACGGCACCGTCGAGGAGACCCCCGCCCGTGGGGTGCGCGGCGAGGACGAGACCGTGTTCTTCCTCGACTCCGAGGCGGCCTCGGCCGTCTGAGCGGGCCCGGGAGGGTGCACTTCCCCCCAGGCGCCGCCAGGACCTCTAGAAGATGATGTCGCCGGACTTGCGGCGCGAGCGCAGCAGGGACAGGGCCTCGTCGAGGATGTCGGCGGCCTCGGCGTCGGAGCGGCGCTCCTTCACGTAGGCCAGGTGGGTCTTGTACGGCTCGATCCGCGGCGCCGGGGGCGGGTTCGCGGAGTCCATGGACGCCGGCAGCCCGCACTTGGGGCAGTCCCACTGCTCGGGGGCGGTCGCCTCGATCGAGAAGGTCACCACCGAGCGGTGCGCGTGGGAGCAGAAGTAGGTGATCGCCTGTCGCGCCGCGGCCTCTCCTCGCTCGGCCTCGCCCATCGGTCCGGCGCCTACCCGGCTTCCCCGGATCGCGTTCCCTCCACCTGCCATGTCTGGTCCCCCCTCGGTTCGGTGCTGCCTGGTGTCGGTGCTGGGTGGTGCCGGTGCTGCGTGGTCTGGGTGGAGCGGCGGTGCCGGGCCGAGCAGGTGCGGCGTCGGCGTCAGTAGGCGAGCAGGAGCCCGAGCGCGATCACGCACGCGAACCAGATCACGCCGATCCCGACGGTGAACCGGTCCAGGTTGCGCTCCGCGACCGAGGAACCGCCGAGCGAGCTCGACACACCGCCACCGAACATGTCGGACATGCCGCCGCCCCGCCCCTTGTGGAGCAGGACCAGCAGGATGAGGATGGCGCTGGTGGCCACGAGCAGGATGGTGAAGAGCGTCGTCACGGTCGCCGATCCTACGTCAGGTCCGGGCTGGTCAGAGGACCGGCATGTCGTAGAAGCGGCATATTCCGCTGAACTCCTCGACCTGCAGGCTGGCGCCGCCGACCAGGCAGCCGTCGACGTCGGGCTGCGCCATGGTCGCGGCGACGTTGGCCGCCTTGACCGATCCGCCGTACAGCACGCGCACGCCGTCGGCCGCGGCGTCGCCCAGGGTCTCGCGGAGGCGGTCGCGGATCGCCCCGCAGACCTCCTGCGCGTCCTCGGGCGTGGCGACCTCGCCGGTGCCGATCGCCCAGACAGGTTCGTAGGCCACGACCAGGCCGGCGACCTGCTCGGCGTCGAGACCCGCCAGTGACCCGTCGACCTGCGCAAGCGTGTGGGCGACCTGCTCCCCGGCCTGACGGACCTCCAGGCCCTCCCCCACGCACACGATCGGCGTGACGCCGTGCTTCAGCGCGGCCGTCGCCTTGGCGTTGACGACCGCGTCGGTCTCGTCGTGGCGCTGACGGCGCTCGGAGTGACCGACCACGGCGTAGGAGCACCCGAGCTTGGCCAGCATCGAGGCCGACACCTCGCCCGTGTAGGCGCCGGACTCCTCGGCCGAGACGTCCTGGGCGCCGTAGCGCAGGGACAGCCGGTCGCCGTCGACCAGGGTCTGCACCGAGCGCAGGTCGGTGAAGGGCGGCACCACCACGACCTCGGAGCGCGCGGGGTCGTGCCGCTTGTCCGACAGGGTCCAGGCCAGCTTCTGCACCAGGACCACCGCCTCCTGGTGGTTGAGGTTCATCTTCCAGTTGCCCGCCATCAGCGGGGTGCGGTTCGCCATGAGGCCTCCTTCGCGGTCGGTGTACGGGGTGTCGGGGTCTGGGGCAGAGCCCCGGGATTGAGTCTCGTTGCGGTCGGGGTCTGGGGCGGAGCCCCAGCGGGGGTCCCCGGGGGCGGAGCCCCCGGGCGTGGCGGAGCCCCCGGGCGTGGCGGAGCCCCCGGGCGTCAGTCCTCCAGGACGGTGATGCCGGGGAGCGTCTTGCCCTCGAGGTACTCGAGGCTGGCGCCGCCCCCGGTCGAGATGTGGCCGAAGTCGGCCTCGTCGAAGCCGAGCGTCCGCACCGCCGCCGCGGAGTCACCCCCGCCGACCACGGAGAGCCCGTCGATCCTCGTCAGCGCCCGGGCCACGGCCCGGGTGCCGTCGGCGAACGCGCTGACCTCGAAGACCCCCATCGGGCCGTTCCAGAACACGGTGCGGGCGTCGGCCAGCGCGCCCGCGAAGGCGACCGCGGCCTCCGGGCCGATGTCGAGACCCAGCGCGTCGGCCGGGATCTCGCTGGCCGGCACGACCGCGGGCTCGGGCCGCCGGTCGCCCGAGGGGAACGCGGTGTCCACGACGACGTCGCTCGGGAGCAGGATCTGGACCCCGGCCTCGTCCGCGCGACGCAGGTAGGCGCGGCAGACGTCGAGCTGGTCCTGCTCGAGCAGGCTCTTGCCGACCTCGTGGCCCTGGGCGGCGAGGAAGGTGAAGACCATCCCGCCGCCGATCAGCAGCTTGTCCGCCTTCTCCAGCAGGTTGTCGATGACACCCAGCTTGTCGGAGACCTTGGAGCCGCCGAGCACCACGACGTACGGGCGCTGCGGTGACTCGGTGAGGCGGCGCAGCACCTCGATCTCGGTGGCGACGAGCTGGCCCATCGCGTGCGGCAGCCGCTGCGCGACGTCGTAGACGCTGGCCTGCTTGCGGTGGACCACTCCGAAGCCGTCGGAGACGAAGGCGTCGGCCAGGGAGGCCAGCTCGTCGGCGAACGCCCCCCGCTCGGCGTCGTCCTTGCTGGTCTCGCCGGCGTTGAAGCGGACGTTCTCCAGCACCGCGACCTCGCCGTCGCCCAGCCCCGCGACCGTGCTCCGGGCACTGTCGCCGACCGTGTCGGTGGCGAAGGCCACCGGGGAGCCGAGCAGCTCGCCGAGCCGCTCGGCGACCGGTCCGAGGGAGTACGCGGGGTCGGGCTCGCCCTTCGGCCGGCCGAGGTGGGCGACCACCACGACCCGAGCCCCGGCCTCGGTCAGGGCCCGGATGGTGGGCACGCTGGCGCGGACCCGGCCGTCGTCGGTGATCCGGCCGCCGTCGAGCGGCACGTTCAGGTCGGAGCGGACCAGCACCCGCCGGCCGGCCACACTCTGCCCGCCGATCGTGGCGAGCGAGGCGTCGTCGCCCACGTCAGAGGGAGGTGCCGATGTAGTCGATCAGGTCGGCGAGGCGGTTGGAGTAGCCCCACTCGTTGTCGTACCAGCCGACCACCTTGACCTGGTTGCCGATGACCTTGGTCAGCGGCGCGTCGAAGATGCAGGACGCGGGGTCGGTGACGATGTCGGAGGAGACGATCGGGTCGGTGGAGTAGCGCAGGAAGCGGCCGTCGGCAGCCTTCTCGATGATCGCGTTGACCTCCTCGACGGTGGTCTCGCGGCCGGCCTCGAAGGTGAGGTCGGTGGCGGACCCGGTCGGCACGGGCACGCGCAGCGCGTAGCCGTCGAGCTTGCCCTTGAGCTCGGGCAGCACCAGGCCGATCGCCTTGGCGGCACCGGTCGACGTCGGCACGACGTTGAGCGCGGCGGCCCGGGCACGACGCGGGTCCTTGTGGATGTTGTCCTGCAGGTTCTGGTCCGCGGTGTAGGCGTGCACCGTGGTCATCAGGCCCTTGACGATGCCGAGGTCGTCGTTCAGCGCCTTGGCCATCGGGCCGAGGCAGTTGGTGGTGCACGACGCGTTGGAGATCACGTGGTGCGAGGCCGGGTCGTAGTCGGTGTGGTTGACGCCCATCACCACGGTGAAGTCCTCGTTCGAGGCCGGCGCGGAGATGATGACCTTCTTGGCGCCGGCGTCGAGGTGCGCCTTGGCCTTGGTGGCGTCGGTGAAGAACCCGGTGGACTCCACGACGACGTCGACGCCCAGGTCGCCCCAGGGCAGGTTGGCGGGGTCGCGCTCGGCGTAGGCCTTGATCTCCTGGTCCCCGACCATGATCGCGTCGTCGGTCGCGCTGACGTCGGCGTCGAGCCGCCCGAGGATCGAGTCGAACTTCAGCAGGTGCGCGAGCGACTGGTTGTCGGTCAGGTCGTTGACGCCCACGATCTCGATGTCGAGCCCCGAGGCCCGCACCGCGCGGAAGAAGTTGCGGCCGATCCGGCCGAATCCGTTGATGCCTACCCGTACGGTCACTGCACGCTCCTGTGTCGCTCGTGGGTCGCTCGTTGGTCCGAGCCGTCAGGACACCTCGGCGGCGCCCGGGTCGACCCTATCGCTCCGCACCGACGGCGACCGGGGCGTCTTGAGGTACGTCCCGGTAACCGGGCTCAGGCCTCGTCGGCCAGCATGTCCTCGGTGAGCGACGCCTCGGTGTCGGGCAGCCCGAGGTCGTGGGCCAGCTTGTCGGCCATCGCCAGCAGCCGTCGGATGCGCCCGGCGATGGCGTCCTTGGTGAGCACCGGGTCGTGCAGCTGGCCGAGCTCCTCCAGCGAGGCCTGCTTGTGCTCCAGGCGGAGGTGGCCGGCCAGCTTGAGGTGGTCGGGGACCCCGTCGCCGAGGATCTCGAGCGCGCGCTCGACGCGCGCCCCGGCGGCCACCGCCGCGCGTGCGGAGCGCCGCAGGTTGGCGTCGTCGAAGTTGGCCAGCCGGTTGGCGGTGGCGCGGACCTCACGGCGCATCCGGCGCTCCTCCCAGGCCATCAGCGACTCGTGGGCGCCCAGGCGGGTCAGCAGCTGGCCGATGGCGTCCCCGTCGCGGACGACCACCCGGTCGACCCCGCGCACCTCGCGGGCCTTGGCCGGGATGCCGAGTCGGCGGGCCACGCCGACCAGGGCCAGCGCGGCCTCGGAGCCGGGGCAGGTGATCTCCATCGAGGACGACCGGCCCGGCTCGGTCAGCGAGCCGTGGGCGAGGAACGCCCCGCGCCACGCGGCGACGGCGTCGCAGGTGCCGCCGGAGACGACCGCGGGCGGCAGGCCGCGCACGGGCCGCCCGCGTTGGTCGACCAGGCCGGTCTGGCGGGCCAGGGCCTCGCCGTCCTTCACCACGCGCACGATGTAGCGGCTGCCCTTGCGCAGCCCGTTGGCCTGCACCATGACCACGTCGGACTGGGTGCCGAAGACCTCCGCGAGGTCCTTGCGCAACCGGCGGGCCGCGGCGCCGGTGTCCAGCTCGGCCTCGACGACGATCCGTCCGCTGACGATGTGCAGACCGCCGGCGAACCGCAGCATGGAGGCGACCTCGGCCTTGCGGCAGCAGGTCTTGGTGACCGGGATGGACGAGAGCTCCGCCTTCACCTGAGCCGTCATCGCCATGGCGCGATCCTGCCACGAACGTCAATCACGCCCGACCTCAGGCGGGGGTCGGGTCGAGCGGGACCTCGTGGGCCGCGCCGGCGAAGATCCGGGCGTACGCCGCGGCCAGGAGCACCGGGTCGTGGCGGGGCGAGCCGTCCTCGACGCCGACCTCGTCGACCACGAGGCGGGCGCCGAGGGCCTCGACGGTGTCGGCGAGGTCCCGCTCGTGCCCGGCCACCCCCGCCCGGTCCGCCAGGACGGTGTGCACCCGCAGGTCGGGGGCGTGCTCGGCGAGCACCGCGAGGTGGTCGGCCGGGGCGAACCCGGGCGTCTCCCCCTCCTGCTCGGCGAGGTTCAGCACGACCACGAGCCGGGCGTCGGTGGACTCCAGGGCGCGGCGCAGCGCCGGGACCATGAGGTGCGGGATCACCGAGGTGAACCAGGAGCCCGGCCCGAGCACGACCCAGTCGGCGGACGCCAGGGCGGTGAGGGCCTCCTCGCTGACCGGGGGGTCCTCCGGCACCAGGCTGATGGCGTCGATCAGGCCCTCGGTGGTGGCGACCTCGACCTGCCCGCGCACGGTCGTCAGGGCGGCCGGGTCCTGCTGGAGCCCGCGGACCGTGGCGGTGATCTCCATCGGGCACAGCGCCATCGGCAGCACCCGTCCCTTGGCGCCGAGCAGGCGGCCGACCCAGTCGAGCGCCTCGACCGGGTCGCCGAGCTGCTCCCACAGGCCCACGATGAGCAGGTTGCCGATCACGTGGCCCCGCATCTCGCCGTGGCCCTGGAAGCGGTGCTGCAGGACCTGGGACCAGGTGACGCCCCAGGCGTCGTCGCCGCAGAGCGCCGCGAGCGCCATCCGCAGGTCCCCCGGCGGGAGCACCTGGAACTCCCCGCGCAGCCGGCCCGAGGACCCCCCGTTGTCGGCCACCGTCACCACGGCGGTCAGGTCGTCGACGGTCAGGTCGTCGACCAGCAGCCGCAGCGCGCTCAGCGAGGCGTGCAGGCCGTGGCCGCCGCCCAGGGCCACCACCGCCTGCGCGCGCTGGTCACTCACGCCCGAGGTCCCGGTGGACGACGCGGACGTCGTGGTCCAGGGCCGCGAGGCGGCGCGCGGCCTCCTCGGCCATCGCGACGCTGCGGTGCTTGCCGCCCGTGCAGCCCACGGCGACGCGCATGAACCGCTTGCCCTCCCGCAGGTAGCCCTGGGCGACGGTGTGCAGCAGCGGGACGTAGCCGTCCAGGAACTCCGCGGCGCCGTCGCGGCTGTGGACGTACGCGGCGACGGCCTCGTCGCGACCGTCCCCCTCGCGCAGCTCGGGCTGCCAGAACGGGTTGGGCAGGAACCGCATGTCGGCCACGTAGTCGGCGTCGACCGGGATCCCGTACTTGAACCCGAAGCTGATCACGGTGAGCTTGATCCGGCGGGTGCTGACGTCGCCGAAGGCGTCGTCGACCCGGGCGGTGAGCTGGTGGACGTTCAGGGTGGTCGTGTCGACGACCAGGCCCGCCTCGGCGCGCAGCTCGGCGACGGCGACCCGCTCGCGCTGCACGCCGTCGAGCAGCCGGCCGCTGCCCTGCAGCGGGTGCGGGCGGCGCGCGGCCTCCTGGCGCCGCACGAGCACCTCGTCGCTGGCGTCGAGGAAGACCATCGAGGCGGTACGCCCGTGGGCGCCGTGCGCGAGCTGGGCGCGCAGGTCGGTGAAGTTCGACCCGGAGCGCACGTCGACGACGACCGCGATCCGCTGCGTGGTGCCGAGGTTCTGGTCGACCAGGCGCACCACGTCGGGCAGCAGCGCCGGGGGCAGGTTGTCGACGACGTAGAAGCCGAGGTCCTCCAGCTCCTTGGCCACGGTGCTCCGCCCGGCGCCGGTCATCCCGGTCACCACGACCAGCTCCCCGGGGCCCGACGGGCCGCCCGGCCCGCCGGCGGTGTCCTGTGCGTTCATGCGTCCTCGATCTCGCCGGTCGCGGTGTTCACGATCATCCCCACGGCCCCATCCTGCCCGGAGGCGTCCTTCTCACCGCCCTGCGCCCCGCCGGACCCCGGCGCCACGCTCACCGACTGCTTGATGGCGGCGGCGGTACGGGGACCGATGCCCGGGACCCGGGCGATCTCCTCGACCTCGGCGGTGCGGAGCTTCTTCAGCGACCCGAAGTGCTTGAGGAGGGTCTTGCGGCGCACCTCGCCGAGGCCGGGCACGTCGTCGAGGGCGCTCTCGACCATCGACTTCGAGCGACGGTTGCGGTGGTGGGTGATGGCGAAGCGGTGCGCCTCGTCGCGCAGGCGCTGCAGCAGGTAGAGCCCCTCGGAGGAGCGCGCCAGGATGACCGGGTCCTCCTCGCCGGGGACCCAGACCTCCTCCAGCCGCTTGGCCAGTCCGACGACCGGGATGTCGTCGATGCCGAGCTCGTCCAGCGCGCGTTGCGCGGCGGCGACCTGGGGCGGGCCGCCGTCGACGACGACCAGCCCCGGCGCGTAGGCGAACTTGCGGGGCCGGCCCGTCTCGGGGTCCACCAGCATCGGGCCCTGGTCGCCCTCGACCCGCTCCGACCTGGCCTGCTCGTCCAGCAGCCGCCGGAACCGCCGGGTGATCACCTCGTGGACCGACGCCACGTCGTCCTGCCCGTCCACGCCGCGGATCACGAACCGGCGGTACTCGCCCTTGCGGGACAGGCCGTCCTCGAAGACCACCATCGAGGCGACGACCTCGGTGCCCTGCAGGTTCGAGACGTCGTAGCACTCGATGCGCAGCGGCACGTCGTCGAGCTCGAGGGCCTGCTGGATCTCCTCGAGCGCGCGGTTGCGGGTGGTGAGGTCGCTGGCGCGCTTGGTCTTGTGCAGCACCAGGGCCTGCCCGGCGTTGCGGGCCACGGTCTCCTGCAGGGTCTTCTTGTCGCCGCGCTGGGGCACCCGGATGCGTACCTTGGCCCGGCGCAGGTCGTTCAGCAGCTGCTCGAAGGTCTCCACGTCGGGAGGGAGCTCGGGCACCAGGATCTCGCGGGGCACCGCGTCGGCGTCGCCGGCGTAGAGCTGCAGCAGGAAGTCCTCCACCAGCTCGGGCGTGCCGCCGTCGTCGGTGCGGTCCGCGACCCAGCCGCGCTGGCCGCGGATCCGGCCGCCGCGCACGTAGAAGATCTGGACCGCGACCTCGAGCGGGTCCTCGGCGAGCGCGATCACGTCGGCGTCCGCACCGTCGGAGAGGACCACCGCCTGCTTCTCCAGCGCCCGGTTCATCGCGCCGAGGTCGTCGCGCAGCCGCGCCGCCTTCTCGAAGTCCATCTCCTCCGAGGCGGCGTACATCTCCTGCTCGATGCGGCGCAGGAACGGCCGCGTGCGCCCGCCCATGAAGTCGCAGAAGTCGTCGACGATCTGTCGGTGGTCCTCGGGGCTGACGTTGCCGACGCAGGGCGCCGCGCACTTGTCGATGTAGCCCAGCAGGCACGGGCGTCCGATCTGCTGGGAGCGCTTGAAGACGCCGTTGCTGCAGGAGCGCATCGGGAAGACCCGCAGCAGGATGTCGACGGTCTCCCGGATCGCCCAGGCGTGGCTGTAGGGCCCGAAGTAGCGGGTGCCCTTGCGCTTGGCGCCGCGCCCGACCATCACCCGGGGGAACTCCTCGCCGGTGGTGACGGCGAGCCAGGGGTACGACTTGTCGTCGCGGTACTTGACGTTGAACCGGGGGTCGTACTCCTTGATCCAGGAGTACTCCAGCTGCAGCGCCTCGACCTCGGTGTTGACCACCGTCCACTCGACCCCGGCCGCCGTGGTGACCATCGAGGCCGTGCGCTGGTGCAGGTTGGAGATGTCCTGGAAGTACGACGACAGGCGGGCCCGGAGGTTCTTGGCCTTGCCGACGTAGATCACCCGACCCGAGGCGTCCCGGAAGCGGTAGACGCCCGGCTGGGTCGGGATCGACCCGGGCTCGGGCCGGTAGGAGAGGGGCCCGCGGGCACTGCGCGAGGGGCGGGCTGGGGTCACGGCCCAACCCTACGAGCGGCCTCCGACGGCCGGTCAGGCGAGGCTGATCTCGCCGCCCTCGACCGTGACCTCGACGGCCGGCAGCGGGGAGCCGGCGGGCCCGGCCTCGGGCTCGCCGGTCATCAGCGAGAACTTGCTGCCGTGGCAGGTGCAGCTGATGCCGGACTCGTCGATGCCGGTCACCGGGCAGCCCTGGTGGGTGCAGATCGAGGAGAACGCCTTGAAGTCGCCCTCGGTGGGCTGGGTGAGCACGACGCCCTGCTCCTCGAGGATGACGCCGCTGCCGACGGGCACGTCGGCGGTCGAGGCGAGCGGGCCGTCGGCCTGCGGGGACGGCGTCTCGCTGGCCGGGGCGTCGCTCGCCGGCTCGGAGCCGCCGCAGGCGGCGAGCACCGGGGTGGCGAGGCCGAGGGTCGCGGCACCGGTCAGGGCGCGACGGCGGGACAGGGTGGAGGGGGGACGGACGTCGGCCATGACGGGCTCCTCAGGTGGGTCGGCGGGCACCGTGGTCGGGCCCGTTCGGAGCGTAGCCACGCCAGGTTGGGGATCGCTTGGCCACGATGCCCGGGTCGGGGTCAGGCGGAGCGGGTGGTGACCTTGGCCGCAGCGCGCTTGCGGGCCGGGGTGGTGGTCCCGGTCGCCGAGGAGGCGGCCTTCCTCTCCGCGGCCGCCTTCTTGGCCGCGGCCTTCTTGCCGGCCTTGGTCTTCGGCTCCGGGGGCGGCGGCGGCTTGCGCGGCGGCCCGGGCTGCCGGGCGCCCCGGCCCTCGATGAGCGGGGCGAGGAACTGCCCGGTGTAGCTGCCCGGGACCAGGGCGACGTCCTCGGGCGTGCCCTCGGCGACGACCTGGCCGCCGCGCGACCCGCCCTCCGGGCCCATGTCGACGACCCAGTCGGCGGTCTTGATGACGTCCAGGTTGTGCTCGATCACCAGCACCGTGTTGCCCTGGTCGACCAGCTTGCCGAGGACGAGCAGCAGCTTGCGGATGTCCTCGAAGTGCAGGCCGGTGGTCGGCTCGTCCAGGACGTAGACCGTGCGTCCGGTGGAGCGCTTCTGCAGCTCGGCGGCGAGCTTGACGCGCTGCGCCTCGCCGCCGGAGAGGGTCGTGGCCGGCTGGCCGAGTCGGACGTACCCGAGCCCGACCTCGACCAGGGTGCTGAGGTGGCGGGAGATCCCGGGCACCGCGGCGAAGAACTCCGAGGCCTCCTCGATCGGCATGTCGAGGACCTCGGCGATGGTCTTGCCCTTGTAGTGCACCTCGAGCGTCTCGCGGTTGTACCGGGCGCCGTGGCAGACCTCGCACGGCACGTAGACGTCGGGCAGGAAGTTCATCTCGATCTTGATCGTGCCGTCACCCGAGCAGCCCTCGCAGCGCCCGCCCTTGACGTTGAACGAGAAGCGGCCCTGGAGGTACCCCCGGACCTTGGCCTCCTGGGTGGAGGCGAAGAGCTTGCGGACGTGGTCGAAGACGCCGGTGTAGGTGGCCGGGTTCGACCGGGGGGTGCGCCCGATCGGCGACTGGTCGACGTGGATGACCTTGTCGACGTGCTCGAGGCCGGTGATCTTCTGGTGCCGGCCGGGCACGGCGCGGGCGTTGTAGATCTGCTTGGCCAACGAGGTGTAGAGGATGTCGTTGACCAGGGTCGACTTGCCCGACCCCGAGACACCGGTGACGGCGACGAAGAGCCCCAGCGGGAAGCTGGCGGTGACGTCGTGGAGGTTGTGCTCCTTGGCACCGACCACGGTGAGCTCGCGGCCCCGGGTGCGGGGGCGGCGGACCTCGGGGACGGGGATCTCGCGGCGGCCCGAGAGGTAGAGCCCGGTCATCGAGTCGGGGTGGGCGTACAGGTCCTCGACCGTGCCGCTGTGGACGACCTGGCCGCCGTGCTCACCGGCGGCGGGGCCGAAGTCGACGACCCAGTCGGCGACCTTGATGGTGTCCTCGTCGTGCTCGACGACGATCAGGGTGTTGCCGAGGTCCCGCAGGCGCACCAGGGTCTCGATCAGCCGCTGGTTGTCGCGCTGGTGGAGCCCGATGGAGGGCTCGTCGAGGACGTAGAGCACGCCGACCAGGCCGGCGCCGATCTGGGTCGCCAGCCGGATCCGCTGGGCCTCGCCGCCGGAGAGCGACCCGGAGGGCCGGTCCAGGGAGAGGTAGTCGAGGCCGACGTCGAGCAGGAACCGCAGCCGCTCCTGGATCTCCTTGAGGACCTGCTCGGCGATCTGGCGCTCGCGGGCGCTGAGCTCGAGGGTCTCCAGGAAGGCGGCCGCCTCGTTGATCGGGAGCGCGCAGACCTCGGCGATGTTCATCTCGCCGTGCTCGGTCGAGCCCATCGTCACCGCGCGGATGACCGGCTTGAGCCGGCTGCCGTGGCAGGTGGGGCAGGGCACCTCCCGCATGAACCCCTCGAACCGGTCCCGGCTGGTGTCGGTCTCGGCCTCGCGGTGACGGCGCTCGATGTAGGGCCGCACGCCCTCGAAGGCGGCGTGGTAGCTGCGCTGACGGCCGTACCGGTTGCGCGTGACGACGTGCACCTTGGTGCTGTGGCCGTCGAGCACCGAGCGGCGCGCCCGCGGCGACAGGTCGTCCCAGGCCGTGTTGAGGTCGAAGCCGAGCTCGTCGCCGAGGGCGCCGAGCAGCTTGAGGAAGTAGTCGGCGACGTGCGCGCCGGACCACGGCTGGACCGCGCCCTGGCCGAGGGTGGCGGTGCCGTCGGGCACCACGAGCTCGGGGTCGACCTCCATCCGGGTGCCCAGGCCGCTGCAGGCCGGGCAGGCGCCGAAGGGCGAGTTGAACGAGAACGAGCGCGGCTCGAGCTCGTCGGTGTCGAGGACGTGCTCGTTGGGGCACGACATCTTCTCGCTGAAGCGCATCTCGCGCTGCGGGTCGCCGGCCGGGAGGTCGACGAAGTCGAGCAGCACCAGGCCGTCGGCGAGCCGCAGCGCGGTCTCCACCGAGTCGGTCAGCCGGCGCTTGGCCGTCTCCTTCACCGCGAGGCGGTCGACGACCACCTCGATGGTGTGCTTCTTCTGCTTGTCGAGCGTGGGCGGGTCGTCCAGCGCGTGCGTCTCGCCGTTGACGCGGGCGCGGCTGAAGCCCTGCACCTGGAGCTGCTTGAACAGCTCGAGGTACTCCCCCTTGCGCCCTCGGATGATCGGGGCCAGCACCTGGAAGCGACGGCCCTCCTCCAGCGTCAGCACGCGGTCGACGATCTGCTGCGGCGTCTGACGCTCGATGGGGGCGCCGCAGGTGGGGCAGTGCGGGTGGCCGGCACGGGCGTACAGCAGGCGCAGGTAGTCGTAGACCTCGGTGATGGTGCCGACCGTCGAGCGCGGGTTGCGCGAGGTCGACTTCTGGTCGATCGACACCGCGGGCGAGAGGCCCTCGATGAAGTCGACGTCCGGCTTGTCCATCTGGCCCAGGAACTGCCGGGCGTAGGCCGAGAGCGACTCGACGTAGCGCCGCTGGCCCTCCGCGAAGATCGTGTCGAAGGCCAGGGAGGACTTGCCGGAGCCCGACAGCCCGGTGAAGACGATCAGCGAGTCCCGGGGGAGGTCGAGGGAGACGTCCTTGAGGTTGTGCTCCCGGGCACCCCGGATGATGAGCTGGTCAGCCACGCTGGTCCTTCCGGTGCTCGGCCCGCGCCCGGTCGGGTCACGGGCTGGTCGAACACATGTTCGTCGTCACGACGCCCGACGCGCAACTCCGCGCGTCGTCCGTCCTTCAGGTTCTCACGCGGTACGGACACCCCTTCCGGGTGACCGCTTCGTGCAGCACGATGGGCGCGTGAGCCCCCCGGACGTCGTACCTCCCCCACCGTCCGCACGTTCCGTGGTCTCGGTGCTGCCCGACCTCGAGGACGCCACCCAGCGCCTGGTGCGCCGCGTCGACGAGCTGCCGGACGCCTCGTACGCCGCACCGTCCCTGCTGCCGGGCTGGACCCGGGGCCACGTCGTGGCCCACCTGGCGCTGAACGCGGAGAGCCTGGAGCGGGTGCTGCGCGGCGCCGCGGGCGGCGGGGAACCGGCGATGTACCCCTCGCAGGTCCGGCGCGACCAGGACATCGAGCAGCTCGCCGACGCCGGTCCCGGCGACCTGCGCGCGCGGCTGCTGGCCTCCGTGCGCTCCTTCGCCGACGCGGTCGGGGACTTCCCCGCGCAGGGGTGGGGCTCCGGCTTCCGCCGGCTGCCGGACTCCCCCGAGCTGCTCCCGGTGCACACCGTGCTCGGGATGCGCCACCGCGAGGTGGAGATCCACCACGCGGACCTCGACGCCGGCTACGCGCACCAGGACTGGCCCGGGTCGTTCGTGGTGGCCATGGTCGAGGCGCTGCGGGCCCGGGCGCCGGGCGTCACGCTGCTGGCCACCGACCTCGGCCGCTCCTGGCACGCCGAGCGCGGGCGGGTCACGGTCAGCGGGCCGGGGCCGCGGATCGCGTGGTGGCTGAGCGGACGGGGCCGCGGCGAGGGACTGACCAGCAACGGCGGCGACCTGCCGCGGATCCAGGAGTGGTGAGATGAGCGAGCAGGAGTACGTCGGGGACGTCACGCCCGGTGGCGCGGCCCAGACCCGGACAGCCGGGTGCCTGCGGGTCACCAAGGTCGCGGTGGACCCGGAGATGAGCAACAACTGCTACCTCCTGCGCTGCGAGGAGACCGGCGACCAGGTCCTGATCGACGCCGCCGCCGAGCCGGAGCGGCTCCTCGAGCTGATCGGCGACGGCGGGCTGACCGCCGTCGTCACGACCCACCAGCACTGGGACCACCACCGCGGGCTGGCCGCCGTGGTGGAGGCGACCGGCGCCGAGGTCGTCGTCGGCACGCCCGACGCCGACGCCGTCACCGAGCAGACCGGGGTGCCCGTCACGCGGTCGGTCGGGCACGGCGACACCGTCGCGGTCGGGGCCTGCTCCCTCGAGGTGGTCGCCCTGGCCGGGCACACCCCGGGCTCGGTCGCGCTGCTGTTCGAGGACGCCGGCCGCGGCGACGGTCGGGCGCACCTGTTCACCGGCGACTCGCTCTTCCCCGGCGGCCCCGGGAGGACCGAGGGCCCGGCGGAGTTCGCCTCGCTGATGGACGACCTGGAGGCGCGGGTCTTCGACCGGCTCGCCGACAGCACGTGGTTCTACCCCGGCCACGGCGACGACTCGACGCTGGGCGAGCAGCGCCCCCAGCTCGCGGAGTGGCGCGAGCGCGGCTGGTGACCCGACCGGCAGCACCCCCGGGCGGCGGTCCGGCCAGCGGGGGTCGGGCGGGCATGTAACGCTCTGTTACATCATCTGGCACCGCGGCGCGACGCCGCATCAGACGATGTAACAGAGCGTTACAGCCGCCTGGCCCACTGGCGGGCGGCGGGATGAGGCCGGTACGGCGCCCCCCGGCAGCACCACCCGCCGGCGCCACGCTTGGCCGCGACCGGTAGACCTGCCCCATGAAGATGATGCGCAGCGCCGCCGCGATCGGGGTGGCCCGGAAGCTCTACGCCGAGGCCCAGAAGCCGGAGAACCAGCGTCGGGTCAAGGAGGCCGTGGAGAAGCTCCGGGCGCGCCAGGCCCAGCGCCGCCGCTGAGCGGTCGGACCTGGCTAGGGTCGTTCCCGTGACGGAGGACGGCGGCCAGGTCATCACGACCGCGGGCCTGACCAAGCACTACGGGCAGGTGCACGCCCTGACCGACCTCGACCTCGAGGTGGGCCCCGGCGTGACCGGGCTGGTCGGCGCGAACGGCGCCGGCAAGTCCACCCTGATCAAGATCCTGCTGGGCCTGCTCGCGCCGACCTCGGGCCGGGCCGCGGTGCTGGGCCACGACATCGCCACCGGGGGCGAGGAGATCCGCCGCCTGGTCGGCTACATGCCCGAGCACGACTGCCTGCCGCCCGACGTCAGTGCCAGCGACTTCGTGGTGCACATGGCCCGGATGTCGGGGCTCGGGGCGTCCGCGGCCCGCGAGCGGTCGGCCGACGTGCTGCGCCACGTCGGCCTGGACGAGGAGCGCTACCGCCCGATGGGCGGCTTCTCGACCGGCATGAAGCAGCGCGCCAAGCTCGCGCAGGCCCTGGTCCACGACCCCCGCCTGGTGTTCCTCGACGAGCCGACCAACGGCCTGGACCCGGCCGCCCGGACGGACATGCTGCGCCTGGTGCGTCGCATCGGCAGCGACTTCGGCATCGCGGTGCTGGTGACCTCCCACCTGCTCGGCGAGCTGGAGCAGGTCAGCGACCACGTCATCGTGCTCGACGCGGGCCACCTGCTGCGCGCGAGCGCGACGGGCGACTTCCTCGAGCAGACGGGGAGCCTCCTGGTCGAGGTGGTCGGGGGGACCACGGAGCGCGACCGGTTCGGCGAGGCGCTCGCCGCGGCCGGTCTGCCGTGCCGGCCGCGGGGCACCGCCATCGTGATCGACCCGGCGCCCCACCTGCCCGCCCACGACCTGGTGCGCGACACCGCCGCCGACCTCGGCCTCGGGCTGATGCGCCTCCAGCCCGACCGCCACCACCTGGAGGACGTCTTCCTCCAGGAACCGGGCCGGGGCCCCGGGTCGGACCGGGAGGTGGCCCGTGGCTGAGCGCACCGGTGTCATCCACGACCTGGGCTACCGCCGCTACGACGGCCCCCGCGACGGGACCGCGACCATCGCCCGCACGCTGTACGTCACCGGGCTGCGCCACGCCTTCGGTCTCGGCCGGTCCGGGAAGTCCAAGATCCTGCCGTTCCTGCTGCTCGGGCTGTGCACCCTGCCGGCCGCGATCGTCGTGGGCGTCGTGACGTTGATCGGCCTCGACGAGCTGCCGATCGGGTACGCCTCGTACACGACCCAGACCCAGCTGCTGACCAGCCTCTTCGCGGCCGCCCAGGCGCCGGTGCTGTTCTCCCGCGACCTGCGCCACCGCTCGATCGTGCTCTACCTCGCCCGCCCGCTGCCGGCGCCGGTCTTCGCGCTGACCCGGTGGTTGTCGCTGACCAGCGCGCTCCTCGTCTTCACGCTGCTGCCGCTGCTCGTGCTGTACGCCGGGGCGCTGCTGGAAGGGCTCGACGTCACCGACCAGACCACGGCCCTGCTCAAGGCGGTCGCGCTGCTGCTGCTGGTGACCACCGTGGTGGCCGGCCTCACCGGCCTCATCTCCTCGGTGTCGCTGCGCCGCGGCTTCGCCATCGTCGGCTCGATCGTCGCCCTGGTGGTCGTGCCGGGCGTCGTCACGGCCGTCCAGGCGATCGCCTCGGCGGAGGGCGCCGAGACCGTCGGCGTCGCGGCCGGGCTGGCCTCGCCGTGGTCGCTGCACAGCGGGCTGGCCGACGCCTGGTCCGCGGGCGTCTCGGTCTTCACCCCGCCGACCGGTGCGTGGGTCGTGGCGTACCTCGCCGTCGCCGCCCTGGTCGCCGCCCTCACCACCGCCGCCCTCGTCCGGCGCCTGATGAAGGTGGCCTCGCGATGAGCACGCTCGTCCTGGACTCGGTGTCACGCTGGTTCGGCAACGTCGTCGCCGTCAACGACGTGTCGCTGACGATCAGTCCCGGCGTGACGGGCCTGCTCGGCCCCAACGGCGCCGGCAAGACGACGCTGATGGCGCTGATGACCGGCTTCCTGGCCCCGTCCTCCGGCACCGTCCTGCTCGACGGCCAGCCGGTGTGGCGGCACACCGAGGCGTACCGCCGGATCGGGCTGGTCCCCGAGCGTGAGCTCAGCTTCGGCTACCTCACCGGCCGCCGGTTCGTGCGCGCCAACGCCGACCTGCACGGGCTCGCGGACCCGGGCGCCGCGACCGAGCGCATCCTCGGCGTCGTCGACATGGTCGAACCCGCGGACCGCAACCTGGACACCTACTCCAAGGGAATGCGGCAGCGCATCAAGATCGCCGCCGCGCTCGTGCACGACCCGGACGTGCTGCTGCTGGACGAGCCGTTCAACGGCGTCGACCCGCGGCAGCGGATGCACCTGATGGACCTGCTGCGCAGGCTCGGCGACGAGGGCCGCACGGTGCTCTTCAGCTCCCACATCCTCGAGGAGGTCGAGCGCCTGGCCCGGCACATCGAGGTCGTCGTCTCCGGCCGGCACGCCGCGTCCGGGGACTTCGGGGCGATCCGGCGACTGATGACCGACCGCCCGGTGCAGTACGCCGTCACCTCCAGCGACGACCGCGCCCTGGCCACCGTCCTGATCGCGCAGCCGTCGGTGCGGGCCGTACGCCTCCAGCCCGGCGGCGGGCTCGACGTCGAGGTCGACGACCTCGGCAGCTTCGCGGTGGGCCTGCCGCAGTGGGCACGGACGCACGACCTGACCCTGCTCGACCTCTCCCCCAGCGACGAGTCGCTGGAGAGCGTCTTCGCCTACCTGGTGACCCGATGACCGGCGACCACCCGAGGAGCTGCGCGTGAACGCCACCATCGTCCGGCTCGCCGCCCAGGCGCTGCTGGGCCGGCGCCGCTTCTGGCTGCTGCTCGCGCTGCCGGTGCTGCTGGTGGCGCTGACCGTGCTGATCGCGGCGCTGACCGACCGCGAGGCGGCCTGGCCGCTGCTGCCCGGCCTGGGCTACCCGGTCGTCCTGCCGCTGGTCGCCGTGCTGGCCGCGTCGTCGGTGCTCGGCCCGGAGGTCGACGACGGCTCGATCGTCTACCTCCTCTCGAAGCCGATCAGCCGGCACGGCGTCGCCCTCAGCAAGTGGGCGGTCGCCTGGTCGGCGACGCTCGCAGCCGGCGCCCTGCCCCTGTTCGTCGCGGCGCTGGTCGCCGGGGGTGGCGACCGCGCGCCCGCGATCGGGCTGGCCGCCGCGGTGGCCGGCACGACGTACTCCGCGCTCTTCCTGGCCGTCTCCGCCCTCACCCGGCACGCGGTGATCGTGTCCCTGCTGTTCGTGCTGATCTGGGAGGGCCTGCTCGGCAACCTGTTCAGCGGCGTGGCCTGGCTCAGCGTCGCGCAGTGGGGCCTGCGGATCGGGTACGAGGTGTCGGCGGAGCTGCCCGACCCGACGAACCTGGTGTGGGCGGTGCTGGCGAGCGTGGTGGTCACGGCCGGCGGGGTGTGGCTGGCCGGTGACCGGCTGCGGTCGTTCTCGCTCCGGGGCGAGGACTGAGCGCCCGGTCAGCCGCGTCCGGGCCGGACCAATCCGACGTGACCTCGGTCACGAACCACCCAGGGTCGTCCGACCCACCGTCCACCAGGAGGCTCACATGCTCGACATCAGGAAGAACCGTCTCGCGATCGCGGGAGCGACCGCAGCCGCGGCGATCACCGCGGTGGTGGTGCCCATGGGCATGGCCGTCGCCGGTCACAGCAACGTGGTCCTCGAGGCCGACCTGAACGGTCGCGCCGAGGTCGGCACCGGCAGCGGGGTCGCCGGTGACCGCGAACGGCAGGGGCGAGGCCTACGTCTTCGGCATCGACGGTGACCCGACCACCCTGTGCTACGTCCTGACGGTCGACAAGATCCGCACGCCCGTGGCAGCCCACATCCACGAGGGAGCCGCCGGCACCAACGGACCCGTCGTCGCCAACCTGGCGGCACCGGCCGACGGCAACGCCGCCGACTGCCTGACCGAGGGCGAGGAGGGCACGTTCGTCGGCGACCAGACCGTCGCGGACATCCTGGCGAACCCGCAGGACTACTACGTGAACGTGCACAACGAGAAGTTCCCGAGCGGTGCGATCCGCGGGCAGCTCATGGCCGAGCGCTGAGCTCAGCCCGAAGGGTGACCGGGCGGGGGCAGGTCGCGACGACCTGTCCCGGTCCGGCGTCGGTGTGGCCGGCGGCTACAGCAGCGCGTCGGCCACCCGGCGTACCTCGTCGGCGCTCCTCAGGCTGAGCAGGAGCGTGGTCACGCCGGTCTCCTCCCACGCAGCGACCCTCTCTCGGACCTCGGCGGGCTCGCCGATGATGTGCAGGTCGTCGACCAGGGAGTCCGGGACCAGTGCGGCGGCCTCGTCCTTGCGGCCGCCGAGGTAGAGCTCCTGGACCTCGTCGGCCAGCGCCTCGTGGCCCATCCGCACGAAGACCTGCTTGTGGAAGTTCTGCTCCTTGGCCCCCATCCCGCCCATGTACAGCGCCACCGTCGGCTTCATCGCCTGCACGACCCGGTCCCGCTCGGCGGCGCCGGAGACGACCTGGAGGTGGCAGGAGGCGGCGATCTCGAAGTCGGCGCGGCTGCGCCGGGCGCCCGGGCGGGCGAAGCCCTCGTCGAGCCACTCGCGGTAGAGGTGCGCGCTGCCGGGCGTGTAGAAGAGCGGGATCCAGCCGTCCGCGATCTCGGCGGTCTGCGCGACGTTCCGCGGGCCCTCCGCGCCCAGCCAGATCGGGACGTCGGCGCGCAGCGGGTGCACGATCGGCTTCAGCGCCCTGCCCATCCCGGTCGCCCCGTCGCCGACGTACGGCAGTGGGTGGTGCGGGCCGTCGTTGGTCACCGGGCCCTGCCGGGCGAGCACCTGCCGCACGATGTCGACCACCTCGCGGGTGCGGGCCAGCGGCTTGGCGAACGGCGCGCCGTACCAGCCCTCGACGACCTGGGGCCCGCTCACCCCGAGCCCGAGCACCGCGCGCCCGCCGCTGAGGTGGTCCAGCGTCAGCACGTGCATCGCGATCGAGGTCGGGGTGCGGCCGGACATCTGCACGATCGACGTGCCCAGCCGGAGCCGGCTGGTGTCGCGACCCCACCACGCGAGCGGGGTGAAGGCGTCCGAGCCCCACGCCTCGGCAGCGAAGAGGGCGTCGAAGCCCGTCTCCTCGGCCGCGGCGACGAGCTCCGCGACGCCGGTGGGCGGCTGCGCGCCCCAGTAGCCGAGCTGCAGTCCGAGCTTCATGGCCGCCACCCTGCCAGAGACACGGCCCCCGTAGGCTTCGCTGCGTGATCGAGCTGCGCACCCCCACCCAGATCGAGCAGATGCGACCCGCCGGGCGGTTCGTGGCCTCGGTGATCACCGCGCTGGCCGAGAAGGCGGACGTGGGGGTCAACCTGCTCGAGCTGGACGCCCTCGCCCACCAGATGATCCGCGACGTGGGGGCGGAGTCCTGCTACATCGACTACCACCCGTCGTTCGGCGGGTCGCCCTTCGGCAAGGTGCTCTGCACCTCGGTCAACGACGCGGTCCTGCACGGCCTGCCCCACGACTACACCCTGGCCGACGGGGACCTGCTCTCCGTCGACTTCGCGGTCAGCCTCGAGGGCTGGGTCTCCGACTCCGCCTTCTCCCAGGTCGTCGGCACCCCGCGCCAGGAGGACCTGGCGCTGATCGAGACCACCGACCGGGCCCTGGCCGCCGGCATCGCCGCGGCGGTGCCGGGCAACCGGCTGGGCGACATCTCGGCCGCGATCGGCGAGGTGGCGCACGCGGCCGGGCTCGGCGTCAACCTGCAGTTCGGCGGGCACGGCGTCGGCAAGACGATGCACGGGGAGCCGCACGTGCCCAACGACGGGCGTGCCGGTCGCGGGCTCAAGCTCCGTGAGGGGCTCGTCATCGCGATCGAGCCGTGGTTCCTGCACACCACCGACGAGATCGTCTTCGACCCGGACGGCTGGACCATCCGCTCGGTCGACGGCTCCCGCGGCGCCCACATGGAGCACACGGTCGCGATCACCGCCGACGGCCCGCTGGTCCTCACCGCCCGCGGCTGACCGCGCTGGGCGGGGCCGGGCCGCGCGGGACGGTGCCGAGGTCGACCCGCGCCGTCACACCCGTCAGCCGGTCGTGCGGTAGCGCCCCCGGTAGAACAGCAGCGGGTCCCCCGGCGCCTCGCCGGCCAGGGTCAGCACCCGACCGACCACGACGTCGTGGTCCCCGGCCTCGTGCACGGCCTCGACGGTGCAGTCGACGTGACCCAGCGTGCCGGCGAGCACGGGCGAGCCGGTGCGCGACGACGGCCGCCACTCCACCTCGGCGAACTTGTCCACGCCCTTGCTGGCCATGGTGTTCGACACCCAGGCCTGGTCGGCCGCGAGCAGGTTGACGCAGAAGACCCCGGCCCGGCGGATCAGCGGCCACGCGCGCGAGTGCCGCGACGGCACGAAGAGCACGAGCGGCGGGTCCAGGGAGACGCTGGAGAACGACTGGCAGGTGAGACCGACCGGCACGCCGTCGTGCACCGCGGTGACCACGGTGACCCCCGAGGCGAACCGCCCCAGGACGTCGCGGAACGCTCGCGTCCCCTCGGCGTGACCGACCGCCTCCCCGGGCGCGTCGTCGGCGACGTCGAGGTCGCGTCCGGCGTCGCCGAGCCACGCCTCGAAGAGCTCGGGGCAGGGCTGCCCGCGGTCCACCTCGTACGACGGGCGCGGGCCGTTCGCGGCGCGGTCCGGCTCCGGGAGGGCGGCTGAGCTCATGGACACACCGTAGTCCCGGCCGAGGAGCCCCTCGGCGGGGGCTCGGCGGGCGATCACCCGAGCCAGGCCGCCGCGCGGCGGCCGTGCGCGGCCTTCTTGGCCGGGTCCATGCCCTCGTAGGAGCGCGCGATCATCGAGCTGCGCGGGTTGCGGGTGAAGACGTCGAGGTGGTCCCGCACGAACGTCCAGTACAGGGCGTCCCAGTCGTCGCGCCACTCCCCCGGCCCGAAGTCGGTCATCTTGCGCAGGTAGTTGCTGCCCGAGACGTACGGCTTGGTGGTGATGATCTCGCCGGAGGCGAACTGGCTCATGGCGTAGACGTTGGGCACCATCACCCAGTCGTAGGCGTCGACGAACATCTCCATGAACCACTCGTAGACCGCGTCGGGGTCGGTGCGCAGCAGGCACATCGCGTTCCCGAGGACCATCAGCCGCTCGATGTGGTGGGCGTACCCCCGCTCGAGGACCCGCTCCAGGACGGTGTCGACGGGGTCGAGCCCGGTCTCGGCGGTCCACCACCCCTCGGCCAGCGGGCGGCCGTGGCCCAGGTGGTTGCGGCTGCGCATCTGCCGGCCGTGGCGGACGTACGTCGCCCGCATGTACTCGCGCCACCCGATGACCTGGCGGACGAAGCCCTCGACCGAGGGCAGGGCGACGTCGTGCTCGTCGGCCGCGGCCAGGGCCCGCTCGAGCACGAGCGCCGGGGACAGCAGCCCGATGTTCAGACCGGGGGTCAGCAGCCCGTGGAACACGAAGGGGTGCTCGGTCGACACGGCGTCCTCGTACGGCCCGAACTGCGTGAACCGCTCCTCGAGGAACTGCGCGAGCACCTGCTCGGCCTCGTCGTGGGTGGTCGGCCACGCGAAGGTCCTCGGGTCGCCCGGCGCGTCGGGGAAGTGCCGGGCGACCCAGGCCACGGCCTCCTCGACGGCGGTGTCCCGGTCCCCGCCGAAGAGGGCGACGTCGGGGACGGGGTGGTCCTTCGGGAGCTTCTTGCGGTTGTCCTCGTCGAAGGACCACTTGCCCCCGACCGGCTCGTCGGACTCGACCAGCACGTCGAGGCGGCGGCGCTGCCAGGCGTAGAAGTGCTGCATCCGGGGCTTCTTGCCGGCCGTGCCGAAGTAGGTGTCCAGGTCGTCGCGGGTGGCCAGGAAGTTCGGGGTGTCCAGCCAGGTGTGCCCGGCCTCGGCGTCCCCGCCGAGCACCAGGCCGAGGTCGTCGAGGGTGGCCTCGAGGTCCTGGGACAGCCAGTCGTCGACCACGTCGTACGCCGTCACCTCGGCGGCGCCGAGCGCCTCGAGCAGGCGGGACGTGGCGGCACGGCTGGTCGTGCGCCCGTCGCTGCCGACGACCTCGACGGCGTGGCCGGCCCCGCGCAGCCGCTCGGCGAAGCGCACCATCGAGGCGCGGTGCAGGACCAGCTTGTGGCTGTGGAAGGCGTACTGCCGGAACAGCAGGTCGTGCTCGACCAGCACGAACGTCGTGCCCTGCGGGGCGTCGAGGTGCTCGGTGAAGAGCTGGTGGGGGTAGATCAGCCGGACCCGGGTCTCAGTCGCCACCCGGTGAGGCTAGCCACGCCATACTCACCCCCATGACGAGCACCGCGACGCCGCCGGCCCTGGCGGGCTGGGTCCTGGGCAGCCACACCGACCAGGACGGGACGACCCACCCCACGTACCGCCGCGGCAGCGGGCCCGGCGTCGTGGTGATCCACGAGATCCCGGGCCTGACCCCGCAGGTGGTGGGCTTCGCGCAGGAGGTCGTCGACGCCGGGTTCACCGTGGTGCTGCCGCACCTGTTCGGCACCCCCGGGCGCGGGATGACCCCCGGGCACCTGGCGCAGGCGTTCCGCCAGGTGTGCGTCAGCCGGGAGTTCACCACGCTCGCCACCGGGGTGACCACGCCCGTCGCCGGCTGGCTGCGCGACCTGGCCAGGACCCTGCACGCCGAGCTCGGCGGGCCCGGGGTCGGTGCTCTGGGGATGTGCTTCACCGGTGGGTTCGCGCTGGCGATGATGGTCGACGACAGCGTGGCCGCGCCGGTGCTGTGCCAGCCGTCGGCGCCGTTCCCGGTCGGGCAGGGCCCGTGCCGCCGACCTGAACCTCTCGCCCGAGGACCTCGCCGCGGTCAAGGAGCGTGCCGCCGGGGGCTGCTCGGTGCTGGGCCTGCAGTTCGCCAAGGACCCCGCCACCGGCACCCGCTTCGACACCCTGGACCGCGAGCTGGGCGCGGCGTTCCTGCGGGTCGACCTCCCCGGGGTCGGGCACTCGACCGTGACCGCGCAGCGCCAGCAGGTCGCGGTGGACCGGGTGCTGGGGTTCTTCGAGGAGCCGCCTCAGGGACTGAGGGGGGCCTCGACCACCTCGACCTCGTCGCCCACCGCGATCCGACCCGACTCCAGCACGCGCAGCACCGAGCCCCCGCGGCGACGCAGCGCCTCCTGGGCGCCGCGGCCGATCGTGTCGTCGAGCAGCTTGCACGGCGCGGCGACCCGGACGACCTCGAGCAGCGCCTGCCCCACCCGCAGCCGGGTGCCGGGGGCGGTCGGGACCGTCCCGGCGTCCAGGGTGACGTTGCGGCGGGTCAGGTCGGCCGGCACCGGCGCACCGAACCGCTGCTCGGCCTCCGCCAGCGACTCGGCGCTCTGCACGGTCACGTGGCGGTGGCGGCTGCCGTGGTAGCGGTCGCCGACGATGCCGGCGCCGGCCTCGGCGTGGACCTCGGGCACCGCCCGCATCGGGAGCCGGCGGCCCTTGGCGACGTGGAGGGACTGGACGCGCGGGCTCACGTGCGGAGCGTAGGCGGGCCCTGGGTGCCGGGAGTGACGGGCGGTGGCGCGCAGCGCGGGCCGGCGCGCACCGGTCCCGGCGGGCGTGAGCGTCCGTACACCGCCCCGCGCGCGCCGCCCGCCCACGCCTAGGCTCCAGCCCGTGCCGGAGATGCCCGAGGACCTGCTCGCCCACGCCCGCGCCGCGACCGGGTTCATGCCCGAGGACGAGGGCCTGCTGCTCCACCGCACCGCACTGGCCTGCCTGCCGCACGGTCCGGTGCTGGAGATCGGGACGTACGGCGGCAAGTCCGCGATCTACCTCGGCGCGGCCGCCCGCGCGGTGGGCGGGGACGCCTGCGTCTTCACGGTGGACCACCACCGCGGCTCGGAGGAGAACCAGGCCGGGTGGGAGCACCACGACCCCTCGCTGGTGGACCCCCGCACCGGGTTGATGGACACGCTGCCGCTGTTCCGCCGCACCCTGCACGACGCCGGGCTCGAGGACCGCGTGGTCGCGGTCGTCGGGCGCAGCAGCGCGGTGTCGCGCTGGTGGGCGACCCCGCTGGCGATGGTGTTCGTCGACGGCGGTCACGCCGCCGAGCACGCCCACGCCGACTACACCGGCTGGGCGCGGTGGGTCCGGCGGGGCGGCCTGCTCGTGGTGCACGACGTGTTCCCCGACCCGGCCGACGGCGGGCGGCCGCCGTACGAGGTCTACCTGCGCGCGCTGGCCAGCGGCGACTTCACCGAGGTCGAGTCGCTCGGGTCCGCTCGCGTGCTGCGGCGCGACCGCGGGGACGCCGGCGACCCGGTGCGCTGACCCTGTCCGGAACGGTCATCTCGAGCCCGCCGGGAGCGTCATCTCGGCCCGTCGGGAGCGTCATCTCGGCGGGCGAGGAGGTAGACCCGCTCGCGCTGCTCGCCGCGGGCGGCGACCGGGCCGCGGTGGTACCACTCGACGTCGACCAGGCCGGCCTCCGTGAGCTGGGCGGCGACCGAGGCGGGGTCGTGGCGGACGAAGTCGAGGTCGACGTCCGCGTCGAACCACGTGCCGGCGTGCTCGAGCCCCGTGCCTGCGTGCAGTGCCACGACGAGGAGGCCTCCGGGCCGCAGCGGGCGGACCAGCGCGGCGAGGGCCCCGGGCAGCTCGGCCGGCACCGAGTGCACCAGCGAGTACCACGCCAGGACCGCCGCCCAGCCGTCGTGGTCGCGGGGCCGGACCAGCCGCCGGAGGTCGCCGACCTCGAAGTCCGCGTCCGGGAACCGCGACCGGGCCTGCTCGACCATGCCCGGCGACAGGTCGAGGCCGTGCGCCGACGCGCCGGCGGCCGCGAGGTACGCCGTCACGTGGCCCGGACCGCAGCCGACCTCGACCACGGGCCCCCCGTCGGCGACGGCGTGCGCGGCGACCCGGTCCAGCAGCCACCGCTCGAGGACCAGCCCGTCGAGCTCGTCGACCAGCGCGTCGGCGTACGCGGCGGCCACCGTGTCGTACGACGTCCGCACCCGGGCGTCGCGCGCCTCCGGCCCACCGGCCGGCAGCGCGACCTCCCCGCCCGGGCCCGACCCCGCACCCGACCCGCGCCGCGCCGGCACCGGCACCACCCGCGCCGTCGTCGACCGGGCCCAGCAGGTGCACCCAGCGGCGCTCGCGCTGACCGGGACGACGCTCCAGCTCGCGGACCACCGGCTCGTCGCGCGCGGCCAACCGCTGGAGCACCTCCTCGACGTCACGACGGTCGGCGAAGCCGTGCAGCCGCTCGGACCGGGTCCGCAGCTCACCGGGCGCCTGCGCGCCCCGGAGCAGCAGCAGCGTCACCACGGCGGCCTCGTCGTCGCCGAGGTCGAGCGCCTCGGTGAGGCGCTGGTGGTAGCGCAGGGTGCGGCGGCCCTTCTCGGACCAGACGATCCTCACCAGCTCGTGGTCCTTGAGCCGCCGGGCGACCTGCTCCACGGTCGCGTCGTCGTACTCCACGACCGGCTCGCGGCTGCTGGTCTGGTTGCAGGCGCTGCGCAGCGCCTGCCCGGACAGCGGGTAGGACGCCGGGACGGTGCGCTGCTTCTCCAGCAGCGCGCCGAGGACGCGCTGCTCCTGGTCGTCGAGCCGGGGCAGGGTCACGCCGCCGAGACTAGGGCGTCCCGGGTCCCCGACGCTCGTGGCCCGCGGGCACGTCCTGGCACCCGCACTCCAGCAGGAGCTCGGCGAAGTGGGGCGCCAACGAGGTGCCGCGCATGATGCCCGAGCCCGGCGACGCGTGGCCGAAGGTCTCCCCCAGGGCGTCCACCGCCAGGATCACCGCGGCGCCGGTCCAGGCGGTCAGCTCGCGCGGCCAGTAGACGTCGTCGCCGTAGACCCAGCCGGTGAAGTACGCACCGCTCCCGTCCCGCAGGTGCTGCATGTCGACCAGCAGCGCGCGTGCCCGGTCGTGGTCGCCCTCGGCGTCGAGGGCCATCACCAGCTCGCAGGTCTCCGCCCCGGTCACCCAGGGGTTGGTGTCGACGCAGCGGATGCCCAGGCCGGGCACGACGAAGTCGTCCCAGCGCTCGTCGAGCAGCGCGCGGGCGGCCGGGCCGCGCACGGCACCGCCGAGGACGGGGTAGTACCAGTCCATCGAGAACGTGCGCTTGTCCAGGAACAGGTCGCGGTGCTCGCGCACGGCGTGCCCGAGCCGACCGCCGGCCAGCTCCCAGTCCGGCTGCGGGTCGCCGAGCAGCTCGGCGACCGCGACACCCGCGCGCAGCGACTGGTAGATGCTGGAGGAGCCGGCGAGCAGCGCGTCGGTGACGTCGTCCGCCCCGGTCACCGGGACCCCGTCCACCCACGGCTGCGACCAGGCGACGCCGCCGAACGGCAGCTGGCGCGAGACCACCCAGTCGAGCGCCGAGCGCACCGTGGGCCACATCGTCTCCACGAAGCGGCGGTCGCGGCGCACCAGCCAGTGGTGCCAGACGCCGACGGCGACGTAGGCGGCCATGTTGGCCTCGCCGCGGTCGTCCTCCACCTCCCCGGCGACGACCTTCCAGGGGAAGGACCCGTCGGCGCGCTGCTGCGGCGGGATCCACGCGTACGCCCGCTCGGCCGCCTCGACCTCGCCCCCGACCAGCAGGCCCATGGCCGACTCGACGTGGTTCCAGGTGTCGGTGTGCGCGCCGACGCTCCACGGGATGGCGCCGTCCGGCTCCTGCACCGCCGCCACCGCGGCAGCCGTGGCGGCGACCTCGTCGGGTCCCAGCACCCCGGCCACGAACGGGAGGTCGTGGCGCGCCGTCACGCGTCGGCCGGGTGCGGCTTGACCAGGTAGAGCACCAGGCTCTTGCCGATCAGCGGGTCGAGCACCGCGCCGGCCCAGCGCAGCACCCGCGGCTGCCGCATGATCTCCCAGACCAGCAGCCGGTGGTAGGCCGCCGGGAGCGGGTGGTCGTCCTGGCGCACCCCGACGGCGCACTTCAGCCACCAGTACGGCGTGTGCAGGCCGTGGGCGTAGCCGGTGCCGGTGTGGCGCACCCCGGCGTTCTCGAGCTTGCCGACGAGCTCGGCGTCGGAGTAGATGCGGATGTGGCCGCCGGGGTTGTCGTGGTACTCCCGCGACAGCTTCCAGCAGACCATCTCCGGCAGCCACCGGGGCACCGAGACCGCCATCGTCCCCCCGGGCCGCAGGACGCGGACCAGCTCGGCGATCGCGCCGAGGTCGTCGGGGACGTGCTCGAGCACCTCGGCGGCGACCACGCGGTCGAACTCGCCGTCGGCGAAGGGCAGCGCGAGGGCGTCGCCCTCCTTGGTGTCGGCCTCGGCACCCGCGGGCACCTCGCCCGCGGCCCGCATCGCGGCGAAGAGGTCGCCGACACCGGCGAGCTCGTCGGCGTCCTGGTCGAGGGCGACGACGTCGGCACCGCGGCGGTACATCTCGAAGGCGTGCCGGCCGGCCCCGCACCCCATGTCGAGGACGCGGTCGCGCGGGGCCAGCCCGAGGCGGTCGAAGTCAACGGTGAGCACGGAGGGTCCTCCTGGGGCGTGGACGGGGGATCGGGCCGGACGGACGGTGGGCGGGGGGCCGGCGGCGACGGCCTCGGCGAGCACGTCGGCGAGCGAGGCCGCGGCGGCACGCCAGCTGAAGTGCTCCTCCACGCGCAGCCGGCCGGCGCGACCCATCGCCGTCCGGCGAGCCGGGTCGTCGAGCAGGGCCGCCAGCGCCGCGCGCAACGCCTCCGCGTCCCCGGGCGGCACCAGGTCGGCGCACTCGCCGTCGGCGCCGACCACCTCGGGGATCGCGCCGGCCCGCGAGACCACGAGCGGGGTCGCGCACGCCATCAGCTCGACCGTGGGCAGGGAGAAGCCCTCGTGCAGGGAGGGCACGCAGGCGACCTCGGCGGAGCCCATCAGCGCGACCAGGTCGGGCTCGGGCAGGTCGTGCACGAACCGCACGGCGTCGCCCAGCCCCAGCCGCTCGACCACCTCGGACGTACGTCCGCCGGGCCGGGTCACCAGCACCAGCTCGACGTCGCGCTCGGTGCGCAGCTTGGCGAACGCCTCCAGCAGCACCGGCACCCCCTTCAGCGGGGCGTCGGCGCTGGCCATCGCCAGGATGCGGCCGGGCACCCGCGGGGCGGTCGGCGGCACGAACGCGTCGTCCACGCCGAGCCACGAGACCCGGACCCGGTCGGGGTCGACGCCGAACTCCGCCACGACGTCGTCCCGGGAGGCGCCGGAGGGCACCACGACCGTCCGCGCGGCCCGGGCCACGCGGCCCTGCATCCGCAGGAACCCGTACCAGCGGCGCAGCGACGTGCGGCGGCGCAGCCCGGGGGCGGCGGCCAGCTCGATGCGGCGGTCCAGGGTGATCGGGTGGTGGATCGTCGTGACGAGCGGCAGCCCGCCGGCCTCGACGTCGAGCATGCCGTACCCCAGCACCTGGTTGTCGTGGGCGACGTCGAAGTCACCGGCGCGCTCGCGCAGCAGCCGGGCGACCCGCACCGAGAAGGTCTTCGGCTCGGGGAACCCGCCGGCGAGCATCGTGGCGACCTCCTCGACGTCCACGAGGTCGCGCAGCTCGCGCAGGTGCGGGACCCGGAACGGGTCGGGCTCGCGGTAGAGGTCCAGGCTCGGCACCTCGGTGAGCAGCACGCCGTCGTCGAGCTCGGGGTAGGGCTGGCCGGAGAACACCTCGACCTGGTGGCCGAGCCGGACCAGCTCACGGCTCAGGTGGCGCACGTAGACGCCCTGGCCCCCGCAGTGGGGCTTGCTGCGGTACGACAGCATCGCGATCCGCACCGGAGCACCCTAACCGTGCGGGGACGGGCGTCCGCGACCAGTCCGCCCCGGCCCACGGCCGGGACGGGCCGGGACGGTCCCGAGGGCCGGGTCGGGTCAGTCGATCGGTGCGAACCGGTACCCGGAGCCGTCGACGGTGCGGATCCAGTCGTGACCGGGCGCGGCACGGCGCAGCTTGCGGCGCAGGGAGGAGACGTGCACGTCGACCAGGTAGTCGGACTCCATGAAGTCGCCCTGCCACACCTCCCGCACCAGCTCGGCGCGCCACCAGGTGCGCACCGGCGGCTGCAGCAGGGCGGCGAGGAGGTCGACCTCGGAGGGGGTGAGCGGGAGCGGGTCGCCGTCGAGCAGCGCCACGTGACGCACCGGGTGCAGCAGCAGCCCGCCGCCGGCGTCGAGGACGGCCGCGACCGGGCTCGGCGGCGGAGGGGCCACCGCGGGTACCGACGCGGCCGCGGGCGGGCCCGTCCCGACCGGGACGGACGGGTGCGCGACGCCCTGGCGAGGACGCCGCAGCAGGGCCGAGGCCCGGGCCACCAGCTCCCGCGGCGAGCAGGGCTTGACCAGGTAGTCGTCCGCGCCGACATCGAGCCCGAGCAGGCGGTCGAGCTCGGTGTCGCGGCTGGTCACCATGATCACGTAGGCGTCGCTGAAGGCCCGGAGGCGGCGACAGGTCTCGATGCCGTCGATCCCGGGCATCGTCACGTCGAGCGTGACCAGGTCGGGGTCGCTGCGGCGGACCGACTCGACCGCCTCCTCGCCGCTGGCCGCGGTCTCCACCGCCAGGCCGGCGCGCCGCAGCACCACGCCCATGACCTCGCGCTGGTCGGGGTCGTCGTCGACCACCAGCACGCGGCGCGGATCCAGCGGGGCCAGCGCCCCCGGGGTGGCCGCCCTGGCTGCGGGGACGCGGCGTGGAGGTCATGGCCCCTTGATCCAAGCACAGGTGCTCGAGGTGGGCCCGAGATCGACGCCTGACCAGTTCTCCCGTTCCGGTTGCCGGGCCCCCCCTCGTCGGCGAGACTGGGCTGGACCGGTCGGGAGCCCGGTCCCCCCGTTCGCTGCTCCCTTCTTCCCCCTCCCCCACCCCCCGCGCTCCTCGGACAGGACCCCCCCATGCCTGGCACCTCGCAGCCCCTCGCCCGACCTCTCTCGCGCCTCGACGAGCGGCCGTCGCCGACCCGTCCGGCCGCCACCGTGCACCCGCTGACGACGCCCTCGGCGCGCGCGGTGCGGGCGGTGGAGGACCAGCGGCAGCGCGCGCTCGACAGCCTCGCGCTCGAGGACCACGGGCAGCAGGAGCGCTTCGACCGGATCACCCGCCTGGCCCGACGGACGCTGTCGATGCCGATGGCCTACATCACCGTGCTGGACCGCGACCGGGCCTGGTGGCCCAGCACCGCCGGCTTCCCTCCCGGCTCCCCCTCCGACGTCCCGCGCGAGCAGACGCTGTGCAACACCACCCAGGGCCTGGGCGAGACCCTGGTCGTGGAGGACGCCCGGGAGGACCCCCGCTTCGCCGACTTCGCGATGGTCGAGGCCGGCATGCTCGTGTCCTACGCCGGCGTGCCGCTGCGCGACTCGATGGGCCACGTGCTGGGCAGCCTGTGCGTCTCCGACACCAGGCCGCGCGACCTCGACGCCGACGAGCTGGCCACCCTCACGGACCTGGCCCGCTGGGCCGAGCAGGAGCTGACCGCCTCGAGCGAGATGCGCCAGGCCCGGCAGGTGCAGGCCTCGATGCTGCCGGTGCTGCCGGTCTGCACCGACGAGTGGGAGGTCGCCGGGATGTGCCTGCCGGCCCTCGCGGTCGGTGGCGACTTCTACGACTACACCGTCACCGACGACGTGCTCCACGTGATGCTCGGCGACGTGATGGGCAAGGGCACCGGCGCCGCCCTGGTGGGCGCCGGCATCCGGGCCGCGCTGCGCGGCACCACGCCCGCCGTCACCGCCGGGGTCGACCTGGGGGTGACCACCACCCAGGTGGCCCGCACGGTCAACACCGACCTCGAGCGCGCCGAGTCGTTCGTCACGCTGGTGCAGGCGGCCGTCGACCTCGAGGACGGCACCGCGCGCTACGTGGACGGCGGCGCCGGGCTGGGCCTGGTGGCGCACCACGACGGGACCAGCACCCGCCTGTCCAGCCTCGACCGGCCGATCGGGGTGCTGCCCGACGACCACTGGACCGAGCACGAGCTCGACCTGCGGCCCGGCGACCGCCTCGTCTTCGCAAGCGACGGCCTGCTCGACCTGCTCGACGACCCGCTGGCCTGGTGGGAGGCGGTCGAGGCGCTCGTCCGTGCTGCCGACGACGTCAGCGACCTCCTCGGCTCGGTGGGCCTGCTCGCGCGACGCCGTACGCCGCTCGACGACGTGACCGTCGTCGGCGTCTTCCGCTCCCCGGAACCCCCGGGGCCCCGCCCCGTGCTCCTCGACGGTGGGAGATGAGCCGCCGGCTCCTGCTGATCCGGACGATCGTCCTGGCCACCGCCCTGCTCGGGGTCAACTACGTGGCCTGGCGCTGGTTCGCCTCCGTCAGCTGGTCCTCCTGGTGGATCGCGGTCCCGCTGGTCCTGGCCGAGACCTACAGCCTGATCGACTCGTTGCTGTTCGGGTTCGGCATGCTCCGCCTGCGCGAGCGTGGTCAGCCGCCCGACGCGCCGGAGGGCCTGACCGTCGACGTCTTCATCACCACCTACAACGAGCCGCTGGAGCTCGTCGAGCGCACCGCGGTCGCCGCGTGCGCGATCCGCTACCCGCACCGGACGTGGATCCTGGACGACGGCAACCGCGAGGAGATGCGCGAGCTGGCCCAGCGCCTCGACGTCGGCTGGATCACCCGCAGCGCGGACTGGGCCGGCCACGCCCGGCACGCCAAGGCCGGCAACCTCAACAACGCCCTGCTCGCCACCGACGGCGAGTTCCTCCTCATCCTCGACGCCGACCAGGTGCCCTCACCCGAGATCCTGCACCGGACCCTCGGCTACTTCGGCGACGAGGGGATGGCGCTGGTGCAGACCCCGCAGTGGTTCGAGAACGTGCCGGACCACGACCCGCTGGGCAGCCAGGCCCCGCTCTTCTACGGCCCGATCCAGCAGAGCAAGGACGGCTGGAACTCCGCGTACTTCTGCGGCTCCAACGCGGTGCTCCGGCGCGAGGCGCTGATGCTGCTCGGCGTCAGCGGCTACGTCGGGGAGGTCGAGCTCGGCGTGCAGCGCGCGCTGTCCACCGCCCGGACCGTGGTGCGCCGGGCCCTGCGCGGTCTGGGACCGGAGGACGTGATGGTCCGGGACGCCCTGGAGGCCATCGAGTACGAGGTGGGCAAGGCCCGCCGCCGCCTCGGCCGTGGCGAGGCCCTCTTCGACGTCACCTACCGCTTCCAGGCGCGCGTCGCCGCGGTGCGGCGCCGGCTGGTCGCGGCCGACCTCGAGGCGCTGCACGCCGACCTCGCGGTCATCGCGGAGCTGGACGGCATCGCCGCCGACCCCGACCTCGGCCTGGCCACGATCGACGAGGGGGCGCTGCGGCAGATGTCGCAGCGCGACTTCTCGCCCCTCGGCGCGGTCGACGCCGTCGAGGCGCTGGTGCGCGCGGTGGACGTCGACCGGGGCGAGGAGGCCCAGGCGGTGATGCCGATGGCCACGATCTCGGTCACCGAGGACATGGCCACCTGCATGCGCCTGCATGCGCTCGGCTGGCGCACGGCCTACCACGACGAGGTGCTGGCCGTGGGCCTGGCGCCCGAGGACCTGCAGACGATGCTCACCCAGCGGCTGCGCTGGGCGCAGGGCACCATCCAGGTGATGCTGCGGGAGAACCCGCTGACGCAGCGCGGGCTGAACCTGGCCCAGCGGCTGATGTACTTCGGGACGATGTGGAGCTACCTGGCCGGCTTCGCGGCGCTGATCTACATCGCGGCCCCCGTGCTGTACCTGGTCTTCGGGGTCCTCCCCGTCCAGGCGTTCAGCGCCGACTTCTTCTGGCGGCTCGTCCCGTTCCTCCTGGTCAACCAGCTGCTCTTCCTGGTGGTCGCCGACGGACGGCCCACGTGGCGCGGCCAGCAGTACTCGCTGGCGCTCTTCCCCGTGTGGATCCGTTCGGTCACCTCGGCCGTCGGCAACGTCTGGTTCGGCCGGTCGCTGGACTTCGCGGTCACGCCGAAGACCAGGCAGACCCGGGACTCGCTGCCCTGGCACCTCGTCAAGCCGCAGCTCTGGGCGATGGCGATCCTGCTCGGCGGCGCCGTGATCGGCGTCGTCCGGCTCGTCGCCGGCCAGGCCGAGCCGCTGGCCACCGGCATCAACCTGTTCTGGGTCGCTTTCGACCTGCTCGTCTTCTCCGTCATGATCAGCGCAGTCCGCTACCGCGGGTTCGACCCGGCCGTCCACGGCCGCCCGACCCCGCCACGCGGCAGCAGCGACGCACCGGACCGGGCCGACCCGGCCCGCGTCGCCGGGCAGCACCCGCAGCACGACCGGCAGCACACCGACCAGACCCAGGGGGTCTCATGATCGAGTTCGGAGTCGACACCACGAGCGAGGGCATCGGGGTGGTCACACCACGGGGACGGCTCAACATGGTCTCCGCGCGCCGCCTGAAGGACCTGCTGGCCGAGATGGTCGCCGACGGCACCACGAAGATCGTGGTGGACATGGGCGAGACCACCTTCCTGGACTCCTCCGGGCTGGGCGCGCTGATCGCCGGGCTGAAGTCGGCCCGCCAGGCCGGCGGTGACCTGCGCGTCGCCCGCCCGACGCCCGCGGTCCACTCCGTCTTCGAGATGACCAACCTCGACCGGGTGCTGCGCGCCCGCGACACCGTGGAGGGGGCGTTCGATGCCTGACCCGACCGCGGGCCCCTCCCGGCCCGCCTCGGTCCCGACGACCCGTTTCGAGGTGGAGATGGCGGCGCACGAGGGCGCCATCGACACGGCACAGGACCTGGTGGCGACCCTCTTCGTCGAGCACGCCGACGTGTCGGCCGCCGACCGGTTCCGCTTCGAGACGGCCGTCGTCGAGGTGCTCGCCAACATCGTCGAGCACGCCTTCTCCTCCGACGAGGTGCCCGGACTGCGCCGGCTGCGGCTCACCCTGGCGGTGAGCCCGACCGAGCTCACCGCCGCGCTCGCCGACAACGGCGAGCCTGCCGGGATCGACCTCAGCGACGTGATCATGCCGGGTGCGGACGCCGAGTCCGGTCGTGGGCTGGCGCTGGCGCTGGCCGCCGTGGACGACCTCGGGTACCGCAACGTCGAGGGCAGGAACTACTGGGACCTGCGGTGCCACCGGGGGACCTGACCACGCCGGCCCGCCTCGCGGCGGGCCGCACGGCCCCGCACCGCCCCGCCGGCCTCAGGGACGCAGGTGCGCGTACAGCGCGTCCCGGTCGACGACCCGGCGGGCCTTGACCCGGTAGCGCAGGATCTGGGTCAGCCCGACGGCCCACAGGACGTACTGCGTGCTCATCGCCCAGCGGAACGCGTCGGGCGTGTAGGCCGTGCTGGCACCCGGGGTGCGCCAGTCGAGCACCAGCCCGACGGCCACCACCAGCAGCAGGCTGGCGGTGAAGCCGCCGACGTTGATCATCCCGGTGGCGCTGGCCAGCCGGTCGGAGGGGTTCGAGGTCCGACCGAGGTCGAAGCCCACCATCGACCCCGGGCCCCCGACGCCGGCCACCACGACGAGCACCACCAGCAGCCACAGGGGCGCCTCCCCCGGCCACAGCAGGACCACGGTCCAGGTCGTGACGATGCTCACCACGATCGCGATCACCAGGGTGGAGCGGTGCCACGGGTGCCGGCCCACGGTCCACCCGACGACCGGCCCGGCCGCGGCCAGGGCGAGCACCATCACCGTCAGCAGGACACCGGCCTCGGTCGGCGTACGTCCCTCGCCGCGCACCAGGAAGGGGAAGCCCCAGAGCAGGGCCAGCATGGTGGAGCTGAACTGGGTGGTGAAGTGGATCCAGAACCCCAGTCGGGTGCCCGGGTGCGCCCACGAGGCGGCCAGGCTGCCGCGCACGGCTGCCAGCGACAGGACCGCGCCGCTGACGCTGCGCCGCGAGGGGCTGTCCCGCAGCACCACGAGGCCGACGGCGCCGAGCACCAGGCCGAGCGAGGCGGTGGCGAGGTAGGCGGTGGTCCACCCGACGGTGCCCAGCGCCCAGGTCATCGGGAGCGCGGCGCCGATGGCCCCGAGCTGGCCCAGCGGCCCGGTCAGCTGGGTGACCAGCGGGATCCGTCGGGGCGAGAACCAGCTGGCGACGAGTCGGAGCACGCACACGAACGTGAGCGCGTCGCCCAGCCCGACGAAGAAGCGCGCCACCAGCGCCAGCGCGTAGGTGTCGGCCAGCCCGAACGCGGCCTGCGCCGCCGAGAGCAGCAGCACCCCGGAGAGCAGCACCCGTCGTGGTCCGAACCGGTCCACGAGCAGACCGGTCGGGATCTGCATCGCGGCGTACACGAGCAGCTGCAGCATCGTGAAGGTCGCCAGCTGGGCCGCCGAGATGCCGAACCGGTCGGTCGCGTCGAGCCCGGCGACCGCCAGCGAGCTGCGGTGGAAGACCGCGAGCAGGTAGATCATCAGCCCGACGGACCACACCGCCAGCGCGGTCCGCAGGGGCGGTACGCCCGTCGGCGCGGGGGCGGTCCGCCCGCTCACCTCCGGTCGCCGGCGCTCGCGCTGCTCCCGCGCTCGCGGCCAGCACTCACGCTCGTTCCTCGCGTGGCGCTGTCGCTCACTTGGTCGCCTCCATCATCTGGCGGAGCTCCTTCTTGAGGTCGGAGATCTCGTCGCGCATCCGGGCCGCGACCTCGAACTGCAGCTCCGCGGCCGCGTTGCGCATCTGCTCGGTCAGCTCCTGGATCAGCTGGGCGAGGTCCGCGCTGGGCATCCCGGCGAGGTCCTTGGCCTGTCGCCCGGCGGCCTCCGCCGACAGCGCCGGCACCGGCTGCCGCGCCTTGACGCCCCCGGCGCGGCCCTTCGCGGCTGTCCCGGCCCAGGTGGCCAGGAGCGCCTCGGTGTCCTCGCCCTCGCGCGAGAGCATCTCGGTGATGTCGGCGATCTTCTTGCGCAGCGGCTGCGGGTCGACCCCGGCGGCGGTGTTGTAGGCGATCTGCTTGTCCCGACGACGGTTGGTCTCGTCGATCGCCTTCTCCATGGACGGCGTGATCTTGTCGGCGTACATGTGCACCTGGCCCGACACGTTGCGCGCCGCGCGCCCGATGGTCTGGATGAGCGACTTGTCCGAGCGCAGGAAGCCCTCCTTGTCGGCGTCGAGGATCGACACCAGGGACACCTCCGGCAGGTCCAGGCCCTCGCGCAGCAGGTTGATCCCGACCAGCACGTCGTACTCCCCCATCCGCAGCTCGCGCAGCAGCTCGATGCGGCGCAGGGTGTCCACCTCGGAGTGCAGGTAGCGGGTGCGCAGACCGGCGTCGAGGAGGTAGTCGGTGAGGTCCTCGGACATCTTCTTGGTCAGCGTGGTCACCAGGACCCGCTCGTCCTTCTCGGTGCGGGTCCGGATCTCGTGGATCAGGTCGTCGATCTGTCCCTTGGTCGGCTTGATGACCACCTCGGGGTCGATCAGCCCGGTCGGGCGGATGATCTGCTCCACGGTGTCGCCCTGGACCTTGTCGAGCTCGTAGTCGCCCGGGGTCGCCGAGAGGTAGATGGTCTGCCCGATCCGCTCCAGGAACTCCTCCCACCGCAGCGGCCGGTTGTCCATCGCGCTGGGCAGCCGGAAGCCGTGGTCGACCAGGTTGCGCTTGCGGGACATGTCGCCCTCGTACATGCCGCCGATCTGCGGCACGGCGACGTGCGACTCGTCGACGACGAGGAGGTAGTCCTCGGGGAAGTAGTCGAGCAGGCAGTTCGGCGCCGAGCCGCGGCTGCGCCCGTCCATGTGCATCGAGTAGTTCTCGATGCCCGAGCACGACCCGACCTGCCGCATCATCTCGATGTCGTACGTCGTGCGCATCCGCAGCCGCTGCGCCTCGAGCAGCTTGCCCTGGCGCTCGAAGACGGCGAGCTGCTCCTCGAGCTCGGCCTCGATCCCGGCGACCGCCCGCTCCATCCGCTCCGGTCCGGCCACGTAGTGCGTGGCCGGGAAGACGTACAGCTCCTTGTCCTCGGTCAGCACCTCCCCGGTCACCGCGTGCAGGCTCATCAGCCGCTCGATCTCGTCGCCGAAGAACTCGATGCGCACGGCGTGCTCCTCGTAGACCGGGAAGATCTCGAGGGTGTCGCCGCGGACCCGGAAGGTGCCCCGGGTGAAGCTCATGTCGTTGCGCGTGTACTGGATCTCGACCAGCTGGCGCAGGATCGAGTCACGGTCGCGCTCCTCCCCCACCCGCAGCCGCAGCATCCGGTCGACGTACTCCTGCGGGGTGCCCAGGCCGTAGATGCAGGAGACCGTGGAGACCACGATGACGTCACGCCGGGTGAGCAGCGAGTTGGTCGCGGAGTGGCGCAGCCGCTCGACCTCCTCGTTGATCGAGGAGTCCTTCTCGATGTAGGTGTCGGTCTGGGGGACGTAGGCCTCGGGCTGGTAGTAGTCGTAGTAGGAGACGAAGTACTCGACCGCGTTGTCGGGGAAGAGCTGCCGCAGCTCGTTCGCGAACTGCGCGGCCAGGGTCTTGTTCGGCTGGAGCACCAGCAGCGGGCGCTGGACCTGCTCGGCGACCCAGGCCACGGTGGCCGTCTTCCCGGTGCCGGTGGCGCCGAGCAGGACGACGTCCTCGACGCCGCCCTGGATCCGCTTGGTGATCTCGGTGATGGCCGCCGGCTGGTCGCCGGAGGGCTGGTAGTCGGAGACCACCTGGAACGGCGCGACGCGGCGCTCGAGATCGGTGACGGGACGCATGGGTCCGAGCCTACGTCCGGACGCCGACACCGCTCGACTACGTTGGCCCGGTGAGGTCGAGCAGGGCCCGGGTGACCGGACGGGCCGTACGGGTGCTGCGGCGCACGCTCCTGGCGGTCTTCGGCGTGCAGGTCGCCCTGGCGGTGACGATGTCGCTGGTCGACTCCTACCGCCGCCGCGGCAAGCGGCCCCTGCCGTTCCCCACCACGCCCCCGCGCTCGGTCCCCGTCGGCGACAGCGAGGTCACGACGTACACCTTCGGCCGCGACCTCTACGACGCCATGATCGCCTCGATCGAGGGCGCCCGGCGCCAGGTCCTCTTCGAGACCTACATCTGGAAGGGCGACGCGACCGGCGAGCGGTTCAAGAAGGCGCTGGCGGACGCGGCCGCCCGCGGCGTCGAGGTCTACGTGATCTACGACGGCTTCGCCAACCTGGTGGTCTCACCGGTCTTCAAGCGGTTCCCGGCCTCGATGAAGGTGCTGCGCTTCCCGGTCTACTCGGCCGGGTGGCGCTTCTTCGACCTCACGCGGTACGGCCGCGACCACCGCAAGATCCTCGTCGTCGACGACAACGTCGGGTTCGTCGGCGGGTACAACATCGGCTCGGCCTACGAGACCGAGTGGCGCGACACCCACGTCCGCGTCGTCGGCCCCGGCGTGCACGACCTGGAGCGGGCGTTCGCGGACTTCTGGAACCTGCACCGCCGCCGTCGGCTGCGCCACAGCGAGCGGCCGCTGCTGCTCGAGACGTCCGCGACGTGGGAGCCCCGGATCCGGGTGCACCGCAACGTGCCGCGGCTGTGGCTGTTCCCGATCCGGGGGATGTACCTGGAGGTGATCGCCCGGGCCTCGACCCGGGTCTGGATCACCCAGGCCTACTTCCTGCCCGACCAGGACTTCGTCGACGCGCTGAAGAGCGCCGCCCGCCGCGGGGTCGACGTACGCCTGCTGGTGCCGCTGAAGTCCAACCACATCGTCGCCGACTGGATCTCGCGCGGCTACTTCTCCCAGCTCCTCGACGCCGGGGTGCGCGTCTTCCGCTTCCGCGACGCGATGGTGCACGCCAAGACCGCGACCGTCGACGGCACGTGGAGCACGGTGGGGACCGCGAACATCGACCGGCTCAGCCTGTCGGGCAACTACGAGGTCAACCTCGAGGTCATCGACACCGGGCTCGCGCGGACGCTCGAGGAGGTCTTCTCCCTCGACGAGTCGCACTCGCTGGAGCTGACCCAGGGCGAGTGGGAGGCGCGGGACCTGCACCGACGCTTCACCGAGGCGTTCCTGCGCCCGCTGCGCACGCTGCTCTGACTGGGTGCGAGGGCGGGGACGACCTGCGCACCGTCGTGGACGCGACGGCACCGATCCGGACGCCCCGAGAGGCGATCTCGGCCGGAGCGGCGGGATCCCTACGAAGGGATCCCTGCGCGGCCCGGCCGGTGACGGCCGGAGGACTTGGCCTCGAACATGGCGCGGTCGGCGTCGCTGACCAGCACGGCGAGGTCGTACGGCGCGCGGGCGGTGCTCACGCCGACGCTCACCGTCATCGAGATGACGGTGCCACCGACCTCGTACGGCTCCAGGTTGACCACCCGCTCGATCCGGTCGCGGATCGGCGTGATGACGCCCGGCTCGCCCTGCGCGATCACGACGAACTCGTCCCCTCCCATCCGGGCGACCAGGTCTCCGGGGCGGACACTGGCCGCCAGGCGCAGCCCGACCTGCTCGAGCAACTGGTCGCCGCCGGCGTGGCCCAGGCGGTCGTTCAAGACCTTGAAGTGGTCGATGTCGACGTAGATCGCCGCCATCTCGACGTCGGTCGGTGACCTGCTGGACGACGCGAGCTGCGACAGACCACGACGGTTCAGCAACCCGGTCAACGGGTCGCGGTAGGCACGCTCGGACTGCGCCAACATCGATCTGCGAGCAGCCCTGGCGAACGTGTGGAACCCAGGGAACATCAGCGACAGGAGAACGGGCGGAAGCAACCCCGCCACCTGTCCCACCGTGGGGTCCAGGACGAAGAAGGCGCCGAACGCCGCTGCCATCACGGCCAGGCCCCACAGCAGGATGCGTCGTCGCTCGTACAGCACGAGCCAGAGCAGCGGCAGCAGCTCCAGCCAGGAGTACGGCGAGCTCAGGCGCTCGTCCACGGCCATCAAGGCGGCGATCAGGACGATGGGCACGATGACCAGGTACCCCTGCGCGTCACGCGGAAGTCGCCGCCACGGGACCCACACCGCCGCCGCCACGCAGATCAGTGCTCCCGCCACCACGAGCACCCGCGCCAGGACCGGTATGCCCGGGTCCGAGGCGACCACCGGCACGCTGAGGACGAACCCGGGAGTGAACCGCCCCAGCCGCTGCAGCCGGTGCGACCCCACGAACGGACCACCGAGCTCGACCTCCTGCGCCTCGGCCACGAGGTCGGCCAACCTCTCCTCGTCGAAGGTGTCGAGATCGACCGTCGCACCGGGCGCCGCAGCACCCACGGAGATCGAGCGGGGGGTCCGCGACGGTCTCGGCACGGCTCCCCCCTTCGGTGTTCCGGATGCGGTCGCTGCATGCCTTCCGGCGGGAGGGACGTGCGCCCCACCACCAGCACGATAGGTGAGCAGCTTCGCCGCCGTGCCAGGACCCGAGAAACTGCTCGCCACCGGTGCGTCGTGCCCCACGGGTGCTCGGCGAGCCAGCGTGACAGCGCCCAGCGCGTCATCACGATGGTGACATGTGGCCTCGGAGAAGAGGGAGCGCCTTCGAGTCGGGCGGGGTACCGTGCACGGGTGGACCCAGCTGAGAGTCCGATCGATGTGGCACTCATCCCCCGCGACGAGCCCGAGCGCCTTGCGGCAGTCCGCAGATATGCCATCTTGGACACGCCCGCCGACGGCGCCTTCGACCGGTTCACCTCGCTTGCGGCACGGCTGTTCAAGGTCCCGATCTCGATCATCAGCATCGTCGACCACGATCGGATCTGGTTCAAGTCCCACCACGGGATAGACGCCGAACAGATCGACAGGGAGTCCGGGCTGTGCGCGTCGGCGATCCTGCAGCACGAACCATGGCTCGTCAGTGACGCCACGATCGATCCGAGGACGCTCGCGAACCCTCTCGTCTGCGGTGAGCTGGGGCTGCGTTTCTATGCCGGCATCCCACTGAGGACCTCCGACGGTCACAACCTCGGAACCTTCAACATCATCGACGTCGAACCGCGCGAGCTCACTGCGGAGGAGGTCGAGATCCTGGAGGATCTGGCGACGTTCGTGATGCACCAGCTGGAGCTCCGGCTGGCCTCGAGACGTCTGGCGAGCTCGGTTCGAGACACCCGGCAGCACGCCCTGGAGCTGAACGATGATGTGGTGCAAGGTCTTGCCGCCGCTCGGCTCGCGCTGGGACTGGGGGATTCGGCACGAGCAGGTGCCCTGCTCGACAAGGCGTTCGTCGGGGTGCAGCAGGTCGTCTCCGACCTGCTGCAGAACGCAGCACCCGGAGAAGGGTGGGAGGCCGGGGATCTCGTGCGCTCGTCGCCGGCCCTCTCGGAGCCAGGCTGGCGATGACGGCGCCGGAGGGAGACCCCCTCGACGTGCTCATCGTCGACGATGCCGAGGCCTTTCGAGAGCTGCTGCGCTTCTGCTTGGCCCGCAATGCCCGGATCAACATCGTCGGCGAGGCGACCAACGGCGAGGATGCCCTGACGGAGGTGGCGGCGCGCCACACCGATGTCGTCATCCTGGATCTGTCGATGCCGGTGATGGATGGACTGGAGGCGGCGCCGCTGATCAAGCGGGAGAACCCGGGAGTGAAGATCGTGGTGCTGTCGAGCTTCCGAGCAGGCGAGATGGCCGCGAAGGCCGTCGCTGCGGGGGCGGACGCCTACGTCGAGAAGCTGGCCGACTTCACCGAGCTGGAGAACGCGATCTTCGCCGTGGTCGACGGGACGACGACTCAGACGTGAGGGTCCAGCAGACGTCCGCGCGACTCACTCCCCCGGCGCTCAACCCAGGTTGATGCCGGCGTCGGGGTTCCGCTTCTGCCTCCGGTCGAGGTCGACCTGGGCGAGCACCTTCTGGTCCAGCTGGCGCGAGCTGAAGTTCACCGCCCAGCCACCCTCGCGGGGCGTGCCGCACGCGGCCTGGGTCAGGAGCGAGGGGTCGGGGAAGCACGAGGTGGACAGGATCCTGCGGCCACCGATCTGCACCCGGGTGCCGCCCTCCTCGGCGGCGTGGTCGACGTCGGCGTACACCGAGCCGACCAGGGCCCGACCGGGCTCGGTGCCGTCGGTGTCGGTGACGCCGCGCAGGGTGTAGGTGAGCACCACCAGCAGGGAGGAGCGCACCAGGGGCACGGTGACCGGCGTCGTGCCGATCTCGGGCTCGTCGGGCAGCTGCACCTCACCCAGGCTGGTGCGGATCCCGAGGTCGGTGACGGACGGCGGGCCGGACACCTGCAGGGTCGGGTACGCCGCCAGGGTGAGCTCGTCGACGCCCTCGGCGGGACGCAGCCAGTGGGTCACCTCGACGGTCCCGTCGGGCTGCACGCGCGCGTCGACGTACGCACCGGGATCGGGCAGGCGCACGGGCGCCGACGGCGGTGTGGCCGGGACCAGCACCGGGCCGTCGGCGGCGGCCGGCTCCTCGTTCACGCCGGCGTCGTCCTCGCGGTCGCCCAGGACCGCGATGAGCACCAGCGCGATCAGCACGGCCACGATCCCCACGACGACGTCGCTGGGGCCCCGGCGCTGGTCGCCGGACGCGCTCACCGTGCCGGCCGCTCGGGCAGGGCGGTCACGACGGCCAGGTTCTGGTAGCCGCCCCTGCCCGGCAGGAACGGCGGGGCGCAGGTGACCAGCGTGAGCCGCGCGGGCCCGTCGGCGGACAGCACCCGGGGGTAGGAGGCCAGGTCGTCCAGGGGCACGAAGCGCCGCGAGTCCACGGCGTAGGACAGCGTGCGCCCGCCCGCCCGCACCTCGACCCGGTCACCGCGCTCGACCGTCAGCAGCCGGGCCGACGGACCGAGGCCCTCGTCCTCGGAGTCGACGTGGCCGGCGAGCAGCACGGACCCGAAGGGGTCCCCGATCCGGGACCCGCCCTCCCACCAGCCGAGCACGTCGACGTCGGGGGGCACGTCGAGCAACCCGTCCTCCCGCGTCCCCACCTCGACCACGTCGAGCAGGTCCGAGCCGGGCAGGCGGACCGCGCCGGGCGCCCGGGGCACCACGGAGCCGACCCGCCGCGCCTCGGAGGCCTCGACCTCGCGCAGCTCGGGCTCCGGCGCTGCGGGGTCCGCAGGATCGGCCGCCTCGGAGGCCGACACCCCGTCGAGGGCGGTCGGCCCGCCGTCGGCGCCCGGCGCGCAGGCGGTGAGGGCCAGGACCGCGAGCGCGGTCGCACCGGCCACCGCCGACGCCCAGGTGGTCCCGGGGGTACGCGGACGCGTCGCGAGGGTGGGCACCGGAGGTCGGGGAGGTCGCAGGGCGCGGCGGGTCAGCGCGACCCGAGCACCGAGGCGAGCAGGTCGCGGGCCAGGCCGGCCGACGACCCCGTCTCGATCCGGGTGGGGGCGATGCTGCCGTCGGAGGCCAGGGCCGCGGAGTGGGCGACCGCGCGCATCGAGTTGTTCTGCGGCGAGCCCACGGCGTAGACCATGGTCACGGTCTCGGCCGGCAGCTTCACGTCGATCGGGCCGAGGAACGCGCCGCGCTCGGAGCCGCTCGGCAGCAGCGACACCTGGTGCCCACCGGAGGGCACGTCCGCCTCGGCGTACTCGCCGTTGGCGATGTTGGTGAAGACCGTCTTCCCGTCGACGCGGACGTCGGCCGGGGGCGCGGTCGCGGTGTGGGCGAGGACCACGCGGGCCTTGCCCGGGCCGATCGGGGCGTCGGGCACGACGTAGGTGCTGACCACGGGGTCTCCGGAGCGGGCGGCGGGGCGGTGCAGGACCACGTCGGTGGCACCGCCGGCGCGCACCCGGACGTCGACGTCGATGCTCCAGTCGTCGCTGCTCAGCGTCATCTCCTGCGGACCGGCGGGGAGGTCCCACGGGCCGACGACGTCCCCGGTGGCCACGTCCTGCTCCAGCGTGCGGCCGTCGATCTCGACGTCGACCTCGGTGCCGGGCACGGCCTGCACGAGGTAGAGCTGCCCCTCGGCCCTGGCCGCGCTGGCCGGGGTGCCCGGACCGACCCCGAGCAGGGAGGCCGCGAGCACGGCGGCGGTGCCGGTGGTGGCGATGGCGGTACGTCGTCGCTGCATGTCTGTGGTCCCCCATGGCGGCCGCGCCCCGTCCGCTGGAACGCGGTCGGGATGGGTGTGCAAGGCCGGTCGAAGTGCGGCGCCGGCACCACGTGTGCCGGTCGTTGACGATGCTAACAGCGGCCCGTGACGACCCGGCCGCACGCGTGGTTCTTACCCAGAATGGGTCACCCGCGGGTCGTCCCCGAGGGCAGGTGGCTCCGTGGGGCCATCCGCGGGCCGTGTCGCGGACGGTGCAGCCGGGAGGCGGCGAGCAGCGCGACGACCCGTCCGCGCTGGGGCCGCCACGGCTCCAGGTAGGCCGCCATCGCCCCGTCGTCGAACGGCTCCCCGGTCAGCGCCCACCCGACGTCCTTGGCGACGTGGTAGTCGCCGAACGAGACGGCGTCGGGGTCGCCGAACGTGCGTTGCCGGACCTCGGCGCTGGTCCAGACACCGATCCCCGGGATCGAGCGCAGCCGCTGCTCGGCCTCCGCGGGGGCCAGTGCCACCAGGCGCTCCAGGGTGTCCGCCACGCGGGCGGCCGTGACCAGCACCCGGGACCGCGCGGGATCGACGTGCATCTGCAGCCAGTCCCAGGACGGGACCGCGCGCAGCCGCTCCGGCGTGGGCTGCACCCACAGGTCGAGCAGCGACCCCGGGCCGGGAGCGGGCTCGCCGTGCCGCCGCACCAGCCTCCGGAAACCCGCGAAGGCCTCCTGCCCGGTGACCTTCTGCTCGATCACGGCCGGCACCAGCGCCTCCAGCAGCAGCCCGGTGCGGCCCAGGCGCAGGTGCGGGTGCCGCCGCAGCGCCTCCGCCAGGACCGGGTGCCGCGGGTCGAACCCGGACCAGTCGTCGGAGGCCCCGAGCAGGTCCGGCACGGCGTCGAGCACCCAGCCGGCACCGGGTCCCCAGGCGGCCGCCCGCACCTCGCTCCCGCCGGCCCGCTGGTCCAGGGCGAGCGTCGCGGGGCCCTCGGGCGTACGGATCCCGCGCCAGTGGCGTCCGGCGGCGTCCACGCGGTACGTCGGGTCGCCGCCGCCGCGACGGTGCAGGCCCAGCACCTGACGCAGGGAGCAGGGCGCCGCGGGGTGGTGCACCCGCGTGCGGGCGCCCGCCGTCCCCGTCTCGTCGCGCACGCCTCGACGCTAGCCGAGGACGGCGACAGGACCCGGTGAGGTGGGGGCGGCCGTCGGCGGCAGCGGCCAGACTCGGGGCATGCTGCTCGCCGAGGTCGTCGCCACGTCGTCCGCCGTCGCGGCCACCCGCTCGCGCAAGGCCAAGGTGGCCGCGCTGGCCCCGGTGCTCGCCCGGGCGCACGAGGAGGGCGGCACCGACCTGACCACGGTGGTGGCCTACCTCGGCGGCACGCTCACCCAGCGCCGCACCGGGCTGGGCTGGCGGGGCCTGGGCGCCCTCCCGGACCCGGCCGTGGAGTCCTCGCTGACGGTGACCGAGGTGGACCGGACCTTCGAGGACCTCGCCGCCCTGGCGGGCTCGGGCTCCCAGGCCGCCCGTGCCGGCGCGGTCGCGGCGCTGTTCGCGCGCGCGAGCGCCGACGAGCAGGCCTGGCTCCAGGGCGTGGTGACCGGCGCCGTGCGCCAGGGCGCGCTGGACGCCCTGGTCCAGGAGGCGCTCGCCGTGGCGGCCGGGGTGCCGGTGGCGGCGGTGCGCCGGGCCGCGATGCTGACCGGCTCGACCCGCGACGTGGCGGCGCTGGCGTTCGTGGGCGAGGACGCGCTGGCCGGCGTGGGGCTCGAGGTGGGCCGCCCGGTGCTGCCGATGCTCGCCGGCACCGCCCCCGACGTCACGGCCGCGCTGGCGAAGGCCGGCGGGGGCGAGGTCGCGGTCGACACGAAGCTCGACGGGATCCGGATCCAGGTGCACCGCGACGGCGACGACGTCCTGGTCACCACCCGCACCCTCGACGACATCACCACCCGGCTGCCCGAGGTGGTCGAGGTCGTCCGCGCGCTCCCGGCCACGAGGCTCGTCCTGGACGGCGAGGCCCTGGCCGTCGGCGAGGACGGTCGCCCCCGGCCCTTCCAGGAGACCGCGTCACGGACCGCCCAGGCCTCCGGGGTGCAGGTGACGCCGTACTTCTTCGACGTCCTGCACCACGACGGCCGGGACCTCCTCGGCACGCCCGGCCACGAGCGGGCCGCGCTGCTGGACTCCCTGGTCCCCGGGCGGCACCGCGTGGACCGGGTGGTCACCGACGACCCGGCCACCGCCCAGGCCTTCCTGGACGCCGCGGTCGCCGCCGGCCACGAGGGCGTCGTGGTCAAGAACCTCGCCTCCGGCTACGACGCCGGCCGCCGCGGGTCGGGCTGGGTCAAGGTCAAGCCCCGGCACACCCTCGACCTGGTCGTGCTGGCCGTCGAGTGGGGCTCCGGTCGCCGCGAGGGCTGGCTGTCGAACCTGCACCTCGGCGCCGCCGACGGCGAGGGCGGCCTGGTGATGCTGGGCAAGACCTTCAAGGGGATGACCGACGAGATGCTCACCTGGCAGACCGAGCGGTTCCTCGCGCTCGAGACCGGCCGGTCGGGCCACACGGTGCACGTGCGACCCGAGCAGGTGGTGGAGATCGCGTACGACGGCGTCCAGCGCTCCACCCGCTACCCCGGCGGCGTGGCCCTCCGCTTCGCCCGCGTGCTCCGCTACCGCGACGACAAGCCGGTCGGCGAGATCGACACCGTCGAGACCGTGCGGGCCGGGCTCGGCTGAACGCCGCGGGCTGCTACGCCGGCCCCGCTCACCACCCGCCGGTCACCCGCCGGCCGCGCCTCGTCCACAGCGCCCGCGTCCCGGCCACCGTCCACACCCGGCTCGACCGCGCTCCTCCGCCCACCCCGCGGGGGCGACGGTGGGTGCATGGCCCTCCTGACGACCGAGCACCCGAGCCCCGTCCACCTCCTCGCCGACGCGGTCGCGCTGGTGCGGGCCGCCGCCGGGCCGAGGTCGTGGCCGGTCCATCCGGCAGCAGCAGCCAGCCTGCGCGTGCTGCTGGACGAGCTGGACGCGGCCACGGACTCCCTGGCGGAGACGCTCGACCGTCGCGCGCCCGCGCCGACACCGCTGGCGGTCGTGCCGAGCGCGGACGCCGCCGGGGGGCGTACCGCGCGGCCGGGCTCGCTGCGGGTGACCACCACCGGCGACGGGGTCCGTCTTGCCGGGCGGGGACCCGGCGCGGAGGGCGACCTGGTCCGCGCGGCCCTGCACCAGCGGGCCGGCGGCCCCGGGAGCGACGCGCAGGAACGGCTCGGCCAGCTGCTGTGGACCGCGCTGGTGGCGATGTCGCGCGACGGGCTGGACCCGCCGACCGCGGTGCCGACCCCGCTCGGAGGGGGTGGTCACCCCTGGTGAGACCCGCGTCGCTGGTGTTGCAACAGTCAGTTGCACGAGCCGTACACTCCGCTCATGAGCTCGACCGGACCCACGGACGGCCGCCGCAGGGCAGCGGTCGCCCGCCGCCGCGCGCGCGAGGCCGAGATCATCGCCGCGACCCGCCAGCTCTTCGACGAGCGCGGCGTCGGCGACGCCCAGATCGAGGACGTCGCGCGCGCCGTCGGCATCAACCGCGCGATCGTCTACCGGCACTTCACCGGCAAGGAGGAGCTCTTCGCGCTGACCCTGGTGAGCTACCTCGACGAGGTGCGCGAGGCGCTGGCGGCGGCGTCGGCGTCCGACGCGCCGGCCCCCGACCGGCTGCGCGCCCTCGTCTCGGCGTTCGTCGAGTACGGCGTGGCGCACCCGGCCTTCGTCGACTGCGCCCAGGCGCTGATGCGCCGCCAGGGCCAGGACCTGCTCGACGAGATCAGCGAGGGCGCGCTGTTCCGCCTCGGCCGCGCGATCTCGTCGTGCCTGGCCACGCTCTCGGCCGTCCTGGAGGACGGCGACCGGGACGGGGTCTTCCACGTCGAGGACGCCACCCTGCTGGCCAACATGCTCTACGCCGGCGGGCTCGGCGCGCTCCAGCTGGCCCGCGTCGGCATCCTGGTCACCGAGTCCGCCCCCGGCGTCCCGACCGTCGGGCAGGTCTCGGCCGACCAGGTCCGCGACTACCTGGTCGGCTCCGCCCTGGCGCTGGTCACCCGGCCGCAGCCCTAGGAGCGTGCTTCTAGTCCCGGTCAGGGGCGCTCGAGGATCGCGGTCACGCCCTGCCCGCCCGCGGCGCAGACCGAGATCAGGCCCTTGCCGGACCCCTGCTGCGAGAGCAGCTTGGCCAGCACGTTGACGATCCGGCCACCGGTCGCGGCGAACGGGTGGCCCGCCGCCAGCGACGAGCCGTGGACGTTCAGCCGGGAGCGGTCGATCGAGCCCAGCGGGGCGTCGAGGCCCAGGCGCTCCTTGCAGAACACCGGGTCCTCCCACGCCTTGAGCGTGGAGAGCACCTGCGAGGCGAACGCCTCGTGGATCTCGTAGTAGTCGAAGTCCTGCAGCGCGTGGCCCTCGCGCGTGAGCATCCGCGCCATCGCGTAGGCCGGGGCCATCAGCAGGCCCTCGCCGCCGTGCACGTAGTCGACGGCCGCGGTCTCGTAGGCCGTCAGGTAGGCCAGCACCGGCAGCCCCCGCTGCTCGGCCCACTCCTCCGAGGCCAGCAGCACCACGGAGGCGCCGTCGGTCAGCGGGGTCGAGTTGGCCGCGGTCATCGTGGCGGCCGCGCCCTTGCCGAACACCGGCTTGAGCGTCGCGAGCTTCTCCACCGAGGAGTCGGGCCGCAGGTTCTGGTCGCGCTCGAGGCCGCGGAACGGCGTGACCTGGTCGTCGAGGAAGCCGGAGTCGTACGCCGCGGCGAGGTTCTGGTGCGAGGCGGCCGCCAGCTCGTCCTGGGCCTCCCGCGTGATCTGCCACTCCAGCGCGGTCAGCGCCTGGTGCTCCCCCATCGACAGCCCGGTGCGCGGCTCCCCGTTCTGCGGGATGCTCGGCACCAGGTCGCCGGGGCGGATCTTGGCCAGGGCGGCGACCCGGCCCTGCAGGGTCTTGGCCCGGTTGGCCTCGAGCAGGACCTTGCGCAGGCCCTCGCCCACCGCGATCGGCGCGTCGGAGGTGGTGTCGGCCCCGCCGGCCAGGCCGACCTCGATCTGGCCCAGGGCGATCTTGTTGGCGACCTGGATCGCGGCCTGCAGACCGGTGCCGCAGGCCTGCTGCACGTCGGTCGCCGGCGTCTCGGCCGACAGCCGGGACCCGAGCACGGCCTCGCGGGTCAGGTTGAAGTCACGGGAGTGCTTGAGCACGGCTCCTGCCACGACCTCGCCGAGGCGCTCGCCCTCGAGCCCGAACCGGGCGACGGCGCCGTCGATGGCCGCGGTCAGCATGTCCTGGTTCGACGCGGTGGCGTAGGCGGTGTTGGAGCGGGCGAAGGGGATGCGGTTGCCGCCGATCACGGCGACGCGGCGGGTGGTGGAGATCATGGGCACATCCTGGTGGGACCGCCCCCGTGAGGGGAAGGCGGTGAGGGAGAGGTCACGAATAGTGGACTCGGAGTTACACCTAGAGTTACCTGAGGTCGTCCGGAACCCGGACGACCCGCCGACCGACCGGAGGACCGCACGCATGAGCGACCGCTACCAGGGCTTCACCACCACGCCGGTCGGGAGGCTGCTGGTCAAGAACCTCGGCCTGCCCGCTCCCGTGCGGCTCGAGCGCTACGCCGACGGCGACCCGCTGGTGCAGGGCACCGTGCTGGTCGGCGGTCGCGGTCGGCTGGCGGAGTCGCTGCCCGGCCTGCTGGCCGAGCTGGACGTCACCACCGCGACCACCGCGGCCGACGGCGCGCGCTTCAAGGGCCTGGTCTTCGACGCCACCGGCCTGACCGGCAGCGAGCAGCTGCACGCGCTGCGCGACTTCGTCACCCCGGTGCTGCGCAGCCTCGAGTCCTGCCCCCGCGTGGTCGTCCTCGGCACCCCGCCCGAGCAGGTGTCCGGCTCCGAGCGCGTCGCGCAGCGCGCCCTCGAGGGGTTCACCCGGTCCCTGGGCAAGGAGATCGGCCGCGGCGGCACGGCCCAGCTGGTCTACGTCGCCGAGGGCGCCGAGGCCGCGACCCTGAGCACGCTCGGCTTCCTGCTCTCCCCCAAGTCGGCGTACGTCTCGGGCCAGGTGGTCCGGATCGGCGCCCACGGCGCCACCGACGCGGCGCCGGTCGCGGACTGGACCCGCCCGCTCGCCGGCCGGGTCGCCCTGGTCACCGGGGCCAGCCGCGGCATCGGTGAGCAGATCGCACGGGTGCTGCACCGCGACGGTGCCACGGTCGTCGGCGTCGACGTGCCGCAGGCCGCCGACGCGCTCGTCCGTCTGATGGACGAGCTGGACGGCGACTGGCTGACCCTCGACATCACCGCCAAGGACGCCCCGCAGCGCCTCGCCCAGCACCTGAGGGACAAGCACGGGGGTGTCGACGTGGTGGTGCACAACGCCGGCATCACGCGCGACAGGAAGCTGGCGAACATGGACGAGCAGCGGTGGGACTCGGTCATCGCGGTCAACCTGACCGCGCCCGAGCGGATCACCCGCGAGCTGCTCGACCAGGGCGTGCTCAACGACAACGCCTCCGTCGTCGGCGTGGCCTCGATCGCCGGCATCGCCGGCAACGTCGGCCAGACGAACTACGCCGCCTCCAAGGCCGGGGTCATCGGGCTGGTGGACTCCCTGGCCGACGACCTCGACCGCGGGATCACCATCAACGCCGTCGCACCGGGCTTCATCATCACCCAGATGACCGCGGCCGTGCCGTTCGCCACCCGCGAGGTCGGCCAGCGCCTCAACACCCTCGCGCAGGGCGGCCTGCCGGTCGACGTCGCCGAGACCATCTCCTGGTACGCCAGCCCCGGCTCCACCGCCGTCAACGGCAACGTGGTCCGGGTCTGCGGCCAGATGATGCTGGGAGCCTGAGGTGGACGCGACCACCGTCGACGGCTCCGCGGGCCTGGGCACGCTGCTGCGCGCCGCGCTGCCCTCGTTGCCCCTCGTGGGCGGCCTGCCCGGGGTCCGCAAGGCCTCCCCCGGCGGGTTCCGGGGCCTCTCCTACGACCGCCCGCCGGTCACCGTGGGGCGCGAGCACGTGGACGCCTACGCCCGGGTCTGCGGCTTCCCGGTCAAGGACACCGTCCCGCTGACCTACCCGCACCTGCTGGCCTTCGGGCTGCACATGGCGATCATGACCGACCCCGCGTTCCCGGCCCCCGCGGTCGGGATGGTGCACGTCGAGAACGCCGTCACCCGGCACCGGCAGATCGCGGTCGGCGACCGGCTCGAGGTCGGCACCCGGGTCGGCCCGCCCGCGCCGCACCCGAAGGGCACGACCTACGCCTTCACGACCGAGGTCCGCGACGGCGGCGGCCTGGCCTGGGAGAGCACGTCGACCTACCTGCGCCGCGGTCGCGGCGACGACACGGCCCCGACCGGTGCGCGCCTCCCCGACGCTGCCCCGACCGGGACGGTCTGGCGCCTCCCGGCCGACCTGGGGCGGACGTACGCCGCCGTCTCGGGCGACCACAACCCGATCCACCTCTACCCGCTGACGGCCAGGGCGCTCGGCTTCCCGCGCCAGATCGCGCACGGGATGTGGACCAAGGCCCGCTGCGTCGCCGCGCTGGAGAACCGGCTGCCCGACGCCGTCCGGGTCGAGGTCGCCTTCAAGAAGCCGGTGCTGCTGCCCGGCAGGGTCGCCCTGGGGTCGGCCGTCCTCGAGGACGGGTACGCCTTCTCCCTCACCGCCCCGGGCAGCGGCACGCCCCACCTGGCGGGACGCACCACCTCGCTCTGAGCCGGCCCAGACCCCGGCTCAGACCCCGGCTCAGACCCCGGCGCGGCGACCGAAGGAGGCGATCGTGGCCGCGCCGAGCAGGGTGAGCCCGGCCGCGGCGAGGACCGCGGTGTCGAAGCCGACGGTGACGTCCTCGGGCAGCTGGGCGATGGTCGCGAACAGCGTGATCCCGCAGGCCGCACCCAGGTAGCGCGCGGTGTTGTTGGCGCCCGAGGCCATCGCGGCCCGGGCCGGGGGCACGCTGCCCACCGCCTCCCTGCCGAGGGTCGCGTTCAGCGCGCCGGTGGCGACACCGGCCACCACCATCGCCCCGGTGAGCTGCCACAGCGCGGACTCCGCGGTCACCCCGAGGCACAGCAGCTGACCCACGGCCACGCCCACGAGCAGGAGCGCGATGCCGCGCGGACCGCTCGGCGCGACCCTCAGCCGCGGGAGCAGGACGGAGGCCAGCACGCTGGTGACCGACCAGCCCAGGACCGGCACGGTGGCGACCGCGAGGCCACGGTCGAGGCCGGCGTCGACCAGGGTCGGCAGGTAGGACGTGGTCCCGATGATGCCCAGCCCCAGGACGAGCGCGCCGGTGGTCGCGGCCCGGAACCGCGGGTCGCGGAGCAGCACCGGGTCGAGCAGCGGCGCCGGCACCCGTCGCTCGACCGCGAGGAAGCCGAGCAGCGCCGCCACGGCGGCCGCGCCCAGCGTGACCGTGAGCGGGTCGACCCCACCGCGGCCCTGGGTCAGCGCGGCGACCAGGGCGGCCGCGGCGAGGCTCAGCAGCGCCAGCCCCGGGAGGTCGACACGACCCGGCACGCCCGGGGGCGCCGACACCCCCCGGCGCGTGGGCACGACCACGGCCAGCACCACGACGGCGGTCACGGCGTACGTCTCCCGCCACCCGCTCGCCCAGGCGGCGTCGAGGTCCAGCGCCAGCGCGAGGAGCGAGCCGGCGGTGATGCCGACCCCGACCGACGCGCCCCACACGGCGGTCGCCCGGGTCCGCTCCGGACCGGGGGTGGTGGACCCGGCCAGCAGCGCCAGGCCGCAGGCCAGGACCGCGGCGCCGCCGACGCCCTGCACCACGCGGGCGCCCACCAGCAGCCACGGCTCCCACGCCAGGGCGCAGACCGCAGCCCCGCCCCCCATCAGGACCAGCCCGCCGAGGTAGACCCGGCGGCGACCGCGGGTGTCGCCCGCGACACCGGCCGCGAGCAGGGCCGCGGCCAGGCCCACGCTCATCGAGCTCAGCATCCAGGCCCGCGCACCGGGCCCCGCGCCGAGGTCGGGGGCGCTGCGCGCCAGCGTGGCGATCGGCGTCACGTAGGTGACCAGGACCAGCGCGGTGCCGACGGCCACCCAGGTCAGGGTGCGGTCCTGCACGACGGTCGGGGTAGGTTTGACTTCCGAACTCACTCGCGTGACGCTAGCAGTCGTGAACGCCCCGACCCCCCGCCGCGTCCCGCTGGCCGATCTCCCCGGCCGGCCCTGCCCCGCAGCCGCGGCGCTCGAGCTGGTGGGCGAGCGGTGGTCGTTGCTCGTGGTCCGGGAGCTCCTGCTGGGCTCGCGGCGGTTCACCGACGTCCTGCGCGGCACCGGCGCCCCCCGGGACCGGGTGACGGCGCGCCTGCGGTCGCTGGAGGAGGCCGGCCTGGTCGTGCGCCGCCCGTACCAGGACGCACCGCCCCGCGAGGAGTACCTGCTCACCGAGGCCGGGCTGGCGCTGGCGCCCGTCGTGGACGCGCTGCTCGCGTGGGGCCGGGCGTACGCCGTGGGTGCCGACGACCCGCTGCGGGACGCCTACCGACGGGTCGGGCTCAGCGGTCCCGCCGCGGGCGGATGATGCCCTCCTGGGCGACGGTGGCCACCAGGGCGCCGTCGGGGGTGAAGACCCGCCCGATCGACAGCCCGCGACCGCCCTGCGCCGAGGGCGACCACTGGTCGTAGAGCCACCACTGGTCGACCTGGAAGGGACGGTGGAACCAGATCGTGTGGTCCAGCGACGCCATCATCACCTGGGTCGGCAGCACGGGGTGCGCGGCCAGGGAGGCGCCGAGCAGGCTCACGTCGCTGGCGAAGGTGAACATGGCCAGGTGCACCGTCGGGTCCGGGGGCAGCTCGCCGCGCACGCGCATCCACATCCGGGACTGCGCCGGGTGGGCGGGGTCGCGCTCCAGGCCGTGCTCGGAGCTCCCCAGGAAGCGCATCTCCATGGCGCCCCACTCGTTGTCGAGCGAGTCGACCTCGGTGTTCCCGGCCTTGCGCATCAGGTCCATCATGTCGACGCCGGCCTCCGGGCCGGGCGTGGTCGGCATCTGGTCCTGGTGGTCGAAGCCCTCCTCCTGCCGGTGGAAGCTGACGGTCTGGTAGTAGATGACCCGGCCGTGCTGGCGGGCCTCCACGCGACGGGTGAGGAACGAGCGCCCGTCGCGGATCCGCTCGACGGCGTAGATGATCGGCACGCCGTAGTCGCCGGCCAGCAGGAAGTAGGAGTGCAGCGAGTGCACCCGGTAGCCCTCGTCCACCGACCGCATCGCCGCGATCAGCGCCTGGGCCGCGACCTGGCCGCCGTACACCCGCTTGCGTCGGGTGACCGGCTGGCTGCCGCGGTGCAGGTCGACGTCGAGCGCCTCGATGTCGAGCAGCCGGACGAGCTCGGCGGTGCGCTCCACCCCGTCGACGGGGGTGTCCCCGCTCACCGCTCCTCCTCGGGGTTCTCCAGGCCGGCCAGGAACCGCTCGAACTCCTGGCCGATCTCCTCACCGGTCGGCAGCGGCCGGTCGGAGGCCAGCAGGTTCGACCCGCTCTCCTCGGCGCGCTCGAAGGCGTCGTACTGGCGCTCGAGGGCGGCCACCACCTCGCCGACCTCCTCGTTCTGCGTCAGGTAGTGCGCGATCTCGTCCTCACGCACCTCGGCCTGCGAGCGGAGCGCGTCGAGGGAGACCGTGAGCCGCCCCAGCCTCTCCAGCTGCTCGAGCAGCGTCACGGCCGCCTGCGGGTAGTCCAGCTGCGCGAGGTAGTGCGGGACGTGGGCGACGAAGCCCAGGGCGTCGTGCCCCCACTCCCCCAGCCGCACCTCGAGCAGCGCCTGCGCGCTGCCGGGGATCCGCAGCTCCCCGCGCCAGAGGCTCTGGCCGGTGACCAGCTCGGGCCGGTTGGCGTGGTGGGTGACCGTGATCGGCCGGGTGTGCGGCACCGCCATCGGGACCGAGCCCATGCCGACGACGCGGGTGACGCCGAACCGCTCGACCACCTCGCGCACCGCACGGGCGAAGGCCTCCCAGCGGGTGTCGGGCTCCGCCCCGTGCAGGAGCAGGTACGGCGTGCCGCCGCTGTCGTGGAGCAGCCGCACCAGCAGCCGCGGCGCCTCGTAGTCGGCGTAGTGGTCCTGGACGAACGACATCGGCGGCCGGCGGGCCCGGTAGTCGTGCAGCTCGTCCACGTCGAAGGTGGCCACGACCGGGCCGATCGCGGGGTCGGAGCCCGCCGCGCCCGGGCCGTCGAGCGGCCCGCTGTCGGCCGTGCCCGAGGTGTCGGCGTCGGTCTCGGCGACCGGCATCGAGGTGACGCCGGCCTCGTCCACGGCGACGAGGTGGCGCGCGGCGAGGGCGGCGGCGTTGCCCGCGTCCAGGAAGCCGTCCAGGACCAGCACCATCGTCAGGTCCGAGACGCCCTCGAGCGCGGGGACGTCGTCGACGATGTGGACCAGTCGTGGGGAGATCACCTCACCACGATAGTTGCCGGGGGCGACCCGCCCGCGCCCGCCTCCGGCGCGGACCGCCCCGTGGCGGTGCGCCTCAGGCGGTCGGCTCGACCCGGTCCCGCTCGGCGGTCTCGCCGTCCAGCGCGGAGATGTTCTCCACGATGCCGAGGGCGAGCGCCTGCGGCGTCAGGCCGAGGCGTTCGAGGATGACTCCCCGCTTGGCGTGGCCGAGGAACTCCTGCTCGATGCCGTGCAGCCGGACCGGGGTGGTCACGCCGGCCGCGTTCAGGGTCTGCAGCAGCACCGAGCCGCACCCGCCGACGATGCCGTTGTCCTCGATGCTGACCACGAGCCGGTGCTCGCGGGCGAGCTCGACGATCGCAGGGTCGACCGGCTTGACCCAGCGCGGGTCGACGACGGTGGCTCCGATGCCCTGGTCGACCAGGCGCTGGGCGACCCCGACGGCGGTGGTGGCCATCGAGCCGACACCGACCAGGAGGACGTCCCGGGCGCCCTCGCGGACCAGGACGTCGGCGCCGCCGGCCTTGCCGACCGCCTCGAGGTCCTCGGGCGGCGGACCCTTGGGGTAGCGCACCACGGTGGGGGCGTCGTCGACCTCGACGGCCTCGTCGAGCAGCTCGCGCAGCCGGGTCGCGTCGCGGGGGGCGGCCAGGCGCAGGCCCGGCACGACCTGGAGGACCGACATGTCCCACATGCCGTTGTGGCTGGCGCCGTCGTCGCCGGTGACGCCGGAGCGGTCGAGCACGAAGGTGACGCCGCAGCGGTGCAGGGCGACGTCCATCAGGATCTGGTCGAAGGCGCGGTTCAGGAAGGTGGCGTAGACCGCGAAGACCGGGTGCAGGCCACCCATCGCGAGGCCGGCCGCCGACGTGGCGGCGTGCTGCTCGGCGATGCCGACGTCGAAGGTGCGCTCGGGGAACCGGGCCTGGAACTTGTCCAGGCCCACGGGGTGCACCATGGCCGCGGTGATCGCCACGACGTCGGGGCGGCGGCGACCGACGTCGACCATGGCGTCGGCGAAGTGGTCGGTCCAGATCCGCCCCTTGGGCGACTCCTGGCCGGTGTCGACGTCGAAGGGCCCCGGGGAGTGGAACTGGTCGGCCTCGTGGCGCTCGGCGGCGTCGTAGCCGAAGCCCTTGCGGGTCAGCGCGTGCACGATGACGGGGCCGTTGAACCGCTTGGCCTTCGCCAGCGCCTGCTCCATGGCGGCACGGTCGTGGCCGTCGACGGGGCCGACGTACTTCAGGCCGAGGTCCTCGAAGAGGCCCTGGGGTGCGAGCGCGTCCTTGAGGCCCTTCTTCATCGCGTGCAGCGCGTCGTACGCCGCGGCGCCCACCCCGGGCACGGAGGTGAGGCGCCTCTTGACCTGGTCGAGCAGCTGCTCGTAGCGCGGGTCGGTGCGCAGCGAGGTGAGCGCGGTCGCGAGCCCGCCGACGGTCGGGGTGTAGGAGCGGCCGTTGTCGTTGACCACCATGACCAGGCGGCTGTCCCCGGCCACGGCGATGTTGTTCAGCGCCTCCCAGGCCATCCCGCCGGTCAGCGCACCGTCGCCGATCACGGCCACGACGTGGCGGTCCTCGCCGCGGATCGCGTACGCCTTGGCCAGGCCGTCGGCGTAGGACAGCGCGGTGGAGGCGTGGGAGTTCTCGACGATGTCGTGCGGGGACTCCTCCTGGCTGGGGTAGCCGGAGAGCCCGCCCTCCTGGCGCAGCCCGGCGAAGTCGCCGGCCCGGCCGGTGAGCATCTTGTGCACGTACGCCTGGTGGCCGGTGTCGAAGACGACCCGGTCGCGCGGGGAGTCGAAGACCCGGTGCACCGCGAGGGTCAGCTCGACCACGCCCAGGTTGGGCCCGAGGTGGCCCCCGCCCCGGGCGCAGGTGCCGATCAACAGGTCCCGGATCTCGCTGGCCAGCCCGGTCAGCTCGTCGTCGGAGAGGCCGCGCAGGTCACGGGGGCCCTGGATCGACTGGAGGAGCGACATGCGCCCGAGTTTACGTCCCACCCCGGTGGGTCCGGCATCGTCGTAGGCGCCTGTCGGGTCACATCGGGGGCGGTTCCGGGAACCGATCGGGACGGCCGTGCCCGGCGTCCGGGCGGGCTCGGGCCAGCCGGCCGGCCTCGGCGGCCAGCGCGGCGTACGCCGGGTCGGCCAGCAGCAGCGGCAGCGCCTGGCGCGCCAGCGCCGACAGCGGCAGGTCGCCCAGCGTGGCGGGGTCGACGAAGACGATCCGACGGCCCTCCCGGCAGTCGACGTCGGCGTCGGTGACGGTCGTGGCGGCGACGTGGACGTGGACCGGGTCGGTGCTCGCGTACCCCTCGTGGAAGACGGCCAGCTCCCGCCACGGCCGCAGCGAGCCCGCCGCGACCTGCAACCCGGTCTCCTCCTCCAGCTCGCGGTGCGCCGCGGCCAGGACGTCCTCGCCCTCGTCGACGTGGCCCCCGGGCAAGGTCCAGCGCTCCGGGTCGATCACGGGGTGCTCGTCCCGCTCCTGGAGCAGGAGCCAGCCGCGCGGGTCCACGAGCAGGGCACTGGCGAAGCGGCGCACGACGACGTCCTCGGGGGTCAGGTCCGGGTGGGGCGTCTCGAGCGTAGGTCCCCTCACCGTCGGATCCTCTTCAGGACGTACTCGCGGCCGCGGTGCCGGCGCAGCTGGTAGGCGGGGTCGTGGGCCCGGCGGTGGTGGTGCCCGCACAACGGCAGCGCGTTGCGCAGGTCGGTGGGCCCCCCACGTGACCACTCCAGCAGGTGGTGCAGCTCGCACCAGGCGAACGGGCGCTGGCACCCCGCGATCCCACAGCTCTCGTACATGGTCCGCAGCGCGTTGCCCTGGTGGCGGGTGAACCTGCGCCGCGACCTGCCGACCTCGAGGGGCATCGAGTCCCCACCCAGGACGACCGGGACGTGCCCGGCGTTGCACGCCAACCTGCGCACCGACCGGATCGAGATCGCCTCACCGGTGGCCAGCCTCGCAGTCCCCACACCCGCAGCGAGGTCCTCGTAGGCGGCGGTGATGAGCAGCGCGATGCTGCTGCCGTGCCCGAACCCGGTGGTGGGCAGGTGCTCGAGCAGCTCGCAGAACCCGGCGCCGAGCTTCTCGCCGTAGGACGTGCCGTGCTGCGCGGACTCGTCGATGACCTCCGCACCATCGGTGTCGCGGGTGCGGCGCCGCGGTGCGGTGAGCCGCTCGAGGGCGGCTTGGAGGATCCGTCCGTGCAGGGTCGGGAGCACGAAGCTCCCCCGGAAGGTCCCGTCCCCGCGGTCGTTGAGCGAGAGGTAGCACTCCCGAGCGGCGTCGTCCTCCTCCGCAGCGGCGTCCTCGCCTTCCGCGGCATCCGCCTCGGCCTTGGTGGGCAGCATGCCCGCGAAGACCCGGCGGGCCTCGTCCCGCAGTCGTTTCGCGGTCATCGGGCGGCCGGTGCCGCGGGTGGGTGCGGACTCCCCGGTCGCGGTCAGCACCAGCGACTCCTCCGCCGCGGCGACCTGCTCGGCGCTCAGCGACCTCGGTGCCCGCTCCGCGGCACGGACCAGGACCTTGGCCTGCGAGAGCCGCAGCGTGCCGGCCTCCAGCGCATGCCGGGTGTGGTGGTACTTCTCCTGCAGCAACCGCGCGGTCCACAGCCCGCCCCGCAGGACCTCGGCTGGATCACCGGTGAGCCTGCCCAGCCAGGCAGCGGGATCGGTGTCGGCCTCCTCGCCCACCGGCCCCGCCTGGCCCCGCTCACGCGCCTCGGCCAGCACCGCGAGCTTGTACGCCGCGACCTGCGACTCCAAGGCGGTGACCTCGACCGCGGCAGCAGTCAGCTCGGCGTTCGACAACGCCGACGCAGCCACCCCCGCCGCAGCCGAGACCGCCCCCCGGGCATCGAGCAGCGCACCAGTGACACGGACCCCAGGACGTACCGGGGCCGGCGCCCAGGGCGCATCGCACCCCAGGTCGGCTCCGATGTCGGTCGCGGCGGTCATAGTTTCTATGATACTAGAACACGTGTTCGAACAACAGAGTCGCTGCCGACCTGTGGATGCGATGTCGCACGCCGCCGACGCCGGTTCCGCATCGGGACCCTGGCAGCCGACGGACCCGATGGCCCCGTTCGCCTACCCGGCCCCGAACGCCTGCTGGCAGCTCGGAGCGACCCCGTACGTGCTGACCGGCGGGAGCCCGCGGGTGATCCTCCAGCTGGCGTGTGCCGCCATGGTCGTCTCGAGGCGCCGGACGCGCCACCCTCGACTCAGAGGCGGGCGGCGAACCGACGTCCGCGCAGCGCCTGCTCGACCAGGCCCACCGCACGACGCAGGCCCTGCAGCCGGGCCTCCTCGTGCAGCCAGGCCTCGATCGCGCCCTCGACGACCGAGGTGCCGACGACCCTCGGCAGGTCGGCGCGCGCCTCGCTGAGCGCCCGGTGGCAGGCGTCGCGACTGGCCTCCACGTGGTGCACGGCGAAGCGGGCGAGCACCACCGGCTGGTCGCGCACGGCCGGGTGTCCGCGGTACTCCGGCGGGCACTGGTCGAGCAGCCACGCGGTCGCGGTCCGCACCCAGTCGGGGGCGTCGGGCGGACGCACCTCGGCCGGCCAGCCGGGGGGTGCGACGGAGGACATGCGACCAGCCTACGTCGAACACGTGTTCGAACGCCAGTGCCGTGGGGTCAGCCCATCAGGAAGCTGAACCGGACCTCGCGCTCGGTGTTGTCGACGTTGAGGTCGACCAGGCAGACGCTCTGCCACGTGCCGAGCGCCAACCGACCCCCGAGGACCGGCAGCGAGGCGTACGGGGGGACCAGCGCCGGCATCACGTGCGAGCGACCGTGCCCCGGGCTGCCGTGCCGGTGCCGCCAGCGGTCGTCGGCGGGCAGCAGGTCGCCGAGTGCGGCGAGGAGGTCATCGTCGCTGCCGGCTCCGGTCTCGAGCACGGCCAGACCGGCGGTCGCGTGCGGCACGAAGAGGTGCAGCAGACCGTCTCCCCCGCCCGCGGCGTCACCGAGGAAGTCCGCGCAGTCGCGGGTCAGGTCGAGGACGACGTCGCGGTCGCCGGTGCGGTAGGTCCTGGTCTCCGACTTCACGGGCCCGATGGTGCCAGCGTCACCGCGATCGCCCGGACCCCGGGGCTCACCCCTCCAGCGCCTGCTCGAGCCGCTCGACCTTCGCGGTGAGCTGGCCGTCCCACCCGGGCCGGACGTCGGCCTTGAGGACCAGCGAGACCCGTGGCGAGACCGCGGCCACGGCGTCGACCGCGGCCTTGACGACGGCCATCACCTCGTCCCACTCCCCCTCGACGGTGGTGAACATCGCGGTGGTCTCGTGGGGCAGCCCCGACTCGCGGACGACGCGGACGGCGGCGGCCACGGCCTTCGACACCGAGCCGTCCTCGCCGGCGACGGTGGGGGCCACGGAGAATGCTACGAGCAACGGGTGTTCCTCCTCGATGAGGTGGGCAGCGCGGTCGCGGACGCGGTCGCGCGGGGCTTGTCGTCGTCCTGTCCTAGTCTCCGCCGGGTCAGAACCCCGCTCATGGAAGTAGGTCCCCCAGCATGGCGCACTCACAGCGACGCGGAGCCGTCGCCCTCTTCATCCGTCACACGGCGCTCCCCGGTCGGCGCGAGGAGCTCGCGGAGGTGTGGAGCCGACACATGCCGTCGGCCGTCCAGGGCAACGACGGCCACACCGACTACCACTACTGCTTCGACGCCGATGACGCCGACGCGATCGTCGTGTTCCAGCGCTACGTCGACTCTGCGGCAGCGGAGGCCTTTCTCGAGGAACCGGCCTACCTGCGCTACCTCGCCGAGTCGAAGCAGCTGCTGGCCGGGCCTCCGACGGTGACCACGGCCCTCCCCCGCTGGACGAGGACCGCGGACCGCTGACGCGAGAGCAGCTCTCGGGCCCGAGTCAGCAGTCACGGAACCACGCCGTCCCTGGTGGCGCTCCGCGGCTCAACCCGCCAGGGCGAACCCGCTGCGCACCAGCAGCACCACGGCCGAGGACCCGCAGATCACCAGGACGGCCGGGCGTACGCGCTCCAGCGGCACACGCCGGCGCAGCCGGCTCCCGACCACCGAGCCGAGGAGCAGCACGGGGATCAGGGACAGCGAGATCCACAGGTGGGCCAGCACCAGCTGACCGCCGACGGCGAGTCCCGCGAGGCTGATCGCGGCACCGGTGGTGAAGAAGACCGCGAGCGTCGTGCGCATCCGCTGCGGCGGGCTGTGCTGGTAGAGGATCGCCAGCGGCGGGCCCCCCACCGAGCTGGCCGTGCCGGCGAACCCGCCGAGCAGGCCGGCGCCCAGCAGGGTGCCGCGGTTGAGCGGCACGGTGACCGCCCGCCAGGTGAGCAGCACCGCGGCCAGCACGACCACCCCGATCAGCACCCCGAGGGCCGCGATCGACACCGACGCGACCGCCGCGACGCCGACCACGGTGCCGACCAGGCGGGTGGGCACGGTCCAGCCGAGGCCGCGCCAGTCGATGTCGTCGTGGTCGCGCCACAGGGTGGCCAGCGGCAGCATCGCCGCCAGCCACAGCAGCACGTCGGGCATGAGCTCCGGTGCGACCAGCGTGATGACCGGGGCGGAGACCAGGCCCAGGCCGAGGCCGACCATCGTCTGGATCAGCGCCCCGGCCAGGACCGCGCACGTCACGACGGCCAGGACGGCCACGGGCTCCCCGAGGAGCGTGGCCGTCCCGGCGGCGGGCGTGGTGATGCTCAGCCGTTGCGCAGGTTGCGGAGCACGAACTGCATGATCCCGCCGTTGCGGTAGTAGTTCGCCTCCCCGGGCGTGTCGATGCGGACCACCGCGTCGAACTCGACGCTGTCCCCGCCGTCCGTGGCTGCGGTGACCTTGACCGTGCGCGGCGTCCGGCCCTCGTTGAGCTCCGTGACACCGGTGACCGAGAAGGTCTCCTCGCCGGTCAGGCCCAGCGACTCGGCCGACTGGCCCTCGGGGTACTGCAGCGGCAGCACGCCCATGCCGATCAGGTTCGAGCGGTGGATCCGCTCGTAGGACTCGGCCACCACGGCCTTGACCCCGAGCAGCGCGGTGCCCTTCGCGGCCCAGTCGCGCGAGGAGCCCGAGCCGTACTCCTTGCCGGACAGCACGACCAGCGGGGTGCCGGCCTCGGCATAGCTCTCGGAGGCCTCGTAGACCGAGGTGACCTCGCCGCCCTGGGCGAAGTCGCGGGTGAAGCCGCCCTCGGTGCCGGGGGCGAGCTGGTTGCGCAGCCGGATGTTGGCGAAGGTGCCCCGGATCATGACCTCGTGGTTCCCCCGGCGCGAGCCGTAGGAGTTGAAGTCGCGCTGACCCACGCCGTGGTCGGCGAGGTACGTGCCGGCCGGGCTGTCCTTCTTGATCGCGCCCGCGGGCGAGATGTGGTCGGTGGTGACCGAGTCGCCGAGCTTGAGCAGCACCCGGGCGCCCTCGATGTCGGTGACCGGCTCCGGCTCGGCGGGCATCCCGTCGAAGTAGGGAGGACGCCGCACGTAGGTGGAGTCCTCCTCCCACGCGAAGGTGTCGCCCTCCGGCGTCGGCAGCGACTGCCAGCGCTCGTCGCCGGCGAAGACGTCGGCGTAGTCGGAGGTGAACATGTCGGAGGTGATGGCGGTGGAGATGACCTCCTCCACCTCGGCCGCGGTCGGCCAGACGTCCTTCATGAACACGTCGTTGCCGTCGGTGTCCTGACCGAGGGGCTCGGTGAACAGGTCGACGTCCATCGAGCCGGCCAGGGCGTAGGCGACCACCAGCGGCGGCGAGGCCAGGTAGTTCATCTTCACGTCCGGGTTGATCCGGCCCTCGAAGTTCCGGTTGCCCGAGAGCACCGAGACGACGGCGAGGTCGGCGTCCTGCACGGCCTGGCTGACCTCGGGGATGAGGGGGCCGGAGTTGCCGATGCAGGTGGTGCAGCCGTACCCGACCAGGTTGAAGCCGAGCTTGTCGAGGTACGGCGTGAGGCCGGCCTTCTCGTAGTAGTCGCTGACCACCTTGGAGCCGGGCGCGAGCGAGGTCTTGACCCAGGGCTTGCGGTCCAGGCCCTTCTCCACGGCCTTCTTGGCCAGCAGGGCCGCGCCGATCATCACCGACGGGTTCGAGGTGTTCGTGCACGACGTGATCGCGGCGATCGTCACGGCGCCGTGGTCGAGGTCGAACTCGGTGCCGTCCTCGAGGCGGACCGGGACGGACTTGCTGGGGCGGCCGCCGTCCTTCGGGGCGGCGGAGTGGCGTGGCTTGCCACTGCCGTTGCCCGAGCTGCTCGACGGTGCGTCGCTGGCCGGGAAGGTCTCCTCGAGCGACTCGTCGACGCCGCTGTCGGAGGTCTCCTCGTCCTGCTCGACGTAGTCGGTGAGCGCGCCACGGAAGGACATCTTGGCGTCGGACAGCGCGACCCGGTCCTGGGGCCGCTTGGGCCCGGCGAGGGACGGCACCACGGTGGAGACGTCGAGCTCGAGGCGCTCGGAGAAGCGCGGCTCGGCGGACGGGTCGTGCCACAGGCCCTGAGCCTTGGCGTACGCCTCGACCAGCGCGACCTCCTCGGCCGTGCGGCCGGTGAGCTCGAGGTACTTCGTGGTCTCCTCGTCGAGCGGGAAGACCGCGATCGTCGAGCCGAACTCCGGGCTCATGTTGCCGATCGTGGCGCGGTTGGCCAGCGGCAGCGCGGAGACGCCGGGGCCGTAGAACTCGACGAACTTCCCGACGACGCCGTGCTCGCGCAGCATCTCGGTGATGGTCAGGACCAGGTCGGTGGCCGTCGTGCCCTCGGGCAGGTCGCCGTTGAGCTTGAAGCCGACCACGCGCGGGATCAGCATGGAGACGGGCTGGCCGAGCATGGCCGCCTCGGCCTCGATGCCGCCGACGCCCCAGCCGACGACGCCGATGCCGTTGACCATCGTGGTGTGCGAGTCGGTGCCGACGCAGGTGTCGGGGTAGGCCAGCGTGGTCCCGTCGGCGTCCTCGCGGGCGAAGACCACGCGCGCCAGGTGCTCGATGTTGACCTGGTGCACGATGCCGGTGCCCGGGGGGACGACCTTGAAGTCGTCGAAGGCGCCCTGGCCCCACCGCAGGAACTGGTAGCGCTCGCGGTTGCGCTCGTACTCGATCTCGACGTTGCGCTCGAAGGCCTCGGGGGTGCCGAAGACGTCGGCGATGACGGAGTGGTCGATGACCATCTCGGCCGGGGCCAGCGGGTTGATCCGCGAGGCGTCCCCGCCGAGCTCGGTCATCGCCTCGCGCATGGTGGCGAGGTCGACCACGCAGGGCACGCCGGTGAAGTCCTGCATGATCACGCGCGCCGGCGTGAACTGGATCTCCTGGCTCGGGTCCGCGTCGGCGTCCCAGCCGGCGATCGCCCTGATGTCGTCGGCGGTGATGTTCTCGCCGTCCTCGGTGCGCAGGAGGTTCTCCAGGAGCACCTTGAGGCTGAACGGGAGGGTGTCGACGTCGAGGCCGTCGCCCTCCACCGCGTCGAGGCGGAAGATCTCGTAGGACTTCCCCTCCACGTCGAGGGAGCTCTTCGCCCCGAAGCTGTCCTTGCTGGCCATGCCCGTCATCTCCTCTGTCACGTCAACCTGCGTCGCGGGACCCGCGCGCCCATCCTGCCGCCGCCGACCGGGTCGACGGAAGGCAGGTCGCCCTTACCGCCGCCGACCCGGCGACCACGAAGTCTCTTGACGTCAAGATACATCATCCCGGGGTGGACCTCCCTCGTCCCGCCCCTGCGCCCGGGGGTCACGTCCGGACCACGACGAACCGGGCCGCGCGCGCACCGCCTCGAGCAGCTGCGGCCCACCCTCGACGACCACGACGTCCGCACCGGTGCTGACGCCGGCCGCCTTGAGCTGGTCCAGCACCGCTCCCACGACCTCGTGCTGGGCCAGCTTGGTCTCCATCTGCCGGGCCCCGGACCAGAAGCGCAGGTCCATCCGCACGGTCGCCGACCCGACCTCCTGCAGGAGCGCCTGCGGAGCCGGGTCACCCAGGACCGAAGCCACGGAGGCCATCGCCGCCTCGGCGACCGAGATGGCAGCGCCCAGGTCGGCGCTGTCGTCGATGTCGATGCTGACCGTCGACCGCACGTGCTCGAACCCCGTCTGGACGGTGACGATCTCTGAATGCACCACGGAGTTCGGGATCAGCACCAGCCTGCCGTCGAAGGTGCGCACCGTCGTGCTCGTCAACGACACGCCCGTCACGGTCCCCGCCACGTCGCGGACGGCGACCTGGTCGTCCACCCGGAACTTGTCCCGCGCCAGGATCACGATCCCCGCGAACATGTTGCCCAGCACGGTCTGGAACGCGATACCGGCCGCGATCGACAGCACGCCGATGCCGCCGAGCGCGTTGACCGGCTTCACGCTCGGGAAGACGATCGTGAGCGCGGTGGCGAAGGCGAGCAGGAGCACCAGCCAGCGGGCCAGGGACGAGAACATCGCGCTCGCGCTGGCCGACTTGCCCCGCCACCGCAGGAGCAGTCGGGTGAGCCATCCGACGGCACGGGCCACGACCCACCCGACCACCAGGAAGGCCACCCCGATCGCGACCCCCTCCCAGGTGACGGGCGGGAGGAGCTGGTCCTCAGCGACGACGAGGGGCAACAGCGCACGATGCATGCGCCGACGATGGCACCGATGCCGTCCCCGGTCACCTCGGGACGAAGACGCCCGGTCGTGCACCGCCGCGCACCCACATCCCGGGGAAGCCTGGCCGGTCGACGAGGTGGTCTGCTCCTCGACCACGACCTGGCCGGGCGGGGTCGTACTCGTCGGTGCCGAGCGGGTGCTGGTCGGTCGAGGAACCCCGGGTCGAGGACGTGGTCCGCACGGTGCATGCCGCGCGGGTCGCAGGACCTCCCCCGCCGGCGGAGGTGTCAGCCGGCCGGCTCCAGCAGCGCCACGC
>CAWAGJ010000003.1:0-973192 GCA_963781475.1 uncultured Actinomycetota bacterium | reverse complement strand
TGGGTGCCGGGATGATCAACTCCGGCACCTGACAGCCGAGACCGACCCGGCAGGGCCTCTGCCACACCGCGGTGTGGGAGAGGCCCTGTTGTCGTCGCCCCAGCCTCAATTGAGCACCGGCCCCAGCACCTCCCAGGGCAGAACCATGCAGTCCCGATGCAGCGCGCCTACATCGGGGCCTGTCCGGCTTACGGCGTGAGCGGCAGTTCCAGCGTGGGAGGTTCTCCGCGGCCGCCATCCGATCGGCGAAGGCGTTGAGGGCTGCTTCCACCTCATCGTCCATCGCGTCTGACCGGCGCCCTTGGGGTCCAGCGACCTGGTAACCACGCAGAGGCACTTCATCGCGGCCTACTCGGTGGGGGGCCCCGCACCGTGACCGCTCGGCCGATAGCGGGCGTTCGACGCTCGATCGCGTTCGTCGAGCACAACACCTCCCGGATCTCGGCGTCGAGCCAGAACTTCGCCTCACTGTCCGCCTCCGGTGCCGGCCCAGATCAGCGAGGATGTCCTCGTTGCCGGCCTGGTCGAGACCGGTCGCAGCATAGATCAGACGGTTGCCGACCTGGCCGTCACGCATCCTGACGTTGATCGCGTCGATGAACGCCGCGGCACGGACTTCCTCCAGCGGCCGCGCGATCCACTCGGCTATCTCGACGACGACGTTGTCGGTGATCCTGGAGTGGAGATCGTGTCCACATCGGCCAGGCGGGGCTGGCGCTTGGCCACCATCACGGGTTGAAGATGCCATCACGATCACGTGGGACGGTGATCTTGATCGGTCCGACGTTGTCGGTCAGCACCGTCTTGGTCCGGACCCCGTTGCGGCAGTTCCCGCTGTTGCGGCCAGGGACCTCGTGTCTGTCGTAGCCAAGGTGCGGTCGACGTGTCGAGCCACTCACACCGTTGTTCGGACAGTCCCGGTCCTGTCGTCGGTACGGGGCCTCGTCCGCGCCGTTGCACAGACCGGCCTTCGACGCAACGTCGAGCCCGCAGCGCGCGCGGGCCGGTAAGGTCCAGCGACACACCTGACCTATCGCACCTGGAGCGACCAGTCATGCGGACCTACGCCTTCTTCGCGACCTCGTCCCTCGTGCTGGTCCTCCTCGCGGCGCCGACCTCGTGGTCGACCACGACACAGATAGCCGACCAGACCGGTCCGCGAGTCCTTGCTGTGAGCCTGGACGGAGGACCGGCTCCCGTGGACCTTCTCGATGGGCGGGAGGTCGCCCACGCCGGTGACAGGATCAGCCTCACCTTCGACGAGCCCGTCCGGGTCTCGGCGGGCGACCTCGTCCTCACACGCGGCCGAGGGGACGGAGACACGCCCACGTTTGACCTGTCCGCCGACGGTCTGGACGCGTCCTGGAGGTGGTCGAACCCCCTGCCGTCGGACAGCTACCGCCTGGTGCTCGCCGACGAGGTCACCGACGAAGCCGGCAACCGGCTCGACGGTGAGTGGGGATCGCGCAGCTCTGCAAAGTCCGGCAACTCGCTGCCGGGTGGTGACCTGGACCTCGACTTCTCCTTGGTTGCCGGTGACGCCGACGGCAGCGGACGGACCGACGCGGCCGACCTCGCCGCAGTCCTGGACGCCCCCGCCGCCGTCGGCGAGGAGACACGGGGTCACCTCGGCGACACGGCGTCACCGTTGCCGCCGGACCCCGCACTGATGATCGCGACCCTCGGTGACTCCGACGCCGACGGAACCGATGAGATCGCCACTCTTCAGCAGTCCCCGGCCCCACGGATCACCGTGCAGCAGGCCGACCACACTGCTGCGGAGCGGACCATCTTCCTCCAACCCGACCACGCATGGTTGGACCTCGAAGAGGTTCAGGGGTCCGCTGATGGCGTCGCCCTTGGGTTTGCTGCGCTGTCGATCGATCGCACGACCGGGATCTACTCCGTGTCGCTGTGGGACCGCGCAGCCGGAATCACCCGGACCTGGTCACTCGGCCGCAACGAGTTGCCGAGGGACCTGGTCGCCTGGGTAGAGAACGGCAGCACCCGGCTCGCGGTCCTCGGTGGCGATGTCCGCGTCGACCGGGAGCGGATCCGTGTCCTGGACGTCACCACCGGTCGACGCTCCCAGGTGGTGATCGGCAGCGCCGTTGACACCACCGACCTGGCCTGGGCACCAGCCGCGGGAGACCGCCCGGCTGAGGTGGTCACGGCAGTGACTTCGCGTACTACCGGGCGGGCGAGCATCCAGCGCATCGACGGCGCGACGCTGAGCCGGCTCCCAGGTACTGCGATCGGTGCCGGGGAGGTCGCGGCCATGACAGTGCTGCCGGGCACGCACTCCACTCCCCCGCGGTACGCGCTGCTGCGTCGCGGAACGACGGGAGACCCCGTGATCGAGGTGCGCCGACAGGCCGGTACCCGTGAGTCCCGGCGCACCGTCGCGGTGGACGGTGAGGTGCGCGAGGTCGTCGCCTGGACGGACGCCGGCAGCGACCGGCTAGGCCTACTCGACGTGGACGATGAGTCCGGAGCGACCGTCTTCCGCGGCAGCGACGCAACCGGCGGCCGCGCCTTCACCACCTCCTTCGGCTCCGGCCGCGCGGGGACCTCGGTGGCCGTCGTGCGCGCCGCGGGGGAGGTCGGACTCGCCGTCGCCGGTCAGAACTCCACCGTCGGGATCCAACAGGTCCAGGTCCGATGGGCGGAGGGCAACCACCGCGTCCGCACACTGCCACTGCCTGGCCCCGGAGAGGTGTCCGATTCGTGGTTCCTCTCGAACCGCGTCCACGGCCACGTCCGCTACTACCCCTGGTCCCCCAACGGTGACGGCTACTTCGGCGCCTCCGGATTCGACCGGGCCGGCGCCGACCTCGCCTCACTCGGCGCCCCACTCTTCACCCGCAGCGCCCGACACTTCGACGAGGACCCCTGGTGGCCCAGCGAGGTCCCGCTGGGCCCTGGGGGCGATCAGCAGTACCTGGGGACCCGCGAGCAGCACGGCATCACGCTGGCTGCCGGCCGGAGCCTGTTGCAGGAGCACGTGACCGAGGCCTGGCAGCACGACGAGCCGATGATCGCCTACTACAACGACATGAGCGAGGCCGGGCTGGCTGCTGCTCATCCGGAGTGGGTCTGTCGAACCGCGACCGGCGGACCGGCCGTCCACGATCCCAAGGGCACCTACCTCGACATGACGGGGCCCTACGGCGCGATCGTCCAGCAACGGCTCCTCGAGCTCGCCGACGCGGGCGCCTCGGGCACCTACCTTGACATGCGTCACCTGCCGACAGGGGGTTGCTACGGCTCGGCTCTGGCGGCCGACTTCGAGGCCGAGTACGGCAGTGTGCCCCTCCCAGACCGCACCTCTGACTATCGGGCGTTCCTCGAGTACAACGCCCGACGGCTGGCCGAGACCATCGACGGCTGGCGACGAGCGGTCCGCCAGGAGTACCCGTCCTTCCGCGTGATCACCTCCGTCACGTCGGTCCCCGGACTCACGCGCCTCGAGATGGACTCTGAGCTCGGCGCCGGAGGAGACACGAAGACCGAGCTTCGCGCGTCCCTCGCGCCGGGCTTGACCAACCAGGTGTTCACCCGCAACCGGACCCTGGCGCGACCCACCGACGCGACACGGATCGCCCTCGGACTGGTGACGCTTCGCGACGCGCAGGTCGACGACGGTGACGGGATCGTCCACGTCTGGCACGGGCTCGCCGCCACGCCTGCACAGGAACGATCGTTCGTCGCCGCTGTCACCACGTTCGGTGCGGTCGCAGCATTGAACGTCAACGAGACCGAGCTCGCTGGTGGTGACATCGCCGGACTGCCGGGTCGGGAGTCGTATGCCGAGGCTTTCGCTCTGGGCGACCGGCTCTCACCCGCGCTCGGTCCAGCCCCCGTCTCCGACACGGCAGTCCTCTTCAGCGAGCGGCAGCGCAACGGCCTCTTCGAGGCTGGCGACAAGGAGATGTGGGAGCGGCTCCTGCTGCCGTTGGCGGGTGGGTTCGCGGCCATGACTCGCTCCGGGATGACCCCTCGCGTCCTCAACGACGAGACCTTCCTCGCCGGGGTGCCGGCCTCGGTGAGGACGCTGTGGATTCCCGACCTGGCCGGGCTCGGCCCGGGGCACCGGGCCGCGCTCGAGGAATTCCGCGACCGAGGGGGACAGGTGCTGAACGACGAGACCGGACTGTTGCCCTGGGCAACCCAGGCCGAGTACGACGCCTCGGAAGGTGTGCTTCTCGAAGCACTGACCCGGCGGGACACGATGCTTCGCGTCGAAGGACTGCCCGGGCGCGCGGCGGCTGCCGCCTTCTCCAGCGGTAGCGGGACCACCACCCGACTGACGGTCATGGTCACCAACGGCTTCGCTCACATCCAGCGAGTGAGCCCCGACGAGCCGGTTCCGCCCGAGGGCGTGGCAGCGCAGCCGGCCGACGTGCCACCCGGGTCTCGCCTCGTTGTCGACCTCGCACGTTTCGGCGCCAGCTCCGCAGCCGACCTGGCGGCCTTCGACGGCCAGACTGGGCGGTCGTTGCCGGTCGCGGATGAGGGCCCCGACTCGATTGGCGTGACGCTTCCCGGTTTCGCCGAGGTCGCCCAGGTGGTCTTGGTCCGGCAGTGACCCACCGGCCTCAGCCCGCCTCGCGGAGACGGTCCCGGTGCGCGCGGTACCACGCGACCGTCGACGCGATCCCCTCGCGCAGGCCGATCTGCGCCGCCCAGCCCGCGTCGCGCGAGCTTGCGAGACGTCGAGCAGCTTCTGCGGGGTGCCGTCGGGCTTGGAGGTGTCCCACTCGGTCTCGCCCTCGTAACCCGACGGCCTCGGCGACGACGCCGGCGATCTCCGTGATCGTGGCGTCGCGGCCGGTGCCGACGTTGACCTGCTCGGGTCCGTCGTAGTGCTCGAGCAGGTGCAGGCAGGCGGCCGCCATGTCGTCGACGTGCAGGAACTCGCGCCGCGGTGACCCGGTCCCCCAGTTGGTCACCGTGCGGCGCGCCCGACTGCCCGCGCCTCGTCGTAGCGGCGGATCAGCGCCGGCAGCACGTGGCTGCCGGTGGGCGAGAAGTTGTCGCCGGGCCCGTAGAGGTTGGTCGGCATCGCCGAGATCCACGGCAGGCCGTACTCGCGCCGCACGGCCTGCACGCCGAGGATGCCGGCGATCTTGGCGATCGCGTAGGCGTCGTTGGTGGGCTCGAGGTGCCCGGTGAGCAGCGAGTCCTCGCGGATCGGCTGCTCGGCGAGCTTCGGGTAGATGCACGACGAGCCGAGGAACAGCAGCCGCTCGACGCCGTGCTCGAGCGCCGCGTCCATCACGTTGGTCTGGATCCGCAGGTTCTCGGAGAGGAACTCGACCGGGTAGGTGCTGTTGGCCAGGATCCCGCCGACCTTGGCGGCGGCCAGCACGACGTACGTCGGCTTGCTCCCGGCGAAGAAGTCGAAGACCGCGTCGCGGTCGCGCAGGTCGAGCTCGGCCGAGGTCCGCCCGACGAGGTCGGTCGAAGCCCGGCCGCCTCGCAGGCGCGCCAGATGGCGCCACCGACCAGGCCGCGGTGGCCCGCGACGTAGAACGGGGCCGACGCGGTCGAGCGGACCGCCGCGCCGGTCGCTGCTCACGCGTCGCAGCCTCGGCCAGCCGTCGAGGCCGACCTGGTCGATCCAGGGCCGTGCCCTCGTGCTTGAGCGCCTCGATGTCGGCGTCGACCATGATCCGGGCCAGCTCGTCGGTCTGCACCGTCGCCTTCCAGCCCAGCATGCCGCTCGGCCTTGCCCGCGTCGCCGATCAGCGCGTCGACCTCGGTCGGCCGCAGGTAGCGCTCGTCGAACCGCACGTGCTTCTCCCAGTCGAGCCCGGCGTGCTCGAAGGCGGTCACCACGAAGTCGCGGACCGTGAAGTTGCCGCCGGTGGCCAGCACGAAGTCGTCGGGCTCGTCGGCCTGCAGCATCCGCCACATGCCCTCGACGTACTCCGGGGCGTAGCCCCAGTCGCGGACGGCGTCGAGGTTGCCCATGTAGACGTAGTCGTCGAGGCCCGCCTTGATCCGGGCGACCGCCCGGGTGATCTTGCGGGTCACGAACGTCTCGCCGCGACGCGGCGACTCGTGGTTGAAGAGGATCCCGTTGACCGCGAACATGCCGTAGCCCTCGCGGTAGTTCCGGGTCACCCAGTAGGCGTAGACCTTGGCGGCGCCGTAGGGCGAGCGCGGGTAGAACGGCGTCTCCTCGTCCTGCGGCGGCGGCGTCGCCCCGAACATCTCCGAGCTCGACGCCTGGTAGTAGCGGCACTTGACCCCGGCCAGGCGGACCGCCTCGAGCAGCCGCATCGCGCCGACGCCGGTGGTGTCACCGGTGTGCTCGGGCTCGTCGAAGCTGACCCGCACGTGCGACTGGGCGGCGAGGTTGTAGACCTCGTCCGGGTCGATCTGGTGGCAGCAGCGTCACCAGCCGCGCCCCGTCGGACAGGTCGCCGTAGTGCAGGAACAGCCGGGCCTCGGGGTCGTGCGGGTCCTGGTAGAGGTGGTCGATCCGTGAGGTGTTGAAGGTCGAGGCCCGGCGGATCAGGCCGTGCACCTCGTACCCCTTGCCCAGCAGGAGCTCGGCGAGGTACGACCCGTCCTGGCCGGTGATGCCGGTGATGAGTGCCTTCTTGGTCACTGTTCTCCTCTCGGGGTTCTTCTGCACGAAGATGTGGAGCATCGGGCCGCAGCGACTTGGGCTGCACCCGACGGACGACCTCGAACGCTGCCCACAACAAGCGCGAACCACCGGCGTAGTTCGGCTCACCGAACTGCCCGTAGACGATGGTGCGGAAAGCAGGCGCCGGGAAGAGCCGCTCGCAGATCGGCCCGCGTGTTCATCCCGTATACGCACCGGGAAGACGTCCTCTGCCTTCCGGGCGGGCTGGAGTCGCCTGAGCCAGGTGGTGTGGGCCTTGTTCGGCACGGCGCGGGCACCCAGTCCGACGAATCCGTACTTGTGGGGTGTACGGGCGCACAGCCACCCTCCGGGCCTGAGTACCCGGTCGATCTCGCCGGCCAGGTGTGCCGGGTCCTGCACGTGCTCGAAGGTGAAGTCGGAGACGACCAGGTCGACGGAGGAGTCCTCCAACGGAAGCGGTTCGGCGAAGTCCACCAGGACTGCGCGGTCCAGCGACCCGTTGTCTCGGACCGCCTCGTCCACGTCGACCCCGATCGACCTCGGCCACCCGACCACGGAAGTTGCGCAGCTCGCGACGGGTGCTGCTGTGGTGTGGGTCGAGCCACTGCCCCCGTCCGGCGCCGAGATCGACGACGACGCTGGTCTCGTCCACAAGGGCATTCACGCGGGTGTAGAACTCCACGGCACCGTCGACGCGGGAGAACCCGTCGATGGTGCTCTCGGGGTACCTGCGGGCGGCAACGAGGCTGCGCGGCTGGCCCGTGACTCCTGCTGCCGAGGCTCTGCCACCATCTGGGATCCCCTTTCCGGCACCGGACGATCGTGGTGCGTCGAGCGGAGACTAGTAGGTCGCGGTGACGCTCGGGGGGCATGCTGCCGACGGGTGGGATCTTGAAGCGATGTCGCGGTCGTGTCGACCGTCAGGGCTCAGCAGCGGTCTACGATGTCGCCCGCGAGCAGCCGACGCCCTGTGGTTGCCGGATCGGAGACGTCGTGCTGCCAGAGTTGTCCCGCCGCCTCCGCCGGGTCCGCGCGGTTCGACGCGCGGCCGTCCCGGCGTACCAGGCCTACCGGCGGGCGACGGCCCCCCGCGACGGGCATCGGATGCTCGTCAACAGCATGGGCAAGTCTGGCACCCATTTGGTGTCCAGCCAGCTGACCCGCCTCCACGAGGTCTCCTTCTCCGGTATCGGCGCCGTCCAGGACCAGCATGCCGTCCGACCCGGCCCCAGTGGCGAGATGCCTGTCTACGACGAGCAGCTCCGTCGAGCTAGCTCGCTCGCTGCCCTCGATCGGCCTTCGTGATGTCCCACCTGTACTGGGACCGAGCCACCCAGCTATGCTGGGGCGGCTGGGCTACCATCGGTCCAGGTCGTCCGCGATCCTCGCGACATCCTGGTCTCTCGCCTGCACTACATCAGGGATTACGAGCCCACCCGGCCCGCGGCGCCGTCGCCCAGTTCCCGACCTGGGACGATCAGCTGCTGGCTGCGATCAAGGGCTTCCCGGGCAGCGGCTTCGGGCGGGGATGGGCCCCCTTCAACCGGCGGATCGAGCTGTTCCTCCCGTGGGTACAGCGTATTCCGACCGTGCGGTACGAAGCATTCGTAGACGCGACCCCGCCGCGCGTCGAGGGAGCAGACGGTCCTGCTCGAGGGTCTCGGTCTCCGGGCGTACCCGGAGGTGCTGGAGCAGATGTCCGGCGGCATCGGAGACCGATGGAGCGCCACGCTGCGTCAGGGTGGATCAGGCGGATGGAGAACCTCGTTCTCGGACCGCACCTACGAGAGTTTCGTCGAGGTGGCTGGTGAGGCCACGGTCGGATGGGCTACTCGTTGGACTGAGCGCGGGTCCCCACGTCGTCATCCGCATTGCCGTCGACATCGGGCGGCGGGCCATCCAGCACGGCTCTCCGGAGGTGGTACGACCAGACTGCGACGTAGACCGGAGCCAGGCAGGCGAAGGCCACCGCGGCACCGCGGGCGCCATAGAGGGCGGCGCCGCCGACACCGAGGGCCAGCCGCGGCAGCACGAGGCTCATCCGCGCGCCCAGCCCTCGGCGGGCGTCACCAGAAGCGCGGATGCCGATGAACGCGCCGACGGTGAAGAGGGTGACGGTCGAGTCGATCACCATGAACACCAGCACGGGTTCGGTCAGGGCCCAGGTCTGACCCAGGGCTGCCTCGCCCACGGTGTCCGGCATCACGAGCAGCAGACACCGCCCACACGCCGCCGACTGCGGCGAACCCCAGGCTGGCGGCCATGGACGCGCGATACATCCGGCGACGGTCACGCCGGGCGAGCCGCACGAACTCCGGGGTGAGCGCCGCGCGCGCCCCAAGGCTGAGTACGGCCATCGGACCGAACAACGTGACGGCCCCGCGCAGGCTGGCCGACGCGGCAAATCCGGCGACAAGGCCGATCAGTGTGATGTTCACCAGGTTCGTGCCGTTCAGCAACGCGTTCTCGGCCACGTAGTAGCGCGACGACGACCAGTTGTCCTGGAGCCAACGCGGCCCGGCCGTGACGGCAGGCACCGCACGGAGCTGTAGGAGACCCAGCATCGCGCAGAGGGTTCCCGCACTGCCCCAGACCGCGACGAACACCGCGGCGGAGGTCACCCCCGTGGGAGGCCAGGAGGACGACCCCGCCGATCTGAAGCACGGCCCACACGAAGTCGTTCCAGAACGCCACCTGTGGTCGGCCCGCCGTGAAGGCGCAGAAGCGGATGGCGTCCTGGAGGACGATGCCCGGGATGACTGCGAGAAAGACCGCCGCCGGTACGCGCGCTTCCTGCGGAAGGACGAGCGTCAGGAACGGAGCACACCGCCGCAGTGAGACCGAGCTGACCGCCCCACCGAGCGCCTTGCGCACTGCTCGGTGCAGCCCTCCCGGGTCCTCGGCGGCACTGTGTCTGACGATCAGCGGGTCGGTCGTCACGCTCTGCCGATCACCAGAACGAACTGGGACGCCACGATCAGGGTGGCGAACACCCCGAAGGAGGATGGGCTGACCACGCGCGCGACGCTGATCGTCAGGGCGAAGTTCGTCAGGCTCGACAGGACCTGATCACCGAGCGCCCACCCGATCCGGCGCGCCACCCTGGATCGCGACACGTGCCCTCCCATCCGATGACTTGCCAGACCGAGCGACCCGGAGGGCCCGCCTTGGCCCTAGGGTAGGCCCGTCCTCGAACCGAGTGGGGGTTGTGCGGGTGGGGTGACCAGGTCTGACGTTCATGGTGATCGGGGCGCAGAAGGCCGCTTCGACCGCCCTGCTCAGCAACCTGCGCGAAGCACCCTCAGGTCTGGATGCCTCCGGGCGAAGACCCGTTCCTTCGTGACCCCCTGTTCGACGACTGTGGCGTCCCCGCTTCATGAGCCGCTACGCAGGCCACCACGAATCGAGCTGTCGGTCTGAAGTGTCCCGACTACCTCGCGCGCGCCGAGGTCCCGCCGCGCGTCGCAAGCCCGCTCCCCGGAGCCGCCTGATCGTCATCCTGCGCAACCCGGTGGATCGCGCCATCTCCGCGTACTTCTGGTTGGTGCGCTGGGGCATGCTGCCGTCGAGGCGCCGGACGTCGGTCTGCGCCGACTCCTGGAGGGTGCCTCGACGACGAGCCCATCGGCCCGGGAGATGCTCGACGTGGGGCCTCTACCACCGGCACCTGACCCACTGGCTCGCGCACGTCGACCCGAGCAGCTGCTCGTCCTGCACGACACCGACCTGCGCTCGGACCCCGAGCCCAGCTCGCCCTGGCCTTCGCCCACCTCGGCGTGGACGCCGCCTTCCGGCCCCCACCGGCGCCCCACAACGAGGAACGAAGGGATCTACCCCCTGTCCGGGCTCCGCTTCGTCGCTGCGCAACCGCTGGGTCCTGCATCGCCACCAGTCCGGCTACTGAACATCTTCCCGCCCGACCGTCGGGTCCCGCGGTTGTGAGCAACGTCGTGGCGGCGACCGACCGGTTTGCACTGCGCAGGGTGTACGGGAACGAGCGCCCCACCATCGACCCCGAAGTACGTCAGGCCTTCGGCCGACTTTTACCGCGACGACTCCTGAGCCCTCGAGGAGTATTTCGGGCCCAATCCTCCGGACTGGCCGGGCGGCGCGTCATGATCGGTGCTCGTAGCGTGCTCCACGTCGTCGAGGGCCTGGACGACCGCCTCGGGGGCTGCAGGCAGCGGTGCTCCTGATGGCCAACGCCCAGGCAGCCGCCGGCCACCGCGTCATGGTCGTCAGCGGGCGGGATCCCGGCCTCTCCTACGACAATCTCGCTGACTTCGATCCCCGGGTCGAGGTCGCCTATTTCCCTACGGCCGGTTCTCGCGCCGATTCGCAGGCTCGGGGCCCCTCTTGCGATGGCTGGCCCGGGAGGTCCGCGCGGTCGACGTCGTGCACGTCCACGCAATCTGGGCTGTGCCGCCGTTCGCTGCGGCTGTGGCGGCACTCATGCGGCGCCGATCGCTGCTCGTGAGCCCACACGGCTCGCTGGATCGTTTTGATGTACAGAAGCATGCAGTCGCGAAACAGATCATCGGGCGGTTGCTTGTACGCCCTGTCCTGGCTCGGGCGACCGCGGTCGTCTGCACCACCGAGCGCGAGGCGGTCGACCTTGTCGGGTTCGGGAGCCGCCCCACCACGCGGGTCGTGGCAATCCCGCCGGGCCGGCTGCCGACCGGGCCGCACCACCGCTGAGGTGCGTGCTTCTATGGCGCCGCCCCCGACGAGACGATGCTGCTGTTCCTCGGGCGCTTGGACTACAAGAAGGGCCTGCATGTCTTGGTCGAGGCGCTCGCCCTCGCCCGCTCTCAAGGTACGCCTGGTCGTGGCCGGCAGGGGCGACCCCGCCTATGAGCGCCACGTTCGTGACCTCGCCGACGAGCGTGGGGTCGGGTCGAGGATGTACTGGGCCGGTTGGCTGGGAACCCAGGACAAAGCCGACGCTTACCACGCAGCCGACCTGTTCGTGCTGCTTTCCTACAACGAGAACTACGGGATCACCGTGATCGAGGCCGCGCAAGCCGGCCTTCCGATCTTGCTGACGGAGGACGTCTACACCTCGCCGGAGCTTCTGCGGGCCGGACTGGCTCGCGCCACGACCCGGGAGCCCCGGGTTGCCGCCACCGCCCTTGCCGACCTCCTGCACGACCGTGAAGCCCTGGATTCGATGGCTGCGGCGGCACGCCGGTTCGGTGAGAGCACCTCGGCGACCAGCAGATCCGGTCCGCCTACTCGGCATTGCTCGACCCGTCCTGATCAGGGGTCAGCAGCCGCTCGTAAGCGTGTCGAGCCCGTTGGTGCTGCCAGCGCGCAAGCGGGCCCATCGAGGCCAGCACCTGCTCGACGGGCTGTCGTCCTGCCGACGGCCGAGAGACGGTGTTCTCAAGCAAGACCCCGTCATTGCGCCGACGATTAGCCTGCTCCACGAGGTCCTGCACCGCCGCCAGCGTGTCCTCAGATGCCTCGAACGCGGGAAGATTCGTTGCGAATGTCCGACCCGCGCGATCCAGGACAGCACCGAAGTCCCCGACCACGTCTTCGAACCGGGCCACCATCACGCGCCCGCCAAGGGCGTGCACGCGCCGGTGAAAGCGGGCGTAGGCCTGGAACCCCGCAGTCAGGTTGGCGCCGCGCCGCATCTGCACCAAGGAGGCTACGGCGTCCTCGGGGCGACGCACCAGGACGATGACAGGCACGCCGCTGCGGGCGGCCTCGCGCACCACAGCCGCGGCGTGAGTGTGCCCGGCGAGCGTCCCGTCTCGTTCAGCAGCGAGCTCAAAGGCCCATCGGGCATAGGAGTTGGCGGACCTGGGAAACCCCTCGATGACCAGCTCGGTGTCCGGCGTGATGCGACGGTCGCCGTAACCAGCGCGTCGCCGGACGTAGGCGGCGCCGAGCAGTCTGGAGTCGAGGACAGCACTGCGGACGATGAAGCGAAGCAGGTCCTTGCGGGACACCGGGTCGGGGGCGGGGTGCACGCGGCGATCCTGTCACCTTCCGTGCGGCGGCTGCCACGTCCCCGGTGGCGGGTCAGATGCGGTCAGCGCCCCCCATCGGGCAGGATCATCTCGCTCGGGCTGTCATGTACGAACCCAGACCCGACCCCGCCAGCGACCGAGGAGCGACATCATCACGCTGCCCAATCTGTACTTGATCGGTGCTCCCAAGGCCGGGACGACCTCACTGGTGGCTTGGCTCGAGCAGCACCCGGATGTGTTCTGGTCCGTACCCAAGGAGCCGTTCTACTGGGCCTCGGACTTCCCTGCGCAGAGGGCGTTGTACGGCTTCGACACCCGGGCGGCCTACGAGACTCTTTACGCCTCGTCCGAGTCCCGAGCCGCTGCTTACCGCGGGGACGGTTCGACGACGTACCTCTACTCGGCAACCGCGGTCCCAGCCATCCTGGCCGAGGTCCCGGAGGCGAAGTTCATCGTGTGCGTGCGCGACCCGACACGTTGGTGATCTCCTACCATCGCACGCAGCTCCTGGCGCTGAACGAGGACGAGACCGACTTCTCCGCTGCCTGGACGCGCAGTCTCGCCGGGGAGCTCCCCGGTGTGCCGACCCTCGACCCCAAACTCGTCGACTACGCGAGGATCGGGCGCATGGGCGCCGCCCTTGAGTCCCTGGCGTCGTCGATCCCGTCCTCTCAGCTTCACGTCGTGGTGTTCGATGACCTCGCGGCTGCACCAGAGACGGTCTACGCCGAGATCCTCGCCTTCCTCGGGTTGGATCCGAGCTTCGTCCCCGACTTCACTGCGGAGAATGCCAGCGACAGAATGTTCCGCTCGGCCAAACTCCGACGACTGACTCATCGTCCTCCCGCCATGATCGCGCCAGTCGTACGTCGCCTGGGCAGATGGTCACGTTCGACGGACCTTCAGTGGGTCCGCCACCTCAAGGCGACGATGTGGCGCGCCGAAGCCCGTCCGGAGGTCGCTTCGGCCATGTCTCTCACGCTCCAGAAATTCTTCCGTGACGATGTCCTACTGCTTGAGCGGCTCCTGGAACGAGAACTCCTGCAGTGGCCTAGCCGCGATCTGCAGGGCGGCTGACCTCTGACGGCACGCCTCGGACGTGTCTAGCAGCATGTCCGTAGAGGCCCTGAGCAGCCAGGGGGCCCTTTGATGACGAGGTGCTGGCAGAACGCATACGACGCGTGGCAGCGCTGGCGAAGCAGCAGGCGGTCGTCACAGCGACCAAGACGGACTCGCCGTGTCTGCGAACCACCGATGCCGAGGTGTGAGAGGCGCGGTCGCTCCGATAGACCATCCCGCCCCCGTCAGTCGACGTTGAGCAATCCCCGTCAACGTGGAAAGACCAGTTAGGTCGCGCGAACAAAAACCACATCGGCCTGCAACATGAACCCGGTACGCCGGTCCTCGTAGCCAGGCTCGAGGTAGCGCAGAAGAAACCCGTTGTCCTGGAGAAACGCACACAGGTCGAGCCACTTGGTTTGTCCGTCGTAGAGGTGCGTGAATGAGATCTCTGCCTGGACCGCCACCGTCTGTTGCAGCGTGCGCGGACCACCACGTAGTACAGACAGCTCCAAGCCTTGAACGTCGAGCTTCAGCCGCAAGGGGCCGTCCAGGTCGATCAGCTGCTCGTCTAGCGTCGACACTTTTACCTGCTCGGTCGACACGGTCGCAGAGGACGGCGCCGCCGCTAGATGCTCCTCGGCGACATCGAGCAGAGAAGAGCTCACACTGTTTCCACTGACCCGCAACGTGGCACCACCTGAAACGTCACTAAGCGCGACATTGCGTGCATCCCACGTCCCTTTCGACCGCAGTGCCTTGACCGACAGCGCGGCGAACGCATCGGCACCGGGTTCGAACGACACGATCTGACCCTCGAAACCGAGAGCTCGAAGCCTCTCGGCATACTGGCCCACATTAGCGCCGACATCGACAGCCACAGCAGCATATTCCGTCAGCAGCCTCCTCTGGAGCGAGGAGATCCCGGCTGCGAGCGGCACGAGGTCGTACCCTGCCGACCTCGTCAGTCGTCGCACGGCGGTTTTGACCTTGCTGTTGACCTTCACCCTGGAATGCTAGCGCGAGACATCATCCGCCTTCGTTCATGAGTCCGCGATCGAACTGAGTTCGGGCGCTACCTCCGCGCACTCGGTCCGGGTCGTGCGGGCGGCGACCCAACAAGCCGCAGCCAAACCGGACGGGATCCAGATGAAACGAGCCGTGGAAGCGTTGTGCTGAATCGCAAAAACCGCCCACACCGCTGCCGAGGCGAAGACTGCGCTTGCGATCGCGACGCTGTTTCTAGTCCTCCATGCCGTCAGGAGGGTGCCCAGTATTCCGATAATGACGAGCGCGAGGACGATCGCGCCACCACTCCTGGCAACCTCGAGATAGAAGTTGTGGGCGGTACCTGAGGAGAATCCCACCCCCGTCAGGTAGTTCTGGGCGAACTGGTCCAGTGCCACCGACGCACGGTAGTCGCGCTCGGCATTGGACTGAGCGGCAGAAGCAGAGTTGATGGCCGTGGAGCCCACCAGCAGCCGCTCCAAGCCCACGGTTAAGCCAAGTGCCGTCACCAATAGATAGCAACCGGCCGCCGCTGCGGTGGTCAGCACTGCTCGCCACACCGGGCGTCGTCCGGACAGAACGACCCAGATGGAGGCTCCCCCGACGACAGCGAGAATGCCACCGCGCGAACCACTAGCCGCGGCACCCATCACCAGCGTCACGCCTGCAGCAATCCAGAGCAGACGGCGGGTGCCCGTCGCGCGCTGTACGAAGAACAAGGCCAGCGGTGTCGCCAGCCCGCTCAACAACCCGAGTTGGTTGCTGTGGGTCGTGAGCCCGGCGGGCCGGAGATCTCCACCAAACTCCGTACCGCTCGTGATCGATGCGAACGCCGGCCCGGGAACGAGTATGTCGTACACCCCAGCGACGCCGTTGACGGCAACACCCAGCACGAAGGCGCCCGCCAACCAACGGATGGCCTCCTCGGATCGTCCATGGTGAGCCAGGGTGACGGGCACTAAGAGCATCGAACCCACGAAGATGATGACGGGCGTGACCTGCAGCGTCCCCAGGGTGAGGACCACCGCTCCACTGACACCCAAGACAGCGAGTGCGGGGAACCACGCCGCCCACGGCAGTGTCCTACCTCGCGTCAGCGCGAACACTGCCGGGACAACCGCTGCTGCAAGCGCAAGGTCCGCCAGGGTGAACACACCGACCCGCAAGCCCGTCGAGGGGGCCAGGAACGCGAACGCCACCGCGGCCTGGAACCCACTCGCCCTCATCAGACCGATCGGGATCAGGAGCGCGCAAGCTAGCGCGATCACGGCCACGTACCGGCCCGATCCCAGGAGGATCCCCGCGAACGCTGCGACAGAGGCGCCGACGCCGTAGAGGCCGACTAGATGAGTTCGCCGCATATTCGAAGCGTACGGCCTTGGGGCGGCCCCTGCACCGGGTCTCCGGCTGGCTATTGGTGTAGTCGACGTGACCCAGTCCCGTTGCCCGACAACTACGTTGGACAACGGGACCGCCTCAATGGGTGAGGGCGTCTACGGCGTCATCGTGAACCGCGGGCCATAGGGCCCGAAGGGACCCGTCCCGCGTACGTTGGTGGCTCGAACGTGGCAACGATAGGACTTGCCCGGCGTGAGTCCGCCGAGGCTGAGCGGGCTCGACGGGCCAGTCTTGACCCCGTTCGCCCCTCCGTCAGAGGAATCGCACCGTACTTGGAAGCTGGCCACCGTTGCGCCACCGGTGTCCTCGAGTTCGAAAGCAACCTGCGCCGTAGTGGACCCCGTCTGTGTCTGGGAGGTGACGACCGGCTTCCCCGGAGCCCGGAGAGCCATGACGAACGGGGCACCGGGGTTGCTGTACGCACCCGCGCCCAGGGCATTAGTCGCACGGACCCGGCACTGATAGGTCTTTCCATTGGTGAGGTTGTTCAGTGCCAACGGGCTAGACGCACCGGCGGCAGCCCGGGTTACTCCGCCGTCGGTGCTTTCGCAACGCGCTTGGAAGCCCGTCACCGGACTACCCCCGTCGTCACCCGCCGCGAAGTGCAGTCGGATGGACGTGGCGTCCACGATGCTCTCGGAGGTGACCGACGGCTTAGTCGGAACGGACCGCTGCGCGAAGCTGGGGCCGTACGGACTGAACGGGCCAGCCCCCACGGCGTTGAACGCCCGGACCCGGCACTTGTAAGTCTTCCCGGTAGTCATGTTCTTCACCGTTCGTGGGCTCGCGGCGCCGGCACTGCCGCGCGTTGTCCCTCCGTCGGTCGAGACACAACTGACCAGGTACTTCGTTATCGGACTGCCGCCATCCGCACCCGGCGTAAAGGCGACCTTCGTCGTGGTCGACGACTGCGGCACCTGCGAGTCGACCGTCGGCGGGTCCGGCACGGTGGCCGGCCCGCGCGCGTCCACCGTCGTGCTGGTCGTCCGGCTGGTGGGCGTCGTCTCGTCGGAGTCGAGGGTCGCGGTGTTCACCACCACCACCTCACGGCCGACCTTGACGTCGTCCACGCGCCAGCCGACGGACGAGACGGAGGCGTCTGAGCCCATCCGGAAGCGGATGTGCACCGTCTGCCCGGCGTAGGGCGCCAGGTCCACGACCGATTCCTGGTAGTTCGCCCGGGTGCCGGTGAATGCCGGCCGACCGCCCAGCGGGTTGCCCGAGGCGTTCAGGGTGCCGGTGTACCCGTTGGCCGTGAACTGCGGCCCCAGGTCGGCCCAGGTGCTGCCGCCGTCGGTGGTGATCTCGACGACCCCGCCGTCCCAGTTGGGCTCGTTGGAGAACTTGGACTGGAACCGCAGGGTGGGGTCGGCGCTTGGAACGGCGATCGCACCACTGGTCAGGTACTGGTCCGAGACCACCGCGGGGTCCGAGGCGAACGCCACCTTGGTCGGGCTGGCCGGCTCCGAGGTGCTGACGGTCCAGTCGGCCGTCCCGGCGCCGTGGCTGGCCGACCACGAGGCGAAGCCGTTCTCGAAGTCGTCCTCGAACGCCGTCTCACTGGACGGAGTGGTCGCGGTCCTGGCCCGGAAGCTGCAGTCGTACCCGGACCCCGGCGCCATCGTCCCCAGGTTGAAGACGACGCCGTCGTCGAAGGACGCCTCCTCCCGCGCGGCCCCCTTGGCCGTGGACGAGCACACCCCGGAGCCGAAGTCGATCGCCACCGCCCCGGTCAGCTCGTGGAGCACGGTCACGTTGTTACGCGCCGCTGCGTCGTTGTTGCGCACCGAGAAGTTGTAGGTGATCTCGTCACCGGCGATGACCGGGTCCGGTGAGTCCGTCAGGCTGGTCAGCCCGAAGCCGCACGCCGGCGGCATGTCGAAAGCCTCGGTGTTGTCGCCGTTGCTGCCAACGCTGCCCTGCGAGGCGCTGAATCCCAGGCCGCGCTTGGCGAAGGCCTGCCAGATCAGGCACGAGTTCGCTCCGCCGTAGCGCAGCTCGTCGGCCTGGAGGATGGCGTTGCGCGCGTCGACGAACCCGGGGCCGCACGGCTGAAGCTTGAGGCCGTCGGTGACCAGCTGCAAGGAGATGTTGTTCCCTGCGGTGCCGTTGACGAAGTTCGAGCTGAATCCGTGCCGGTCGATGAGCGCGTAGGTCATCTCCCACAGCATCTCGGCCCACACCGTGCCGACGCCGTGCGGCACGGCGGCGGTCCGCGTGGTGTTGTAGGTCATCGTGTTGATCGTTGTGCTGGTGCTGTACTTCTGGGCCCTGATCCCCAGACCCGTCGTGGGCTGGTTCAGCGCGTAGGTGCCGATGCCGCGACCACCCGCGGGCTCGGTGCCGTTGGGCATGGTGAGCATGTAGCCGTAGTAGTCGCTCCACCCTTCCCCGGCCTGGTCGGCGTTGCTGAGACAACCGGGCTGGGCCGGGCCGCCGGTGAGCCGGTTGGAGATGCCGTGGGCGTACTCGTGCACGATGATGCCGTTGTCCAGGTCGCCGTCGCGTCGCGGAGTCGACGCGGTCCCACAGGTACATCTGCATGCGCGGGGCGGCACCGTCGGCGGGCGTGGCGAAGTTGGCGTTGTTGAGCCCGCCGCCGTCCTGCGCTTCCGCATTGACCGCGTCGCTGGCGGAGCCACCGCGGCCGTAGTTGTTGACCTGGAAGTTGCCGGACGCCTCGTCGAAGCCGTAGCGGTACAGGATGTCGTGGATGCGGTTGTTCCAGAAGAACAGGTTCGTCACCGCAGCCGGCTTGTACGTCGACGGGTCCTGGGCGAGGTCGAGGGGGAAGTTGAAGTCGAGCCCACCACCACCGCTGGGCTGGCTGCCCGCGTCGGGCAGGTTGTCGTTGTCCGTGTCGGTGTAGGCGTTGGCGTTGTTGCCGGACGTCACGAAGCTCTCCGCGCCGGGAGAGCCGTTGGTGTCGTGCCAACCGAACGGCGAAGCAGCAGCGGTGGCCGGGTTGAGGCGGGTGCTGCGGGACCCGAACGAGGGCGCCTCGACCGGGTCGCCGTAGACGTTGTAGCTGTCGTCGGCCACGAAGTCGTTCTTGTCCAGCTCGACACCGGACTTGGCATCCATCCGGATCTGCCACCAGTGCTCGCCGTCGAGCTGGTCGATCTCCAGCTGCCAGGCCAGTCGCAAGCCGTCATCCTGGGTCGGCTCGTAGACCAGCTGGGACGGGATCTTCGAGTTCGACACGCCGTTGCTCGCGAGGAGACGGGCCTGCTCGGCGCCACTGGCCTCCTGCCTGCTGGCGAAGGCGCCGTCCGGGTCCAGACCCAGAGCACCGGCGGCTGCGCCAGCAGCGCGGAGGTCGGTGATCGCGGGTTCGCTGCTGTTGGCCAGCTTCGCGGCCCCGGGGACGGCACTGCTGACCACCTCGAAGACCTTGCCGTCCTTGCCCACGGTCACCGAGACCAGCGCCTGGGAGACGTCGATCGCGTCCACGGTCTGCTGGAAGTGCACGACCGTGGCGAGCCCGTCCACGGGCACCACCGAGGAGACCGTCAGACCCTTGAGATCGGTCTGGGCCAGGTCGTACTTGTCCGCCCGCTGAGCCAGGTGGGTCCGCGCGATGCCGACCGCGTCAGCGTCGGGTGGCACGGCAGCCGGTGAGGCTGCCGGGGTGCCCGGCGAGGCCCCCGCCTGGGATGGCGACGTCATCGCCGTCAGGGTGGAGGCCGCGAGGACGGCCGTGGCTGCTAGGGCAAGACGCGCACGTGACATGAAAAGAGATCCCCCCGGATCGATGCCGCCGCACCGCGCGGACGACGTTCTGATGCTCCTCAGGTGCCAGCGGGTCAGCAAGGGGGCTTGGGTCCTGCAACTCCTAGCCCGAAAGGGCTATGGACGGGGTCGGCATCGGTGATCCGACCTCCGGAAGGTCGGCCAGCCGTACCGGAGTGTCCAAAACCCCACGGACCGGGAAAAACTCGTCGTACGCTGCGCCGCCTGACCCGCCCGGGTCACCCGACACCCACAAGGGGAACTATGAACAAGACCTCCCGCAGCGCGCGCCGCGTGACTGCCGCCCTCGGCGTCGCCGCCATGGCGACGGGCACCCTCGCGGTGCTGAGCGCGCCGTCCGCCCTCGCGGCGCCGCTGAACCCGCCGCGGGTCGTCCTGGACACGGACTGGACCACCGCGGCCGTCGGCGGCATCGGGTCGGTGGCGAACGGCGGTGGGAGCGGCACGATCGATCTCACCGGTGTCCGCGGTGACGTCACCGGGGCGTACCTGGCCTGGCACGGCATCGGCGACGACTACGACAACCCCGACATCACCATGAACGCGCACGCGGTGTCCGGAACTCCTCAGGGTCTCTCCGGGTCGAACTGCTGGGGCCGGACCTCCTCCCAGACCTTCGTCGCCGATGTCAGCAGCATCGTCCAGCCCACCGGCAACGGCCAGTACGAGCTGGCCGGGCTGGGTGACTTCGGCGACGCGGAGGGCGCGGTGCTGGTGGTCACCTACGACGACAGCGACACGACGAACGACCGCGACCTGTACCTGGCATTCGGCAACGACTCGAACATCGACGAGAACCTCGGCGATCCCGGGGGCTGGGACGACACCGTCCCCGGCGTGGCCTACCACGGCGGCAACGCGAACTTGACGCTCGCCGTCGCCGACGGCCAGAACGCCGGTCCGGGTGACGACGGGGACCTGCTGGTGACCGCCGCCGGCAGGCAGCACGCCATCTACGAGGCGGACGACCCGCACGGGCTCTGGGACAGTCGCTCCGGGGTGCCGGACGCGGGTCACAGCCGCAGCGGTGCCGACTCGCTCTTCGACGTCGCGTCCTTCGACGTCACCCCGGTCATGGGCAGGGTCGGCACCCGCGACCTCACCGTCAGCGCGCAACAGCAAGGTGATTGCCTCGGCCTGGTGATGGCCGCCGTGGACGTGACCTCCGAGGGCCCTGTCACTGTTTCGGTCTCCCCCTCCACCGTCACCGAGGGCACCGCCCCCTTGGCCTCGGGGAGGAAGACAACACTGGCCAGGTCGTACGTAGTGCTCTCCAACCGCCGCGCTAGGGACACCACCCTGGTCATGCACGTCAACCCCGGCACGGCCACGAGGAGTTCGGACTACCGGACGAAGATCGAGACCGTCACGATCCCTGCAGGTCGACTTCGCTCCAGCTTCCCTGTTGGAGTCGTGCCCGACTCCCGGCCCGAACCGAATGAGGACTACAGCGTCCTCATCGACTCTGCCTCCGTGCGGGTGGGCACCGGCGAGGCGATCGGGACCATCATCGACGACGACTCGCCGACCGTGCAGCCGTCGTCGCTCTCCCTGACGGCTCCGGGTCTCAGCGGCGGTGACCGATGAGCCCCCGTCCCTGGAATGGGTGAGCATCCCCGGGACCTGCTGAACTGAAATACCCAGCACCCGCCCGAGGACGGATCCCCTCCGACCTCGGGCGGTGTGCTGTCCACGTGTTCTACGGCGTGTTCTCGCACCCCGCTCCAGCCACCGCGCCCTGGTTGCGGTTCACGCCCTGGCCGCAGAAGTCCCCGACACCCGCTCCCCCGCTCAGGTGCACTGCCAGCTCGACCCCGGCGTCGCCGAACACCAGGTCGTTGTCACCCTCGCCACCGTCCAGGGTGTCGACGTCCGCGTCGCCGTGCAGGGTGTCGGTGCCGGCACCGCCGAGCATCACGTCGGCGCCGTTGCCTCCGAACAGGCGGTCGTTGGCCTCGTCACCCCAGACCCGGTCGGCCCCGTCCAGGCCGTAGACGATGTCGTTGCCGGCCCGGCCGTGGATCTCGTCGTCGCCCTCGAGCCCCGAGAGCGTGTTGACCCCGTTGCTGCCCCAGAGGGTGTCGGCCGCGGTGGAGCCGAACAGGGCTTCGACGCTGGAGAGCGTGTCGAGGCCTGCGCCGTCGGTGTCCTGGGCGGTGGTCACCAGCAGGTCCACCACCACCCCGGCCCGTGCCCCGGCAGGTCCGGGCAGGTCGACCCCGGAGACGCCTCGCACGTAGCTGGCCGAGTCGACCCCTGGCCCTGCTGTGAGACGGTCGTCGCCCGCGTCACCGAGCAGGGAGTCGTTGCCCGCACCGGCGAGGATGACGTTGTTGCCGCCGTCGCCGCGCAGGGTGTCGTCGAAGGCGCTGCCGGTGATGTTCTCGATCCCCTGCACGAGGTCCCGGGCCGCACCGATGCACGCGGGCCCGCCCTCGGGGTCCGAGGCGTAGGCGTTGCGCAGGTCGACCAGCACCCCGCAGGACTGATCGTCGTAGCTCAGCGTGTCCACCCCGGTGTCGGCGCCACCCGGGCTGCCCCCGTAGATCTCGTCGTTGCCGGCGCCGGGCCGGATGGTGTCGTTGCCGCCCATCCCGCAGATCACGTCGTCACCGCTGGTGCCGACCAGGACGTCGTTGCCGGCCGTGCCGGGCACGGTGCACCGGTCGGGGACGATCGTGACGAGGGCGGTGGTGGTGCCGGCCTGGCCGCCCTGGATGGAGGCCAGGTCGACCGAGAGGGTCTCCTCGCCCTCGACTGGCGGGCTCGGGTCGCTGTTCACCGTCACCGTGACGTTCCTGCTGGTGGCGCCGGCCGGGATGGTGAGCGCGATCGGACTGACCGCGACGTAGTCCCCTGGCGCGACGGCGGAGCCGTCGCGGGTGGCGTAGGTCAGGGTCACCGGACGAGGGTTGGGGTGCGACAGGCTCACCCGCACCGGGACCGCGACGGTCCCGCTCGACGGTTCCTGGGCGCGCGTGGGCTCGACCGAGACCTGGGCGTCGTCGTCGCGGATCGTCGTCGTCGCCGCGGCGCCGAGGGTGACGTCGCCGACGGGGGCGCCTCCGCTCACCGCGACGTCGAAGGTCTCGTCGGCCTCGGTGGTCAGGTCACCGGTGACGGTGACCGGCAGGGACCGCACGAGGACCCCGGGCGCGAAGCTGACGGCGGCCGAGCGGGCGGTGTAGTCGGCCGCCGAGGCGGTGCCGGGCACGGTGTCCCAACGCGCCGTGGTGGTGAAGGCGGACGGACCCGACAGCTCGGCCTTCGTCGCAGCGTTGGCCGCGGCGTCACCGGGGTCACGCTCGATCACGCTGGCACCGGTGAGGCTCAGTGTGGGCACCGCCTCGTCGTTGCGGATCGTGCCGACGGCGCGGCCGGCGCCCACGGTCGCGTTCTCCGGCGAGCCGAGCGTGACGGTCAGGTCGTCGTCGTGCTCGTAGACGTCGTCGCCCTTGACCGTCACCTCGACCTGACGCGAGGTGGCGCCGGCCGGGATCGTCACGGTGGTGGCTGCGGCCTCGTAGTCGTTGCCGCCCACGGCCGGGCCGCCGGCGGTGGCGGTGCCGTCCGCCGGGGTCGCGGTGAGCCGCTGCGGGGCCAGGATGGGCTCGGAGCCGGTCACCGTGAGGCCCAGCGGCGTGGTCCCGGCGTTGCCCTCGGCGACCGAGGCGTCGGCGATGCTCACCGAGGGCGTCGCGCCGCGCAGCGCCACGGTCGTGGCGGTGTAGTCGGCCGCCCAGGAGACGTCCCCGGGCAGGTCGCCGCCGCGGGCGTCGGCGAACGTGCCGCTGCGGGTGCCACCGCTGCGCAGCACGGTCACCGTGTCACCGAGCGCGGGCGCGAAGCCCGTACGCAGGTCGAGCACGCCGCCGGTGGCGGCGGTGCCCGAGACGGTCAACAGGTCGTGCGAGCCGGAAGCAGTGCCGTCGACGTCGAGGGCGAGCGCCCCTGGGTCGGTCAGGGTCAGGTTGCCGGTGACCCCGAGCGTGCCGGGGCCGGCGACGCCGGGCTCGAGCACCCCGGTGCCGCTCACCCGCAGCCCGCCCCCGGGCGTCACGGTGCCCGTCCCGCGCAGCGTGCCCGAGGACACCGCAGCGAGGTTGGTCGTGCGGAGGTCTCCCCCGTCCAGCACGGTGGTCTGGCCGCCGGTCTGGGTGAAGGACGGCGCGGAGAGCTGCGACCCGGCGCCGAGCCCGACGGTGACGGCGCCCTGCTGCGCGAGCGCCCCGGTGACCTGGACCTTGCCGCCGCGGACGGTCAGCACGCCGCTCGGACCGACCCGGGTCAGGTTGCCGAGGGCGTTGGCGGCGCTGGCGGAGTCCTGCATCGCTGCGGCCGGGCCGTCGAGGAGGATCGTCGCGTCGTCGCGGACGACGTCGCCGGGCAGCTTGATCTTGCCGGGGCTGAGCATCTCGTACGTCCCGCGGACCAGGGTCGTGCCGCTGAGCGAGGGGAACGGCCCGGTGAAGTCCAGCACCCCGTTCTCCGAGCGCGCCGTGCCGCGGTTGTCGGCCGGGCTGCTCACGGTGCTGGTCTGGGTGGTGGTGGTCTTGGTCAGCGTCCCCGACGCGGTGTTGACCAACGACCCCGACCCGGCCACGTCGGCGCCTCCAAGCAGCTCCATCGTCGCGTTGTTGACCACCGAGGTCCCCGCCTCGTTGAGCAGCAACGACGCGTACCCCGCCCCGACCGTCTCCTCCAACCGCACCGAACCGTCATTGACCAGCGACCGACTGCCACCCAGGAACAACCCGTAGTAGTCCGGGTTCCGCACCACCAGCGTCGCCCCCGAGACCACCCGCATCGTCCCCGACCCCGGCGCGTACAACGACTCCGCCGTCACCGACCCAGACGACACCACCAGTTCCCCCGCCCCGTCCACCGTCCCGTCCAGCGTCACCCCGGTGCCCTGCGTCGAGATCCGCGAGCCTGCCGGCACCGTCACGTCCTGGACCACCAACGACCCACCCGAGGACGTCAAGACCCCCGTCGATGCACCAGCCGTCGGCGGCACCACCCTTCCCAACCGCAACGACCCCGCCGACGGGTCCACCCGACCCGCCAGCTCCACCAGAACATCCACCGACGAGGTCGCCCCGGCCGTCACCGACCGCACCACCCCAGCCGTGGGCACCCGCGCCACACCCGAACCCGCCACGTCCGCACCATCGACCAGCTCCAGCACACCACCACCGGAGTACGACGTCCCCGCCTCGTTCAACAGCAACGAGGCGTACCCCGACCCCGCCGACTCCTCCAACCGCACCAGACCCTCGTTCACCAACGACGACGACCCGCCCAGGAACAACCCGTAGTAGTCCGGGTTCCGCACCACCAACGACGCCCCAGGCAACACCCGCGTCGTGACGGCGCCGGGCTGGTACGCCGAGTCCGCGACCATCGTGCCCGAAGTCACTGCAAGGCTGCCGACGCCTTCGACGGTGCCGGACAATCCGGTCCGGCCGGTCGCCGAGACGGTCGCGCCGGTCGGGATCAATACCGGGGGGCCGTCGATGGTCACCCGGCCGGACCCGGCGGTGGTGGGTCCGAGCAACGCGGCACCATCACCGACGGTGACCCCCCCGACCTCGAGGGACGCCGTCGGGGCGGAGGTGAAGGACCCGGTCGAGAGGCCGCCGGAGCCGTTTGCGAAGACGTCCAGCAGGCCCCGCGTGGAGACGAATGCGCCATCGTTCTCGACCCCGACAGCCATATCGCTCGTGGTGGTGCCGGTGGTCTTGGTCAGCGTCCCCGACGCGGTGTTGACCAACGACCCCGACCCGGCCACGTCGGCGCCTCCAAGCAGCTCCATCGTCGCGTTGTTGACCACCGATGTCCCCGCCTCGTTGAGCAGCAACGACGCGTACCCCGCCCCGACCGTCTCCTCCAACCGCACCGAACCGTCATTGACCAGCGACCGACTGGCACCCAGGAACAACCCGTAGTAGTCCGGGTTCCGCACCACCAGCGTCGCCCCCGAGACCACCCGCATCGTCCCCGACCCCGGCGCGTACAACGACTCCGCCGTCACCGACCCAGACGACACCACCAGTTCCCCCGCCCCGTCCACCGTCCCGTCCAGCGTCACCCCGGTGCCCTGCGTCGAGATCCGCGAGCCTGCCGGCACCGTCACGTCCTGGACCACCAACGACCCACCCGAGGACGTCAAGACCCCCGTCGATGCACCAGCCGTCGGCGGCACCACCCTTCCCAACCGCAACGACCCCGCCGACGGGTCCACCCGACCCGCCAGCTCCACCAGAACATCCACCGACGAGGTCGCCCCGGCCGTCACCGACCGCACCACCCCAGCCGTGGGCACCCGCGCCACACCCGAACCCGCCACGTCCGCACCATCGACCAGCTCCAGCACACCACCACCGGAGTACGACGTCCCCGCCTCGTTCAACAGCAACGAGGCGTACCCCGACCCCGCCGACTCCTCCAACCGCACCAGACCCTCGTTCACCAACGACGACGACCCGCCCAGGAACAACCCGTAGTAGTCCGGGTTCCGCACCACCAACGACGCCCCCGCAGCCACCCTCGTTGTCCCCGCACCGTCCATGTTTCCCGAGGTCACCACGAGCTGTCCCGCGTCGACGCGCAGCGAGGAGCTGACCGTCCCGTCCAGCTCGGAGGGGCTCGCCACGCCGGTGTCGTTGACGACCAGGGTGCCGGCGCCGGCGAGCGCGCCCTCGACACGGGCGCCGTCGACCGACCGGGTCGTGCTCAGGGTCGCGGTCAGCCCGCTCGGGATGCAGACGTAGTCGGCCGCGGTCGGGATGCCTGCCGGCGACCAGCTGCCGGCGGCGGTGAAGGACCCGGAGGCGACCAGGGTCTTGGTGCAGGTCGGCGCCGCCGCCGACGGCGACGACCACCCGAGGGCCAGTCCGGAGAGGACCAGCAGGAGAAGCAGCAGCAACCGGCGCAGAGTCTTCACGATGTCCCCCGGGGCAGGACGGCGCGGCCGTGTTACCACGCCCGAGCCCCCGCCGGGGACGGTAGCGCCGGTCGGGGCGGGCCGGATATAGCCAGAAGTGACCACGGCGCGATGGACCAAGGTCCTCTCGTCGGTTCGGACGTGGCAGATCCGTCCGACGGCCGGCCGACCCGGGATAGGTTGCGGGCAGTGCAGTGACCCTCCTGCCTTTACGAGGGCTGGGAACGTGGGGTCCTTTCATGGCTGAGCTCAACCGCGTCCGCACGCCCACGATGCGGTTCGCCGCGATCGCGAGCCTCGCCGTCGCCGGTCTGGCCGTCACCCCGGCACCCGCGCACGCCGACCCGACGTCGGTCACCTTCGTGGTCACCTCGGACTCTCCCGCCGACGGCGGACCCGCCGACGGCGCCTGCGACGTCGACGCCTCCAGCTGACGGTCTGCAGTGCACCCTGGCCGAGGCGATCGTCGAGGCCAACGCCCACCCGGGCTTGGACGCCATCGGGTTCGACACCACTGGGTTCGCCACCCCCGGCCTGATCGAACGCGACACCTCCTACCCCTTCATCACCGAGGGCGTGAGCATCGACGGCACCACCGACCCCTCCTACGACCCCGATCAGAACCCGGTCGTGCACCTCGCCGGTCCGGGCGCATACCAGTTCGTCGACGGTCTGGGGTTCGCTACGGGGGCAGTGGGAGCACTGTCCGCGGGCTCACCCTCACCGGGTGGGGCGCTGCGATCTCGACCTACTGGACGCAAGCGACGACCGTCGTGGGCAACCAGATCGGTGTCGCCGACGACGGGAACGGCCCGCCTGAACCCTCGAACATCCGCGGCCTCTACTTCGATTCCTCCGAGGACACTACGATCGGCGGTGCCGCCACGGCCGATCGCAACATCATTAACAACAACAGCAACGCTATCTACGACGATCAGGCACCCGCACCCGGATCCTGGGCAACTGGATCGGTTTCGACCGGGACGGCAACGACGCGATTAGCGTCCCTGACCAGTACCACGGCTACAGCTTCTACAGCCGTGGCGTCAGCCTGTACGGCACGGCCTCGGCGCAGATCGGCGGCCCCGGGGCCGGAAACGTCATCGCCAACACCGGCGACGAAGCCGTTCATGTCGAGTTCTCCAGGGACGTCACGATCGAGAACAACACCCTGGGTCTGAACCCGGCCGGGACCGCCTGCGGCGCCGGGTCCACCAGCGCTGCCATCAGTTTGGACTACACCGAGAGCGCTTCTGTACGCGAGAACCTGATGGCAGCCAGCGGGACGGCAGTGAACGCCTTCACCGGAGGGTCGTCGTCGTTGTCGATGGTCGACAACGTCGTCGGCTACAACCGGGCGCGGTCTGCTCGGATCATCGGAGACTGCGCCAGTGGAGCGACCGCGCTGCGGACGACGAACGTCGCCGTCACCATGACCGGCAACGACATCGCCTCGACCGGGGCCCACGACCGCATGGTCTTCGTGGACGGAGGGTCCGTCCGCGCTTCCAGGAACGTCCTGGGCGCACCGGCCGGGACCCCGCTGGCCGGGCCCCGCAGCATCGCCGGCTTCGACCTCGACGTCACCGCACCCAGCGAGGTCAGCGACAACACGGTCTGGGGCACCCAGGTCCCCATCCGGGTCTACAACAGCGTCTCGTCGTCGACCCTGCTGCGGCGAAACCTGCTGGCTGAAGCATCCGGCGGTCCGATCGAGGTCTACCGCGACCAGCAGGCTGCGCCGGTGCTGGACCTGGCCCGTGCCGAGGGCACTGGGACCCGCGTCAAGGGCACCGTGAGCACCGCCCCCGGACGCTCCCTCGAGCTCGACGTCTTCTCCAGCGCCACCTGTGGACAGGCCGAAGAGTTCCTCGAGACCCTCACCGTCACCGCCGACGACTCCGGCCGCGCCACGTTCAACGAGGTCCTCCGGGCCGCCGTGCCCGCCGGACGCGTCCTCAACGCCACCGCGTCGGACACCACCCGCACCTCCTCGCTCAGCAACTGCCGCACAGTGACCGCACCCCCCACGGTCAGCATCGCCGACACCACCCTCACCGAGGGCGACACCGGCCAGGCCACCGCGACCTTCGAGGTCACCCTCACCGCACCCCACGACGTCGAGACCAGCATCCGCGCCGGCACCTTCGAGAGCACCCACCAGGGCGCGGCCACCCCGGGCACCGACTACGACGCCGTCGACACCCGGCTCGTCTTCGCCCCCGGCCAGAGCACCGCCACCCTCGAGGTCCCCGTCAACGGCGACACCCTCTACGAGGCCGACGAGACCTTCAAGGTCGTCCTCAGCGACCCCCAGGGCCTCGCCCTGGGCGATGCCATCGCCCAGGCCACCGTCACCGACGACGACACCGCCCCCACCCTCACCGCCCGCGACGTCACCATCCTCGAGCCCGAGACCGGGTCGTCCTACGCCCGAGTGGCCGTGCGGCTCTCCGAGGCCGCCGGCACCCCGATCCGTCTCGACTACCAGACCACGAAGGGCACCGCCGGTCGCCTCGACTACTTCACCAAGACCGGCTCGACCGTGATCCCCACCGGCGAACGGGGCCGCCACCTCGTCTTCCGGATCCGCCCCGACGCCCTCGACGAGGACCCCGAGACCTTCACCGTCGTCATCACCCCCACCGGCCCCCGCGCCGCCGCACCGGTGAACGCCACAGTCACCGTCGAGGACAGCGACCCCGAGCCCGCCCTCACCCTGGGCGACCTCACCCTCGACGAGGGCCGCTACGCCCAGCTCCCGATCCGCCTCACCACACCCTCGGGACGCACCGTGACCGCGACCTGGACCACCACCCCGGGCACCGCCGGCACCAGGGACTACTTCGCCAACCAGGGCACCGTCACCTTCGAACCCGGCACCACCCGCCGCGTCATCGGCGTCCGCACCCGCACCGACCAGATCGACGACCCCGACGAGACCTACACCGTCACCCTCACCACCATCAACCACGCCACCCCACCCACCCAGGGCGGCACCATCACCATCCGGTGACAGGCCACCGCCCGTACCGGGCAGCGCTCAGCCAACCGCAAGCGCACCGTTGTCCGCGGTCGCGGTCAGGGTGTGCCCGCCCAGCAGGGACGAGACCCAGACCCGGTAGCGCTCCAGCGCGCGGGCCTCGCTGAGCTCCTCGGCGGCGTAGTGCTGCGCTTGGACCCGCATCTGGTCCTGGTCGGCCGCGGCGAGCGCCGAGGCGGCGTTGACGTAGTCGGCCGAGGACCCGGGGCGCACCACGACGCCGGCGCCGCTGGCGCGGACCTCGATCGCGGCGGCGCTGTTCTCCTCGGTGACGGCGAGCACGGGGCGCCCTGCGGCGAAGTAGGAGGTGAGCTTGGAGGGCGCGCACATCTCCTGCAGCCCGGGACGCTCGTGCAGCAGCAGCACGTCGGCGGCGGCGAGGACGTCGATGAACTGGGCGTCGTCCACCGGGTCCATCAGGCTCAGCGCGTGGGCGTCCCGGGAGGCCTCGGCCAGCGCTGCTCGCCGGCTGCCGCCGCCCATCAGCACGAACCTGACCCCGCGGTCGCGCCCATCGAGCTGCCGGGCAGCGTCCACCACGTGCTCGAGGCCCTGCTTGGCGCCCATGTTGCCGGCGTGCAGCACGATCAGCTCGTCGTCGGCCCAGCCGAGGTCCCGGCGCAGGCGTCGCGGATCGGCTGACGGGGTGCCGACGTGGGACCAGTTCGGGATGGCGGAGAGCCGGTCACCCTCCACGCCGTAGCACTGGCGGATGGTGTCGGCCATCTTGGAGTGGATGGCCACCACTCCGTCGGCGCCTCGCAGCAGCCGGGACTCCAACCGGTGCACCGCGCCGTCGAGCCTGCCGCCGAAGAGCTCGAGCTCCTGGAACGCGCGGCTGTACAGGTCCTGCACCACGACCCCGACCGGCACGCCCCACCGGCGGCCGAGCAACAGGCCGGTCGCGGCGGGCAGCAGGCCGGGCGTGACGCACACGATCGCGTCCGCGCGCTTGTGCTGGGCGGCAGCGGCACGGGCGGCGAAGCTGGCCTCGCTGACGACCCTCGTGATGCCGCTCGGGTCCCCCGGCAGGTAGTGGCGCAGCCTCGAGACGCGGACGTCCCCGTGCGGCTCCTCCGCGCGCCAGGCCGGGTCGTCACCGTCGCCGAAGCACCAGTCGGGGTAGTGCGGGTGCGTGGTCAGCACCTGCACGTCGAAGTCCGCGCTCAGACCGCGGGCCATGCCGGCGGTGTAGGGCGCGATCCCGGTGCGCTCGGGGAGGTAGTTGAGCCCGATGACGAGGACGCGTCGCACGGCTCACGACCCGATCCCCCCGTCTCTCACCCTGTCCCTGGGTGTGCCCACCGGGTGGTCGCCCGGGGCCCCCGCACCCTAGCGCAGGAACACGGGGGCACCCAGGGTCGCGGTCCGCAGGCTGCGCCGTGCAAATATCGCGGCGATTCACGAAGCCTGCCCGTCAGCGGGAGGCCAGCACGTCACCGTAGACCTCCTCGAGCCGGACCAGGTCCAGCTCCGGCGAGTACCGCGCGTCGTACGACGCCCGGGCCAGCCGACCGCAGACCCGCGGCCAGGGCAGGATCCCGACGCAGCCGGTCCAGCTCCGCGGCCAGCGCGGCGGCGTCCCCGGTCCGGAAGGCCCAGCCGACCCCGTCGGCCAGCACCTCCGCCGACAGGTTCTCCAGGTCCGAGACCAGCACCGGCGTGCCCACGCCCAGGCTGCGCAGGATGACCAGCGGCGCGCCCTCGTACCACTGCGACGGGACGACCGTGACCTCGGCGGCGCCCATCAGCTCGACGACCTCCTCCTGGGAGACCCAGCCGCGGAAGTCGATCGAGGGGTCGGCCGCGGCGCGCTCCTCGACCAGCCCGCGCAGCTCGCCGTCGCCGGCGATCACCAGCCGCATGCCCGGCGGGCACCTGCGCCCAGGCGTCCAGCAGCGTGCGGACGCCCTTGATCTCGACCAGGCGCCCGGCGAAGAAGACCGTGCGGGGGCCGTCGCCGGTGGTCGGCGCGGAAGCCGGGGTCGGGCACGGAGTTCGGCTTCACCACGATCTTGTCCGCCGGGAAGCCGTCCCGGATCAGCAGCTGGCGGGAGAACTCGGTCAGCGTCAGGTAGCGGCTCACGCAGTGGTCGAAGGTGCCGATGGCCCGGTGCAGGCCGAGGCTCAGCGTGAGCGCGGCGGTCGCGGGTCGGCTGTCGTGGTAGCAGGCGTGGCGCACCCCGGCGAGCTTGGTCTTCGACCCGACGCAGTCCTCACAGATCGCGCCGTCGCGCACACAGGTGCCGACCACGCACGAGTAGCGGTAGCTGTGCAGCGTGGTCACTGCCGGCACCCCGGCCGCGCGGGCGGCCCGGAAGACCGCGGGCGACATCAGCGGGAACGGCGTGTGCACGTGCACCACGTCCGGGCCGGAACGCGTGGATGCGCCGGGTGACCTCCCGGGTCGCCTCCCTGTTCCAGACCGCCTTCACCCCCGCCCGCACCGCCGAGAGCTGGGCCTCCTCCGCCGAGGGCACGAGGTACTGCTCGACCGCGTGTCCCCCGTCGGTCAGCACCCGCGCCTCGTGGTGCATCAGCTCGGTCGCCCCGCCCTTCGAGGCGTGCTCGTTGTGCAGCTGGAGGATCCTCACGAGGCCCCGTCGAGCCAGGCCGGCACGGGGCCGGGGACCAGGTCGTCGAGCAGCGCGCGCAGGCGGGTCAGGTCCTCGACGTAGCGGGGACCCAGCGCCTCGACCGCCGCGGCGGGCAGGCCGTCGCGGCGCAGGACCGTGCGGCGCACCCGCTCGCGGAACCGGTAGCTGGTCATCCGCTTCACCGAGGCCCGCACCCGCGGGCTGGCGGTCGCGGCGGTCAGGCCGGCGTGCAGCAGCCTGGACCGCGGGCTGCCGGAGATGTTCACCCGCGGCACCTCGGCCGCGTCCTCACCCAGCGGCGCCGCCCCCAGGAAGCCGCGCACCCGCTCCAGGGTGCCGTCGTAGTCGGACTGGAGGTCGTCGTAGAAGAACACCCCGAGCTGCTCGGCGGGCACGACGCGCTGCATCGCCTCGATCGCGTCGGCGTAGTAGCTCATCGCGGTGTAGTGCCACATGTGGTGCCAGCCGGCGGCCCGGCGCTCCTCCTCGAGCGCGACGGCGTCCAGGAAGTCCTCGACCGGCTCCAGGCCGCGCCCCCGCATGTACTGGTAGGCCGAGTACGCCCGGTCGACCGGCTCGCGCAGCAGCACCACGAGCTTCATCGCCGGGTTCGTCGCCACCACCTCCGGCAGCGCCTGCTGGTGGTAGTACATCGTCGACACCGACCCGTCACCCAGGGCGACGTAGTCGTGCTCGCGCGGGTAGAGCGCCAGGTAGGCGTCGCGGTCGGTCACCGAGACCCGGTTGACGGTGTGCTCGTCGCCGGGCGCGGTGAAGTGGGCGCCGGTGGCGTGGAAGGCGAAGTAGTGCGGCTCCTTCGGCTCGGTCACGAAGATCGCCGGGTGCGCGCGCAGCCCCTCGACGAGGGCGCTGGTGCCGCACCGGGCGCCACCCACCACCAGGAACGTGGGTCCGGACACCGGCCTACCTCTTCCGTGGACGCCCGCGCCGGGGTCCGCTCGTGCTGCTGCTGCGTGACGACGTCCTGCTCGGACCTCGTCGGAACGCCCGAACCCTAACCCGGACGCCGCGCCGTGCCCGCCTGCGCCCGGTGACGACCAGGGCTACACGCAAAGGTCCGTACTTCATATTGGGGAAAGATCTCCGCGTACGTCAGGACCACCCCTACGCGCTCCTACGTTCGATCATCACAGGCAGACCGAAGGGTCCCGCCGACGTGGCCCAGGAGATTCGCGATGAACGGCACGAGAAGGTCTGCGCCCCGCGCGATCCGTCCCGTTCGCGGCGGTCGACTGCTCGGCCCTTCCCGGGCCTGAGCCCCCCCGAGCGGCGGCGCACCCTCCGCCGCACGATCTCCGCACCACGACACCCCGTTCCGTCAGGAGTTCCCATCATGGCCAGCATCACGATCAGCCCGCACCTGCGAGTCGGGCAGCTGCGTCGGAGGCCGCTGCCAGCCGCGCCACTGCCCCGCCGGCTCGGCGCCGACCTCGAGCAGCCGCCGGCGGCCCACAAGGACGCTCCGGCCGTCACCCGGGTCGTCCACGTCGTCGAGGCCTACGGCGGCGGCGCCGCCGCGGCAGTCGCCGACTACGTCGAGAGCCGCCCCGACCTCAAGCACGACCTCGTCTACGCCGACCGCCCGGACGCGCGCGTGCTTCCCCGCACCTCCTCGATCTTCGACTCGCAGCGCCAGGTCTCCGGCCACCTCAGCTGGATCCGTCAGCTGACGAAGATCATGCGCTCCGCTCCCGAGGGCACGGTGTTCCACGCCCACTCGAGCATGGCCGGCCTGTACGTCCGTCTGGTGTCGATGTGGGTCCGCGGCCGCACCACCGTCTACACCCCGCACTGCTACGCCTTCGAGCGCCGCGACAAGTCGCGCGCCGTCATCTTCGCGTTCTACCTGGTCGAGAAGCTGCTCGCCTGGTGGTCGCCCGCCACCGTGGTGGCCGCCTGCTCGCCCCGCGAGCTCAGCCTGGCCCGCACGCTGCGCCGTCGCACCACCGGGGTGGTCGTGCCCAACATCGCCCCCGCCGAGATCGGTTGGCACCCGCTGCGCCAGCCCCCGGCCGTCCGGCCCGTGGTCGTCGGGGCCGGGCGTCTCAGCCCGCAGAAGGACCCGTCCTACTTCCTGGCCTGCATCAAGGCCCTGCGCGACGCCGGGGTCGACGTCGACGCCCGGTGGCTCGGCGACGGCAACCCCGAGATGCGCGCCGCTCTCGAGGACCTCGGCGTCGAGGTCAGCGGGTGGCTGGACCGCCCCGAGTTCACCGCGCAGCTGGGCAAGGCCGACGTCTACATCCACACCGGCGCGTGGGAGGGCTTCCCGATCACCATCCTCGAGGCCGTGACCGCCGGGGTGCCCACCCTGGCCCGCTCCATCCCGTCGATGCAGCGCTACCACTTCCAGCTCGCGCTCGCGGAGGCCGACGACATCGTCGGGGCGCTCGCGGAGCTGCGGGACGCCAAGACCTGGAGCCGCGTCGAGAACCACCACGCGTGGCTGCTGAAGGTGTGCTCCCGCGAGCGTCAGGTCGAGGCGCTCAAGCGCGTCTACGGCTGATCCTCACCGCCGACCGGTGCCGTGCGCGAAGAGCCTCGCCACGACCGGCCACGGGTAGCCTGACGTCTGCACACGCGTCCGCTCGACACACAGCGATCCCGCTCGCACCCCGTCCCAGGGGAGGCCGCGCGGGGTCCATGGGGAGTTCTGCACATGTCGTTCAAGACCTGGGGGACGACGGCCGTCGCCTCGTCCCTCCTCACCGGCCTGCTCGTCGGTTCCACCGCCACCGGGCCCGCGTCCGCAGCGGCCGTCGCGCCCTCGGACTGCGACGCCTTCGAGGTGATCGCCCACCGCGGGGACGACACCAGTGGGATCGACCAGAACACCGTCGCCGCCTTCGACGCCGCCCACCGGGGCGGCTACAGCATCGAGGGTGACGTCTGGGTCGACGCCGACCGGGTGCTGTGGATGTTCCACGACCTGAACACGCTCAAGGCCACCGGCACCGAGGGCAAGATCAACCAGATGAGCACCGCGCAGGTGGAGGCGCTGCGCTACCGGAAGGCCGGCTCCCCGCTGCTGCGTCTCGAGGACGCCCTGACCGCGTTCCAGTCCTACCCCGGCACGCGGGTCTACCTGGAGCCGAAGACCTCCTACCTCGCCGACGACGTCGCGGACGCCGTCGTCGCGCGCGGCCTGACGGCCACCGACCTGGATCACCGACCACATCGACCAGGCCCGCGCCGCGCAGCCGGCGGTGCAGGTCGTCGCCAAGGTCGCCGGCACCCTGCCGAAGCGGCCCGGCAGGTTCATCCGGGACGGGGTCGGCGTCGTCGCCGCGCAGTCCGGTCGGCTCGTGCCCACGACCGTGGCCCGCTACCAGCGCCGGGGGGTCGAGGTCCAGGGCAAGAACGTGAAGAGCACCGGGGCCTGGCGACGCGCGATCCAGGCCGGGGCGGACGCCCAGCTCACCGACCGGCCCGCCGGCCTCCGGACGTTCTGCCCCGTGGCGCTGAAGAAGCCCCAGATCGCTGCCCGCAAGTCCGGCCGCACCGGCCCGCGCACGATGGTGGTCCGCGGCAAGTACTTCTACGACGTGGCCAACCTGCGGGTGGCCGACCGGACGGTCCCCTACGAGGTGATCTCGCCCCGCCGCATCAACGTGCGCATCAAGGGGATCAGCAAGAAGCGGGTCAGCGTCTACGTCCGCAACCCGAACGGGCCGGTCGAGCGCACGGTCCGCCTCGGCCGCCGCTGAGGGCGGTGCCACAGCGCGCTGGGGCGATGCGTCGTCGTGCCCGGTGACCCTGCCGTAAGGTCCTCCCCGGACCGGCACCGGCCCGTCCCGACCTGCCGTGGCCGCGGCGGGTCCCGCGACACTGTGAGCGAGAGACCACGATGACCGAGGACTTCACCCGGGTGTCCGGCCACGCGGCCGTGCTGCGCCGCCGAGGGTGGATCGTCGTGCTGGCCGCCCTGGCCGGCGCGCTCCTCGGCGCGGCCGCCGCCCCCCTGACCACCACGGCCTACAGCGCCGAGTCCGTCGTGCTGGTGCCGACGCCCGCGGACCCGACCGACGACACGGTGGTCGACACCCAGGCCGAGGTGGTCACCTCCGACGCCGTCGCCCAGGCCGTGGTCGACGACCTCGGCGGCGACGCCGACGCCCGTGACCTCCTCGACAGCCTCACGGTCGAGGTCGTGCACCGACACCACCGCGATCTCGATCACCTCCACCCAGGGCGACCCCGACACGCGGCCGCGGACTCGCCAACGCCTTCGCGACCGGCTACGTCACGTTCTCCGACGACGCCGTCGCGGAGCGGCGCCAGGAGGTCGTCGCGCAGCTGGAGCAGCAGCTGGAGGAGGTCGCCGGGCGTCTCGTCGCGCTGCGGCAGGAGCTGGCCGGGCTCGAGGGCGTGGAACAGGTCGAGACCCGGGCCGCGATCGCGCGCCAGCAGCAGCGACAGACCCGCCTGGTCGAGCTGCTCGCCGAGACGCAGGACCCCACCACCGCCCCGCGGTCCGCCGAGGTGCTCCAGGAGGCCGTCGCCCCCAGCGGGGACGGGGCCGGACGGCTCCGCACCGCGTTCTTCGGTCTCGTCCTCGGCCTGCTGGTCGGGCTGGGCATCGCCTACGCCCGCCACCACGCCGACGACCGGATCCACGACGAGGACGACCTGATGGCCGTCGTGGGCCGCACCCCGGTCCTCGGTCGGATCCCGCGGGCGAGCACGGGCCCCCGCGGCGGAGGCGTCCTGGGCGACCCCGGCAGCAAGACCGCCGAGGCGTTCCGGGGGCTGGCGGTGAACCTGCGACTGCGGGTCGAGCACCCGCGGACGCCGGGAGCGTCGCACGGGGGAGCCACCGCCGCGTGGGACGAGGGCACCGGCGTGATGGCGCTGGTCGTCTCCGCCTCGCCGGGCGAGGGGAAGTCCTCGGTGGCCGGCGACCTGGCGCTGACCGCCGCCGGCATGGGGCTGCGCGTCACCCTGGTGGACGCCGACCTGCGCAACCCCCGGCTGGCCTCCCGGTTCGACGTGGACCTCCACCCCGGGCTCACCGACGTGCTGCGACCCGGACCGGCGCGTGCGCCGCAGCCGGTCGACGTCGGCGTGGAGAACCTCCGCCTGCTCCCGGCCGGTGCCATGGACGCCGACCCGGCCACGCTGCTGAGCCGGGCCAACCCGTCGACCGTCTGGGACACCCTGCGCGCCGAGAGCGACCTGGTGGTCGTCGACACCGCCCCGGTGCTCTACGCCGCCGAGACCCTGGAGCTCGCCACGACGGCCGACCGGGTCGTCCTGGTCGTCGAGCGGGGCCGCACCACGCGGCGTGACGTGCGGACGGTGATCGAGCGGATGCGCCTGGTCGGGGCCACCCCGGCCGGGGTCGTCCTCACCAAGGTGCCCGCCGGCGACGTCGTGGGCGGCTACTACCCCCGCCAGGCCTGACCCGCTCCTCGAGCCGACGGCCGGTCAGAGCCGTGCTCACCAGCCCAGCGGGCGGCCGAGCAGCGTCTCGAGCTCGGCGTTGTGCGGGGCGAAGTGCTCCCGCAGGCGCTCGCGCGTGCCGGGATCGATCCTCGGGTAGTCGGTGCGCACGTTGAACGCCTCCAGGCTCTGGTCCAGCGCGTGCTCCTGGAGCCCGAGGTGGCGCTGGACGTCGGTGAAGACCCGCTCCGCGTCGTTGCGGAGCTCGTCGAGGGTCAGCACCAGCAGCTGCTCGCGACCGAACAGGTCGAAGTAGCGGCGCAGCTGGCCGGCGTACTCACCGCGCCCGAGGTAGGAGTGGTGGTCGTGGTCGAAGGAGTACGACCGCGGGTCCTCGAGCGCAGCCTCCGGCGGGGCCAGCCGTGCCGGCTCCGCGGCCACGGCCTCCTCGAAGGTCGGCAGGGTCTCGTGGCCGGTGGCGCGTCGGTCCCAGTAGTTGGAGTAGGCCCGGGACACCGGCTCGCGCAGGATCGCGATCATCCGCACCTCCGGCGCGGTGGCCTTGATCCGCGCGGCGGCGTACGGGTGGAAGAGGTAGTACGGCGAGCCCTCCCCCGTCACCGGGGGCAGCCCCAGCTCGGCGGCCCGCCGGGACCGGGCCGCGGTCGTCGGGAAGTGCGAGCGGTACCAGTCCTCACCACGCCAGTAGTTGAGGTCGAAGTAGTGCGGGCTCTTCGCGCTCTGCACCCGCGGCACCATCCGCATCACCTGGGGGTGCAGCAGCAACCAGTTGACGACCGAGGTGGTGCCGCCCTTCTTGGCGCCGATCACCAGGAACTCGGGCAGCGGACGCCGGGCGGCCGTGGCCGAGCCGTACGCCCGCGCCGCAGCCCGCAGCTGGCCGACGACCGGGGTGGGCAGCACGGCCCGGACCCGGTTGGCCATCGGTGAGCGGCGCACCCCGCCGATGCCCCGACGCGCCACGACGGTCAACCTCGCCCCTTCGTCCGTCGCTCGCCCGACCGCGAGCCTCCCGTGCTTCATCCTGGCACAGCAGGCAGTCCGTCCGAGGCCGAAGGCCCCAGGCTGTGGATCCCGTTCGGTGGCCCCTCAGCGGCGGTCGGCGAGCCGCTCGACCAGGTCCCGGGACCACCCGGCGCGCCCGGACGCCGCGTCCTCGAGCTGGCGGTCCCGCACGAAGCGCAGGTTGACCTCCAGCAGGTAGCCGCGCAGCACCGCGAGGCGCTGGCCGGGAGCCTGCCCCCAGTCGTCGCGCAGCGCGGCGTCCGCCCGGGACAGCCAGGCGTCCTCGGACCGGTCGTCGGTGCCGCGGGCGCGCTGCTCCTGGGCCAGGAAGTGCACGTGGTCGAACCCGGCCAGGGCCGTGGTCGTGTAGTGCTCCCAGTCCCACAGCAGCACCGTGGCGCCGTCCACGGACTGGTTCCACGACACCCAGTCGCCGTGCCAGGCCCCGGTGCGGACCACGGTCCCGCCGAGGTCGTCCACCAGGACCCGCAGCGCCGCCGCCAACCAGTCCCGGTCCTCCCCCGGCACCAGGGCGTCGATCTCGCGGGTCAGCCGGGCGGCGAACGCCGAGTCGCGCAGCGGCCGCTCGTCGGCACCGGCGCCCGCGGCGAGCGCTCGCATCTGCGGCACCGGGGGGTCGTGGACCGGGCGCCCACCGGCGCTGACGAGGGCGGAGATGACCAGGACGTCGCTGTCCTGCCACCGGAGGTACGCCAGGGCTCGCGGCGCCACCAGTCCGGGGACGTCACGCGCCGGCTCCCGGGCCAGCGCGGCGTACTCGGTCTCCATGGCCGCCTGCGCCTCCTCGCCCCTGCTCACCTTGGCGATGGCGAGAGGGGCGCCGGCCGGTCCGAAGACCCAGACGACGAGGGTGCGGTGGGGTCGCGGCCGGCCGAGCCGGACCACCACGTGCGCGACCTCGCCGAGGACCGACCCCAGCAGGTCCTCGATCCCGGCCACCCCGGGACTGGTCTCGACGTGCAGGCGAGCCCCGGGCAGCCGGTGCAGCAGGGACCACCGCTGGAGGACCGACAACCCCTGCATGCGCAGTCCCTTGAGGCCACCCTGCGTCGGTCGCAGGGCGATCGCCGCCTGCGAGGCCCGCGGCACGAGGTAGCGCGGGTGACGCAGGGAGGGGACCACCGTGTAGCTCGAGCAGCGGCCCTCGACCGCGGGGTGGTCGGCCGACCGGTCGAGGGTGGCCGTGGCCGGCGGGGGCCACAGGGCCCGCGCCGCGGACAGCACCGTCGTACGCCCCGGGCCCGTCCGCGACCCACGACGTGACGCGAGCACGGCACACCCCTCTCGACGGCTCCGAGTCGGACGACCCAGCGGACATGACACGCGTGGACACCACGAAAACACCAGTGCGGGTGATTGCGGTCCGGCTGCCGACGCGGGATAGCGTCGCACGATGCCTCACGAACCCCGGTCCGCCGACGGCCCGAACGCGTCCCGCGCACCGTACACGTCCCGCCGGGGTGTCCTGCTCGGCGGTGCTGCTGCGGCAGGCACCGGCGTGCTCGTCGCCCCCGGTCCCGCCGAGGCGGCGCTGCCCCTGGTCCGTCCCCGGTCCTCCGCCTCGGTGCTGGAGGCGTTCGGGGTGAACGCCCGGCCCAACTTCCTCACCAGCGGGTACCGCTTCTACCAGCAGTGGATGGGGGCGCTCGCGGCCATGGGCGCCACCTCGTTCCGCGGGCTGTACGCCCCGGGACTGCCCCGGACCCTCGAGGTCGTGGAGGAGGCGCGGCGACTCGGGCTGAGCTGGGACATGGTGGTGGTCACGGACCGGCGCGCCCCCGCGTCCGAGATCAAGCAGACCCTGCGCCACATCGCCCGGCACGCCGCCGACGTGTGCCGCTCGGTCAAGGGGCTCAACGAGCCCAACTACGAGCGCGGCCGCGGCCCGGTCACCGGAGACTGGGAGACCGACACGATCCGGGTGCAGCGCGTCATCTGGAACACCGTCCGGGACGACCGCAGGCTGTCCCACGTGACCGTGGTGGGCCCGACGCTCCAGGACAACACCGCCGTGCGGGCCGACTACCAGCGCCTGGCGAACCGGGGTCTGCTGCGCGTGATGGACGTCGGGGCGATCCACCGCTACCCCGGCGGGACCTACCCCGACCACCTGATGGACGACCGGCTCTCGATGCTGAAGCAGACCTGGCCGGGCAAGCGGATCTGGATCGGGGAGACCGGCTACACCAACGCGGTGGACGGCACCGGCGGCCAGCGGGCCGTGCCGGAGTGGGTGGCTGCCGCGTACGGCCCGTCGCTCCTGCTCGAGGCGGTCGACCGTCGCTGCCACACCGCCCTCTTCGAGATGCTCGACGACCCCGACCCCGGGCCGAAGGACGTCGGCGAGGCGAACTTCGGGCTGCTGGCGACCCGCGAGGGGGACGGTCCCCCCTGGCGGGCCAAGCCGATCGTCGCAGCGCTGCGGACCCTGCTCACCTCGCTGGCGGACCCCGGGCCCGGCTACCGGCCCGACCGGATCCGGTTCCGGGCCACCGGCCCGGGCGACCTGCGCACCACGCTGACCGCGAAGCGGGACGGCAGCGTCACCGCCCACCTGCGCCGTGCGCGGGACTGCTACGACCCGGTCCGGGAGCGGGCCATCGCCGTCCCGAAGGCCCGGATCACGATCGAGACCCCCGGCCGCACCCGCGTCGTCGAGATCGACCACCGGGTCACCTCGATACGACTTTGAGGTCGTAGGTCCCACCGGAGGGGCCTCAAGGTCGGGCACCCGGGCTGCCGATAGGTAGGTGACAGCGCCACCCCCCCGGCGTCACCCCCTCCCCCCGGAAGGCATCCCCCCATGCCCTTCAGCCTCACCACCCCCGCCACCCTCACCGGCTCGACCGACACGGACGCCGCCCCCGCGGTGTCCCGTCGAGGCGCGCTGCTGACCGCCGCCGGCGGGCTCGGGCTCGCCTCGGTCGCCTCGTCGGCCACGGCCGCCGGCACCACCCACGTCACGGCCCGCCTGGAGCGGGCCCGGCCCCGCCGGGCCCGCGCCCCCCGCACCCCGCGCGCGGTGGTCAACCCGGCCGCGGACCTGGTCGCCGTGCGGGTCTTCCCGTCGTACCGCACCGCGGTCTACGGCAACCACGACGCGGTCCTCGCGCGGCTGGCCGACCTCGGCGTGAAGCGGATGAGCCACAAGCTCACCCCGGCGATCGCCTCCTCCGCCGCGGTGATCTCCTTCACCCAGCGCGCCTACTTCGAGCACGGCATCAAGTCCTGGTTCACCGTGGGCGAGCCGCGCGTCCCGATCAGCACCGCGGACTGGGACAAGATGGTCCGCGCCGTCAAGGGCCCGCTGGCCGGCATGGTCGACCGGGTCTACGGGTGGAACGAGCCGAACCACGTGCGCGGCGGCGGGTCCCCCCTGCCGGCCGACTGGCACCTGATGACCGCGGCCCACCAGGCCCAGCTGTGGGCCCGCTTCGCCCCGCTCGGCATCAAGGTGGGCACCCCCCAGCTCTGGTCCGGCGAGTTCGCCCGGCACGACGCCGACCTGGCCAAGATCGCACCCCACCTCACGGGCACCTTCGACCACATCGGCTGGCACCTCTACCCCCGCGGTCAGGTCGGGTCCACCCTGATCGACCGGTTCGAGGCCACCTACCGCCGCAACCTGGGCACCTTCCCGGTCGTGTGCACCGAGGCCGGCTACTTCACCGCCCCGAACTACCGCGGCGGCGCCGTCAACATCACCGAGGCGCAGGAGGCCGTCTACCTGCCCCAGCTCGTCGAACGAGTACGTCAAGCGCGGGTACGGCATCTCCTACTTCGAGCTGCTGAACGACCCCGACCCCTCGGGCGCGAACCGCGAGGCCCACCTCGGGCTGTTCAACACCCCGAGCATGGACCCGGCCACCTGGACGCCCAAGCCGGCCTTCCACGCGCTGAAGTCCCACCTCGCGGTCGCGCGAGCCTGACCGAGCCCGACGCGCGAGGTCCGACTGCGGCTGACCGCTCGAGAGGGTGGCGGTCAGCTCACCAGTCGGTCCCGCGGACGCCGGGGGCAGGGCACTCCTGCTCCCAGGCGTCCGCCCAGGCCAGTCCGAGCCGGTCGTCCTGGCCCACGAGGTGGGCGGCGACGCTCTCGCGCGCGGCGGCGTACAGCGCCTCGAGCCGGTCGTGCTGCTCGGCGTCACAGGTCTGCAGGGCCGAGGCGAGAGACTCGGTCCGGACCGGGCGGGTGGCCAGGTCGCGCACCTTGCGGAGCCGCTCCGGTCCGAGCGCGCGGCGCACCGCCGGGTAGAGCCCCGAACGCCGCACGAGGCGCCGGCCGTGGAGCACCGCCCGGCCCCTCACCTCGACCACCTGGTTGCGGTGCCGGCCGGCCTCGCCGGCGGCGCCCGCGAACGGCTCGGGGTCCAGACCGGTGGCGCCCGAGATGACCCCGGTCAGCTCGTCGAGGCGACCGGTCACCACCGGGAACGGCACCACGAGCAGGCGCTCGGGGCCGAACAGCTTCTCCAGACGCGGGAGCCACTGGTCGTACTCGCTGGCACCGGCGTAGACCTCGGAGCGGCGCAGCGCCTCACCGAGGGTCGTCGACGGCTCGTTGCGGAAGTAGTCGCGGTGCAGCTGCATGTGCGAGAGCAGCCGGGCGACCGGGTGGCGCACCGCGTAGACGACGAACGCGCCCGGGCTGGCCTCGGCCAGCAGGTCCAGGGCGTCGGGGAAGTGCCGGAACGTGTACGACATGCTCGCGTCCAGCCGCAGCAGCCCGTCCCGGCGCGGCGCGAAGAGGCCGTCGTACCAGTCCGGCCCGCGCTCGTGCTCGCGGCTGAAGTAGTTCGGCTCCTTGACCGCGCAGGGATCGACCTGCGGGTGCTGGGCGAGGACCGCGGTCAGGAACGAGGTGCCCGACCGGGCGGCGCCGGCGATCACCAGGTCCGGGCCGGCACCGGGCTGCTCGGACATCTGCGCGGACTCCACTCTCGACTTCGACCGGACTGGAGCCCAGGGCTGCACCGGCTCGCACGTACGGAACGGTGTCCAGCGTAGTGGAGGGCCCGCTCCCGCATACTGTGCAGGGGCCGCCCGCTCACGCGGGCCCCCGGACCGACGAGACCGACGAGGGAGGTGACCCCGTGAGGTGGCCCCTGCTCCTGCTGCTGGCGGTGCTCCCGCTGCAGTGGTTCGTCGTCGGCGGCGGGCTCCGGCTGCACCTCGTCGCGATGTTCGCCTTCCTCGGCGTCGCGCTGCTCACCCACCGGGCCCGGGCCTTCCTGCCCGTGCTCCAGGTGAGCTGGTCCTTCGTGGTGGCCACCCTCGCGCTGAACGCGATCTGGTTCGCGGCGAACGCCTTCCACGGGGACGGTCTGCGCCAGCCCGTGCAGCAGGTCGTCTACCTCGGGGTCCTGCTCGCCGTCGGCACCGCCGTGCACCGCAGCCTCCTGGACAGCCCCGCCACGGTCCGCGTCCTGCGGTGGTCCGCGCTGGTCTGCGCGCTCTCCCTGATCGGCGCCCTGACGATCTCGATGGCGCTGAACGGCGTGAACGCGGCGGCCGTGTTCGCGCAGACCATCGCCGCGGCAGACCCGGAGGTCCTCCAGAAGGAGCTGTACCGGGCCGCGTTCGCCGGGTTCGGCTTCGACGAGGACGTGGTGAGCGGCAACCTGCGGCACGAGGTCTTCGGCGCGCTCCTGGTCGCGATGGCCGTCTCCGCGGCGTGCACGGGCGTGCAGCCCTTCGCCTCGGCCGGGGCACGGGGTGCGTACCAGGTGTCGATGGGGCTGGGCACCATGCTGATCGTGCTGTCGCTGTCGCGCTCGGTGATGGTCGCGCTCGCGGTGTGGCCGCTCCTGCTGCTGTTCCGCGCCGGCCTGGCGATGCGGTTCTCCCCGCGCCTGGTGGGCGGCGCCGTCCTCGGCGCCGCGGCGACCGTCGCGCTGGGGGCGACCGGTGTGCTGCCCGTCCTGTGGGTGCGCTTCACCCAGGAGACGGGTTCGTACGAGGCCCGGGACAACCTCTACCAGCTCGCCTTCGCCAACATCCGGGACCACTACCTCATGGGCGGGGTCAACACCGCGGGAGCGAGCTCGCACAACTTCGTGCTCGACAGCTGGCTCCGCTCCGGGGTCTTCGGCGTGCTGGCGGCGGCCGCGGTCTTCGTCCTGCTGCTCGGCCTGTTCGTCTCCCTGGTGCTGACGCTGCCGCGCGAGCCGGACTGGATGCTGCCCGTCGCGGTGCTGCTGGCCCTCACGCTGGTGCGGCTGCTGACCGCCGGGGGCGGGCTGGTCCCCCCGGTGTCGTGGGTCGGGCTCGGCGTGGTGGCCGGGTTCCTGGCCTACCGACGGGACCTGCTCACCCTCTCGATCGACGAGCCGGTCGAGCTGGCTCAGGCCGACCCGGCCGCCTCGAGGTAGGACCGGAACGCCACGTACGCCGGCTTGTCGACCCAGGTCGCCGGATCCAGGGTCGGGCACTCGACCAGGCCGAGGTTGGCCTCCCGGTTCGACCCCGAGGGGTCGGGGTCGTCGAGCAGCTCGAAGTAGGACACGCCGTACCCCCGCGAGGTGTAGGCCTCGAGCAGCTGGGGGACGAGGTCGGCCTTCTGCGTCGGGGTGAGGTTCGCCGCGCCGCCGGTGTAGCTCGCGGCGTCCAGGTAGCCGGCCTCGGTGCACACGACCGGGAACTCACCGAGCAGGTCGCGGTAGGTCTGCTCGAACCGCTCGAGGAGGTCGATCCCGACGCCGCCGCGCGGGTAGAGGTGCCAGCCGACGTGGTCGAAGGTGCCCTGCAGGAGCGGGGCCAGCACGGCCAGGTCGGCGTCGTGGGTGTCCAGGTCGCCGGACCAGAGCTGGGGCGTGCCGACCTGGATCCCCAGCGGCTTGACCCGCGCCCACAGCTCGGCCTGGTGCGCGGCCGTCTGCTGCGGCCACTGCTCGGTGAACGGGCCGCCCCCGCGGTCGTGGTTGGGCTCGTTCCACCCGAAGCAGCGCTCGACCGTCCCGGCCAGCGGTCCGCTCAGCACCCGCTCGACCTCGTCCCACTCCCGCTCGCTCGCAGCGGCACCCGCGGCGCGCCGACCGTCAGCCAGGACCGGATCCCGTGCTCGTCGAAGGCGCGGCGGGTGAACGCGATCGTCGCGGCGTCGATCCCGGGGGCGAGCTTGTGCGACATGCGCTTGACGCCGAGGTCGCCGAGCCGCTCCAGCACGGCGTCGTGGCGGCCGTACACCGCGCCGCGGTAGGTCGGGAAGACGCGCACGGCGACCAGCCGCCGGGGCGGGCGGGACATCGGCGGCATCAGGCCGGAGGCACCGCCGGGGACCGGGCCGGGGCCGTCGCCGGCGCTGCAGGCGGCGAGACCGAGGGCGGCGGCACCGAGCGCGAGACCACGGCGGGAGAGCAGGGGGAGGTCGCTCGACCTGCCGTCGCCTGCGCGCACGCCGGACCTCCCGATTCGTCGACCTGACGGTCCCGGGTCTCGCCCGCGGGACCCGCCCGTCGCGCAGGACCCTTGCCCTTACCCAATTACGATGATATCGGCGCGTTCCGAGCATTCCCGCCCCGGCCGTGCCGCAGGCTTCTCCTGGCCCGCTCCTGGGCCGCGACCTCGCATGGGAGAACCGACATGAACAGCAAGACCCTGGTGCGCCTGGCCGCCGCGGCGACCTGCGGCGCGCTGGCGATGGGAGCCGGCGCCGCCACCGGCTCCGACTACCCGCACGACGCGGTGGTCAACCAGACCTCGGAGCGGTGGGTCCCCCACGTCGCCGAGACCCCGGGCGAGCCGAAGCCGGTGGCGTACACGATCGCCGAGGCCGGCTCGCAGATGGTGGTCGGCGGCCGCTTCCAGACCGTCGAGGACGGGACCCGCAAGACGCAGTACGCGCGGAGCAACGTCTTCGCCTTCGACGCCACCACCGGCGCGATCGACCCCGCCTTCACCCCCGTCGTCGACGGCATCGTCTGGTCGTCGGTCTCCGACGGCACGTCGGTGTGGATCGGCGGCGAGTTCCGCAACGTCAACGGCCAGCCCCGCTCGACGCTGGCCAAGCTCGACCTGGCCACGGGCCAGCTGGACCCCGCGTTCAAGCCCAAGCTGACCGGCGCCCGGGTCACCGACATGGAGCTGATCGACGACCAGCTCGTCGTCTCCGGCTCGATCCGGCGCCGGCTGATGTCGGTCGACCCCGGCACCGGGGCGCAGACCGGGTTCATCCAGAACACCGTCGAGGGCAAGCTGCCGAACAGCCCCGCGGCGCAGGTCTTCAAGTTCGACATCAGCGACGACGGTCAGCACCTGGCCGCGGTCGGCAACTTCACCGGCGTGGACGGTGCGGCCCGGCCGCGGATGTTCCTGCTCGACCTGGCCTCGACCGGGTCGACGCTGTCGGCCTGGAACTACGAGCCCAACGGGATCAACTGCACGTCGAACCGGTCGATCGCGACGCCGTACCTCCAGGACGTCGACTTCGCCCCGGGCAGCGACTGGTTCGCCGTCGCGGCCTACGGCTACATGTACCAGAACGGCCAGCGCGGCCTGCAGCTGTGCGACTCGGTCTCCCGGTTCGAGACCGACAACCTCGACCCCTCGCGGCCCACCTGGATCAACTACACCGGTGGTGACTCCCTGAAGTCCGTGGCGGTCACCGGGGCTGCGGTCTACGTCCAGGGCCACAGCCGCTGGCTGGACAACCCCTTCGGCAAGGACACCAAGGGCGCGGGCGCCGTCGACCGGTTGGGCGGCGGCGCCGTCGACCCGGCCACCGGCGCGGCGCTGCCCTGGAACCCGGTCATGCCGCAGCAGTCGGGCGGCTACCAGATCCTGCCCACCGCCGAGGGCGTCTGGTTCGCCACGGACGGCACCCGCTTCGGCGGCCGCTACCAGCGCGGGATCCGGTTCGCCGCGCTGCCGTGAGCAGAGCAGCGCCGGATGCTGAGCTGCGTGCGGCCGAGCAGCTGGGCTGAGCAGCCGGACTGAGCGAGCCGGACTGACGAGCGGGCCCCACCGGACATCCGGTGGGGCCCGGTCTGTCGTGTGGGGCGGGCGGGGGTGGCTGCCGTACTGGCTCTGCACCGGGAATCCCCGCTCGGGCGGGGATTCCCCGACCTGGCGTCCCCTGCATGGCGCGCGAACCCCAGGAAACGCCCACCCAGTCCGGCTGCACCGGGGCTGGCTGGACCGTCCGTCCCACGGGCACCACCTGACCCGGGCATCCCCGCTCGGGCGGGGATTCCCCGACCTGGCGTCCCCTGCACGGCGCGCGAACCCCAGGAAACGCCCACCCAGTCCGGCCGCGCCGGGGCGGTACGTGCCCGGCCCGCCGCCGCGAGAGGTGGCGTGCGCGTGCTGCTCAGCCGCGGCAGGTGCCGGAGGCGGTGTCGAGGACCTCGCCGGTCACGCTGACGAACGCCGAGGTCCACCCACCCTCGGACAGCACCAGGCGCAGGGCGCCGAGCTGCTGGTTCTGCCGGACCTCGGACCGCTGGGGCCCCTCCCGCCAGGCGGTCATCGGGTGGCCCCCGGTGCCGACGACGATGGAGGTCAGCCCGTTGGCCGAGGGGGTGCCGTCCCGGAGCCGGGGGGCGAACCGCTGGTAGCCGGTGTCGTGGCTGGACAGGACCAGGTCGGCGCGGTGCTTGTACGCGGTGTTGAAGATCGCCCGGCCGAAGCGCTGGTCGCCCTCGGGGCCGTCCGAGACCGACGGCCGGTGGGTGAACACCAGCTCGCAGGAGGTCGCGGGGTCGCGCAGCTCCTCGAGCAGGAACTGGCCCTGCGGCTGCTTGCCCGCGCACCCGCCGATCTTCGGGCAGTTCGAGTTGGCTCCCGCCAGGGTCCAGGCCCCGAGCTCGGTCGCGTGGTAGCCGCGACCGACCTCGCCGGCCCGGTCGCCCCAGTAGTCGAAGTACCCCGCTGCGCCCGAGGTGCGGTAGTCGTCGTCGCCGGGGACCGGCAGCGTCCTCGCGAACAGCTCGGCCCCGGACCCCATCGCCGGGTCGTAGGACTGCTGGTAGTCGGCCAGCGACCCCCGGGGAGCCTGGAGGCCGCCGAGGCCCAGGACGGCCGTGGTCGCCGGGTCGTCGGCGATCAGTCGGCCCACCTCGGCGCAGGGTTCGGTGCCGCTCGCCGGGACCGCGCCCCCGCAGGACTCGCCCACGGCCCAGACCACCTGGTCGGGGGCCGGCGGCGGCGGCAGGGGTACGGACTGCAGCCCGCGGCGGGGCTTGCCGTTGAACCGGGTCGCGTCGTTGCCGATCCACAACCCCGCAGCATCGGCCAGGAACGCCTTGCCGCCGATCTTGGTCTGCCCCGACCCCGGGTTCCATCCCAGCGCCAGACCCGTGTCCGGGTCGATCGCGCCGATGCCCCGGCGGTTGGCCGCCGGCGCACCCGAGACCTTGTCGCCGGTGCCGATGCTGGCGTACCCGTCGGGGTTGTCCAGCCACTTGAAGTGACCCCCCACGTACACCGCCGCCCCGGTGTCGCTGACCGACCAGACGCTGTCGCCCCCGGTGTAGTTGATCCACTCCGGCTTGCTCGGGTCGGCCAGGCTGAACCGGCCCACCGCGTCGCACACCGTGGTGTCGGGACGGTTGTCGTCGCCCAGCCGGGCGTACCAGATGTCGGTCTTCTCGTCCGGGATCTGACCCGTCGCGGTCACCGTGAACGACGATCCGTCCGGGGAGAAGTCCACGCCCTGGAGGTTCGCGATCCGACGCGGCGCCGTGGTCGCGCACGGCTTGGCGAACCCCGGGTAGTACCACGGCGACAACGACGTCGCCTCCGCCGTCAGGTCGAGCATGAAGAACTTGCTGCGCGCCTGGCCGTCGACGGTCTGGAAGTTGCCCGTCGCGGCCAGGTGCGTCCGGCTGGGGTCGATCGCGATCTGGTGCACCGTCACCGAGCCCCACGACCCCGGGAGCTGGTCGGCCACCGCGCGTGGTGATCCACCCGTCGTCGCGTCCGGTGACCGGGTCCAGCGACATCAGCTTGCGCGCCGGGCTGCCGGCCACGACGAGGTGCTGCACCCCGCCGACCTCCACCAGCTCGAGGTCGTTGACCTGGCCCCCCGTGAACTTCGGACGGAACGCCGGGTCGAGGGCCCCCGTGGTCGCGTCCAGCTTCGCCACGGCCGGGCGGGACACGCCGTCGACGGTCCGGAACTTGCCGCCGAGGTAGACCGAGCTCGTGGCGGGGTCGGTGGCCAGCGCCCAGACCTGGCCCCCACCGAGCACGGGCGCGAACGTCGTCGACAGCTCACCGGTCACCCGGTCGAAGGCCATCACGTGGCTGCGGGACGACTCCGAGCCGGCCTGCTCGACGCGGTCGAAGGAGCCCCCGGCGAACATCGTCCCGTCCAGACCGGCGAGCGCGTCGACGTGCGGGTTGCGCACCGTGTCGGTCGACACCAGCCGCGGCGTCGCCTCCGACGACGACGTCGTCACCACCTCCGGGTGCGGCTCGGCGGCCGTGGCGGAGGTGGCGGCACCGAGGCTGAGAGCCCCTGCCGCCGCGACCGCTGCTGCTCGTCGCACGGGCTTTCCCGGCGTATCTCATCTGTGTCCCCCTGGCCTCAGAACCCGAGTCCAGCCACCCACCCTAGGCACAAGCTCGCCGTGCCCGCGACCCCTGACCCGGTTCGCCGGCTCAGCCGGCCGGGAGGGGTACGTGCTGCAGTCCGCGGCGGGGCTTGCCGGCGAAGGTCGTGGCGTCGTTGCCGATCGACAACCCGCTGGCGTCGGCCAGGAGCGCCTTGCCACCGATCTTGGTCTGCCCCAGGCCGGGGTTCCACGGCAGCGCCAGGCCGGTCGCCGGGTCGATGGCCCCGATGCCCCGGCGGCTGGCCGCCGGTGCGCCGGAGGTCTTGTCACCCACGCCGTAGCTGGCCCAGCCGTTCGGGTTGTCCAGCCACTTGAAGTGGCCCGCCACGTAGACCGCCGCCCCGGTGTCGCTGACCGACCAGACGCTGTCGCCCCCGGTGTAGTTGATCCACTCCGGCTTGGTCGGGTCGCTCAGGCTGAACCGACCCACCGCGTCGCACACCGTGGTGTCGGGCAGGTTGTCGTCACCGAGCCGGGCGTACCAGATGTCGGTCTTCTCGTCCGGGATCTGACCGGTCGCGGCCACCGTGAAGGAGGACCCGTCCGGGGAGAAGTCGACGCCCTGCAGGTTCGCGATCCGGCGGGCCGCCGAGGTGGCGCACGGCTTGGCGAACCCCGGGTAGTACCACGACGACAACGACGTCGTCTCGGGCGTCAGGTCGAGCATGAAGAACTTGCTGCGCGCCTGGCCGTCGACGGTCTGGAAGTTGCCCGTCGCGGCCAGGTGGGTGCGGCTGGGGTCGATCGCGATCTGGTGCACGGTCACCGTGCCCCACGACCCCGGGAGCTGCCCGGCCAACGCGGTGGTGATCCACCCGTCGTCCTTGCCGGTGGCGGGGTTCAGCGACGTCAGCTTGCGCGCCGGGCTGCCGGCCACCACGAGGTGCTGCACCCCGCCGACCTCGACCAGCTCGAGGTCGTTGACCTGCCCACCCTTGAACACCGGACGGAACGCCGGATCGATCGCCCCCGTGGTCGCGTCCAGCTTCGCCACCGCCGCACGGGACACGCCGTCGACGGTGGTGAACTTCCCGCCGAGGTAGACCGAGTTCGTCGTCGGGTCCGTGGCCAGCGCCCAGACCTGGCCCCCGCCCAGCACGGGCGCGAACGTCGTCGACAGCTCACCGGTCACCCGGTCGAAGGCCATCACGTGGCTGCGGGACGACTCCACGCCGGCCTGCTCGACCCGGTCGAAGGAGCCCCCGGCGAACATGGTGCCCCCGAGACCCGCCAGGGCGTCGACGTGAGGAGCCCGCACCGTGTCGGTCGGCACCAGGCGCGGCGTCAGCTCCGAGGAGGCGGTGGTGACGACCGCCGGGTGCGGCTCGGCCGCGGAGGCGGGCGAGGTGACGCCGAGGCACACGGCGCCGGCGACGGCGACCGCCGCCAGCCGTCGGCGGACGTTCTGGACGTGGCTCATCGGTGTTCCCCCCTGGACCCGCGGGTCCGGGTCCACGCCCCATCCTAGGAAGGGGACGACCCCGAGGACGACTCGGAGGCGAGTTGTTTCTCAGCCGGCGGGCAGCGGAACGTACTGGAGCCCGCGGCGCGGCTGGCCGGCGAACCTGGTGGCGTCGTTGCCGAGCCACAGCCCGCCGGCGTCGGCCAGGAAGTCACGTCCACCGATGCGGGTCTGCGCCAGCGCGGGGTTCCACGGCAGGGCCAGGCCCGTGGCCGGGTCGATGGCCCCCACGCCCTGACGGCGTACGGCAGGCCGTCCGGAGGTGCGGTCGCCGACCGGGTTCGAGCCCCTGCCGTCCGGGTTGTCCAGGTAGCGGAAGTGTCCCGCGGCGTAGACGGCGACGCCCGTGTCGACCACGGACCACACGGTGTCTCCACCGGTGTAGTTGATCCACCTCGGACGGGTGTCGTTGCGCAGGCTGAACCGGCCGACGCCGTCGCAGACGGTCGTGTTCGCGACGTTCGCCCTGCCGAGGCGGTGGTACCAGACGTCGGACCGGTACTTCGGGTAGTTGCCGGTCGCGGCGACGCTGAAGAACCGGCCGTCCGGGGACCAGTCCACGCCCTCCAGGTAGTCGATCTTGGCGGGCGTCGGGGACGTGCAGGGCTTCTCGAACCCGGGGTAGTACCAGGGGTTCAGCGTGACGCCGTCCGCCGACAGGTCGGCGACGAACAGCCGGCTCCGCGCCTGACCGTCGACGGTGGTGAAGTTGCCGGTGACCACCATCCGGGTGGCGGCGTCGTCGATCGCCACCTTGGAGGCGAACGCCCCGTTGCCGGACCCGGGCAGCGCGCCGGCGACGTCGAGCCGGATCCAGCGGTCGTTGCGCCCGGTGGCCGGGTCCAGCGAGACCAGCTTGCGCCCGGGCTTGCCGGCGACGACGAGGTGCTTGCGACCCGCCACCTCGACGAGCTGGACGTCGTTGACCTGGCCCCCGTTGAACGCCGGGGAGAAGGAGGGGTCGAGCGCACCGGTCGTGGCGTCCAGCTTGGCCAGGGCCGGTCGGGTGGTTCCGTCGACGGTGGAGAACCGGCCGCCGACGTAGACCGAGCCCGTGTCGGGGTCGGCCGCCAGGCCCCAGACCTGACCCCCGGAGATGGTGGGTGCGAAGGATGGCGACACCTCACCGGTGACGCGGTCGAAGGCCACCAGGTCGGTACGCGCGAGGGTCACCCCGCCCTGCTCGACGGCGCCGAAGCTGCCGCCGGCGATCATCGTGCCGCCGAGCTCGGCGAACGCGTGCACCCGCGGCAGGGACTGGTCCGCGGTCGCCACCAGGCGGGGCATCTGGGCCGCCGCCCGCTCGGTCACGACGGACGGCTGCTGCTCCGCGGCGCCCGCCTGCCAGGCCAGCGTCGTCGTGACAGCAAGGCACCCCGTGCCGACCGCGACCGTCACCCGACGCCACGAGATGGCTGTCCTCATCGCCTGCACTCCCCCACGAGCCGCAGCGAGCCCGGTGCCCGCGCGCAGCGTCACCCTAACCGCCGCCGCGCGAGCGACCGGCGTCCGTCAGCCCCGGGTCGAGCGCAGCAGGCGGAGGTCCGGACGCAGCGTCACGTGGGTGCTCACCCCGACCAGGGTCCGCGCCCGCCACCACATCACGCCGTAGCTCAGGGTGGACAGCGCGGCCGAGCTGACGGCGAGACCCATCAGCCCCCACACCAGGGCCGCCGCGGTGCCGACCCCGATGCGCAGCAGCAGCGTGGTGACCTGGATCGTGGCGGCCGCGCCCTCCCGGTGCGACATCGTCAGCGCGGCGCCGCTGAGCCCGGTGAGCACGTTGACCAGGTTGCCGAGCGACAGCACGACCAGGACGGTGGACGCCGCGGCGAACGGGGCGCCGAAGACGACCGTCAGCACCAGGCCCGGGACGACCAGCGTGGGCACCCAGAGCACCAGCGTGCCCGCGGCCGCGAGGGTGGCGCCGCTGCGGAGCACCCGCTCGAGCTTCCGGGTCTCGCCCTGGTGCAGCAGCCGGGCGCAGATCGGCGCGAAGACGACCTGCAGCGCGATCAGCGGGACCACGATGAGCAGCGCGAGCCGCTGGGCGGAGGAGAACAGGGAGGTGTCCAGGGCGCTGAGCAGGAGCCCGGCCATCCAGATCTCGACGATGCCGCCCAGGTAGGAGGCGAACTGGTTGACCGCGAACCGCCAGGACCTGCGTACCGCGCCCGCCAGCGCGGTGAGCGCCCCGACGCCGCGCTCGAGGTGGCGCCACCGTCGCTGCACCACCCCGCCCAGCAGCAGGACCGGCACCAGGTACCCCAGGCAGACGGCCGCCAGGGCACCGGTCAGCCCGGTCGGCTCGAGCAGCCACCACGCCACCACGAGCGCAGCGGCCTGGCCGAGGACGACGAGCGCCCCGCCGGACCGGCCCTCCAGCAGGCCCGCGAGCCGGACCACGCCCATCCCCCGCAGGTAGCTGGCCCACAGCTTCTGGAGCCCGGCGAGGTAGACGAGCAGGCCGAAGACGGTGGCCAGCACGAGGCGGTCGGCACCGGCCACCTGGTCGACCACGACGTAGAGCACCGCCGCCGCGACCAGGCTGAACGCCGGCAGGGACACCACGATCGCGCCACGCGCCGCGGAGCGCAGGTCGCGCAGGACGGTGTCGGGATCGGCGCCGGCCCCCATGGTCGCCGCGTCCCGCAGGCCGGCCCGGTGCACCCCGAGCAGCGCGAGCTGGCCCAGCCCGACCGACACCGTGGTGGCGACCACGAAGTACCCGAACCCCGCGACCCCCAGCCACCTGCTGGCGATCGCGTTCACGCCGAGGGAGCCGAGGATCGCGAAGCCGTAGCTGGCCGCGAACCAGCCCAGGGCGCCGATCGCGCTGGCGCGCCGGCGGGGGCGGGAACGTCCGGGCGGAGCGGGCGGACTGTCCGGGGGCGAGGTCGGGCTCGCGCTCACCGTGACCCCCTTCGCTCGCGTGCCCCGCTCGCCGGGGGATGGACGGAGCACAGCGTAGATGTGCCGGGTGGGGGTCGGCCGGGGGTGCTCCTCGGTCCGGGGCCCGGCCGCCGGGGGGCGGCTGGGCCTCAGCGGCGGAACCGGCTGGGGTGGTCCAGGAACGCGCCCAGGACCTGCCCCCAGTAGCGGCTCACCAGACGGTGGTTGACCGTGACGACCTCGTCGGGCCCGCTGGCGGTCAGCCAGCACACCACGTCGAGCAGGCCCGCGGGGGTCTCGGTCACCAGCAGCTCGCGGGACAGGTGCTCGACCACCTCGCGCACCGTCATCGGCAGCCGTGGCAGCCACTGGTCGACCGTGCGGTAGGTGATGTCGTCGTCGGGGGACCACTGGTTGGCGGTCGCCCAGTGCACCTTGAACGACGCCAGGGCCCGGCCCGGGGTGCTCCAGGGGTTGCCGGTCAGCGGCGGCCCGTCCGGCGTGGGCCACTGCAGGGGCGCCAGCCCGATCGTCGAGGCCTGCTGGCGGATCACGACCGCGGCGGGACGCGAGGTGGTCGGCGCGGTGAAGGTGGTCCCGAGGACCCGGTGCATGGAGACCACGTCCTGGCCCGGGTCGCGCAGCTTCTGGCCCAGCGAGGCGGCGAACTCGGGCGAGGCGATCAGGGCCCGCAGCACCGGCACGATCGCGGTGTCGTGCGCCAGGTAGACCCCGGCCAGCCGCGACACCAGCGCCTCCGACGGCTCGTCGGCCACGAACCAGCGGGCCAGCTTGGACGCGATCCGGCGGGCCGTCATCGGGTGCCGGGCCAGGTACGAGACCAGGGCCTGCGCGACCGGCTGGCCGTCGGCGTCGGTGTTGGCGTGGTCGAAGCCGAGCACCTTCACCGCACCGGTCCAGTGGTCGGTGGGGCGGTAGGACAGCGCCCAGGTCTTGCCCATGTCGATGCGGTACCCGGTGAGGATGCGGGCGCAGGCCTTGACGTCGTCCTCGGTGTGGTTGCCCACCCCGACGGTGTGCAGCTCGAGCAGCTCCCGGCCGAGGTTCTCGTTGGGGTGCTTCTTGGTCGAGACCCCGGCGTTGAGGTAGATCAGCATCGCCGGGTGCAGGGCGGCCTCGGCGAGCATCTCGTCGAACCGGCCCAGCGCGTGGCGCCGCACCGTCTCGGCGAAGTCGGCGCGCCACATGAAGAAGTTGTCGCCGTTCGAGGGCACGTGCAGGTGGTTCTGCCAGAACTCCGCCATCGCCTCCAGGACCTGGGTCGGGGACGCGATGCGGCGCACCATCTCGCGGCTGACCACGAGGCAGGCCACGTCGTGCCCGCTCTCCATCGAGCTCGTCTGGCGCCCCCACAGGGTGACCGGGTCGTCGTGCAGCTGCGGCCACCAGTCGGCGACGTCCAGGCCGGCGTCGTGCTGGGCGGCATCCGCGACCTGCTGCTCGAACCACGCCTCTCCCCCGCCGGCGGAGGCGACCTCGGCGGCCAGGGAGGAGGTGAGGCCGCAGGAGAAGCGGCTCGCGACGTTGCGGTCGCGGGCGCTCAGGCCGAACACGTCCCGCGCGGCCGCTCGGGCTCGGGCTCGGGGTCGGGCTGCGGCTCGGGGTCGGGCTGCGGCTCGGGGTCGGGCTGCGGCTCGGGGTCGGGCTGCGGGCTCGGGGTCCGGCTGCGGCTCGGGGTCCGGCTGCGGCTCGGGGTCCGGCTGCGGCTCGGGGTCCGGCTGCGGCTCGGGGTCCGGCTGCGGCTCGCGGCTGCGGCTCGGGCTCCGGCTGCGGCTCGGGCTGCGGCTCGGGCTGCGGGCTGGGGCTGGGGCTGGGGCTGGGGCTGGGGCTGGTTCTCCTGCTGCTCCTTCCGCTCCTCGCGGCGACGCTTGCGCCGGCGGCGCCGGGCGGCGGGGCTCACCCGGGCCGCGGGCCGCCCGGCGGTGGTGGGGTTCATCGCCGTGGCGGTCGGGGCCGGCAGCGCTCCGACGCCGACGACACCGGCGGCTGCGGTGCCGAGCAGGGACAACGACGAGCGGCGGCTCAGGAGGGGCGACTCGGGCATGGGGGGCTCCGGTGGGGAGTGGTGACGTACGGGGGGAAGCGCCGGGGGACGCGGAGGAGCGGGTGGGGCTGGCGGTGACTACTGCCCGCGCATGACGCCGACGGCCTCGGGGGTGAAGCCCGGGAAGACCGCGGGCACCGAGGCGCCGGGGAAGCGCGCGGCGACGATCTCCGACAGCACGCTGCGGTAGTCGGTGGTCACGGCCAGGTCGGCGTCCAGGGTGTTCTCCAGCCCGGGCCAGCGGCCGTGGTAGCGGCCACCGCTGACACCCGCCCCGGCGACCAGCATGGCGTTGCCCCAGCCGTGGTCCAGGCCCATGGAGGAGTTCTCGGCGACCCGGCGGCCGAACTCGCTGATCGTCACCACGGTCACGCGCTCGCGCATCGCCCCGAGGTCGGCGAAGAACGCCGCGAGCGACGCCGCCAGGTCGCCGACCATCGGCAGGAGCCGGCCGGAGGCGAGGGTGCCGATGTTGTTGTGCATGTCCCAGGAGCCGGAGTCGACGGTGACCAGGCGCGTCCCGACGTCGGCGCGCACCGTCTGCGCCACCGTGGACAGCGCCCGGCCGAGGTCCGAGGCCGGGTACGAGGCGACGTTGTCGGCCTGCTCCATCCCGAGCCGGAGGTCGTCGCTTGCGCCCATCGCGCCGCTGACGGCACGGCCCATCCGGCTGGTGTCGGCGGCCCACATCCGCTCCAGGACGGTACGCCGGGCGCGTCGCGCGTCCTGGGGGTTCTCGCCGGCCAGCGCGCCGGAGGCCAGGTTGCTGTAGGAGAGGATCGGCTGCTCGCCGTAGAGCGAGGTCGGCGGGGTGCCCGAGCCGATGGCGACGCCCTCGATCGCACGCTCGTCGCCGCTCTCGCCGAGCAGCCGGTTGAGCCACCCCGAGCGTTCGGCCGAACCGGGTGCGGCGTCCTCGAGCTCCTCCATCGCGGCGAAGTGCGAGCGGTTGGCCACCGGCAGGCCGGTGGCGTGCACCGCGGCGAGCTCGCCGGCCTCCCACATCGGCACCAGCGGGGCGAAGGAGGGGTGCAGGCCGAAGAAGCCGTCCTTGGCGACCAGCCGGTCGCTGGGGACGGCGATGCGCGGGCGCGCTGCGTAGTAGGCAGGGTCGCCGTGCGGCACGACCAGGGAGAGGCCGTCGCTCGCGCCGCGCAGCGAGAGCACCACGAGGACCGAGTCGTCGTACCCCTCGGAGGCGAGCGCGGGCGCCCCGGTCATCGTGACCACCGCGGAGCCGGTGATCGTGGTCAGGCCGCCGAGCGCCAGACCGCCGAGCACCCGCCGGCGCGAGGTGGTGAAGTCGGCACACCCGGCGTCGTCGCAGGACACGTCGGGGGTCGCGACCTGCGGGGCGCGGGCGAGAGAGGCGAACATCGAGAGCTCCTGCGGTGTCTGGAGGCGGATCCAGGGGATGTGCAGGAGTCATCGGTCGGTCGGCGCGGCGGCTGAAGGGGTGGGGCGGGTGGGGCTGCGACGGCGTTGGTCGAGGTACGAGGGCCCCCGGACCCGAGCCTCGAGACCATCGATGGCTCGCCGAGGTCGCCGAGGTCTCGAGACGCTCGCTGCGCTCGCTCCTCGACCACCATGAGTCACCGTCGCCGTTGGTCGAGGTGCGAGGGCCCCCGGGCCCGAGCCTCGAGACCACCGTGGTCGCCGCCGAGGTCTCGAGACGCTCGCTGCGCTCGCTCCTCGACCACCGGGAGAGACGCTCGCTGCGCTCGCTCCTCGACCACCGTGAGTCACCGTCGCCGTTGGTCGAGGTGCGAGGGCCCCCGGGCCCGAGCCTCGAGACCACCGAAGGCTCGCCGGGTCGCCGTCCTGGTCTCGAGACGCTCGCTGCGCTCGCTCCTCGACCACCGGGAGAGCTCGCTGCGCTCGCTCCTCGACCACCGGTGAGTCACCGTCGCCGTTGGTCGAGGTGCGAGGGCCCCCGGGCCCGAGCCTCGAGACCACCGAGAGCCGACGCCGAGGTCTCGAGACCACCGCGAGGACGGGGTCAGCGGAGGGCGGTGAGCTGGACGGCCAGCAGGGCGAGGAGGGTCATCGCGAGGATCGCGAGGATGGGTCCTGCGCCGCCGAGCATCGGGACGTCCCGCCGGTCGAGGTCGTCGGTGTCGTCGTGTGTGTCGTCGGGTCCGGACCGGGGGTGTGGTCGTCAGGCTCGTGGGGAGCGCCAGGCATGAAGGGGTGTCCTTGGGCGTGCTGTTCCTGTCCACGCCCCCGCGGCCAGGTGGGCCAGGGGCGTCCTCGAGAAGGGACAGCGGCTCGTCGGTCTGGGAAGTGACGGCGCCGTGGGTCGCGTCGACCACACACGGGCCAACGTAGGCGACCCGATCGGGTCACGGCCACGCACCCTGCGCGGTCTTGCGATGCGAGACCGCGCAACGTGCCCGCTACCGCGGTGCTCGGACCGCCCCGCGCGCGTCCGGCAGGCGCACGACACCCTGGTCGGCGGGGGCGTCGACACCACGGCCCAGGTGTCTCCGCGGACGCGGGCTGGAGCGACAGACCGGGGATCGGCCCGCGCACGGCGGTGACGACGACACCGCCACGACGAGCACAGGCCAGCGCCCGGCCGACCGCGAGAAGCATCAGCACCATCAGGGTGTCTCCGGGACTCGTCACCGCTCGCTCTCGAATTCGCACGGATCGGGTGGTCGGCCGGGCCAGGACCGACCTTGAGGAACCGGGCGAACGAGCCCGGTGGACTAGACAGACCCGCCCCGCACCGGGGCGCCGGCACCGGCCAGGAGTCCCCTCCTCGGGCGGCACAAAGTCCCACCCTGGACGGGACGAAATCGGAGAACCCCAGGTCAGCGGGCCGACGACGGTTCCGACGGGGTCCCCCCACCACAGGGTCGCAAGTCCCTGTCTTCCGACCCGCTGCGCCCTCGCGGTCGTTGCGGCTTCAATTGAGCCACCCGCTCCACCCCCCCCGTTCACACCGCATCCCGGAAGGCCCCCCGATGTTCTCCTCCGCCACCCGCTCCGCCGCCCGCCACACCGCCCCCCGCCGCCGCCGTCTGACCGGCGCCGCCGTCGCCACCGGCCTTGCCGGCTCGGTCGTCCTGGCCGGCTCGCTGGGCGCGTCGCTCTCCGGCTTCACCTCGACCATCACCAACGCCACCAACACCGCGTCGTCCGCGGCCCTCGCCGTGTCGGAGACCTCGGGCGCCGCCACCTGCCTGAGCTACGACAGCACCGCGAACTGCACCACGATCAACAAGTACGGCGGCACCGGCACCCCGCTGGCCCCCGGCTCCTCGAACACCACGACGGTGACCTTCAACAACACCGGCTCCGTCGCCGTCGGCTCGGCCACCCTGGCCCCGGGCACCTGCGTCGCGACGACCACCGGCGCGACCGGTGCCACGACCCCCACCACGCCGAACACCACCGCCGGCAACCTCTGCTCGGTGCTCCAGGTCGCCGTGTTCAAGGGCGCGAGCGCGACCGGGACGCCCTACTACACCGGCTCCCTCGCCGCGTTCACCGCGACTGCCAGCCGTCGAGCCGATCGCCGTGGCCGCCAACCAGCCGTACACCTTCAAGGTGACCCTGCCCGCGTCCGCGACCACCGTGATCCAGGGCCAGCAGGTCTCGCAGCCCCTGACCTGGACCTTCAACCAGTAGTCTGCGGCCAGCCGCACCCGCGCGCCGGTCCCGACCCCCGTCGGAGCAGGCGCAGGCACCACCCCCCTGTGACACGGAGCCCCCCATGAGCGACCCCACCACGACGAGGACGACGGCGAGGACGGCGCGCACGATCGCGCTCGTCCTCGGCGCCCTGCTCGCCGTGGCCGCCGTCGTGGCGACCGTGGGGTTCCGTCTCGACGGGGGTCGCTGGTTCATCGTGGAGACCCCCTCCATGGGGCAGAGCCTGCCGGTGGGCTCCCTGGTCCTGACGGTGCCGACCGAGCTCGGCGCCGTGGCCGACGGCGACGTGATCACCTTCCGCAACCCGGAGTCCGGGGCGGTCTACACCCACCGCGTCGCCCGGGTCACCGACCAGGGCCTGCGCACCCGCGGTGACATCAACGACGCGGTCGACCCCTGGGTCGTCACGCAGGACGACCTCGTCGGCAAGGTCAGCTTCTCGGCCACCGGCCTCGGGTGGGCGGTCCGCGGCCTGCCGATCTTCTTCGTCGGTCTGGCCGTCGTCTGGCTGCTGACCATCCGCGTCCCGGCCGCGCGACGCTACTCCTGGCGCGTCGTGGGCGTGTCGACGAGCATGGCGGTGACCACCTTCGTGCTCAAGCCCTGGGTCGGGGTCGAGCAGATGTCGCAGGCGGCGCCGAAGGACGGCTCCCCCGGCGTGCTCCTCGACGTGGTCTCGACCGGCCTGCTCCCGATCGAGGCCTTCGAGCCCGACGGGCCGGCCTCGGTCTCCCTCCTCGACGGCCAGGTCGGCACGCTGCACCTGACCAGGGGCGCCGAGACCGGGGACTACGGGGTGCTCACCCGGATCGACCTCTCGCCCGGGTGGTGGGTCGTCCTGGCCGTGTTCTGCCTGCTCCCCCTGCTGTGGACCCTCGCCGTCGGCCTCCTGCCCCAGCACGAGCCGGAGCCGGCGGTGGCGGCGTGAGCGGTCGGGTCGCTGCCGGCGACCAGCGGCGCACGCTCGTGCTCGTCGTGGCCGCGCTCGTCCTGGCCGTCGTGGCGGCCGTCGCGGCGCCCAGCACGTTCGGCCGGTTCACCGAGCAGGTGGTCAACCCCACCAACACCGCCGCGACCGGGATCTTCCCGACCTGCCAGAGCACCACCAACGTCGGCACGCCGTCCTTCATCTACCCGATGAACGACGCCAGCGGGACCGTGGTCGCCGACACCTCCACCCCGGCCCGCACCGGCACCTACCGACGCGCCCAGATCGCCTATCAGCAGACCGGGCCGTGCGGCCTGGACGCCGGGACGGGCGTCAGCCTGAACCTGCCGGTCACCGGGTCGACCGGGACCACGAGCTCCTTCCTCAGCGGCCCTGCCACGACCGCCGCCGGACCGACCGTCTTCAGCGTGAGCATCTGGTTCCGCACCAACACCGTGCGCGGCGGCCGGCTGATCGGGTTCGGCACCGGGACCGGGACGACCGAGTCGACCACGAACTACGACCGACACCTGTACCTGACCAACGCCGGCAAGGTGATCTTCGGCGTCACCACCGGCACCACCAAGCGAATCACGACCTCGGGCACCGGGTTCAACGACAACCAGTGGCACCACGCCGTGGGCACGGTGTCCTCGACCGGCATGCGGCTGTACGTCGACGGCGTCCTGGCCGCCACCAACTCGGCGGGCAACACCGCGGGGGCCTACAGCGGGCAGTGGCGGATCGGCTGGGACAACCTGGCCGGGTGGTCCGAAGTCCCCACCAGCGAGTACTACCAGGGCAGCCTGGCCTGGGCCTCGGTGCACGCCACCGCACTGAGTGCGGCCCAGGTGCAGGAGATCTACGCCGCGGGGCAGTAGGTCGGGGACAGCGTCGCGATGTGCGGCCGGGTCTCGTGACGCTCGCTGGCGCTCGCTCCTCGACCACCGGCGCTCCCCCGTCGCTTCCGCCTCGACCACCGGGGTCGCGCTCCCCCCGTCGCTCGCTCCTCGACCACCGGGGTTGCAGTTCCCCTCACTCCACCTCGACCGCCGGGGTCGCGCCTTCGCGCCCCGCGCGAGCCGAGGTCAGCGCCGGGCGGGCAGCCGGAGCAGCGTCCGCGCCTCGTCGACGTCGTACGGCGTGCGCCCCACCTCGGCGGCCAGGCGTACGGCCCGTTCGACCAGCTGGGCGTTCGACTCCACCGGCACCCCGCGGCGCAGGGTCAGCGTGTCCTCCATGCCCACGCGCAGGTGCCCGCCCATCGCCAGGGTGGTCAGGGCGACGGGCAGGGCGGTGCGGCCGACCCCGGTGGCCGACCAGGAGGTGACCGCGGCCGGGAGGGCGGCGTGCGCGGCGACCAGGGCGGGCGCCGTGCCCGGGCATCCCGCCGGGCACGCCCATCACGAAGTCGCAGTGCACCGCGCCGGCGGGCGGCGGGCCGTAGGTGTCCAGCAGGCGGTGCAGGGTGGCGACCTGGCCGAGGTCGAAGATCTCGAACTCCGGCAGCACGCCCCGCTCCTGCGCCAGCTGGTAGAGCTCGGCCACGAACGGCCAGGGGTTCATGAAGACGTCGTCGCCGAAGTTGACGGTGCCCAGCGTCAGGCTGCAGGAGTCCGGCTCGGCGTCGAGCACCTTCAGCCGCTGCTCGAGCGGGTCGTGCACCGAGCCGCCGGTGGACAGCTGGACGACCAGGTCGGTCTGCTCGTGCAGCGCCTGCACGGTGTCGCGCAACCGGGTCGGGTCGAGCGAGGGCGCGTGGTCCTCGTCGCGGATGTGCACGTGGACCATCGACGCGCCCGCGGCCTCGGACTCGCGCGCGGCGGCGACGAGCTCCTCGAGCGTGGTGGGCAGCGCCGGGCAGTCGGCCTTGGCGGTCTCGGCACCGGTCGGGGCGACGGTGAGCAGGATCCCGTCGCGGCGGATCCCGTCCGGGCGGGCGGTACGGGACTCGTGGCTGCTCACGCGGAGGACTGTGCCAGACCGCCGACGGCGGGACGGAGTAGCCTCGAGGTGCTGCCCGGGCCAGACCCGGTCGTGCCAACCCCGCGCGAGCGTCGCAGCCTCAGCCCGAGGCCCGACCATGCCCGTCAGACTCGCCGTCGTCCAGGACCACCCGCTGGTCCACGCAGGCCTGCGCGGACTGCTCGCGCCGTACCCCGACCGGGTCCACCTCGTCGCGGACGACCTCGCGCAGGTCACCGCGAGCGGGGTGGACGTCGTCCTGCACGACCCGTTCGGCGGCCTGCCCGGCGGCGTGTCCGTCCGGCGTGGGGGCCCCGGTCGGACCCGGCCCCGCGTCGTCGTCTTCAGCTGGCGGTGCGAGGAGCACCTGGTCGCCTCGGCGCTGGCGAACGGTGCCGACGGCTACCTGGCGAAGTCGTGCACCGCCGAGCAGCTCGTCGACGCCGTCGAGCGGGTCCACCGCGGCGAGCAGGTCCGACCCGGCGGGTCCGGCGGGGCGCGCGACGGACGGGCCTGGCGCGGCGCCGAGCACGGTCTGAGCGCGCGTGAGTCCGCCGTGATCGCCCTGGTCTGCCGGGGCATGAGCAACGCCGACATCGCCGAGCACGCCTACCTCAGCATCAACACGGTCAAGACCTACATCCGCTCGGGCTACCGCAAGATCGGAGCCACCACGCGTCCCCAGGCCGTGATCTGGGGCCTGGAGCACGGCTTCGACACCCGCAGCCCGCCCCGGGGCACGGCGGACGCCTGGCCGGGCTGAGCGGCTGTCCCCCGGAGGCGGGTGTGGGAGCGTGAGGTCGTGCACGACCGCGACCCGGCCCACGACCGGGGGCAGGACCTCACCGGCGCGCTGGTCTCGGCTGCCCGCGAGCTCCAGCGCGAGGTGGGGTCCCAGCACACCCTGGACCGGGTCGTCTCGCTGGCCGTCGCGCTCGTCGACGGCTGCCAGCACGCCGGCGTCTCGCTGCACCGGCACGGGGCGATCTCCTCCCCCGCGGTCAGCGACGACGTGGTGCGTCGCGTCGACGAGCTCCAGCACGAGTTCGACCAGGGGCCGTGCCTGGACGCCATCCGCCACCACGAGTGGGTGCACTCGGCGGACCTCGCCCACGACCCGCGCTGGCCGGTCTGGGGGCCCCGCACGGCCCAGGAGACCGGGATCCGGTCGATGATGGTGTTCCGCCTCTTCACCCACGACGACCTCGTCGGGTCGCTGAACCTCTACTCCACCGTGCCCGGGTCCTTCGACGGGCACGACCGCGACACCGGCACGGCGCTGGCCGCGCACGCCGCGCTGGCGGTCGTGGCGTCGCGCAAGATCGAGAACCTGGAGACCGCCCTGGACTCCCGGGCGGTGATCGGTCAGGCGACCGGCATCGTGATGGAGCGCTTCCGGCTGGAGCCCGACCGCGCCTTCGCCGTGCTCTCCCGGTTGTCGCAGGACCTGGACCGCAAGCTGCGCGACGTCGCGCAGGAGCTGGTGGTCACCGGCGTGGTGCCGGTCGACGGGCGCGTCAGGGCACCGTGATGACCAGCTTGCCGCGCACGTGGCCCTCCATGCTGCGCTCCCAGGCGCGCGCGGCCTCGGCCAGCGGGAACAGCTCCGCGACCTCGACGCGCAGCTCGCCGGCGTCGACGAGCCCGGCCAGCGTGCGCAGGTCCGCGACGTCGGGGCGGACGAAGACGTAGCGGCCGCCGTGCTCGGCGACCGACGGGTCGGCGACCGAGGCGATCCGGCCGGCGGCACCGTCCGCGAGGAGCGCGACGCTCTGGGCCAACGTCTCCCCGCCCTGGGTGTCGAGGACCGCGGTCACGCCGTCGGGGGCGAGCTCGCGGACCGCCGCGACCAGCCCCTCGCCGTACGCGACCGGCTCGGCGCCCAGCGAGCGGACGAAGTCGTGGTTCTCGGGCGAGGCGGTGCCGAGGACGCGGGCGCCGCGGGCCCGGGCGATCTGGACCGCCAGCATGCCGACCCCGCCGGCGGCGCTGTGCACCAGGACGGTGTCCTCGCCGGTGGTGCCGACGAGGTCGAGGCACTGCAGCGCGGTCAGCCCGGCGAGCGGGATCGCGGCGGCCTCGGCGAAGGACGCCCGGGCGGGCTTGCGGGTCACGCAGCGCTGCGGCGCGCCGACCTTCTCGGCGTACGTCCCGTCCTGCACGGCGTCCTTGCGCAGGTAGCCGTAGACCTCGTCGCCGACCGCGAGGTCGTCCACGGCCGGACCGACCTGCGTGACGACGCCGGCGACGTCCCAGCCCGGCACCACGGGGAAGTACGTCGGGAGCGCCGCGTCGAGACCGCCGGAGGCGATCTTCCAGTCGACCGGGTTGACCGAGGTCGCGCGGACGTCGATGCCGACCCAGTCGGGGCCGATCCTGGGGTCGTCGACCTCCGAGAGCTGCAGGGCCTCGGGGCCGCCGTACTGGTCGTAGGTGATCGCCTTCATGGTCACGACCGTACGGCGGCGGGACGGGTGAGGCGCATCCTCGGCGGGGGCCGTCGCACGCCACGGAGGCGTCCGGGACCTTGTGCCACTGCCGCCGGCCGTGCGGCAGCCCTACCGTCCGCAGATGGGGCTGCGCAGGACTCCGGGACGGGCATCGGTCGTGGTCGGCGTGGGCTCGCTCGCGCTCCTCGGGGCACTGCTGGCGGCGCCCGCCGGCGCGCAGGTGGCCCCGGGTGACCCGGAGCCGCGGGGGCGGCTCGTGGTCGACCCGTTCGACGGCCGCGTCGCCCAGGTCATCAGGCTCTCCGACGGCAACCGGGAGCAGGACCTCGGCGTCGACGGCCCGCTGGCGGTCAGCGCCGACGGCTCGGCCATCGCCTACGTCGGCGGGTACGACGTCGGCGGCACCGAGATCAGGGTCCGGCACGCCGACGGCACGGACACAGCGGCCGGCCGGGTGCCGGGCTACGTGTACGCCGGCGCGGCCGACTTCTCCGGCGACGGCTCGCAGCTCGCGGTCCACGTGCAGGACGCCGAGGACGGCGCCTCCACGCTCTACGTCCTCGTCGCCGACGGCGCCGCGCCGCCCCGGTCGGTGATCACCGACCGGGGCGACAACCTGCTGATCAGCGGTGTCTCGTTCAACCCGGTGGCCGACCAGCTGGCGTTCGTCCGCAGCGCCCGGATCGGCCTGATCTCGACCGCCGGGGGCGCCGTGACCGACTTCAGCGGAGGGTGCGCCTGGCCCGGCCAGGAGCCGGACTGCCCTCCCGAGCTCGAGACGGGCTACTGGTCCGACGGTCCCGTCGACTTCGACCCGACCGGCAACCGGATCGTCACCCAGACCTCGCGCCACCTGTTCGAGGAGGAACGGACCGAGGTCTTCCACTCCGTCGTCGGCCGCGGCACCCGTGGCCTGACCCGCTTGGGCGACGTGCCCGTCGACGACGGCAGCTTCAACGTCGGCTACGCCGTGTTCAGCCCGGGCGGGGACGAGGTCGCGTACCCCCTCGAGACCGACCCCGACGGGAGCCTGCCGCCGACGGTCTACGTCGAGCCCGCGAGCGGGGGGACGCGCACCGCCGTCGGGTCCGGCCAGGTCGTGGCCTGGCAGGCCTGCCCGGACGGGGTCTGCGCGGAGTACGGCGACGTGCCCGCGACACCGACCACGATCTCGCTCAACTACAGCACCGGGGACAAGGTCCGGCTGAACGGGCAGGTCGACCCGAGCGCCGCCGGTCTGCCGGTCGCCTTCACCCTCGAGGTCCAGCGCGGCCGCCGGTGGGTGCAGGTCGCGACGAAGTCCGCCCGCCTCAGCGCGCTGAGCCGCTACGTCGTCAAGCTCCCGCGCCAGGACGTGTTCCTGTGCCGGGCCACCGCGCGCTTCGACGGCAGCGCCGAGCTGGAGCCGAGCACGACGACGAAGTCGTTCAGCTGCTGATCCCCGTCCACCACACCCGCAGAAGAGAGCCACCCATGAGCCGCCGCCTCCCCGTCCTCGCCGCCTGCGTGCTCGGGACCGTGCTCGCCGTGACACCGGCCGGGCCTGCTTCCGCCGCCGCCCCGCCCGTCGGGCAGGGCACCGTCACCTCGGTGTCGCGGACCTGCAACAGCCAGGACGGGTTCGTCGACATCGGTGGCGCCATCAAGGTGAAGGAGATCGGCAAGCACGCCGTCACCCGCCTCAAGGTGAAGTGGCTGCTCTACGACGTGGACCCGAGCGGGGGCGGCATCATCGTGGCGACGCGGAACAAGACGCAGAAGAGCGCCGCGTTCCCCGATGACCACCGCAACTTCACCCAGACGTTCGCCCAGCAGTGGAACGACCTGGTGGCGACCGACGACGGCTACACCCTGATCGCCAAGGCCACCTGGGAGCGACGCAACCGCCCGGACTGGAACCAGAAGTACACGGTCACCTACTGCTCCTGAGCCTCACGGCGCCCTCACGAGGTGAGCGAGCGGGTGGACGGCCACGTCGTGCTCGTCGACCGACGCGTCCAGGACCGCGACCTGCTGCTCCGCGCTCGGGCCGTCGCCGCGGAACGCCTGCACGGCCTCCCGGGAGTCCCACTGCTCCAGGACGACGATCCGGCCGGGGTCGAGGGGGTCGGCGCAGATCGCGAACTCACGGCACCCCGCCGTCGAACGGGCCCGTCGCACGACGTCGGCGCAGTCGGCCAGGTACGCGGCCCGCTGCTGGGGAGCGACGACGAGGTGGCCGGAGACGATGATCATGCGGGGGTCGACCCGGGGTCCGGCGCGGAGTCATCGGCGCGGAGTCAGTCTGCGGGTCGACGCACCAGGGCGGCTCCGGAGAGTCGCTGCGCGCCGTCGGGACGCCGTCGCCGCTCAGGCGTCCGGCGCTTCCGTGGGGCCGGTGACCGCGAGGAGAAGCGCCTCCGCTGTGCCCTGACGGGGCCGTCGCCGTGGGACCAGTCGAGGCCGTTCGCCTCCCGACGCAGACCGGTGAGGGCGCCCCACGGACCACGCTGCCGGCGGGCCCGGTGGTCAGGTCGATTCGCACCATCCCTCGAGCCTGCCCGCTCGGATCGAGTGTGTGTTCTATTGCCATCAGCGCGGGCGCAGAAGACTGCCGCTGAGCAGGAGGGCTGTCGGTGGTCGGTGCTTGACTTCTCTCATGGCCACCGACGAGCAGGACACCACGCCGCACCGGGACACCCCGTCCCGGCCCGCGTCGGTGCCCTCGCCGCCGAGGTCGCCTCCCTGCACGAGGTCGTCGCTGATCGGTCTCGACGCCGCTGCCACCCGCGAGTCCCTGATCGCCCTGGCCGGGCTGCGGGCGCGCCTGGACGCCCTCACCCTGCGGGTCGCAGCCCACGCCGAGACCGTGCAGGTGCACCTCGATTCCGGAGCGACGTCGGCCGGCGCCTGGTGGGCCGTGGCCACCCACCAGAACCGCCCCACCACCACCGGCCTCCTCCGCCTCGCCACCGCGCTCCAGGACCGCTGGCACACCCTCGCCGACGCCTGCGCACGCGGCGAGGTCTCGCTCGACCAGGCCCGCGTCATCGCCCACGCACTCCAGGACCTCCCCGAGGACCTCGACCCCGCCCAGGTCGACCTCGCCGAGAAGACACTGACCACCTACGCCGCCGAGCACGACCCCGCCACCTTGAAGATCCTCGGCCGACGGATCCTCCAGGTCGTCGCCCCGCACCAGGCCGACGCCCACGAACAGGCCAAGCTCGAGGCCGAGGAGGCCCGCGCCCGCGACACCCAACGCCTCACCCTCACCCTCGACGGCCACGGCCGCGCCTACCTGCGCGCCACCCTGCCCCAAGCCCAGGCCGCGATGCTCAAGAAGGCGCTCTACGCGCTGGCCTCACCGCGCCACCGCGCCGCGGTCGAGAACCCCGCCACGCACGACGACGCCGACTCCGCACCGGTCGACCGGGTGGTGCCCCGCCCCACCCCCCAGCGCCTCGGTGCCGCGTTCTGCACCCTGATCGAGTCCCTGCCCGCCGAGGGCCTCCCCACCGCCGGCGGCACCGACGCCACCGCCGTGGTGATCACCGAGCTCGCCACCCTGATCACCGGCCTCGGGCCCGCCCGCCTCGACACCGGCGAACCGCTCAGCGCCGCCCAGGCCCGCCGGATGACCTGCACAGCAGGCATCCTGCCCGTCGTCATGGGCGGCGACTCGGTCGTCCTCGACGCCGGACGCCGCAGACGCTTCCACTCCCGTACCCAGCGCCACGTCATCAGCGCCCGCGACCAGCACTGCACCGCCGAGGGCTGCGACTGGCCGCCCGGCATGTGCGAGGTCCACCACGACCACGCCTGGTGCGAGGGCGGCCCGACCGACGTCGACCACGCCCGCCTGCTCTGCCCCCACCACCACCACCGCGTCCACGACCACCGCTACGACACCACCCTCATCGCCGGCAACAAGCTCAGGTTCCACCGACGGACGTAGGCCGACGACCCCCGCCTGCGTACGAGCGCGCACGACCCGCCGCCTCGTCTCGCTGGTCGTAGGTGACCGCCCTCGTGGGCACGGCCGCAGTGGCGAGCTGCGACGGCTGCACCGCGTGGGAGGCTCGTGGGGTGCGAGCGGTGGTGCAACGGGTCCTGTCCGCGTCGGTGAGCGTGGCCGGGGAGGTCGTCGGGGCGGTCGCCGCGGACGAGGGTCCCGGGCTCCTGGTCTACCTCGGCGTCACCCACGGCGACGGCCCGGCCGAGACCGCCTGGCTGGCGCGCAAGGTGTGGGACGTGCGCGTGCTGTCCGATGAGCGGTCGGCCTCCGACGTCGGCGCCCCGGTGCTGGTGGTCAGCCAGTTCACCCTCTACGGCGACGCCCGCAAGGGCCGGCGGCCCACCTGGGCGGCCGCGGCCCCCGGGGACGTCGGCGAGCCGGCGTACGACGCGTTCTGCGGCGAGCTGGAGCGGCTCGGTGCGCGGGTCGCGCGAGGCGTGTTCGGCGCCGACATGCGGGTGGAGTCGGTCAACGACGGGCCGATGACGCTGCTGCTGGAGCGCTGAGCCGGGAGGTCCGGCGAGGTCCGTCGCCCGCCCCCGCACGCCCCCGCCCGTCACCACTCCGTCACGCCCAAGGTCGGCCCAAGGCACGTTCGCCACGATCATGCCCGAGCGCCGGCGCGCCTGCGGCGGCGAGGACCCCGGGAGGACGTACCCATGACTGAGCTGCGACGTCGTCAGGTGCTGCAGGTCGGCGGCGTCGCCGCCGGTGTCGCGGCCCTGGGTCTGACGGTGCCGCTGGGAGAGTCCGCGCGGACCGCGGACTGGATCAGCACCGCGCCCAAGCCCCGCCGGTTCGCCCGCGCCCTCCCGGTTCCCACCGCGCTCACACCCACCCCGATGCACGACGCGTACGGCGACTTCGTGCACTACGACCTCGTGCAGAGCGCCGGGCCCGCCCAGCTGCTGGACCCCGGGTCGCCGACCACCACGATCTTCGGCTACGGCGCACCGGGCGCGGGCCCGTCGTTCCCCGGTCCCCTGATCAAGGTGGACCAGGGCACCCGGGTCAGGTTCCGGGTCGCCAGCGCCCTGCCGCCGATCCACCCCGTCTTCGGTCACGAGGTGGCCACGTCGGTGCACCTGCACGGCTCGGCCTCGCTCCCGCAGTACGACGGGTACGCCGACGACCTGACCTACCCCGGGCACGCCAAGGACTACTGGTACCCGAACCACCAGGGACCACGGACGCTCTGGTACCACGACCACGGCGCCCACCAGACCGCGTGGAACGTCTACAGCGGACTGGTCGCGCAGTACCACATCCAGGACGCCTGGGAGAAGGAGCACCTGCCCCAGGGCGCCTACGACGTGCCGCTCACGATCAGCGACGCGATGTTCTCCCGGACCGGCCAGCTGGCCTACATGGACCGGGACCACTCGGGCCTCTACGGCGACGTGATCCTGGTCAACGGGGTGCCGTGGCCCTACCTCGACGTCGAGCGTCGCTTCTACCGCTTCCGGATCCTGATGGCGACGCTCTCGCGGTCGATGACCCTCAGCTTCGTCAACACCCGCACCGGCGCCACCCTGCCGGCGCACGTCGTGGCCACCGACGGTGGGCCGACGCCGCCCCAGGCCGTCACCTACTGGCGCCACGCCGGCGCCGAGCGGTACGAGGTCATGGTCGACCTCGGCAGCTGCGAGATCGGCGACCGGGTCGAGCTGCGCAACGCCAGCGCCAAGAACAACCGGAACTTCGTCCACACCGGGAAGGTGCTGCAGCTGCGGGTGACCTCCGAGGCCGCCGACCAGCGGTGGAACGCGGTGCCCACGCCACCGGACAGCGAGCTGCACTCGGTGATGACCACCCCGAGCTCGGCCGCGAGCAACGTCCGCGACATCGACCTCGAGCACGACGACGAGACCAACGAGTTCCTGATCAACGGCCAGTCGTGGGACGACGTGCGGGACGCCGGGTTCAACCTCTTCCTGAACGACAAGAGACCCCCGAGGCCCGGGGACTTCGAGATCTGGCGCATCGAGAACAAGTCGGGCGGGTGGTTCCACCCGCTGCACATCCACCTGACCGACTTCCGGATCCTCTCCCGCCGCGGCGGGCAACGCCGGGTGCAGCCCTGGGAGCGCGGCCCCAAGGACACCGTCTACCTCGGCGAGCGCGAGGAGGTCGAGGTCCTGGTCAAGTACGCGACCCCACCCGCGGCCTACCCCGACGGGCGCTCCACCGGCCAGGCCGGGGCGACCGGGGACCTGGGCGGCCGGTACATGATCCACTGCCACAACCTCGCCCACGAGGACCACGACATGATGGGTCAGTTCATCGTCGCCCCCAAGTACGGCCCGCTGGACCTCTCGCCGAACCACCCGAACCACCCGGTCCACGCCGCTCGACCACTGTGAGCAGGACCGCGACCGTCGCAGGCGTCCTGCTGGTCGTCGCCGCCGTGGTCGCGGTGCGCGCCTTCGTCGTGACGCCCGTGCGGGTGTCGTCGGCCAGCATGGCGCCGACCCTCACCGAGGGGGAGGTCGTCCTGGTGTCCCGGTGGACGCCCGACCCGGACCGGCTCGGGCGCGGGGACCTGGTCGTCTTCGAGGACCCCCGCACCGACAGCCGCACCATCAAGCGCGTGGTGGGACTGCCCGGGGAGCAGGTCGTGGTCCTCGACGGCGTGCTCCACGTCGACGGCGTCCCGGTGACCGAGCCGTGGGTGGACCCCGCCTCGGTCGACGGCTACTACACCCGTACCTTCCGGGTGCCGACGGGCCACGTCTTCGTCCTCGGCGACAACCGGGGGAACTCCGTGGACTCGCGGGACTACGGCGCACTGGCCGTCGAGGACCTGCGCGGTCGGGTGCTCCTCGATCCCTGAGCCGCTCGGGGCGGCTCCGGCCTCGTCGCCGCCACGCCCGCCAGGACCGTGAGGGCGACCGCCGCCATCGCGGCGACGACCCCCGCCCGCCGCTGGTCCGCGACCGGATCGACCCACCCCAGGCGGAGCTCGAGGAACCACGCCGCAGCCAGCACCCCGTCCTCGGTCAGGAGTCGCAGCGCCGACGTCACCAGGCACACCACCACCGGGAGCAGCCACCCCGCCTGCTCCCGGCGTCGCGCGGGCGGGACGACCGCACCGCCCAGCAGCGGCGAGAGCAGGAGCAGTCCGCAGACGACCGCCGCGCCCAGCACCAGCAGGTGCCACCACGGGGAGCGGAGCGACAGGAGCAGCAGGGGCGTCTGCTGCACGGCCAGCAGCAGGCCGCAGCTCGCCAGCACCCCGGGGGCCGGTCGCGCGGCCACCCGGAGCACGACGCCCACCGCGCCGGTCCCGGGCGGCAGCAGCGCCGCCGGACGACCGAGCAGCAGCAGCGTCGGCACCACGAGGAGCAGGACGAGGAGCTGGGCGAGGTGCACGCTGAGCAGCAGCGGGGCGTACACCGCGACCGCCGAGCAGAGGGCGACGGCGGCCGTGGCCGCGCCGGCGAGGAAGCTCCAGGTCCGGCGGCGGGGCCAGGGGCGGCCCGAGGCCAGGACGCGGTCGCGCCCGCGGAGGTACGCCACGACGGCGACGCCGAGCACGACCAGCACCAGGGCGTCCGGCCGCCAGAGGAACAGCCAGCCGGTGGCCGAGAGAGCGTCGGGGGTTCCCTCCCCCGTGCCCGTCCGGCGTGCGGGCAGGCGCCGGGGTGCGGACGAGGGCCGTGGCGAGACCGGCACCGGCCGCCATCAGGACCACCTCGAGACCCGCCAGGCGTAGGAACGACCGCGGCTCCCCCCGCGCGATCCGCGGCAGCGCCCGTCGGCGCTGCTGGACGCCCAGCGCACCCAGCAGGCACAGCACGGCGACCTTCGTGAGGACGATGCCGGCGTACCCGCTGCGCCAGGCGACCTCCCAGCCGGCCCCGGTGAACGGCAGCGCGGCCCCGAGCACGACGGTCCCGGACCCGACCAGGCTGACGTAGGCACCCAGGGCCAGCCTGCTGAACCCGGGGAGCGCCGCGGCGAGCGCCGCGCGGTCGCTGCGGAGGTGGAGCACGATCCCGGTGAGTCCCCCGGACCACAGGAGCACCGCGCCCACGTGCACCACCACCGCGCTGACCGTCGACCCGCCCTCCCCGGGGGATCCCAGGTGGTCGACGACCGGGACCGGCAGCGCCGCGGCCAGCCCGACGAGCAGCAGCACCCGGGGCCCGGTACGGGTGCTCGCCGCGCCTGCACCGGCACCGGCACCGGCACCGGCGCCGATCGCCACCGCCGTGGCCAGCAGGGCGGCAGCGAGCGGTGCCGCCACGGAGGCCGGGGTCGAGCCCGGATCGAGGTGGACCCACCGCAGCGAGGCGAGCGGCACGCCGGCCACCTCGCTCGCGGTGAGGACGTACCCGGCGAACCCGGACGCCGCCCACCCCGACGCGGCGCGGCGGGCGGCGCGGAGGGGGCGGGCCACCGCCGCGACGTCGCCGGGTCCGAGGAACCCCGCCACGAGCAGCGACCCGACCGTCAGGACCCCCGCCAGCAGGCCCGCCAGCCTCAGCAGCGGGAGCCCCCACCCCACCACGAGCCCCGGGTCGGGGATCCCCACGGGTGCGGCCGTGGGCGCCGCACCCGCGACGACCAGGGCCGCAGCACACGTCGCCACCGCGCCCGACACGGCCAGCAGCAGGAGGGCGGCGGCCCCGCGGCGTTCCATGGCGCCGACCCTGCACGAGGGCGGTTGCGCATTGCTGGGGCGCTCCCTCCATGGATCCCCCCTCCCGGGCACCCCCCTTTAGGGGGGTCGACCCCCCTCAGCCGCGGCTGCCGTGGCGGACAGGAGGCGGCCACGCTGGGACCCGTCACACACAGTCCTGGGGGGGACACATGCAGATCACGATCTTCGGGCCGACCACGGCCGTCACGCCGAACGGTGTCGTCACCAGCAGCGGACTCGGGGGGGTCAAGCCGAGGCAGGTGCTCGAGATCCTCGCGCTCTCTGCGGGCAGCCCGGTCTCCAAGGACCTGCTGGCAGACCTGCTCTGGGCCGGCCACCCACCGAGGAGCCACCTCGGCACCCTGGAGAGCTACGTGTGCCTGCTGCGTCGCAGCCTCGGTCTGGCCGGCACCCGGGGCGCCGGCGTGGTCACCGTGTGGCAGGGCTACCTCCTCGACCCGACCGTCATCAGCGTCGACCTCACCACCGTCCGGGACCTGGTGCGGCAGGCGCGGTCCCACCCGGACCCGGCCGGCAGCCTGGCCCTGCTGGAGCGGGCACTCGACCTGGCGCAGGGCGACCTGCTCGCCGACGAGTCCTACACCGGGTGGGCGCTCGCCGCACGCGAGACCGTGCGGCACGAGCTCGTCGTCGCCGGCAGCCTGGCGGCGTCCTGCGCGCTCGCGCTGGGGATGCCTGACGCGGCGGTCCGGCACGCCGAGTCCGCCCTGGCCCGGGACCGTCTCGCCGAGGAGACCTGGCGCACCCTCCTGCGGGCGCTCGCCGCAGCCGGACGACGCTCGGAGGCGCTGCGGGCCTACTCCGAGCTCCGGGAGCACCTGAGCACGGAGCTCGGGACCGACCCGTCGCCCGAGACCACCGACCTCTACCTGGACCTGCTGCGCGGCGACCCCGCGACCGCGGCAGGCCCCAGCTCGCGGGACGAGGTACGGATGCTCGTACGCCTGCTCCACGAGGCGGTGCTCGCGATCCCCGACCTGCACGTCGCTCGCAGCGACCCGTCGTGGTGGCGGTTCGCCGCCGAGATGGCCGGCGTGGGCCGGGCCGTGGCGAGTCGCCGTGGGGTGACTGTGCACATCCAGCCGTTGACGCGGCGGGCGCCCGGGTGCACAGTGAAGATACACCTACTCGGGGGGTTGACAGTCAACGTGGGGGCCGTTGATGGGCAGCGTGGGGGTCGTGGGTGTACTCAGGCATAGGTCAACCAGCTCGATTCCCGGCCTCGCGCGTCCTCGTCGTGGACGACCACCGCACGTTCGGTGACCTCGTCTGCCTCGCGCTGCGGGGAGAACCCGGCCTGGACTGGGTCGGCGCGGCGCACGACGCCGCGGAGGCCCGTGCACTGGTGGTGCAGCACGAGCCCGACATCGTGGTGATGGACGTGGACCTCGGCGACGTCGACGGGCTCGACCTGACCTCGGAGCTGCTGGCGAAGCACCCGGCGATGCTCGTGGTCGTGCTGACCGCGTTCGTCGACTCCCACATCCTCCGCCGGGCGGCGGTCGCGGGAGCCTGCGCGCTGCTCCCCAAGGGGGGGCCCCTGCAGGAGCTGCTGGACGGGCTGCGCAACGCCCGCCGCGGGGAGCTCTACGTCCCCGCGAGCCTGCTCCTCGACATGGTCACCGGCCCACCCGGCCCGGGGTCCCCGGGCCTCCACCCGCCCGCCCTCACCCCGCGTGAGGCCCTGGTCCTGGACCTCCTGGCTGACGGGCGACACGTCAGCGGGATCGCCCAGGACCTGTCCATCTCGGCCCACACCTGCCGCGGGTACGTCAAGTCGCTGCTGTCGAAGCTGGGGGCGCACTCCCAGCTCGAAGCGGTCGTGATCGCGGGGAAGCACGGGCTGATCGGTGATGCGCGACGCCGGTGACCCGGCCCTGCTGCAGCAGGACCACCCGACGAGCGGGTCGGTCCTGCGCAGGGCGCTGGCCCGCTTCGCGGGTCTGAGCCTCCTGGCGATGACCTGCGTGACCCTGGCCACCTTGCTGATCGCGGACAACGTCGCCCGCGGGCGTGCGCTCGGCGACGCCCGCGCGCAAGGCACCCGGATCGCGCAGCGACTGGCGGCGCCGCTGGTCGACGAGGACGTACGGGCCGGGGTCCCGCGCGCCGTGGACCGTCTCGACCTGGTGCTCGGCAACCGGATGCAGGACGGCAGCGTCCGTCACATCACCGTCTGGGACGCCGACGGCGTCGTCCTCTGGTCCGACGACCCCGCGGTCGTGGGACAGCAGCTGGGCCTGCCGCCGGAGGCGGCCGAGGTGTCCGGCACCCTGCGCGCGACGGCCGAGATCTCGGACGTGGACCGTGCAGCGGAGCCCGTGGGCGACACGCTCTTCGAGGTGACCGTGGGTGCCCAGGACCGGGACGGGATGCCGCTGGTCGTCCAGGTCTACCTCCCGGTGGGCACGGTCGAGGAGAACGCCCGCGCCATCGTCATGTCCTTCGTGCCCATCATGGTCGGCTCGCTGGTGCTGATGAACCTGCTGGTGCTGCCGCTCGCCGTCTCGATGAGCCGGCGCGTGCAGCGCGCGCAGGCCGAACGCGCGACCATGATGCGGCACGCGCTGCTGGCCTCCGACCTCGAGCGGCGCCGGATCGCCGAAGACCTCCACAACGACGTCATCCCCGAGCTCGCCAGCATCGGGTACGCCCTCCCGACGATCGCGCGGCTCCTCGAGGGACCCGACCTCGACGCCGCCCAGGCGCTGGTGGAACGGACCACCGAGCTGGTGCAGCGCGAGATGCACTCCCTGCGGTCGCTGATGACCGAGATCTATCCCCCCGACCTGGAGTCCGACGGCCTGGCCGGCGCGGTGCGTCAGCTGGTGCACGCAGAGGCGCCGCGCGCAGGGCTGAAGCCGGACCTCCGCATCGCGGACGACCTCGCCCTCTCCGTCGACGCCGCCCGCCTGGCCTACCGGATCATCCGTGAGGGGCTGCGCAACGTCGTGAAGCACGCCGGCGCCGGCGAGCTCGTGATCATGGTGGAGGTCGTCGGGTCGCAGGTGCTGGTGCAGGTCCTCGACGACGGCCGTGGACCGGGCGCCCATCCCGGACGCAGCCCGCACGGGCACCTCGGGCTCCGGCTGCTGAACGACGCCGTCCGCGACTTCGGCGGGACCGTGCGGGTCACGCGACGCGCCGCCGGCGGCACCGAGCTGGCCGCCGAGTTCCCGCTCGTCCTGAGCCGCGTGTGAGGCGGCCCCGGGGGCACCTGGTGGGCCACCCAGGGAATCGCAAGGTCGGGCCGACAGGCTCGCCCGCACAGTCGCTGCCAGTGCAAGGAGCCCGCCGTGGTCACCAGGGTGATGCTCGTCGACGACCAGCAGCTGATGCGCGAGGTCCTGGGCCGCCTCCTCTCGTACGAGGGCGACCTGTGCGTGGTGGGTGTGGCGGCCTCCGCCGACGAGGCCACGGAGCTGGCCCGCGCGACCCGGCCGGAGGTCGTGGTGATGGACGTCGACCTCGGATCCTCCGACGGCGTCAGCGCCACCCGGTCGCTGCTGCTGCTCGATCCCACGATCCGGGTCGTCATGCTGAGCTCGTGGTGCTCGCGCAGCCTCGTGCTCGAGGCCGCCGAGGCGGGCGCACGGGGCTACCTGCTCAAGGGCGACCCGGCAGACGAGCTCCTCGAGGGGATCCGGGCCGCAGCCGCGGGCGGGAACCCCGTGTCGGCCCAGGTGCTGACGATGTGGCCGTCCTGGACCGCGGTGCTCAGCGGCGACACACCCGGCGACCTGCCCGGTGCCGGCCCCGGTGCCGGCCCCGTTGTCGGCCCCGGCGTCGTGCCGGCGGCCTCCCCGCGCAGCAGCGCGACGTGAGCTCCCGGCAGCCGCGGGCCGGGCGCGCCGCGCTGGTGGGGCTGCTCGTGGTGCTGCACGTCCTCGTGGCAGGTCCCGCACCGGCGCAGGCCCACACGGGGCTGGTCGGCAGCAGCCCCCGCGACGGCGACACCGTCTCCCTGCGCACCGATCGGCTGCAGCTGGTCTTCGGGGAGGACCTGCTGCCCGGGTCCGGACAGGTGGTGGTGCGTGCCGCCGACGGCACCGACGCCGCGACCGGGAGCCGACCAGCCGTCGCGGGCAGGCTCCTCGAGGCGCCGCTCGACCTGCGCGTCACCGGCCCCCACGTCGTGACCTACCGCGTCGTGAGCGTCGACGGGCACGCCGTCGTCGGTGAGATCGAGTTCGAGGTCGCGCCCGCAGCGACCGGCCCCGGCGGCGGGAGCGCTGCCGACACGACCGCTGCCACCCGTCCGGACCAGGACGGACTGGTCCCACCCGTGCGCTGGGCGCTCGTCGTCGTCGCCGCGCTCGGGGCCGGGGCGGTGCTGCTCAGCGCCGCACGCCGGATGCGCCGCTAGGACCGCAAGGTCGTCCCAAGGTCGCTTCCCAACACTGGCGCCGTCGTCCGTGGACCGTCCGGTCGTGGGGCCTATCTCAGGAGTGATCGCCATGGATCGACGTCGTCGGCTCGTGGGGGGCGCACAGCGCCGACCCAGCGCCTCGTCCGGCCAGGCCCGGACCCCGCGCACGCGGGGGTGGTCCCGGCACGTAGCCAGGGCCGCGGTCCTCGCCCTGGTCGGGGGGCTCGTCCCCGGGGTCGCCGCGGTGACGGTCGCCCCGTCGCCGGCGACGGCCGCGGCAGCGGCCCCGGTCGGTCAGGGGTTCAACCTGAACCGGTCCGACCTCCGGTTCATCCTCAAGCAGATCAAGATCTCCGAGCAGCACGCGTCCACCGCGACGCCGGGGAACCCCTGCGGCACCCTCGTCGGGAGCGGCCCGGACCAGGTCCCCAGCGCCGGCAACGGCCGGGACCTCCCCTGGGGGCTGCGGACCGTCGACGGGACCTGCAACAACCTGTACGCAGGACGCGAGAACTTCGGCGCCGCGAACCAGGCGTTCCCGCGCCTGGTGCCGGCCCGCTTCCGGGACGCCGAGGCCGGCGACCCGGACGGCCCCGGCCCCGCCCCGAGCCGCAGCACCAGCTACGCCCAGAAGACCGGGACGGTCTACGACTCGCAGCCGCGGATGATCAGCAACCTCGTCGTCGACCAGACCGCCACCAACCCGGCCGCCGTGGAGGCCGCCGGCCCGGCGCCGGAGCAGGAGGGCGACACCCTGGTGATCCCCAACGTCGCTCCCGACGTGGGCCTGTCGGCTCCCTACAACTCGGTGTTCACCCTGTTCGGCCAGTTCTTCGACCACGGCCTCGACCTCACCACCAAGAGCTCGCACACGGTGCTGATCCCGCTGAAGACCGACGACCCGCTCTACGACCCGGCCAGCCGGACCAACTTCATGGCGCTCTCCCGGGCCACGAACCAGCCCGGACCGGACGGTGTCCTGAACACCGCCGACGACGTCCAGGAGGCCACCAACACCACGACCCCGTTCGTCGACCAGAACCAGACCTACACCTCGCACCCCGCGCACCAGGTCTTCCTGCGGGCCTTCGAGCCCGACGGGACGGGCGCGCCGGTGGAGACCGGTGAGCTGCTCGAGGGACCCGGCCCCGACGGCGCCCTCGGCACGGCCGACGACAGCGGGCTCGCACCCTGGAGCGCGATCAAGGAGCAGGCCGGCAGCGTGCTCGGGATCCGTCTGCAGGACACCGACGTGCTCAACGTCCCGCTGCTGGCGACCGACGCCTACGGCAACTTCACCCGCGGGCCGAACGGCTACCCGCAGGTCGCGATGCCCGGCGGGCTGCTCGAGGGCGACCCCACCGCGAACGGCGGGGAGGGCATCACCATCCCGACCAACGCGCTGCGCACCAACCACGCCTTCCTGGACGACATCGCCCACCACGCGGTGCCGGTCGGGGACCTCGACCCGTCCGACGGCCCCGGACCCATCGTGCCGCTCGACCCGGACGCCGACCCCGGCACGGGTGACGACGGCAACCGGACGACGTACGACGACGAGATGCTCGGCGCCCACTTCGTCGCCGGCGACGGCCGCACCAACGAGAACATCGGCCTGACCGCGATCCACCACGTCTTCCACTCCGAGCACAACCGCCTCGTGGAGGACGTCAAGGACGTGATCAGCACCGACGACCCGGGCATGCTCACCGAGTGGCAGACCAGCCCCGGCACCTGGGACGGCGACCGGTTGTTCCAGGCCGCCCGGTTCGTCACCGAGATGGAGTACCAGCACCTGGTGTTCGAGGAGTTCGGTCGCAAGGTGCAGCCGATGGTCAACCTCTTCGGAGAGGGTGGCACCGGCTACACCCCGAACGTGGACCCGGCGATCAAGGCGGAGTTCGCGCACGCGGTCTACCGCTTCGGCCACTCCATGCTGACCGAGACCGTCGCCCGGCGTAACGCCGACGGCTCGACCAACGACGTCGGGCTGGTCGCAGGCCTTCCTCGACCCGCCCGAGTTCACCGACGGCGGCTCGGCCGGACAGCTGACCCCCGACGAGGCGGCCGGCAGCATCTTCCGCGGCATGTCGCGCCAGGTCGGCAACGAGATGGACGAGTTCGTCACCGACGCGCTGCGCAACAACCTGCTCGGGCTGCCGCTCGACCTCGCGACCATCAACATGACCCGCGCCCGCGACACCGGCACCCCGAGCCTGAACGCCGCGCGTCGCGAGTTCGAGGCACGCTCCGGCAACTCGGCGCTCGCCCCGTACACGAGCTGGGCCGACATGTCCTTCAGCCTGCGCCACCGCGCGTCGCTGACGAACTTCGTCGCGGCCTACGGCACGCACCCGTCCATCTCGGGCAGCACCGCGGCACGACGGGACGCGGCGGTGGCCGTCATCTACGGCGCCGAGGGTCCCGACGGGGTGCTCGGCACGCCGGACGACCCGACGGCGGTGCCGCCGGCGGACCGCACCGAGTTCCTCAACAGCACCGGCACCTGGGCCAACAACGGCAACGGGACCACCACCACCGGGGTCGACGAGATCGACCTGTGGGTGGGGGGCCTGGCTGAGAAGCCGATGGTCTTCGGGGGCATGCTCGGGGCCACCTTCAACTACGTCTTCGAGACGCAGATGGAGGACCTGCAGGACGCCGACCGGTTCTACTACCTGTCCCGCACGGCCGGGCTGAACCTGCTGACCCAGCTCGAGGGCAACTCCTTCGCCGAGCTGATCCAGCGCAACACCGACGTCGCCGGCCTTCCGGCCGACTCGTTCTCGCGGCCCGACATGGTCTTCGAGATCCCGGCCCTCGGCACGAGCGGGCCCGTCCTCGACGACCCGGCGACCGAGGACTGGAACGAGGCGACCGAGCTGACCCGGATGGGCGACGGCACGATCCGCTACGGCGGGGGCGCGCACACCGTCTGGAACGGCACCGACACGGGCCCCTCCGCGAACGACCGGTTGTGGGCCAGCGAGGGCGACGACACCGTCCGCGGCAACGGCGGGGACGACTGGATGCAGGGCGGTGACGGCAACGACAACCTGATCGGGGGACTCGGCGACGACATCATGAACGACCTGGCCGGCGACGACACCCTCAAGGGCGGCGACGGCGACGACGCCATGTCGTCCGGCCAGGGTTTCGGCGGCGACCTGAACCAGGGCGGTCGGGGCGACGACTTCATCGTCGGCGGCAACGACACCACGGAGACCTTCGCCGGTGGCGGTGACGACCTCGTCTACGCCGGCGACGCCGAGGACACGGTCTTCGGCGACGAGGGCGACGACTGGATCGAAGGTGGCCGCGGCCCCTTCGCCCTGCTGCAGGGCGACAACGGCGCCCCGTTCCAGGACGACCCGAACGAGCCCGGGCACGACGTGATCCAGGGCTACGGCGGGGAGAACGACTACGACGCGGAGGGCGGCGACGACATCATGCTGCTCGGCGCCGGCATCCAGCGCAACGAGGGCATGGCCGGCTTCGACTGGGCCACGCACAAGGGCGACCTGGTCCCCGGCCGCTCCGACCTGAGCTTCACCGGGGCGCTCCCGCCCGCGGTGGGCACCAACGTCGACCGCTTCGACATGACGGAGGCGCTGTCCGGCTGGAAGTTCGACGACGACCTGCGGGGCGACGACCGGACCGCTGCCGTGGGGGAGCCCCCGATCGAGCCGGACCACGTGCTGACCTCGGACGGCATCGCCCGGATCGACGACCTGCAGGCGCTCCTCGGCTCGGGGGTCACCTCGTTCTCCGGCGGCAACATCCTGCTCGGTGGCGCCGGCAGCGACCAGATCGAGGGTCGGGGCGGTGACGACGTCATCGACGGCGACGCCTGGCTCGACGTGCAGCTCCAGGCGCCGGACCCGTCCACGACGGATCCCGGCGACACCCAGCTGGTCGACACGATGGCGCCCCTGCGGGCCGACGTGTTCGCCGGCCGGATCGACCCGGGCGACATCACGATCGTCCGCTCGATCGTCACCGAGCCCGCCGGCACCGACGTCGACACGGCGTTCTTCAGCGCCGCGCAGGACGAGTACACGGTGACCGCCAACCCCGACGGCACCACCACGGTGGCGCACACGGGGGGCAACGGGGCCGACGGGACCGACCGGCTGCGCAACATCGAGCGGATGGTGTTCGGCACCGCGCTGCCCGACACCGTGCCCGACGCTCCCACGATCGGGGCGGCCACCGCCGGTGCCCGGTCGGCCACCGTCACCTTCCAGCCGCCGGTGTTCGACGGCAACGAGGACATCACCGAGTTCCAGGTGCAGGTCGTCCAGGGTGGTGCGGTGATCCGTACGGTGACCGGGATCGCGCCGGGGGCCACCTCGGCCACGATCACGGGCCTGACCAACGGGACGACCTACCGGTTCCGGGTGATCGCGGTCAACACCGTGGGGGCGAGCGCGGCCTCGGCGAACTCCAACGCGGTCACCCCCAGGGCCGGGGCCGGCACGACGGCGCCGGGTGCCCCGACGATCGGCACGGCCTCTGCGGCCGACCGGTCGGCGACGGTCCGGTGGACACCGGGAGCGGACGGTGGATCGACGATCACCGGCTACCAGGTCCAGGTCCGCACCGGGAACACGCTGGTCCGGACGGTCAACGGCATCCCGGGCAACGCCGGCAGCACGGTGGTGACGGGGCTGACCAACGGGACCGCGTACAACTTCCGGGTCCGGGCGATCAACGCGGTCGGCTCGAGCGGACTGTCGGCGGCCTCCAACGTCGTCCGACCGGGCGCAGCAGTGCCGCCGGCGGCTCCGGGGGCACCCGGGATCGGGACCGCCGTCCGGGGGGGTCCGAACGCTGCGCATCTCGGCCACCGCCACCTGGTCGGCACCCGCCAGCGACGGAGGGTCGCCGGTCACCGGCTACCGCGTCTTCGCGTTGAGGATGACGGGCGGCGGCGGGGTGGCGCAGACGACCCAGTCGGGCGTCCGACCGGCCGGGGCACGCGCGTTCCAGATGACGCTGCCGCAGGCCGGCAACTACCGGTTCGAGGTGGTCGCGATCAACGCGGTCGGGACGAGCGCACGATCGGCTCGCTCCAACCTGGTCGAGGGACGCTAGGACCCGGGACATGCCGATCGTCCTGGTAGCACGAGCAGCGGGGTGGGCCTCGGGGCCCGCCCCGCTGGTCCCGCCCGTCGGGACCAGCCCCGTCCGGACCAGCCCCGTCCGGACCGGCCCCCGGGCCGCCGTCCGGTCCCGTCCGGGGGGCACCCCGTGAGGCGCCCGTACGGCGCCGCGCGGACGACCCCGGGCACGCTCCGGCACCGACCGGGCCAGCACCGCCGGGGACTGGCGGCCCTCGGCGTGGCCGCCGTCCTCACCACCACCGGCACCCAGGTCACCAGCGTCGTCGGCGGCTCGTCGCCTCCCGCCGCAGGGGCGGGCGGGGGTGACGTCGCCGCGGCGCTGGTCGCCGGCCCGGCCGGCGGGTGGACCGGGGCACCGCCCCAGGCGGCCACCGTCGCCACCGCGCTGTCCCGTCCGGCCACCCGGGCGGGGCCCGCCCGGACCGTGGCCGCGATCGGCGCCCCGACGCAGGCCGACCTCACCGACATCCCCGCGCCCGCCCTGGCGGCCTACCAGCGGGCCGAGACCGTGCTCGACGAGGCGCGGCCCTCCTGCGGGCTGCGCTGGGAGCTGCTCGCAGCGATCGGCCGCGTCGAGTCCGACCACGGTCGGCACGCCGGCGGGGCGCTGCGCCAGGACGGGCGGGTCGTGCCCCCGATCATCGGGGTGGCGCTGACCGGGGCCGACGGCACCCGGCGCGTCGGCGACAGCGACGCCGGGCAGCTCGACGGCGACCGTCGTGCGGACCGGGCCGTCGGCCCGATGCAGTTCCTGCCCTCGACGTGGTCGGTCGTCGGGGTCGACGCGGACGGGGACGACCAGCGCGACCCCCAGGACGTCGACGACGCGGCGCTGGCGGCCGCCGTCTACCTCTGTGGCGGCGGCGAGGACCTCACCGAGCGCACCGGCCTCGAGGCCGCCGTGCTGACCTACAACCACAGCCGGGACTACGTCGACACGGTGCTGGCGCTGATGCGGGCCTACTCCGAGGACAGCCCCGCCTCCAGCGTCGCCACCGAGACCTCGGTGGCGGTGGCCGGGCCCGAGGCCGCCCTGCCCGAGGGGCCGGCGCCTGCCGGCGCTGCGCCGCTGGTCGAGCGCGCGCAGGACTCCGCGGACCGGCAGCGGCGCCGTGAGGCCCGGTCGGCGGCGCGCGGGGGTGCGTCCACGACCTCGGGCCAGGCCCGGGGCGCCGACGGCCCGGAGCCCGTCCGACCGAGGACCCCGACCCGTCCGGGAGGCCCCTCCGGCCCCGGCCTCCCCGTCCCCAGCGGTCCGACCGTGCCCGCGGGGCCGGTGGGTCCGGCCGGTCCGACACCCTCCGAACCGGCCGGCCCGCCCAGCGGCCCACCCGGTGGCGAGCCCAGCGGCCCACCCAGTGGCGAGCCCAGCGGCCCACCCAGTGGCGAGCCCAGCGGCCCACCCGGCGGAGAGCCCAGCGGCGGCACCGGGGGCGAGCCGACCGGCGGGGTGCCTGCGCCGGAGGAACCCGGTGGTGGCGCAGGGCCGACGGACCCGCCCGCGACGCCGCAGGCGCCGGTCTGCCCGGACCCGGTCGTGCTGGACGACGGCACGTCGTACGGCCTCGCCGACCTCCTCGCGGACCCGACGCTGCTGGCCGCACTGATCACGGACCCGACCCTGGCCGACCCCGACCTGGACCCGGCATGCCTGATCTAGGCCGGGTGCCGGCAGGCGATGCCACAGTGAAGAGCGTCACCCTCTGAGGGGAGCTCCGGGGGTGACAGTGGACCCTCCGCCGGCCCCATCCGGCGGAGGGTCCACCTGTGCCGCGTGCCTCAGATCGCGATGCTGACCTCGGCCACGGAACCGACCGCGGCGCTGACCCGGCGGTCGACGGGGTCGGCCTTCGGGGCGAGGGTGCGCAGGGTCCACTCGCCGTCACCGGCGAAGAAGCGGAAGTGGCCGCTGGCCGAGGTGGGGACCTCGGCGGTGAACTCTCCGGTGCGGTCCAGCAGGCGCACGTAGGCGTTGCCGACGGGCTCCCCGCCGCGCAGGACCTGGCCCTGGACCACGGCCTCCTTGTCCACGTCGATGCCGTCGAGCGACAGACCGCCCTCGGTCGCGCCGCACATCAGGCGACGCCCTTCTCGTCGCCGAGCGCGACGGGCACGCCGATGAGCGAGCCGTACTCGGTCCACGAGCCGTCGTAGTTCTTCACGTTCGGCTGGCCGAGGAGCTCCTTGAGCACGAACCAGGTGTGGCTGGAGCGCTCCCCGATGCGGCAGTAGGCGACGGTGTCCTTGTCCCAGTCGACGCCGGCCTCGGTGTAGATCTTCCTCAGCTCGTCGTCGGACTTGAAGGTGCCGTCGTCGTTGGCCGCCTTCGACCACGGGACGTTCGCGGCGGTCGGGATGTGCCCGGCGCGCTGGGCCTGCTCCTGCGGGAGGTGCGCGGGGGCCATCAGGCGCCCGGCGTACTCGTCGGGGCTGCGCACGTCGACCAGGTTCTTGACGCCGATCGCCGCGACCGCCTCGTCGCGGAAGGCACGGATCGAGAGGTCGGGCGCGGCGGCGGTGTAGGTGGTGGCCTCGCGGGAGACGGCCTCGTCGGTCAGCTCGCGGGAGTCCAGCTCCCACTTCTTGCGGCCGCCGTCCATCAGGCGCACGTCGTCGTGGCCGTAGAGCTTGAAGTACCAGTAGGCGTACGCCGCGAACCAGTTGTTGTTGCCGCCGTAGAGCACGACGGTGTCCTCGTTCCTCACGCCGCGCTCGGAGAGCAGCGCCGAGAACTGGTGCTGGTCGATCGCGTCGCGGCGCACCTGGTCCTGGAGGTCCTTGGTCCAGTCGAGCTTGATGGCGCCCTGGATGTGGCCCTTGTCGTAGGCCGAGGTGTCCTCGTCGACCTCGACCAGCACCACCTGGGGGTCGTCGAGGTGGTCCTCCACCCACTGGGCGGTGACGAGTACGTTCTCGCGGGTCATGTGTGCTCCTCGTGCATCGATGCGTCGTGCGTGGTCAGGGGGTGGCGCGGGTGGTCGACCCGGGTGACGGGTCGGGGCTGGGCCCGGGTGCAGCGTCAGGCGGCGCGGCCGGCGGGCTCGAGCCGCTTCAGCACCAGGTACATCTCGCAGCCCAGGCAGTAGTCGAAGGCGGCGTTCAGCAGCGCGGCGACCAGGGCGAGGCCGACGGCCACCAGCGCGAGGGCGGTCAGGCCGGTCAGCAGGCCCGTCAGGCCGACGAGGGCGAAGACCAGGCCGACGGTCTGGGCGAACCTCGGCGGACGCGGGTCCTCGGTCTCGGCGGGCGGGGCCAGCCGGGGGCGGACGACCCGGCGGAAGAACCAGGCGTACGGCGTGCGCTGGACGCCCGCGGTGGCACCGACGGCGAAGACGACCGTCTGCAGCGCCAGCAGGACGGTGGCCAGCGTGCTCGGCGTGCCGAGCAGGACCGCCGCGAGCACGAGGCTGGTGATCGTGGCGGCGACGCGCGGGCCGCGCGGGTCGATCCCACCGAGGGTGGGACGCGAGGTGGTGGGGACGGTACGGGTGTCGGTCATGGTGCTCGTGCTCCTGGCAGCGCAGACGGTGGTCGGGCGTCGGCCGAGGCAGGCGTGCCCTGGATCAGGGCAGAGAGGGTCCTCGACGCTCAGGAGCGTCGACACAGGCTGGAGCGCACGCGGCAGTGGTCCACTGCGCGTCGCTTCGTCAACCAGGTCGAGAACATGGGACAAGAGTAGGGACCACCCGGTGGGCAAGCCACCCCACCGTCCCGAGGCGTGGACAGGCGTCTCATCAGGTGGATGGGAGCGGGCGCCTGGCCGATCAGGTGACGGGTTCCACGGGAACCCCGTCCCGGTCTCACGGAATAGGAACTGTGATCGCTTGTTGTCTCGATGGGTCTGACCCACCCCTTCTCGCCAGCACCGTTGTCGGTGGTCGGTGCTTGACTTCTCCCATGGCCACCGACGAGCACGACACCACCGCACCGGGACACCCCGTCCCGGCCCGCGTCGGTGCCCTCGCGGCCGAGGTCGCCTCCCTGCACGAGGTCTCGCTGATCGGTCTCGACGCCGCTGCCACCCGCGAGTCCCTGATCGCCCTGGCCGGGCTGCGGGCGCGCCTGGACGCCCTCACCCTGCGGGTCGCAGCCCACGCCGAGACCGTGCAGGTGCACCTCGATTCCGGAGCGACGTCGGCCGGGGCCTGGTGGGCCGTGGCCACCCACCAGAACCGCCCCACCACCACCGGCCTCCTCCGCCTCGCCACCGCGCTCCAGGACCGCTGGCACACCCTCGCCGACGCCTGCGCACGCGGCGAGGTGTCGCTCGACCAGGCCCGCGTCATCGCCCACGCACTCCAGGACCTCCCCGAGGACCTCGACCCCACCCAGGTCGACCTCGCCGAGAAGACACTGACCACCTACGCCGCCGAGCACGACCCCGCCACCTTGAAGATCCTCGGCCGACGGATCCTCCACGTCGTCGCCCCGCACCAGGCCGACGCCCACGAACAGGCCAAGCTCGAGGCCGAGGAGGCCCGCGCCCGCGACACCCAACGCCTCACCCTCACCCTCGACGGCCACGGCCGCGCCTACCTGCGCGCCACCCTGCCCCAAGCCCAGGCCGCGATGCTCAAGAAGGCGCTCTACGCGCTGGCCTCACCGCGCCACCGCGCCGCGGTCGAGAACCCCGCCACGCACGGCAACGCCGACTCCGCACCGGTCGACCGGGTGGTGCCCCGCCCCACCCCCCAGCGCCTCGGTGCCGCGTTCTGCACCCTGATCGAGTCCCTGCCCGCCGAGGGCCTCCCCACCGCCGGCGGCACCGACGCCACCGCCGTGGTGATCACCGAGCTCGCCACCCTGATCACCGGCCTCGGACCCGCCCGCCTCGACACCGGCGAACCGCTCAGCGCCGCCCAGGCCCGCCGGATGACCTGCTCGGCCGGCATCCTGCCCGTCGTCATGGGCGGCGACTCGGTCGTCCTCGACGCCGGACGCCGCAGACGCTTCCACACCCGTACCCAGCGCCACGTCATCAGCGCCCGCGACCAGCACTGCACCGCCGAGGGCTGCGACTGGCCGCCGGGCATGTGCGAGGTCCACCACGACCACGCCTGGTGCGAGGGCGGCCCCACCGACGTCGACCACGCCCGCCTGCTCTGCCCCCACCACCACCACCGCGTCCACGACCACCGCTACGACACCACCCTCATCGCCGGCAACAAGCTCAGGTTCCACCGACGGACGTAGGCCGACGACCACGGCCCGGCGTCCCCGGTCGTGACCGGGAGTCTCATCCGTCGGAGGCACCTACCCTTGCGTCATGCCCTCCCGCCGCCGGTTCCGCGCCACCGCGAGACCGGTCGGCGCGGCAGCCGCCCTGCTCGCCCTGCTCGCCCCGGCAGCCGCCACGGCCTCGGCTCAGCCGACGGCTGCGGCGTCGGCTGCGGCGTCGGCTGAGCGGGCCCCGCCGGACTACCGGTTCGTCTCCTCCCCCGACTTCCTGAACATGGACCTCGCCGACCTGACCGGGCTGCCGACCTGGAGCCCGGGCCTGCCGACCGGGACCAGCCCCCAGCACGAGCGCGCGCTGGACGTCGTCCTCGAGGGGATCGCCGCCGAGCAGCCGGACGACGTGCTGGTCGCCGGCGACCTCGTGGAGGGCCACTGGGGGCTCGACGACGCCGGCACCGGCCTGTTCGGACCGGTGGCGACCGAGCGCCAGCAGCGTCGGGCGGTCGTCCGGGCGGCGCGGTCCTACTACCCGGCGTGGGTCGCCCGGTTCGCCGAGCACGGCCTGCCGGTCCCGCACACCGCGGTCGGCGACCACGAGCTCGGCGACAACCCGTGGCTTCGCCGGTCGCCCGGGTACCCGGGCTTCAGGTGGCGGAAGGTCGAGCTGTTCCGCAGGCTGTACGCCGACGCGCTCGTCGCGCCGCACGGGTACGCCGCGCACCCCGCCTCCGGTCCGGCGCGGCGCACGGCGTACGCCACCGCGCTGGACCCCGAGGTGCTGCTGGTGACCCTCGACGTCTTCTCGCGGACCCGCGGCCGCGTGGTCGCCGAGGTCGACCCGGCGCAGCTGCGGTGGGTGCGCGGGGTGCTGCGAGCCGCCCAGCGCGCGGGCGTCGACTGGGTCGTCGTCCAGGGCCACACCCCCGTCCTGGGGCCGGTGCGCCAGACCGCGACCTCGGGCCTGATGTACCGCGGCGGGGGCGGCTCGGCGTTGTGGCGGACCCTGGTGCGTCGCGACGTGGACCTCTACCTCGCCGGCGAGGTGCACGACGTCACCGCGATCCGGGACCGCGGCGTCACCCAGGTGAGCCACGGCGGCCTGTTCGGGTACGGCGGCACGAGCTACCTGGTGGGTGAGGTGCGCGGTGACGAGCTGTCGCTGGTGGCCCGCCGCTTCACCTCGCAGGTGGACGGGACCGAGCGGATCTGGCAGACCGACACCCGCAAGGGGCAGCCGCTGGACCTCGTCTACGACCCGGACCCGCCGGTGGTCGGGGAGATGACGCTCACCGCCGGGGGCCGGGCGAGCGGCCGCAGCGGCCTGCTCGCGCCGTACTCGCCCGACGACGTCGCGAGCGGCGCGCGGCGCGCCGACCCGCTGGCCGGCGTCCGGGAGTAGGTCAGCGTGCGGCCGGGCGCGGCCCGGTCAGCGGCGGCGTGGTCACGCTCGTCCCACCGCCGACCAGGGGTGGGCGCACCTCGACGGTCGCCGACCCGGAGTCGGGATCGACCCGGGCGCTGACGGGCTCCTGCTCCGCGGACGGGCCGTCGGGCGGGCCGTCGGGCTCCCCGCCCGGGTCGCCGGGCGCCTGGGGGCCGTCCCCCGGGCCGCCCCCCGGACCGGGCCCCGGCCCGGCGCCCGGGCTGCCGACCGGACCGCCGCTCGGCGTGCCGAGGGACGCCGGGACCGCCGCCGCTCCCGAGCCTCCGGTGGACGCCGGGACGACCGCCGGTCCTGACGCGGCGACCGTGTCCGCCGGCCCGGCCCCGGTGCGGCCCGCCCCTCCCTCGCGGCCCGCGGCGTCGGCGCGCACGGCGGCGTCCTGGGCCACCCGGGCCCCCCGGCCGCCGGCCTCGAGATCGGCCTCCAGCGGAGCGCCGCCGCGCAGGCCGCCCAGGATCCCGGCGACCACGGCGGCGGTGGCGAGGCCGACGACCAGGCTGCCGCTGCGGCGCCGGGCCGGGGCCGGGCGCGACGGTGGCCGCGACGCCGGACCCGCGGCCGGACGGCCTGCGGGGCCGGACGAGGGCCGGGAAGTGGGCCGGACAGCGGGCCGGGCAGCGGCCGGGGGCGTTCCGGTCGCAGCGACCGGCACGAGCACTGCCGGCTCCTCGTCCGCGACCGGAACGGGATCCGTGGCCGGCCCGGGGTCCGTGACCGAGGCGGTCGCCGCGGTCGCCAGAAGGGCAGCCGCGACGTCGGGCTCCAGGCGGCCGAGGTACCAGTCGGCGTCGGACCCGAGGATCCGCTGCGCCAGCAGACCGCCCAGGTCGTGCTCGACCCGCAGCACGTCGGCGGAGAGGTGCTCGCACGACGAGCAGCCCAGCCCGTGGTTGTGCAGGTGCTGCAGCTCGACCGGCGAGGACGTGGCGTCGAGGTCGCCGAGGAGCCCCGTGGCCAGCCGCAGGCAGGACGCCTCGCGCAGCGCGGGCAGGTGGCGGCGGACCACCCCGCGCCGCAGCACTCCGCGGGCGACCCGCGACCACCGCTCGACGCTGGCCGCGTCCGCGCCGGTCAACGTCGTCAGGACCTCGGGCGGGTCCTGCTCGACCTCGACGTGCCACAGCACCACCTGCCAGGCCGGCGGCAGGGACAGGAAGGCCGTCCAGGCCGCGTTCCCCCCGGCCCAGGGTCGGGGGACCCGGGACCCGGAGGAGGCCTGGTGGAGCAGCGAGAGCCACGCGACGCGGACCGGCACGTCCAGGCCGGAGCCCAGCCTGAGGCCCTCGCGCAGCCGGGTCCAGGCATTCTCGAGCAGCGCGGCGCCCTCGGGGGCGCCGAGGTGGTCGGCGTACGCCCCGACCCCCGGCTCGTGCCGTTGGCGCAGCCGGTCGGCGGCCTGCTCGTCGCCCATCAGGGCGACCCGCGCCACCAGGGAGGAGTCGCCGAGGAGGTCGTCCGGGTCGTGCCCGGTCGTCCCGGCCGGGGGCGCGGGGTCGCGGGGGGCGTGGCTCGCGTGGTCACGGGGCGCAGGAAGCACGGCAGTCTCCTCGTCGGCCGGCGGGGGTCCGGCCCTGACCGTCGAACGACGCCTCCGCCCCGGAGGTCACGCCCTGCCTGGCCGGTCTGGACCTGCCGGTCTGGACCTGTCGTGCGGGTCAGGCCGACAGGGCGCCGAGCACCTGCTCCTTGCGGGGGGCGCCGACCGCGCGGGTGCGCTCGGCTCCGTCCGCTCCCAGGACGAGGGTGGTCGGGGTGCGGAGCACGTCGAGCTCGCGCACGAGGTCCAGGTGCAGCTCGGCGTCGATCTCGACGTGGACCACCCCGGGGACGGCCTCGGCCACGTCGGCCAGCACCCGCCGGGTGGCCCGGCAGGGCGAGCAGAAGGCGGAGGAGAACTGCACCAGCGTCGCGCGCTCCCCCGGCGCGACGCCGGCCACGGCGGCCACGCTGTCCCAGGTGCTCGGGGCCGCGGGCGCGTCGTCCGCCGGGGCGCGGTCCGGGCGCGGTCCGGGGCGGCGTCGGCGGCGGGCGTACGACCGAAGCGACCGTCGGTGCGGGCGCGGTAGAGGCCGAACCCGCCGGCCAGCGCGAGGGCGACCAGCAGGACCCAGAACCCGGCGCTCATCGGAAGCCCGTGGGTCGCACGTGCAGCCCGACCTCGGGGTCGACCACGACCTCCTGCGCCGCCGGGAGGCCGTCGGCCAGCAGCGGGGCGCCCAGGTCGACGTTGCGCTTGACGAGCGCGAGCGCGATCGGGCCGAGCTCGTGGTGGCGCGCGGAGGTGCCGACGAAGCCGACCGGCTTCTGCTTCGGGTCGCCGTCGACGACCAGCGGGGCGCCGCGGGTGGGCAGCCGGTTCTCGGAGCCGTCGAGGTGCAGCAGCGTCAGCCGGCGCGGGGGCCGGCCGAGGGTGTGCACCCGGGCCACGGTCTCCTGACCTCGGTAGCAGCCCTTCTCCAGGTGCACCGCGGGTCCGATCCAGCCGGCCTCGTTCGGGATGGTGCGTTCGTCGGTGTCCAGGCCGAGCCGCGGCTCGCCGCGGGCGATGCGCAGGGCCTCGAAGGCCCAGAGCCCACCGGCGGGGCCCGCGGCGGCGGCGTACGCCTCGAGCTGGGCGCGGGGCACCAGCTCGTAGCCGGAGTACGGCGCGTCGGTCACCCGGGCCGGGCGCCAGCACACGGCGAGGTCGCCGGTGACGTCGGTGACCTCGACCCGCGACATGAACCGCATCCGGTCCAGGAAGCCGATCAGGGCCGCGGCCGCGCCGGGCTCGGTGTGGGCGGTGAAGGCCTCGCCGTCGTCGGAGCCGAAGAAGGCGTGCTCGACGTGACCGTTCGGGCTGAGCACCAGCACCCCGGTGGTGACGCCGGGCTCGAGCCGCTCGAGGTGCTGGGTGGTGAGTGCGTGCAGCCAGGTCAGCCGGTCGGGTCCGGAGATCCGGACCACCTCGCGGTGGGACAGGTCCACGAAGCCGTCGCCGGCCTCGAGGTGGCGCTGCTCGCCGTTGAACGAGCCGTAGTGCGCCGCGACGGGGGCGTCGACGTCGTTGCCGGCCACGGCACCGGGCAGGGCCAGCAGCGGGCTCGCGGGGGCGGTCTGCTGCTCAGTCATGCCGGGTCAACGTCGGAGGCCGCCCCGGTGTTCCGCTCCTCGTCCCCGGAGTGGCCGGGATGTCCGGGATGCCGGATGCCCGCCGTCCGCGCCGTCCGCGCCCGGCGCAGGTCTCGTGCTCGCCGAAGACGGTCAGGTGACCCACGTCGGCGACGAAGCCGTGCTCGTCGCGCAGCCGTCCGGTCAGCGCGGCGACGATCTCGGCGTCCACCGAGATCGTGCGCCGGCAGCGGCGGCAGACGAGGTGCACGTGCGTGTGGCCGCTGACCGAGTGGTAGGTCGGGGCCCGGTCGGACAGGTGGGTGTGCCGCACCAGGCCGAGGTCCTCCAGCACCTCGAGGGCGCGGTAGACCGTGGAGACGTTGACCGCGCTGGCGTGCCGGCGTACCTCCGCGTGGACCTCGTCGGGCGTGGCGTGACCGAGGGTGTCGACCGCCTCGAGGACGAGCTCGCGCTGGGGCGTGAGGCGGTAGCCGCGCCGACGCAGCCGGTCGCGCCAGTCCGACGGGTCGGCGTCCTCCTGGGGCGGGTCGGGCGGGTCGGTCGGCACGGTCAGGCCCGCTTCAGGCGGGCCCAGAGGTGCGGCTGGAGGCCCTGGCCGACGGCGGCCATGTCGTAGGCGTAGAGCAGGTCGCCGTCGACGTTGCCGTAGAGCCGCTTGCCGGCGGTGTACTCCTTGGCGGTCTCGGTGCGCGCGACGGCGTCGGTGGTGAGGTCGAGCTTCCCGCCGGCGGCGGAGCCGTAGTAGATCTCGGCGAAGCCGGTCTGGTGGGTGAGCAGCAGCTCCATCCGGCCCTCGGGCCGACAGCGCAGGAACCCGGTCTCCAGGGCGGCGTCGCGGACCTTCTCGCCCTGCTCGTCGATGATCCAGCTGCGCGAGAAGTAGTGGAGGAACGGCCGGCCGTCGTGGGTGAAGATCAGCTCCTGGCCGAACTGGTACTTCTCGATGGTCGGGTAGTCGCCGTGGCCGTTGCCCTGCCACGTGCCGAGCATCCAGGCGACCGGGCCGCAGTCGGGGTGGAGGTTGTCGGGGATCTCGAAAGGCACGGGGGCAGTCTAGGAGTGCCGGGGCCTAGGGTCGGCCCATGCCGTCCACCGTGCGCCCGCTGAACATCAAGGTCACCTGCGCCGCCGACGCCGCCGAGCGCAGCAACCAGGGCCTGACGGTGGCGGCCACGGCGGCAGCCGCCGGCGCCCGGGTGTCGTTGTGGCTGACCGGGGAGGCCGCCTGGCTGGGCACCCGGGACGGTACGGCGGGGCGACCCCCCGCGTACGACCTCGAGCACGCGGTCCCCCCCGAGCAGCTGGTCGCCGTGGTCGTCGAGGCCGGGCGGGTCACGGTGTGCAGCCAGTGCGCGGCCCGGCGCGGGATCGGCGACGAGGACCTGCTGCCCGGGGCACGCCTGGCCGGCGCGGCGCTGTGGACCGAGGAGATCCTCACCGAGGACGTCCAGGCGATCGTCTACTGACGGCGCCGGCGGCGGCCCGGGCGCGCGCGGCGGTCGGGGCGGGCCAGCCGGTCGGCGACGACCCGCCAGACGTCGGGGTCGATCCCCATCCCGAGGTGGGGTGAGCCGACCTCGACGTGCTCGACGTCGGTGGAGGTGCGGTCCACGCAGGACTCCCACGCCACCACGCCGTCGCGACGGCTGAGCAGCGCGGTGACCGGCACGCGCAGCGGGGCGTCGCGCTCGGCGCGGGCCGAGATCTCGCTCATCCGGCGCCGCTGGCGGGCCGGGTAGAGAGGGGCGACGGCGGTGAAGCTCGGCCCCCCGACGACCGGGGTGCCGTAGGTGACCACGCGACGCACCGCGTCGGGGCGTCGGCGGGCGACCTCGCGCGAGATCACGCCGCCCAGGCTCCAGCCGACCAGCGCGACCGGGCCGTGCTCGGCGGCCAGCGCGACGACCTGCGCGGTGAGCCGGTCGGCGTCGGCCTCGGGGCTGCCGGTGTTGGTGCCGTAGCCCCAGCCCCGGGCGTCCCAGCCGAGGCGTCGCAGGTAGAGCCGCAGCGGCAGACCGGTGGCCTCCGGGGCCCTCCAGCCCGGGACGTCGACGACCACCCGGCCGGTGCCCGGTGCGGAGCTGGCGCGGGGGGCGTGCAGCAGGCGCGGGGCGGCCGCGGCGAGCCGGGCGACCTGCAGACCGGCCGCGAGCTCGCCGACCTGGCGCCTGGTCGGGGGCGGGCCGGTCGGCCGGGCCACGCGGCCCGGGGCGAGGGAACGGCCGGCGCTGAGCAGGCCGAGGGTGGCGAGCAGCCCGACGCCGGAGGTGGGGGTGGACATCCCGCGATGCTCGCAGCCGGTGCCGACCCGGGCGGGTGGGCCGTACGGGCGTCGGCCGACGCGGTGGGCGTCAGCTCGAGGCGCTGCGGGCGTCATCTCGGCCGGGTGTGAGCGTCATCTCGGCGGGTGGGTGGCGGGGTGGGTGGCGGGGTGGGTGGCGGGGGGGTGGGTGGCGGGGGTCAGCCGCCGGCGAAGGGGGGCAGGAACTCGACCGAGTCGCCGGGGCGTACCACGACGGCGGTGGGGTCGCGGGTGCCGGCGGGGGCGTCCCCGACGAGCACCGAGCACACGTCGAGCACCCGGGCGAGGCGGTCGGCGCCGGGGGCGCCCTCGCGCCGGGCGACCACGCAGGCGGTGACGTCGGCGAGCGTGAGGTCCCCCGTGACCTGCAGGATCTCGGACGCGACCCCGGCCGCGGCGCGGGCCGAGGCCCAGTAGCGGACCGTCACGTCGGTCTCACTACCGGTTGGTAGCAGGGGGATTTCGCTCATGTTTCGCTATTCTGCCCCTACCACCTGCTTCCACCGGAGCCCACCGTCGCGTTTCGGTCTCGCCCGCACCGTGCCCAGGGAGACCCGCATGAGCACCCTTCTTCTGCTCACCCACGCGCTTCAGCCCTCCGCCGAGGTGATGCCCGCGCTCGCCCTGCTGGGACACCAGGTACGGGTCCTGCCCGCCGAGGGCAGCGCGCTGCTGGAGGCGCCCGACTCCGACCTGCTGCTGGTCGACGGCCGCCAGGACCTCGCCGGGGCCCGCGACCTCTGCCGGCTGATCCGCACCACCGGCACCGACGTCCCGGTGCTGCTCGTGGTCACCGAGGGCGGCCTCTCGGTCGTCGCCCACGACTGGGGCATGGACGACGTGGTGCTCGGCACCTGCGGTCCGGCCGAGCTCGAGGCCCGGATCCGGCTGGCCGTCAGCCGGCTCCAGGCCGCGCACGACGCCGCCGACCCCGACGCGCACGTCATCCGCTCCGGCGAGGTCACCGTCGACGAGGCCACCTACACCGCCCGCGTCGGACCGCGCGTCCTGGACCTGACCTTCAAGGAGTTCGAGCTGCTGAAGTTCCTCGCCCAGCACCCGGGCCGCGTCTTCAGCCGTCAGCAGCTGCTCCAGGAGGTGTGGGGCTACGACTACTTCGGCGGCACCCGCACCGTCGACGTGCACGTGCGCCGGCTCCGCGCCAAGCTCGGCCCGGAGCACGAGACGCTGATCGGCACGGTCCGCAACGTCGGCTACCGGTTCGTGCTGCCGTCCCGGCGCGGCCAGGACGACGTGGCGACCGCCGAGGCCGAGGCTGCGGGCGCCGCCGAGGGCCCCGCGCCGGCCGAGAGGCAGGTCGAGACCGCTGAGCGCTGAGGACGTCCGCCTCCCGGCGCTGCGTGCGCTGCTGACCGACGCGGCCGCGGCCGACGGGCAGGACCCCGTGGACGAGGCCGTGCTGCTGCGCCTGAAGCACCGGGGCCTGACCGGCACCGGGATCTGGGTCGCCGGCGGCGCGGGCCCGGACGAGCCCTGGGACGGGGTGGCCCTGCGTCACGACGGCGCGCTCGACCTCGTCGTACGCCCCGGCGCCCGCGGGCGCGGCGTCGGCTCGGACCTGGCCACCCAGGCGCTGGCCGAGCCCGGCGAGGTCACCGCCTGGTCGCACGGCCACCACCCCGCCGCGGCCCGGATCGCGCGGTCGCACGGTCTGGCGCACGAGCGTGACCTGTGGGTCATGCGCCTCCCGGTCGGGCCCGGGTCTCCCCCGCTGCCGGAGGTGTCGCCGGCGCCGGGCGTACGCCTCGGGCACTGGCGCGACGGGTGGGAGCCCGACGCCGACGCGGAGGCCGGGGCGCTGCTGGCCGTCAACGGGGCCGCGTTCGCCCACCACCCCGAGCAGGGCGGGATGGACCGCGCCGACCTGGCCGCCCGGATGGCCGAGGACTGGTTCGACCCGGCCGGGCTGCTGCTGGCCACCGACGAGGGGACCGGGGAGCTGCTGGGCTTCCACTGGACCAAGCAGCACTCCCCCGACCTCGGCGAGGTGTACGTCGTCGGCATCGCCCCGGCCGCCCAGGGCCGGGGCCTCGGCCGCACCCTGACCCTGGCCGGGCTGCACCACCTCGCCGGCCGCGGGGTGGGCGAGGTGCTGCTCTACGTCGAGTCCGACAACGCCGCGGCCGTGGCGGTCTACTCGCGGCTCGGGTTCGAGCACGCGGCCGTCGACACCCACGTGATGTACCGGCGGGCGACGTGAGCGGGCTGGGCGACGACCTCCCCACCGAGGTCCTCGCGCTCCGCGCCGACCGCGACCGCTGGCGCAACCGCTGCCTGCAGGCCGAGCAGGTCGCCGAGGGCCTCGCCTCCGACCTGGCCGCCGCCCGCGCCGAGGTGAGCGCCGCGGAGGCCGGCCGCACCGACGACGGCGGCGCGCTGCCCACCGCCAGCAGCGCGACCGGTGACGGCACGGACGCCGGCATCCTGGTGGTCGCCGTGGGCGCGGTGGCGATGGTCTCGGTGATGGTGGTGGTGCTGGTCGCGCTCAGCGGGGAGCTGCTCTCGGTCGGCGGGGCGATGACGGTGCTGATCGCGGTCGGCCTGCTCTGGGGCACGCGCCGCGCGTGGGCGCTGCGCAGCCCGCGGGCCAGCGTCGAGGACGGCGTGGTCGTGCTCCGCGGGCGCACCGGCGTGCACCGCTTCGACCTGCGCCGCGACACCACCGGGGTGCGGGTGGTCGGCGAGCCGGGCGACCGCGGCTGGCGGGTCGTGCTCGAGCGGCGCGGCCTGGACGACCTCGTCGTCACGCCGTCCGCGACCGACCCCGAGGCGTTCACCACCGAGCTGCGCCGCTGGCGGCCCGACGCCTGACGGGGCGGTCGTCCCGGTCAGGCCGCGTGGGCGTCAGTCCTTGTCGAGGTCCGCACTGCCGAGGCCGGTGCTGGCGTCGCGCTGGCCGTCGGTGCCGGGCTGGTGGCTGCCGGACTCCGAGGCCGGGTCCTGGTCCAGCTCCGAGTCGGGCCGGTCGTCGTCGGCGGGCTCGGGGTCGCGGCGCAGCGCGTTGCCGACCCGGGTGGCGATCTCGGCGTTGACCGCGCGGGTCTGCCGGCCGACCCCGACGATGTTGAAGAACCCGTGGACCAGGTCGGGGTAGCGGGTCAGCTGGACCTCCACGCCGGCCTCGTCCAGCTTGTGGGCGTAGGCCTCCCCCTCGTCGCGCAGCGGGTCGAACCCGGCCGTGGCCACCAGGGCCGGGGCCAGGTCGGCGGGCAGGTCGGCGGGGTCCATCCGGACCGGGCTCAGCCGCCAGTCGCCCCGCTGGGCGGGGTCCGGGGCGTAGGACTCGTTGGCCAGCTCCATGTAGACCCGGGTCAGGTAGAAGCCCTCGGCGAACAGCTCGTGGCTGCGGTAGCCGGAGCGGTCCAGGGAGTCGGTGGCCGGGTAGACCAGCAGCTGGACCTTGCACGGCCAGCCGGAGCGGGCCGCCTGGATCGCCACCGCCGCGGCCAGGTTGCCGCCGGCCGAGTCGCCGCCGACCCCGATCCGGTCGCGGTCGACCCCGAGGTCCTCGGCGTGGTCCACCGCCCACTCGTACGCCGCGAACGCGTCGTCGTGCGCGGCCGGGAACGTGTCCTCGGGCCCGAGGCGGTAGTCCACCGACAGCACCCGCACGCCGGCCCGCTCGGCCAGGTAGCGGCACGGGGCGTCGTGGGTCTCCAGGTCGCCGTGCATGAAGCCGCCGCCGTGGAAGAAGACCAGCAGCGGGTCGGGGCCCGGCGGCCGGCCGCCCGGCACGTAGAGGCGGGCCGGTCGGCCGCCCGCGGTCAGGTCGCGGGTCTCCGCGATCGGCTGGCGACCGCCGACCGACGTGGTCTGCGCCAGGAGGGCGGCGCGCCCCTCGGGCACCGCCAGCGAGCCCGGGTCGGGCTTGCCGGACAGCGCCATCATCCGCAGCACCACCTGCGTCTCGGTGTCGAGGCGCTGACCGTCCCGCACGATCGGCTCCCCGGCCACCCGACGCAGCAGGTCCGTCGGCAGGCCGAGCACGGCGCGCATCGCGCCCGCCTCGGCCCCGGCGGCGACACCCGCGGCGACGTCGCGCAGGGCGCGCACGGTGGGGACTGAACGGGGGACGGAGACCATCCGGGGTTCCTCTCGACGGGGGACGATGCGTGAGACTACTGGTCGGTAGCATCGCGGGGAAGCGTCCGTCCGCTGCCCGCGCCCGCTCGGAGGCACCGGCGCTCCCCCCACGGGTGGGAGGATGAGGCCATGTCCGTCGAGACCAACCGCAGCCAGTCCCCCGGACCGCGCCCGGGCGGGGCCGAGGAGGCCCGCGCCGGCGCGGACGCCTTCGACGAGGGGTACGAGGACCCCACCCCGACCGACCTGGCCGAGGTCACCGAGACCGGCCCGTACGCCCCGGACGACGCCGCGCTGGCCGCGGTGCGGGACCACCCCGAGCGGTTCCTGGACCGCGAGCTGTCCTGGCTGCGGTTCAACCAGCGGGTGCTCGAGCTGGCCGAGGACGAGGCCCTCCCGCTGCTGGAGCGGGCCCGGTTCCTGGCCATCTTCACCAGCAACCTCGACGAGTTCTTCATGGTCCGGGTGGCCGGCCTCAAGCGCAGGATCGCCACGGGTCTCGCGGTCCGCGCCGCCTCGGGCATGCTGCCGCGCGAGGTGCTGGAGTCCATCTGGACCGTCACCGCCGAGCTCAGCCAGCGCCACGCCCGGGTCTTCGCCGAGCAGGTCGTGCCGGCCCTGGCCCAGCACGACATCGAGCTGGTCCGCTGGGAGGACCTCGACCGGGACGAGCAGAAGGACTGCAAGCGGCTGTTCCGGGACCGGATCTTCCCGGTGCTGACGCCGCTGGCCGTCGACCCCGCGCACCCGTTCCCGTACATCTCCGGGCTCTCGCTGAACCTGGCCGTGGTGCTGCGGGACGCCAAGGCCGGCAAGACCCACTTCGCGCGGGTCAAGGTGCCGCCGATCTTCGAGCGGTTCGTGCCCCTGGGCAACGCGCGGTTCGTGCCGCTCGAGGACGTGATCGGCGCGCACCTGAAGCGGCTCTTCCCCGGCCTGGAGGTCGTCGAGACCCACACCTTCCGGGTCACCCGCAACGAGGACCTCGAGGTCGAGGAGGACGACGCCGAGAACCTCCTCGCGGCGCTCGAGAAGGAGCTGCTGCGGCGCCGGTTCGGCCCGCCGGTGCGGCTGGAGGTCGAGGAGTCGATCAGCACCGCGGTGCTCGAGCTGCTGATGGAGGAGCTCGAGGTCACCCAGGACGAGGTCTTCAAGCTGCCCGGCCCCCTGGACCTGCGCGGGCTGCACGGCATCGCCGACCTGTCCCGCGAGGAGCTGAAGTTCCCGGCGTTCGTGCCCACCACGCACTCGTTCCTGGCCGAGGTCGAGTCGGCCGCACCGGTCGACGTGTTCAAGGCCGCCCGGCGCCACGACGTGCTGCTGCACCACCCGTACGACTCGTTCGCCACCAGCGTGCAGCGCTTCATCGAGCAGGCCGCCGCCGACCCGCACGTGCTGGCGATCAAGCAGACGCTGTACCGCACGTCCGGCGACTCCCCGATCATCGACGCCCTGATCGACGCCGCCGAGGTCGGCAAGCAGGTGCTGGTGCTGGTCGAGATCAAGGCCCGCTTCGACGAGCACGCCAACATCCGGTGGGCGCGCAAGCTCGAGCAGGCCGGCTGCCACGTCGTCTACGGCCAGGTCGGCCTGAAGACGCACTGCAAGCTGGCCCTGGTCGTGCGCGACGAGCCCGACGGCATCCGGCGCTACGTCCACCTCGGGACCGGCAACTACAACCCGAAGACCTCGCGGATGTACGAGGACCTCGGCCTGATCACGACCAACCAGGCCATCACCGAGGACGTCGCCCACCTGTTCAACAACCTGTCCGGCTGGTCGCGCAACGCGACGTACGCCGAGCTGCTCGTGGCGCCCGACTCGGTGCGCAGCGGGCTGGTGGAGGCGGTCTACGCCGAGATCGAGCACCACCGCGCCGGTCGTGCGGCGCACATCCGGATCAAGGCCAACTCGGTGGTCGACGAGGCCGTGATCGACGCGCTCTACCTCGCCTCCCGCGAGGGGGTCTGCGTGGACCTGCTGGTCCGCGGCATCTGCGCGCTGCGCCCGGGCGTGCCCGGCCTGTCGGAGAACATCCGGGTCCGCTCGGTGCTGGGTCGCTTCCTCGAGCACAGCCGCGTGTTCTGGTTCGCCAACGGGGGCGAGCCGGAGGCCTGGATCGGGTCCGCGGACATGATGCACCGCAACCTCGACCGCCGCGTCGAGGTGCTGGTCCGCCTGCCCGGTGACGAGTCGCTGCGGCCGGTCACCGACCTGCTCGAGCTCGCCTTCGACGACGACACCTCCGCCTGGGAGCTGCACCGGGACGGCACCTGGACGCCGAACGACGGCGGCGTGCACCTGCAGGAGAAGCTGATCGAGGGTCAGCGCCGACGCCGCGCCTGAGGACCCGTACGCGGGTCCGCGAGGCTGCCGGGGGCCACTGGGTTCGCGGCGTCGCCCGGCGACCCCTACGCTGTTCGACGTTTGCCACCCCGTCGTCAGGAGCTCACCGTGGGTCTGCGTCTTCGTCCGGTCAACGCGGAGTTCTACGACCTGTTCGTGGAGGCCGCCGACCACCTGGTGGTCGGGGTCGCCCTGGTCGCCGAGATGCTCGCCGACGCAGCCGACGTCGAGGGGGTCGCGGAGCGGATGCGCGCCGCCGAGCACGCCGCCGACGAGACCACCCACGCCATCGTGCGCAAGGTGAACAGCACCTTCGTGACGCCCTTCGACCGCGAGGACATCTACGCGCTGGCCTCCGGCCTGGACGACGTGATGGACGAGATGGAGGAGGCCGTCGACATGATCCTGCTCTACCAGCCGAAGGTGATGCCCCCCGAGATGCTCAGCCAGGTCGAGGTGCTCCAGCAGTGCGCCGACCTCACCACCGCGGCGATGCCCCGGCTGCGCTCGATGCAGTCCCTCGAGGACTACTGGATCGAGGTCAACCGGCTGGAGAACACCGGGGACAAGAACCACCGCCGGATCATGGCGCTGCTGTTCTCGGGCGAGTACAAGGCGATGGAGGTGCTGAAGCTGAAGGACATCGCCGAGGCGCTCGAGTCGGCGGTCGACGCCTTCGAGACCGTCGCCAGCACCGTGGAGCAGATCGCCGTCAAGGAGGGCTGAGGTGGTCCTCGGGATCGTCATCGCCGTCGTCGTCGTCGCCCTGGTCTTCGACTACACCAACGGGTTCCACGACGCGGCCAACGCGATCGCCACCTCGGTCTCGACCCGCGCGCTGACCCCGCGGGTCGCCCTGGCGATGGCGGCGGTGATGAACTTCATCGGCGCGTTCCTGGGGCAGAAGGTCGCCCAGACCGTGGCCGAGGTGATCACCTTCCCCGCCGACATGCTCTCCGGCGACCCGGTGCAGGCGCTGGTGATCGTGATGTCCGGCCTGCTCGGGGCGATCGCCTGGAACATGATCACCTGGTACTACGGGCTCCCGTCGTCCTCCTCGCACGCGCTGATCGGCGGCCTCGGCGGGGCGGCGATCGCCGGTGGGGTCGGCGTGAACTGGGACACCGTGATCAACAAGGTGCTGATCCCGATGGTGCTCTCGCCGTTCTTCGCCTTCGGCGTCGGCTTCCTGGTGATGCTCGCGATCATGTGGGCCTTCCGGCGGGCCAACCCGCACCGGGCCCAGCGCGGCTTCCGCGTGGCGCAGACCGTCTCCGCCGCGGCGATGGCCCTGGGCCACGGGCTGCAGGACGCCCAGAAGACGATGGGCGTGATCTTCCTGGCCCTGCTCGCGGGCGGGTACGTCGGCGCCGACGACGACCTGCCGATCTGGGTGATCTTCTCGGCCGCCGCGGCCATCTCGCTGGGCACCTACTCCGGCGGCTGGCGGATCATGCGCACCCTCGGGCGCCGGATCATCGCCCTCGACCCGGCCCGCGGCTTCGCCGCCGAGTCCGTGGCGGCCTCGGTGCTCTACACCACCGCCTACGTGTTCGAGGCGCCCATCTCGACCACCCACACGATCACCTCCGCGGTGATGGGCGTCGGGGCGACGAAGCGGTTCTCGGCCGTGCGCTGGGGCGTGGCCCGCTCCATCCTCACCGCCTGGGTGCTGACCTTCCCGATGGCCGCCACCGCCGCCGCGCTCTGCTACGCCGTCGCCCACCTCGTCGTCGAGGTGCTGTAGGTCGTCGAGGTGCTGCAGGACGGCACGTCTGTGGTGTCGGGCCCGGCGTGTCGCCGCACAGACGTACCGTCCTGCGTCACCCCGCCCGGTAGCGCAGCAGCCGCTCGCGTCGGGACGGGGGGAGCGCCCGACGCTGGGCGACGCTCTGCGTGCAGGCCCACCAGCCGGGCGGGTCGACGCGCCAGCCAGGGGGCTCCCCGCGGTCGCGCGCCGCGGTCGCCCGGTCGTACGCGCGGCGCAGCCGCGTCACGAAGCCGGCCGGCCCGCGGTCCCCGGCCAGGGTGGTGACGTACTCCAGCCCGTGGTCGCGGAACACCTCCTCGCGTCGTACGTCCTGCAGCCGCCGGCCGAGGTGGACGCGACCGTCGTACTCCGCGACCACCCCGGTCACCGGGTCCAGCAGGTCCGGGGTGCCGAGGTGGCGGCCGGTGAGGTCGAAGAGCGGGGCGTTGCACCGCGGCCGCGGCAGCCCGGCTCCCACCCACGCGAGCCGGGCGCGGCTCTCCTGCGGGGACCAGCTGTTCTCGTCGGCCAGCGCGAGCGCCGCGCGCAGCAGCGGCGCGCCGACGCAGCGGCCCTGCCGGTCGAGGTGGTCGCGGACCTCGGCGAGCGAGACGTGGTCGGTCCCGCACGCCATGTCGAGGCAGGCGACGGCATCGACGAGGCGGGTGGTGCGGCGGCGCACCTCGAAGGAGACGGCTCCGTGGGGCCGCACCAGAGGCACACCGTCGTGGGTCGTCAGGTCACCGGGAGCCGGTCGCTCCCGCCGGACCTCGACGCCGGCCGGGGCCCGGACCCGCCCGGCCGGGGCGACCACCGGTACGGCGTCGTGGTCGCCGGCGACGGTCCGGCCGTCGAACCACCGGCTCCCCGTCCACCAGCGCAGCGCCGCCCAGCCGGTGACCCCGCCACCGGCCGGCACCACGACCGAGGCCTCGAGGACGCGCTGCTCCGGGCACGGGTCGTCCACCTGGGCGGGCACGTAGAAGCCCCAGGACGAGCGGCGCCACTCCGGGCCACGCGTCTGCTCCGGGGTGGGCCCGGTGAGTCCCCGCGGGTCGCGGCGCACCGGGCGGACCAGCCCGCGCCGACCGACGTCCTCCATGCGGCCACCCTGCCCCCGGGGCCGCAGCGGCCGACAGCGGTCGTCGGTGACCCGGGGACAGCCGGGCAGGACGGCACGTCTGTGGGCGGATCGGGGCCCGTACGCCCCCCAGACGTGCCGTCCGGGCCGCAGACCCGCGCCGGTCAGCCGAAGCGGCCGGAGATGTAGGCCTCGGTGGCCGGCTCGTCGGGGTTGGAGAACATCTTGGTGGTGGCGTTGAACTCGACCAGCTGACCGGGCTCGCCGGTCGCCTTGAGGTTGAAGAAGCCGGTCTCGTCCGAGACCCGGGCGGCCTGCTGCATGTTGTGGGTCACGATCACGATCGTGTAGTCCGACTTCAGCTCGTGGATCAGGTCCTCGATCGCCGAGGTCGAGATCGGGTCGAGCGCCGAGCACGGCTCGTCCATCAGCAGCACCTGCGGCTCGACGGCGATCGCACGGGCGATGCACAGCCGCTGCTGCTGACCGCCCGAGAGCCCCATGCCCGGCTTGGCGAGGCGGTCCTTGACCTCGTTCCAGAGGTTCGCGCCGCGCAGCGACTTCTCGACGATCGAGTCGGCCTCGTCCTTCTTCATCTTCTTGGCGTTGAGCTTGTTGCCGGCCAGGACGTTGTCGTAGATCGACATCGTCGGGAACGGGTTGGGGCGCTGGAAGACCATCCCGATCTGGCGGCGCACCGCGACCGGGTCGACGCTGGGGTCGTAGAGCGACTGGCCGTCGACGACCACCTTGCCCTCGACGCGGGCGCCGGGGATGACCTCGTGCATCCGGTTCAGGGTGCGCAGGACGGTGGACTTGCCGCAGCCCGAGGGACCGATGAAGGCGGTCACCTGGCGGGCCTTCACGGTCATGTTGACGCCCTGCACGGCGAGGAAGTCGCCGTAGTAGATGTTGACGTCGGAGATGTCGATGCTCTTGGCCATGGTCCTCAGGGTCCTCGGTGGCAGGTCAGGTCGGGCCGGGTCAGCGGCCGGTCTTGGGGGCGAAGTAGCTGCCGACCACGCGGGCCAGCAGGTTCAGCGCCATGACGATGATGATCAGGACCAGCGCCGCGCCCCAGGCGCGCTCGAGCTGGAAGGGCACGTACTCCTGGAGCCCGCCGCGGGTGGCCTCGGAGAAGATCAGCACCGGGAGGGTGGCCATCGCGCCGTCGAAGGGGTTGAAGTTGGTCGCCCGGAAGGTCCCCACGATCAGCAGCAGCGGTGCCGTCTCGCCGGCGACGCGGGCCACGGCCAGGGTGGCGCCGGTGACGATCCCGCCCAGGGCGGTCGGCAGGACGACCTTGACGATGGTGCGCCACTTCGGCACCCCGAGGGCGTACGCCCCCTCGCGCAGCTCGTCGGGCACCAGCTTGAGCATCTCCTCGGTGGAGCGCACCACGATCGGGATCATCAGCACCGACAGCGCGATCGAGCCGCCGACGGCCATCCGCACCCCGGGGCCGAAGATCAGCGTGAAGAGCGCGAGGGCGAAGAGGCCGGCCACGATCGAGGGGATGCCGGTCATCACGTCGACCAGGAAGGTCAGCACCTGCGAGAGGCGGTTCTTCTTGCCGTACTCCACGAGGTAGATCGCGGCCATGATCCCGATCGGCACCGAGATGACGGTGGCGATCAGCGTGACGATCAGCGTGCCCATGATGGCGTGGTAGACGCCGCCGCCCTCCCCGAGGACCCCGGCCTGCGAGGCGGTGAAGAAGCTGCCGCTCAGGGCGGGCGCCCCGCGGCTGACCACCTCCCACAGCACCGCGACGAGCGGGAGCATCGCGAGCGCCAGGGTGGACCACACCACGGTGCCGACCAGCCGGTCGGTGCCCTTGCGGGAGCCCTCGACGGCGGTGGACCAGGCCGGGAGCCCGATCAGCAGCAGGATCCAGCCGACCGCGACCACGGCCACCACGCCCCAGCCGAGCAGCAGCCCGACCAGCGCGGCGGCCCCGAAGGCGACGACGGCGGCCAGGGCGGGCGCCCAGCCGGGCAGCTGCGGCTTGGTCAGCGGCACGACCCGGGTGTCGTCGGGCCCGGACGGGCGGGTCTGGGAGGTCTGGGTCATGGTCCTACCCCTTGGCCTGGCCGCGGGCGGCGAGCCAGCGACCGAGGAAGTTGACGGCGAACGTGACGACGAAGAGGACCAGGCCACCGGCGATGAGGACGTTGGTCTTGGTACCGGACGCGTTCGCGTAGTTCAGCGCGATGCTGGCCGCGATCGTCGAGGGGTTCTGCGAGGAGATCAGGTTGATCGTGATGACGCCGCTGGCCGAGAGCACCAGCGCCACGGCCATGGTCTCCCCGAGCGCGCGGCCCAGCCCCAGGAGGACCGCCGAGGTGACCCCGGAGCGGGAGTAGGGGAAGACCGCCATCCTGATCATCTCCCAGCGCGTCGCCCCCAGGGCCAGCGCGGCCTCCATGTGCATCGTCGGGGTCTGGGCGAAGACCTCGCGGCACAGCGCGGTGATGATCGGCAGCGCCATCACCGCCAGCACGATCCCGGCGGTCAGGATCGTCCGGCCGGTGGTCACCGGCCCGGCGAAGAGCGGGATCCAGCCCAGGTTGTCGGCCAGCCACTGGTAGACCGGGAACACCCAGCCCTGCAGCGTCTCGCGCCCCCACAGGCCGTAGACCACGCTGGGCACGGCGGCGAGCAGGTCGATGACGTAGCCGAGCAGCCGGGCGACCCGCCGCGGCGCGTAGATGCTGATCACCAGGGCGACGCCGATGGCCAGCGGGGTGGCGATGACCAGGGCGATGATCGCGGCCAGCACCGTGCCGTAGAGCAGCGGCCAGATGTAGAGCACCACGTTGTCGGCGCCGTAGGCGTTCTCGCCGGAGGCGCCGATCGCCGGGACGCTCTGCAGGACCAGGAACAGCGCCACGCCGGCCAGCGCGAGCATGATGAAGAGCCCGGATCCCTTCGCCAGCCCGGCGAAGACGGTGTCGCCGCGTCGCGAGACGCCACGCGGAGCCCCAGGCTCGCGTGGTTCCCTGCGCTCGGTCTCGGTGGTGGACACCTGGCCCCCTGCTCGGTGCTGCCGGTCGGTGCTGCTGGTCGGTGCTGCTGGTCGGTCGTGAGTGTGTCACCGCCGCCCGGGGCGGTGACGCACCGCGAGGGTCCCGGTCGCCGGTCGGCGGGCGCGGGACCCTCGGGTGCGCAGGCAGGTCAGCTGCCGGCGGAGATCTGCCCGACGACCGCGAGGGCGTCCTCCTGGAGGCCGGACTCCAGCGGCGCCGCGCCGGCCTCGCTCGCGCCCTGCTCCTGGCCCTCGGGCGAGAGGACGTACTCGAGGTAGGCCTTGGCCACGTCGGCCTCGGCGGCGTCCTCGTAGGTCGGGCAGGCGATCAGGTACGAGGTCAGCACGATCGGGTAGGCGTCGGCCTCGTCGGTGGTGTAGTCCAGGTCGAAGATCAGCTGCGTGTCGCTGGCGGAGTCGGCCTGCGGGGAGACCGCGAGGATGTTGGCGGCCGCCTCCGGGGTGGGGGCGACGAACTCCTCGCCGACCTGGATGTCGGCCGTGCCGAGGTCGCCGGCCTGGCTGGCGTCGGCGTAGCCGATCGCGTTCTGGCCGTCGGTGACCGCCGAGACCACGCCGGAGGTGCCCTGGGCGCCCTCGCCGCCGAACTCGCTGGGCCAGGTCTCGACGACGCCCCCGGTCCAGGAGCCCGACGCGGCGGCGTCGAGGTAGCTGGTGAAGTTCTCCGTGGTGCCGGACTCGTCGGAGCGGTGGACCGCGTTGATCGGGGCGCTCGGCAGGTCGGCGTCGGGGTTCTCCTCGGCGATGGCCGCGTCGTCCCACTCGGTGATCTCGCCGGCGAAGATCGCGCCCAGCGTCTCGGGGGTCAGGTCGAGCTCGTCGACGCCGTCGACGTTGAAGATCACCGCGATCGGGCTGACGTAGTTCGGGACCTCGATCGGGGCCTGGCCCGAGCAGCGCTCGGTCGCGGCGGACAGCTCGCCCTCGTCGTCGGTGAGGTAGGCGTCGGAGCCGGCCACGACGTAGGCGCCGGAGATGAAGCTCTCCCGGCCGCCGCCGGAGCCGACCGGCTCGTAGGTCATCGTGACGTCGGGGGCGACCTCGGTGAAACCGGTCGTCCAGGCCAGCTGGGCGGCCTCCTGCGACGAGGCGCCGCCGATCGTGTACTGCCCGGACAGGTCGCCGGCGGCCGCGGCGTCGCCGCCGGCCGCGGCACCGGTCTCGTTGGACGCGCTGCAGGCCGAGAGGGCGAGCGCGAGCGTGGCGACGCCCGGGAGGACGGCGCGGCGCAGGGTCGTGATCGTCACTTCGTGACTCCTGAGGAGAAGAGGTGGGTGTCTCGGTCTCCGCAGACGCTAGGAGGGCGAGGTGACCCGCCCGGGGGTCGAGGGTGAACGCGGGGTGAACGCGCCCGGGCGGGTGGAGGGCGGGTCGACGCACGTACGGCGACCGCCGGGTGAACGACCCCGGGGACCGGACCGTCAGCCCGGTCCCTGGACCTCGTGCGCGACGACGTCGCCCCGGCGGGTGTGGGCCACGAGCAGCTGCCCGGGCCCGAGGTGCGGGTCGCCCACCCCGAGCTCGCGCAGCACCAGGGGCAGCACCGGTCGGTGCGAGCACAGCACGGTGCCGACGCCCTCGGCGGCGGCGGTACGGGCGGCGGCGACCACCCGGCGTACGGCGCCCTTGGTGTGGTCCTCCTCGCTGAGGGCCCCGGTGGACTCGGGCTGCACGCCGGTGGCGCCGACGAACGGCGCCACGGTCTGCACGCAGCGGCAGCTGCTGGAGGTGACGACGCGGGTCGCCCCGTAGGCGAGGAGGATCGGGACCAGGCGCTCGGCCTGCGCGGCGCCGAGCGCCAGCAGCGGGCGGTCGCGGTCGTCCTTGCGCCAGCCCTTGCGCGAGCGGGCCTTGCCGTGGCGCAGCACCACGATCGGCGCGGTACGGGGCCGCAGCGCGACGGCCCGCGCCAGCGTGGTGCGGTCGTGGTCGTAGGTCAGCAGGCCCTCGGCCTTGTCGACGTCGACCCAGGCGACCTCGTCGACCTCGCGGTTGACGGCGTAGGTCGCCACGTCGTCGTCGCCCACCGCGCGCGCGGTCCAGTACGAGACGACCTTCGCGCGACCGCCGGCGATGGCGTACTCCTGGTCGGGCAGCCGGGGGCCCAGCCGCACGCGCAGACCGGTCTCCTCCCGGGTCTCGCGCACCGCCGTCGCGGTCACGTGCTCGCCCGGGTCGACCTTGCCCTTGGGGAAGGACCAGTCGTCGTAGCGCGGCCGGTGCACCACCAGCACCTGCCGTCCGGGGCGGAACGTCACGACTCCGGCAGCGAGGACGGCGCGGGGTGGCGTGCTGACCATGGGGCTAGTCTCACACCTCCGGGTGACCAGGAGGAGAGCGTGGGGGACGAGCTCGGCCGCGCGCGGCTGCTGCTGCTGCTCGGGGTGCTGCTCGCGCTCACCGCGGCGACCGTGGTCGTCGGCTCGCTGCGCGGCACCCTGCCGCGCCTGGCCGACGTGCCCGGGCTCGCGGCGCTGCCCGGCGTGGGTCCCGGCTCCGAGCTCGAGCGGGCGGTCGCGATGGCCCCCGCCGACGCGGTCCGCTTCTCCTGGACCGACTGGGCCGGGGTGCGCGACGAGCTCGGGGTCGACCCCCCGGCCGACCCGGGCAGCCGCGACGTCGAGGAGCTGCTCGCCGCCGCCTTCGACGCCGACCTCTCGGCCACCACGGCGCTGGGCGAGTCCGCCGTGACCGCGCAGGCCGCGCTCGGCTTCTCCCCCGCGACCGTGTCCTGGGAGCTGTTCAGCCAGGGCGAGGTGGGTGCGCTGGTGACGATGGGACTCGCCGACGAGGCCGCGGTCGCGCTGGTCGAGGACCGGTTGCGCCGGGCCGGGTTCACCCCGCCCGAGGACGCCACCGGGGTCTGGCGCGGCGGCCCCGACGTGCTGGCCGGGCTCGGCCAGCTCTCCCCCGAGCTGTCCTTCGTCGCCGTCGACGCCGAGGAGCTCGTGGTCCGCGCCAGCGACGCCTCGGAGTACCTGCAGCGCGCCGTCGACACCGACCCGCCCGACCCGGCCCGGAGCGTCGCCGACGTCGTCGGGACGCTCGCCGACGCGGGCCCGCCGCTGGCCGCGGCGGTCTACGACGGCGCCGTGGCCTGCGAGTCCCTGGCCATGGCGGCCGCCGACCAGGCCGCGCAGGAGCAGGCCCGCACGCTCGTCGCCGCCGCCGGGCCGGTCAACCCGTTGGCCGGCTTCGGCCTCGCGCTGCAGCCCGGGGGCGGGGCCACCGCGGCGCTGGCCTTCGAGACCGACGACCAGGCCCGGGAGAACGCCGACACCCGCGCCGCCCTGGCCTCGGGACCCGCGCCCGGCCAGGGCGGCGACTTCACCGACCGCTTCACCCTGGGGCCCACCGTGGCCGAGGGTCGGGTGGTGGCCCTGGAGCTGACGCCGACCGAGGACGCGTACGTGCTCTCCGACCTGTCGTCGGGCCCGGTGCTGTTCGCGACCTGCTGACGGGGCGGACCCCGGCGGGCCGGGTGGGGGGCCGGGCGGGCCGCCGGCGCCGGGCGGGTCAGCGGAAGCCGCGGAGGCGCAGGCTGTTGGTGACCACGAAGACCGAGGACAGGGCCATCGCGAGGCCCGCGATCATCGGGTTGAGCAGGCCGGCGGCCGCCACGGGCAGGGCGGCGACGTTGTAGGCGAAGGCCCAGAACAGGTTGGCCCGGATGGTGGCCAGGGTGCGGCGGGACAGGCGTACGGCGTCCGCCGCCAGGCGCAGGTCGCCGCGCACCAGCGTGAGGTCGGCGGCCTCCATGGCCACGTCGGTCCCGGTGCCCAGCGCGATCCCCAGGTCGGCCTGGGCCAGGGCGGCGGCGTCGTTGACGCCGTCGCCGACCATCGCCACGACCCGTCCCTGCTCCTGCAGGCGACGGACCACGGCGAGCTTCTCGGCCGGCAGCACCTCCGCCACGACACCCGACCCGTCGGGCCCGGGGTCGATGCCCACCTCGGCCGCGACCGCGTGCGCGGCGCGGGTGTTGTCGCCGGTCAGCAGCATCGGGCGCAGCCCGAGCTCGCGCAACGAGGCCACCGCCTCGGCGGCCCCGACCTTGACGGTGTCGGCCACCACGAGCACGCCGCGCGCGACGCCGTCCCACGCCACGACGACGGCCGTACGCCCGGCCGCCTCCGCCTCCTCGACCGCGGCGACGAGCGCGGCGGGCAGGTCGGCGCCGCGCTCGGCGAGCAGCCGGGGCCGACCGACGACCACGGCGCGTCCCTCGACCTCGCCCTCGACGCCGAGGCCCTCGAGGTTGCTGAAGTCGGTGACCGGCGGGAGGTGCGTGGCGGCGGTGGCGATCGCGCGGGCGACCGGGTGCTCGGAGGCGGACTCGAGCGCGGCGGCGAGCCGGCGTACGTCCGCGACGTCCTCCCCCGGTGCGGCGACCACGTCGACCAGGCTCATCGAGCCGGTGGTCACGGTGCCGGTCTTGTCGAGCACGACGGTGTCGACCCGGCGGGTGTTCTCGAGCACCTCGGGCCCCCGGATCAGGATGCCGAGCTGCGCGCCCCGGCCGGTGCCGACGAGCAGCGCGGTCGGCGTGGCCAGCCCCAGCGCGCACGGGCAGGCGATGATCAGCACCGCCACGGCGGCCGTCGCGGCCTCGGTCGCGCTGCCGCCGAGGAGCAGCCACCCGGCCAGCGTGAGCACGGCCAGCACCAGCACGGCCGGGACGAAGACGCCGGCGACCCGGTCGGCGAGCCGTTGCGCGTCGGCCTTGCCGGACTGCGCCTGCTCGACCAGCCGGGCCATCTGGGCCAGCTGGGTGTCGGCGCCGACCCGGGTCGCGCGGACCACGAGGCGGCCGCTGGTGCTGAGGGTGCCGCCGACCACGGCGTCCCCGGGGACCACCTCCACCGGCACCGGCTCGCCGGTGACCAGGGAGGCGTCGACCGCCGAGCGGCCCTCGACGACCTCGCCGTCGGTGGCGACCTTCTCGCCCGGCCGGACCACGAAGCGGGTGCCGGGCTGCAGGCGGTCGGTGGCCACCCGTCGCTCCACCCCGTCGTCGTCGAGGATGGCGACGTCCTTGGCGCCGAGGTCGAGCAGCGCGCGCAGGGCGGCACCGGCCTGACGCTTCGCGCGCTTCTCGACGTAGCGCCCGGCGAGCAGGAAGGCGGTCACCGCGGTGGCCACCTCGAGGTACACGTTGCCGAGACCGTCCGAGCCGGCCGCGGTCAACGAGAACCCGTGCGTCATCCCGATCTCGCCGGCGGAGCCGACGGTCAGCGCCACCAGCGACCACACGGTCGCGGCGAGCACGCCCACGGAGACCAGGGTGTCCATGGTGGCGGCGCCGTGGCGGGCGTTGACGGCCGCGGCGCGGTGGAAGGGCCAGGCCGCCCAGGTGACCACGGGCGCGGCCAGGACGAGGGAGGCCCACTGCCAGCCCGGGAGCTGGGCCGGCGGGACCATCGCCATCACGACGACGGGTACGGCGAGGACCGAGGCCACGGTCAGGCGACGGCGCAGCAGGGCCAGCGCGGCCTCGGCGACCGCGTCCGGGCCGTCCGCGGGGTCGCGATCGCCGGGCGTGCCGGGCGTGCCCGGCGCGCGGGGGGCCGGCGGCAGCGTCGCGGCGTACCCGGCGGCCGCGACCGTGTCCAGCAGCAGCTGGGGGCTGACGTCGGCGCGGTGGCGCACGGTGGCCTTCTCGGTCGCGTAGTTGACCGTGGCCTCGACGCCGTCGAGCCTGGTCAGCTTGCGCTCGATCCGGTTCGCGCAGGAGGCACAGGTCATCCCGGAGATGGCCAGCTCGAGCTCGGGGTCGGCGGTGCTCATGCCAGGGCGTACCCGGCCTCGGTCACGGCCTGCTCGACCTGCGCGCGCTCGAGCGGCGCCGCGCTGGTGACGACGACCCGGCCGTCGTCGAGGGTGACGGCGACGTCGGTCACCGCGTCGATCTCCGAGATCTCCTCGGTGACCGAGGCGACGCAGTGCGCGCAGGTCATGCCGGTGACGGTCCACTCGCTGGTCTGGCTCATCCGGTGCTCCTCGTGGGTCGTGGTTCCTGGTTCGTGCCCGGTCGTGCCGGGTCGCCGTGCGGGCGGGAGGGTCAGGACTTCACCAGCCGGGTGATCGCGGCGACGGCCTCGTCGACCTTCTCCCGGGCCTGGTCGTCGCCGGCGCGTGCGGCGTCGACGACGCAGTGGTGCAGGTGCTCGGAGAGCAGGCCGAGGGAGAACGCCTCGAGCGCGCTGGTCATGGCGGCGACCTGGGTCAGCACGTCGATGCAGTACTTCTCCTCCTCGACCATGCGCTGCAGGCCGCGGGCCTGACCCTCGATGCGACGCAGGCGCTTGAGGAACGCCTCCTTGTCGTGGAGGTATCCGTGGTGGGGCTCGTCCATGCTGCGAGTCTACCCCTGGGGGGTATGACTCACGAGGGCGACGTCAGGCCCCGCCGTCGCCCGTCGCGTCGTCGGCGGCTCGCTCGACACCCAGGACGGTGTCGATCTGGGCGGCGGAGAGGTGCTCCTCGGACTCGCTCGCGGCGATGATGAGGTTGGTCGTGAGCTCGACCTCACCGAGGAGGTCGACGTCCTCGAGCGTCACGTCGAACTGGTCGTACACCGCGCCACCTCCCTCGTCCCGGCGGCCGACCGGTCGCGGCCGGCCGTGGTCGTGCTGCACGTCCCACCAGCGTACGGCCACACCGCGTCGGGGGCGCGTGGATCCCCGGAGCGGTCCAGACCCGGGGAGGCCGTTCGGGCAGTTGGTCCCGGTCCGGCCCACCGCTCCGGGCCCGACCGTACGGGCCCCACGAAATGCCACGAGGCCCCACCCGACGGGTGGGGCCTCGCGTCGACCTGGGGTCGAGTCGTCGTCAGACGGGGCGGACGTTCTCCGCCTGCGGGCCCTTGGGGCCCTGGGTGACGTCGAACTCGACGCGCTGGTTCTCGTCCAGGGACTTGTAGCCCTGGGTCTGAATCGCCGAGTAGTGCACGAAGACGTCGTCGCCGCCGTCCTCCTGCGCAATGAAGCCGAAACCCTTCTCGGCGTTGAACCACTTCACGGTGCCCTGAGCCATATGCTCGATACTCCTTAGTCGGGGCGAGAGCCGCCACCTCGGCGGCCCGCATCAGATGCGGTGACACGTCGCTCCGACCCGTGGAGGACCACGAAGCAGAAACGCCGTTGGATCACAAACTCCGCAGGCGTCAGACCAGCTGGAACTTTGCACCTCATGCACCACGGACCTTACCAACCCTGGCGCCCGATGCCACGTCCCGGGAGCCCCCGATGTGGACAACGGCGCGGAACGCCCTCGTCGCGGGCTCTCGCCGGCCGCCTCGCCGTCGCATCGCCGCAGGTCAGGCGGTGGGCTCGGTGCGCGCCTGCCGTGCTGACCGACCCGGAAGATCGTGCCGTCGCGCCGCGTCGCGATCGGGTGCGGCGACCCGATCGGGCCGTGGGGCCCACCGAGCGTGGGCCGAAAGACCCTGCCCCGGCCCCGACGCGGCTCAGTATGGTCTGCCCCAGCCCGCCGATGAACGATCATCTGCGCGGTCAACCACGCCGGCCTGCGCCGGCCGTCAGGCCCGGGTGAAGCATCACCGGACCGGCCCGACCAACGCCCCCGTGTCCGCCTGGACCCGGGGGCGTCGTACGTCCGCCTCCGGGTGCGCGACCGTCACCTCGGCCGTGCGCGACCGTCACCTCGGCCGGGTGGGAGCGTCATCTCGGCCGGGTGGGAGCGTCATCTCGGCGGAGGGTGGCGGTGAGGGCGAGGTGGTCGCTGCCGCCCAGCACGTACCGGCCGCCGGGTTCGCCGACGACCGCCCCCGCAGTCCCGGCGACGCCCCCGCCGACATCCCCGGCGACGCCCCCGCCGACACCCCCGGCGTCGCCCCCGCCACCACCTCCGGCGTCGAGCAGGACGTGGTCGAGCTGGACGCGGGGGGCGGTGGCGGGGAAGGTGGTCGCGCGCACCAGCGGCGCCCACCCCGTCAGCGCGGCCGGCACCCCGCCGGGCAGGTTGAGGTCGCCGAGCAGCAGCAGCGGTCGCGGAAGGTCACGGGCCCAGCGGCGGAGCTCGCGCAGCTGGGCGGCGGCGCGGAGCGGCGCGAAGGACAGGTGGGTGACGACCACGCCGACCGGTCCGCCCGGCGCCGCGACCACCCCGGCCAGGGCGACGCGCTGCTCGTCGGGAGCCCACTGCAGACCGCCGGCCGGGTCCGGCACGGGCAGCGCGACGCGCGAGGGCCGCATCCGCAGCTCGGACCAGGCGGTGACCGGGTGCCGGGAGAGCAGCGCCACGCCGTACGCCGGCTCGCCGGCCTCCCGGTCCCCGCCGGTCGCGGGCCGGAAGGCCCGCGCGGGCCCGGGGGTGCCGAGCACCGCGGCGGCGAACCGGGCCGTCCACGGCGGTCCGTCACCCGCACAGGCCGCCGCCAGGACCGCGGTCTGGTCGACCGCGCCGCTGCGCGGCAGCAGGTGGTCGACCTCCTGCACCGCGAGCACGTCGACGTCGAGCAGGGCTGCGTCGGCCGCGAACGCGGGGAGGTCCGGTCGTCCCGCGGCGCCGCGCCCCGACGCGGCGTTGGCGGTCGCGACTCGCAGCACCGGACCGTCCACGAGCGCGACCGTAGCCACCTGCACAGGGGTACGGGGTATACCTGCGGGGGTGGGCGGGCGCGGCCCGTGACTGCGTAGCGTCGGGGCATGCTCCGCGCCGGTGCGGCCGTCCGGCCGCGCGACCTCGACCCCCCCTCGATGGCGGCCGTCGACGCGCTGCTGCGAGCCCACGTCGCCGGCCGCGGCCGCGCGCTGGCCGAGGTCGGCCCCGAGCTGGGTCCCCTGGTCGACGTCCTCGACGACGCGGTGAGCGGGGGCAAGCGGCTGCGTGCGGCCTTCTGCCTGTGGGGCGCGCGCGCGGCCACGGGTGGCGACCTGGTCGACGGCGCCGTCGAGGCTGCCGCGGCGCTGGAGCTGTTCCACCTGGCGGCCCTGGTGCACGACGACGTGATGGACCGCAGCGACGACCGCCGGGGGCGACCGACGGTGCACCGCGCCTTCGCCGACCGCCACGCCGCCGCCGGCCTCGGCGGCGACCCCGTGGCGTACGGCGACGCCGTCGCCGTGCTGGCCGGCGACCTGTGCCTGACCTGGTCCGACGACCTCGCGGCCGAGGCCGTCGCGCTCGCCGGTGCCGCCGGCCCCGCCGCGCGGGCGGTGTGGTCGCGGATGCGGGACCAGGTCCTGGCCGGGCAGTACCTCGACGTCCTCTCGCACTCCCGTGCCACCAGCTCGCCGGCCACCTCGGTGCGGGTGCTGCGCTACAAGTCCGCGAAGTACACCGTCGAGCACCCGCTGACCCTCGGCGCGACCCTGGCCGGCGGCGGGTCCGGGGTGCTCGACGCCCTGGCCTCCTTCGGGCTGGCGGTCGGCGAGGCGTTCCAGCTGCGCGACGACGTCCTCGGGGTCTTCGGGGACCCGGGGCTGACGGGGAAGCCGGTGGTCGACGACGTGCGCGAGGGGAAGCGGACGCTGCTGGTCGCCTGGGCCGAGGAGGACGCCAGCCCCAGCGGGCGCGCCGCGCTGCGCCGACACCTCGGCGACCCCGCGGTCGACGCCCACGGCCTGGCCGAGGTGCGCGAGGTCCTGGTCGACTCCGGGGCCCTGGCCCGGGTCGAGGAGCGGATCTCCGAGCTGGTCGTCACGGCCGCGGCCGACCTGTCCTCGGTGCCGCTCGACGACGGCTCCCGCGCCGCCCTGGACGGGCTCAGCTCGGCCTGCGCCTGGCGGGCCGCGTGACCCGGCCCGCCAGCCGCCGCAGCGCCGGCGACGGTCCCGGGCCCGGTGCGCGCTGGACCCCGCGCCGGCCCCACCAGACCCACCAGACCATCGACTGCACGACCAGGGCGAAGCCGAACAGGAGGTCCTCGACCGGCGCGTGCCCGACCCGTGGGCCCCACAGGGCGGACTCGTCGTACAGCACGACCCCGCGCGAGGTCAGCCACTCGTTGGTGAGCAGCTGGAAGAAGACCACGATCGCGTACGACGTCCAGAACGCCTTCCGGGTCAGCAGCCGGGTGCGCAGCACCGCGAGGTCGAGGACGACGGTGACCGCGACGCCGAGCAGGGCGGCCGCGGTGTACGTCACCGACCCTCCCCCGGTGCGAGACCGTCGGGCCCGGACGGCCCGGACGGTTCCGGCTCGTCGCCGACCGGCCAGCCCCGTACGGCGCGCACGGCCTCGAGCGTCATGACCGAGGCCAGCGGCACGACCACGAAGAACAGCCACTCCTCCAGCGGCAGCCCGCCGGGCAGCACCACCCCGAGGGTCTGGGTGGTGTCGAAGCGCCAGTGCCCGGCCCGGGTGGCCAGCACGTCCCAGAGCGCGAACGGCAGGCCCGCGCACAGCAGCACCAGCGCGAGCCGGCGGGCGCGGGCGTACACCCGGATCCCGAGCAGCAGCTCCAGCGGCAGCGTCGCGACCAGCACGAACACCAGCATCGCGACGTACGTGAGCTCCCGCATGCGGCCCAGCCTCCCCCACGCACGCAACGCCCGGGCGGTGGCGTGGCCCTGACGCGCACGGTCCTCACCGAGGGGCGGGCCCTGGTCGCGGGCACCGGCCGGGGACTGGGCGGGCGCGACCTGGCCGGAGCCGCGGCGACGCTGACCTACTACGCCGGGATCGCGGTCGTCGCCTGGCTGCTGCTCGCGGTCTGGACGACCTCGTGGGGCACCGGCGCGGAGCAGGCGCAGGAGCGGTGGGCGCGGCTGCGGGTGCTGGTGCCGCCGGACATGGGCGGCCGGCCGGCGTACGACGCGCTGGTCGCCGCGGGCACCCACCTCGGGGTCCTCGGCGCGCTGGTGGTGCTCCTCCCGGCGTCCTTCTACGGCGAGGGGCTGCGGCGCGCCGCCACCGCGCTGGTGGCCGACCCGCGACCGTCGCGGTTCCCGGCCTGGCGGGCCCGGGCGCTCGTCCTGGTCCCCGTGGTCGTGCTCCCGGCCGTGGCCTGGGCGTTCCTGCTGACCGGCGACCTGCTCGTGCCGCTGGCGCCCGAGGGCGGCGGGGGCGGCGCCGGCGACCTCGTGGTCCGGGTCGTGGTCGGCTTCACCCTGGTCTGGCTCGTGCTCGGCGTCCTGCTCACCTGGTCGTTCCGGGTCGTCCTGCCCGACCCGCCGCGCACCTGGGTCGCCGTGGTCGGCGCCCTGGCGACCGGCTCGTTCCTGGCCGGGTTCCTGCACGGCTTCCAGCTGTTCCTGTCCCTGCCCGTCGACGTCGGGATCCCGTACGGCGGGCTCGGCGTCGCCGGCGGCGTGGTGGCCGTCGGGCTCTGGCTGTTCGTGCTGCACACCTTCCTGCTGCTCGGCTGGCTGGTCACGCGGGCGCTGGAGGCACGCGTGGCGCCGGGAGGTGCCGCGCGGTGAGCGTCGTCGACCTGCACGTGTGGGGCACCCCGCGGGTGCTGCCCGCGCTGGGACGGATGGCCACCGGGCGCCGCTCCCTGCGCGACGCTCCCGGCCTGCGGTTCGCCAAGCTGCTCGGCACCGGCTCGGCGCGCACCTTCACCCCGCGCGACGCCGACCCGCACCGATGGGCGCTGCTGACGGTCTGGGAGGACCAGGAGGCGGCCGACCACGCCGACGAGGGCCCGGTCGTCCGGGCCTGGCGGGCCGCGGCCGACGAGGAGCTCCGGGTGCGGATGTCGCCGCTGGCCGCCCGCGGACGGTGGTCGGGACGGCAGCCCTTCGACCCGGTGCCGCGCCCGGGGTGGCCGGGACCGGTCGCCGCGATCACCCGTGCCCGCCTCCGCCCCACCCGCGCGCTGTCGTTCTGGCGCGCCGTGCCACCGGTGGTCACCGGCCTGCACGCCGCCGACGGCCTGCGGCTGGCCCTCGGGGTCGGCGAGGCCCCGGTCGGCCTGCAGGGCACCTTCTCGCTGTGGCGCTCGACCGCCGACGTGGTCGCCTACGCCTACCGCGACGCCGCCCACCGCGACGCGGTCGCGCGCACCGCCCCCGAGCGCTGGTACGCCGAGGAGCTCTTCGTCCGGCTGGCCGTGCTCGACGTCCGGGGCAGCCTCGAGGGGCGGGCCCCGTGAGCGCGCCGAGCAGCACCGGCGCACCGACCAGGGCCGTGCCGCAGCGGGCGCCACGGGCCGTTCCGTGGGTGCTGGCCGCGGCCGGCGTGCTGTCCCAGATCGCCTTCCCGCTCACCGGGGGCGGGACCCTGGGGCTGACCGTGGCCAGCGTCGTGCTCCTCGCCTCCGCCGCGGTCGCCGACGCCGCGGTGCGCTTCGGCCCGGCCGTCGCGGCGGGCCTGCTGGTGGGGGTCGGCGGGCTGGGGCTGGTCGCCGAGGCGGTCGGGGTACGCACCGGGTACCCGTTCGGCGAGTACGCCTACACCGGGACGCTGGGCACGGAGGTCGCCGACGTGCCGGTGCTGGTGCCGCTGGCCTGGGTGATGATGGCGTGGCCGGCGCTGGCCGTGGCGCGCCGGCTGGTGGGCGCCCGGGGCCGGGCGGCGACCGCGCTGGTCGGTGCGGGCGCGCTCACCGCCTGGGACGTCTTCCTGGACCCGCAGATGGTCGACGCCGGCCACTGGGCCTGGGCGGACCCGACGCCGGCCCTGCCCGGGGTGGCCGGCATCCCGCTGACCAACTTCGCGGGGTGGCTGCTGGTGTCGCTGGTCGTGGTGGCGCTGCTGGACCGGCTGGTCCCGCTGCCCGCCGAGCCCGCCCGTCCCGGGCCCGACCGTCCCGGGCCCGACCGTCCCGGGCCCGACCGTCCTGGGCAGCGGCGAGGCCGCCCCGCCTCCGACGCGGTGCCGCTGACGGTCTACCTGTGGACCTACGCCTCCTCGGTGATGGCCCACGCCGTGTTCTTCGGTCGCCCCCCGGTGGCGCTGGTCGGGGCCGTGCTGATGGGCCTGGTGGCCTGGCCCCTGGTGGTCACGCTGCGGCGCGAGCGGCGCCGGTGACGCCCGCGCGGGCGGCCGCGCGGACGGCGGCGCGGACGGCGGTGCGGGTCGGCAGCGCCGTGGCCGTGGCGTCGCTGGCGCTGACCGTCGACAACCTGCGGAGGGTGCGCACGCCCGACCCGACGGCGACCCCGGCGCCCGAGCCGGTCTGCGTGCTGCTGCCGGTCCGCGACGAGGAGCACCACGTGACGGGGTGCGTGGCGGCGGTGCTGGCCGCCCTGGACCGCTGCCCCGGACCGGCCCGCCTGGTGGTGCTCGACGACGGGTCGACCGACCGGACCGCGCAGCTGGTCGCCGACCTGGCCGCCCGCGACCCACGGGTCGAGGTGGTCACCGGTGCGCCGCTGCCGCCGGGGTGGCTCGGCAAGCCGTGGGCCTGCCACCAGCTCGCGCAGCACGCCGGCGACGCGACCGTGCTGGTGTTCGTCGACGCCGACGTGCGGATGGCCCCGTACGCCGTGTCGGCCACCGTGGCCCTGCTCCGTGACGCCGGGCTCGACCTGGTCTGCCCCTACCCCCGGCAGGTCGCGACCGGGGTCGCCGAACGGCTGGTGCAGCCCCTGCTGCCGTGGTCGTGGATGAGCACGCTGCCGCTGGGGCTCGCGGAGACCTCGCCGCGCCCCTCGCTCGGGGCCGCCAACGGTCAGCTGCTGGCCGTCGACGCCGCCGCGTACTCCCGGCTGGGCGGGCACGCCGCGGTGCGCGGGGAGGTGCTCGAGGACCTGGCCCTGCTGCGCGCGCTCAAGGCCGTCGGGGGGCGCGGCGGGGTGGCGGAGGGCAGCGGGGTGGCGAGCTGCCGGATGTACGACGGCGGGCGGGCGCTGCGCGCCGGCTACGCGAAGTCGCTCTGGACCGCCTTCGGCTCCCCCGCCGGTGCCGTGGGCGTGCTGGGCCTGCTCGGGCTGGTGCACGTGGTGCCGGCGGTGGCCGCGCTCGGCGGCTCGCGGACCGGGGCGGTGGGGTACGCCGCCGGCGTCGCCTCCCGCGTCCTGGTCGCGCGGCGCACCGGCGGGCGCGTCGCGGACTCCGTGGCGCACCCGGTCTCCGTGGGTGCGCTCGGCCTGCTGGTGCTCGACTCGGTGCGGTCCCACCGTCGCGGCACGCTGCGGTGGAAGGGCCGCCCGGTCGCCGGCCCGGTGGTGGCCGGCCCGATGGTGACGGGCCCGATGGTGACGGGCCCGATGGTGACGGGCCCGGTGCTGCCCCGATGAGCCGCGTGGTGGTGGTGGGCGCCGGGGTGGGCGGGCTGGCCGCGGCCGCGCGGCTGGCCGCGGACGGTCACCGGGTCGTCGTGCTGGAGCAGGCCGACGCGGTCGGCGGCAAGCTCGGCACGGAGGTCGTCGACGGGTTCGTCTTCGACACCGGGCCGTCGCTGGTGACCATGCCCTGGGTGCTGGAGGAGCTGCTCGCGGCGACCGGGGCGCCGCTGGCCCGGACCCTGGAGCTGCGCCGGCTCGCGGTGGCCTGCCGCTACACCTTCCCCGACGGCACGGTGCTCGACCTGCCCGGTGTGCTGGAGGAGGTGCCGGCGGCGCTCGACGCGGCGCTCGGGCCGGGCCGCGGGGCGCAGTGGACCTCGTTCCTGGCCCGGGCCCGGGCGGTCTGGGAGGTCACCCACGAGCCCTTCCTGGAGTCGCCGATCAGCGCGCGCGGGATGCTGCGGCTCTCGCGCCGGCTCCGGGACGTGGCGACGGTGGCGCCCTGGCGGTCGCTGCGCGGGCTCGGCTCCGGCTACCTCGAGGACCCGAGGCTGCGGCTGCTGCTCGACCGCTACGCGACCTACACCGGCTCCGACCCGCGCGCCGCGCCGGCCGCCCTGGCCACCGTGCCGTGGGCCGAGCAGGCCTGGGGCTCCTGGTACGTCCCCGGTGGGCTGGGCCGGATCGCCACCGTCCTGCGCGCACGGGTGGAGGGCCTCGGCGGCGAGGTGCGCACGGGGGCGCGCGTGGTCGAGGTGGTCCTCGACGAGGGCCGCGCCGCGGGCGTACGGCTGGCGGACGGCTCCACCCTGGAGGCCGACGTGGTGGTGGCCAACGCCGACGCCGCCGAGGTGTACGGCCACCTCGTGCCGGGCCGCGCCGCGGCGCGGGCCCGACGCTCGGTCGAGCGGGCGACGCCGTCCCTGGCCGGGTTCGTGCTGCTGCTCGCCCTCGACGACCCGCCCGCCGACCAGCCGCACCACCAGGTGCTGTTCGCCGAGGACTACGACGCCGAGTTCGACGCGGTCTTCGGCCGTGGCGGCCCGGCGCGACCCGTGGAGCGGCCGACGATCTACGTCTCCGCGCCCGACGACCCGGCGGTGGTGCCCGGGCCCGGCACGGGTGCGTGGTTCGTGCTGGTCAACGCGCCGCGGCACCACGCGGGCGGGAGCCGGGGCGGCGGCGGCGTCGACTGGGACGCGCCCGGGCTCGCCGCGGCGTACGCCGACCGGCTGCTGGACCTGATGGCCGAGCGCGGCCTGGACGTCCGCGACCGCGTGCGCCACCGCACCGTGCTCACCCCCGCCGACCTCGAGCGGCGCACCTCGACCCCGGGCGGGTCCATCTACGGCACGTCGTCGAACGGGGCGCGTGCGGCGTTCCTGCGCCCGGCCAACCGCTCCCCCGTGCCGGGCCTGTACCTGGTCGGCGGCTCCGCCCATCCCGGCGGCGGCCTCCCGCTGGTGATGCTCTCGGCCCGCATCGTGGCCGACCTCGTCCGGGAGGACGCCCCCGGCCGAGATGACACCCGCGCACCTCCGAGATGACACTCAGGTCGACATCCCTGCGAGCCGTCGTCACCTCGGCACCGTGCGAGCGTCACCTCGGCCCGGTGCGAGCGTCAGCTGGGCAGGGCGCGGCGGACGGCCACCAGCAGGTGCGCCAGCCCGGCGAGGCCCAGCACGGCCCCGACGGCGAGCGCGGTCGTCGCCGCGGCGGCCTGGTCGACCGCGGGCAGCATCTCGACGCCGGCGCGCCGGGCCGCCCACACGAGCCCGCAGGCCAGGAAGGCGACGGACACCAGGATCACGCGGGACGGACGTTCCCAGACCGTGACCGCGCCCGGACCGCCCATCCCGGCGACCTGGGCGGTGGAGCGCACCGACTCCACCAGCAGCGTCAGCACCCCGACGACCGCCCCCAGCGCGAGCGACGCCGTCGAGCACCCGGCCAGGGCGACCAGGGCGAGGAGGGCGAGGAGGTCCGCGACGCGGTCGGCGAGCGGGTCGAGCACGCGGCCCCAGCGGGTCTCGACGCCGCGCTGGGCGGCGAGCGCCCCGTCGACCCCGTCGAGCACCGCTGCGGTGACCAGGACCACCAGCGCGACCAGCGGCCAGCCGTCCCCGAGGGAGGCCGCCGCGGCCGCGACCGCGGTGAGCAGCACCCCGGCCGCGGTCACCGCGTCCGGGCGCACCCCGCGCCGGGCCAGGGGCCGCGCGCAGGCGTGGCTCAGGCGCACCCAGCCGGCCACCCAGGGAGACGTCCGCGGGTCGAGGCCGCCGTGCAGCCGGGACCAGTGGGCGTACGCCTCCTCGTGGCTCACGGCTCCGTCGAGGGGCCGACCGAGCGGTCGCCGCGCAGCCGCTTGAGCACCAGCTCGGCGCTGATCAGGCACATCGGCAGGCCGATGCCCGGGACCGTGCTGGAGCCGGCGTAGTACAGCCCGGCCACCTTCCTCGAGCTGTTGCCGGCCCGGAAGAGCGCGCTCTGCCGCAGGGTGTGCGCGGGGCCGAGGGCGCCACCGGACCAGGAGTTGAGGTCGGTGACGAAGTCCCCGGGACCCGCGGTGCGGCGCACGACCACACGCTCGGCGAGGTCCGGCACGCCGGCCCAGCGGGCCACCAGGTCGATGGCGGCGTCGGTGGCCTTCTCCACGGCCGCGTCGCCGCCCCCGTCCAGGCCGCCGTGCCCCAGGCCCGGGTCGGGCGGGACGGGGACCAGGACGAAGAGGTTCTCGTGGCCCTCCGGCGCGACCGAGGGGTCGGTGGCCGAGGGACGGCAGACGTAGATCGAGGCCGGGTCGGGCACCCGGGTCGGCTGCTCGAAGATCGCGTCGAAGTTGGTCTTCCAGTCGTCGGTGAAGAACAGCGAGTGGTGCGCCAGCTCCGGCACCTCCCCCCGCACGCCGAGGTAGGCCAGCACCGCCCCGGGCCCGGAGACCCGCCGGTCCCACCAGGACTGCGGGTAGGTCTGCAGCGGCCGCGGGAGCATCGTGGTCTCGACGTGGTGCAGGTCGGCCGCACCGACCACGACGTCCGCGGGGAGCACCCGCTCGCCCTCGGCGTCGACCACGCGGACCCCGCAGACCTCGGCACGCCGCCGCCCCGGCAGCCGGGGCCCGCCGCGCGGGCGGGTCTGGACCGCGGTGGCGGCGGTGCCGGTGCGCACCCGTACGCCGTGGTGCTCGGCGAGCCGGGCCAGGGCCTGGACCAGGGTGGTGAACCCGCCCTCGGGGTAGAGCACCCCGTCGGCGAGGTCGAGCCAGCTCATCAGGTGGTACATCGACGGCGCACGGTCCGGGGAGGACCCCAGGAACACCGCCGGGTAGCCCAGCACCTGCCGCAGCCGCGGGTCGGTGAAGCGGGACGCGACGTGGCTCTCCAGCGAGCGGCCCAGCAGGCCGGCGAGCCGCGGCCCGTTGGTGAGGACCCGGCGCCCGGCGTACGCGGCGGCGGAGTCGTAGGAGGTGTAGAGGAACTGCTGCACGGCGAGGTCGTAGACCTCGCGCGCGGAGTCCAGGTAGGCGTCGAGCGCTGCGCCCGCACCGGGCTCGACGGACTCGAAGAGGGCCCGGTTGCCGGCCTGGTCGGCGGCGACGTCGAGCGGCTGCCGCCCGTCGTGGAAGACCCGGTAGCCCGGGTCGAGCCGGCCCAGCGTCACCTGCTCGGCGGTCGAGGTGCCGAGCAGGCGGAAGAAGTGGTCGAACACCTCGGGCATCAGCCACCACGACGGGCCGGTGTCGAAGCGGAACCCGTCGGTCTCCCAGGAGCCGGCGCGCCCGCCGAGGTCGTCGTTCTTCTCGACCAGCTCCACGTCGTGGCCGTCCGCGGCGAGCAGCGCGGCGGTGGCCAGTCCGGCCACCCCGCCGCCCACCACGACGACCCGCCGGCGGGCGCTCACGGCGCGCCCACCAGGGTCGCGACGCGGGGGCGGCCGTCGCGGGCCACGGCGGCCGCGGCCAGCCGCGCCTTGGCCGGGCCGGGAACGCGTACGCGCCGCCGGCGCAGGTCGGCCGCGGGGGTCTCGCGCAGCCGGTGGGACAGCTCGCAGAACAGGTCGTGCGCCACGCAGACGGCCAGCCGGCTGCTGCGGGGCAGGGCGGGGACGACGGCGGCGCCGGCGCGCAGGTCGTCGTCGACCTCGTCGAGCCAGTCGTGCACCACGGCCTGGTCCAGGGCGTCGGGGTCGAGGCCGGGCAGGTAGCGGCGACCGAGGTCGTCGGCGTCCTGCCCCAGGTCACGCAGGAAGTTGACCTTCTGGAACGCCGCCCCGAGGCGCCGCGCGCCGGGGGCCAGCGCGTCGTAGCGCCGGGCCCGGTCGGGGTCGTCGAGGAGGAACGTGCTCAGGCACATCAGGCCCACCACCTCCGCGGAGCCGTAGACGTAGGTCCCCAGGCTCCGCTCGTCGTGCTGCTCGAGCTCCAGGTCGGTGCGCATCGAGGCGAAGAACGGTCGGACGAGCTCCGCGCCGATGCCGCAGCAGCGGGCGGTCCGGGCGAAGGCGTGCACGACCAGGTTGGTGCTGGCGCCGCTGTCGAGGGCGGCCAGGGTCTCGCGCTCGAGGCCGTCCAGGGCGGCGGCGCGCTCGCTCGCGGGCTGGCCCGGCCGGGGCGCGTCGACCACCTCGTCGGCCACGCGCACCAGGGCGTACACGTTGCGCACGTGCGGTCGCACCGGCGCACCGAGGAGCCGGGAGGCCAGGCCGAAGGAGGAGGAGTACGCCTCGATCACCAGCGCCGCGCTGGCGTCGGCGACGTCGTCGTAGGCCCGGTGCGGCGCCTGCGCCGACCCGCCCCGACGCACCCCGCGACGCACCCGTGTCATCCATCCCTCCCCAGGTCATGCTCCCACCCCGGCGAAACGGCCCGCCCACCCGTTGCGGGGGTGCCACGCATTCCGGTGCGACGCATTCCGGTGACGGGCGACCGACCGACGTGCGAGGGTGGACGGCAAGCCCCAGGAGGTACCTCATGTCCACCGGCTCCCCCCTCCCCTCCCCCCTCCCCAGCCCCCTCCCCAGCCCCCGCTCCGACCCGGCCCCCGACCCGGCCCCGCAGCACGCCCGAGAGCGTGCCGGCGAGCGCGACCGGCTCTCGGCCGTACGCCGGCTCCGGCTGGTGGACGGCGCCGCCGAGGAGCGGTTCGACCGGGTCGTGCGGATCGCCGAGACGCTGTTCGGGGTCCCCATGGCCGAGATCAACCTGATCGACGAGGACCGGCAGTACACCGTCGCGGCGTTCCCCGCCGCCAACGCGGGCAAGAACACCCCGCGCGAGGACTCCTTCTGCACCGTCACGATCACCGGCGAGGAGACCCTGCACGTCGCGGACGCGAGCCTCGACGCCCGGTTCGCCGAGAACCCGCTGGTGACCGGCGCCCCGGGCATCCGGTTCTACGCAGGCCACCCGTTGACCGCGAACGGCCAGCGGGTCGGGTCGCTGTGCCTGGTCGACGACGCGCCCCGCACCCTCACCGGCCCCGAGCGCGGCATGCTGGCCGACCTCGCGGCCTGGGTGGAGCGCGAGCTGGAGCGCAACAGCGAGATGGCCTACGCCGCCGACGTGCAGGCACGGCTGCTGCCCCGGACCGTGCCCCTGCTCGAGGGCTACGAGGTCGCCGGCACCTGCGTGACCGCACGGGAGGTGGGGGGCGACTTCTACGGCTGGCACACCGGGGACGACCTGCTCGACGTGGTGCTGGTCGACGTGATGGGCAAGGGCGTGGGCCCGGGGCTGCTGGCGGCCGGTCTGCGCTCGGCGTTGCGGGCCAGCCTGTCCGGCGGCGGCCTGGCGCGCGGCTTCAACCTCGCCGCCGCCCTGGTGGAGGACGACTTCGCCGAGAACGACTCCTTCGCCACGGCGTTCGCCGCGCAGGTCGCGCTCCCCACCGGTGCGGTCTCCTACGTCGACGCCGGGCACAGCCTCGGCCTCGTGGTGGGGGCCGACGGGTCCTGCCACCGGCTGCCCTCGACGTGCCTGCCGCTGGGCGTCCTGCCGGGGTACGAGTGGGTCGCCGCCGAGGCACGGATCGAGCCCGGCGAGACGCTGGTCGTGGTCAGCGACGGCATCCTGGACCTGTTCCCCACGACGGACGGGGCCGTCGCGCACGTCGCGGCGGTCGTGGCCGGCGCGCCGACCGCCCGGGCCGCGCTGGAGGAGATCACCGCCGCCGCCACGCGCGGCAGCGCCGCCGTCCAGGACGACCTGACGGTCGTGGCGGTACGCCGCCACGGCTAGTCGTCCGGGGTGGTCCCGGGGCTCGGGGTCCGCGCCGGAGGGCCGCTAGGCTCGGCGCCGACGGAACGCCTGCGCGGCGCTGCCGTCGCGCGGGCCCCTAGCTCAATTGGCAGAGCTGAGGACTTTTAATCCTTAGGTTGTGGGTTCGAGTCCCACGGGGCCTACCGGTCGGCACCTCCGCGGCGGGTCGCCGGGATCGGGCAGGATGCCCGCCATGACCGACACCACTCCCGCGACAGCCGCGCCCGGGACCCCCGAGCTGGTCCACCACGACGTGGCCGACGGGGTCGCCACGCTGACCCTGGACTCCCCGCCCAACCGCAACGCGCTGTCGCGGCAGCTGGTGACCGAGCTGCTCGCCGGGCTCGCCCGCGCCGAGGAGGACGACGCCGTACGCGTGGTGGTGATCGCCGCCACCGGCACGGTCTTCTGCTCCGGCGCCGACCTCGCCGAGGCCGCCGGGCAGGGCATGGAGGAGGGCGCGCGGACCATCGTGGGCATCCAGCGCGCGATCGTGGCGCACGCCAAGCCGGTCGTGGTCCGGGTCCAGGGGCCGGTGCGCGCCGGCGGCATCGGGATCGTCGCCGCGGCCGACGTGGCGCTGTGCACCGAGGAGGCGACCTTCGCGCTCACCGAGGTGCGCCTGGCGCTGGCGCCCGCGGCCATCTCGCTGACCGTGCTGCCCCGGATGACCAGCCGGGCGGGGGCCTGGGCCTGCCTGTCGGGGGCCACCTTCGACGGCCGCGAGGCCGCAGCCTGGGGGCTGGTGACCCGGGCGGTCGCGGCCGACGACCTGGACGCCGCGGTCGCCGCGACCTGCGCCGAGCTGGGCAGGGGCGCCCCCCAGGGCCTGCGGGAGACCAAGCGCCTCCTGTCCCGCGACCTGCTGGACCGCATCGACGCCCGGGGCGACGACCTCGCCCGCCTCTCCGCGCGCCTCTTCGGCTCCGAGGAGGCCAGGGCCGCGATGACGGCGTTCCTGGAACGCCGGCGCTGAGTCGGCGCACCGGCACCGGTCCGGCCGTTCAGGCCCGTCGACCGCCGACCGGACGTACGGTGGGGAGATGACCGCTCCGGTCACCACCCCTCAGCCCGGCCGTCGGCGCCGCGACTGCCCGCCCGACGCGCCCGCGCTCGTGCGACGCCCGACGCCGTGCGCTCCCCCGCACCCCGACCTGGCCAACGCGGTCGACGAGGAGCTCGCCCAGACCGACTTCTCCTCCCGCAGCACGGCCCGCCGCCTCGACGCGCTCGTCCTGGTCGCCTCCTTCGCCCTCACCGCGGTGCTGGCGCTCGAGGCGCACCAGGACCGCGCCGGGCTGCGGCCCGAGGACCTCGTCCCGCTCGCGCTCGCCACCACGATCAGCCTGGCGCTGTGGGCCGCACGGGTGCTGACCCCCGTGGTCCACCTGAGCGTGCGGGGCGGGGTGCTGCTCCTGGACCGCGACGGCGACACCTGGCGCTGCGACCTGTCCGAGACCGCCGTCTCGGTCGAGGTGGTCGGCAGGCCCGGGCAGCGCGGCTGGCGGGTGGTCCTCCAGCCACGCGGGCTCCCGCCGTACGTCGTGGACGCCCACGTGGTCGACCCGGTCCGCTTCACCCGGGTCCTGCAGCACTACCGCCCGGGCCCGGCCGGCCAGGGCGGCCGGCACGGCCGGGCCGGCCCGGTCAGACCCGTTCCTCCTGGCGCACGCCGCGCTCACCGGTGTCGGTGAGCCGGACGTTCTCGGCGGCCGCCGCCTCCAGCTCGCTGCGGCGGGTGGCCTCGAGCAGGCCCTGCGCGGCCTCGTAGGCACCCGGCTCGGACACCAGGTCGGTGGCCCCCCGGTCGAACCTGGCCAGGGCGTTGCGGCCGAAGATCTGCTGCTCGGTCGAGGTCCGCTCGGCGCGCCCCCGGCCGAGGAACGAGATGAACCAGTGCAGCACCGCGGTGAGCCGGTTCTTGAAGCCCGTGATGTAGACCAGGTGGACCGCGAGCCACATCAGCCACGCGATGAAGCCCGTCAGCCGCACGTTGCCGACCAGGGCCACCGCCCGGAACCGGCTGATGATGGCCATCGAGCCCTTGTCGAAGTACTTGAACGGCTTCTGGGACGCCTTCCCCTCGAGCCGGTTGTCGATCTCCTTGGCGGCGTACTTCGCGCCCTGGATCGCGACCTGCGCCACGCCGGGCAGGTTGTCGAGGGCGACCATGTCACCCACCACGAACACCTCCGGGTAGCCCGGCAGGGTCAGGTCGGGGTTGACCCCGATCCGCCCGGCCCGGTCCACGGGGGCCCCGGTCTGCTCGGCGAGCTGCTTGCCCAGGGGGCTGGCCTGCACGCCGGCGGCCCAGATCTTGGTGATCGAGTCGATCCGCTCGGTGTGGCCGTCCTTGTACTGGGTGACCAGGCCGCGCTCGTCGACGTCGGTGACCATCGCGCCCAGCTTGACCTCGACGCCCAGCTTCTCCAGCTCCCGCTTGGACTTCTCCCCCAGCTTGGCGCCGAACGGCGGCAGCACCTGGGGGGCGGCGTCGACCAGCACGACCCGGGCCGAGCGGGTGTTGATCGAGCGGAAGTCGCGGCGCAGCGTGCGGTGGGCGAGCTCGGCGATCTGGCCGGCCATCTCGACGCCGGTCGGGCCGGCGCCGACGACCACGAAGGTCAGCATGTGGTCGACGTCCTCGCCCTTGGCCGCCCCGACCTCCGCCATCTCGAAGGCGCCGAAGATCCGACCACGGAGCTCGAGCGCGTCGTCGATGGTCTTCATCCCGGGGGCGAACTCGGCGAACTGGTCGTTGCCGAAGTACGACTGGCCGGCGCCCGCGGCGACCAGCAACGAGTCGTAGTGCGTGACGGTCTGGCGGCCCAGCACGTGGTGGGTGACCGTCCGGGCGTCGAGGTCGACGTCGGTCACCTCGCCGAGCAGGACGCGCGCGTTCTTCTGCCGGCTCAGCACCTCCCGGGTGGGCGGGGCGATCTCGCCCTCGGAGAGGATCCCGGTCGCCACCTGGTAGAGCAGCGGCTGGAAGAGGTGGTGGGTGGTCTTGGCGATCATCGTGACGTCGACGTCGCGGCCCTTCAGGGCCTTGGTGCCGAACAGGCCGCCGAAGCCGGAGCCGATGACCACGACGCGGTGCCGCTGCCCGTCACCTCCGGTGGCGTCCGCCGCGTTGCCGCGGTCCAGCAGCGGGGGGTTCTCCGACAAGGGCTGCGTCACGTGGTGTCCGTCCTGGGTCGAGCTCATGGGTGCTCCGTCTCCTCGGGGTGCCCCTCTATCGTCTCGCGCCGACGGGGGTGGTGCCAGTCGTCGCGTCGTCTCCTCTGTCACAGGACCGATCTGGTTGAAGTCGACCGCATCGTCCCAGGTCAGGAAGGGTTACCATGACTGGCGACGGCCCGGCCCCGACGTGGGCACGTCCGCAGCGTGACGACACACGTCACCCCCAGGAGGTAGAAGCGTCCACACTGGCACCGACGGCCACCACACTCGGAGGACCCCCGTGACGTCGACCCCCGCCCAGATCGCCCTGGCCCCCGGGCCACGGAGCGTTCAGGACGCGCGCCGCTGGGTCGTGCGCCGGTGCCGTGACCTCGGTCGTCCGGAGCTGGCCGAGTGCGCCGAGGTCGGCGTCTCGGAGCTGGTGAGCAACGCGCTCCTGCACGGCTCCTCACCGATCCAGGTCGGGATGGCCGGCACGACCGCGCACCCGCGGGTCGAGGTCCGCGACGCCTCGACCGCCGCCCCCCGGATCGGCGCGGGCCCGGAGGCGACCCTGCTCGGGGAGCACCTCGACGACGACGCCCTGCTCACCTTCGGTCGCGGCCTGGGGATCGTGGCCCGCGTCTCGCGGGCGTGGGGCGCCGACATCGACGACGACGGCAAGGTCGTGTGGTTCGAGCCCGCGGAGGACCTGGAGGACGTCGCCACCGAGGGCGTGGTCACCGGCCTGGCCGGGCAGGCCGAGCGGCGCCGGGCCCGGCGCCGGGCCGGCGTGCGCACCTTCGTCCTGCACGGCGTCCCGCTCCGGCTCCACGTCGCCTTCGTGCGCCACTACCGCGAGCTGCGCCGCGAGGTGCGCCTGCTCGCGCTGGCGCACGCGACGACCTACCCGCTGGCCCGCGACCTCGCCGACCTGTTCGTGGCGCTCGACGCCCCGGCGTACGACGGGCTGCTCCTGGCCGCCGCCGACATCGCCGACGCCGCCGACGCCGCCGTGCTCGACCACGCCGACCCCGGCTCCGCGGTCACCCTGCGCGTCGACCTGACCCCCGAGGGGGCCGCGGAGCTCGGGCGGCTGGCCGAGCTGCTCGAGGCCGCCGACGTCTTCTGCCGCGACGAACGGCTGCTCTCGCTGGCGCGCGACCGGGAGCAGCGTCGCTTCCAGCGGTGGTTCCTCCGGGAGCTGGAGGCCCAGGGGGCCGGCGCGACGCCGCGGTCGTGGCCCGAGGTCGCCGGAGCCGGCGACGGGTCGGAGACGGGACCGGAGACGGGGACGGGTTCGAAGCCGGACGTCGAGCTGGAGATCGGGGCCGGCGACGGGCCCGGCGGGGACTCCTGGTCGTCGGCCCCGTGAGGGGACCGGCCCCGGCGGCGGTCGCGGCGGTCGCCGTGGGCGGTGCGCTCGGGTGCGTCCTGCGCGCGGTGGTGGGCGCGTCGTTCCCGTCCGGCCCCGCCGACTTCCCGTGGGCGGTGTTCGCGGTCAACCTGGCCGGTGCCGCCGCGCTGGCCGCCCTCCCGGCACTGGGCGCCGTACGCCGCTCCTCGGTGCTGGCCGCGGGCCTCGGACCCGGCCTGCTCGGCGGCTTCACCACCCTCTCGGCCGTCTCGGACCAGACCCGCGCGCTGCTGGCCGCCGACCAGGCGATCACCGCCGCGGCCTACGTGGGGGGCTCGCTGGCCCTCGGGCTCGTCGCCGTCCACCTGGTCTCCTCCCGCGTCGCGCCCCCGGCCGCCGACGCGGGCGGCCCGGCCGCCCCGGCCACCCGGGAGCGCGGCCGGTGAGCGTCCTGGACCTGCTGCTCGTCGCGCTCGGCGGCGCCGTGGGCGCGCCCCTGCGGTTCCTGGCCGCGCACCACCTCGACCGGGCGCTGCCCTGGGGGACGCTGCTGGTCAACGTCGTCGGCTCGACGGTGCTGGGCGGGTTCGTCGCGCTGGCCCTCGACGGCGGTGCCGTCGCGCTGCTCGGCACCGGCTTCTGCGGCGGGCTGACCACGTGGTCGAGCTTCGCGGTGCAGACCCACCGGGTCGGCGGGGCGCGGGGCGCGGCGTACGCCGCCGGCACCCTGGCGCTCAGCCTGCTCGGCTGCGTCCTGGCCTTCGGCGCGGTCGCGAGCTCCTAGGCGTAGCCGAGGTCGTGCAGGCGGTCGTCGTCGATGCCGAAGTGGTGGGCGATCTCGTGCACCACGGTGACCCGGACCTCCTCGACGAGCTCCTCGGGCGTCGAGCAGTAGTCCAGCAGCGGCAGCCGGAAGACGAAGATCCGGTCCGGCAGCCGGGCCAGGTTGCCACCCTCCTGCTCGGTCAGCGCGACGCCGTCGTAGAGGCCCAGGAGGTCGGACGGCTGGTCGGGCGGCGGCTCGTCCTCGACCAGCACCACCAGGTTGCTGACCCGCTCGGCGAGCGCGTCGGGGATCTGGTCGAGCGCGGAGTCGACCAGGCGCTCGAACTCCTCGGGGCTGATGTCGAGAGGCACGCCGCCATCCTCCCCGACGCCCGAAGCGGCTGCCTCCGGAACGCAGCGACGCCCCGGACCAGTGGTCCGGGGCGTCGTCCTGCGACCCCGACGGGACTCGAACCCGCGGCCTCCGCCGTGACAGGGCGGCGCGCTAACCAACTGCGCTACGGGGCCAGGTTTTGTCCTTCCGCGCAGCCCGGATCGGGCCTCGCGGACGAAGCGGTAGGACTCTAACCCACGGCGGGTGCGGGGCCCAACTCAGCCCCGCTCCACCGGTCCGGGGCGACCGGGCGCGGCCCGGGCACGGCCCGGCCGAGCACCCCCAACGGGATTCGAACCCGTGCTACCGCCGTGAAAGGGCGGGGTCCTGGGCCGCTAGACGATGGGGGCCAGGCGGGCCACATCCTAGGACCCCGCCGTCCGGTTGCGGGCCGGGACCCGGGCTCCGGTAAGGTGACCGTCGCTCGGGCAGGTAGCTCAGTCGGTACGAGCGTCCGCCTGAAAAGTGGAAGGTCGGCGGTTCGACCCCGCCCCTGCCCACGAGCCGCACCACCCAGGTCCTGGACCTGGACCGGACGCCCCCGCCCTCGCCGGCGGGGGCGTCCTGCGTCCTGTCGGGTGCCGCCCGGCGTCCACCAGACTGTGCGGAGGTAGCGGCACCCACCGTCGCACCGGTAGGAACGGACCCGACGCACGATCCGGCACCACCTCGAGGACAGGACGCGGAGCCCCCATGGCACCCAGGAGCATCGCCGGCCGGTACCTGGTCGACCGCGCCGTCGGCCGCGGCGGGATGGGCACGGTGTGGCTGTGCCGCGACGAGCTGCTCGGACGCCAGGTGGCGGTCAAGCAGGTCGGCGCGATGCCCGGCGAGACGACCTCGGACGTGGCCCGCGCCCTGCGCGAGGCGCGGTCGTCCGCCGCGCTGAACCACCCGCACGTCGTCGCGATCTACGACGCCGTGGAGGACGAGTCGGGCAACTGGCTGGTGATGGAGTACGTCCCCTCACGGACCCTCGCCGAGATCATCGCCGAGGAGGGGGCCCTCGAGCCCGCCCGCGTCGCCCGGCTGGGCGCGCAGGCGGCCGAGGGTCTCGCCGCGGCGCACGCCCGCGGCACCGTGCACCGCGACGTGAAGCCGAGCAACCTGCTGGTCACCGACGACGACCACGTCAAGATCACCGACTTCGGCATCTCGCGCACCCACGGCGACGTGGAGCTGACCCGGACCGGCCTGGTCACCGGCACCCCGTCCTACCTCTCCCCCGAGGCCGCCCGGGGCGAGCGCGGCGGTCCGGCCTCCGACGTCTGGGCGCTCGGGGCCACGCTGTGGACCGCGGTGGAGGGCGTCGGGCCGTACGCCGACCGCGACAACCCGCTGGCGGTGCTGAACGCGATCGTCTCCGAGCCCACCCCGGTCCCGCCGCACGGCGGCCCGCTCGCCGACCCCGTCACGCGGATGATGGACCACGACCCCGGCGCCCGGCCCACCATGGGCACGATCGCCGCGTCGCTGCACGCGATACACCGCGACGCCGCCCCGCCCGCCGCCTCGACGGACGCGACGGCGACCGCGCGGACGGTGCCCGCCGCTGCCGCCGTCGCTGGGGTGGCCGCCGAGCCTGCCGAGGCCCCCGAGGACGTCGAGCCCGTGGAGCCCGCGGAACCCGCCACCGAGCCGGCCACCGGGCCCGGGACGTCCCCACCGCCCCCGCCGGAGGACGAACGCGCCGGGCGCAGGCGGGTCGGCTGGGTGCTGGTGGCCGCGGTCCTCCTGGTGCTGCTGCTCGGCGGTGTGGTGTGGCAGCTCGGCCGCGGCGGCACCGAGCCGGTGGCCGGACCGGCCGCCGATCCGACGCCGACCCCCTCCGAGAGCCCCTCTGCGACCCCCACCGACGAGCCGACGCCGTCCGAGGAGCCGGAGACCAGCGCGCCCCCGTCGACCACGGCTCCCGCCTCGCCGGACCCGACCACCTCCGCACCGTCGAGGAGCGCGCCCGCCGGGGACGCGGCCGCGTTCGCGTCGTCGTACTACGCCCAGCTGCCCGGGAACCCCGAGGCCGCCTACGAGCAGCTCTCGCCGAGCTACCAGCAGTCGACCAGCTTCGAGTCGTACGCCGGCTTCTGGCGCACCATCGACGCCGTCTCGGTCGGCTCCACCTCGGTGGCCGACGACGGCACCACGGTGGACGTGGAGCTCACGTACACGACCGACGGCAGCTCCCAGACCGAGACCCGACGGCTGTTCCTCGACCCCGCCGGCAACGGGTTCGTGATCGGTGACGACGAGGCCGTCTAGCCCCGCCGAGATGACGCTCGCACCGCCCCGAGGTGACGCTGGCGACGCCCCCGCCGGTCACCGGCGAGGGCGTCGCAGGGCCGGCCGGGGGGCCGCCCTCCTGCTCAGTAGGACGAGAAGAGCAGGCGGTTGGGCGAGCCGTTGGCACCGCTGACGGCGTTGCTCGTGGAGCTCCCGAGCAACGCGTTCGTCACGGCCGCCGGCGAGGCCGAGGGGCTGCCCTGCAGGTGGAGCGCGGCCACGCCGGCGACGTGGGGCGAGGCCATCGAGGTGCCCGAGATGGTGTGGGTCGCCGTCGTGCTGCCGATCCAGGCCGAGGTGATGCCCTGACCCGGGGCGAACAGGTCGACGCAGGACCCGTAGTTGGAGAAGGAGGCGCGTCCGTCACCGAACGTGCTCGCCGCCACGGTGATCGCCGAGGCCGCACGCGCCGGTGAGGAGGTGCAGGCGTCGGTGTTCTCGTTGCCGGCAGCCACGACGGTGGTGACGCCGCCGGCGACCATCCGCGCGACGGCGGTGTCCGTGGCGGCGTCCGCCCCACCACCCAGGCTCATGTTCGCCACGGCGGGCCGGGTCGCGTTGCCGGCCACCCAGTCCATCCCGGCGATGACGCCCGAGCTGGTGCCGCTGCCCTGGCAGTCCAGGACGCGGACCGGGACCAGCGTGACGGCCTTGGCCACGCCGTACGTCTTCCCGCCCACGGTGCCGGCGACGTGGGTGCCGTGTCCGTGGCAGTCGTGGGTGCCGCGTCCGTCGTCGATCGCGGTGACACCCGGAGCGACCCGCCCGCTGACCTCGCGGTGGGCGGCGTAGATGCCGGTGTCGATGACGTAGGCCCGCACCCCGGAGCCGGTGCGGCTGTAGGTGTAGCTGCGCGAGAGCGGCAGCGCGCGCTGGTCGATGCGGTCGAGCCCGCCGGTGGCGTTCCTCTGCGTCGTGGCGAGGCTGACGCGGGCGTCCTCCTGCACGAGCTCGACCTGGGGGTCGCGGCGCACCTCGGCCAGCTGCGCGTCGGTGAGCGACACCGCGTACGCGCCGAGCGTGGCGTACACGTGCTGCACGTCGCGGCGGTCCCCCTGGACGGCCGCGCGGGCCTCGCTGCGGGCCTGGTCGGCGGCGGACTCGTCGAGCACGACGACGTACTGCCCGTCGATGGCGCGCTCGGCGGTGACCAGCCGGGCGGGGCGGTCGGGAGCGGCACCGACGAGGGCGGCGGGGGTGGGCGCGGCGGACGCGGGCGCGGCGCCGAGGGTCCCGGCGGCGAGCGTGCCGGCGGCGAGGGCCGCGACCAGGGCGGCGAGCGGGGTGGCGAGCGGGGTGGTCTTCTTCATCGTGTTCCAGACACCTTCCGGCGGGCCGCGGACGGCCGAGCGACAGGGCACCTCCCGAGAACGGAGAGCCGACGGCCGACGGCCGTCGGCGGCCACTGTGCCCCGGACGGCGGGCCGTGCGCCACGAGCCCGGGATGCAGGTCCCTGCACTGCACGAAGGTGCATTCGTCGGGCCGCCAGCGCGGCTCCGCACCACGCCGAGGCGGGACCGGGCGCGCGGGCCGGGCACCCGGGCCGCTACGGTGCCGAGAAGAGACCGCACGCCACACCTAGGAGTCCCCCATGAACAAGAGCCAGCTCGTCGAGGACGTCGCCACCCGCGCCGACGTCGACAAGGCCACCGCCGACCGCGCCGTCGCCGCCGTCCTCGAGGCCATCACCGAGGCCCTCGTCGCCCGCGACAAGGTCACCATCCCCGGCTTCGGCACCTTCGAGACCCGCGACCGTGACGCCCGTACCGGCCGCAACCCCCAGACCGGCGAGGCCATCCAGGTCGCCGCGACCACGGCCCCGGCCTTCAAGGCCGGCGCCGAGCTCAAGCGCAAGGTCGCCGGTCGCTGACCGACCGCCCTCGCAGCTCCGCGCGTCACGCGCCCGCACGCCCCCGCCGGCTCCCGGCGGGGGCGTCCGCGCGTCCGGGGCACCCGCCTGGAGGCGCTGAGCGTCAGGTCGAGGCGTCGGCGCCGTCATCTCGGCCGTTCGGCAGTGTCATCTCGGCCGTTCGGCAGTGTCATCTCGGCCGTTCGGCAGTGTCATCTCGGCGTGGTGTGACGTGGTCGGGTGGGCAGAGGGTGACCTAGGGGGGTAGCCGACCGGGCCACCGACCGACGAACGTGGGCTCCAGCAAGCACCGGCGATGCGCCCCGACCCAGCGGCCCGCCCCGAACCCCACGCACCCTCGTCCGGCAGGCGTGCGCCTGCCGAGAGGTACGTGATGACCCCCTGCCCCGCCGTCGCGCCGCCGGCACCCCTGGTCGTCGCGTCCGTGCCGGCCGACCACCCGTACGTCCGCCACCTCAGCACGCCCGACGCCCCCGGTGCCCCCGGTGCCCCCGGGACGCACCGAGGCGCCCGGCGCGGTGGTCCGGCTGCCCGACCCGGACCCCGACCACCCCGACGACCCGGGCCGCACCGCCCAGGGCCGGTGGTGGCCGCCGGTGATGCTGCGCCCCGCGTGGGCCGGCACGCACGACTTCGACGTGATGCACGTCCACTTCGGCTTCGACGACCGCACGCCCGCGCAGCTGCGCGAGCTGGTGACCGCGCTGCGCGCCCGGCGCCGCGCGCTCGTGCTGACCGTCCACGACCTGCGCAACCCCCACCACACCGACCCCGCGCTGCTGCGCGCGCAGCTCGACGTCCTGGTGCCGGCCGCCGACGCGCTGCTCACCCTCACCGACGGCGCCGCCGACGAGGTCCTCGCCCGCTGGGGCCGCCGCCCCACCGTCGCGCCGCACCCCCACGTGGTCGACCTCGACGTCGTACGCCGGGTGCGCGCCGCCCGCGCCGCGGCCCTCGACCGACCCGCCACGACCCCGCCCCGGGTCGGCGTCGCGGTGAAGGACCTCCGCGCCAACACCGACCCGCTGCGGCTGCTGCCGGCCCTGGCCGCGCTGTCCCGCGACGGGGTGCGCCCGGTCGTCAGCATCCACCGCGCCACCCACGAGCGACCGCGCGACGCCCGGGCCGCGCGCCTGGTGGGCGCCCTCGACGCCGCGCACGCCGCCGGCGAGCTCGACCTGGTCGTGCACGAGCCCCTCGACGACGCGGCGCTGTGGTCGGCGGTCGCCGGGCTCGACGTCGTGCTGCTGCCGTACCGCTACGGCACCCACTCCGGCTGGCTGGAGATGTGCCACGACCTCGGGACCTCGGTCGTCGCCCCGAGCACCGGTCACTACGCCTCCCAGGGCGTCGAGGCGAGCTACCCCGTCGTCGAGGACGCCCCCGACGGCGAGGGCGCCGACACCGGCTCCGTCGTCGCGGCGGTGCACCGCGCGCTCGCCGCCCGCACCGCCGGCCTGCCCGGCCTCGACGCCGAGGAGCGCCGCCGGCAGCGCGTCCGCGTCGCCCGCACCCACGACGCCGTCTACCGCGAGGCCCTCCGGTCGTGCGCGGGTCGCGACGCCGGCACCGGCGCCGGCACCGAGGAGGGGGCCGCGTGACCGCGCTGACGACGGGCCCGCCGACCCCGATGGGCGCGACCGGCTCCCGGCTGCGGGTGGCCGTGGTCGGTCCGGCGCGGTTCCCGCTGGTCGAGCCGTTCGCCGGCGGGCTCGAGGCCCACACCCACGCCCTGGTCGTCGGGCTGCGCCGGCGCGGCCACGCGGTCACCGTCTTCGCCGCGCCCGGCAGCGACCCCCGCCTGGGCGCGGTCGACCTCGCCGTGGACACCTTCGCCAGCAGCCCCGCCGCCCGCGCCGACGTCGGCGCGCCGCCGGAGCGCTGGATCCGCGAGCACCACGCGTACCTCGACCTGATGCTCGGCCTGCGCCGCACCACCGGCCGACGCTTCGACGTCGTGCACGACAACTCGCTGCACCACCTCCCGGTGGCGATGGCCGACGTGCTCGACGAGCCCGTCGTCACCACGCTGCACACCCCGCCGGTGCCGTGGCTGGAGTCCGCGGCGCTGCTGGCCTCCGAGCGGCACCGGTTCGTGGCCGTCAGCAGCGCCACCGCCCGGTCCTGGCGGCACGCCCTCCGGGCGGAGGTCGTCCCGAACGCCGTCGACACCGAGGCGTGGTACGCCGGCCCGGGTGGGCCGCGGGCGCTCTGGTCGGGCCGCCTGGTCCCCGAGAAGGCGCCGCACGAGGCCGTGCTGGCGGCCCGGGCGGCCGGGGTGGCCGTCGACCTGGCCGGGCCGGTGCTCGACCGCGCCTACTTCGAGCGGCAGGTCCGGCCGCTGCTCGCGGACGACGCCCGCTACCTGGGCCACCTCGACCGGGCGGCGCTGCGCCACGTCGCCGCGCGCTCCTGCGTGGCCGTGGTGACCCCCGCCTGGGAGGAGCCGTTCGGGCTCGTCGCGATCGAGGCGCTGTCCAGCGGCACGCCCGTGGCGGCGTACGCCCGCGGCGCCCTGCCCGAGATCCTCACCCCCGCCGTCGGCGCCCTCGCGGCACCCGGCGACGTCGCGGCCCTGGCCGAGGCGATCACGGCCGCGGCCCGGCTGGACCGCGGCGCGGCCCGCGAGCACGCGGTGCGGCACTACTCGCACGACGTCATGCTCGCGGCGTACGAGCGCGTCTACCTGCGCGCCGACGCGGGCCACCTCGTCGCGTGAGCACGATCGGCTACTACGTCCACCACCACGGCTCGGGCCACGCCCACCGCGCCACCGCGGTGGCCACCGCGCTGCACGGCCGCGGGGCCGTGGTGACCGGGTTGTCCTCGGCTCCCCGGCCCACCGGCTGGCCCGGGGAGTGGGTGGCGCTCGACCGGGACGACGAGCCGGCCGTCGACGACCCCGGCGAGGCCGACGCCACCGCCCGGGGGCGGCTGCACTGGGTGCCGGTGCACCACCGCGGCCTGGCCCGCCGCACCGCGCAGCTCTCGGCCTGGCTGGGCGCCGCCGACCCCGACGTCGTGGTCACCGACGTCTCCCAGGAGGCGACCCTGCTGGCCCGCCTGCACGGGGTGCCCGTGGTCTCGGTCGTGCTGCCCGGCCGCCGCGACGACCCCGCCCACGCCCTCGGGCTGGGGGTGTCCGCGGAGGTCGTGTCGTTCTGGCCGCCCGCGGCGACGGGGATGTCCCCCGGTCTCCCGGCCGACGTCGCGGCCCGCCTGCGCCCGCTGGGCGGGCTGTCGCGCTTCGCGCCGGAGCCCGCGGGCTCCTCCCGCGCCACGGGACCGGTGGTCGTGCTCGCCGGCACCGGCGGCGGCTCCGAGGTGCTGCGGGAGGCCGCCGAGCGTGGCGCGGAGACCGCCCCGGACCTGACCTGGCGGGTGCTCGGGCCGGGGTCCTGGAGCGCCGACCCCTGGGCGGAGATCCGGGCCGCGCGCGTGGTGGTGACCGCGGCCGGGCAGAACTCGCTCGCCGAGGTGGCCGCCGCCCGCGTGCCCGCCGTGGTCGTCCCCCAGGACCGCCCGCACGACGAGCAGCGCACCACGGGCCGGGTCCTGGCCGGCGGGGACTGGCCGGCGCTGGTCGTCGACGACCCCGCCACGGCCGACTGGGCCGGGCTCGTGCGCCGCGCCGCCCTCCTCGACGGCGACCGGTGGTCGGGCTGGGTCGACGGCGGCGCCGCCGCCCGGATGGCCGACGTGGTGCTCGCCGCCGGCGGTCGGGCATGACCACCGCGGTCGTCACCCTCGTCCACGGCCGGGCCGACCACCTGCGCCGCCAGCACGCCTCGCTGCTGGCCGACCCGCCCGACCACTGGGTCGTGGTGGCGATGGACGACCCCGACGTCGCCTCCTGGCGACCCGCCGGGCTCGTCCCCGACGTGGTCGAGGTGCCTGGCGACCCCCGCGGCCTCCCCCTGGCCGCCGCCCGCAACGCGGGCGCCCGCCGGGCCCGCGAGCTCGGCGCCGACGTGCTGGTCCACCTCGACGTCGACTGCCTGGCGGGACCCGGGCTGGTGACGGCGTACGCCGGGGCGGTCCGCTCACGGCCCGGGCGCGTGTGGTGCGGCCCGGTGACCTACCTCCCCCCGGCACCGCCGCAGGGCTACGACCTGGCCCGCCTCGCCGAGTCCGACGCGCCCCACGCGGCGCGGCCGGCGCCGGCGCCCGGCGAGGAGCTGGACTCCGAGGAGTGGGACCTGTTCTGGTCGCTGTCCTTCGCGCTGGCCCCCGAGGACCTCGACGCGCTCGGCGGGTTCTGCGAGGAGTACGTCGGCTACGGCGGCGAGGACACCGACGCCGCCCAGCTGGCCCGTCGCGCCGGGCTCGGCCTGACCTGGCTCGGCGGCGCGCGGGCCTACCACCAGCACCACCCCGTCAGCAGCCCGCCGGTCGAGCACGTCGCCGACATCGTCCGCAACGCCCACGTGTTCCACCGCCGCTGGGGCTGGTGGCCGATGACGGGCTGGCTGGAGCAGCTGGCCGACCGCGGGCTGGTCCGGCTCGGCCCCGAGGGCTGGGAGCGCACCGGGTGAGCGGCCCCGGCGGCCCCGGCGGTCCCGGTGGTCCCGCGCTGGGGGGCACCGCCGCGCGCACCCCGGCCGAGCGCGCGCACTACGGCGACTTCTACGACGGCCCGCCCGAGCCCCCCGACGGCGTGCCGCTGCTCGCCGTGGTCGGCAACTGCCAGGCGGAGTCGCTGCGCCTGGTGCTCGACGACGAGGACGTGCGCACGGTCCGGCTGCCGCCGCTGCACGAGCTCGGTCCGGGCGACCTCGCCCCGCTGCACCGGCTCCTGCCCCGGCTCGACCTGCTCGTGGCCCAGCCCGTGGGCGAGGACCACCGCGGGCTGCCGCTGGGCACGACGCAGCTGCTGGAGCGCGCGCGGGCGGACCTGCGCCACGTGCTGGTGCCGCCGGTGCGCCACGCCGGCCCGTACCCCTGCCACCTGGTGGTGCACCCGCCCGGGCTGCCCGACCCCGACCCGCCGGTGGTGGCCTACCACGACGTGCGGACCGCCGTGCGCGCCGCGTGGCTGCGCGCCGGACGCACCCCGCCACCGGTCGGCGCCGCGCTCGGCCCGGCGCCGGACGCCGCCGTCGTCGCCGCGGTCTGCGCGGACTCACGAGCCGAGCTGGCCCGGCGCGAGACCCTCCACGGCACGGTGGTCGCCCACGACCTCCTCCTTGCGCCGACCTTCGCGCACCTGCGCACGGTCAACCACCCCGGCAACGCCCTGCTGGCCCCGCTCGGCCGCCGGGTGCGGGCGGCCCTGGGCCTGACCGACCGCCCCACCCGCGTGTCCCGGCCGCTGCTCGACCACGTCCACGCCCCGCGGGAGGCGTCGGTCGCGGCGGTGCTGGACCCCGCGGAGGCGGCCCGCGACCACTGGGTCCTCGGCGGGCGCCGGGTGCCCGTCACCGAGGTGGAGACCGCCCACCTGCGGTGGTACGCCACCCGGCCCGACGTCCTCGACGTCGTGCTGGCCCGCTCCGCCGCCCTGCGCGGGATGCTCGGGCTCGAGCTCCCGGGGGAGGTGTCGTGAGCCGCCCGCCCGTCCACCTCGTCCCGCACCTGCCCGGGCACGGCGTGACCCTGCACGCCTCGCAGGTCGCCGCCGCGGTCGGGGCACCCACCCTGGACCTGCCCGCGCTGCTCGCCGCGGCGCCACGACCGGTGCACGTCCACGTCACCGACCGCCTGCTCGGCGCCACCGGCGAGGAGACCTCCGCACGCCTGGTCGACCTCGGGCACCGGCAGCCGATGACCGTGACCCTGCACGACGTGCCGCAGCCCGGCGACGGGCCGGTCTTCGCGCGGCGCGCGGCCGCGTACGCCGCCGTGCTCGCCGCCGCCCGCGGCTGGGTGGTCAGCTCCGAGCACGAGCGCGCGCTGGTCCGGCGCCACCTCGCCCCGGCCGACGACGGCACCGTGGTGCCGCTGCCGGTGATGCCGCTGCCCGTCCCCGCCGGCGCCGGGCCGCGCGGGCCCGCGGGGGACGAGCCGCTGGTCGTCGCCGTGCTCGGCTGGGTCTACCCCGGCAAGGGGCACGACGAGGTGCTGCGGGCCTGCGCCGCGCTCCGCGACGACCGGCCGGGCCCGGTCGTCCTGCGCGCGCTCGGCCGGGTCGCCGCGGGCCACGACCACCTGCGCGAGGAGCTGGCCGGCCTGGCCGGGGACCTCGGGGTCCGGCTCGAGGTGAGCGGGTGGGTCGAGGACGTCGACCTGCCGGCCGCGCTCACCGACGTGCACGTGCCGGTCGCCGCCCACCACCACGTCTCCGCCTCGGGGTCGGTCAACAGCTGGGTGGCCGCGCGCCGCCGCCCGCTGGTCACCGACGGCACGTACGCCCGCGAGACGGCCGCGCTCCGCCCGGGCACCCTGACCCTCGTCGACCCGGGCGACCTCCCCCGGGCCCTGGCCCGCGCCGCGGCCGACCCGGCGAGCACCTGGCTCGCCCCGGGAGCGCGCCTCGAGCCCGGCCTGGCCGAGGTCGCGGCGGCGTACCTCGCGTGGTGGTCGCGATGAGGGGCCCCGCGCTGCCCGGCAACCGCTGGGACCTGCTGGCCGACGTCGAGGCACCGCCGCCGTCGGTCACCGTGGTGGTCACCCACTTCGAGCAGCCGCGGGAGCTGGCGCGGACCCTGCACGCGCTGGCCCGGCAGGACCACCCCGCCGCCCTGCTCCAGGTCGTCGTCGCCGACGACGGCTCGGCCGACCCGCCGCAGGCGCCGGCCGGGGTCCGGGTCGTCACCCACCCGCACGACGGGTTCGGCGCGGCCAAGGCGCGCAACCGCGGTGCCGCCGCCGCGACCGGGGAGGTGCTGGTCTTCCTCGACGCCGACACCACGCCCGAGCCCGGCTACGTCTCCCGCGCCGCCCGCCTTCCCGGCCTGGCCCCCGAGGTCGTCACGACCGGTCGCCGCCGGCACGCCGACCTGACCGGGGTGCCCGCGGACGCCGAGGTCGAGGTCGAGGGCCCCGCCCACGAGCTGGCCGCACCCACCTGGCTGCGTCAGGAGCTGGAGCGCAGCCGCGACCTGCTGGACGCCGACGAGACCTCGCTGCGGCTCGTGCTCGGCGCGGTCGTGACCTGCTCGGCGGCCCTCTTCGCCGAGGTCGGCGGCTTCGACGAGACCTTCGACCGGTACGGCGGCGAGGACTGGGAGTGGGCGCACCGTGCCTGGACCCACGGCGCCCTGCTGGCCCACGTCCCGGACGCGGTGGCCTGGCACGACGGCCCCGACCGCGCCGAGCGGCCGGGCTGGGGACGCGACGGGGAGGGGCGGGAACGGCTGCTGGCCGAGACCCTGGCCGTCGGCCGTCGGATCCCGGCACCCGGCCTCGGCCCGGCCGGGCTCTCCCCCGACGGCGCGGCCGACCCGCTGGTCACCCTCGACCCCGACCTGGGCGGTGACGCCCTGGTCGTCACGGTCGACAGCCTGCTGGTCGCGCTCCCCCGCGCCCGCGTCCTGGCTACCCCCGCCCAGCACGCGCTGCTGCTCGGCGACCACCGCGTGCTGGTGCACCCCGCCGGCGCCGACCACCTGGCGACCACCCCGGCCCGTACGGCCTGGCGCCACCTGCACCTGCACACCGCGCTCAGCGGACCGCCGGCTGCCTGGACGGCCCACGCCGACCTGCTGCGCGGGCCCGGGTCCGCCGGCCACGTCGTCGTCACCGGGCCCGGACCCGGGCCTGCGCCCGGACCCCAGCCGCTGGCGACCTGGTCGACCCTGCGCACCGAGCGCCGCGCCGCCCGCTGGGGACGCGACGACCTGGACGCCCGGCTCACCCGTCCGGCAGGGCCGGACCTGACTACGGTGCCCGACGACCTCACCGTCCAGGCCCGCTGGGGCGGGTGGCGGTGACACCGGGTCCCCCGGGACCAGGCACGGTGGACGACACCCCGACGAACCCAGACGCACCACCCCAGGAGAGGAGCACCATGAGCGACCAGTACACCTTCACCAACCCCGTCGACCAGTACCGCACCGACGGGTTCCCCGAGCAGTACCAGGACGGCCCGGGCCTGACCGACGAGCTCGGCCCCCGGCCCGACCACGGTGAGGAGACCTACCGCGGGACCGGACGGCTCACGGGCCGCAAGGCGCTCGTCACCGGCGCCGACTCCGGGATCGGGCGGGCCGCCGCGATCGCGTTCGCCCGCGAGGGCGCCGACGTCGTGCTGTCCTACCTGGCCGAGGAGCAGCGGGACGCCGAGCAGGTCGCCGAGCTGGTGCGTGCCGCGGGACGTACCGCCGTGCTCGCACCGGGCGACATCGCCGTCGAGGACACCGCGCGCGGCCTGGTCCGCACCGCCGTCGCCGAGCTCGGCGGCCTCGACCTCGTCGTCAACGTGGCCGGGAAGCAGCAGACGCAGCCGGCCCTGGCCGACATCAGCAGCGCGCAGTTCGACGAGACCTTCAAGACCAACGTCTACGCGCTGTTCTGGATCTGCCAGGAGGCGCTCCCCCACCTGCCCGCCGGGTCCTCGATCATCAACACCAGCTCGATCCAGGCCTACACGCCCTCCCCGTCGCTGGTCGACTACGCGACCACGAAGATGGCGATCAACACCTTCAGCAAGGCGCTGGCCCAGCAGGTCGCGCCGCGAGGCATCCGGGTGAACGTGGTCGCGCCCGGCCCGTTCTGGACCCCGCTCCAGGCCGCCGGCGGCCAGCCGACCGAGGCGCTGCCGGAGTTCGGCCAGGAGACCCCGCTGGGGCGGGCCGGGCAGCCGGCCGAGATCGCCGCGGCGTACGTCTACCTGGCCTCGGCCGAGTCGGGCTACGTCAGCGGGGAGACGCTGAACGTCAACGGCGGGATGCCGACCCCGTGACCGCCACCGCCGCACCGACGAGCACCGCCACCACCACCGCCACCACCACCGCCTGGGTGGCCCGTGCGGGTCGCGGGCCCGCCGACGACGACGCCTTCGAGGAGGTCACGGTCGAGGTGGCCGCGCCCGACGGCCACGACCTGCGGGTGCGGGTGGCCGCGGTGTCGGTCAACCCGGTCGACACCAAGGTCCACGCCGGCCTGGCGGAGGGCACCCGACAGCTCGGCTGGGACGCCTCGGGCGTCGTGGAGTCGGTCGGGCCCGCGGTGACCCGGTTCGCTCCCGGCGACGAGGTCTACTACGCCGGTGACCTGACCCGGCCGGGCACCGACGCCCGGCTGCACCTGGTGGACGAGCGCGTCGTCGGTCGCAAGCCGACGACGCTCGACCACGCCCAGGCCGCCTCGCTGCCGCTGACCGCGATCACCGCCTGGGAGACCCTGTTCGACCGGTTCGCCCTGACCGTGCAGAGCACCGGGACCCTGCTCGTCGTCGGTGGCGCCGGCGGTGTCGGATCGGTCCTGGTGCAGCTCGCCCGCGCGCTGACCGGCGTCACCGTGGTCGCGACCGCGGGCCGCGAGGACAGCCGGGCGTGGGTGCGCGAGCTCGGCGCGCACCACGTGATCGACCGGCACGACCTCGTGGCCGCCGTGCACGAGGTCGCCCCCGACGGGGTCGACCTCGTCTTCACCGCGCACTCGACCGGCAACGTCGAGGCCTTCGCCGAGGTGCTGCGGCCCTTCGGCGAGGTGGTGGCCATCGACGACCCGGAGCAGCTCGACCTGCTGCCCCTGAAGGGCAAGTCCATCGCCTGGCGCTGGGAGCTGATGTTCACCCGGTCGATGCAGGGCGTCGACCTGGTCGAGCAGGGACGCCTCCTCGACCGGGTCGCGGACCTGGTCGACGCCGGCACCGTGCGCCACACCGCGACCACCGTCGTCGAGGGACTCGACGCCGCCTCGTTGCGCGAGGCCCACCGGCAGGTCGGGTCCGGCTCGACGATCGGCAAGGTCGTGCTGACCGTGGGGTCGTGACGGTCGTCGCGCCGTGACACGCCCGCCCAGCACGCGCTGCTGCTCGGCGACCACCGCGTGCTGGTGCACCCCGCCGGCGCCGACCTGCTGCGCGGGCCCGGGTCCGCCGACCCTGCGCGCCGAGCGCCGCGCCGCCCGCTGGGGACGCGACGACCTGGACGCCCGGCTCACCCGTCCGGCCGGGCCGGACCTGGCTGCCGTGCCCGACGACCTCACCGTCCAGGCCCGCCGGGGCGGGTGGCGCTGAGCCGGCCCCCGGCCCGAGCGGGCCCGCTCCGGGGGGACTGGCAGGTCCGGCCGACGGTGCGGGCGAGGATGGGGGGGTGATCGTCACCTTCGACCTCTTCAGCGCGCTCACCGACTCCCGCACCGGCGCCTCCCGCACCCTGGGCGACCTCGCGCACCGCCGCGGGTGGTCGGTGTCGGGTGAGGAGCTGTACGACCTCTGGGACGCCCGCAACAAGGCGGCCCAGCGCACGGCCGAGCACCCCACCTCGTTCCGCGACGTCTCCCTCGGCGCGCTCGCGGAGGCGTACGAGGCCCTCGGCGTCGACCGGTCGCTGGCCGGCGCCGACCTCGGTGCGCTGCACGCCGGCGTCGAGGACTGGCCGTTGTGGCCGGACGTGGCCGACGCCGTGGTCGCGCTCACCCGGGTGGCCCGGGTCGGTCTGCTGTCCAACGTCGACGACGACCTGGTCAGGCTGACCCGGGCACACGCCCTCGTCGACCCGGCGCTGGTGCTGACCTCGCAGCGGCTCGGTGCGTTCAAGCCCGACCCGCGCATCTACGCCGCGGCGCGCGACGCCGCGGCCCCCGACCGCCTCATCCACGTGGCCGCCTCGGCGCGCGACGTGCGCGGGGCGCTGGAGGCCGGCCTGGCCGTGGTGCGCCTGGTCCGCCCGGGCCACGCCGTCGACCCCGACGGTCCCGCCCCCGACCACGAGGTCACCGACGCCGCCGACCTCCCCGCAGTCCTCCGCGCCCTGTCCGGCGGGGACCGGCCCCCCAGCGGGAGGTAGTCGCCCGGATCACTGGGGCCGTGACGCCACGAGGCCCCCGTCGCGGACGACGGGGGCCTCGGCGGACGCTACGGGCGGGAGGGCTTCAGTTCGAGTACTGCTCGTTGAACTCGCGCTCGCACTGGTTGATCGCGGACTGGTCGCCGCCGGCGTCCTCGACGCACTGGGCGATGTCACCGAAGATCGAGCCGACGAAGGCGATGATCGCGCCGGCGACCGCCAGGCCGAGCACACCGAGCACGATGCTGGTGATGGCCATGCCCTTGCCGCCGTGGGTGGGCTTCTTGCTCTGCACCAGCGCCACGATGCCGAGGATGATCGCGATGAGGCTCAGCACGGCGCCGACTACGAAGATGCTGCCGAGCAGACCCAGGATCGCGAGGACCAGCGCGGCGATGGCCAGGCCCTTCTTCTGGTTCTGCGGCTGCCCGTACTGCTCGTTGCCGTACTGCTGCCCGCCGTACTGCTGCCCGCCGTACTGCTGGTTGCCGTACTGGGGCGGCTGGTTGCCGTACTGGTCGGGCTGGCCGTACTGGGGCGGCTGGTTGCCGTAGGGGTTCGGCTGCGCGGGCTGGTTGCCGTAGGGGTTCGGCTGAGCCGGCTGGTCCGGGTTGCTGCTGCCGTAGGGGTTCTCGGGCGGGGGCTGGGTCATGGCAGGGACTCCTTGGGATGCGGGGAAGACGGGCCTGGGACGGTCAGCGCTTGCGGTGCGGGTCGCGCAGCAGCCGCACCCCGGCCCACGCGGCCAGCGGGACCGCGAGCACCAGGACGAGCAGGACGAGCCAGGTCGTGGTGGACATGGCAGCACGCTACTAGCGCAGGCCCCCCTTCGGGGTCCTCCGTCGCGGCGGGGCGGTTCGCGTCGCGGGCGTGCGGCGCGAGGGGGCCGGACGGAGGTAGCGTGACCGTGCTCACCACCCGCCTCGGAGGAGACCAGCATGCCCACGTCCACCACCTCGCGGCCGCCCGGGGACGCGGCGCCGCAGCCGCTCCGCGCAGACCGCGCCACACCGCGCTCGATCGCCGCCTGGGTGCTGGTCGCCCTCGTCGGCGCCACCTGCTGGGTCGTCCTGGCCCTCAGCCGCGGCGAGTCCGTCTCCGCGCTGTGGGTCCTGGTCGCGGCGCTGTCGTCGTACGCGATCGCCTACCGCTTCTACTCCCGCTTCATCGCCCGGCGGGTCCTGCGGCTCGACGACACCCGGGCCACCCCGGCGGAGCGGCTGGAGAACGGCGCGGACTTCGAGGTCACCGACCGTCGGGTGCTCTTCGGGCACCACTTCGCCGCGATCGCCGGCGCCGGCCCGCTGGTCGGCCCGGTGCTCGCCGCGCAGATGGGCTACCTGCCCGGCACGATCTGGATCGTCGTCGGCGTCGTCGCGGCCGGTGCGGTGCAGGACATGGTCGTCCTCTTCTTCTCGATGCGCCGCGACGGCAAGAGCCTGGGCCAGATGGTGCGCGAGGAGATCGGGGTCGTCGGCGGCACCGCCGCGCTGATCGCGGTGTTCGCGATCATGATCATCATCCTCGCGGTCCTCGCGCTGGTCGTGGTCAACGCGCTCGCCGAGTCGCCGTGGGGCGTCTTCTCGATCGGCCTGACCATCCCGATCGCGCTGCTGATGGGCTTCTACCTGCGCGTGTGGCGCCCCGGGAAGGTCATGGAGGTCACCGCGATCGGCGTGGTGCTGCTGCTCGCCGCGATCATCGGCGGCGGCTACGTCGAGAACAGCGCGCTCGGCGACTCCCTCACCCTGTCCCCCGAGACCCTCACGATCGCGCTCGTGGTCTACGGCTTCGTGGCCTCCATCCTGCCGGTGTGGATGCTGCTGACCCCCCGGGACTACCTGTCGACCTTCATGAAGATCGGCGTCATCCTCCTGCTCGCCGTCGGCCTGGTGCTGGCCCGTCCGGTGCTGGCGAACGAGGCCGTCACGGACTTCGCCTCGAGCGGTGAGGGCCCGGTCTTCGCGGGGTCGCTGTTCCCGTTCCTGTTCATCACGATCGCCTGCGGGGCCCTGTCCGGCTTCCACGCCCTGATCGCGTCGGGCACCACGCCGAAGATGCTGGCCAAGGAGAACCAGGTCCGGATGATCGGCTACGGCGGGATGCTGATGGAGTCCTTCGTGGCGATCTCCGCCCTGATCGCGGCCAGCGTCATCGACCAGGGCCTGTACTTCGCGATCAACTCGCCGGCCGCCGCGACCGGCGGCACCATCCCGGGCGCCGTCGACTTCGTCACCGGGCTCGGCTTCACGCTGACCCCGGAGACGCTGCAGGCGGCCACGGCCGCGGTCGAGGAGGACCTGGTCTCCCGCACCGGCGGCGCACCGACCCTCGCGCTGGGCATCTCCCAGATCTTCACCTCCGCCTTCGGTGGCGGGCTGGCCGCGTTCTGGTACCACTTCGCGATCATGTTCGAGGCGCTGTTCATCCTCACCGCCGTCGACGCCGGGACCCGGGTCGGCCGCTTCATGCTCCAGGACACCGTCGGCAACGTGTGGAAGCGGTTCGGCGACACCTCCTGGAAGCCGGCGTCGTGGTCGGCCTCGGCCGTCGTGGTCGCCTGCTGGGGCTACATGCTCTACGTCGGGGTGACCGACCCGCTGGGGGGCATCAACCAGCTCTTCCCGCTCTTCGGCATCGCCAACCAGCTGCTGGCCGCGATCGCGCTGACGCTGTGCGTCACGCTCTTCCTCAAGCACGGCTGGCTGAAGTGGGTCTGGGTGCCCGGCGTCCCGCTGGTCTGGGACCTGATCACCACCATGACGGCGAGCTACCAGAAGGTCTTCTCCGACAACCCGCTGATCGGCTACTTCGCGCAGGCCGACCGCTACCGCACCGCCCGCGACGCGGGCGAGGTCCTCGCGCCGGCCACCGACGCGAGCCAGATGGACACGGTGATCTTCAACTCCACGGTCAACGGTGTGCTGCAGGCCAGCTTCGCGGTGCTGGCGCTGGTCATCCTGGTCAACGCCGTGCTGGTGTGGGTCCGGGCGATCAGCCGCGGCTCGCTGCCGACGACCGAGGTCCCCGCCCAGCCCTCGCAGCTGGTCGCCCCGGCCGACTTCATCGCCACGGCCGAGGAGAAGGAGGCCGTCCGGGCCTGGGAGGCGCGCGAGCGCGACGACGTGGGGGCCCGTCGATGAGCGGGGCGACCGGTCCCGCACCGGTGCAGGGGCCCGTACGCCGGGCGCTGGCCGGGGTCCGGTGGTACGTCAAGCAGCTCAGCGGGGAGTCGAAGTGGGACGAGTACCTCGCCCGCTGCGCCCGGGAGGGCACCGAGCCGATGTCGCGTCGCGACTTCGAGCGGCACCGGGACCACCAGCGCGAGAACACCACCCAGGGCCGTTGCTGCTGACCCGCGGCACCCGCTCGTGACACCGCAGCAGCCCCCGTCGTCCGGCGGGGGCTGCTGCTGTCGGTGCCACTGCGTCGTGCGGGCGACGTCAGCCCGCGGCGTACGCCCCGACCATCCCGCGGTGCATGACCCGGTCGCCGACCACGCCGGCGTGGTCGGCGCGGTGCAGGACGGCCGCGTTGTCCCAGATCACCACGTCGCCCGGGGCCCAGGCGTGGTCCAGGGTGTTCTCGGGGCGGGTGGAGTGCGCGAGCAGGGCGGCGACGGTCTCCTCGGTCTCCTCGGTCGAGAGCCCGCTGATCGAGGAGCAGCGCTTCGGGCTGGTCAGGTACAGCGCCGGGCGGCCGGTGACCGGGTGCGGTCGGAAGACCGGGTGGTCGGCGGCGGCCTCGTCGTCGGGGCCGAGCTCGACCCCGGTCACCACGTGGGTGATCGTGCGGCCCTCGAGCCTCTCGCGCAGCGCGGCCGGCAGCGTCTCGTAGGCGCGGTACTGGTTGGTGAACTGGGTGGCGCCCCCGGCCTCGGGGATGCTCACCGCCCGCAGCGCGGTGTACGCCGGGGGCCGGGCGACGTAGGAGGTGTCGACGTGGAAGTTGCTCACCGGCGCCGTCTCGCGTCCGACGTTGCTGATCAGGTTCAGGTCGGGGTAGCCGTCCAGCGGCGTCTCCCCGGCGGTGAAGGCCAGGTCGCCGAAGCCCTGCAGGAAGGCGAGGAACGCGTCGTCGTCGATCTCCTGACCGGGCAGCACCGCGACGCCGTGCTCGGCGAGCAGCGCGCGCAGCCGCTCCCACAGGTCGGGGTCGGGGGTGCCCAGGTCGACGTCGGTGACGCGGACGCCGACGGGCTCGAGGATCTCGGTCTGCATGCTCACTCCTGGGTCTCGGGGCTGGTTCCGGGGCTGGTTCCGGGGCTGGTGCAGGGCTGTTCCGGGGCTGGTGGCAGGGCGGGGGTCCGGGCCGCGGAGGGCGTCCGCGACGCCGAGGGCGAAGAGACGCGTCAGGTCGATGCCGGCGGCGGCGGCCATCACCACGACGACGCTGGTGCGGGCGTAGGAGCAGTAGAGGCCGGCCTCGAGGAAGTACGGCACGCCGTCGGGGTCGACCCGGAAGTCGAACAGGCCGTAGTGCCGGCAGCCGAGGGCGTCGTAGCAGCGCAGGGCGGCCTCCTGGACCCGGGCGACGACCGGGTCGTCCGCCGGCACGATCCACGCGTGCTCGGCGTCCTTGGCGACCAGGCCGAGGCCGCCGTCCTCGGCGCGGCGCAGCTTGTCGGCCTCGTCGCGGATCGGCTTGGTCACGGCGTCGACGGCGTACTCCTCCAGCGGCAGCGCCACCCGCTCGCCCTCGACGTCGACGACGCCGCAGCGGACCTCGCGGCCCAGCTCGACGTAGGTCTCGACCAGCGCACGGCGGGCACCGACCGCGTGCGCGCACGCGGCCTCGACGGCCGCGGGCAGGTCGGCCGCGTCCCGCACCAGGGTCACGCCGAGGGAGTTGTCGGCGTCGACCGGCTTGACGACCACCGGCAGGTCCAGCGCGACGGCCTCCCCGGGGCGCACCACCTGCGAGGCCGGCACCCGGACCCCGCGGGCACCGACCACCGCGGAGGCGCGGGCCTTGTCCGCCCCCACCGCCATCACGTCGGGGGTGTTGCCCAGGTACGGCACGCCGAGCAGGTCGAAGAGGGCCCGGTAGTGCGTCATGCCGGCGACGCAGAACATCTGCGGCACCATCACGTCGGGCGCGAGCGCGGTGATCGTGGCGACGGCGGCGGGCAGGTCGACCGGCTCCGCGGCCTCCAGCGCGGCGGCCGACAGGTCGGCCGGGAAGCGCCACCGGCCGTCGGGGGTCACGTACGCCACGTGCACGTCGTGGCCGGCGTCGGCGGTCGCGTCGAGGCAGTCCGCGGCGTAGAGCCGCGAGACGTCGGCGTAGAAGTCGCTGGTCGGCGAGCCTGCGAGGTGCAGCACGGTCGTGGTCACGTCAGTCCCCCGCCGCCTCGACGAGCTTGCCGATGTTCAGGTCGATCTTCAGCCAGGGCCGCAGCCGCACCAGGTTGCCCAGCAGCAGCGCGGGCACGTGCACGTGGTGCAGCCACCAGAACGGCACCGGGTCGGTGGTGGCGAAGACCGCGTCGCGCCCGCCGCGCAGGGTGCGCAGGCGGCCGGGCAGGGTGCGCGGGTGCCGCAGGCCGAGGTACAGCTCGTGGTAGGTCCAGTACGTCGGGCGCGCGTCGACCGGCTCCAGCACCGGTCCCCCGGCAGGGGCGTCGTCGAGGTACGCCGCGGCGAGGCCCGGGTGGCCGTCGAGCAGCGAGATCGCGGAGTGCGTGCGCGGGTTGCACTCGATCGCGCGCACCACGCCGTCGGCGTCCTCGATGAAGTCGAGCGAGACCTGCCCGGTGAACCCCGCTCCCTGCGCGCCGACGAACGTCTCGACCCACGCCCGGATGCCGGGGTGGTCGACGTGGTCGTAGGTCAGCTGCCAGGCCGAGGACCGGCAGCAGACGTGCACCCGGAGCCGCCCGTCGCGCACGGTGCCGTGGGTGCAGTACTCCGTGCCCTCGACGAACTCCTGGAGGATCCAGGGCTGCTCGGGCGAGATCGGCAGCGACCGCACGAACGCCTCGGTCTCGGCACGGGTCGGACGGGGCAGCAGGGTCAGGTCGAGGCGGCGCACGGGGTCGTACGGGATGGACTTCAGGATGTAGGGCCGGGGGCGGCCGGCCAGGTCGAGGTCGAGCACCTGCTGCGGGTCGGTGATCCGGTGGGAGTCCGGGACGGCCAGCCCGGCGGCCACGGCGGCCTCGGCGAACGACGCCTTGTCGTCGACCATGCGCAGGTCCTCGGGGCCGAGGTGGACGACCTCGCAGCCGAGCGCCTCCAGCGCCTGCTTCACGTCGGCGTCGGCCAGGCTCGAGGCGGGGCTGCAGACCGGCACGTAGACGTCCGCGCCCTCGCTGCGGGCCACCTCGACCAGGGCCGCGGGGTACGCGGGGTCGGTCTCGTGCGGGACGACCCGGAAGGCGTCCACCGCGCGGGAGAAGCGGTGCGCGGTGAGCCGGTAGCGGGCGGACTCGACCAGCACGACCCGGTGTCCGGCCGCGTGGAACGCCCGGGCCAGCACGAGCGACTTCGACATCTTCCCGCCGCTGACCAGGACCGTGCGGCGGCGTGCTGCCTCGCTCCTCGAGACACCTGCAGCCGCCGTTGCAGACGTCGGGGCGACGGGCCGCCGACGGCGCACCAGGGCGGCGGCGGTGACCAGCGTGTCGACCGGCAGCGTCGCCTGGAGCAGGGCCAGCGCCCCGACGGTGCGCGCCGCCGTACCGCGCCCTCGCGCCGACGCCGCCGACGCCGCCGACCGCACCCACGGAGCCGACCGCGCTCACGGATCCGGGGACCGACCGCACCGTCAGACCCGCCGCAGCAGGGTCACGCCGTCGCGCAGGGGCACCAGCACCTGCTCGACCCGGGGGTCGGCGGCCACCTGCTCGTTGAACGCCGCCACGGCGCGACCGTTGGCGGACCCGGCCGCCTCCGCCCAGGGCTCGCCCTGGAGCAGCGTGTTGTCCACGCAGACGACGCCGCCGTCGGCCAGGAGCCCCTCGTCGTCGGGCCCGGTGCCGAGCAGCGCGTCGAGGTAGCCGGCGTACCCGGGCTTGTCGGCGTCGACGAAGACGAGGTCGAAGCGCTCCCCCGCCGCGGCGAGGCGGACCAGGGTGTCGGCGGCGGGACCCACCTCGACGGCGATCCTGCCGCCGGCGGCGGAGGAGGCGAAGCACTCCTGCGCGAAGGCCGCGGTGGCCGGGTCGAGCTCGCAGGCCACGACGCGGCCGCCGTCCCCGACGGCCTCCGCCATCGCCAGGGCGGAGTAGCCGGTGAACATGCCGACCTCGAGCACGCGCCGGGCCCGGGTGGCGTGCACCAGGAACGCCAGGAACCGGCCCTCGACGTGGCCCGACAGCATCTCCTGCTCGAGCACGAGGCCGGCCTGCTCGGTGCGGGTGCCCCAGTCGGCCTGCCGGGTCCGCTCCTCCAGCGCCTCGAGCGCGGGCGAGGCCGGGCTGGTGACCGCGGCGACGTACGGGTCGAGGCCGGCGACCAGCGACGTGGCCCGGGCCAGGTCGGCACGGACGTCGTCCGCGACCCCGTCGAGCCGGGACAGCCGCTCCTCCACCTGCCGCAGCAGGTCGGCGGCGATCCCCAGCGGCGTGACGGGGCGCGGGTCAGGCACTGGCGGCCACGGGCAGCTCGGGGATCTCGGGGACCTGCGGACCGGACTTCTCCGGGGCGGTGTACTGGTCCACGCCCTCGCCGCCGCGCGGGTAGGTCGCGGCGACCCGCTTGTGCTCGGCCAGGATGGTGGTCAGCTCCTCGGCGGTGAGGTCGTTGACGAAGTGGCACGTGCCGATCGGGCGCGGCACCGCGGCGCGCAGCATGCCGTCCCGGGTCTGCAGGATCGAGGCGGTGGCGCGCTCCACGAGCTCGGCGGTGAAGTACGGGCTGTCGATGGCGAGGCCGAGCTGGCTGAAGAGCGCCAGCAGACGGTCCCGGTCGACGGTGCTGAGGTAGCCGCGCTGCTCGGCGATGGTGGCCGAGAACGCCATGTCGACGGCGATCGCGTGGCCGTGGAACAGCGGCGGCTCCGGCGTGAGCTCGAGGGTCGGGCTCCAGGTGTGGCCGTAGGCGATCACCCGGTCCAGGTCGAGCTCGTGCAGGTTGGGCACCTCGAGCTCGAGCATCGTGCGGATCGCGTCGTAGGTGATCGAGTCGGACACCTCGCGGAGGTGCTCGGCGCCCTCGGCGTACCCGAAGGCGCTGTGGAGCAGCTCGTCCCCGTACTTCTCGAGGGTCTCGAAGATGCCGGCGTGCGAGACCGTGGCGATCTTGATGATCTCCGCGATGCCGTTGCGGACCTGGTCCAGCGGGAGCGTCTGCAGCATCGAGAAGTCCAGGAAGACCTTCTTCGAGGCGTGGTAGGCGCCGAGGCGGTTCTTGAACTTGCCGTGGTTCGCGCCGACCTTGATCGACACCGAGGCGTCGATCAGGCCGATCAGGGTGGTGGGGATGCGCACGTAGTCGGTGGTGCGCTTGTAGGAGGCGCACGCGAACCCGGCCACGTCGGTGGTCAGACCGCCGCCGACGACGAGGACCTGCTCCTTGCGGAGCAGGCCGAAGTCGCCGAAGGAGTCGACGATGTCCTCCAGGGTGCGCAGGGACTTCGCCGTCTCCGCGATCCGGACCTCGACCACGGTGAGGTCGATCCCGTGGTGGTCGAAGTACGCCTTCGCGCGCTCGCCGTGCAGGGCCTGCACCTGCTCGTCGACGACCATCAGGCAGCGGCCGAAGGGGCGGAAGGTGTCGGCGAGCTCGGGCCGGGCGGGGTCGAACACGTGGGGCGTGAGCAGCAGCGAGTAGTCGATCTTCTCGTAGGCCTCCACGTGGAAGGCGTTCTCGGTGGCCTCGAGCCGGGCCTGGGGGACGCTCATGATGATCTCCTGTGGCCCACACGGGCCTGACGGGGTGCGGTGACGCGGTGCGGGTGGGGCGGCAGGGGTACATCGGGGTCGTGCTCGGGGGTCGTGCTCGGGGGTCGTGCGTGTGCGTGGGGGGCGGAGGAGGGACCGTGGACGCTCAGGAGGCGTCGAGGTACTCCTGCAGCTCGGCCAGCGCGAGCTTCTCGACCCGCCCGGAGGCCGCGGAGAAGTCGTGCTCCGCGGTGTTCTCGTTCGGGAAGGCCACCGAGGCGACCCCCGCGGCGTTCGCGGCCTGGACGCCGCCGACGTTGTCCTCGATCGCCACGCAGGCGCCGGGCTCCTCGCCGAGCTGCTCCAGGGCGTAGCGGTACGCGGCCGGGTCGGGCTTGGAGGTCTCGACCTGCGAGGCGTCGACGACCAGGTCGAGCCCGGACAGCGGGAAGTGGTGGTCCAGGGCGCGCCCGAGGGCCTCGATGTTCTCGCGCGACGTCGTGGTGACCAGGGCGACCTTGGTGCCGGCCTCCTGGGCCTGGCGGATGGTCTCGACGACCCCGTCACGGGGGGTGATCTCGGCCTCGGCGAGCGCTGCCTGGAAGAGCTCGGACTTCGTGGCGTGCACGGCCTCGGCGTCGACGTCCTCGCCGCGCTCGCGGGCGTAGTCGGCGACCCGGTCCTTGCCGCCGTTGCCCTGGAGCAGCGCCGCGTACTCCTCCTGACCCCACTGCCAGTCGAGGCCGTGCTGGGCGAAGGCCCGGTTGAAGGCGTCGCGCTGGAGCTCGGAGGTGTCGGCGACCGTGCTGATCGAGCCGAGGAGGAGGGCGGTCATGGCTGTCCTGTCGTCCGTGAGAAGGGGGCGCCCGACCCGCACCCGGACGAGTCCGTCGGTGGGCCGCGCGTGGACGACCCTGCCAGGGGCCCCCCGGTCCGGGACCCTCCGCACGGGTGGGCGAGGCGCGGTGGGGCGGGACGCACCGCGGCCGCGGCCCCCGGAGGGAGCCGCGGCCGCGGTGGTGGGGCGAGGTGCCGGGTCAGCCGTTGAAGCTGGGCTGTGCCTGGGCGTTGAAGGCACCGCGGGGCTGGCGCGCGAGCGGCGTCAGGCGGTCGTCGGTGATCTTCAGGACGTCCAGGCCCTGCTGGATGTCGTTGCTGTAGATGTGACCGCGGTACCAGTAGGCGGACCAGGAGCCGCCGAGCACGAGGCGCTCGTCGGAGATCGGGCCCCGGTCGAACCAGCCGATCTCCTGGGGCCGGGTGGCGTCGGTGAAGTCCCAGACCGAGATGCCGCCCTGGTACCAGGCCTGGACCATGACGTCACGGCCCTTGACCGGGATCAGCGAGCCGTTGTGCGCGACGCAGTTCTCCGTGTCCGAGTTGGTGCGCGGGATCTTGTAGTAGCTGCGGAACTTCAGCTGGCCGCGCTTGCTGATCTGGTAGACCGCGTCCGCGCCCTTGGTCGGTCCGACCTCGGGGTTGCAGGTCGCGGCGCCGCCGCCGCCGAGCTCGTCGGTGAAGACGACCTTGGTGCCGGCGTTGTTGAAGGTGGCGGAGTGCCAGAAGGCGAAGTTCTCGCGGTCGCGCACGACCTCGGTCACCACCGGGTTGGCCCGGTCCGAGATGTCCATCAGCACGCCGTCACCCATGCAGGCCCCGGCCGCGATGTCCTTGCTCGGGTAGGCGGTGATGTCGTGGCACCCGGCCGTGGTCGCGGAGTAGTTGCCGGTCGGGTTGCCGCCCTCGGGGAACACCTTCGGCTCGCTGATCACCTGCGCACCCTCGGGGTACGCGCGGTGGATCTTGACCACGCTGATCTGGTCGTGCGGCTTGCGGCAGTCCGGGAACGAGTCGTTGGGGCTGTAGGAGGAGACGTAGACGTAGACCTGCTTGCCGTTGTCGCTGGGAGCCAGGGTGTGGGTGTGCGACCCGCAGTCGGTCTCGACGGCCGCGACGTACTCGGGCTCCGCGGGGTTGCTGATGTCGAAGACGCGGATGCCCTCCCAGCTGGTCTGCACGCTGGCCGACTGGCTCACCGAGGTGCAGCTGTTGTCGTTGCGGCTCGAGTCGACGCTGAGCACGAGCAGGTCGCCCAGCACGGAGATGTCGTTCTGGGAGCCGGCGCAGGCGACCTGGGCGACCTGGGTCGGGTCGGACGGCGTGCTGATGTCGTAGACGGTGAACCCGTCGTAGTTGCCCGCGTAGGCGTACTTGCCCTGGAAGGCCATGTCGGAGTTGTAGGAGGTCTCCGCGGTGAAGGCACCCTGCTTGGGCACGTTCGCGATGAGCTCCATGTTCTCGCTCATGTCCATCTCGCCGGACGGGATCTCCGCGTCGGCGGTCGCCGAGTCACCGGCGACGTCGCAGCCGACGGCGAAGCGGTCGGCCGCGCTGTTGAGCTGCCGCGCGAGCTTCGGTGGGCAGAAGCCCGCGGAGGAGGTGGCGCTGGTGTCGCCCTCCTCCGCCGAGGCCGAGGTGAGGGCGGCCGGCACCGTGGTCGCGACGACCGCAGCGAGCACGGCAGTGGCGAGCAGGGGGCGGCGGAGCGGGCGAGAAGGGGCTTGTCGAAGCAGAGAGCGGTCCCGAGACACGAGGCACCGATCCTTCCGAGGCAGTGGTGCGCTGATGGGTGGGTATGTCGTACCGTGCCGACGAGATGAAAGTAAAGACTCAGGCAGCCTTTTCCTCCCTCTGCGCGCTGGCCGTCCTCGGGACGGTGGGGCTCTCCGGATGCACCGCGGGCAGCGGTGCCGACGACGCGTCCGCGCCCGCCGCAGCGGCGTCGTCCACCGCCCCGGCGCCCTCCGAGGGCGTGCTGCTGCAGCCCGGCGGCCCGGGCGACCCGACCGTCACCGGTGACGCCGTGCCGCAGTCGGCGCCGCAGCCGTGGAACGGCGAGGACGCGACCTTCGTGCAGCTGATGGTCCCCCACCACACGCAGGCGCTGGAGATGTCGGCCCTGGCCCGCACCCGCGCCCGGGACCCGCAGGTGCGGGCGCTGGCCGAGCGGATCGGCGCGTCCCAGCTGCCGGAGATCCGGCTGATGACGTCGTGGATGCAGGAGCAGGGCCTCGCCGCCGGGGACATGGGCGACATGTCGACCGACGACATGGAGGACATGCAGGACATGCAGGACATGGACGAGATGGGTGGGACGGACGACATGTCGGCGATGGCCGGCATGGAGGGCATGCTCAGCCCGGCGCAGCTGGACCGCCTCGCCGCGGCGCAGGGCGCCCGCTTCGACCGGCTCTTCCTGCGCGGCATGATCGCCCACCACGAGGGCGCGGTGAGCATGGCCGACGACGTGACCGTCGACGGCAGCGCGCTGCAGGTCTCCGAGCTGGCCGCCGACGTGGCCAACGGCCAGACCGCCGAGGTCGACCGGATGCGGGACCTGCTCGGCTCCCTGTGACGCGGGACGGCCCCGGGACCAGCTGGTCCCGGGGCCGTCCTGTGCTGCGGGTGGGTCAGCGGCGCGGGTGGTCGCTGCGCGGCGTGAACGGGCGCGACCTGCGCTCGTAGTCCGCCTGCAGGGCCCGGGTGCTCGTCCCGTAGCGCGCGGTGACGTCGGCCATCGCGTTGGTGAACTGGTTGATCGCGCGCATGTTGATGTTGTTGATGTCGTCGCACGCCTGGTGGTAGCAGGCGTCGTACGCCTCGCCGGCCGTGCCGCCGAACACCGCGGCCTGCTCCTCGGTCTTCACGCCCTCGGCCCCGGAGAACAGGCCCCCGGCGGGGATGCCCTCGGCGATGAAGGGCCCGTAGTCGCTGCGACCGTTGAACTCGGTCGGCTCGGAGGCCAGTCCCTTGCCGCTGAAGTGCTCCTCGAAGCTCCGCTCGATCGCCGCCGAGCCGGCCGGGCCCACGGGGCCGCCGGCCGAGCCGTCACCGTCGTAGACGAAGCGGACGAAGTTCGGCGAGCCGATCATGTCGAAGTTGAGGTACATCCGGATGTCGGCGAGCGCGCCCGGGTTGTCGGCCTTCAGGTCCTCCACGTAGTGCGACGAGCCGAACAGGCCCTGCTCCTCGGCGCCCCACCAGGCGAAGCGCACGGTGTTGCGGAAGTAGCCCCGCTCCGCCGCGGCCTCGGCCAGCTCGAGCAGGCCCGCGGAGCCCGAGCCGTTGTCGTTGATCCCGGCGCCCTCGTCCACGCTGTCGAGGTGGGCGCCGGCCATCACGACGTTGCCCCCGTTGCCGTACGGCGTCTCGGCGGTGACGTTCCAGGTGCGGGCGTTCTCCGAGACCGCGTCGACCGCGACCCGGGCCACCGTGCCCTCGTCGGCCAGGTCCAGGCCGGTGGCGTAGCTCGCGCCCACCCCGGGGACGTAGTCGCCGGGACCGCCGAGCGTGCCGGCGACCGGGCCCTCGTTGCCCTCGGTGCCGCGGTTGAAGACGATCGCGGCCTCGGCCCCGGCGTCGGTGGCGTTCGCGACCTTCGTGGCGAAGGTGCAGGTGCCCCGCTGCATCAGCGCGATCGCACCCTGGGCCGGGAAGTCGGCGAAGTCCGAGGCCTCGCACCCGCTGGTGGAGGTGGCGCTGGGCGAGAGGTCGGTGTCGACGACCACGACCTCACCGGTCGCGTCGCCCGAACCGGAGTACTCCAGGACGCTGAAGTCGTCACCGTTGCTGTAGACCGTCGGGTCGGGCGCGACCTGCTCGAGCTCGGCCGGGGCGTTCTCGCGGAAGACGTCGATCGAGAACGGCTGCACCTGCGGGCGGTAGCCCGCGTCCCGCAGCCGGTCGACGACGTAGTCCTTGCTGGCCTGGTAGCCGGGCGTGCCGGTCGAGCGGCTGCCGCCGTTGGCGTCGGAGATGGCCTGCAGCCGCAGCAGGTGCTCGCGCACGCCCTGCGGGGTGGTCGCGCGCTGCATCTGGCGCGAGAGCCGGTCGACGGACGGCACCGGGACCTTGCCGCCGGACCGGGCGGACTCCGGCGCGGCGGAGGCGGCCGTCAGGCCGGTGGCGCCGGCGGCGCCGGCGCCGAGGACCAGGCCGAGGGCCAGGCCCGAGGCGCCGAGCCGACGGCGGTGGGTGTGACGTGAGGACACGTGGGAGCTCCCGAGGGGTTCCAGGCCCCGAGCCGAGTGGCGGGGCGGTGGACCGGAGAGTACGGCCCGCCACCGACCGTGGCAACGGTCAGTGCGCCCCGCCGCCGAGTCGCTGGTTGACCACCCGGGTCAGCCAGCCCGGGGAGAAGCGCGAGCCCAGGGACAGCGCCCGGGTCTGCAGACCCACCGGGAAGTGCACCTGGTGGATCACGGCGCGCGGGCGGCTGGGGTGGACCGCGGCCCACACGGCGTCGGCGACCTCCTGGGGCCCGAGGCGGATCCCGAGCGAGGTGGTCGTCCCGGTCGTGAGGGTGGAGGTCATCGCGGTCCGCACGAACAGCGGCCACATCGCCACCACCCGCACGCCGTGCCGTCCCCACTCCAGGTCCAGGGCCTCGGTCAGGCCGCGCACGTAGAACTTGGTGGCGCTGTAGTTGGCCAGCTCGGGCTGGCCGTAGATCGCGGACGCCGAGGCCATGTTGACCACCGTCGCCCGGCCGTGGGCCGTCGCGGTGGCGCGCAGGTGCGCGTACCCGGCGTGGCAGCCGTTCAGCACGCCGCCGACGTTGATGTCGACCTCGCGGCGGTGCTTCTCGACGCCCTGCTCGGCGAACCAGCCGCCGACCAGGACCCCGGCGTTGTTGACCAGCACGTCGAGCCGGCCCGTGACCTCGACCAGGGAGTCCACCGCGCCGGCGAAGGCCTCGGCGTCGGTGACGTCGAGCCGGCCCGTACGCACGGTGCCACCCAGCCCCTCGACCTCGGTCGCCAACGTGGCCAGGCCGGCCTCGTCGACGTCGTAGGCACCGACCGTCCAGCCCTGCCGGGCGAAGGTGACGGCGATGGCGCGGCCGATGCCGGCGGCGGCGCCGGTGACCAGGACGGTGGGAGCACTCATGGAGGAGGTCTTACCAGACCTCCCACCGACCGCGCCCGACCGCGCCCGACCGCGACCCGCCGGTGCGGCACGGCGGGCTCAGCCGCGCCGCTCCTGTCGACGTCGCCCGCCCCCCTGCGCCGCCTTCGCGCGGTTCCAGGTGTCCATCAGGTCCTCGCCCACGCGCCGGTTCGCGACGCCGATCGAGACGGGCACGCCGGCCGTGCGCAGCGCGACCCGCAGCCTGGCCCGCAGGGCGTGCAGGCAGTGCACGTCGCACTCGATCGCCAGGACCGCGAACTCCTCGCCCTCGAGCCGCGCCTGCACGTCACCCGGGCGAGCGGTGGCGGCCAGGACCTCCGCGCACCGCGCCACGAGCTGCTCCGGGTCGTGGTCCTCGTCCGGGGTGCTGCCGCCGGCCTGCCCGGCGCGGTCGATCGTGGCGGTCAGCACGCCCGCGCTGGAGCCGTACCGGTCCACCCGGTGGTCCTCCCGGACCAGGGCGGCCTCCCAGCCCCGGCGGTTGAGCAGACCCGTGCGATGGTCCCGCTCGGCGAGGGCGTAGGCCATCGCCGCGTCGTGGGACCGCGCCGCGGCCACCTGCTCACGCGCCCGGATCGTGCTCAGCATCTGCCCGATCAGCTCCACCGTGCTCATCAGGTCCGGGGGCAGGCCGTGCTGCGGGGTCCCCGCGAAGGCGCACAGCGTGCCGAAGAAGGCGCCGCCGTCGCCCTCGAGGGGCACCCCCAGGTAGCACCGCACCCGTGCCAGCACCCCGGTGGCCTTGGCCGCGTAGCTCTCGATCGCCAGGACGTCCGGTGCCAGGGTCGGGCCGCGCCGCTCGACCATGCAGCGGCACAGGGAGTCCCGCCACGAGAAGTCGGCCCCCGGCCTCGCGAGCGCCTCCCAGTGCCCGGCGGCGGCCACCACCTGCTGCTGGTCGCCCACGACGTGGGTGACCAGCCACAGGTCCAGGCCGAAGCGCGCGTCGAGGTGCTGCACGGCGGCGTCGGCAGCCAGGGCGAAACCCGGCCACGGCGCGCGCCGCGGATCGGGGTACGCCGCTTCGTCGTCGTCGGAGAACGCCATCGGTGCCTCACCCGCCAGGTCGAGAGTCCTTCGACCATACCCCCGGACCACCCCGGGAACCCGGCCCCGAGGTCGCGTCGGCCAGGCCCTACCGCAACCACGCCGCGGTGGCTACGGTGGCCCCATCAAGTGCGTATCATGAAACGAGATGCGTCATGCGCAACATTGTGACTCCCGCCCTGCACCGTGCGGTCCCCACGGTCCGGCGCGCGGCCACCCCGCCGGCCGCCTCCGTCGCCGTGCTGGCCGACCTGCTGGAGCGGCCCCGCTTCGAGGTCCTGCCCACGGCCGGCGCCGCGGAGCTGGTGGCGGCGCACGTCCCTCCCGGGCGGATGCTGACGGTGACCGCGTCACCCGGGCGCGGGCTCGAGCCCACGCTGGCCCTGGCCGGTGAGCTCGCCGGGCTCGGCTACGACGTGGTCCCCCACGTGGCCGCCCGGCTGGTCCTCGACGCCGACCACCTGGCCGAGGTCGTCGCGCGGCTGGGCCAGCACGCCATCACCCGGGTCTTCGTCCCGAGCGGGGACGGCCCGCAGCTCGGCAGCTACCCGGACGCGGTCAGCCTGCTCGAGGACCTCACCCGTCTCGGGTCGCCGCTGCGACACGTCGGGGTCACGGCCTACCCCGAGTCGCACGCCACGATCCCGGACGACCTGACGATCCAGGCCATGTGGGACAAGCGGCGCCACGCCACCGAGATGGTGAGCAACCTGACCTTCGACCCGCAGGTCGTCGGGGCCTGGCTGGGCAGGACGCGCAGGCGCGGGATCACCCTGCCTCTCTGGCTCGGCGTCCCGGGACCGGTGGACACCGCGAAGCTGCTCTCGATCGCGACCCGGATCGGCGTCGGCGACTCCACCCGCTTCCTGCTCAAGCACCGGCGCACGGCGCTGCGCCTGGCCGCCCCGGGCGGGTTCAGCACCGAGTCGTTCCTGCGCCGCCTCGCCCCGGTCCTGGCCCGCGACGACTCGGGGATCGCCGGGCTGCACGTCTTCACCTTCAACCAGGTCGCCGAGACCGAGACCTGGCGCCGGGACCTGGTGGAGCGGCTGCGCGAAGGAGGTCCCCGGTCGCGCCCCGCGCTGCGACGACGGACCACGCGGTGACCGCACCCGGCGCGCCCCACGCCGCGCCGGCGGACCCTGCCACGGCACCAGCACCTGACCCGACCGCCCTCACACCCAGGAGCACCACCATGGACCACAACGTCACCTCCGTCGACCAGTCCGACCGGCTCGTCCCGATCAACCTGCGCCAGTCCGGACCGACCCCGGTCGCGATGCTCATCGACACCCGGGTGCGGAAGTCGCCGTACTGGCACCTGTCCGCCGAGGCCGGCTGCTGGCGCGCGTCGGTCTACAACCGGATGTACCACCCGCGCGGCTACGTCCGCCCCGAGGACGGCGGGGCGATGAAGGAGTACGACTCCCTGGTCAACCACGTGACGATGTGGAACGTCGCCGTCGAGCGTCAGATCCAGGTGAAGGGACCCGACGCCGCCGACTTCGTGAACTTCGTGATCACCCGCGACGCCACCAGGATCCCCCCGATGCACGCGCGCTACGTCGTGCTGTGCAACGAGGCGGGAGGCATCCTCAACGACCCGGTCCTGCTGCGGGTCGCCGAGGACGAGTACTGGTTCAGCCTGTCCGACTCCGACCTGATGCTGTGGCTGCAGGGCGTCAACGTCGGCCGCCGCTACGACGTGACCATCCACGAGATCGACGTCGCCCCGGTCCAGATCCAGGGGCCGAAGTCGCTGGCGCTGATGGTCGACCTGTTCGGTCCGGCCGTCGAGAGCCTGCCGTCGTACGGCCTGCACGCCGGCACCGTCGGGGGGTGCGACGTCATCGTCTCGCAGACCGGCTTCTCGGGCGAGAAGGGCTACGAGATCTACCTGCGCGACGCCACGCTGCACGCCGAGACGTTGTGGCAGGCGGTGCTCGACGCCGGCGAGCCCCACCAGCTCGCGGTGATCGCCCCGGCGCACCACCGCCGGATCGCCGCCGGGATCCTGTCCTGGGGACAGGACATGGACGCCGAGACGCTGCCCTTCCAGGTCAACCTCGGCTACCAGGTCCCCCGGACCAAGCAGGCGGACTACGTCGGCAAGGCGGCGCTCGAGCAGGCCCGCGCCGCGATCGAGGCCGGCACCCCGCCGTACACCCACACCCTGGTGGGCCTGAGCCTGGGCGGCAGGCCGATCGACGACTACGCGCCCGACTTCTGGCTGGTCGGTGAGACCGAGGACGCGGACCCGGTCGGGTACGTCACCTCGCCGTGGTACTCCCCCGAGCTGGAGGGCAACATCGCGATGGCCCACGTCCCGGTCGCCTGCAGCGCGATCGGCACGGCGCTGTGGGTGCACCTGCCCGCGGAGTACGCCGACGAGCCCGGTCGGCCGGTCCGCGCCGAGGTCGTCGCGATGCCCTTCCGGCCGTCGGTCAACCCCAACCAGCGTGAGATCCTGAAGGCCCGTGGGCTCGATGCCGCCGTGTAGCGACCGCGCCCTGCCACCCACGACGACGAGCAGGATGACCAGGAGCACGGATGCGTAGCGACGGGGAGATCGCCGAGGCCGCGGAGCTGTGGCCGATCCAGCGGGTGGCGTGGGAGACGCTGGGCGTGCCCGCGGAGGCGCTGGTGCCGTACGGCCACCACGTCGCCAAGCTCGACCGGGCCTGGCTGGCCGGTCTCGAGGACGAGCCGTCGGGCCGGCTGGTGCTGGTCACCGGCCTGTCGCCGACCCCGGCCGGCGAGGGGAAGACCACCACCACGGTCGGTCTCACCGACGGCCTGCGACGGATCGGGGTGCGGGCGACGGCCGCGCTGCGCGAGCCCAGCATGGGTCCCGTCTTCGGGATGAAGGGCGGCGCCGCCGGCGGCGGCTACGCGCAGCTGGTGCCGATGACCGACATCAACCTGCACTTCACCGGTGACTTCGCGGCCATCGCCGCCGCCAACAACCTGCTCGCGGCACTGCTGGACAACCACCTGCACCAGGGCAACAGCCTGGACGTCGACGCCCGCACCGTCACCTGGAAGCGGGTGATCGACATGAACGACCGCGCCCTGCGCGAGGTCGTGGTGGGCCTCGGGGGGACGGCCAACGGCATCCCGCGCCAGGACGGGTGGGACATCGTGGTGGCCAGCGAGCTGATGGCGATCTTCTGCCTGGCCTCCTCGCTGGGCGACCTGAAGGAGCGCGTCTCGCGGATCGTCGTCGCGCACAGCCGGACCGGCACCCCCGTCACGGCGGGTGACCTGCAGGCCCAGGAGGCCGTGACGATCCTGCTCGCGAACGCGCTCCAGCCGAACCTGGTGCAGACCCTGGAGCACTCCCCGGCCTTCGTGCACGGCGGCCCGTTCGCCAACATCGCGCACGGGTGCAGCTCGGTGCTGGCCACCCGTACCGCGCTGCGCCTGTCCGACGTGGTGGTGACCGAGGCGGGCTTCGGTGCCGACCTCGGCGCCGAGAAGTTCTTCGACCTCAAGTGCCGTCTGTCCGGACTGCGGCCGAGCGCGGCCGTCGTCGTGGTGACCGTGCGGGCGCTGAAGTACCACGGCGGCGTGGCGGTGGCCGACGTGGAGACCGAGGACCTGGACGCGCTGCGCGCCGGGGCGCCGAACCTGCTGCGACACCTGCAGAACCTGCGCGACGTCTTCGGGGTGCCGGCGCTGGTCGCGATCAACCGGTTCCCGGCCGACACCGACGCCGAGATCAGGCTGGTGCAGGAGATCGCCCAGCTCGAGGACTGCGAGGCGGTGGCGAGCACCCACGTCGTCGACGGCGGCGTCGGGGCGGTCGCCCTCGCCGAGGCGCTGGCGAAGCTGCTCGACAAGGACGACGTCGACTTCTCCTTCTGCTACCCCGACGAGGGCCAGGTCCTGGACAAGGCCGACGCCGTCGCCCGGCGCGTGTACCGGGCGCAGGGGGTGAGCCTCGGTCCGCGCGCCCGGCGCCAGCTCGACCGGGTCGTCGCCGACGGGTTCGGGCACCTGCCGGTGTGCTTCGCCAAGACGCAGTACTCCTTCACCACCGACCCTGCGGTCCGCGGCGCCCCGGAGGGACACGTCATCGACGTCCGCGAGGTCCGGCTCAGCGCCGGGGCCGGGTTCGTCGTCCTGGTGGCCGGGGACGTCATGACGATGCCCGGGCTGCCGAGGGTGCCGGCCAGCGTGGGCATGAGCATCGACGACGACGGACGCATCCGTGGCCTGTCGTGACCGCGCCGCCGTCCCGCCCTGCGCAACGCGGGGCCTAGGCTGACGTCGTGGACCCGTCGGCACCCGAGGAGCGTGACGTCGGCGCGGTGCAGTCCGTGGACCGTGCGATCACCATCCTCGAGACCGTGGCGCGGCTGGGCGAGGCCGGGGTGAGCGAGCTGGCGCGCGAGCTCACCGTGCACAAGAGCACCGCGTTCCGGCTGCTCGCCACGATGGCGGCGCGGGGCCTGGTGGAGCAGAGCGAGGACCGCGGCAAGTACCGGATCGGGCTCGGGCTCGTCCGCATCGCCGGGACCTCGGCCGCCCGGACCGACGTCGTCCGGGCCGCGCGGCCCGTGGGCAAGCAGCTCGCGACCGAGACCGGGGAGACGGTCAACATCGCGGTGCTGCGCGACGACGCCGCGCTCTACGTCGACCAGATCGCGGGCGCGGCCGGCCTCCAGCCCCACAACTGGGTCGGGCTGCGGATCCCGTTGCACGCCACGAGCGACGGCAAGGTCCTGCTGGCCTCCCTGCCCCCCGACGACGTCGACGACCTCCTGCCCCGTCTGGAGGCGCACACGGAGCGGACCCTCACCCGACGCAGCGCCCTGCACCGTGAGCTCGCGCGGGTCCGGGAGCGTGGGTACGCGATCGCGGTCGACGAGCTCGAGGAGGGGCTCAGCGCGCTCGCCGCACCGATCCGGGACGTGCACGGCGACGTCGTGGCGTCGCTGAGCCTCAGCGGCTCGACCTACCGGCTGTCCTCGGACGTGCTCGGCACGATCGTCGAGCCGCTCGTCCGTTCGGCGAACGAGGCGTCCCTCGCGCTGGGCTGGCCGGGCGACGCCGCCGACTGAGCGCGGGCCGGTCGGGCATTGACAGGTGCCCGGCGCACGCCAGACAGTTGCCTTGTTCCGCATCACGCTCCCCCGGTGCGTCACACGCAACAGCACCCGTCTCCCACGGAGGTCGACCATGGCAGTACCGGAGTCCGCGAGCGTCGTCGTGATCGGGGCGGGGATCGTCGGCAACAGCCTCGTGCACCACCTGGCCAGGCTCGGCTGGCGCGACATCGTGCAGCTCGACAAGGGCCCGATGCCGAACCCGGGCGGCTCGACGGGTCACGCGTCGAACTTCATCTTCCCCGTCGACCACTCCCGTGAGATCACCGACCTCACCCTGGACTCGATGCGCCAGTACCGCGAGCTGGACGTGCTCACCGAGTGCGGCGGGTACGAGATCGCACGCACCGAGGAACGGATGGAGGAGCTGCGGCGCCGGATGTCCAGCGCCCGGGCCTGGGGCATCGAGGCCGAGCTGGTCGGGCCGGAGGACGTCGCCGCGCGGGTGCCGTTCCTCGAGACCGCCGGGCTCCTCGGCGCCTTCTGGACCCCCTCGGTGTCCGTCGTGGACTCGCTGCGCGCCGGGACCCTGATGCGCGAGCGCGCCCAGGAGTCCGGGGCGCTCACCGTGGCCCCGAACGTCGAGGTCACCGGGATCGACGTCGTCGACGGCGCGGTCCGCTGCGTGCGCACCGACCGCGGCGACATCGCCTGCGACACCGTCGTGGTCGCCTGCGGCGTCTGGAGCCCCCGGCTCGCCGCGATGGCCGGCGCGAGCATCCCGCTCACCCCGGCGGTGCACCAGATGATCAGCGTCGGCCCCGTCCCCCAGCTCGCCGCGACCGAGGGCGAGATCTCCTTCCCGATCATCCGCGACATGGACTCCCTGTGCTACGAGCGGCAGCACGGGGCGGACATGGAGGTCGGCTCGTACGCCCACCGCGCGATCCTGCACGACCCCGACGACATCCCCTCGATCGACCAGGCCCGGCTCAGCCCGACCGAGATGCCGTTCACCGCCGACGACTTCGACCCGCAGCTGGAGACGGCGCTGGACCTGATGCCCGACGCGCTCGGGGCCGACGGCGCCGAGATCCGCTACGCGATCAACGGGCTGCTGTCCCTCACGCCCGACGGCAACCCGGTGCTGGGCGAGACCCCGGAGGTCCGCGGCCTGTGGTCGGCCGCGGCCGTGTGGATCAAGGAGGGCCCCGGCGTCGGCCGGGCCGTGGCCGAGTGGATGACCCACGGTGCCTCCGAGATCGACGTCCACCACAGCGACATCTCCCGCTTCCACCCCCACCAGCGCACCCGCGAGCACGTGCGGGCCCGCACCGACGAGTCCTTCGTCAAGACCTACGGGATCGTCCACCCCGGGGAGCAGTACGCCTCCGACCGCGGCAAGCGGCTGCCCCCGATGCACGCCGACCAGGTCGCGCGCGGCGCCGAGCTCTTCGAGGCCGCCGGGTGGGAGCGGCCGCAGTGGTACGCCTCGAACGAGCCGCTCCTCGCGGAGTACGGCGACGCGGTCATGCCCCGCGAGCACGAGTGGGACAGCCGCTGGTGGAGCCCGATCATCAACGCCGAGCACCTCGCGATGCGCGAGCGGGCCGGCATCGTGGACCTGTCGGCGTTCACCGTCTTCGACGTCGTCGGCCCCGACGCCCTCGCGGCGGTGCAGCGGACCGTGGTGGCGCAGGTGGACGTCGCTCCCGGGAAGGTCGTCTACACCCCGGTCCTGGACGTGCGGGGCGGGTTCCGCTCCGACCTCACCGTGATGCGGCTGGCGCACGACCACTTCCGGGTCGTCACCGGCGGCGCGCACGGGATGGCCGACCGTGCCTGGTTCGCCGCGCACGCCCGCGGCCTCGGCGCGGCCGTCGCCGACCTCACCTCGGCGTTCTCCACGATCGGCATCTGGGGCCCGCGGGCCCGCGACGTCCTCAGCCAGGTGACCGCCGCCGACCTCGGCCACGAGGCCTTCGGGTTCGCCACCTGCCGCACGATCCAGGTCGGCAGCCTCGAGGTGCTGGCCTCACGGATCTCCTACGTCGGCGAGCTGGGCTGGGAGCTCTACGTGCCGATGGACCAGGCCGCGCGGCTGTGGACGACGCTGCACGAGGCCGGGGCCCCGTACGGCGCGGTCCCGGTCGGGATCGGGGTCTACGCGACGACGGGTCGCCTGGAGAAGGGCTACCGCGCGTACGGGCTCGAGCTCGACAGCGAGCGCACCGTGGTCGAGGCGGGCATGCAGCGTCCGAAGGTCAAGGCGGCCGACTTCACCGGCCGCGAGGCGTACCTGGCGCAGCGCGAGCAGGAGCCGACCCGGGTGCTGTGCACGCTCGCGGTCGAGGACCACACGTCGGCCTCGGGCACGAAGCGCTACATGCTCGGCGGTGAGCCGGTCCTGGCCGCCGACGGCAGCCCCCTGACCGATGCCGGCGGCCACCACCCGTACGTCACCTCGGCGGGCTCCGCGCCCAGCCTGGGGCGGCACCTGCTGATGGCCTACCTGCCCCCGGAGCAGGCCGCGGTGGGCACGGCGCTCTCCGTCTCCTACATGGAGGAGCGCTACCCGGTCACGGTCCTCAGCGCCGACGCGACCCCCGCCTTCGACCCCACCAACGAGCGGATCCGGTCGTGACCCGGGTGCTCGTCGCGATCAAGCGGGTCGCCGACGTCTCCGGGGAGCTGCTGCTCACCGCGGACCAGCAGGGCCTGGACGGCCGGTTCGCCGGCTACACGATCAGCAACCACGACGCGTGCGCCGTGGAGCTCGGGATCCGGCTGGTCGAGCAGACCGGCGGGTCGGTGACCGTGCTCACCGTCGGCCCGGCCGAGGCGGTCGAGCAGGTCCGCTCCGCGCTCGCGCTCGGCGCGCACCACGCCGTCCTGGTCCAGACCGACCCGGTCGCCCTGGGTCCGGCCGACGTCGCGGCGGAGATCGCCGCGGTCGTCCGGTCCTCCGAGGACGCCGGTGAGCCCTACGACCTCCTCCTGCTCGGCAACGACGCCGCGGACACCGGGGACTTCCAGGTGCCGGTCCGGGTCGCCTACGCCCTGGCCCGCCCGATCGTCACGGGCGCCACCGTGGCCGGGGTCGTGGACGACGAGCTGGTGGCCACGGTGCGGGGACCCTACGGCGAGGAGACCTACGTCGTGCCCCTGCCGGCGGTCGCGGCGGTGCTCGAGGGCGGCACCGAGCCGCGCTACCCGTCGCTGCGTGGCCGGATGGCGGCGAAGAAGGTCGAGGTGCAGGTCCGGGCTCCGGCGGGCGCGCCCGCCGGGAGCGGTCGCGTCGGGTGGCACCTGCCGCCGACGCCACCGAGCACCACCGAGCTGCTCGGCACCGGGCCGGGGTCGGCCCCCGCCGTCGTCGAGGTCCTGCGCCGGCTGTCGGTGCTGTCGTGATCCTGGTCCTCTGCGAGGTGCACCCGCTGACCTCCGAGGTCGACGAGGTCTCGTGCGAGACCCTCGCGCTGGCCCGGTCGCTGGCCGCGGCCGCCGGCGGGGTGGTCGTCCGGGCCGTCGTGGTCGGGCCGGTCGCCGACCCCGCCGAGGTCGCCCGGGTGCTGGGCCGTCACGGCGCGAGCGAGGTGCGGCACGCCGACGGCGACGGCGTCGCGTCGTACGGCGGCGCCGCCTGGGCCGCGGCGGTGCAGGGCGTGCGGGACGACACCGGCGCGGTCGCGGTGCTCGCCGGGGGGTCCCCGCGCGGCAACGAGGTGATGGCGCACCTGGCGGCCCGCCTCGACGTCCCGATGGCGGCCAACGTGGTCTCCTTCGCCGGCCTGTCCCCGCTCACCGTGCGCCGCCAGGTCGCCGGCGGCGCGGCGCTGGAGGAGCTGCGGCTGGAGACGCGGCCGGCGGTGCTCACGGTCGCCGGGCACGCCTGGCAGGCCGAGGAGGTGCCGGCCGGGCCGGCCGCCTGGGTCGTGTCGACCCCCGAGATCTCCGCGGCCGACCGGGTCGCCCGGGTCGTGAGCACCGCCGACCCGGTCCCCGACGCCTCGGGCGCGCTCTCCTCGGCGCGCGTCGTCGTCGGCGCCGGGCGGGGGGCCGGCGGCCCGGACGGGTTCGGTGCGGTCAGCGAGCTGGCCGAGCTGCTGGGCGGGAGGGTCGGCGTCTCGCGCGCCGTGACCAGCCTGGGCTGGCGCCCGCACCACGAGCAGGTCGGGCAGACCGGCAGCCGGATCTCGCCCGACCTCTACGTCGCGTGCGGCATCAGCGGCGCGATCCAGCACTGGGCGGGCTGCGCCTCGTCCCGCTCCATCCTGGCGGTGAACACCGACCCGGAGGCGCCGATGATGACCCGGGCGACGTACGCCGTGGTCGGGGACATGCACGAGGTGCTCCCGGCGGTCATCGCGGAGATCCGGGGCGACTGAGGCGGGCGTCCGCCCCGCCGGCGCCTCGTCCGGGACCGGTCCTCCCGACCGTCCTGCGTCCTCCGGTCGGTCCGGTCCGGGTCAAGTCGGCGCGCTCGCGACCCGATACGTCAAGCACGCCGCGGTGCCTGTGCTGTCGGTCCGAGGAGAGGTGGACGCGATGGCGGCGAGGAACGCCCTGCCCGGCGTGCGACGGGCGGCCGTCGGGCCCACGGTCCGCGCCGGCACGTCACGCACCGGGCGCACCGGACGCACCGGACGGACCGGGCGCACCGGACGCACCATGGACGCCCGCGACCTGCTCGCGTGGGCCCTGCTCGCCCTCGCGACGGTCTCCACGCTCGGCGTGGCCTGGTCGACGATCACCCGCGAGCCGGGGACGTTCGTGGCCTGGGCCGACCTGTGGGCCTACAACGTGGCGCACGTCGCCGCCGCCGCGCTCTGCCTGCTGCGCGCCGCACGGGCGCCCTCGGAGCGGTGGGCCTGGAGAGCCCTGTCTGCCGGGATCCTCGCCTCGCTGGTCGCCAACCTCTGGTACACCCTGGTCCTGACCGCGCTGCCCCGCGTGCCCTACCCGTCGATGGCCGACTGGTGGTGGCTGGCCTACTTCCCGCTGACCTACGTCGGTCTCGTGCTCCTCGTGCGCGCCGACGTACGTCGGTTCCACCTCAGCATGTGGCTCGACGGCCTCGTGGCCTCGCTCGGCGTCGCCGCACTGGGCTGCGCCCTCGTCTTCGACGACCTGATCGCGGTCGCCGGCCGCCGGCTGGCACGCGTGGTCGTCAACCTCGCCTACCCGGTCGGCGACCTGCTCCTGCTCGCGATGGTGGTCGCCGCCGTCGCGCTGCTCGGCCTGCGCTGCGGGGCGCGGTGGTGGGTGCTCGGGGCCGGCCTGCTCGTGCAGGCCTTCGCCGACACCGCCTACGCCGTGATGACCGCGGCCGGGACCTACCTCGACGGCTCGCGGCTGGACTCCCTGTGGCCGCTCAGCGCGGTCCTCGTCGGGGGCGCCTCGATGCTCGCCGCCAGCCCCGAGGACGAGCGTCGCAGCGGCGCCTGGTGGACCACGGTGCTGGTGCCCGGGATCTTCACGGTCACGAGCGTGGCCCTGCTGGCCTGGAGCCTCGTCGCACCGGTGTCGACCTGGGTCGGTGCGCTCTCGATCGGGGCCGTGGCCGCCGCCGGGGTACGCGCGACCCTCACCTTCCGCGAGGTCAGCACGCTGGCCGAGACGCGTCGTGAGGCCCGCACCGACGACCTGACCGGGCTCGCCAACCGGCGTGCCTTCCAGGCCGGGCTCGCCGCTGCGCTCGCGGGCCGCCGCGACCGGCCGGTCGCGGTGCTCCTCATCGACCTCGACCGGTTCAAGGAGGTCAACGACGCGATGGGCCACCACGTCGGGGACGCCCTGCTCCGCCTCGTCGGCGGCCGCCTGGCCGGGTGCGTGCGCGAGGGTGACCTCCTGGCCCGGCTCGGGGGCGACGAGTTCGCGATCGTGCTGACCCACGGCGGCGACCAGGCCCACGCCGAGACCGTGGCCCGCCGTGTCACCGCGACGTTGACGGCGCCGTTCGAGCTGCCCGAGATCTCGCTGCACGTCGGCGCCAGCACCGGCATCGCCCTGTGCCCCGACCACGCGACCGACGGGGGCGCACTGCTGCAGCAGGCCGATGTCGCGATGTACGAGGCGAAGGCGGCCGGTGGTGGCCACCAGGTCTACTGCTCCGGCACCGACGCGCACAGCCGGGCCCGGCTCCAGACGATCGAGGACCTCCGCGTCGCGATCGACCGCGGCGAGCTGGTGCTCCACTACCAGCCGAAGATCGACCTCCGCCTCGGTGTGACCACCGGCGTCGAGGCCCTCGTACGCTGGCAGCACCCCGAGCGCGGGCTGCTCGCGCCCGACTCCTTCCTCCCGCTGGCCGAGCAGACCGGGCTGATGCGGCCGTTGACCGCCTTCGTGCTCGACGAGGCGATGGCCCAGGTACGCCGCTGGCGCGACCAGGGCCGGGACCTGACGGTCGCCATCAACGTCTCGGCCTCGAACCTGATGGACGCCGGGCTGCCCGACCAGGTCGCCGACCTGCTCCGGCGGCACGGCCTGCCGGTCGAGTCCGTCGAGCTCGAGGTGACGGAGTCGGTCATGATGAGCGACCCCGCCCGCGCCCAGCAGGTCGTGGCCAGCCTGGACCGGATGGGGATCAAGGTCGCCGTCGACGACTACGGTGTCGGGCACTCCTCGCTGGTCTACCTGCGCAACCTCGCCGTGCGGCAGCTCAAGCTGGACCGGGCCTTCGTCGACCGCGTCTCCAAGGACGCGACCTGCGAGGCGATCGTGCGCTCGACCATCGACCTGGCTCACTCGCTCGGCCTGCAGATGGTCGCCGAGGGCGTCGAGGACGAGGCGGACGCCGCCATGCTGCTCGTCCTCGGCTGCGACGTGGCCCAGGGCTTCTACTACAGCCACCCGGTGGGCGCGGAGGCCCTGGAGCAGTGGCTGACCGACCGCGACGAGCTGTCCGACCTGCCGACCACCCCGGTGGTCACCGCCGGCTGACCGTGAGGTCCGCGGGAGGCGTCGGGCACGTGGCTCAGACGTGGCCCGCGAGCTGGGCCATCCGGGTGCGGAGCGCCTCGAGGTAGGCGTCGCGCTGCTTCGGGGTGACGGACGCCGTGGCGCCTCCCGCCCGGTGCTCGAGGTGGCTGCACGCCGGCAGCACGTCGATCGACAGCTTCGCGGCACCTGCCAGCGCGCGGAGCTCGTCCAGGCGGTCGCCGAACGGCGTGCCGCTGCCCGGGGAGTAGGAGCGGACGACGTCGTCGAGGTCGTCGGCGAAGAGGTCGGCCTTGGTGACCACCACGACCAGCCAGGTGGGGCGCTCCCGCCGCACGGCCATCGCGGCGACCCGGTGCGCGGTGACCGTCCAGTCCTCGAGCTCGGCGTCCAGCTGCTGCTCGCGGGTCACGAGGGCGGGCCCCGTCGTGCCGGCCGGACGTCGGCCGGTGGCGTGCCCGTGCGCGACGAGGTGCAGGACGCCGTCGACCGGGTCGTCGTGGAAGACCTCGTCGAGAGCCCCGAGCCGGGTGGCCGCGTTCTCGCCGGGCACGACCCGGAACCGGAAGCCGGTGAGCCGCCCGCCACGGCGCACCCGCCGCTCGAGGACGGCCGACCCCGCCTCCGGCGTGCCACCGGGCTGCGGACGCCCGACGAGGTGGTCGACCAGCTCGGACTTGCCGACGCCGGTCATGCCGGTCACGGCGACCGTCGGGAACCGGTGCGAGAAGACCCCGGTGACGCGCTCGCGCCCCCGGGACAGGGCGCCGGGGACCGCGCGGACGACGCGGGGGCGGGACGGGGTCACGGCTGCTCCTCGGGGGCGCGGGCGGAGGTCGTCCGGGTGGGACGAGCGGGACGAACGGCGACGGTAGCCCTCCCGCCGGGGCGCCGCTCCCGCGGGCCGGGACCACCGTCGCCGCTGCCGGGGACGACTCACCTCCCAGGCGCGGGCACACTCGACCCATGCCCCCCGAGCCCGTCGACCCGCTCGCCCCGCCGCTGACCGGGCCGACGCTGATGAACCAGGACTGGCGCGACCTGACGTACCTGCACTGGGCCGTGCCGCCCGAGCGCGTGGCGCACCTGATGCCGCCCGGCGTACGCCCGGACGTGCACGAGGGCGTCACGTACGTCGGGCTCGTGCCGTTCCGGATGGTCGACGCCGGACCCGGGCGGCGCCCGAGCGTGCCCTGGGCGGGCACCTTCCTCGAGACCAACGTGCGCCTGTACTCCGTCGACGAACGCGGCCGTCGCGGTGTGGTCTTCGTGAGCCTCGACGCCGACCGGCTGCTGGTCGTGCTGGGCGCGCGCGCGGCGTTCAACGTGCCGTACCGGTGGGCGCGGATGCGTCACCACCGCGCGCCGGGCACCGGGCCGGGACCGCAGGGCGAGGTCCACACCTACACCGCGCGGCTGCGCTGGCCGGGCACGTCGGGGCGGAGCCGGGTGGCGGTACGGGTCGGGGCGCCGCGCACCGCGGACGCGCTGGACGACTTCGTCTCGGCGCGGTGGCGCCTGCACACCGCCGTCCTCGGCCGTGCCCTGGTCGTGCCGAACTCCCACGAGCCGTGGCCACTGCACGACGCCGAGGTGGTCGACCTCGCCGACGGGCTGCTCGCCTCGGTGGGCTTCGGCGACCTGCTCGACCGCGCCCCCGACCACGTCGCGTTCAGCCCCGGCGTGCACACCGTGTTCGGGCTCCCCCGCCGCTGAACGGGCTCCGCCGCCGGCGGGGTGGCCGTGCGCGATCGTCAGCTCGGGTGCGCGCGAGGCGTCATCTCGGCCGTGCGCGAGCGTCATCTCGGCTGAGTACTCCTGCTCACGGGGTCGAGTAGGACGACCCTGGGCGCGGGGGGCCGCCGCGGGGCGTACTGGGTGCATGACCCGTTACGCCGACCCCGGCCTCTGCCCCGACTGCCGCACCGTGCTGCCCGCCGCCCCGGCGCAGTGCCCCACCTGCGCGCTGCCCCTGCGCGGCCCGACGGCCGTCGCGCTGCTCGGGGCGCTGACCCGGGCCGACGAGCTGCTCGCTGTCCTCCGGGCCACGGCACCGCTGGCCGCCCCGGTGCTCGTCCCTGCCGGGCGCGCCGCAGCGACCGGGGGCGCCGCAGCGGCGGTGCCGTCCACCGCGACGGCCGGTCCGGCCGGGCTGCGCGGCTCGTCGGTGCCGCGGGTCCTGCTCGGCCTCGGCGCCGCCTGCCTGCTCGTCGCCGCGGTCGCGTTCCTGGCCGTGGCGTGGTCGTGGCTCGGTGTCGAGGGGCGTACCGCGGTGCTGCTCGCCCTCACCGGCTCGGCCGCCTCGGCCGCCGTGGTCCTCGCCCGCCGTCCGCTGCCGGTCGCCGCCGAGGCGCTCAGCACGGTCACGCTGGGCCTGGTCGCGCTCGACGTGCTCGGCGCGCGGGACTCCGGGTGGCTGGGCGCCACCGGCAGCACCGGCTCCACCGCCGCCGTCGTGGGCGCCGCCGTGCTGCTGGCCGCCGTCGGGCTGGTCGCCGTCACCCGGCGTCGCGGGACCGGGGCGGCACCGGCCGCGGCGCAGGTGGGTGCCGCGGTCGGGCTGCTCCTGCTCACCGGGGGCACCGCCGTGGCCACCGAGCACGTGACCAGCACCGCGATCGCCGCCGTGCTGGCGGGGTCGGCGCTGGCGGCCCTGGCGCACCGGCTGGACCTGCGGGCCGGCGCCGACGCGGCCGCGGTCGTCGCCGCGACCTGGTGGCTCGGGCTGAGCGCGGTCGGGCTCGCGGACGCCGCCACCGGGCCGTCGCTGCGCGAGCTGGTCCTCGACGGTGCGGGCACCGGCCTGCTGGCCGCCGGGCTGCTGGTCCTCCTGCCGCTGGCGCACCCCGCCGTACGTCGCCTGCCCGCCGCCGCGCCGGCCGCCACGGCGACCTCCGCGCTGCTGCTGACCCTGCTCGCCCTGATGCCGCTGACCGACGAGACGACCGGCCTGCTGCTCGTCGGGTGCCTGCTCGGGCTCGCGGCCTGGACCGCCCTCGCCGCCGCCGCGCGCACGTCCGGCGGCCGCTGGACCGCGACGACCGTGGCGCCGCAGCTGCTGCTGGCGCTCCCGGTGGGCGCGCTCGCGCTGGACCTGGTCACCTCCGCGGTCGACAACGTGCTCCGCCTGGCCGAGCGGGCCGGCTCCCCCGGTGCCGCGCCGCTCGAGGCGGTGCTGGGCTCGCCGACCACGGTGACCACCCCCGTCCTCCTGGTGCCCGCGATCTGCCTGCTCGCCCTCGCCGCGGCCGTCCACCTCCCGGCGGCGACCCGCCGGACAGGGCTCCTCGCGGCAGCCGCGCTGGCGCTGCCGACGACCGCGGTCGCGCTGGCCGCCGGACCGGCGCCGCTGGGACTGGTCGTGGCCACGGCGGCCGTGCCCGGCCTGGTGGCCGCGGTCCTGGCGCTGACCGGCCGGCCCGCGCGGCGTACCGCCCTGCTGCTCGCCGCCGCCGTCCCCGGCGGGACCGCCCTGCTCACCGCGCTGCCCAGCGCCGCCCTGACCGCGCTGGTGCTGGCCCCGGTGGTCACCGTCACCGCCGCCCTCACCCTGACCGGTGCGCCCGGGACGCGGACCCGGGCCGCCGCCGGGGCGCTCCTGGCACCCGCCGCCGGCGGCCTGGCCTGGTCGCTGGGCGACCTGGCCGGTCTCGTGGTCGGCGACCGCGCGCTGCCGGTGCTGCTCGTCGTCGGCGTGCTCGCGCTGCTCCGCCCGTACGCCTCCCTGGAGCTGGCGGCGGCCCTCACCGTCCTGCCCGCCTCCGCCGTCGCCCTCCTCGCGGTCGCGGCGGACCCCACCGGCTCCGTCACCGGGTCCGCGCCGGTCGCGCTGGCGGTCCACCTGACCCTGGCCGGCGCGCTGGTCTCCGCGAGCGCCGCGCTCAACCCCTCCCGCCGGGCGCTGGCCTGGCCCGGGGGCCTGCTGCTGGCCGCGGCCACCTGGGTGCGGCTGGCCGACCTCGGGGTCACCGACCCCGAGGCGTACACGCTCCCGACGGCGCTCGCCCTGGTCGCGGTCGGCATCGTCCGGCTCCGTCGCGACCCCGACGCCCCCACCCGCTCCACGCTGCTGCCGGGGCTGGTGCTGGCCACCCTGCCCTCGCTGCTCGTCGTGCTCGCCGACGGCCCGGTCTCGCCCCGCGCCGCCGCGCTCGGGCTGGGGTGCCTGGTCCTGCTCCTGGCCGGCGCCCGGGTGCGCTGGAGCGCCCCCGTGGTCGTCGGTGGGGCCACCGGCGCCGTCCTGGTCCTGGCCGAGCTCGCGCCGTACGCCGCGGTGGTCCCGCAGTGGCTGCTGCTCGCCGCCGCCGGCGCCCTGCTCACCGCCGTCGGCGTCACCTGGGAGGACCGCTCCACCGACGCCCGTCGTGCCGCGCGCTACCTCGTCCGGCTCCGCTGACCCAGGCTGACCCAGGCTGACCCAGGCTGACCCGGGCTGACCAGGCGGGCCCGGGGGGTGCACCACGGTCATCTCGACCCGGTGCGAGCGTCATCTCGACCCGGTGCGAGCGTCATCTCGGCTGCTCGGGTGAACGTGCCCCCACCCGGCTGGCCTACCCTGGCGAGACGACGGAGCCCCGCCGTCGGCCTGCCCGCAACGAGGAGCCCACCATGACCGTGCCCACCCTGGTCTGGGCCGCGACGATCGCGCTGATCCTCGGGATGCTGCTCTACGACTTCGTCTTCCACACCCGCAAGGCCCACGTCCCCACGCTGCGGGAGGCCGCGGTGTGGTCGGCGGTCTACGTCGGGATCGCCGTCGTCTTCGGGCTGGCCGTGCTCTGGTTCGGCGGCGGGACGATGGGCGGGGAGTACTTCGCCGGCTACATCACCGAGAAGGCGTTGTCGGTCGACAACCTGTTCGTCTTCCTGATCATCATGACCAGCTTCAAGGTGCCCCGCGAGGACCAGCAGAAGGTGCTCCTGTTCGGCATCATCTTCGCCCTGGTCGCGCGGACCGCGTTCATCTTCCTGGGCGCCGCGCTGATCAACCAGTTCGCCTGGGTCTTCTACCTCTTCGGGCTGATCCTCATCCTGACCGCCGGCAACATGCTCAAGGGCGAGGTCAGCGACGAGGACGCGCACGAGAACGAGAACCTGATGGTGAAGGTGGCCCGCAAGACGGTGCGCACCTCCCCGGAGTTCGACGGGGACAAGCTCTTCACCGAGGTCGACGGCAAGCGGGTGCTCACCCCCATGCTGCTGGTCATGGTCGCCATCGGCGGCACCGACATCCTCTTCGCCCTCGACTCGATCCCGGCGATCTTCGGGCTGACCCAGAACACCTTCATCGTCTTCACCGCGACCGCGTTCTCGCTGCTCGGCCTGCGCCAGCTGTTCTTCCTCATCGAGGGCCTGCTCGAGCGGCTGATCTACCTCTCCTACGGCCTGGCCGCGATCCTGGCCTTCATCGGCGTGAAGCTGATCCTGCACGCCCTGCACGAGAACAACCTGCCGTTCATCAACGGCGGTGAGGAGATCGAGGTCACCGAGATCAGCACCGCGGTCTCGCTCACGGTCATCCTGGGCCTGCTCACCGTCACCGTGGTCGCCTCGCTGGTCAGCAAGAAGGGCCGGGCCAAGGTCGCCATCGGCAACGCCCGCCGCCACGTCAACGCCTACCTCGACCTCGACTACACCGCCGACGAGGGCGAGCGCGAGCGCGTCTACTGCGCGCTGGTCGAGGAGGCCGAGCAGGTCAAGTCCCTGGGCCCCGAGTCCAAGCGGATGATGCGTGACGAGACCGAGCTGATGGAGAAGATCGAGAAGGCCCGCCGGCAGCACGAGGAGGCCACCGGCGAGAAGGTCAGCAACCCCGCACCGTGACCCGTGCCGACGCCTGGGACCTCGGCTCGCTCCCCCCGCTGACCCCGGTCGCCCGGCTCCGCCCGGTCGCCCTGGCCCAGCCGGGCACGACGGTCGTCGCCGCCCCGTACGCCGCCGCCGAGCTCGACCTCGCCTCCCCCGACGGCGACGCGGTCGTGGGCCTGGCGGCCGGTCCCCCCGGGGGTACGCCGACCGCGCTGCGGGCCCGACGTGCCGACGGGCGGACCTGGCTGGAGCTGGAGCACGACGGCGACACCTCGGTGCACGAGAGCCGCCGACACGCCCGCTCGCCCCGCGCCGAGGCGCTCGCGGTGACCCTCACCGGCGCCCTGGCCACCGCCTGGAGCCGGGAGGCGGGGACCTGGCGCGCCCGCGCCGTGCTGGACCTCGCCGACCTGCGTGCGCGACGACCCACGAGCACCCCCGACCCCTTCGACGCCGACTGGCTCCGCGGGCTGCGCGCCGAGCCGGGCGCCGACCGCGCCGGCACCTTCGGCCAGCTCGGCCTGCGCGACCCCCACCTGGTCAGCCACGCCGACGGCACGGCGTACGAGGAGGACGGCCTGCTGCTGCTCAGCGCCACCTCCGCGGGGCCGGGCGGCTTCGGGTCCGGCCACACCTCGCTGTGGTCCCTCGACCCCGCCACCCTGGACCTCGCGCACCGCGGCGACCTGTTCTTCCGCCGCCCGGACCGCGCCGGGGTGCTGGGCGACCACGCCACCCACGTCGTGCGGGACCGGGACCGGTGGCTGGTCGCCACCAGCACCTGGGGCGACTTCGACCCGCACCGCAACCCCCACGTGTCGATGACGCTCGCCGTCGTGCCGGCCGGCACCGACCTGCTGCACGGCCCGCACGTGCTCGACACCGTCCCGCTGCCGGCACCCACCACCGGACCCACCACCGGACCCACCGGCGGCCCGGCCGGCGACCTGCAGGCCCCGGTCGGCACCTGGGACCCGCACCTGGTCCGCGACGACGACGGGACGTGGCTGCTCGCGTTCGTCCGGGCCAGCCGCTTCTTCGTCTTCCACCCGGCCGTGGCCACCGGGCCCGAGCCCACCGACGCCGCCGGCTGGACCCTCCGCGCCGCCGCCACCGCCCGGACGGCCTGCGAGGGCCCGACCCTGCTCCGCACCACCGAGGGGTGGCGGGTGCTGGCCAGCCACGGCCGCGACGGCAAGCGGGACGCCGAGGGCGCCCCGGCGACCTACCCCGTGCTCGACCTGGACCTGCGCGAGGTGGGCCGGCTCGACGCGGCGTACCCCACGAACCTGCCCTGGCCGACCGTGGCCCGCACCCCGCAGGGGCCCCTGCTGATCGGCTTCGACTCCACCCCGGCCGGCGGGCCGCTGCTGCCCTACGGCACCCACGGCGACGTCGTCCTCCAGCGCCCCGCGGGGTGACCCGCTGACGCGACGCCCGTCCGGCCACGGAGCGTCCGCCGCGGAGCCGTCCGCCGCGGCGGCGAGCGCCCGACGCGGTCCTGGGGCATCATGGGGAGGGCCGCACCGGATCCACCAGGGCGGGCTCTGAGGGACGGGTGGAGAGGGTGACGATGGGTGCAGGAGGCGACGCCCTCCGGGCCGCCGTGCTGCGGGCCGGCGGCGACGGCCACCTCGCGCTCGACGCCGAGGGTCGCATCCTCTGGGCGGACCCCGCGTTCTGCACGCTGGCCGCGGTGCCTCCCGCCGAGGTCGCCGGCACCGACCTCGGCACGTTCCTCGGCCCTGCGGAGAGCCCTGACACCGCGGGGGCGGCCCCCTGGGCCCCCGGCCGCGCCCTCGACGGGACCAACCACGAGCTGCTCCTCGTCGGCCGCGACGGTGGACGGCGGTGGGTGCTCGCCAGCTGGGGACCCCTGCCCCCGGGGACCGACGCGGGACCCGCCGAGGCGCGGTCCTGGGTCCGCGTCACCGAGTACGCCGAGCGCCGCCGGCTGCTCGCCTCCCTCGACGACCAGCGACGCCACCTCAGCACCGCCCACGCCCTCGCCGGTCTCGGCGCCTGGACGTGGCGGCTCTCCACCGACGAGGTGGTCTGGTCCGCCGGCTTCGGCCACGCGCTCGGCGTCGACCCGGCCGACCTGCCCTCGACGATGACCGAGGCCCTCGCCGCGGTGCGGCCGGAGGACCGGGCGCAGGTCGAGCGGGACCTCGCCGGCCCCCCGGAGCCCGGGACCCGGCTGAGCTGGCAGCTGCACCTGGAGCGCCCGGACGGCAGCCCGCTGGTCCTGCGTGCCCTGGCCGACGTCGCCCTCGCCGAGGACGGGTCCGGCGCGCTCGAGGTGCGGGGCACGAGCCAGGACGTCACCACGGAGGTGGTCGCCGCCGCCGAGGCCGACGAGGCCCGGGCGCGGCTGCTGCTCCTGCTCGGGGTGGCCGAGGCCGCCAACGACGCCACCGGGCTGTCGGAGGCGCTCGGCACCGCCTGCACCGTGCTGCGCCGCCACGGCCAGTGGCTGCCGTGCGCGGTGTTCGGGCGGTCGCGGGACGACGGCGGTTCCCTCGCCCTCCACCCGGCCGGCGTCGATCCCGGAGGGACGGCGCTGCCGCCCCCCGACCACGTGCTGGCCCGGGAGGCCTGGAGCGCCGCCGAGGTGCGCTCCGCCGCCGCACCCGGGCGCGGCACCACCCACTCGGTGCTCGCCGTACCGATCCTGCTGGACGGTGAGACCTGCGCGGTGGTCCAGCTGCTGCTCCCGGAGTCCCCGGCCCATCCCGCCACGGTGCGCCTGGTGACCCGGCTGGCCGACCTGCTCGGGGCGGTGGCGCAGCGCGAGCAGGACGCGCTCCGCCTGGCCGAGGCACGGGACGAGGCCGAGCAGGCCTCGCGGCTGAAGTCGGACTTCCTGGCCACGATGAGCCACGAGATCCGCACCCCGATGAACGGGGTGATCGGCCTGACCGAGCTGCTGCTGCGCACCCACCTCGACAGCCAGCAGCAGAACCTCGCCGACGCCCTCCGGGGCACCGGACGCACCCTGCTCGCGCTGATCAACGACATCCTCGACCTGTCCCGGATCGAGTCCGGGCGCCTCGAGCTGGAGCGGAGCGTCATCGACGTCCGGTCGGTGGTGGAGCAGGCCGTCGCCGTGGTCGCCGGGCAGGCCCGCAGCAAGGGCCTCGCCCTGGCGGTCACCTGCGAGCCCGAGCTGCCCGAGGTCGCCTACGGCGACCCGGTCCGGCTGGGCCAGGTGGTCACCAACCTGTGCTCCAACGCCGTCAAGTTCACCGACTCCGGGGAGGTGGAGGTGCTGGTGTCCCTGGCGGGCCCCGCCGAGGGCGGGCCGGACGCAGCACCGGTGCTCCGGATCGAGGTGCGCGACACCGGGATCGGCGTCGCCGTCGGCGACGACCCCGACCAGCTGTTCGAGGCCTTCACCCAGGCCGACCCGTCCTCGACCCGCCGGCACAGCGGCACCGGGCTCGGCCTGGCCATCTGCCGCCGCCTGGTGGCCGCGATGGGCGGCCGGATCGGTCTGCGCAGCACCCCGGGCCGGGGCAGCACCTTCTGGTTCACCGCGGTGCTCGAGGGAGTGCCCGCCGCCGACCGACCGCCCCACGACCGGGGGTCGGCGCAGCTGCGGGGCAGGCGGGTGCTGGTGGTCGACGCGCACGCGGCCAGCCGCCGGTCGTTCGTGGCGCACCTGCGGGCGTGGGGGGCGGAGCCGCACGCCTGCGAGGACGTGGACCAGGCCCGGGCCGAGCTGCGCCGCGCCGCTGCGGCGGGCCAGGCGTACGAGGCGGTGCTCCTGGACCGCTCCCTGCCCGGCCCGGCCGACCGCACCGGTCCCCCGGTCCTGGGACTGGCCCGGGAGCTGGCGGCCACGGACCCCGGGCCGGGACTGGTGCTCCTCGACGGCACGGCCCCGGAGCACGGCGGGAGCGAGGGCGAGCTGGCTGCCTGCTTCCACGCGACCGCCGGCAAGCCCGCGGCACGCGACGACCTGTGGCACGCCCTGCTGGTCGCGCTCGACCGGGACGAGGCGGACCGCGCCCGCCTCACCTCGGGCACCTCGACCAGCGGCGTCCGCGTGCTGGTCGTCGAGGACGACGCGGTCAACCAGATGGTCGCCATCGGCCTCCTGGAGAGCCTGGGCTGCACCGTCGACGTGGCGGTCGACGGCGAGCAGGCGCTGGCCCGGCTCGTCCCGGAGCACGGCTACGACGTGGTGCTGATGGACTGCCGGATGCCGCGGCTCGACGGCGTGGAGGCCACCCGGCGGCTGCGCACCGCCGAGGCCGCCGCCGGGGTCCTCCCGGTGCCCGTGCTCGCGATGACCGCCTCCGTGCTCAACGGCGAGCGCGAGCGCTGCCTGACCGCGGGGATGGACGGGTTCCTGACCAAGCCCGTCAGCCGGGCCCACCTGGCCCGCTCGCTCGCCCGGTGGGCGTCCCTGCCGCCCCGCCCCGACGCGCCGGGGGCGTCCGGCACCCCCGCGCGGCCCGGGACCACCGGGGTCCCCGAGGCGGAGCAGGTGGTGACCACGGAGCCCGACCTGCTCTACCCCGACGAGGACGAGCGGCCCGTGCTGGACTTCCAGCGCGTGGAGATGCTGCGCGAGCTGGTCAAGGACGGCGTGACCTTCTTCGACCGCACCCGGGCGTCCTACCTGGCCCGGGTGGACGCGGCCCTCGACCAGCTCGCCACCGCCGCCGCGGACGGCGACCTCGACGCCCTGGAGGGCCTGGCCCACCAGCTGAAGGGCAGCTCGGCGAACCTCGGGCTCGTCCGGGTGGCCGACACCGCCGGGGAGGTGGAGGGGGCTGCCCGGCGTCAGGACATCACCGCGGTCCCGGACCTGCTCGACGCCCTCGCCGCGGACGTGGTGCTGGCCCGCCGGGCCCTCGGGTCCGTCGGCCGCACCGCGGCGTCCCGCCCGCCCGCGGTGCCGGCCCGCCACCCCGAGGACGGCGCACCCGGTCTGTCAGACTGAGGTGACCCGCGCCACCCCGCGGGACGTCCGACCGCGGCCCACCACCCCCGGGCGCGCCCGACCACCCGGAGGACCACCCGTGCCTGCACCCGACCCGACCGCCCTGCCCGACCCCTTCGCCCCCGGGCAGGACCACGAGCAGGTCGTCTTCTGCCAGGACCCCGCCAGCGGGCTGCGGGCCATCGTGGCGATCCACTCGACCGCGCTGGGGCCCGGCCTCGGCGGCACCCGCTTCCACCCGTACGCCTCGACGGCCGACGCCCTGCGCGACGCGCTCGCCCTGTCCCGCGGGATGACCTACAAGGCCGCGCTGGCCGGGCTCGACCTCGGCGGCGGCAAGGCCGTCATCATCGGCGACCCGCACACCCAGAAGTCCGAGCCGCTGCTGCGGGCGTACGGCCGCTTCGTGCAGACCCTCGGCGGCCGGTACCGCACCGCCTGCGACGTCGGCACGTTCTCCGAGGACATGGACGTGGTGGCCCGCGAGTGCGACTTCGTCACCGGTCGGACCACCGCCCACGGCGGCGCCGGGGACAGCTCGGTGCTGACCGCCCTCGGGGTCTTCCAGGGCATGCGCGCGGCGGCGGAGGTCGTGTGGGGCGAGCCGACGCTGTCCGGGCGCACGGTCGGCGTCGCCGGGGTCGGCAAGGTCGGTCGGCACCTCGTGCGCCACCTGCTCGAGGACGGCGCCGCCGTCGTCGTGACCGACGTGCACGGCCCGACCCTCGCGCAGGTGCGCGAGGAGCACCCCGCGGTCACCGTCGTCGGCTCCACCGACGAGCTCGTGGCGACCCGGCTCGACGTGTACGCCCCCTGCGCGCTCGGCGACGCGCTCACCGACGACGTGGTCGCCGCCCTGTCGGCCCGCGTCGTGTGCGGCGCGGCCAACAACCAGCTCGCGCACCCCGGCGTCGGCACGCTGCTGGAGGAGCGCGGCATCCTCTACGCGCCGGACTACTGCGTGAACGCCGGTGGCCTGGTCCAGGTCGCGGACGAGCTCGAGGGGTTCTCCTTCGACCGGGCCCACCAGCGCGCGTCCCGCATCTTCGAGACCACGCGGTCGGTGCTGGAGCGGGCCGCCTCGGACGGTGTCCCGCCCGCGGTCGCCGCCGACCGGGTCGCCGAGCGGCGCATCCACGAGGTCGGCCGGCTGCGCGGCATCTGGACCCCCTGACCCGCGCACCCCCTGACACCCGGCGCGCGCCGCGGCGCGCGCCGGACGGCGCCCGCGGCGGGCTCCGTCACCGGTCCGGGCGCACCAGCAACCGGGTCGACCTCGTGGGTCGACCCGGGGTCCGCGCGACGGAGCGCGTCAGTCGCGGGTGCGGTGGTCCGAGGCCCAGTCGTCGGGCTCCTCGGCCTTGCCGCTGTCGTCCTCGCCACCGTGCAGCTCGCGCGCCAGGGCCCCGAAGTCGGTCTCGTGGGTCTGGTACTTCAGGTCGCGGGCGACCTTCGTCTGCTTGGCTTTCGCTCGGCCGCGCCCCATAGGGTCAGCCCCCTCGCACACTCGGCCGGGCCCGACGCTGAGATCGGGGCACCGGGCTGTCTCCATCGGTGATCGTGAGGCACACGCTACCCAATGACCGGTCGCGATCGCACGCCCGGGCGGCCGAGCGTCCGCGTGGCGGCCGAACGGCGGGCCCCGGCGACGCCGGTCCCACCTTGTGGGCCCGCGATCTCACCAGCCGGGATGGCGGCCCACCAGGCGGACGGCGCCGCCCTCGCCGTCCGCACGGGCCGGCAGCACCTCGCCGGCGACCCAGGAGCGCACGCCCTGCTCGGCCAGGACGCCGAGCACGGCGTCCACACCCTCGGGAGCGACCAGGGCGACCATCCCGACCCCGCAGTTCAGGGTCGCCTCCAGGTCCTCGGTGCTCACCCCGCCCGCGTTCCGCACCAGGTCGAAGACCGGGGCGGGGGTCCAGGTGCCGCGCTCGAGGGTCGCGGTGAGCTCCTCGGGCAGCGAGCGGGCGAGGTTGGCCGCGAGGCCGCCGCCGGTCACGTGCGCCATCGCGTGCACGCCGTTGGTCGCGGCCGCGGCCAGGCACGCCCTGGCGTAGACCTTCGTCGGCTCGAGCAGCTCCTCGCCCAGGGTGCGGCCCAGCTCGGGCACGTGCCGGTCGAGGGACCAGCCGAGGCCCTGCTCGCCGAGCAGCACGTGCCGCACCAGGGAGTAGCCGTTGGAGTGCAGCCCGCTGGACGCCATCGCGACGACGGCGTCGCCGGGGCGGACCCGCGCCGGGCCGAGCAGGCGGTCCCCCTCGACGACCCCGGTCGCGGCGCCGGCCACGTCGTACTCGTCGGGTCCGAGGAGGCCGGGGTGCTCCGCGGTCTCGCCCCCGGCCAGCGCGCACCCGGCCTCCACGCACGCGTCGGCGATGCCCTTGACGATCGCGGCGACCCGCTCGGGCACGACCCGGCCGGTGGCGATGTAGTCGGTCATGAAGAGCGGCTCGGCCCCGCACACGACGAGGTCGTCCACGACCATCCCGACCAGGTCGAAGCCGATGGTGTCGTGCACGTCCATCGCCTGCGCGATGGCGACCTTGGTGCCCACCCCGTCGGTCGAGGTCGCCAGCACCGGCCGCTCGAAGCGGGTCAGCAACGATGCGTCGAAGAGTCCGGCGAAGCCCCCGATCCCACCGATCAGCTCGGGACGGCGGGCGCGCTCGACCGAGGCGCGCATCAGGTCGACGGCGGCGTCGGCGGCCTCGATGCTCACCCCGGCCGCGGCGTAGGCCGAGGTGCCGCCGGCGGCGTCGGTCCGGGTCGGGTGGGTCTGGCTCATCAGGCGGGCTCCGGGCTCGGGGGAGGTCAGGGGTTGTTCAGGACCGGCAGGGCCTTGCCGTGGGTCGGCGCGGTGAGCGAGGTCTCCAGCAGGTGCTTGCCCAGCAGGGCCTCGTCGGGCAGCTCGACGGGGTACTCCCCGGTGAAGCAGGCCTTGCACAGGCTCTCGCTCGGCTGCCCGGTGGACTCGACCATGGCGTCGAGGGAGATGTAGCCCAGGGAGTCGGCGCCGACGCTGGCCGCGATCTCCGCGGCGTCCAGCCCGTTGGCGATCAGCTCGGCCCGGGTGGCGAAGTCGATGCCGTAGAAGCACGGCCACCGCACCGGAGGGCTGGAGATCCGCACGTGGACCTCGAGCGCCCCGGCCTCGCGCAGCATCCGCACCTGGGCGCGCTGGGTGTTGCCGCGGACGATCGAGTCGTCGACGACCACGACCCGCTTGCCACGGATCATGTGGTCCAGCGCGTTCAGCTTCAGCCGGATGCCGAGCTGGCGCAGGGTCTGGCTGGGCTGGATGAAGGTGCGACCGACGTAGGCGTTCTTCACGAACCCCTGACCGAACGGGATGCCGGCCTCCTCGGCGTAGCCGGAGGCGGCGGGGGTGCCCGACTCCGGGACCGGCATCACCAGGTCGGCCTCCACCGGGAACTCCCGGGCGAGCCGACGGCCCATCTCCACGCGCGCCTCGTGCACGCTGCGACCCGCGATCCGGGCGTCGGGGCGGGCGAGGTAGACGTACTCGAAGACGCAGCCCTTGGGCTCGGCCTCGGCGAACCGGTGGGACCGGAGACCCTGGGCGTCGATGACGAGCATCTCCCCCGGCTCGACCTCGCGGATCCGGCTGGCACCCACGGTGGCGAGGGCGGAGTCCTCGCTGGCCACCACCCAGCCGCGGTCGGTCCGGCCGAGGACCAGCGGACGGATGCCCTGGGGGTCACGGGCGGCGTACAACGCGTCCTCGTCCATCCAGACCATCGAGAACGCGCCCCGCAGCAGCGGCAGCACCTCGAGGGCGCGCTGCTCCAGCGTGGTGTCGGGGTGGTGGGCCAGCAGCGAGGTGACCAGGCCCGTGTCGTTGGTGATCCCCTCCTGCCGGCGCACGTTGATCTCCAGCTCGCCGGCCGTCCCCGGCAGGGCCGCGACCAGCGCCTGCAGGTCGTGGGTGTTGATCAGGTTGCCGTTGTGCCCGAGCGCGATCGAGCCGGCGGCGGTGGGCTGGAAGGTCGGCTGGGCGTTCTGCCAGGTGCTGGCCCCGGTCGTGGAGTAGCGGCAGTGGCCGATGGCGAGGTGGCCCTGCAGGGAGTCCAGCGTGGCCTCGTCGAAGGCCTGCGAGACCAGGCCCATGTCCTTGTAGACCAGGATCTGGCGACCGTTGCTGACCGCGATGCCGGCCGACTCCTGCCCGCGGTGCTGCAGGGCGTACAGCCCGAAGTAGGTCAGCTTGGCGACGTCCTCGCCCGGGGCCCAGACGCCGAACACCCCGCAGGCGTCCTGCGGCCCCCGGTCCTGGGGGTCGAGGTCGGTGGTGAGCCGGCCGTCGCCGGGCCGCTGGCCGGGACCGCTGAGGTAGGGCACGCCGCGAGTCTAGGCCCGATCGGGTGAGCATCTGCGCCGCGGGGAGGAACGGCCCTACGATGGCGACGGTCGTGCCGGGGCCCCCGGCCGTACGTGCTCCTGCCGACCGCCCCCTCCGACACCCTGCCCCGAGGTCCCCCATGACCAGCCCGGCCCTGCACCCCCACGTCGGCGGGTCCACCACGCCAGGACGCTCGACGTGGTCCGACGAGGCCACCCGCGACTCCCTGATCCTGCTCGCCGACGCGCTGCGCGACGCCACCGGCTTCGGGGTGGTCTCGATCGGCGTCGTCGACGACGCCTCGGTGTGCGAGACGGTGGCCATCGCCGGCGACGAGACGGCCTGCGCCGAGCTGCTCGGCACCCGGGTCCCGCTCGCGGTCCTCGAGGGCCTGATGACCGGCGGCACCCGGGTGGGGGACGTCGCGCTGGTGCTCGAGCTGCAGCCCGACGACGAGCTCTCCCGCGTGTGGTGGACCCGGCCCAGCGACGTCGCGGGCGACCGCGCCTGGCAGCCGCACGACTGGCTCGCCGTGCTCGCCCGCGACGCGGCGGGCGAGGTCGTCGGGCTGGTCCAGCTCGACCTGCCCGCCGACGGTCAGCGACCCGACGGGGACCGTCTCGCCGAGCTGGACCGGCGCTGCGTCACCGCGGCCAGGTCCGTGGTCGCGGCCCGGGACCGGGAGCGGCTCGCGGCCCAGGCCCGGATGGCGCGCACGGCCCGGGACGTGGTGCGTCGCAGCAGGGGCCGCCAGACCATCCCCTCGATCCTCGCCCGCAGCCACACCGCGGTGATGGAGGGGTTCCGGGCCCACGGCCTGTACGTCCAGCTCCTGGCCGAGCCGGGCGTGGCCCGGGTCGCCACCGTCTTCCGTGCCGACGGTGAGGAGACCCCGGTCCCGCGGCCGATCACGGACCTCGCCGAGCGCACCGCCCGGCTGGCGTGGTCGGCCCAGCAGGTCTTCGTCGTCGACCCGTGCACCCCCCTCGCCGGCGACCTGTTCGACGAGACCGAGGCGCACCGGATCTCGGAGTACTTCCTCGAGCAGGAGATCGGCTCGGCGCTGTTCGTGCCGATCGGCGTGGACACCACCTGCCTGGGCGGGCTCACCCTGACCCGCGGCCCGGGTGACCGCCCCTGGAGCGACGTCGAACGTGCCACCGCCCTCGACGTGGGCCACGACCTCGGCCACGCGATCCTCGACGCCCGCGCCCACCGCCACGAGCAGGAGCTGGTCACCGAGCTCCGCGAGCTGGACGCGTACAAGAGCGGACTGATCGCCACGGTCTCCCACGAGCTGCGCAACCCGTTGAGCGCCGTCGCCGGGCACCTGGAGATCCTGCGCTCGATGCGGGATGCGATGCCCGAGGGCACCGACCGCTCGCTGGCCGCGATGCAGCGCGGCACCCACCGGCTGGAGCGGATCATCGAGGACCTGCTCACCTTCTCCAAGGTCGGCGACCCCGGCCGGGTGTTCGCGCCCGCCGTCGTCGACCTGCGCGACGTCGTGCGCGACGTGCGCGAGCTCCACGACCTCCCGGCGCGTCGCCGCCGCCAGCAGGTGGAGGCGCGGCTTCCCGACGAGCCGGTGCTCGTCCGGGGCCTGGCCGGGGACCTCGACACCGTGGTGTCCAACCTGGTCGGCAACGCGCTGAAGTACTCCGGGGAGGGCACCGTCGTGAGCATCGTGCTCGCCCAGGACGACCACGAGGTCACGCTGAGCTGCACCGACCAGGGCCTGGGGATCTCGCCGGAGGACCAGCGCGCGGTGTTCGGCGAGTTCTTCCGCTCCGCCGACCCCGCCGTACGCCGTCAGGGCGGCACGGGCCTCGGCCTGGCGATCGTCGGGCGCATCGTCAAGCGCCACCGCGGCCGGGTCACCGTCAGCTCCGAGGTCGGCGTCGGCAGCACCTTCCGCGTGGTCCTGCCCAGCGTCGAGGAGTTCGAGCGGGCAGCCGCCGACGCCGCGCACGAGGCCCGGCTCCTCGCCCAGGTGCGCGGCGAGGTCGCCCCCGAGGGGGACGACCTCGCCGACCACGGGACGCTGCCCGGCACCGGCTCCTGAGCCGGGCGTGCGTCAGTCCTCCGGGCCCATCGCCTGGGCGCCCTGGACGACGGCCTCGCGGATGCGGGTGTAGGTGCCGCAGCGGCAGACGTTGCGGATCGCGTCGAGGTCGGCCTCGGTGATCGAGCGGCCCTCCCGCCGGACCCGCCGGGCCAGGGCCACGGCCTCCATGATCTGGCCGGGCTGGCAGTAGCCGCACTGGGCGACGTCGCGGTCGATCCAGGCCTGCTGCATCGGGTGCAGGTCCTCGCCCCCGTCGAGCGGGGCCAGGCCCTCGATGGTGGTGATCTCGTCGGTCCTCGCCAGGTCTCCCACCCGGACCGCGCACGGGTTGAACGCCTTGCCGTTGACGTGCGAGGTGCAGGCCTTGCACACGTTGATGCCGCACCCGTACTTCGGGCCGGTCACCTTCAGGATGTCGCGAAGCACCCACAGGACGCGGACGTCGTCGGCGACGTTCACGGTCACGCTCGTGCCGTTCAGGATGAATGTCTGCTTGGGCATGTCGGTCTCCTCGTGTCGTCGTCGGTCAGCGGGTGAGCTTGAGGCCGTTGGTCGGCGACGCCGGCACCGAGGGCACGAAGGACTTCGGGACGAACGCCGACAACGAGGTGTCGTGCGCGATCGGGAACCTCATCGTCTGCGCGGTGGGGTCGATGCCCATCGCCCGGACGTAGGCGCACGCCGTGGCCGCCGCCGAGGCGGCCACCCCGGCCTCCCCGGCCCCGCCGGGCCGCCCCTTGTCCGAGGGCAGCACGTGCACCTCGAGCTCCGGGGGGATGTTCCACTGCCGCGTGTAGAAGTAGTTGTCCCAGCTGGCCTCGAGGAAGTGTCCCGCCTTGAGGTGGCAGCTGCTGGTCAGGGTCAGCGCGATGCCGTCGGAGAAGCCGCCGATCATCTGGGCCTCCAGGCCGCGCGGGTTGATCACCAGTCCCGCGTCGACGGCGAAGACGCCCTTGGTGACCCGGGGCCCGGTGATCGCCTCCCGGACCTGGCGGTTCACGGTGGCCGGGCGGCAGTCGATCTCGACCAGGCAGGCGGTCGCGCCCTTGTACTCCTTGTGGATGGCGACCGCCTGAGCGGTGCCGGCCGGCATCGTCCGACCCCAGCTGCCCTCCTCGGCGACCTTCTCCAGCGCCGCGCGGGTCTCCTCGTTGCGCAGGTACCTCAGGCGGTACTCGACCGGGTCCTCACCGGCCTCCTTGGCCAGCGCGTCGACCATCAGCTCACCGGCGACCCGGGTGTCCGGGGAGTAGATGTTGCGCATGCTGCCGGTGTTGAAGCGCTCGTCGACCTCGTTGAGCAGCTGGGTGACGGCACCGAAGTCGTAGCCGAGCTCCTGGGTGAGGGTGAAGATCGACTGCGACAGCGTCAGCTCGCCCAGCCCGGCGGGCAGGTCGCTCGAGGCCATCGAGCTGAGGATCTCGCCCAGCCCGTGGCTGAAGTCGGTGACCACCCCGGTGTTGCGCTGCTCGTAGGCGTACACCTGGCGGCTGCTGCCGATCGGCGCCCGCGCGGTGACCGCACGGATCCGCGAGGTCACCATCGGGTGCAGGCGACCCTGGCGGGGCTCGTCGGCGCGGTGCCACATCAGCCGGACGGGCGTGTTGCCGAAGGCCCGGGAGGCCTCCGCGGCCTCGATGGCGTGGTCGCTGAAGAGCTTGTGCCCGAACGAGCCGCCGCCCGTGATCACGTTGACCTGCACCGCGTCCTGCGGCAGGCCGAGCAGCTGCGCGATGTCCTGCTGGGCCAGGATCGGCACCTTCAGGCCCGCCCAGATCTCGGCGGAGTCCGCGCGCACGTCGGCGATCGCGCAGTACGGCTCCATCGCCGCGCTCGAGCGGAACATGAACTCGCAGTCCACCTCGTGCGTCCGGGTGCCCAGCAGCGGCAGGTCGGGGACCTGGGAGACCGGGGTGAACGGCAGCTCGGCGCGGCGCAGGCTGGCCAGGATGGTCTCGTCGGACTCGCCGTCGACCGGCCCGGGGTTCCAGCTCACCTTCATCTCACGGATCGCGTCGATGCACTGGCCGAAGGTACGGGCCCGCACCGCGATGCCGCGCGAGGTCTTGGCGACGTGCGTGACGCCGTCCATGCGCAGGATCCTGGCCCGGTTCAGCAGCCGGCGCGGGGTCCCGTTGAGCGTCGGCGGCCGGCAGACCATGGTCGGCAGCGCGCCCTTGACCCGGAGGTCCATCGAGAAGTCCTTCTGGCCGGTCACCGCCGCCCGGGCGTCGTCGCGGTCGTACGGCTGGCCCACCACGGTGAAGTCGGAGGGGTCCTTCAGCCCGACCTCCATCTCGGTGGGGAACGGCTGCGCGGCGAGCTCGGCGAGCTCGCCGTAGGTGACGGTCTCGCCCGTGGCGGTGTTGGTGACGACGCCGGCGATCACGGTCAGCCGGTCGACCTCCTGGTCGAAGAACGCCGCGGCGGCGCCGAGCAGCGAGGCTCGGGCGATGGCGCCCGCGACCCGGATCGGGGTGTAGGTGGACACCGTGGTGTTGGAGCCGCCGGTGAGCTGGTTGTAGACGAGCTCGGGGCGGGCCTCGGCGAGGGTGACCCGGATCTTGCTGACCGGGAGGTCCAGCTCCTCGGCCAGGATCATCGCGGTCGAGGTGGTGATGCCCTGCCCGACCTCGGCGCGGGGCAGGGCGAACGAGGCGGTCCCGTCGCTGTTGATCGTGACCGTGATCAGCTGCGAGGTCGGCAGGGCCGCGTCGGTCTGCAGGTCCTCGAGGTCGTAGAACTCCGGGATCTGCGGGGCCGAGGGGATGCCGTCGGCGTGGGCCGGCATCCCGAGCGAGAGGTCCGCGGCGGTGACCAGGGTGGTGCCTCCGAGCACGTAGCCGAGGAAGCGGCGGCGGCCGAGGCCGTGCCCCTTCCCCTCGGGCTGCGGGGCGGACGGGACGACGGTGCGTGTCATGGAGGACCTCCGAGAGCATGGGTTAACTCACGTTAACGTGACCACGGTCACGAGCGGCTCCCCCGGGCGCGGGCCGTCTCAGTCGGTGGGACCCGGGGCTCCGGCCCCGAGACGCGCCAGGAGCAGCGCCTCGGCCAGCACGACCCGGGCGAACTCCGCGAGGTGCAGGCCCTCGTTCGCGCCGTGCGCGCGGGTGTCGGGGTCCTCGACACCGGTCACCAGCACGCTGGCCTCGGGGAAGGTCTCCAGGAACTCGGCGATGAACGGGATCGACCCGCCCACCCCCATGTCCACCGGCCGCGTGCCGTCCCAGGCCTCCGCGAACGCCTCGCGCGCGGCGTCGTACGCCGGGCCGGTCGCGTCGATCTGCGTGGCCTCCCCGGTGTCGGTGACCACCGCGTCCAGGGTCGCTCCCCAGGGCACGTGCTGCTCGAGGTGGCGGCGCAGCGCCGCGACGGCGCTCGTGGTGGTGTCACCCGGCGCGATCCGCAGGCTGATCCTGGCCCGGGCGGCCGGGACGAGGGTGTTGCTGGCGCCCTCGACCTTCGGCGCGTCGAGGCCGGTGATCGACAGCGAGGGCTTGGTCCAGAGCCGGGCGACGGCGCTGCCGGAGCCGATCCAGTGCACGTCGGCGGTGGCGCCGGACTCCGCCCGGAGCCGCTCCTCGGGGTAGTCCACGTCGGCGGCCGGACCGGCGTGCAGCCCGGCCACCGCCACGTTCCCCTCGTCGTCGTGGAGGCTCGCCAGCAGCCGGGCCAGCGCCATCAGCGCGTCGGGGACCAGGCCGCCCCACATCCCGGAGTGCACGGCGTGGGTGAGGGTGCGCACGGTGACGTCCATCCGGACCAGGCCGCGCAGGCTGGTGGTCAGCGCCGGGACGCCGACGTCCCAGTTGCCGGAGTCGGCGATCACGATGACGTCGGCTGCCAGGCGCTCGCGGTGCTCGGACAGCAGCGCCGGCAGCGTCTCGGAGCCGACCTCCTCCTCGCCCTCGACGAAGACGGTCAGGTTGACCGGGAGGTCCGCCCCGAACACGCGGGCGGCGCCGAGGTGCGCCACGATCCCGGCCTTGTCGTCGGCCGCGCCACGGGCGAAGAGGCGGCGCCCCGTCGGGGAGTCGCGCTCGGTGGGCTCGAAGGGCGGGCTGTCCCAGTCCGCGTGGTCGTTCTCGGGCTGCACGTCGTGGTGGGCGTACAGCAGCACCGTCGGGGCACCCGCGGGCCCGGCCTTGTGCGCGATCACGGCGGGCGCGCCGTCGTCGACCGACACCACGTCGACCTGCGTGAAGTCCTCGGCGCGCAGCAGGGCCGCGACGGCCTCGGCGCTGCGCCGCACCTCCCCGGCGCGGGCGGGGTCGGCGCTGACCGACTCGATGCGGACCAGGTCCTCCAGGTCGGCGCGCAGGCCGGGGAGCAGGTCCTGCACGCGCGCGCGGAGGTCGCCGCCGGGGTTCTCGGTGCTCATGCCGCCCACGCTAGCCAGCGGCGGCGGGACCCGCCCGGCCGGGACGGTCCGGCGGGGCTACGTGGGGGGTTGGGGCAGGGGCTGGGTCAGGGGCAGGTACGGCGTGAGGTCGGCGCGCTGGCCGGAGGCCCGGATCAGCCCGGCCGCCTCCGCCTCGGCCCAGGTGGTGGCGCCGGTGGCCAGGTCGATCCAGGTGCCGCCGTCGGTCTCCACGACGGCCGGCGGGGTGCCGCGGGTGTGCCGGACGCCCGGGACGGCCTGCACCGCGGCGTACGGCGGGACCCGCACCTCGACCGAGCGGCCGGGCACCCGGTCCTCGAGCACCGCGAGGTAGTGCTTGACCAGCAGCCGCCGGTCGCCCTTCTCCTCCTCCTCCGAGCCCAGGCGGGCCAGCGCGGCGGCGGCGACGGGCGGGGCGAGGAGTCGGAGGCGGGCGGGCACGCCCCCAGTCTGCAGGCCCCGCCGAGATGACGCTCCCAGCCGGCCCAGATGACGCCCGCACCGCCTCGAGGTGACACCCGCGGCGTCCCGGGCGGGGTGGGCGGCCGGGCTCCGGGGCGCTGGTTGGATGGTGGGGTGCCGGAGGGCGACAGCGTCTACAAGCTCGCGCGGCGGCTCGACCGCCGGCTGCGTGGCCAGCGGGTCGTCCGCACCGACCTGCGTGTACCCCGCCTGGCCACCCGCGACCTGACCGGGCGCACGCTGCTGGAGCACGCGACGTACGGCAAGCACCTGCTGACCCGCTTCGACGCCGGCCCCCCGGACGGTGTCGACCCGGTGCCGGTGACGCTGCACTCCCACCTGCTGATGGACGGCGAGTGGTCGGTGACCGGGCCCGGCAAGCGACTGCCGACCCGGCTGATGACCGAGGTCCGGGTGGTGCTGGAGACCACCGGCGGCACCGGCTGGGGCCGCCGGTTGCACCAGCTCGACCTGGTCCGCACCCGAGACGAGGACCGCCTGGTCGGGCACCTCGGGCCGGACCCGCTGCGGGGTGACTGGGACGCCGCCGAGGCCGTGCGCCGCCTCGCCGGCGACCGGGACCGCCCGCTGGTGACCGCCCTGCTCGACCAGACCCGGATGGCCGGGCTGGGCAACCTGTGGGCCAACGAGCTGGCCTTCCTGACCGGGGTCAGCCCGTGGACCCCGGTGGGCGGTGTCGACCTCGTACGCCTGGTCGACCGCGCCGCGCTCGCGCTGCGGCACTCCGCGACCGTCGAGGGCGCCTACCAGGTGACCACCGGCCTCGGCACCCGCGGCGAGACGCACTGGGTCTCCGGGCGCCAGCGGCGGCCGTGCCTGCGGTGCGGCACCGAGGTGCGGATGGTGGCCGAGCTCGAGAACGACCCCGGCAACCGGCGCACGTGGTGGTGCCCGCACTGCCAGCCCGGGCCGGGCCCGGAGTCGCGACGGCGCTCGACGGGCTCCTGGTAGTGCCGTCCGTCGAGGCAGGGCGCGGCACGCGGTGCGTGTCCGCTCAGGACGTCGGGGGTCCACCGAGCGAGTCGAGGACCTCGACCGTCCTCGCCCACGCCCCGGACGAGACGTCGATGACGGTGAAGTGGTCGCCGTCCACCTCGACCAGCCTGGCCTGCGCTCCGGCGGCGGTCGCGGCGCCGACGTAGTCCACCGACTGCGACGGCGGCACGATCGTGTCCCCCGTGCCGTGCACGCACCAGACCGGCACGTCGAGCGGGACCTGACGGGCGGGGTCGACGATCGCGTCGTCGGGGCCGTACGGGTGGCCCAGCAGGTCCTCGACCGCCCCACCGCCGAGCCCCTCCCTGACCGCCGCACGCAGGTCGAGCACGCCCGCCTGGCTGACCACCGCCGTCACGTCGACACCGCCGGCCCAGCGCTCGTCGCGACCGCGGGAGGCCGCCCAGGCGGCCAGGTGGCCGCCCGCGGAGTGGCCCAGCGTGACCACGGTCGACAGGTCGAGGTCCAGGTCGGGCCGGGCGAGCAGGTCGATCGCGGCGGCGACGTCGTCCAGCGTCGCGGGCACTCCCCCGCCGCCGCCGACCCGGCGGTACTCCACGTTCAGCGTCACCCAGCCCCGCCCGGTCAGGTCCGCGGCCAGCGGCCGGCCGAGGTCGAGGCCGTACTGGGCGCGCCAGAACCCACCGTGGAGCACCACGACCACGCCGCGCGGCCGGCCGGCCGGCCGGGCGAGCTCGGCGTACTGGCTGGGGTCGTCGCCGTAGGTCAGGCGGCCCTGCGGGGAGCCGTCGGGGCCGGGGCCGTCGGGGCTGGGGCCGTCGGGGCTGGGGGGCGGGGGTGGGGGCACGGGGTCGTCTCCGCAGCTGCTCAGGCCGCCGACGGCGCCGGCGCCGGCCACCAGGCCCAGACCACGCAGGAGCGCACGGCGACGCATCGGGCTCACCGGGACATCGAACCAGGCGCGGGTCGGTCAGTCCCACCCGCCGCCGCGGCGGCCCCGCTTGACCTCACCGCGCTGCTTCTTCGTGTCGAGCCGCCGGCGCTGCGAACCGCGGGTCGGCCGGGTGGCCCGGCGCGACGGCGGGGGCGGTGCGGCGGCGTCGCGGACCAGGGCGGTCAGCCGCTCCCGGGCCGCACGCCGGTTCGCCAGCTGCGTGCGGTGCTCGCTGGCCGCGATGGTGAGCGACCCGTCGACCAGCCGTGCCCCCAGCGCCTCGAGCAGCCGCGCGCGCTGGGTCGGGGTGAGCACCGCGGAGCCGCCCACGTCCCAGGTCAGCTCGACCCGGCTGTCGGCGGTGTTGACGCCCTGACCGCCGGGCCCGGAGCTGCGCGAGAAGCGCTCGCGCAGCTCCGCGCCGGGGATGACCAGCGCGCGGGTCACCGCGAGGTCGTCGGGCATCCCCTCATGATGCCGGGCCCGCGACCGGCTCGGCGACCCGAGGCGCCGGGGCGTACCGCAGGTGCAGCACGCCGGATCCGAACGCCTCGCTCGACAGCAGGGTGAGCGGCGTGCGGTCCCCGTCCTCGAAGAGCCGGGCGCCGGCGCCGACGACGATCGGGTCCACGAGCAGCACCAGCTCGTCGAGCAGGCCCTCGGCGAGCAGCCAGCGGACGGTGGTGGCGCAGCCCGACATCGCGATCGTGCCGGGGGTCGTCGCCTTCAGCTCGGCGACCCGGCGCGCGGCGCCGTCCCCCGGGATCACCGTGGTGTTCTCCCAGTCGGCAGCGGTCAGGGTCGAGGAGACGACGTACTTCGTGATCGGGTTGATGACCTCGCCGAACTCGTCGGTGGTGTTGCCGGGCCAGTACCGGGACCACTGGTCGTAGAGCGTGCGCCCCATCAGGTAGGCGTCGGCCCCGGCCGTGACCTGGTCGACGGCGCGCCCCATCATCTCGTCGAAGTACGGGGCGTGCCACTCGTGCGGCGACTCCACCACGCCGTCGACGGTGGTGAAGAAGCAGGCGACGATGCGTCCCATCAGGGTCCTCCCAGCAGTGGTCGACCGCGCCGGTGGCGTCCGTCCCGATCCCTCCGACCGTATCGACGGGCCGGACTCGTCGTCAGGTCGCCGTCGCTCCTCGGTCCGGCCCGGCGGACCCTGCTGCGGTTCGGCGTCGGACGCGCCGCACCTGTAGACATGGGCCCATGGACGCCCACGACGCCGGACGCACCGCTCGCTCCCTCGAGACCCTGCACGCCCTCTGCTACTTCTCCGCGGAGGTCGAGTCGTCCCTGGTCGAGCTCGGGCTCCGCAAGGGCCGGATGTGCTACTTCGCCGGCCGCGCCGCCGCGATGGGCCGGGTGGGGGCCGGACCGGTCACCGCCACCTTCTACGTCTTCAACCCCTCGCTGGTCGGCCACTTCATCCCGTCGGCCTGGGAGCTCGCCTCGCCCGAGGACGTCCAGGAGGCCCGGTACCGCGGCGTCGACACGGCCTACCGCAACCTGCTCGGCGACGACGTGGTCGTCTCGGCGGAGATGGAGGAGGCCGCCGGGATCGCGCGCGAGCTGGCGGCGGGCTGCACCCCGGAGGGGCGTGCGCTGCACGCCGCCCACGCCGACCTGGCCTGGCCCGAGGAGCCCCACCTGGTGCTCTTCCACGCCCTCACCCTGGTGCGGGAGCACCGCGGCGACGGCCACGTGGCCGCCCTGGTGCACGCCGGGCTCAGCGGCCGCGAGGCCCTGGTCACCCACACCGCCACCGGCAAGGGCTTCACCGTCCCCGCCGCCCAGGCCACCCGCGGGTGGTCCGCCGCCGAGTGGCAGGACAGCGTGGACGCGCTTGCCGATCGGGGCCTGATGACACCCGGGGGCGACCTCACCGACGAGGGCACCGCGCTGCGCGAGCAGGTCGAGGCCGACACCGACCGCCTCGGTCTCGCGCCGTGGGCCGCGCTGGGCGACGAGAAGGCGACCCGCCTGCGCGAGCTGGCCCGCCCGTTCGCGAAGCAGGCGGTCGCGGCCGGGGCGTTCCCCGGCGGGGTCTTCGCCTGAGCCTGTCGGCCTCTCGTCACCGGAAGGACAGAAGTCCAGGAGCTCTGCGCTGACCTGGGACTCAGGCAGCAGCGCACCGCCCGCAGCCGACTTCTGTCCTTCTGGCTACGGCCGACTCGATGGTGGAGCGCACCAGCGCCGGGTCATGCATGACGTCCTCCCAGCTGAACCGGAGCACGAGCCACCCGGCCACGACCAGGGCGTTGTAGCGCCGGGCGTCCCGGGCCAGCTGTGCCCGGCCCCCGTGCCAGGTGAACGAGTCGGCCTCCAGGACGATCCGGAGATCGGTGTCCACGAGGTCGGGCCGGCCCAGGAAGTGGGGGTCGTGGATCGGCAGCTGTGGCCGGACCCGCAGACCCGCCACGTCGAGCGCGATCGCGCGGAGCACCGACTCAAAGGGGTTTTCGGCGCGCCCGTCGGCGCGGGCAGCAACCCGGCGCACCCGGCCGGCACCCGCACCGCGGGCGTCCCGGGCCACGGCGGCAAGCCGTTCCGGCCGGTAACCGCAGCGGAGGGCGGAGTCGGCGATGCTGAGCGCCTCGTCGAAGGGCAGGTTGCGCAGGCAGTCGAGCAGCGTGCGGTCGGGAGAGGTGCAGGGGCCGCTGCGGTCGTCGGGGCCCAGGTCGGCGAAGTGGAGGGCGGCCCCGGGACCCGGCCCGACCCGACGTCGCCGCGGCAGCGTCACCTCGGGCAGCGACGGCACCTCCTTGACCGCCCACCCGTGCTGCAGCGCGGCCGACCGCCACGAGAGAGCGCCGTTCAGCCGGTGTGCCACCGCGACCGCCTCGTCGAGCGACACCAGCGCGTACCGCCCGCGCGCCAGCACGACGACCTCACCGCCGGCGACCGCACGCTCGACGTCCGCCCGGCAGGTGCCGGCGACCAGCCGGCCGCGGGTGGACACGCCACCGAGCCTCGTCAGCAGGTCGATGACGGCGGCGACGGACACCGGTCGATCATCGGGCGGGAGCCCGCGGGACGCACCCGCTTCTCCACAGGCCCGTGCGCAGCCGACAGCCTCAGCCCAGGACGGCCGGCAGGGTCGCGGTCCAGGTGGCGTGCAGCTCCTCGAGCGGCACGTCCAGCACCGTCCCGCCGCCGGCGCCGACCACCAGGGCGTCGCCGCCCGTCGTGCCGAGACGGGTCAGCGGGACGCCGTGCCGGTCGGCCAGCGCGACCAGCGCCTCCAGACCGGTCTCCGGCACCGTGACCACGCAGCGGGCGGCCGACTCGGAGAACAGCGCGACGAAGGGGTCACCGCCGGCCACCCCGTCCAGCGCGACGGTGCAGCCGATCCGCGCGCCCCGGCCACCGACCGCCGCCTCGACCAGGCTCTGGGCCAGCCCGCCGTCGGACAGGTCGTGCGCGCTGGTGAGCAGCATCGCGGTGGACGCCTCGACCAGGAGCGCGGCCAGGGCCTGCTCGGCGCCGAGGTCGACCAGCGGCGGCAGCCCGCCGAGGTGGTCGTGCACGACGTGGGCCCACTCGGAGCCGGAGAGCTCCTCCCGGGTGTCGCCGAGGAGCAGGACGGCGTCGCCGGCGGCGGCGAAGTGCGAGGCGGTACGCCGGGCGACGTCCTCCAGCACGCCGAGCACGGCCACGACGGGCGTGGGCAGGATGGGCGTCTCGGCGGTCTGGTTGTAGAGGCTGACGTTGCCCCCGGTGACCGGGGTGCCCAGCGCCAGGCAGGCGTCCTTCAGGCCCCGGCAGGCCTCGGCGAACTGCCACATGACGCCCGGGTCCTCGGGCGAGCCGAAGTTGAGGCAGTCGCTGACCGCGAGCGGTCGGCCGCCGACGGTCGCGACGTTGCGGTGCGCCTCGGCCAGGGCGAGCTGGGCGCCGGCGTACGGGTCGAGCTTGGCGAAGCGGCCGTTGCCGTCGGTGGCCAGCGCCACCCCGAGCCCGGTCTCGGCGTCGATGCGCAGCACGCCGCCGTCGGAGGGCTGGGCGAGCACGGTGTCACCGCGCACGTACCGGTCGTACTGGTCGGTGATCCAGGACTTGTCGCACAGGTTCGGCGAGCCGACCAGGCGCAGCAGCGTCTCGCGCAGCTCGGCCGGGGTGCTCGGGCGGGGCAGGAGCTCGGCGCGGTCGGCCTGCAGCGCGTCCTGCCACTCCGGGCGGGCCAGCGGCCGCTCGTAGACGGGCCCGTCGTGGGCGACGGTGCGGGGGTCGACGTCGACCACCGTCTCGCCGCGCCAGTCGATGCGCAGCCGCTCGTCGCCGGTGACCTCGCCGACGACGGTGGCCTCGACGTCCCACCGCGCGCAGATCTCGAGGAAGGTGGCGACGTGGTCGGGGTGGACCACCGCCATCATCCGCTCCTGGCTCTCGCTCATCAGGATCTCCTCGGGCGAGAGGGAGGAGTCGCGCAGCAGCACCTTGTCGAGCTCGACGTGCATGCCGCCGTCGCCGGCCGCGGCCAGCTCGGAGGTCGCGCAGGAGATGCCGGCCGCGCCGAAGTCCTGGATGCCGGCCACCACGCCGGCGGCGAACAGCTCCAGGGTGCACTCGATGAGGAGCTTCTCCATGAACGGGTCGCCGACCTGCACGCTGGGGCGCTTGGCGGGGCCGTCCTCGTCGAAGGTCACCGAGGCCAGGATCGAGGCGCCGCCGATGCCGTCGCCGCCGGTGCGGGCGCCGTACAGGACGACCTGGTTGCCCTCGCCCGAGGCCTGCGCGAGGTGGAGGTCCTCGTGGCGCAGCACCCCGACGCACAGCGCGTTGACCAGCGGGTTGCCGAGGTAGGAGGCGTCGAAGACGGCCTCGCCGCCGATGTTCGGCAGGCCGAGGCAGTTGCCGTAGCCCCCGACGCCGGCCACGATGCCGGGCAGCACGCGCCGGGTGTCCTCCGCGTCGAGCGGGCCGAAGCGCAGCGGGTCCATCACCGCGACCGGCCGGGCCCCCATCGCCAGGATGTCGCGGACGATGCCACCGACCCCGGTCGCGGCGCCCTGGTACGGCTCGACGTACGAGGGGTGGTTGTGCGACTCGACCTTGAAGGTGACCGCGTAGCCCTGCCCGACGTCGAGCACGCCGGCGTTCTCCCCGATCCCGGCCAGCATCGGCCCGGCCGGCGTCTCCTGCGGGATCTCGGAGAACTGCCGCAGGTGCACCTTGGAGGACTTGTAGGAGCAGTGCTCGCTCCACATCACCGAGTACATCGCCAGCTCGCTGCCGGTGGGGCGCCGGCCGAGGATCTCGCGGATACGCGCGTACTCCTCGGGGGCGAGCCCGAGCTCGGCGAACGGCTGCTCGCGGTCGGGGTCCAGGGCGGCGGCGGAGACGGTGTCGAGCACGGGCGCCAACCTACCGAGACCGGTCGCCGCGCCGGCCGGAGGGCGCACGCGACGCGCTGACCTGCACGAACTACGCCGATGTAGTTCATCGCTTCGGCTGTGACCCCTGTGACCCGTGTGCTTAGAGTGCTCTCGCCCCCGGCTCCTCGTCCCCGGAAGAGACCCCTCACATGCCCTCCCTCCCGCGTCCGCACGCCCGGCTGCTGGCCCCGCTCACGGCCCTGCTGCTGTCCCTGTCCCTGCTCGCCTCCGCCACCCCCGCCGCCCAGGCGGCCCCGCGGCCCAACCCGGTCACGCCGGGCGACATCACGGGCTACGGCTTCGACCAGTGCCTGGCCCCCGAGCAGTGGAAGATGGACCGCTGGCTGGAGACGTCACCGTTCCTGTCGGTCGGCATCTACATCTCCGGGGCCTCGCGGGGCTGTCGCGACCAGCCCCACCTGACCCCGTCCTGGGTCCGCACGCAGCTGCGGAAGGGCTGGCGGCTGCTGCCGATCACGCTGGGCCCGCAGGCCTCGTGCCACCCGTCCTTCCCCCGCTACGGCAACGACCCGACGATCGACCCCTCCCCGGGGGCGTCGGGCCGCTACCCCCGGGCCCGCGAGATGGGGCGTACGGAGGCCGGTCGCGCCGTCACGGCGGCCCGCGCCCTCGGCCTCACCCCCGGCAGCACCCTGTTCTACGACCTCGAGGGCTTCGACGTCACGAACACCGCCTGCCGCGAGTCGGCCCTGTCCTTCCTCTCGGCCTGGACCACCCGGCTGCACGAGCTCGACTGGGTCTCCGGCGTCTACTCCTCGGCCGGGTCCGGCCTCGCCGCGCTGGACGACGCCCGGGTGGACCGTCCGCGTGCCTTCACGCTGCCCGACCAGGTCTGGATCGCACGCTGGGACGGTGTCGCGAACACCTCCACGAGCTACCTGCGCGAGGACGGGTGGCGTCCCGGCGGGCGCGTCAAGCAGTACCGCGGCGACCACACCGAGACCCACGGCGGCGTCGCCATCACCATCGACAGCAACTTCCTGGACCTCGGCAAGGGCTCCGTCGCTCCCGCCGAGGAGCGCTGCGGCGGGGTGAGCGTCAGCTTCCGCAGCTACCCGCTGCTGCGCCGGCCCGAGGGCGGCGAGACCCCGCCGGCCGGACGGACCACGGCGCTGCAGTGCCTGCTGCAGGAGAAGGGCCTCTACGACGGGGCGCTGTCCGGCGTCTACTCCGGTGCCACCGCGGCGGCCGTCGCGGCCTGGCGCGAGCGCCGTGGGACCACCCCGGGCGAGGAGGCCGGGCGCACCGTGTGGATGTCGCTGCTGGCGGCCGGCCGGCGGCCGGTGCTGAAGACCGGCTCGGCCGGCTCCGACGTACGCCGCCTGCAGCGCGCGCTGAACGCCGCCTCGCCCGGCACCGGGCTGCGCGTCAACGGCGTGATGAACCCCGCGACCACCGCCGCGCTGCGGTCCTGGCAGGGCCGGGTGGACCTGCCCGGCACGGGCATCGCCACCGACGACGACTGGAAGGCGCTCACGCGCGGCCGGGTCTGACCCGACCGGGGTCAGGCCCAGACCGACTCGACCAGCGAGGTGAAGAAGCCCAGCCCGTCGGTGCCGGACCCGGTGAGCGTCTCGACCGAGTGCTCGGGGTGCGGCATCAGGCCGACGACGTTGCCGCGCTCGTTCGCCACGCCGGCGATGTCGCGCAGCGAGCCGTTCGGGTTGACGCCGAGGTAGCGCGCCACGACCTGGCCCTCCCCCTCGATCCGGTCCAGGGTGGCGTCGTCGGCCACGAACCCGCCCTCGCCGTTCTTCAGCACCACGGTGATCTCGGCGCCCTCGGCGTACGCCGCGGTCCACGGCGTCCGGGTGCTCTCCACCCGCAGGCGCTGGTCGCGGCACACGAAGCGCTGGTGGTCGTTGCGGATCAGCGCCCCGGGGAGCAGGTGGGACTCGCACAGGACCTGGAAGCCGTTGCAGATGCCGAGCACGGGCATGCCACGACCGGCGGCCTCGACGACCTCGGTCATCACCGGCGCGAAGCGCGAGATCGCCCCGCAGCGCAGGTAGTCGCCGTAGGAGAAGCCACCCGGCAGCACCACGGCGTCGACGCCGCGCAGGTCGTGGTCGCCGTGCCAGAGCGCCACGGCCTCGTGCCCGCCGAGACCGACCGCGCGCCGGGCGTCGACGTCGTCCAGCGAGCCGGGGAAGGTGACGACGCCGACCTTCACGCGCCCGCCGCCGTCCCGGTGACGGCCGGCTGGTCCTCGACCGCGTCGTCGACGTGGACGGTGAAGGACTCGATCACCGGGTTCGACAGCAGCGTCTCGGCCATCCGGCGCACGTCCTCGAGCACCGCGTCGGTGACCTCGCCGTCCACCTCGAGCTCGAAGCGCTTGCCCTGTCGGACGTCGGCGACCCCGGAGAAGCCGAGGCGCGGCAGCGCACCGAGCACCGCCTTGCCCTGGGGGTCGAGGATCTCGGGCTTGGGCATGACGTCGACGACGACACGGGGCACGGCTGCTCCATCCGGTGGCGGGGGCTGTCGGCCCATCGTAGTGACGCCGGGCCCGGTGGCCTCAGGCGCCTCACAGGTCCGTGCGCGACGATGGGGCCATGAGCATGACCTCCCGCCCCGGCGCGTCGACCGCCCCGCTGACCCTGCAGTTCCCGGCCTCGCTCGCCGTCTACGACGACTACGCCGCGGCCCAGGAGGCGGTGGACCACCTCTCCGACCAGCACTTCCCCGTGGGCAACTGCATGATCGTCGGCACCGACCTCAAGCGGGTGGAGCGGATCACCGGTCGGCTGACCACCGGCAAGGTCGCCCTCGCGGGCGCGGTCTCGGGAGTGTGGCTGGGGGCCTTCGTCGGCGTGATCTTCACCCTGTTCTCCACCGGGGGCCTGGCCACGTTCTTCTCGACCGTGCTGTTCGGAGCGCTCTTCGGCCTGATCTGGGCGCTGGTCGGCTACGCCCTGACCCGCGGTCGTCGCGACTTCACCTCGGTGGCGCAGATCGTGGCCACCCGCTACGAGGTGCTCGTCGAGCACAAGCACGCCCAGCAGGCGCGCGAGCTCCTCTCGGGGCTGGCCGGCGGGCAGCCGGACCCCTTCGCCTGAGGACGGTCCGGGCCGGCCGCGCCGGGTTCAGCGCGCGCCGAGCTCCTTGGCCGCCGCCTTCAGGTCGGTGCGGGCGGCCAGCGGGGCCAGCAGCGGCAGGAGCGGGAGCAGCGCCCGGTAGCCGCCGGTGGCCCGGAAGCGGGTGCCGACCTCCACGTGGCAGCCCGCCCCCGACGCCGAGAACCGGAGGGTGAGCTCGGCGGTCACCCCGCGCCAGGTGCCGGTCTCGGCCCAGCGCGACGGGCGCTCGAAGGCCGTGGTCCGCATCCGCGGGCGCAGCCCGGGGACGGTGACGTCGGTCCAGCTCTGGCCGAGGCCGACCTCGCCCTCGACGTCCTCGACCGCCTTCAGGCTGGCCTGCCAGGACGGCCGGTTGACCGGGTCGACGAGGTAGTCGAAGGCCACCTCGGGGCTGACGGGGAGGAAGACGGTGACCATCACGGGCTCCTGGGCTCGGGTGCGGGCTGCTCGGCGGCGCGGGCGGTGGGCACGAACGTCTCGCCGGTGAGCCGCTCGTACGCCTCGACGTACCGCGCCCTCGTCAGCGCCACGACGTCCTCGGGCAACGGCGGCGGCGGCGCGCCCGAGGCGCGGTCCCAGCCCGACTCCGGCGACAGCAGCCAGCTGCGTACGACCTGCTTGTCGAAGGACGGCTGCGGGTGGCCCGGACGCAGGTCCTCGGCCGGCCAGAAGCGGGAGGAGTCCGGGGTGAGGACCTCGTCGGCCAGCACCAGCGGGGCGCCGTCGGGTCCGGCGGGGTGGTCCGGCTCGACACCCAGCTCGAGCTTGGTGTCGGCCAGGACGATGCCGCGCGCCCGCGCCAGCTCCTCGGCGCGGGCGTAGACGGCCAGCGTGACCTCGCGCAGCTGCGCGGCCCGGGCAGGTCCGACGGTGGCCTCGACCGCGGAGAAGGAGACGTTCTCGTCGTGCTCGCCGAGATCGGCCTTCCGCGCCGGGGTGAAGATCGGGGGCTCCAGCCGGGACCCCTCGTCGAGGCCGGGCGGCAGGGCGATCCCGCAGACCTCGCCGGTCGCGCGGTAGTCCAGCAGGCCCGACCCGGTCAGGTAGCCGCGCGCCACGCACTCGACGGGGAACATGGCCAGCCGCCGGCAGACGACCGCGCGGCCACGGACCTCCTCGGGGACGTCGGTGGACAGCACGTGGTGCGGCACGAGGTCGGCGAGCTGGTCGAACCACCACGACGACATCCGGGTCAGCACCTCGCCCTTGTCGGGGATCGTGGTGTCGAGGACGAAGTCGAAGGCCGAGATGCGGTCGCTGGCGACCATCAGCAGGTCGCCGGACGGCAGGGCGTACAGGTCGCGGACCTTGCCGGAGTGCAGGTGGGTCAGCCCGGCGAGCGTCGGGGGCGCGGGCGGCATGGGCCGAGGGTAGCGCCGCGGGCCCGGGCGTCCTCCACACCCTGCGCCCGGGCGGTTTCGGGGAGCCCTCGCGCGGGTATCCCTGGTGCGACGACCCGACCCGACCCGAGGAGCAGGCTGTGGAGATCGACCCCGACGCCCTGGGCGCCGCCGGCGCGCTGTGCGAGCGCCAGGAGCGCCACGCGCGCGACATGAGCAGCTACCTCGACGGGGTGCTGGACCGGCCCGAGGCGTTCTCGGGCGTGCTCACCCTCGTCGCCGGGTCGTACGCCGGCGCGGTCGCGGCCGGCCGGCGCGGTCTGGCCGACGCCGCGCGGGCCGCCGGCCTGATGGGCCGCGGGATGGTCCGGCTGCGCGCCGAGGTGCTGGCCACCGACGACGAGGTCGCCCGCCTGCTGGACCGGATCCGACCCGAGGAGCGGTACGCCGCCCCGCCCGGCGGGCCCGCGGCGGGGTACGACGTCGCGGGCCCTGCGGGGCCCCTCGTCGCCCCGGGTCCGGACCCGGCGGCGGTCCTCGGCTGGGGCGGGGGCTGGGGCGGCGGGGGCGAGGAGGGGGGCAGCGGGGCGAGCAGCGAGTGGGAACAGCGCTCGGACGCGGCAGCGGACCGGTGGCGGGCCACGTGGGACGGAGCCGACGGACGGGACGCCGACCCCGGACGGTACGACGCCGAGCGCGACGCGCGCCGTGGGGCCTGGGACGTCGTCGACCTCGCCCTCGCGCCGGACCGGGTGGTGCGCAGCATCCAGGACTCGGCCGGGGACCTGGCCGTCTCTCTCCAGGGCACCGCGGACGCCCTGGGCGACGTGCGGGCGCGGGAGGACCTCCTGGCCGGCGCGGGCGGGACCCCGTCGGCCGGCGAGGTCGCCCGGGACGCCCGTGGGTGGTGGCGGTGAGCGGCGGGGCAGGCGTGCGGGAGGTCAACGACGCGGGCGCGGTGGTGCGCGGCGGAGCGCGGCCCCCCGGCACCGAGGGCGCCTTCGTCGACGGGCTGCGCGACGACTGCGGCCTGCTGATCGGCGGGGTGCTCGAGGTGGTGCGCCGCCTCACCGGCCGCGACCTGCTGGTCGAGCTGCTGGAGCCGCTGGCCGGTGACATGGACGCGGTCTCCTCGATGCGTCAGGGCTGGCAGGAGCTCGCCGCCGCGACCGGGGCGGTCGGGGAGAACTACCGGGCGCTGGCACACCAGGTGCCCGGCGTCTGGGAGGGACTGTCGGCCGACGCCGCAGCCGCCCTCGCCGAGCGGATGGCCGCCGCGCACGACGAGCAGCGGGAGGCCGCCGCCCTCGTGGCCGAGCAGCTCGGCCACGTCGTCGCGGTCTCCCAGGCCACCGCGGAGGTCGTGTGCGCGGCCCTGGAGTTCCTCGACGGCCTCGTGCAGGAGCTCCTGCTCGACGCGGCCGCGGGGCCCCTGGGCTGGACGAAGGCCGCGGCGACGTCCCCGCGGATGGTGGCCCGGATGGTCCGGCTGGTCGACCAGGGCCGGGAGGCGATCAGCGACCTCCTGCGCGCGGCCGAGCTCGCGGTCGCGGCGCTGCGCCGGGTCGAGGCCCTGCTCGACGCGCTCGCGGCCCTGGCGTCCCTGGTCGAGACGGGGGCGCACGCCGGGGCCGCCGAGGGCATGGCCGAGGTCGCCGGGGCGGGGTTCCTCGGTGCCCCCGACGCGTGAGACCGGGGCGAGGGACCCCGGGGCGCTGGCGCGCCTGCGGGCGGTCTCGACGTCGCTGCGCGAGGAGCACGACCGCTGGCGGGGGGAGGCCGTGGTCCGCGCGGCGGCCCGGGAGGCGGCTGCGCGGCGTGGGGACCTCGGCCCCGGCGCCCGCGAGCTCCAGGCCCGGGTCGACGCCGGCCTGACCTCGTGGCCGGCGGTGCTGGACGGACGTGACCGCTCCGCCGCGGCCGAGGAGGCTCGCCGGCACGTGGAGGGGCGGCTGGCCGCGCTGGCCGCGTCGGCCGGGCCCACCGGGCCGGCCGGGACGGCCGGGACGGCCGGGACGGCGCCGCCCGGCGAGGTGGGGGTCCGCGGTCCGTGACGGTGGCCACGATGTCACAGTGTCGACATGCCGGAGTCAGCCGAAGAGGTCTACGCCCGGGTGGTCGCCGCCGTCGGCGCGCACGGCCGCCTGCCCATGTCGGACAGCGCCTCGCGGGCCGCCTTCCCGTGGGAGGCCGAGGACGGGGCGGTCGTGCCGCGGGTGCTCGCGCCGCCCTCCGACGAGGCCCCCCGCTGGGGCGAGGCCCTGGACAAGCCCTGCGGGGCGTGCGCCGGGTTCGACCCGGCGGCCGTGGTCTGGGAGGACGAGCGCTGGGTGCTCACCCACCCCGGCGCCCCGTCCGGTCTGCCCCTGGTGCTCGTCCTGCACTCCCGCGAGCACCTCGACCTCGGCGGCCTCGACGACGAGCGGGCCTCCGAGCACGGCCGGATCTCCAACCGCCTGGTCCGCATCGTCGAGCACCTCCCCGAGATCGGCCGCGTCCACGTGAGCCGCTGGGGCGACGGCGGCTCCCACCTGCACACCTGGTTCTTCGCCCGCACCGCCCGGTTGTCGAACGTCCTGGGCTCGGCGGCCGCGGAGTGGGACGACCTCATCCCGCCCGGTCCCGAGGACGTGTGGCGTGCCGACCTCGCGGCCGTCGCCAGGCGGCTGGCCAACTGGGGCGGCACCGCCCGCGCCTAGCCCAGATGACGCTCGCAGCGTGCCCAGATGACGCTCGCAGCGTGCCGAGATGACGCTCGCAGCGTGCCGAGATGACAATTGCGAAGCGTCGGGCGCGGCCGGCCTGAGGGTCGACCGGGGCGGTCGTCACACCGCGGGGCCCGTACGCCGGCCCGCGGCGGCGCGCTCGGCGCGGGGCGGGACCATGGGGTCATGTCCTCCCCGGTCACCGTCTCCATCACGCGCCACGTCGACCCTGCCCACGCCGACCAGATGCTCGCCTGGATCCGGGCCGGCGGTGCGCTGGCCGTCCGGTTTCCCGGCTTCCTCGGGACCGGGTGGGTGCGCACCGGCGCCGAGTCCGACGAGTGGCACATGCTCTACCGCTTCGCCGACGACGCGTCGCTGCACGGGTGGGAGCACTCGAGCCAGCGTCAGTGGTGGCTCGGCGCCGCGCAGGGCCTGGTGGGCGAGTCGCGCCTGGAGCGCCGTACCGGGATCGAGGGCTGGTTCGACGAGCCGTCGTCCCACGACGTGGAGGACCTCCGCCCGCCGGCGCCGGCGCCCCCGCGGTGGAAGCAGGCGACCATGATCTGGCTGGTCTTCTTCCCGCTCAGCCTGGTGGTGACCCTGCTGCTCGGGGTGGTCGCGCCCGACCTCGCCACCGGGTGGCGGGTGCTCGGCTCGACGGTGGTGATGACGCCGGTGATGACCTACGTGGCGCTGCCCTGGATGACGCGGGCGCTGGGCTGGTGGCTGACCGGCCAGCCGGCACCCTGGCGCCGCTGAGGGACCAGGCGCGGCACGACGCGAGCGTCACCTCGTCACGCCGCGAGCGTCATCTCGCGCCGCAGGCGTCGGCCCGGCGGGCGGGTTCAGGCCCGGACGTCGAACGCCGACGGCCCGTGCGGCTCGGCCTCCCGCTCGTCCACGCCCTCCACGCTCGCCGACGACGGGCCCCGCCTCGTCCAGGCGACCATCCGGTCCACGGCGTCGGGCGGGCCCTCGACGTGCAGGGCGACCGTGCCGTCCGCCTCGTTGCGCACCCAGCCCACCACGCCCAGCTCCTCGGCGCGGGTGCCGGCCGCGTCGCGGTAGCCGACGCCCTGGACGTCGCCACGGACCACGAGACGTACGGCGGTGGTGCTGCTGGCGGGGTCGGAGTCGCTCATGCGGCCAGCATGTCGCGCCCCGGACCTCCCGGTCCCGCCCTTTCGGGCGTGTCGCGTCGGCCAGAGTGACCCGGTGGGCGTGGGCCGGTGAGTGCGGACGACCCCGTGGACCCGCGTCGCTGGCGGATCCTCGCGGTCACCCTGGTCGTCGGCTTCATGTCCCTGCTCGACGTCTCCATCGTCAACGTCGCGATCCCGTCCATGCGGGCGGGCCTGGACACCTCCGCGGGGACCGTCCAGTGGGTCGTGTCCGGCTACGCGCTCGCCTTCGGGCTGACCCTGGTCGCCGGAGGGCGGCTCGGGGACGCCTACGGCAGGCGCCGGATGATGCTGGTGGGGCTGACCGGGTTCGTGCTGGCGAGCGCGGCGGTCGGTCTCGCGCCGAACGTCGAGCTCGTGGTCGCGGCGCGGCTGGTGCAGGGCGCCACGGCCGGGCTGCTGACCCCCCAGAGCTCCGGGCTGATCCAGCAGCTGTTCACCGGCGAGGAGCGCGGCCGGGCCTTCGGGCTGTTCGGCTTCACCGTCTCGGTGGCCTCGGCGGCCGGCCCGGTCGTCGGCGGGGCGATCATCGCGGTGGCCGGTGAGGACGACGGCTGGCGCTGGCTGTTCCTGCTCAACGTGCCGATCGGCCTGGTCGCGCTGCTCGCGGTGGCCAGGATGGTGCCCCGTCGGGTGCGTGGCGGGGACGAGGCGGACCCGCGCATCGACGTGCCCGGCGCGGCGCTGCTCGGCCTCACCGTGATCTGCCTGCTCTACCCGGTCGTGCGCCTCGAGAGCGGCGCACGCCTGCCGCTGCTCCTGCTGCTCGGGGTCCCGCTGCTCGGGTGGAGCTTCGTGGCCTGGGAGCGGCGTACGGCCCGTCGCGGCCACCCGCCGCTGCTCGACCTGGCCCTGCTCCGCACGCTGCCCGGGTACCTGGACGGGCTGGCCGTCGGTGCCCTCTACTTCACCGGCTTCACCGGGCTGCTGCTCGTGCTGTCGGTGTGGCTGCAGGACGGGCTCGGCTACTCCCCCCTCGGCGCCGGCCTGCTCCTGGTGCCGTTCGCGGCGGGCTCGGCGATCAGCTCGCCGGTCGCCGGCCGGTTCGTGACCAGGGTCGGGCGGCGGCTCACGGTCGCGGCGCTGGGGACCACCATCGTGGGCACCCTGCTGACCCTGGCCCTGGCACCCGGCCGGGAACCCCTGTGGCTCTGGCTCGCCCCGACGCTGCTGCTGACCGGGCTCGGCGGGGGCGCGGTGGTCGCCCCCAACTTCACCCTGACCCTGGCCGAGGTGCCGCCCCGGATGGGGGGCGCGGCCGGTGGTGCCCTGCAGACCGGGCAGCGGATCGGCTCCTCCGTCGGGGCCGCGCTGCTCCTCACCGCCTACCAGCTCACCGCTGCGCGCGCCGACCCCGACACGGCGTTCCGGGTCTCGCTGGGCGTGGGCGCGGCCCTGCTGGGGCTGGCCCTGGCGATGGCGGTCCGCACCGTGCGCCACCCGGGCGGCGCGGCCGCCCGCGACGTCAGAGGATCGAGCCCGGGGCGTACGCCGCCGCGGCGGGGTGCTGCTCGACCACCGCAGCGACCCGACGCACGACCGCCTGCACCTGGGCCACGGCAGCGCCGGTGAAGGTGATCGGCTCCGCCACCAGGGCGGCCAGCTGGGTCTGGGTCAGCCCCAGCCGCCCGTCCGCGGCCAGCCGCTCGAGCACGTCGTTCTCGACCTGCCCGGCGCGCATGTCGAGCGCCGTGCCGACCGCGGCCTGCTTGATCGCCTCGTGCGCGCTCTCACGACCGACGCCGTTGCGCACCGCGCTCATCAGCACCTTGGTCGTGGCCAGGAAGGGCAGGTAGCGGTCGAGCTCGCGAGCCACCACGGCGGGGAAGGCCCCGAACTCCTCGAGCACGGTCAGGAACGTCTCGAAGAGCCCGTCGACGGCGAAGAACGCGTCCGGCAGGGCGACCCGGCGCACGACCGAGCAGGAGACGTCGCCCTCGTTCCACTGGTCGCCGGCCAGCTCGGAGACCATCGAGAGGTAGCCGCGGGTGACCACGGCCAGGCCGTTGACGCGCTCGCACGAGCGGGTGTTCATCTTGTGCGGCATCGCCGACGAGCCGACCTGGCCCTCGACGAAGCCCTCGGTCACCAGCTCGTGGCCGGCCATCAGCCGGATCGTGGTGGCCAGGTTGGAGGGCGCCGCGGTGAGCTGGACCAGCGCCGACAGCACGTCGAAGTCGAGCGAGCGCGGGTAGACCTGGCCGACCGACGTCAGCACGCGCCCGAAGCCGAGGTGGGCCGCGACCCGGTCCTCCAGCTCGGCCAGGCGCGACTCGTCCCCGTCCAGCAGGTCGAGCATGTCCTGGGAGGTCCCCATCGGACCCTTGATCCCGCGCAGCGGGTAGCGCGCCAGCAGCTCCTCGACGCGCTCGAGGGACACCAGCAGCTCGTCGGCCACGCTCGCGAACCGCTTGCCCAGCGTGGTGGCCTGCGCGGCCACGTTGTGCGAGCGGCCGGCCATCACGGTCAGCTCGTGCTCGGAGGCCAGCCGGGCCAGGCGGGCCAGCGTGGCCACGGCGCGGTCGCGCAGCAGGGCCAGGGACTGGCGCACCTGGAGCTGCTCGACGTTCTCGGTCAGGTCGCGCGAGGTCATCCCCTTGTGCACGTGCTCGTGGCCGGCCAGCGCGCAGAACTCCTCGATCCTGGCCTTCACGTCGTGGCGGGTGACCCGCTCGCGCGCCCCGATCGAGTCCAGGTCGACCCGGTCGACGACGGCCTCGTACGCCTCGACGACGCCGTCGGGCACCTCGACGCCGAGGTCGCGCTGCGCGCGGAGGACCGCGATCCACAGCCGCCGCTCGAGGACGATCTTGTGCTCCGGCGACCAGATCCGGGCGAGGTCGGCGCTCGCGTAGCGGGTGGCCAGGACGTTGGGGACGCTCACGGGTCCATCCTCTCGCGGGCCCGGTCCGGCGCCGGGTCCCGGGGCGGGTCCCCGGCTGCGTCCTCGGCCGGGTCCCCGGCTGCGTCCCGGGCCGCGACCAGGGCGATGTCGGTGCGGTGCTGGGCACCCGGGAAGGTCACCCGGGCCACGCCGGCGTACGCCCTCGTGCGCGCCGCGCCCAGGTCCGGGCCGGTCCCGACGACGGCGAGCACACGACCGCCCGCGGTGACCACCTCGCCGCCGCTCACGGCGGTGCCGGCGTGCACCACGTGCACCTCGTCGAGCGCCTCGGCCTCGTCGAGGCCGGCGACCACGTCGCCCGACGAGGACGACGTCGGGTAGCCGGCGCTGGCGAGCACGACCGCGACCGCGGAGCCCGGGCGCCAGGCCGGGGCCGGCACGTCGGCGAGGGTGCGGGTGGCGGCGCCGAGCAGCAGCGGGGACAGCGGTGAGTCCAGCAACGCCAGCAGCGGCTGGGTCTCGGGGTCGCCGAACCGGGCGTTGAACTCGATCACGCGCACGCCGCGCGAGGTCATCGCCAGGCCGGCGTAGAGCAGCCCCGCGAAGGGCGTGCCGCGCCGGGCCATCTCCTCGACGGTGGGCCGCAGCACCTCGCGCAGCACCTGGTCGACGAGGCCGGGCGGTGCCCACGGCAGTGGCGTGTAGGCGCCCATGCCGCCGGTGTTGGGACCGACGTCGCCGTCCCCGGCCCGCTTGAAGTCCTGCGCGGGCTGGAGGGGGTGGATGGTGACGCCGTCGGTGATCGCGAACAGCGAGACCTCCGGGCCGTCGAGGAACTCCTCGACCACCACCCGCTCGCAGGCCGCGGCGTGCGCCAGCGCCTCGGCACGGTCGGTGGTCACCACGACCCCCTTGCCGGCGGCGAGGCCGTCGTCCTTGACGACGTACGGCGCGCCGAGCTCGTCCAGGGCGGCGGCGGCCTCCTCGGGCGTGGTGCAGACCCGGGCGGCCGCGGTGGGCACGCCCGCGGCCGCCATCACCTCCTTGGCGAACGCCTTGGACCCCTCGAGCCGGGCGGCCTCGCGGGTGGGGCCGAACACCGGGACGCCCCGCTCGCGGACCACGTCGCCGACCCCGGCGACCAGCGGTGCCTCCGGGCCGACCACCACGAGGCCGGCGCCGAGGGCGACGGCGAGGTCGGCGACCGCCGGCCCGTCCATCGGGTCGACGTCGTGCAGGGCGGCGACGCCGCGCATCCCGGGGTTGCCCGGTGCGGCGTGGACGGCACGCACCCCGGGGTCGCGGGCCAGGGCACGGGCCAGCGCGTGCTCGCGCCCGCCGCCGCCGACGACCAGCACGGTCAGCAGCCCGTCAGCGGGGTCGGGGGCCGGCGCGGCGGTCGGGGCCGGGCGGCGGCGGGGTCGGGGGCCGGCGCGGCGGCGGGGTCGGCGGCGGGGTCGGCGGGGTCCGTACGGTGCTCGCTCACGGAGGACGACCCTAGTGCCGCCCCACCCCCCGCCCCGCCGAGGTGACACTCGCGGACGGCCGAGATGACGCTCGCAGCGCCTCGAGATGACGATTCCGGCGCTCCTCGGGGGCCCGGGGCCGGGCTCAGTCCAGCTGCCCCAGCGCGTGGTCGCCGGCCGCGCCGTGCACCCGTCGTACGGCGGCCGTCGCCCGCCGCGCACCGGCGGGCACGAGCCCGTACGCCGCCCCGAGCCCGATCGGCGCCATGTTCCCGTACAGCGACTCGACCTGGTCGGCGCGCACGACGTAGGTCTCGTGCCAGATACCGACGTCGGCGGACGCCGCGATCCGCCGGTTGAACTCCCGCCAGGCGTCCGCGTGCGGGTGGTCCTGGTCCCGGGCGAACCGTCCCAGCTCCTCCGCCGACCGCCAGACCTGGGTCACCATCACGTCGCGCCCCGACCACCAGGTGCGGAACGTCAGCAGCGGGCTGTCCGGCAGCGCCGCGAGCTCGCGCAGCATCGCCGGCATCCGTCCGGCGACGTAGGACCAGCTGCGGATCCGACGGAGCCGGTTGACGCGCATCCCGATCACGAAGAGGACGACCTCGTCGTCACCGACGTCGGCGGCGAGGGCCCCGCCGCGGACACCGGCGGGCGCCGCCTCGGCCGCCCCGCGGTACGCCGGGGGCCCGGCCGTGGTGCTCGTGCTCCCCGACATGAGGGCCTCCCGGTGTTGGATAGTGTTGATCTCCAATAAGAGACTGGCACTATCCATCCATGGTGTCAACGACTGCTCGCGCGCCGTACACCCTCGGTGAGCTCTCCCGGGCTGCCGAGGTCCCCGTCGGCACGGTGAAGTACTACCTGCGCGAGGGGCTGCTTCCCGAGGGGCGGCTGCGGAGCACCACGCGCGCCGACTACGACGAGTCGCACCTCGCTCGACTGCGGCTCCTGCGCCTGCTGCGCGAGGTCGGGGACGTGCCCGTCGGGCGCCTCCGCGACCTGGTCGCCGCCCTCGAGGACCAGGGCGCCGGGAGCGCCCAGGGACGGCTGGAGGTCCTGGCCGCGGGGTCGAGCGCGCTGGCCGGAACGGTGCCGGGACCCGGCGCACTGGCCGGGCGCGCCGACGAGCTGACCACGCAGCTCGCCGCCGAGGCGGGCTGGGACGAGGCCCTGCGGGCGACGACCCAGTGGGCTGCGGTGCGGGCGGTGCTCGAGACGGTGCTGGCCTGGGAGCGGCTGGGACTGCCGGTCGCCTCCACCGACCTGCGCCCGTACGTCCTGGCCGCCGACCTCGTGGCGCGTCACGAGGTCGCGGCGCTGGGAGACGGCGACGCGACCGACCTGCTCACCCAGCTCGTGGTCGGGCAGGTCGTGTACGGCCGGCTGCTGGAGGTGCTGCGGCGCCTCGGCGAGGCCCACCACAGCCTGCAGAGGTACGGTCCGCCCCACGTCTGAGCCGTGCGCGAGCGTCCACTCGGCCGTGCGCGAGCGTCCACTCGGCCGCGCGCGAGCGTCCACTCGGCTGTGCGCGAGCGTCATCTCGGCCGTTGCCGAGCGTCATCTCGGCGGTGGGCTCAGAGGAGGTCGTGCCGCACGATCGTGGCCGCGCGCGACGGGCCGACGCCGACCACCGAGATCCGCGCGCCCGACATCCGCTCCACCGCCAGGACGTAGTCCTGCGCGTTCTGCGGCAGCTCCTCGAAGGTGCGCGCCTCGGAGATGTCCTCCCACCAGCCGGGGAAGTACTCGTAGACCGGCCGGGCGTGGTGGAAGTCGGTCTGGCTGACCGGCATCTCGTCGTGGCGGACCCCGTCGACCTCGTAGGCCACGCAGACCGGGACCTGCTCCAGCCCGGTCAGCACGTCGAGCTTGGTGAGCACGAAGTCGGTCACCCCGTTGACCCGGGCGGCGTAGCGGGCGATGACCGCGTCGAACCAGCCGCAGCGCCGGGCGCGGCCGGTGGTCACGCCGAACTCGGCGCCGACCTTGGACAGGTGCGCGCCGAAGTCGTCGAACAGCTCGGTCGGGAACGGCCCCTCGCCGACCCGGGTCGTGTACGCCTTGACGATGCCGATCACGCGGTCCAGGCGGCGCGGCGGGATGCCCGAGCCCGTGCAGGCGCCGCCGGAGGTCGCCGAGCTGGAGGTGACGAACGGGTACGTCCCGTGGTCGACGTCGAGCAGGGTGGCCTGGCCGCCCTCGAGCAGGACCGTCTCGTCGCGGTCCAGGGCCTGGTTCAGCAGCAGACCGGTGTCGCAGACCATCGGACGCAGCCGCTCGGCGTGGGCCAGCAGCTCCTCGACGACGGCGTCGACGTCCGGGGCGCGTCGGTTGTAGATCTTGGTGAGGATCTGGCTCTTGAGCTCGAGCGCGCCCTCGACCTTGGCGCGCAGGATCTTCTCGTCGAACAGGTCCTGCACGCGGATCCCGATCCGGTTCATCTTGTCCGCGTAGGTCGGGCCGATGCCGCGCCCGGTGGTGCCGATGCGGCGCGATCCCAGGAACCGCTCGGCGACCTTGTCGACGCTGCGGTTGTAGCTGGCGATCACGTGGGCGCTCGCGCTGACCTTGAGCTTGCCGACCTCGACCCCGCGCGCCTCGAGCGCGTCGAGCTCCTCGAACAGCACGTCGACGTCGATCACCACGCCGTTGCCGATCACCGGCGTGCAGTTCGCGGACAGGATGCCGCTGGGCAGCAGGTGCAGGGCGTACTTCTCGTCGCCGATGACCACGGTGTGGCCGGCGTTGTTGCCGCCGTTGAACTTCACGACGTAGTCGACGCGGCTGCCGAGCAGGTCGGTGGCCTTGCCCTTGCCCTCGTCGCCCCACTGGGCTCCGATGATGGCGATCGCGGGCATGGTGCTCCTCCTGCTGGACGGTACGGCGGTCCGCGGGCGCTCCACCCGCACGTGCGAGAGCCCCGGCCGGACCGGGGCTACGGGTCCGCACGCTACCAAGGTCCCGCCCCGCCCACCCGATCCCCGGAGCCCCCCGCCCTGCATGATGAGGGCATGCCCGACCCCCTGCTGGTGATCACCAACGCCGACGCCGGCACCTCCGACGAGGAGCGGCTCGGGCTGGCCCTCGAGGTGATGCGGGGCCGTGCGTCCGTCGAGGTGGCCCACACCGGCAACACCGGCGAGCTCGACGGCGTGCTGCACCGCGCCGGCTCCCGCCGGATCGTCGTGGCCGGCGGCGACGGCACCCTGCACGCCGTGCTGTCGGTGCTCCACAAGCGCCACGAGCTCGGGCGGAACCAGATCGGGCTGCTCCCGCTCGGCACCGGCAACGACTTCGCCCGCACCAACGGCATCCCCCTCGACGTCGAGGACGCCGCGGCGGTCGTCCTGGACGGCACCCCGCGGCCGATGGACCTGATCGTCGACGAGGTGGGCACGATCGTGGTCAACAACGTCCACGTCGGCGCCGGCGCGGCGGCCAGCCGCCGGTCGGTGCGCTGGAAGCAGCGGCTCGCCCACGTCGGGTACGGCAGCGCCAACCTCGGCAAGCTCGGCTACCCGATCGGTGCCGCGATCACCGCCTTCGACCCCCCGGTCGTCCGGCTGCGCGTCGAGGTCGACGGCGAGGTCGTCAACGACTTCGACCGGCCGGTGCTGATGGTCGCGGTCGGCAACGGCCGCTCGGTGGGCGGCGGCACCGAGCTCGTGCCGGAGGCCGATCCCGAGGACGGCGTGCTCGACGTGATGATCTCCCGCGCGGCCGGACCGCTGGCGCGCTTCGGGTACGCCGCCCGCCTCGCCGGCGGCACCCACCACGAGCGCACCGACGTCGACTACCTGCGCGGCACGACGGTCAGCGTGTCCGGCGAGGAGTTCTGGGTGAGCGCCGACGGGGAGGTCACCGGCCCCGAGCGGCTGCGCACCTGGCGCCTCGAGCCGGCGGCGTACGAGCTGGTCCTCCCCTGACCCCCGGGTCGGCCGGGCCCTGACGGCCCCGGCCGGGCGCGGGCCCGGGCCTCGGTAGCCTCTGCGGCATGGACCACGAGGAGCAGAGCGACGACTGGCCCGCCCAGGTGGCGGTCCGGCGCGAGAAGCGCCAGCGGCTGCTCGACGAGGGTCGGCAGGCCTACCCCGTCACCGTCGCGCGCACCCACACGCTCGCGCAGGTGCGCGGCACCTGGGACCACCTCGAGCAGGGCGAGGAGACCCAGGACGTCGTCGGCGTCGCCGGCCGGGTGATGTTCGTGCGCAACACCGGCAAGCTCTGCTTCGCCACCCTCCAGGAGGGCATCGGCACCCGGCTGCAGGTGATGCTCAGCCTCGCCGAGGTCGGGGAGGAGCAGCTCGAGGACTGGAAGCGGACCGTCGACCTGGGCGACCACGTGCTCGTCGAGGGCCGGGTCGTCTCCTCCCGACGCGGAGAGCTGTCGGTGATGGCCACGCGCTGGGAGATGGCCTCCAAGGCGCTGCGCCCGCTGCCGGTGCTGCACAAGGACCTCTCCGAGGAGTCCCGGGTGCGCCAGCGGTACGCCGACCTGATCGTGCGCCAGGAGGCGCGCGACATGGTCCGTACCCGCTCCGAGATCACCCGCGCGGTGCGCCGCACGCTGGAGGACGGTGGCTTCCTGGAGATCGAGACGCCCGTCCTCCAACGGATCCACGGGGGCGCCGCGGCCCGCCCGTTCCGCACCCACTTCAACGCCTACGACCAGGAGATGACGCTCCGGATCGCCCTGGAGCTCAACCTCAAGAAGGCCGTGGTCGGGGGCGTCGACCGGGTCTTCGAGATGGGCCGGATCTTCCGCAACGAGGGCGCCGACTCCACCCACTCCCCCGAGTTCACCATGCTCGAGGTCTACGAGGCCTACGGCGACCAGCACACGATGGCCGACCTGATGCGCACCATGTTCCTCGCCGCCGCCGACGCCGTGGGATCGCGGCAGGTCGAGACCCCGGCCGGCGTGGTCGACCTCGACGGCGAGTGGCGCTGGCTGCCGGTCTACGAGGGCGTCTCGGGCGCGGTCGGCGAGGAGGTCACCCCGGCCACGCCGGTGGAGCGGCTGCGCGAGCTCGCCGGGGCGTACGACGTCGAGCTCGACCCGGCCTGGGACGCCGAGAAGGTCGTCCTCGAGCTGCTCTCCGAGCTCGTCGAGCCGACGCTGCTCCAGCCGACGTTCCTGTGCGACTACCCGCCGTCCGCCCAGCCCCTCGCCCGTCCGCACCGCAGCGAGCCCGGCCTGATCGAGGCCTGGGACCTGATCATCGCCGGGGTCGAGCGCGGCACCGCCTTCAGCGAGCTCGTCGACCCGGTCGTCCAGCGCGAGGTGCTCACCCGGCAGTCCGAGCTGGCGGCCGGCGGCGACCCCGAGGCGATGCAGCTCGACGAGGACTTCCTGCGCGCCCTCGAGTACGGCGCCCCGCCGATGGGCGGCCTGGGCCTCGGCATCGACCGGCTGATCATGCTGTTCACCGGGGTCGGGATCCGCGAGACCATCCTGTTCCCGCACCTGCGCGCCGAGGCGCGCTGACCGGTCCCGGTCCCGGTCCCGGTGCGCGTGCCGCCGCGCCCACCCCGCTGTAACGCTGTGTGACTTCGTCTCCCGCGGCCCCGCGACACGGCGCCAGACGAAGTAACACAGCGTTACAGCCGGCGCGCTCGGGCGGCCCGGCGGGCGGCCCGGCGGCGCGGGGCGGGCGCGGGTCAGGCGTCGCCGAGGAGCGCGTCGTACGCCGCGGGGCTGGAGTCGCGCAGGAAGGTCGAGCAGCGATCCCACTCCGGGGTCTCACCGATCTCGCGGGCGGCCACGGCCAGCATGGCCAGGCAGCGCAGGAAGCCTCGGTTGGGCTCGTGCTCCCACGGCACCGGGCCGTTGCCCTTCCAGCCGTTGCGGCGCAGCATGTCCAGCGACCGGTGGTAGCCCACGCGCGAGTAGGCGTACACGGTGACCACGTCGGCGCCACCGTCGCGCGCCTCCTCGGCCAGCGCGGCCCACGCCACCGGCGAGGCCGGGTGGCGGCGCACCACGTCGGCCGGGGTGGACCCCACGAGCTCGGCCTCGGCCGGGTCCGGCGGGAGGTGGGTGGGCGGGGGGCCGGCCATCAGGTCCTGGAAGGTCATGGCCCCATCCTCGCGCGCCGGGCCCCCGACCACCTCATCGGGCACCCACGCTCGTCGGGCACGCGTCGACGCTCGTCGGGCTCAGCCGATCGACGCACCGGCCGAGCGGAGGTTCTCGCAGGCCTCGACGACGCGGGCGGTCATCCCGGCCTCCCCGGCCTTGCCCCACGCCCGCGGGTCGTACTGCTTCTTGTTGCCGACCTCGCCGTCGATCTTGAGCACGCCGTCGTAGTTGGCCAGCATGTGGCCCGCGATCGGCCGGGTGAAGGCGTACTGGGTGTCGGTGTCGACGTTCATCTTCACCACGCCGTAGTCCAGCGCCTCGGAGATCTCCTCCGCCGACGACCCGGAGCCGCCGTGGAAGACGAGGTGGAAGGGCTTGGCGCCCTCGTCCAGGGAGAACTCGCGGACCACCGCCTCCTGGGCCTCCTTGAGCACCGACGGGCGCAGCTTGACGTTGCCGGGCTTGTAGACGCCGTGGACGTTGCCGAAGGTCAGCGCGGTCATGTAGTAGCCCTGCTCGCCGTGCCCGAGCGCCCGGGCGGTGGCGATCGCGTCCTCGGGGGTGGAGTACAGCTTGTCGTTGATCTCGGCCTCGACGCCGTCCTCCTCGCCGCCGACCACGCCGACCTCGATCTCGAGGATGATCCTGGCCGCGATGCACTTCTCGAGCAGGTCGGCGGCGATCTCGAGGTTCTCCTCCAGCGGCACGGCCGAGCCGTCCCACATGTGCGACTGGAACAACGGCGCCTGGCCGCGCTGGACCCGCTCGGTCGACATCTGCAGCAGCGGACGCACGAAGGAGTCGAGCTTGTCCTGGGGGCAGTGGTCGGTGTGCAGCGCGATGTTCACCGGGTACGCCGCGGCCACCTCGGCCGCGAACGCGGCGAAGGCCGCGGACCCGGTGACCATGCTCTTCACGCCCTGGCCGGAGAAGTACTCCGCGCCCCCGGTCGAGACCTGGATGATGCCGTCGGAGCCGGCGTCGGCGAACCCCTTCAGCGCGGCGTTGAGCGTCTGGGACGACGAGACGTTGATCGCGGGGAACGCGTACGCCCCGGCCTTGGCTGCGTCCAGCATCTCGGCGTACTTCTCGGGCGTGGCGATGGGCATCGTTGCTCTCCTCGGGCGGGGTCCAGCGCTGCGTCCCGGTGCGGCCGGGGCGTTGCGGCACGTGCCCGGCCAGCCTAGTGCGTGTGGCGCCCGCCACGCCTAGGGTGCGAGGCGTGAACCAGCCAGCGCACCCGGTCCGCGTGGTCCGTGCCGCCGACCTCGTCCCCGCCGACCCGACCTCCGGCATGCGCCGCGCCCGTGCCGTCGAGGTGCCCGGGCTGTGGGCCGGCACCGTGGTGACCGAGCCGGGCGCGGTCTCCGGCTGGCACCACCACGACAGCAACGTCTCGAGCCTGTACGTCGTGCGGGGCGTGCTGCGCCTGGAGTGCGAGGGCGTCCCGGGCCACGTCGACGCCCACCCCGGCGACTTCGTCGAGGTCCCCGCGCACACCGTGCACCGCGAGTCGAACCCCGGCGACGAGCCCTCCCTCGCGGTGATCGCCCGGGCCGGGGACGGCGTCCCGACCGTCAACGTCGAGCAGCCTCCGCCTCCGCACGCGTGACAACCGATCAGGAGCCCGGTACGTCCTGGTGACATGGACCTGACCGAGGACCTCGACGACGCCATCGGCCGCGGCCCGGCGCCCCCGCCGCTGGCCCGGACCGTCGCGGCCGGCCGCCGTGCGCTCCTCGTGCGCCGGCTCGCCACGGCCGGGGCGGCGCTCGGCGTCGCGGTGGTGGTGGCCGCCACGGCGGCCCTCCTCGTGCCCGGCGCGCCCGCGGCCGACCTCGCCCCGGACCCTGCGGCACCGCCCTCCGCCCCACCCTCGGTGGATCGCCCGGCGAAGGACCCCGGGACCCCCGCGACGGACCGGCGGCGGCCGGCCGGGAGCCGAGCCGCGCAGCCCGAGGGTCGACGCCTCGGCCGCGAGCCGGGCACGGGCGTCCGGGTGACCCCGGACGGCCGCCTGGTCGCCCTCGACGGGGCGAGGATCCTGGAACGGGTCGAGAACCCGCTCGACCGCCCGCCGCCGGGCTCGTCCTGGGCCGCCTCGGTGCGTCGCGAGGACGGCGTCGAGTGGTACCTCGTCGACCGCACGCCGGGCACGCGGTCGCTCACCTCGTGGGGGCCGTGGGGCTCGTACGCCTCCTTCACCGCGTGGGTGGACGACCAGGTCCGGCTCGCTCGGGCGGGACGGGACGCCGGGTGAGGGACGCCGAGCGGGAGGCCGCCTTCACCGCCTTCGTGACCGCGCGCCGCGACCACCTGCGCCGGATCGCCTACGCCGTCTGCGGGGACTGGTACACCGCGGACGACCTCGTGCAGACCGCGCTGGTGAAGGCCTACGTGGCCTGGCCGCGGGTCCGGCGCGAGGGGAGCGAGGAGGCGTACGTGCGCCGGATCATCGTGCGGGCCAACATCGACCGGCACCGGCGGGCCTGCAACCGCGAGCGGGTCGGCGTGCCCGAGCACGGCGGGTCCTGCGGTCCCGAGCCGGTGGAGGAGAGGTCCGCCCTGCTCGACGCCCTCCACGAGCTGCCCGAGATGCAGCGCAAGGCGGTGCTGCTGCGGTACTGGCTCGGCCTGTCGACCGCGGAGACGGCCGCCGAGCTCGGGATCGCCCCGGGGACGGTCAAGAGCCACGCCTCCCGCGGTCGTGAGCGGCTGCAGGCGTTGCTCGCCGACGTCGAGCGGTGAGCCCGACGGGGTGGCCGGACCGCCGTACGATCACCGCGTGAGAGCCTTCCCCACCCTGCACCGCAGCGGCCGCTCGACCACGCTGGACCGCCCCGCGGCCGACGTCTGGGCCGCGGTGGCCTCGGCGCGCCCGGACGAGGACGGCAAGGTCTGGTACGTCGACGCACCCGGCTTCGTGGTCCGCGGTGCCCTCGACCGGATGACCCTCGGCGCGGGCCGGCGCTGGCCGCTGCCCGACCGCGACCAGCTCGTCAGCGGCGACCGGGCCGGCTTCTGGGAGGTCCTCGAGGTCGACCACGCCACCCGCCGGATGACCATGCAGGCCTCCGTCCGCGCCCCGGGCACCGTGCGGATGGAGGTCTCGGTCGCCGACGCCGGGGCCGACTGGAGCGTGGCCACGCTGGCCATCTCCTTCGCCCCGCGGGGGCTGCTCGGGTGGACCTACCTGCTCCTCGACCTGCCCGCCCGGGAGGTCGTCATGGAGCTGACCCAGCGGGCGCTGCTGGCCGACGTCGCGACGTCGACCGGGGCGCAGGCACACACCCCCGGCTGAGCCCGGCCGACCGGCAGCCGCGGGTCGTCAGCCCCGCCAGGTCTCCGCGGCACCGAGGTCGGCGTGCTGGCGCACCCAGGTGTGCATCGCGATCGCTGCGGCCGCCGAGGCGTTGATCGAGCGGGTGGAGCCGAACTGGGCGATGGAGAAGGTCGCCTCGCAGGCCTCGCGGGCGGCCTCGGACAGCCCCGGGCCCTCCTGCCCGAAGAGCAGGCAGACCCGGCGGGGCAGCGCCAGCGTCTCCAGGTGCCGCGAGCCGGGCAGGTTGTCCACGCCGTAGAGCGTCGTGTCCCGCGCGGCGAGGTGCTCGGCCAGGTCCGCGGGCGTCGGGTGGTGCCGCACGTGCTGGTAGCGGTCGGTCACCATCGCCCCGCGCCGGTTCCACCGCCGGCGGCCCACGATGTGCACCTCGGCGGCCAGGAACGCGTTCGCGGTGCGCACCACGGTGCCGATGTTGAAGTCGTGCTGCCAGTTCTCCACCGCCACGTGGAGGTCGTGGCGGCGGGTGTCGAGGTCGGCCACGACCGCCTCGAGGGTCCAGTACCGGTAGCGGTCGACGACGTTGCGCCGGTCGCCGTCGCGCAGCAGCGCGGGGTCGTAGCGCGGGTCGTCGGGCCAGGCCGCCTCGCCGCCGGGCCACGGGCCGACCCCGACCTCGTCCGGGCCGTAGGGCATCGGGTCGTACGGCGCCCGCTGCTCCTGCTCCGGCTCCCGCACGGGGTCCGACCCTACGGCGTGCGCCGCCGCAGGGTCGCCGCCCCCAGCCCGAGGCCCGCGACGACGAACCCGGCGACGACCGCCAGGTCGGCCCACACCTCCCCGGTGGAGGCCGAGCGGGTCAGGTGCGACATCGCGTCGACGGCGTAGGACAGCGGCAGGACGTCGGAGGCCGCGCCCAGCAGCGAGGGCATCTGGTCCCGCGGCAGGAGCAGCCCGCACAGGAGCAGCTGCGGGAGCACGAACGCCGGCATGAACTGCACCGCCTGGAACTCCGTCTGCGCGAACGCCGAGACCAGCAGCCCCAGGGCGGTGCCGAGCACGGCGTCGAGGACCGCCACCACGCCCAGCAGCCAGACCGGGCCCACGACCTCGAGGCCGAGCGGGCCGACCGAGACGCCGACCGCGAGCAGCGCCTGGACCGCGGCGACCGCCCCGAAGGCCGTCGCGTAGCCGAGCAGCAGGTCGAGCCTCCCGGTCGGCAGGGTGAGCAGCCGCTCGAGCGTGCCCGAGGAGCGCTCGCGCAGGGTGGTCACCGAGGTCACCAGGAACATCACCACGAACGGGAAGACCGCCAGCAGCCCCGGGCCGACCCGGTCGAAGACACCGGCGGTGTCGCGGTAGAGCCACCACAGCAGCGACTCGAGCAGGCACGGGACGGCCAGGAGCAGCACCATCGTGCGCCGGTCGCGGCGCAGCTGGCCCAGCACGCGCCCGGCGACGGCCAGGGTGACCCGGGGGCTCATCCCGCCTCCCCCGGGTGCTCGACCAGCGTGAGGAACGCCTGCTCGACGTCCTGGGCACCGACCCGTCCGCGGATCGCGGCGGGGGTGCCGTCGGCCAGCACCCGACCCTCACGCAGGAGCACCAGCCGGTCGCAGCGCTCCGCCTCGTCCATCACGTGGCTCGAGACGAGCACGGCGGCACCCGCGGCGGCGATCCGGTGGAACAGCGCCCACAGGTCGCGCCGCAGCACCGGGTCCAGCCCGACGGTCGGCTCGTCGAGCACGAGCAGGTCCGGGCGGCCCAGCAGCGCGGCGGCCAGGCCGACCCGGGACCGCTGGCCGCCGCTCAGCGTTCCCACCACGCTGCGTCGGTGGCCGCCCAGGGCGACGTCACCGACGACGCGGTCGACCTCCGCGGCCACGTCGGGCACCGTCGGAGGTCCCAGGACCCGGGCGAAGAAGCGCAGGTTCTCCTCGACCGTCAGGTCGTCGTAGACGCTGGCGGACTGCGTCACGTACCCGATCCGACGACGCAGCGGGCTCGTCCCGGCCGGTACGCCCAGGACGGTGACGCTGCCTCCCGCGGTGCGCTGCGCGCCCACCAGGCACCGGATCAGCGTGGTCTTGCCGCACCCCGAGGGCCCGAGCAGCCCGGTCACGCCCCCGCCCAGGTCGAGGTCCATCCGGTCGATCACCGTGCGGCCTCCGCGCACGACGGTCAACCCGCGGACCTCCACGAGGTTATTCATCACCCGTTGAATTCTAGTCCCGCACCCCGGCGTCCGCAACGCCACCACCGGGAGGCCGTGGCGCCCGGCCCCCGTCCGCGTGCGGTCAGCCCGGCAGGTCGCCGGTGAGGTACCGCTGCAGGGTCGGGGCGTAGGTCTGGACCAGGTCGTCGACCGACATCTGCGCCACCGGGTCCGCGCGCACCACGTAGCGCAGCACGGCCAGCCCGACCAGCTGGCTGGCGACCAGGGTCATCCGGCGCTGCGGTCGGTCGAGTCCCAGACCGGTCCCGATCGGCTCCACGACGCGGGGCAGCAGACCGGTGCGCAGGACGAGGTCGCCCCCGGGCTCGAAGGCGCCGCGCAGCAGGGTCAGCAGCGGCAGCCGCGACGCGGGATCGTCCCAGACGCCCAGGAAGACCCGCACCAGCGCCTCGCCCGCGGCGTCCGCGCCCGCCGCGAGGACCGGACCGAACAGCTCGTGGGGATCACCGGGCAGCTCCAGGGCCGCCACGAACAGGGCGTCCTTGGTGCCGAAGTAGTGGTGCACCAGTGCCGGGTCGACCCCGGCGGCCGCCGCGACCGCCCGCACCGACGTGCCCGCGTACCCGGCTCGGGTGAAGCCCTCCCGGGCCGCGGCGAGGATCGCGGCGCGGGTGTCGGGCGCACCGGGACGACGACCGCGCGGGCCGGACGCCGGGGGCCTCACGCCAGGTGCTCGCGGGCGAACTCCAGCGACTCGCGCAGGTCGGCCACCCGCTCCTCGCGGGTGCGGCAGCGCCGGGTGCTGATCTCGAGCACGACCTCCCCGGCGAACCCGGTGCCGACCAGGTGCTTCAGGAACGCCTCGGCCCCGGTGGTGCCGCGCCCCGGGACCAGGTGCTCGTCCTTGGCGGTGCCCGTGCCGTCGGTCAGGTGCACGTGGCGCAGCCGAGCGCCGAGCCGCTGCGCCATGGCGACCGGGTCGGCCTGTGCGATCGAGGCGTGGGAGAGGTCGAGGGTGGTGTTGGCGTAGGTCTCGGCGGACGGGTCCCAGCCCGGCAGGTACATCTCGACCCCGCGCCGGGACGAGGCCCGCCAGGGGTACATGTTCTCGACCGCGAAGGCCAGGCCGGTGGACTGCTCCAGCGCGGCGATGCCGTTCACGAAGTCGCGGGCGTACTCCTTCTGCCAGCGGAACGGCGGGTGGAGCACCACGACCCCGGCTCCCAGGACGTGGGCCATCTCCGCGGCGCGCTCGAGCTTGCCCCAGGGCTCGACGCCCCACACCCGCTGGGTGAACAGCAGGGTCGGCGCGTGGATCGCGCTGACCGGCACGCCGTGGTGCTCGGAGAGCTGGGTGACCGCGGCGACCCGTTGGCTGAGACCGTCCACGCCGACCATCACCTCGACGGCGTCGTAGCCGAGGTCTGCTGCGTAGGCGAAGGCGTGCGCGGTCGACTCCGGGTAGACCGACGACGTCGAGAGGCCGATCCGGGGCGGCATCAGGAGCCCGGCCGGGCCTGCGCGGAGAGGTCCTCCCCGAGCCGGTCGATGCGCTCGAGGATCACCCCCTCACGCAGGGCCCAGGGGCAGATCTCGAGCGCGGCGAGGTCGAAGAGGTCCATGCAGGCCTCGGCCACCAGCGCGCCCGGGACGATCTGGTGGGCCCGCCCGGCCGAGACGCCCGGCAGCGCCGTGAGCTGCTCGACGGACAGCTCCACCAGCTCCGGCAGCCGGGCGCGCAGCGTGTCCAGCGTGAGGGTGCGCGGCACGAGGGGCCCGTCGTCCGACGGTGCGGCACCGCAGATCCGGGCCAGGGACCGGAACGTCTTGGAGGTCGCCGCCGCGCGGTGCGGCGGGCCGCCGCGCAGCAGCAGGCCGGCGTCGCGCGCGATCTCGGTACGGATGGTGCGGCGCAGCCCCCGCAGGGTGTCGGCGTCGGCGCGGCCGCCGGCGAAGTGGCCCCGGGCCAGCCGGGCCGCACCCAGCGGCAGCGACCAGGCCACGTCGGGCAGCTCGGAGGTGCCCCCGGCGATCTCGAGCGACCCGCCTCCGATGTCGAACACCGCCAGGCGTCCGGCCGACCAGCCGAACCACCGGCGGACGGCCAGGAACGTCAGCCGGGCCTCGTCCTCCCCGGAGAGCACGGGGATCCGCACCCCGGTCTCCCGGGCCACGTGGGCCAGCACCTCCTCGGAGTTGACCGCGTCCCGCACGGCCGAGGTGGCGAAGGGCAGCATCTCCTCGCAGCCCTTGTCCTCGGCGACCGCGACGGCCTCGGCGGTGAACGCCGTCAGGGCCGCGACACCGTCGTCGCTGACCGCCCCGTGCTCGTCGAGGTGCTCGGCCAGGCGCAGCCGCTGCTTGTGGCTGGACGCCGGCAGGGGGGCCGAACCGTCGTGGGCGTCCACCACCAGGAGGTGGCCGGTGTTGGAGCCGATGTCGAGGACGCCGAGGCGCATGGGACCAACGTACCTGCCGGGGACCTGCCCCCTGCGCAACGCTCCCCCGCGCCGTAGGCTCCTGCGGTGCCCGAGGTCGACCTGGTGTTCCCCCGCGCCTTCGTGGAGTTCGTCAACCCCGAGGACGCCGACGAGGTGCTGCGCTGCGACCTGACGTGGCTCACGTCCCGCTACCGCTGCATCTTCGGCTCGGGCTGCCCCGGCATCGACGCCGACAGCCCCGACGTCGGCTGCTGCACCCTGGGCGCGCACTTCTGCGACGAGGAGGACGAGACCCGTACGGCGGGCTTCGTGGCCCAGCTCGACGAGCGCCTGTGGCAGCACCACCCCGGCCGGGAGGTCACCGAGGCCGACTGGGTGGAGGTCGACGCCGGCGACCGCAAGACCCTGGTGATCGAGTCCGAGGGCCAGCGCGCCTGCGTCTTCAGCAACCGCCCGGGCTTCCCCGGGGGCGCCGGGTGCGCCCTGCACGCCCTGGCGCTGGAGCAGGGCCGCGAGCCGCTGGAGACCAAGCCCGACGTGTGCTGGCAGCTGCCGATGCGGCGCACCTTCCGCGACGTCGAGCGCGCCGACGGCACGGAGTACCTCGAGGTCACCATCGGGGAGTACGACCGCCGCGGCTGGGGCCCCGGGGGCCACGACCTCGACTGGTACTGCTCGGGGAACACCGAGGCGCACGACGCGCCGGACCCGGTCTACCTGACGCACGCCCCCGAGCTGGTGGCGCTGATGGGGCAGGGCGCGTACGACGCGCTGGTCGGGCACTGCGAGACCCACCTCGCGGCCCGTCCGCGGCTGGCCCTGCACCCCGCCGACCCGGTCTGAGACCCGGCCGCCGCGGCCCCTCCCGGGTCCCACCCGGCCGACCCGGGGGGCGGTGTCTTGATGTCAAGACACCCGGACCCCGGTGTCCGCCGCCCGTGCGGCTGTGCGCACAATCTCGACATGCGCCTGGACCACGTCTCGTACGCAGCAGGACCCGATGGCCTCGAGGCCACCGCGGACCGCATCGGCGACCTCCTGGGCGCCACCTTCCTCGACGGCGGGATCCACCCGCGCTTCGGGACCCGCAACATGGTGCTGCCGCTGGCGGACCGGACCTACCTCGAGGTCGTCGAGGTGCTCGACCACCCGGCCTCGGACAAGGCGCCGTTCGGCCAGGCCGTCCGCGCCCGGTCGGTGCTCGGCGGCGGCTGGCTGGGATGGGTGGTGGCGGTCGACGACATCACCGAGGTCGAGGCCCGCCTGGGTCGACGCTCGGTGGTCGGCAACCGGCACCGTCCCGACGGCGTCGAGCTGCGCTGGTCGCAGATCGGCGTCAGCAACCTGATCGGCGACCCGCAGCTGCCGTTCTTCGTCGCCTGGGAGACCCCCGAGCTGCACCCCGGCGCGCAGAGCGACGGCCGCTTCTCGCTCGCCTGCCTGGAGATCGCCGGCGACCCCCAGCGGGTCAGCGAGTGGCTCGGGCAGTCGGTCGAGCAGTCGCTCGAGGACGTCGAGGTCGACTGGGTCGCCCCCCACGGCACCCCCGGCATCCTGGCCGCCCACGTGCAGACGCCCACCGGGCTCGTCCGCATCTGATCCCGACCGTGCTCCCCGGGGCGGTGCCCAGCCCGAACATCTGGCGCCACACCGACACCTACGAGCTCGAGAACCACGCCGCCGACCCCGACGGCCGCCTGTGGCAGGCGATGCGCGACGCCGTCGGGTCGGGCCACGCAGCCGGGTTCGCCGGCCGCAGGGTCCTCGACCTCGGCTGCGGGACCGGCTTCCACCTGCCCCGCCTCGCCGCGGAGGTCGGCCCCGACGGGAGCGTGGTCGGCGTCGAGCCGCACCCCGCCCTGGTCTCCCTGGCGCGTCGTCGGGTGCGCGCCCTGCCCCGGGTCGAGGTGCGGGAGGGCGTGGCCCAGGAGCTCCCGCTGCCCGACGCCAGCGTCGACGTCGTGCACGTGCGGTGGGCCTACTTCTTCGGACGCGGCTGCGAGCCGGGCCTGGTCGAGCTGGACCGGGTGCTGCGCCCGGGCGGCACCGCGCTGGTCATCGACAACGACGGCGCGCGGTCGACCTGGGGGGCGTGGTTCCGCCGCGGCTACCCCGACCTCGACCCGCCGGAGGAGACCGAGCGCTTCTGGACCTCCCGCGGGTGGACCCGCGTCGCGGTCGACATGGGGTGGCGGTTCGACACCCGCGCCGACCTCGAGGCGGTGGTGCGCATCGAGCTGCGACCCGAGGTCGCCGCGGCCGTGCTGGCCGGGCACGCGGGCCTCGAGGTCGACTACGCCGTCAACCTCTGGGTCAAGCACCAGCCGAGATGACGCTCGCGCACGCCCGAGATGACGCTCGCGCCCGCCCGAGATGACGGTGCGGCGGTGGCGAGGTGACGACGTCCGCGGCGGCTGAGGGTGGCACTGCGGTCAGCTGGAGCCGCGGACGCTCAGCGTCGGGGTGAGCAGCAGGCCGGGCTCGGGGCGCGGCTGGTGGGTCATCACGCCCTCGAGCGCGCGGACGACCTCGACGGCCACCTGCTCGAGCGGCTGACGTACCGAGGTGAGGCCGGGCAGCACGAGCTGCGCGGCCTGGGAGTCGTCGAAGCCGACCACGGCGACGTCGCGTCCCGCCGTCAGCCCGCGGTCGGCCAGGGTGTGCAGGACCCCGACGGCCAGGGTGTCCGAGGCGCAGACGAAGGCCGTGGGTCGGGCCTCGTCGAGCAGGACGGCGCTGGCCTCCCGGCCGCTGGCCACCGTGTCCTCGACGCGGGAGGCCAGCCCGCTCGTGGGCAGCCCGTGGTCCCGCAGTCCGCTGCTCCAGCCCGTCCGACGGTCCTCGCCGATGGTCGAGTCCTTGCGCCAGCCGATCCACGCGATCCGCTCGTGGCCGCGCGCGAGGAGGTGGTCGGTGGCCAGGCGGGTGCCGGCGGCGCCGTCCACGTCCACCCACGGGTGCGACGCGCCGGGGTCGTCCCAGGGCCGGCCGAAGGCGACGAACGGGGCGCCGCGCTCGTCGAGCAGCCCGGCCTGGGGGTTGCCCAGGTAGGTGTCGGTCACCACGAAGGCGTCGACGGCGGTGGAGCGCAGCAGGTCGTCGTAGCCGGCGAGCGGGTCGGTGCGGTCGACGGCGTCGAAGAGCAGCACGTGGTAGCCGGCACCGCGGGACGTCTCGACGAGGGAGTGCACGAACCGGTCCATCGTGGCCTCGGCGGTGCCCTCGAGACGGGGGCTGATCCGCAGGCCGAGCAGGTGCGAGGAGCGGGTACGCAGGTTGCGCGCGGCCCGGTTCGGCAGGTACCCCAGCTCGGCGATGGCCGCCCGCACCCGCTCCAGGGTGTCCGGGCGCAGGAGCTCGGGGCTGTTCACGGCGTTCGACACGGTCTGGCGGGAGACCCCGGCCCGCTCCGCGACGTCGGCGAGGGTCGGTGGCGACCCGGGCAGCCTGCCCGGCACACGCTCGGGCATGCGGCCCACGTCGACTCCTTTGGATCGTTCCAGACAGCGTACCGCCCGGACCTGCCCGGACGGCTCCCTCCCTGGGTGTGATGTCCGCACGCCCGTGCGGGGACCCCGACCCCCGGCCGCCCCGCGCCCCACCCCCCGGGGAGGCGCCTGGGGACGGCGCCACGGCGGTGTCGGCGCGATCGCCTAGGTTGCGGGGATGGTCAAGTCGAGCACCCGCGTCCGCGCCCTGCACCGCTGCAGCGAGTGCGGCTGGGAGACGGCCAAGTGGGTCGGTCGGTGCGGGGAGTGCCAGGCCTGGGGGTCGGTGGTCGAGGCCGCCGCCGCGCCGGCCCGCTCGACCGCGGCGACCCCGGTGACCACGGCAGCGGTGCCGATCGGGCAGGTCTCGGTCACCGAGTCGGCCTTCCGCAGCAGCGGCGTGGGCGAGCTGGACCGCGTCCTGGGCGGCGGGCTGGTGCCGGGCGCGGCCATCCTGCTGGCCGGCGAGCCGGGCGTCGGCAAGTCGACGCTGCTGCTCGAGGTCGCCGCACGCACCGCCGCCGCGACCGCCACCTCCGGCGCACGCCGCGTCCTCTACGTCACCGGGGAGGAGTCGGCCTCCCAGGTCCGGCTCCGCGCCGACCGCACCGGCGGGGTCCACGACGAGCTCTACCTGGCGGCCGAGACCGACCTGGGTGCGGTGCTGACCCACATCGAGCAGGTGCGCCCCCAGCTGATCGTGGTGGACTCCGTCCAGACCATCGCCGCCCCGGGCACCGAGGGCGTCCCGGGCGGGGTGACCCAGGTCAAGGAGGTCGCGGCGGCCCTGATCCGGGTGGCCAAGACCCGCAACATCACCACCGTCCTGGTGGGTCACGTCACCAAGGACGGCTCGATCGCCGGGCCCCGGGTCCTGGAGCACCTCGTCGACGTGGTGCTGCACTTCGAGGGCGACCGGGAGAGCCGGTTCCGGATGGTGCGGGCGATGAAGAACCGCTTCGGCCCGGTCGACGAGGTCGGCTGCTTCGACCTCTCCTCCACCGGCATCCGTGCGGTCACCGACCCCACCGGGCTGTTCGTCGAGGACCACCACGGGCGGGTCTCGGGCACCTGCGTGGCCGTGACCATGGAGGGGCGCCGGCCCCTGCTGGCCGAGGTGCAGGCGCTGGTCACCCCGTCCGCGTTGGAGCGGCCCCGGCGCACGGTGTCGGGCCTGGACGGCTCGAGGATCGCGATGGTGCTCGCGGTCCTCCAGCAGCACGCCAAGGTCATGCTGCACCACCACGACGTCTTCGCCTCGACCGTCGGCGGGGCACGACTCTCCGAGCCGGCCAGCGACCTGGCCGTGGCGGCGGCCGTGGTCTCGGCCACGACGCTGACCCCGCCGCCGGTGGGGGTGGTCGCCATGGGGGAGATCGGGCTGGCCGGCGAGCTGCGGCGGGTCCGCGACCTCGAGCTGCGCGTCGCGGAGGCCGCCCGGCTCGGGTTCAAGATGGCCGTGGTGCCCATGGAGCCGGGCTCGCGGCGGACCCCGCGGCGCGACCCTGCCCGGATGGTCGACGGCCTCCGGGTCGTCGAGGCGCCCGACGCGGTCTCCGCGCTGCGGCTGATGGGCCTGCTCGGCACGCCCCGGTTGACCCTGACCAGCGCCGACGAGATGACACAGCGGCCCCGGTGAGGTGCTGATGTCCTAGACTCCGGGCACCCGCGGCCGGACCCACCGTCGCGCCACGCCCAGGGGGAGCAGCACGTGCCCACGGACCGTCCTGATGCCGTCACCCGCCTGCGGGAGACGCTGGCGCTGATCGCCCCCGGGACCCCGTTGCGCGACGGCCTGGAGCGCATCCTGCGGGGACGGACCGGCGCCCTGATCGTGCTGGGCTCCGACGAGGTGGTGCGCTCGATCGCCACCGGCGGCTTCGAGCTGGACGTCCCCTTCACCTCCACCGGGCTGCGCGAGCTGGCCAAGATGGACGGCGCGATCATCCTCGACACCGACATCACCCGCATCCTGCGTGCGGCGGTCCACCTGATGCCCGACCACACCATCTCCTCCGACGAGACCGGCACCCGCCACCGCACCGCGGACCGGGTGGCCCGCCAGACCGGCTTCCCGGTGATCTCGGTGTCGCAGTCCATGCAGATCATCGCCGCCTACGTCGACGACCACCGGTTCGTGCTGGAGGACTCCGGCCAGATCCTGTCCCGCGCGAACCAGGCGCTGGCGACGCTCGAGCGCTACAAGATGCGCCTCGACGAGGTCTCCAGCACCCTCTCGGCGCTGGAGATCGAGGACCTGGTGACCGTGCGCGACGTGGCCGTGGTGGCCCAGCGCCTGGAGATGGTCACCCGCATCGCGCGGGAGATCGAGGGGTACGTCCTCCAGCTCGGCACCGACGGCCGGCTGCTGGCGCTCCAGCTCGACGAGCTCATCACCGGCGTCGACGTCGAGCGCAGCCTGCTGGTCCGCGACTACGCGGCCGCCACCCGGGGCGACCGCACCCCCCGCGAGCTGCTCGACGACCTCGAGGCCCTCTCGGCCACCGACCTCGTCGACCCGGCTGCGACGGCCGCCGTCCTGGGCCTCGGCGGCGGCGAGCTCCTCGACGGGGCGGTGACCCCGCGCGGCTACCGGCTGCTGGCGCGCGTCCCGCGCCTCTCCCCCGCCGTGGTCGAGCGGCTCGTCGACCACTTCGGGTCGCTGCAGAAGCTGCTCTCCGCGGGGGTCAGCGACCTGCAGAACGTCGACGGCGTGGGTGAGCTGCGCGCCCGCAGCGTGCGCGAGGGGCTCTCCCGGCTGGCCGAGTCGACCATCCTCGAGCGCTACGTCTGAGCGACTCAGTCCTGCGCGTCCTGCGCGCGCCGCTGCTGCGTGTCCTGCCGGTCCTGCGCCCGGGCGTCCGCGGCCGCCCGCTCGGCCCGCTCCTGCTCGGCCCGCGCCTGCTCGGCGACGACGTCCCGGGGGTCGACCAGCTCGAACTGGACGTCGTTGGGCTCACCGCCCAGCGAGGAGGCCACCACGTGGTAGTACCCGGGAGCGGCGTACGGCGTGGTCCCCGGGCAGTCCTCGCTGGACCGCCTGGCGTTCCAGACCAGGGAGGTCGTGCTGGTGCTGTCGGCACGCACGGTCAGGCTGGAGCGGGGAAGCCGCCCCGGGCACTGCTGGCTGGACCACACGTCGTCGTCGCCGGAGGTGATCTTCACCGACAGGTGCGCCGGCCCCGTCGCCCAGGTGCACGCCTCGGTCGCCACCGTGCGCAGGTTCAGCAGGACCGTGACCTCGTTGCCGGCCACGGCGCCCTCGACCACGGGGGTCACCACCACGTCGGCGTCCGAGCACCGGCCCACGGGCTCGGCCAACGGCGCGTTCGCGGCCTTCCGCGCCGCCCGCGCGGCCGCCTTGACCGCGGCCGCCTCGGCCTGCGCGGCTGCCGCGGCCTCGGCCCGCGCGGCGTCGGCGGCGTCGACCTCGGCCTGGTCCGCGGCACGCATCGTGGGGCCCGCGCTGGGCAGGGGCGCGGACCTGGCCGACGCGGTGGTGTCCTCCGCGACGGGGGCCGCGGCCCCGGTCTCGTCCCCCCCGCCCCCGAGCGCGCGCAGCGCCACGACGACCAGGAGCAGGAGCAGCACGAGCAGGACCAGGCGTCGTCGCCAGTAGACCCCGGCCGGCAACGGTCCACGCACCAGGGAGCTCATGCTCGCACCGTAGCCAGGGCGGAGGGGGAGTTCGTGACGCCACACCGGGGGCCGACAATGGGGCCGTGAGCGAGCTGCACACCCCGGTCCTGGCCTGGTACGACGCCCACGCCCGCGACCTCCCGTGGCGTGAGCCGTCGGCGTCCGCCTGGTCGGTGATGGTCTCCGAGCTGATGCTCCAGCAGACCCCGGTGGCGCGGGTGCTCCCGGTCCACGCCGCGTGGCTGGAGCGGTGGCCCACCCCGGCCGACCTCGCGGCGGAGACGACCGGCGAGGCGGTGCGTGCCTGGGGCCGGCTCGGCTACCCCCGCCGCGCGCTGCGCCTGCACGCGGCCGCCACCCTGATCGTGGCCGAGCACGGCGGCGAGGTCCCGACCTCCCACGACGCGCTGCGCTCCCTGCCCGGGGTCGGGGAGTACACCGCCGCCGCGATCGCGACCTTCGCCCACGGCCAGCGCCACGTCGTGCTGGACACCAACGTGCGCCGGGTGCTGGCCCGGGTCGTCGGGGGGGTCGAGCACCCGGGGTCCTCGCTGACCCGGGCCGAGCGCGAGCAGGCCGCGGCCCTGCTGCCCCAGGAGCGCGCCACGGCGGCGACGTGGTCGGTGGCGGTGATGGAGCTGGGCGCGCTCGTCTGCACCGCGGCCGACCCGCGCTGCTCGTCGTGCCCGGTCGTCGACCGGTGCGCCTGGGTGGCCGCCGGGCGACCTGCCTACGACGGCCCGCCCCGCCGGGCCCAGACGTGGGCCGGGACGGACCGGCAGTGCCGCGGCCGGCTGCTCGCCGTGCTGCGCGACACCGACGGCGCCGTCGCCCTCCCCCGGCTCGCGCAGGCGTGGGCCGACGAGCCCCAGCGGGTCCGGTGCCTGGCCGGGCTGGTGGAGGACGGGCTGGCCGTACGCCTCGACGAGGCCCGCTACGCCCTGCCCTGACCCGCGCCGGACGCACCGGAGCCCCGGACCGACGAGGGTCCGGGGCTCCGGGGTGCTACGGGGTGGTGCGGGTCAGGCCGAGGGCGCCGGGGGCGCCGTGGCCCCGGCAGCGCCGGGCTCACCGTCGTCGCCGGTCCCCTTCGGCACGTCCCGGGGGCCCAGGTCGTCGGACCCGCCGATCTCGGCCGTCTCCAGCGGCGGGAGGTCCGGCAGCTCGCCGACCTGCTCGCCGCGGAAGGTGAAGGTCGCCGTCGGACCCTCGCCCTCGACGCCCACCAGGATCATCTGACCCGGGCCGACCTCGCCGAAGAGCATCTTCTCGGCGAGCACGTCCTCGATCTCGCGCTGGATCGTCCGACGCAGCGGCCGGGCGCCGAGGACCGGGTCGAAGCCCCGCTCGGCGAGCAGGCGCTTGGCCGGGTCGGTCAGCTCCAGCTGCATGTCGCGGTCGCGCAGCCGCAGCTCCACGCCCGCCACCATGTTGTCGACCATGGCCACGATCTGCTCCTGCGAGAGCGGCGGGAAGACGATGGTCTCGTCGACGCGGTTGAGGAACTCGGGCCGGAAGTGCTGCTTGAGCTCCTCGTTGACCTTGTTCTTCATCCGCTCGTAGGAGCCGGCCGCGTCCCCGGTCTGCGCGAAGCCGAGGTTCTGGCCCTTGGCGATGTCGCGCGTCCCGAGGTTCGTGGTCATGATGATCACGGTGTTCTTGAAGTCGACCACGCGACCCTGGGAATCGGTCAGGCGGCCTTCCTCGAGGATCTGGAGCAGGCTGTTGAAGATGTCCGGGTGGGCCTTCTCGACCTCGTCGAACAGGACCACGGAGAACGGCTTGCGGCGCACCTTCTCGGTGAGCTGGCCACCCTCCTCGTACCCGACATAACCGGGAGGCGAGCCGAACAACCGGGACACGGTGTGCTTCTCGCCGTACTCGCTCATGTCGAGCTGGATCAGCGAGTCCTCGTCACCGAAGAGGAACTCCGCGAGGGTCTTGGACAACCACGTCTTCCCGACCCCGGAGGGGCCCGCGAAGATGAACGACCCACCGGGGCGCTTGGGGTCCTTCAACCCGGCGCGCGTGCGACGGATCGCGCGGGACAACGCCTTGACGGCCTCGTCCTGGCCGATGACGCGCTTGTGCAGCTCGTCCTCCATCTTGAGCAGCCGCGAGGACTCCTCCTCCGACAGCTTGACGATCGGGATGCCCGTGGCCACCGCGAGGACCTCGGCGATGAGCTCCTCGTCGACCTCGGCCACGTCGTCCATGTCACCGGCACGCCACTGCTTCTCGCGCTCGGACTTGGCCAGGATCAGCTGCTTCTCCTCGTCGCGCAGGCGCGCGGCCGCCTCGAAGTCCTGACCGTCGATCGCGGCCTCCTTGCGGGCCCGCACCTCACCGATCTTGTCGTCGTACTCGCGCAGGTCCTCGGGCGCCGTCATCCGGCGGATCCGCAGCCGCGAGCCGGCCTCGTCGATCAGGTCGATGGCCTTGTCCGGCAGGAACCGGTCCGAGATGTAGCGGTCGGCCAGGGTGGCCGCGGAGACCAGCGCCTGGTCGGTGATGGTGACCCGGTGGTGCGCCTCGTAGCGGTCACGCAGGCCCTTGAGCATCTCGATGGTGTGCGCGATCGAGGGCTCGGCGACCTGGATGGGCTGGAAGCGGCGCTCGAGGGCGGCGTCCTTCTCGAGGTACTTGCGGTACTCGTCGAGCGTCGTCGCCCCGATGGTCTGCAGCTCGCCGCGGGCCAGCATCGGCTTGAGGATGCTGGCGGCGTCGATGGCGCCCTCGGCCGCACCGGCCCCGACGAGGGTGTGGATCTCGTCGATGAACAGCACGATGTCGCCGCGGGTGCGGATCTCCTTGAGGACCTTCTTCAGGCGCTCCTCGAAGTCGCCGCGGTAGCGGCTCCCGGCCACGAGCGCGCCGAGGTCGAGGGTGTAGATCTGCTTGTCCTTCAGCGTCTCCGGCACGTTGCCGCGGACGATGTCCTGGGCCAGCCCCTCGACGATGGTGGTCTTGCCGACGCCGGGCTCACCGATGAGGACCGGGTTGTTCTTCGTGCGTCGCGAGAGGATCTGCATGACCCGCTCGATCTCCTTCTCACGCCCGATGACCGGGTCGAGCTTGCCCTCGCGGCCGTCCTGGGTGAGGTTGCGGCCGAACTGGTCGAGGACCAGCGAGGAGGACGGCGACTCGGCCCCGCCGCCGGAGGTCGCGGCCGCGGCGGAGGACTCCTTGCCCTGGAAGCCCGAGAGCAGCTGGATGACCTGCTGGCGCACGCGGTTCAGGTCGGCGCCCAGCTTCTGCAGGACCTGGGCGGCGACGCCCTCGCCCTCGCGGATCAGCCCGAGCAGGATGTGCTCGGTGCCGATGTAGGAGTGACCGAGCTGCAGCGCCTCGCGCAGGGACAGCTCGAGCACCTTCTTGGCGCGGGGCGTGAAGGGGATGTGGCCGCTGGGGGCCTGCTGGCCCTGGCCGATGATCTCCTCGACCTGGGCGCGCACGGCCTCCAGGGAGATGTCGAGGCTCTCGAGGGCCTTCGCTGCGACGCCCTCGCCCTCGTGGATGAGGCCGAGCAGGATGTGCTCGGTCCCGATGTAGTTGTGGGAGAGCATGCGGGCCTCTTCCTGGGCCAGCACGACCACCCGGCGGGCTCGGTCTGTGAACCGCTCGAACATGCAGTGCTCCTCGGGGGCTTGAGGGGTGCCCGGCGCGCCTGGGCTGACGGGTGGGCGTTCAGTTCTGACAACCCCGTCCACAGCCTAGACGTTCCCTCCCACGGACCAAGGGTCGTCCGCCGACAGCGAACACGCCCGCCCGGACGGCACGGACCCCCGACCGCACGGGGGTGCGGGCGGGGGTCCGTGGGCGTCCCTGGCGGGTCGCCGGTGCTGCGTCGGGTCAGTGGGCGGCGTCGTACGCCTCGCGCACGTCGGCCGGGATGCGACCGCGGTCGGGCACCTCGTGCCCGCTCTCACGGGCCCACTCGCGCACGTCCTTGGCGGAGGGACCGCCGGACGCCGAGGCGGTGGACGCGGCCGACCGCTTGGTCGTGCGACGGCCCGAGCCGACCTTGCGGGCATGACCGACGTAGGCCGACAGGGCCTCGCGCAGCCCGGCGGCGTTCTCCTCGTTGAGGTCGATCTCGTAGCTGGTGCCGTCGAGCCCGAAGGCGACGGTCTCGGAGGCGTCACCGCCGTCGAGATCGTCCTCGAGCACGATGTGGACCTTCTGCGCCATGGGGAATTCCTTGCTCTCTGCTCGCGGGGGTCAGGGGATACCTCGATAATTCGCCGGAGCATCGTCGGATAAACACCCGGCACAATCGAAGTTAGCACACCTTTCTTACCGGGTGCGAAGAAGAAAGATGCATAGTCGCGGTAGTCCGGACTATCAATGTCGACGCGGCGCGGAATTCGAGGCGGAAGTCCCGGGCCGGGCCGGTAGGCCGATATCGACCACCCGTGCCGACGACCTCGTCCGAGGGTGGGCGCCGCCCTGCTCAGCCGGCGGCCGCGTTGCGGGCGAAGACCAGCGCGAGACCCTCGAGCGCGAGGTGCGGCACGTGCGCGGTGAAGCAGTCGCACTCCGTCAGCACGACCGGCGCGAGGTGCCCGGTGGCGACGACCGCGACCGTGGTCGTCGGCGCGGCCAGCTCGGCGCGCAGCCGGGCCACCATGCCCTCGACGAGCGCCGCGCCCCCCAGGACGAGGCCCGACCGGAGCGCCTCGACGGTGTTGCGGGCGATCGCGGTCCGCGGCCGGACCAGCTCGACCTCGCGCAGCTGGGCCCCCGCGCGGCCGAGGGCGGTGGAGGCCACCTGGAGACCCGGGGCGATCGCCCCGCCGACGTAGCGACCGGCGGCGTCGAGCACGTCGAAGGTCGTCGCGGTCCCGCCCAGGCCCACCACCACGGCCGGGCCGCCGAAGCGGTGGGCCGCGGCCACGGCGCCGACGATGCGGTCGGCGCCGACCTCGCGCGGGTCGTCGGTGAGCACGGGCAGTCCGGTGCGGACCCCGGGCCCGACGACGACGTGCGGGACCCCGCCGACGTGGCGCCCGAGCACCTCGCGCCACTCGCGCAGCACGGCGGGCACCGCGGCGCCGAGGGCGACGCCGTCCAGGTCGTCGAGGGTCGCGCCGACGCCGTCGAGCAGGCCGCGCAGCAGCACCGTCCACTGGTCGGCGGTCCACCGCTCGTCCGTGGCCACCCGCCAGGTGGCGCCGACCACCCCGTCGTCGACCAGGCCCAGCACGGTGTGGGCGTTGCCGACGTCGACGGCGAGCAGGCTCACGACCGGGTCACGGCAGCAGGTCGAGACCGAGGTCGAGCACGCGTACGGAGTGGGTCAGCGCCCCGACCGAGACGAAGTCGACCCCGGTGCCGGCGACCTCGGCGGCGCGGTCCAGGCTCATCCGGCCGGTGGCCTCCAGCGTGGCCCGCCCCGCGGTGAGCCGGACGGCCTCGGCCATGGTCGCGGTGCCCATGTTGTCCAGCATCACGTGCGCGCACCCGGCCGCGAGCACGTCGGCGAGCTGGTCGAGGTCGGTGACCTCGACGTGCACGACGAGGTCGGGGAACCGGGCGCGGACGGCCTCGTAGGCCGCCACCACGCCGCCGGCGGCGAGCACGTGGTTGTCCTTGACCATCGCGGCGTCGGCCAGGGAGAAGCGGTGGTTGGTGCCGCCGCCGCAGCGCACGGCGTACTTCTGCAGGGCGCGCAGGCCGGGCAGCGTCTTGCGGGTGTCGAGCACCCGGGTGCGTCCCCCGCCCCCGGCGAGCGCCTCCACCCAGCGCGCCGTCTCGGTGGCCACGCCCGACAGGTGGCAGGCGAGGTTGAGCGCGGTCCGCTCGCCGGTCAGCAGGCCGCGCACGGGTCCTGCGACCTCGAGCACCTGGTCACCGGCGGTCACCCGGGTGCCGTCGGCCGCACGGCGGACGACCTCGACGTCGTCGCCCAGCACGTGGCGCCACACCAGCTCGGCCACCGCCAGGCCGGCCACGACGCCGCCCTCGCGCGCGCCCATCACCGCCCGTCCGCGCGCGTCGTCGGGCACCGTGGCGGCGCTGGTCACGTCGTCGGCGACCGGGCCGCCGGAGAGGTCCTCGTCGACGGCCGCCACCACCAGTGCGTGCACCGCGCGCGGGTCGAGCCCGGCTCCGGCGAGCTCGTCGCGCAGCCCGACCGGCAGGTCGGCGTACGCCGGGCGCGCGATCACGGCGCGACCCCGACCCCGGGCACGCCCAGGGCGCCGGGGACGTCGGCCGGGACCGGCCCGGAGTCGCTGGCGGGGGCAGGTGTCCAGGTGGTGGCCATCGTCCCGTCCCCCTCCGGGCCGGGGTCGAGACGGAGGTCGACGTGGCCGGCGAACCGGGCGTCGTCGCGCTCGGGGTGGTCCTCGCGCCAGTGCGAGCCGCGGGTCTCCTCCCGCGCGGTCGCGGCGGCGACGAGGGCCGCGCTGACCGTGACCAGGTTCGTGGCCTCCCAGGCGTCCACGCCCAGCGCGGCGGCCGGCCGCTCGGCCAGGTCGCGCAGCACGCGGGCCGCGGCGTCCAGCCCGGTGGCGGAGCGGAGCACGCCGGCGCGGGCCGTCATCGTCTCCTGGAGCGCGTCCCGGACCGCGCCGTCGACCGCCCCCGGGGCGCGCCCGTCGGTGACCGGGTCGGACCACGCGCGCAGCTCGGCGGGCAGCACCTCCGCGATGCGGCGGGAGAAGACCAGGCCCTCCAGCAACGAGTTCGAGGCCAGCCGGTTGGCCCCGTGCACGCCGGAGCAGGCGACCTCGCCGGTGGCGTAGAGGCCCGGCACGTCGGTGCGACCGTGCAGGTCGGTGCGGACCCCGCCGGAGGCGTAGTGGCAGGCCGGGGCGACGGGCAGCAGCTGCGTGGCCGGGTCCACCCCGTGCCGGCGGGCGGTGGCCAGGATGGTGGGGAAACGGCGCTCCCAGAACGCGGCACCGAGGTGGCGGGCGTCGAGCCACACGTGCGGTCGGCCCTGCTGGTGCATCCGGCGGGTGATCGCCTTGGCCACCACGTCGCGGGGTGCGAGGTCGGCGAGGTCGTGCACCCCGGTCATGAACCGGTCGCCCGCGTCGTCGACCAGGAAGGCGCCCTCGCCGCGGACCGCCTCGCTGATCAGCGGCTGCTGGCCCCGGGAACCGGGTCCCAGCCACATCACCGTGGGGTGGAACTGCACGAACTCGAGGTCGCGCAGCGTCGCCCCGGCGCGCAGCGCCAGGGCCACGCCGTCCCCGGTCGACACCGACGGGTTGGTGGTCTGCGAGAACACCTGGCCCAGGCCACCGCTGGCCAGCACCACGGCCCGGCAGCGCACCGCACCGACTCCGTCGCGCTGCCCCTCCCCCATCACGTGGAGGGTGACGCCCGCGACGCCACCGTCGGCTGCGCGTTGCAGGTCGAGGGCCAGGGCGTGCTGGACGACCTCGATCCCGGGTGCCCGCGCCACGGCCGCGGTCAGCGCGCGCTGGATCTCGGCCCCGGTGGCGTCACCGCCGGCGTGCGCGATCCGGTCGCGGTGGTGGCCGCCCTCCCGGGTCAGCGACAGCACGCCGTCGAGGTCGTGGTCGAAGACGGTGCCGAGCGCGATCAGCTCGCGCACGGCGTCGGGTCCCTCGGTGACCAGCGCGTGCACCGCCGCGCGGTCGCAGGCGCCGGCCCCCGCGACGAGGGTGTCGAGCAGGTGCTCGGCCGGGGTGTCCCCGGGTCCCAGCGCGGCGGCGATCCCGCCCTGGGCCCACTGGGTGGAGCCGGCGGAGAGCACGTCCTTGGTCACCAGCAGCACCGTGCCCCGCCCGGCGAGCCGGGCGTGCAGCCGCAGGGCGGCGGTCAGCCCCGCGATCCCGCTGCCGACCACGACGACGTCGGCCGAGGTCGTCCACCCCGGCTCCGGCGCGGTGAGCCGGGCGGGGAGCCGCCCGCGCCGACCGGCGGCGGGTCGCGGGCGTACGGGGTCCGGGGCCATCACCGCAGGCTACTGGCGTGGGGCAGGTCGGCCCGGGTCACCGTGGCGCGGTGGGTCGTGCTCGTCGTCATCGTGCGCAGCATCAGCCGCTCCGTCCGGTCCGGCCGTCGGGGCCGTCCGGGCCGTCCGGGCCGGCGGGCGTGCCCAGGACCGCGGGCAGGTTGTCGATCAGCCGGGTCGTGCCCACCCGCGCGGCGATCAGCACCCGGCAGGGCGTGCCGGCGGCGGGCTCGAGGGGCAGGGGCTCCAGGTCGGGACCGGTGATCTCGAGGTAGTCCAGGTCCACCCCCGGCGAGGCGCGCAGCTCGGCCCGGGCCGCGGCCAGCGCCGCGCCCAGCCCCTGCGCCGCCTCGGCGACCGCCGCGCGCAGGGTGCGCGGGAGCGCGGCGGCGACCTCGCGCTGCTCGACGTCGAGGAACCGGTTGCGGCTCGACAGCGCCAGCCCGTCGTGCTCCCGGACCGTCGGCGCGCCGAGCACCTCGACGCCCAGGCAGAGGTCGGTCACCATCCGCCGCACCAGCACCAGCTGCTGGTAGTCCTTCTCGCCGAAGACCGCGACGTCGGGGCGGACCAGGCCGAGCAGCTTGGCCACCACGGTCAGCACACCACGGAAGTGCGCCGGACGCGTCCGCCCCTCGAGCTGCTCGGCCAGCGGGCCGGGCACGACGGTGGTCATCCCGGCGACCGGGTCGGGCCCGCCCGGGTAGACCTCGGCCAGGGACGGCGTGAAGACCAGGTCGGCCCCCTCGGCGGCGCAGACCGCGAGGTCGGCCTCCGGGGTGCGCGGATAGCGGTCGAGGTCCTCGCCGGGCGCGAACTGCAGCGGGTTGACGAACACCGACACCACGACCGGACCGTCGCCGGCGCGCGCCCGGGCCTCGCGCAGCAGGCTGGCGTGGCCGGCGTGGAGGGCACCCATGGTGGGCACCAGCGCGATCGTCGCCCCGGCCCGGCGGGCCGGGGCCAGCGCCTGCTCGAGCTCCTCGCGCGTGGTGACGACCCGCGGGGACGTCACCGCACCTCCCCGGCTGCCGGGTCGGCCAGCCCGGCCCGGTCGGCCTGGCCCGGTCGCCGGCCCGGCGGCCTGGCCGGTCGCCCGCCCGGTCGTCCACGGCGGCGTCGAGGACCCGGGTGAGGGCGTGCGCCCGCACCGGGGTCAGTCGGCCGTCGGTGACCGCGCGGGCGACCGTCGCCCGCGCCAGTGCGACGTACGACGTGGTCGCCTGGGGGGCGGAGGTGCGCAGGTCGGCGAGGTGGGCGGCGACCGTGCCGACGTCGCCGCGCACGATCGGTCCGGTCAGCGCGGCGTCGCCGTGGGCCAGGGCGTTGTCGAGGGCCGCGCCGAGCAGCGGTCGCAGCGTCCCGGCCGGGTCGTCGACCCCCGCGGCGGCCAGCATCTCCATCGCCTCGGTCACCAGCGTCACCAGGTGGTTGGCGCCGTGGGCCAGACCCGCGTGGTAGAGCGTCCGCATCTCCTCGGGGACCCAGGTGGCCCGGGCCCCGAGATCCGCGACGAGGGCCTCGGCGACCTCCCGCTCGGCCGGTCCGCAGGTCAGCCCCACCACGCAGCCGGTGAGACGGTCCAGGTCGAGGCGGGTGCCGGTGAAGGTCAGCGCCGGGTGCAGCGCGAGCGGCCGGGCGCCGACGGCGCGGGCGGGCTCGAGCACGGCCAGCCCGTGCCGCCCGGAGGTGTGGGCGACCAGCTGCCCGGCGTGGAGGGCGCCGCTGTCGGCCAGCACGCGCACCACGTTGGGCAGCATGTCGTCGGGCACCGTGAGCAGCAGCAGGTCGCAGTCGCGGGCGACCGCGCTCGGGCGCTGCGGCTGGAGCCCCGGCAGCAGGTCGGCGATCCGCGCACGGGACGCGTCGGACTCACCGGCGACCGCGACGACGCGGTGACCGCTGGCGTGCAGGCGGGCGGCGAGGACGGCGCCGACGCGACCCGCGCCGACCACCCCCACCCGCAGGCCCCCGCCGGGGAGGTGCGACATGGTCCAGCCTTTCGGTTCCAGTCCCGCCGCCCACCCCTGGTCGGGGCCGGTCCGGGTACCAGACGTCGTGCTCGTGGTGTCACGACGACCGTACGCCGCCCCGCACTCCTCCACACCCGCCCGGGGGTGTGACGTGGCCGACACGCTCCCGCGCCGGGCCCCGGGCCTCTGGGCGCCCGGGGCAGGGCTCAGAGCAGGCCCTGCTCGGTGAGGAAGTCGGTCGCGACGTCCTCGGGCTTCTCCCGGTCGACCGCGACGCGACCGTTGAGCTCGGTCAGGTTGTCGGTGGTCAGGGCCGCCATCAGGGGGTTCAGGACCTCCTCGACGTCGGGGTTGGCCTCGAGGAACTCGGTGCTGACCGCCGGCACCAGGTTCTGTGCCGGCTGGATCTGCTGGTCGTCCTCCAGGACGACGAGGCCCTGGCTCTCCAGGGTGCCGTCGGTGGTGCTGGTCTCGCCCAGCTCGACCTCGCCGTCGAGGACGGCCTGGTAGGTCTGGTTGCTGGCGTAGCCCAGCGGCAGGACCTCGGTGACGTCGATGCCGTACTCCTCCGACAGCCCGCCCTCGCAGTCCAGGCGGCCCTCGCAGTCGGGGGCCGCGGCCAGCGCGACCGACTCCCCCTCGAGGTCGGAGAGCGTGGCGAGGCCGTTCTCCTCGGCGTAGTCCTGGGTGACGAAGAAGGCGTTCGCGTCGGCGGCCGCGGACGGCTCGAGCAGGGTGATCCCGGCCCCGGCCAGCAGGTCACCGCCCTCCTCGACCAGCGCGGCCCCGTCGCCGGCGGTGAACGGCTCGGCCTTGGCGCCGTTCTCCCGGGCGTTGAGGAAGTTCACGATGCCACCGACGTACTCGGGGACCACGTCGACGTCCCCGGGGAAGTCGGCCATGTAGGCGTCGCGGGCGTCGACCAGGGTGACCTCGGTCGAGTAGCCGGCCTCGGTGAGGAGCTGGTCGTACATCGCGGCCACGAGGGCGGCCTCGGGGAAGCTCTGGCCGGCGATGGCCACCGAGCCCTTGTCGCCCGAGCCCTCCGCGGAGGAGTCGGCCGTGGAGTCGGAGGCGAGGTCGTCGCCGGCGCAGCCGGCGAGCACCACGGCGCTCGCGGAGGCCAGCGCGGCGAGGGTCAGACGGAGCTGCATGGTGGGTCCTTGTGTGTCCCGCGGTGTACGCCGCGCGTGTCCGGGCCGCGGTCCCCTGTGCGGCTGGGAGGACCGGTGGCGCTGTCCCGAGCAGGCTAGGGGGTCACACCGACGACGCCGCCACCCCGGGAGCCGATGATGCGTGACCGTGACCATCGGGGGCGGGCGCCGGGGCGGGCCCGTCCGCGGGCGGGCCGGTGGGCACCGGGCGCACGGCCCGCTGGACCAGGGCCGCGAGCCCCTCCAGGACCAGCGCGACGGCGGCGACGACCACCGCGCCGGCCAGGCCCTTGCCGTAGTCGGTGCGGAAGAACCCGTCGGTGATCACCCGGCCCAGGCCCGGTCCGGCGACGAGCGCGGCGATGGTCGCGGTGGCCCACACCTGCACCAGCGCCAGGCGCACGCCCGAGACCACCAGCGGCAGGGCCAGCGGCAGCTCCACCCGGAGGAAGCGCTGCCGCCCGGACATGCCCATCCCGGTCGCGGCCTGGACCACGTCGGCCGGCACCTCGCGCACCGCGACGTAGGCGTTGGTGATGATCGGGGGCAGCGCGAAGAGCGTCAGCGCCACCAGGGTGGCCAGCCCCGCCCGGCCGTACGGCCCGAGGGTGGCGGTGCCCGGGACGTCGGCGGTGACCAGCAGCGCCAGCAGCGCGAAGGTCGGCACCGCCCGGCCCACGTTGGAGATGTTGATGGCCAGGAACCCGCCGCGGCCGAGGTGCCCCAGCCACAGGGCGACCGGGAGCCCCACCGCGACCGCGACGAGCAGCGCGGTGACGGTCAGCAGCAGCTGCTGGCCCAGCAGCTGCAGCATGCCGCCGCTGCCGGTCCAGCTCCCGGCGTCGGTCAGGTAGGCCCACATGTCGACCAGGACGGTCATCAGCGCACCCCCCGCGTCCAGGGCGTGAGCAGCCGCTGCAGCCCGACGATGAGCCCGTCGAGCACCACGGCGAGCACCACGCACAGCACCGCGGCGGTGAGCAGCTGGGCGCGGAAGTCGGTGGAGACGCCCTCGCTGATCAGGTTGCCCAGCCCGCCGTAGGCGACCAGCGACCCCACGGTGGTGAGCGCGACCGTCGAGACGGTGGCGACCCGCAGCCCGGCCATCACCACCGGCAGCGCGAGCGGCAGCTCGACCTTCAGCAGCAGCCGGGTCGGGCCGTACCCCAGGCCCCGCCCGGACTCCAGGACCTCCTCGGGCACCGCGCGCAGGCCCTCCAGCACCGCCCGGACCAGCACGGTCAGGGCGTACAGCGCCAGGCCGATGACCACCGTCACCGGGCTGAGGCCGGTGAAGGGGACCAGCAGCGGGAACAGCGCGAGCGAGGGGACGGTGTACAGGCCGGTGCTGATCCCGAGCACGCCGGTCTCCAGCCGCGGGAAGCGGCGCGCCAGCAGCGCCAGCGGGAGCGCCACGACGATCCCGAGCACGACCGCGGCGAGGGTGATCGCGACGTGCTGCACCAGCGCGTCGAGGATCTGCGACTGCCGGTCCCGCACGTAGTCGAGGCAGAACCACTCGTTGACGAGCCGGCTGTAGCAGGTGGGTCCGGAGGTGGCGTCCACGGACGGGACCGCGGCTCCCGCCACCAGTAGGGTCACCGCATGGACACTACCGGCGCGGCGTCCCGTGCCGACCCCGACCGGCCCGGCGAGGCGATGATCCGGCTGTCGGGGGTCGGCAAGACCTACCCGGACGGGACGGTGGCCGTCCACGAGCTCGACCTCGAGGTACGCCGCGGCGAGCTGGTGTGCCTGGTGGGGCCCTCGGGGTGCGGCAAGTCGACGACGCTGAAGATGATCAACCGGCTGATCGAGCCGACCACGGGACGGATCGAGATCGACGGCCAGGACGTCACCGACCAGGACCCGGTGGCGCTGCGCCGCAGCATCGGCTACGTGATCCAGCAGGTCGGGCTCTTCCCGCACCAGAAGGTCCTCACCAACGTGATGACCGTGCCGCTGCTCTACGGCGAGTCGAAGGCCACCGCCCGTGCGCGCGCCTCCGAGCTGCTGGACACCGTGGGCCTGGACGCCGCGACCTACGGCCCCCGCTACCCCCACCAGCTCTCGGGCGGCCAGCGGCAGCGGGTGGGCGTGGCCCGGGCGCTGGCCGCCGACCCGCCGGTGCTGCTGATGGACGAGCCGTTCGGCGCCGTCGACCCCGTCGTGCGGGTCCGGCTCCAGGACGAGTTCCTGCGCCTCCAGCGCGACCTGGGCAAGACGGTCGTGCTGGTCACCCACGACATCGACGAGGCCGTGCGGATGGGTGACCGGGTGGCGGTCTTCGCCGAGGGTGGCCGGCTGGCCCAGTACGGCACGCCGGCGGAGGTCATGGGGCGTCCGGCCGACGACTTCGTGGCCGACTTCGTCGGCTCGACCCGCGGGCTGCGCCGGCTGACGGTGACCCCGCTCGCCCTGGAGCACCTGGACCCCGTCGACGGCGTCACCGGCGGTCAGCTCGGCGGCTCGGTCGAGCTCGGCGTCAGCCTGGAGGAGGCGCTGGCCGAGATGCTGCGCCGCGACAAGGCGATGGTGGCGGTCCGCGACGGTGCGCGGATCGTCGGCGTGCTGACCCCCGACGGCGTCCACCGCGCGCTGCGGACCTCCCTGGCCTGAGCGCCGGCCCAGATGACGGTCCCGACCGGCCCAGATGACGGTCCCGACCGGCCGAGATGACGGTCCCGACCGGCCCAGGTGACGATCGGTCGGGGGCCGCCGTCAGTCCACGGACACGTCGCGGTGCCAGGACTCCGTGACGTACTTGGTGCGCCAGCCCAGCGAGCCGTACAGGCCGTCGGCGCCGGTGGAGGAGTCCGCGTCGACCTCGAGCCCCACCCGGTCGCGGTCGCGGGCCGCCGCGTCGGCGATGATCGTGTGCAGCAGCCCCTTGGCCACCCCGCGCCCGCGGGCGGCCTCCCGGACGCCGATGTAGGAGACGTAGGACCCGTCGGGTCCGTTGCTGCTCTCCGAGACGGTGCCGACCAGGGCCCCGACGGCCCGCGGCTCGGAGCCGTCGACCGTCTCGGCCAGCCACCAGTGGTCCCAGCGGTGCCCGGGGTCCTCGCGCAGGCGGTGCAGGAACTCCTCGAAGGTCTCCTCCCAGGAGTTGAAGTGGTCCAGGAACGCCTCCTCGAGGACGTCGTGGACGTCGCGCAGGTCGTCCTCGTCGGGCATCCCGCTGCCGGCGCGGCGCACCAGGCGGAACCGGACGCCCTTCTCGGGACGTTCCCAGCCGGCCGGGTCGGGCACCAGGGCGGCCTCCTCGGCCTGGACGGGCCGGTTCATCTGCCACCAGGTGCGGACCTTCTCGAAGCCGGCGTCGCGCAACCACCCGGCCTGTCGCTCGTCGCCGCCGAAGGCGCCGGTGTCGATCTGCTGGACCGGGAGCCCGCGGGCGGCGCCGACCTCCCGGGCCTGGCCCACCGCCCACTCCACGAGCACGTCCGAGCAGGCCCGGGCGACGCGGTCGGGCAGGCCGCGCTCGACCACGTGGAGCAGCAGCATCCGGCCCCCGGCCCGGTCGTGCACGCTGCCCCAGGCGCGCACCTGGGCGTCGGCGTCGCGCACGACGACGTTGGACCGGGTGCGCAGCCCCCGCTCGGAGACCTCGACCAGGACGTCCTCCTCGGCCGCGCCGGCCCAGCCGCGGCCGTCCTTCTCGTGCGCGCGCAGCAGCACGGTCAGCCGGGCGACGTCGCCGGGGTCACCGGGGTCCGGGACGTCGATGGTCCAGTCGCCGGGAAGCCCGGGCAGCTCGGGGAGCAGCTGCTCGGGGTCGGTCACGAAGCGGGAGTCCTCGGGCATCACGGGTCCCGATCATGCCGCACCCCTCCGGCGGCCCGTCCGGCCGGGAACGACGAACGGACCGTGGAGGAGCCTCCACGGTCCGTACGGTCCCGCGCACCCGCGCGGGCGGGGCTGTTCAGGCGCGCTTGCGCAGCCCGGGCGACGCGGCCCACGCGGCCCGCTCGGCCTCGAGCGCGGTGAGGAGCACGAGGTGCTCGTCCTCGAGCTCGGCGAGGCGCACGATCGCCTCGGCGGCGCGCTCCTCGGCCTGGTCGAGGAGCCCGGTCAGCAGCCGGCCCTCGGCCTCGGCCCGCTCGGCGCGGTCCTGCTCGCGCTCGACGGAGCGCTGCGCCTCGGCGACCTCGGTGCGGGCCCCGGCCAGCTCCTCGACCAGGCCCGAGATGGTGCTGCGGTGGCCCTCCAGCGTGGCGGTGGTGCGGCGCACGTAGTGCTGCTGCTCGGCCACGCGGTCCGCCGTCAGGTCCCGGTAGGCCTGCGCCTGCTCCGCGCGGTCCTGGGCGGCCTCCCGGCGGGAGTCGAGGAGCTCGGAGTGGGTGATGCGGGTGGCCCCGGCGCCGAGCAGCACCGCGGCGACGGCCGCACCGAGCAGCGGCCCCGGGCCCCCGACCACGGCGGCCCCCACCACCGCGACGGCGGCCAGGACGAGCAGGACGGAGGCGACGACCACCCGGGCGGAGCGCTGGCGGCGCCGGGAGGGGCGGGACGGGGAAGTCATGCTGGCAGGCTAGGGCGCCGGCTGCTCCGGGGGGACGCGACACGCGCGCTCGAGGAGCAGCGCGCTCAGCACCACGAGCGCGGCGGCCGCCGTGGTGACCAGGGACCTGACCACGCGCTGGTCGGCCAGCTGCGACGGGTCGCCGAGCCAGGCCACGGCGTACCCGACGTAGCCGCCGCCGACCAGGGCGCCCACCACGGAGCTCGCCCGGGCCAGCAGCAGCCGGTTCACGGCCTGCTGCGGCTGCTCGGTCACCCGACGGTCGCGCACCGCGACCCGGGTGGCCCGCGCGGTCGTCAGCAGCACCCCGGTCAGCGCCAGCAGGACCAGCGGCTGGGACCAGCCGACGACCGGGGCGAGGGCGCCGGCCAGCTCGAAACGCGGGACGCACGAGGCGGCCCAGCACCACACCGGCCAGCGCGAGGCCCAGCAGGAGGGCCACCGACGTGGGAGCCATCGCCCCGGCGGGCGGCTCGCGCCCCGGATCGCGCCCGGATCGCGGTCCGGCCCGCGGTCCGGGTCACCTCCGCCGGCGCCCCGGGCGGGCGGACTCACCCGAGGTCGAGCTCGAGGTCGTCGCGGCGGTCCAGGCCGGACCCGTCCAGGCCGGCCAGCAGGTCCGCGACGGGGCCGTGGTCGGGCAGCACCGCGTCCGGCTCGAGGTCGGCCCAGGGCTGCAGGACGAAGGCCCGCTCGTGGGCACGCGGGTGCGGCAGGCGCAACGAGTCGTCGTGGCTGCGGCGGTCGCCGACCACGATCAGGTCGACGTCGAGGGGCCGCGGGGCGTTGGCCACCTCGGTGCGCTCACGGCCGAAGACGTCCTCGATGGCCAGCGCGCGCTCCATCAGCCGGTGCGCGGCCAGCGTGGTGTCGACGAGGACGACGGCGTTCAGGAACGTCTCGGAGCCGGCGGGGGCGTCGACCGGTGCGGTCTCGTAGACCGGGGAGACCCCGGTGACCCACACGTCGGGGGTGTCGGCGATCGCGGACACCGCGCCCTGCAGGCAGGACATGCGGTCGCCGAGGTTCGAGCCCAGGGCCAGCACGACGCGGCGGATCGGCCGCATCTCACCGGTCAGGGTGTCGGCATCGACGATGTTGGGGTTCGGGGTCTCGGTCACTGGACCTCGCGTCTCCGGGTGATGGTCAGGGCGACGTCCGAGAACGCCACCGGCAGGGGGGCATCCGGCTTGTGAACGGTGACCCGCACCCATTGAACACCACCGTCTGCGAGGCAGACGTCGGCGATCCGCTGGGCCAGGGTCTCGATCAGGTCGACCGGGTCGGACTGGACGGCAGCGTGCACCGCGGCCCCGAGGGTTCCGTAGTCCACGGTGCGGTGCAAGTCGTCGGCGGCCGCGGCCGCCCGGGTGTCCAGGCCGAGCACGAGGTCCACCACGAAGCGCTGGCCGTCGCGCCGCTCGTGGTCGAAGACGCCGTGGTGGGCCCAGCACTCCAGGCCGGTGACGGCCAGCTCGTCCGGGGCGCTCACGGGCGCCCCACGGGCGGGCCGGGCTGGGCGGGGGGCGTGGACCGGGGCATGCCCAGACGCTCCCACACCGCCAGCGCGTCGCAGGTCCCCCGTACGTCGTGCACGCGCACCCCCCACGCGCCCTGGGCGGCCACGAGCACGCTCAGGGCGTGCCCGGCGACCTCACGCCCGGGCAGGTCCCGGGGGGTGCCGTCGCCGTCCGCGAGCAGCGCCCCGAGGAACGACTTGCGGCTGGCCCCGACCAGCAGCGGCAGGCCCTGCACGGCGACGTCGCCCAGGTTCCGCAGGAGCTGCCAGTTGTGCTCGCCGCGCTTGGCGAAGCCCAGGCCCGGGTCGAGGACCAGCCGCTCGGCCGGCACCCCGGCCGCGAGCGCGGCCTCGACGCGGAGGGTCAGCTCGCGGCGCACCGCGGCCACCACCCCGCCCGGCTCGTCGTACACCGCGAGGTCGGCCATCCGGTCGCTGTGCGCGCGCCAGTGCATCGCGACGTACGTCGCCCCCGAGTCCGCCACGACGTCGAGCACCCGGGGGTCGGCGAGCCCGCCGGAGACGTCGTTGACCATGCGCGCCCCGGCGGCGACCGCGGCGGCGGCCACCTCCGCGCGCATGGTGTCGACGGAGACCGCCGCCCCCGCCGCGACCAGCTCGCGGATCACCGGCACCACGCGGTCGAGCTCCTCCGAGACCAGGGGCCGGGTGGCGCCCGGGCGGGTCGACTCGCCGCCGATGTCGACCAGGTCGGCCCCGTCCGCGACGAGCCGGAGGCCGTGGGCGACGGCGGCGTCGGTCGAGGCGTGCCGGCCTCCGTCGGAGAAGGAGTCCGGGGTGACGTTGAGGACCCCCATCACCAGGGGACGCGCAGGGGCCGGCATGGGCGCGACGCTACCGGCGGCGGTCCGGCTCAGCCGCCCCGGTGGATCAGGCTCATCGCCTCCGAGCGGGTGGCGGCGTTGCGCATGACCCCGCGCACGGCGGAGGTGACCGTGCGCGCCCCCGCCTTGCGGACCCCGCGCATGGTCATGCACAGGTGCTCCGCCTCGATCACCACCATCACCCCGCGTGCGTCCAGGATCTCCACGAGGGCGTCGGCGACCTGGGTGGTCAGCCGCTCCTGGACCTGGGGGCGCTTGGCGTAGACGTCGACCAGGCGGGCCAGCTTGGACAGCCCGGTGATCTTGCCGCTGCGCGCCGGGATGTAGCCGACGTGGGCGACGCCGGTGAACGGCACCAGGTGGTGCTCGCACATCGACCACAGCTCGATGTCGCGCACCAGCACCATCTCGTCGTGGCCGAGGTCGAAGACGGTCGTGAGCACGTCCTCCGGCTCCTGGCGCAGGCCGGCGGTGAGCTCCTCGTACGCCCGGGCGACCCGGGCCGGGGTGTCCCGCAGGCCCTCCCGCTCCGGGTCCTCCCCGATCGCGTGGAGCAGCTCGCGCACGGCCGCCTCGGCCCGGGCGTGGTCGAAGGCGGGCGCCCGACCGGCCGGGAGGGAGGCCGCCGAGACGATGTCGGTCACGGGGTGCGCACCGGGGGGCTCAGCGGGGCCCGGCGGGGCCCGCGCCGGGCGGGGGCGGGACCGGGCCGGCGCCGCCACCGGCCGGGGGCACGGCGGGGTCGTGGACGTCCCCGCCGGGACCCGGCGGGGTCAGGACCGCCCCCGGGTCGGGGAGCGGGAAGTGCCCGTTCGCCTCGGCGTGCGCGTGGGCGCGGTCGCGGACCTCCTGGGGCACCTCCACCGGCGGGATGACCGAGGGGTTGCGCGAGGGCGAGCCGGTCCACGCGGGACGGTCGGGCCGGCGCCGCAGGGCCTCGAAGACCTCGGCGATCTCCTTCTTGTCCAGCGTCTCGCGGTCCAGCAGCGCCAGCACCAGGTCGTCCAGGACGTCCCGGTTCTCCTCGAGGATGTCGAAGGCCTCCTGGTGCGCGACGGCGAGCAGCTTCTTGGTCTCCTCGTCGACGGCGGCCGCCACGTCCTCGGAGTAGTTGCGCTGGTGGCCCATGTCGCGGCCCAGGAACGGCTCGGAGGTGGCGTCGCCGAGCTTGATGGCGCCGAGCCGCTCGGTCATGCCGTACTGGGTGACCATCGCGCGGGCCAGGCTGGTGGCCTTCTCGATGTCGTTGCCGGCACCCGTGGTGGGGTCGTGGAAGACCATCTCCTCCGCGGCGCGGCCCCCGAGCATGTAGGCCAGCTGGTCGAGCATCTGGCTGCGGGTCTGGGAGTAGCGGTCCTCGTCGGGCAGCACCATCGTGTAGCCCAGGGCCCGCCCGCGGGGCAGGATCGTGATCTTGTGCACCGGGTCGGTGCCGGGCAGCGCCGCGGCGACCAGGGCGTGGCCGCCCTCGTGGTAGGCGGTGATCAGCTTCTCGTGCTCGTTCATCAGCCGGGTACGACGCTGCGGGCCGGCGATCACGCGGTCGATGGCCTCGTCCAGCGCCTCGGCGTCGATCAGCTTGCCGTTGTTGCGCGCGGTGAGCAGGGCGGCCTCGTTGAGCACGTTGGCGAGGTCGGCGCCGGTGAAGCCCGGGGTACGGCGGGCGACCGAGACGAGGTCGACCCCCTCGGCCATCGGCTTGCCGCGCGAGTGGACCTGCAGGACCTGGTGGCGGCCCTTGAGGTCCGGGGCGTCGACCTGGATCTGACGGTCGAAGCGGCCCGGGCGCAGCAGGGCGGGGTCCAGGACGTCGGGCCGGTTGGTCGCGGCGATCAGGATCACGCCGCCCTTGACGTCGAAGCCGTCCATCTCGACCAGGAGCTGGTTGAGGGTCTGCTCGCGCTCGTCGTGACCACCGCCCATGCCGGCGCCGCGGTGCCGGCCGACGGCGTCGATCTCGTCGATGAAGACGATCGCCGGGGCGTTCTCCTTGGCCTGCTCGAACAGGTCGCGGACGCGGGAGGCGCCCACGCCGACGAACATCTCGACGAAGTCGGAGCCGGAGATCGAGTAGAAGGGGACCCCGGCCTCGCCGGCCACGGCGCGCGCCAGCAGCGTCTTGCCGGTGCCCGGCGGGCCGTAGAGCAGGACGCCCTTGGGGATCTTGGCACCGACGGCCTGGAACTTGGCGGGCTCGGAGAGGAACTCCTTGATCTCGCCCAGCTCCTCGATCGCCTCCTCGCAGCCGGCGACGTCGGCGAAGGTCGACTTCGGCATGTCCTTGGAGATCAGCTTCGCCTTGGACTTGGCGAACTGCATGACGCCGCGGCCGCCGCCGCCCTGCATCCGGTTCATCAGGAACAGCAGGATGCCGACGATCAGCAGGATCGGCAGCAGCGCCCCGAGGAGCTGCCCGAGGAAGCTGGGCTGCGGGTTCTCGGAGTTCGACTCGTTGATCGTGCCGGCGGCGACCTGCTCGTCGACGTCCTCGACGATGCCCTCGATCTGGCCGAGCACGTAGTAGGACTGCACCTGCTCGCCCTCGTCGCGCACCCCGTCGTCGAGCGTGGCCTGGATGGCCTGCTCACCGTCGATGAGGGTGATCTCGTCGATCTGGCCCTCGGCGATGTAGGACTCCATCTGCGAGGTCGGCACCTCGTCGTACCCGCCTCCGGGGACGAGGAAGTTCAGGGCGACCAGGACCGCCACGACGGCGACCACGATCCAGACCCAGGGACCCTTGAGCGCTTTCTTCACGGACTTCTCTCGACCTCAGGGATGGGCGCTGCGACCTGCTCCGGCGGGTGAGGCCGGTCCGGCCCGGCGCACGGTGGACTGACTTACGACGTTACACGTGGACGGCAACGCCGCTCAGGAGTAGACGTGCGGGGCCAGGGTGCCGATGTCGCGCAGGTTGCGGTACCGCTCGCGGTAGTCCAGGCCGTAGCCGACGACGAACTCGTTGGGGATGTCCCAGCCGACGTACTTGACGTCGACCGGCATCTGCAGGGCCTCGGGCTTGCGCAGCAGGGTCGCGATCTGGACGCTGGCGGGGTTGCGGGAGGACAGGTTCGCGGTCAGCCAGGACAGCGTGAGGCCGGTGTCGATGATCTCGTCCACGACCAGGACGTGGCGCCCGGAGATGTCGCCGTCGAGGTCCTTCAGGATCCGCACCACGCCGCTGGACTTCGTGCCGGAGCCGTAGGAGGACACCGCCATCCAGTCCATCTCGACGTGCCGGCCCAGGGCCCGCGCCAGGTCGGCCATCACCATCACCGCGCCGCGCAGGATGCCGACGATGACCAGGTCGTGGCCCTCGTAGTCCTCCTCGATCTGGGCGGCCATCCCGGCGAGCCGCTCGCGGATCTGGGCCTCGGTGAACAGGACGTTGACCAGGTCCTGCTCCACGTGCGACGCGTCCATGCCGGGAAGCCTCCCACAGGGCCGGGTCAGCGGTGCCCGCCGCCCTTGCCCTTCTTGGGCGGCTCGTCGACCTTCACCACGGAGCGGCCCTCGGTGGCGCGGACGAGGGCGGACCCGGCGTAGCGGACGGCGAGCGTGTGCCTGCCGGCCTTCAGCTCGGGCAGCGCGAACACGGCGCGACCGTCGGACCTGGGGGTGAGGACCTGCTGGCCCTTGGTCCGGCCGTCCACGGTCAGGAGGAGCCTGCCGGTCACCGGGTCCACGTCCGGGCTGCTGACCGAGACGGAGAGGCGCCCGGCGCGGTCGTGCCTGGTGACGTCGCGGGAGGGGGTCAGCGACACGGTGGCGTCCGCCTTGCGCTCGAGCGTCATCACCGTGGTGCCGAGCTCGTGGACGACACCGCCCCTGCGCTTGCCACCACCGACCAGGTGGGCACCGTCGAGGCTCCGGGTGCGGTACGGGTCGCGGGTCCCCTCGGCGCTGGAGAACCGGATGTCGTAGACGGCGTCCGAGCCCTGCGGGACGTAGAGACGGTAGAAGCCGTGCGCCGGGCCGTCGGCCGGGTCGGCGTAGGTGATCCAGGTGGCGACGGGGGCTGCGTCGGGATCGTCGTCGAAGGCGTCGAAGGCCTGCACCACGACGTTGTCGAGCGGTCGGCCGGCCTGGTCGACGACCAGGCCCTCCAGCCAGGCCCGGCCCTGCGGCGGCGCGGCGGGGGCGACGAACGGCCTGGCGGCCGAGCCGTCCGGCGGGGCGGCGGCGACCGGCCCGGCGCCGGGACCGAGGGCGGGCACGAGCGCGGCGGTGAGCGCGGCGGCTGCGAGCAGGGCGAGCGGGGAGCGACGACGGGTCATGACGGGTCCTCGGGGGGGTACGTGCGGGGGGACGACACGGGAGAGCCCGGCCCCTCGGGGGGAATGGGGCCGGGCTCGTCCTCGCGTACCAGGTGCATCGGTCGCCCCACCCGCGTCCTTGAGGGCATCCACCGGCCGGATCGGTGCGGGACCCGACCGGACTAGCCCGGGGTCACCGTGGCGGCGAAGCGCAGCACCCCCGCGGCGAGCGAGCCGGTGACGTGGCCGGGCAGCTGCACCTGACCGCGCACCAGCCCGCGCACCAGGCGGTCCAGCGCGGTGACGTGGACGTGGAAGAGCTCGGAGGCCGGCGACCCGGCCCGCAGGGCCGCGGCGCGCAGCACCCGGGTCCGCACGGCGGGCGGCAGGCCGGCGAGCGTCGCCAGGTCCAGAGCGCCGTCGGAGGCGGAGGCCTCCTGCAGGACCCCGTCGGCCCACGCGTCCAGGGCCTCGGTGTCGGCCCGCAGCTGGCCGGCCGTGCGGGCCAGCGTCTCCGTCACCCCCGGACCGAGCTCGGCCTCGAGCACGGGGAGCACCCGGTCGCGGACCCGGACCCGGGTGAAGCGGGGCTCGGCGTTGTGCGGGTCCTCCCACGGGGTCAGGTCCGCAGCGGTGCAGTACGCGTGCGTCTGCGCCCGCCGAACGTCGAGCAGCGGCCGCAGGAAGGGTCCGAAGCCGGGACGCATGCCGGCGACCGAGCGCCCCCCGGAGCCCCGGGCCAGCCCGAGCAGGACGGTCTCGGCCTGGTCGTCCAGGGTGTGGCCGAGCAGCACCGCCGCGGCGTCGAGGGTGGCGGCGACCTGCTCCAGCACGGCGTACCGCGCCTCGCGGGCCGCGGCCTCCGGCCCGCGGCCGTCGGCGGTCACCTCGACGCGGGCGGTCACCGTCTCGTCGGCCCCGACCGCCGCCATCTGCGCGACCACGCGCGCGGCGTGCGCGGCGGAGCCGTCCTGGAGGCCGTGGTCGACGGTCACGCCGACGACCCGGGCGGCCCGGGCACCCGTGCGGGCGGCCCGGGCGGCCTCGGCGACCGTCGCGGCCAGGAGCGCCAGGGAGTCCGCGCCCCCGGAGCAGGCCACCACCACCGGGCCGGTGGCGCGGGGGTCGAGACCGGTCAGCGCGTCGCGGACCGCGCGGCGGACCGCGACGACGGCGGGGTCGTGGCTCATCGGGGACGGGCCGCGGTCAGAGGACCCGACGTACCCACGCGTCGGGGTCGAGCAGCTCCGCCTTGCTGGGCAGGTGCTCGGGGCGCTCCCAGACGACGTTGAACCGCTCCATGCCGACGGTGTCGACGACCCCGCGGACGAACGCCGCGCCGTCGCGGTACTGCGCCATCTTGGCGTCGAGCCCGAGCAGCCGGCGCAGCACCCGGTCGAGCGTGCCGACGCCCTGGCGGCGCCGGTCGAAGGCCGTCCGGATGCGTCGCACCGACGGGATGACCTGCGGGCCGACGCCGTCCATCACGACGTCCGCGTGGCCCTCGAGCAGCGACATCATGCCGGTGACGCGGTCGAGCACCTGCTTCTGCTCGGGGCTGCCGAGCAGGTCGAGCAGCCCGCCCTGGCCCAGGCCGTCGCGGCGCACGGAGCGCAGGGTCTCGGTCACCCGCCGCAGGGTCTCCTCGACCGGGGCGTCGGGGCGGACCGTGGCGGAGAGGTTGGCGATCTCGGAGAACAGGTGCTCCCGCATCCACGGCACCGCGGTGAACTGCACGCGGTGGGTCTCCTCGTGCAGGCAGACCCAGAGCCGGAAGTCGGTCGGGTCGACCCCGAGCTCCTGCTCCACCGAGACCACGTTCGGCGCGACGAGCAGCAGCCGCCCGGCCGGGTCGCTGAACGGGTCGAACTGGCCGAGCACCTTGCCGGCCAGGAAGCCGAGCAGGCCGCCGACCTCGGCGCCGGTGATCCGCGAGCCGACCGCGCGGGCCAGGCCGCTGGGCGGCTTGGCGCTGGTGATCGCCTCGGCGAGGGGGTCGATGATCCGGCGGAACCCGTCGGCGTTGGCCTGGACCCAGCCGGGCCGGTCGACCACGAGGACCGGGGCGCCGTGGTCGGCGGCCTCCAGCCCGGTGAAGTCACGGACCAGGCCGGTGGAGCGCTCCGCGTCGGCGCGCAGCTCGGCGACCACCGCGGCGGCCTCCGCCCGCGGGACCTGCGGGCCCTCCCCCGCGAGCCGTGAGCCCAGCGCGACGGCGAGGTCCCAGTCGATCATCGACGGACCGGTCGAGGGCGGGCCGGTCGTGGCGGGGGTGCTCATGCCCTGCAATCTAGCCGGGCCCCCCACCGCCGAGATGACGCTCCCGACCGGCCGAGATGACGCTCGCACCACGTCGAGATGACAGTCGCAGCGCGTCGGGTGGACGCTCGCGGACCCGCATCGGGGCGTACGCGTGCCTCAGCGCGTGCACCGGCAGCCCGCCAGTGCGGCGGCGGCCTCGTCCATCGCCTGCAGCGCGCCGGAGGTCCGCGACAACCGGATCCGGTCGGCCAGCATGGCGAAGGCGACCGGTCGCCCGTCGGCGTCGACGGCGAGACCCGCCAGGCCGAAGACGTTCGAGAGCGTGCCGGTCTTGGCCCGCACCCGTCCGAGCGCCCGGGGGTCCCCGGTGTCGAAGCGGTCGGCCAGGGACCCGTCGAAGCCGGCGACGGGCAGCCCGGTGACGACCGCGCGCAGCTCGGGATGCTCCGGGGAGGCGGCCAGGAGCAGCACGTCCACGAGCAGGTCGGGGTCGAGCCGGTTCTCGCGCGACAGGCCGCTGCCGTCGTACAGCACCGAGGGCGCGGCCAGGTCCACGCCGGCGCCGGCCAGCTCCTCCTGGACACCGAGCCGTCCGCCGTCGAAGGACCCCGGTCGCCCGGACGCCAGGCCGACGTGGCGCAGCAGCACCTCCGCCCCCTCGTTGTCGCTGACCCGCAGCACCTGCTCGACGACCGCGGCCAGCGGTGCCGACTCCACCGAGGCCAGGTCGCGTCCCCCCGCGGGTGCCGTCGCGGGCGACGGGGCGCCGCGGACCCGGACCCCTGCCGCGCGCAGGGCCACGGCGTACGCGTCCGCGGCCGACCGCGGCGGGTCCGCGACCCGGGAGCCGGACCCGTCGACGCCCTCGTCCGCCCACAGCGCGTGGACCGGCGTGACCACGTCGGGCAGGTAGGTCGCGGGCCACCGCGGGCTCACGGCGGGCCCGGTGAACAGCGTGTCGTCGTAGCCCAGGCGCACCGCCCGGCGGCCGTCGGCCCGCAGCGCCCGGGCGGTCTGGCCGGCGAGGTCGGCGAGGTCGGCCACCGGCGGGTACGGGCCGGCGCCGCGGGGCTGGGCCGCGGCGAGGAACGGGTCCCCCCCGCCGACCAGCACCACACGGCCCGGGCCGTCGGCCACGACCCGGGTGGTGAAGGTGTGCTCGGGGCCGAGGGCGAGCAGCGCGGCGGCGGCGGTGACGACCTTGGTGGTCGAGGCCGGGACGGCGACCTGCCCGGGACCGGTCCCGCCGAGCCCCCAGCGCGGTCCTCCGTCGAGGCCGGCGACCGACGCGACCACGTGCCGCCCGAGGTCGGGGTCGGCCAGGGGGCCGGCCAGCGCCCGGCGTACGGCCTCCGGGGCGACCGGGGCGGTGGGCGCCGCGTCGGCCACCGCGGGCGCGGGGCGGGCCGCCGGAAGGTCGAGCCCGGGGGGCGGGGCGACGTCGGCGGGTCCCACCGGCTGCCCGGCCGGCCGGCGGAGCGCGAGGTCGGTGGTCACGGCCAGCACGACCGCGAGCACGGCGACGACGAGGACGGCCCAGGCGCCCCGACCACGGCGCCGCCCGGTCTGCTCGCTCACCGCTCCATCATGGCCTGCGGACGGCCGGATCCGGGCGGGCGCCCCGGGTGCGCCCGTGGCCTGGCAGGATGAGCGCGCCACGACCGCGGCGGTCGCGGCAGGCGAGAGAGGTGGACAGGTGCTCGAGTTCGACGTGCTCATTGAGATCCCCAAGGGCGAGCGCAACAAGTACGAGGTCGACCACGAGTCCGGGCGGATGCGCCTGGACCGGATGCTGTTCACCTCGACGCAGTACCCCACCGACTACGGGTTCATCGAGGGCACCCTCGGGCAGGACGGCGACCCGCTCGACGCCATGGTGCTGCTGCAGGCACCGACCTTCCCGGGCTGCCTGATCAAGTGCCGCGCGATCGGGATGTTCCGGATGACCGACGAGGCCGGCGGCGACGACAAGGTGCTGTGCGTGCCGTCCACCGACCCCCGCGCCGAGCACATCCGCGACATCAACCACGTGCCGAAGTTCGACCGGCTCGAGATCCAGCACTTCTTCGAGGTCTACAAGGACCTCGAGCCCGGCAAGTCCGTCGAGGGTGCCGACTGGGTCGGCCGCACCGAGGCCGAGGCCGAGGTCAAGGCGTCCTTCAAGCGCGCCGTCGACGAGGGCGGTCACTGACCCCTGCGTGATCCCGGCGGCACGCCGGGATCGTCACCTGGGAGCGCTGCGAGCGTCATCTCGGCAGGGTGGGAGCGTCATCTCGGCGGGCCGGGCGGCTCGCCGTCCCCCCACCACCCCCTCCGGACCTAGTACGTCTCGCCGGGCGCCGTGTGCGTCGCGTTGGCGTAGGCGTCGACGAGGGCGGGCGCGCGGAGCATCTCCGGCGGGACGCCGAAGCCGTCGACGTAGGCCTCGGCCAGCGGGCGCACGCGGCGGCACAGGGCGTTGACCTCGCGGCTGATCGCCTTCGACCGCGGCACCGACAGCCGGCCGTGCTCCATGAACCAGGCCCGGTCCTCCTCGATCGTGCAGAGCGCGTGCAGGTCGCAGAGCAGCTGCAGCGCGTCGCGCAGCTCGCCCTCCGGCAGCCCGCGCACCTTGTCGACGAACGCCTCGAGCACCACCCGCTGCACGTGGGAGCGGGCCGCGGCGATCACGTGGTCCTGCACCTCGGAGAAGACCGCGCCGGGGTTGCCGCCCGCGTCGATGCCCCGCTTCAGCCGGCGGGCCACGCCCCCGACCTGGTGCTCCTCGCGGAAGCGCAGCATCGTCAGGTGGTAGTCGGTGTCGCGGACGCCCTCGACGCCCTCGTCGGCGCCCCCGGGGAGCACGCCGCGCAGCCGCTCGAGGATCGTGTGGACGCTCGTGCGCTCCACCACGGTGTCGACGGCCAGCCCGGCCACGAAGCGGGCCATGCCGAGGGAGTCGAGGTCCTCGAACTCCGCGGCGTACCCGGTCAGCAGCCCCTTGGCGACCAGCTGGAGCAGGACGTGGTTGTCCCCCTCGAAGGTGGTGAACACGTCGGTGTCGGCCTTGAGCGCCGGGAACCGGTTGACGGCGAGGTAGCCGGCGCCGCCGCAGGCCTCCCGGCACTCCTGGATCGTGTCGGTGGCGTGCCAGGTGCCGAGCGCCTTGATGCCGGCGGCCATCGTCTCGAGCTCGCGGCGCCGGGTGTCGTCCTCGATCTGCTCGGTGAGCACGGTGTGCAGCTCGGCGGCCAGCGCCTCCTGCGCGAAGTGCATCGCGTAGCCGCGGGCCAGGCGCGGGAAGAGCCGCCGCTGGTGCATGCCGTAGTCGAGGACGAGCTGCTCCTCGTCCTTCGAGGCCGCCTCGAACTGGCGGCGACGCAGGCCGTACTTGACCGCGATCGCGAGCGCCACCTTGGCGGCGTTGATCCCGGCGCCGCCGACGCAGACCCGGCCGGTGATCAGGGTGCCGAGCATGGTGAAGAACCGTCGGTTCGGGTTGTCGATCGGGCTGGAGTAGACGCCGTCGGCGCTGACGGCGGCGAACCGGTCCAGCAGCGCGTCGCGCGGCACCCGTACCTGGTCGAACCACAGCCGACCGTTGTCGACGCCGTTCAGGCCCATCTTCAGGCCGTCGTCCTCGATGCGGACGCCCGCACAGGCCTCGCCGCCGGAGCGGATCGGGACCACGAACGCGTGCACGCCGTGGAGCTCCTCGCCGACGCGGAGCTGGGCGAAGACGACCGCGACCTCACCGTGCTGCGCGGCGTTGCCGATGTAGTCCTTGCCGCCCTGCTCGGTGGGCGTGTGGAGGACGAACTCCTCGGTGTCCGCGTCGTACGTCGCGGTCGTGTCGAGCGCCTGCACGTTGGAGCCGTGCCCGGTCTCGCTCATCGCGAAGCAGCCGAGCAGCTCGCCGCGGATCAGGGGCCGCAGGTACGCGTCGTGGTGCCGCTTCGTGCCGAGCTGCTGGATCGCGCCGCCGAAGAGGCCGAACTGCACGCCGGTCTTGACCAGCACCGACAGGTCGCCCAGGGCGAGCGTCTCGAACGCGGCCACCGACGCCCCGATGTCGCCGCCCCCGCCGTGCTCCTCGGGGAAGCCCATCCCGGTCTGGCCGGTCGAGGCCATCTCGAGCACGATCCCCAGGACCCGCTCGCGGTAGTCCGCCTGGCTCATCGTCTCGGCGTCCTCGAGGACGGAGGCGTGCTCGGCGAGGTTGCTGCGCACCAGCGCACGCACCTCGGCGTACCGCCCGTCGAGCAGCCGCGTCATCTCGGCCGGGTCGAACCCGCCCCCGGACGAGGTGCCCCCGGCAGTGCCGGCGGTGCCCGCGGCACCGGCGGTACGGGTGGTCGGGCGCGGGGTGGCGGTCTCGGTGGACATGTGTTCACCCTACCTACGGCGGTCGTGGTGCGGGAGGTCCTCGCCCGGGCCGCCAGGGCTCAGGGACGTGCCGTGAAGTCCGGCAGGCGCCAGTAGTAGATCGACTCCTCCACCACCGGGCGGCCGGTGCGCGGCGCGTGGATGATCATGCCGTCACCCGAGTACAGCGCCACGTGGAAGATCGAGCCGGGGTCGGCCGAGTCGCCCCAGAAGACGAGGTCCCCGGGCCGGAGGTCGGCGAAGGCGACCGGGGTCGAGGCCTCGTACTGCGCGACGGAGTAGTGCGGCAGGGTCGTGCCGCCGGTCGCCCAGGCGCCCATCGTCAGCCCCGAGCAGTCCCAGGAGTCGGGGCCGTCGGCGGCCCACACGTACGGCTCGCCGAGCTGCTGGCGCGCGAAGGCCACGGCCGCGGCCCCGCCGCCGGCGGAGGAGACCGGGGACGTCGACGCCGGGGCAGCCGGTGCGGCGGGCACGGCGGGGACGGCGGGGACGGGCGGCAGGGGCGCCGGCGCCGGCGGCACCTCGGGCAGCGCAGGGAGCGCCGGCGTCGCGGCGGGCGCCGGAGCGCGGTCCGTCACGGTCCCGGCGCCCGGGTCGACCGGTCCCGGCGTCCGCGCTGCCTGGGCGGTCGCCTCGTCCTCGGCCCGGGCGGCGACCGCGGCCTGGACCCGGGCGGCGGCGCGGGCCTCCAGCCCGGCCTGGCGCCGGGCGGCCAGGGCGGTGCTGACGCCCTGCAGCGCTGCGGCGCGGGCCACCAGCGCGTCGCGCTGCTCGGCGACCAGCGCGGCCCGGCTGGTGGCGGCGCGGGCGGTGGCGGCGGCGAGGTCGCGGGCGCGCTCGGCCTCGGCTGCCGCGGCGTCGGCGGCGAGACGGTCGCCGACCGCGGTCGTGCGCTCGGCCGAGGCGCTGCGCGCGGCCCCCTCGGCCTCGCGGGTGCGCGCGTCGAGGGCCTGCTCGGCCATCCGCAGCGCGGCGGTGCGGTCGACGACCGAGGTGATCCCCTCCACCCGGGTCAGGGAGGACAGCGCGGTCATCGTCGGCGCCTGCACGTAGCCGGTCAGCACCGCCTCGGCGTACGCCGCGCGCACGTCGGCGGCCTCGTCGGCGGCCTCGTCGGCCAGCACCTCCTGGCGGTCCGCGGTCTCGTCGGCCTCCTCCGCGCGCCAGCGTGCCCCGTTGTAGGCCTCCGCGGCGCGGGCGGCCTGCTCGGCCGAGACGCGGGCCTCCTGCTCCGTCGCGGCGAGCCGGGCCCGCACGGTCGCCAGGTCCATCTCGGCCACGTCGGCCTGGCCGGCGGCGGCGTCGACCTCGGCGCGGCTCGGGACCGGCACGGGAGACGGGTCGGCGTGGGCCGCCGGGACGCCGAGCGCGCCGCAGAGCACCGTGAGGGCGACCAGGGAGGGGGTGAGACGACGGACCGTTCCGCGGGGGCGGTTCACCTGAGGGACTCCTGGCTGACGTGGGACACGGGAGGGCGTGCACGGTGGGTTCCCATGCGGCACTCGCGTCACGCTAGTGCTCAGAAGTCACAAAAGAAACATCTTCACCAAGAAACCCGACATCGGACGGCGTGTCGGCTTGCGAACTACATCGATGTAATTCTCGTCGTACGGGCCGTCGGGCGTCACCCGGCCGACGCCCGGGCCGGGCGCGCAGCCGTACGACGCCCGCGCCGGCCGGCAGGGCGACGGGCCGGCAGGGCGACGGGGTCGAGCGGGAGCTCAGCGGTCGACCGGGACCTTGTCGGTGGTCGTCGTGGGGTGCGAGCGCAGGCTGCCGCGCTCGAACTTCTGCCCGCTGGCCAGGCCCCCGACGTAGAAGGCGATGAACGCGATGAACACACCGGCGACGTCGTCGAGGATGTAGTGCCAGCCGAAGTAGAGCGTGGCGACCACGGTGATCCCGAAGTTGACCCAGAAGACGATCTTCAGGGTCCGCGACTGCAGGGTGAACTGGACCATCAGGGCCACCAGCAGCGTGATCGCGGTGTGCAGGCTGGCGAAGCCGGCCACGGAGTTGACCAGGCCCTCGGCCCCGTCGAGCTGGCTCAGCACGGTGGCCCGCGAGCTCGCCAGCGAGTCCATCAGGTCCCCGCTGGGCGTCCCTGCGTCCACCACGTCGCGATACTTCGAGGCGTACTCGAAGCCGGGACCCAGGGTCGGCAGCAGGTAGTAGGAGAGGGTCCCCAGGGTCCACGCGATGCACTGCGAGGTGGCGAACCAGTAGCCGTGGGACAGGTTCTTCGGGAAGACCAGCCACGCGGTCAGCGCGATCGGCACCAGCGGCAGGAACCACAGGTAGATGTAGGACAGCACGTGCGCCGAGACGCCCGTGCCGAGCACGGCGTGCAGCACGTCGGAGGGGTCGCCGCCGAACAGCAGCACCCGGTCGACCAGGTGCAGCTCGCGGTCGTACTTGGTGTCGATGACCTCGGGCAGCACCGACTTGAGGTTCCGGTAGCTGACGTAGGTGATGTAGAAGCAGAAGACGCCGAGCGCCACCAGGGTCAGCCGGTCGCGGTCCCAGTGCGTGCGCAGCCGCTCGCGCACGATGCCGCCCATCGACCCGGGCCTCCCCCGGGACAGCCACAGGGTGCGGGGCAGCAGGTCCAGCAGCAGCGCCCCCAGCAGCAGCAGCGGCAGCCGCAGCCAGGTGGGACCCAGGAAGCTGCCCTCCGGGTCCAGCAGCGGTCGGTCGTAGAGCGAGGACACCACGAACGCGAGCACGCCCATGGTCGCGGCGATGCCGACGAGGAGGGTCCAGGCTCTGCGGTGCACGGGCGCCAGTGTAGGTGCGCCTCCCCGCCCGGCTCAGACGACGGCGAGGCGGTCGGGGTCGACGGTGACCCGGACCTCGTCGCCCGGGGCGAGCCCGGCCGGCGCACCCGCCGGTCCGGCGACCGCGTCGACCTCCCCCACGCCGGGCACGTCGAGCACCAGCCGGACCTGGTCGGGCGTGGCCCGCCAGGAGACCACCCGCCCGGTCAGACCGCCGCCGGCCGCACCACCGGGACCCACCAGCACGAGCGCGGAGCGCCGCAGCGCCACCGCGGAGGCCGGCCCGAGGCCGGCGGCGGCGAGCAGCGGCGCGGCGGCCGGCCCCTCGACCACCCGGGCGTACCCGAGGAACAGCGCCGTGGCCGCGTCGTGCGGGTGCCGCCACACGTGGGCGGTCGCGCCCTGCTGCACCACGACGCCGTCGCGCATCACCGCGAGCCGGTCGGCGACGGCGTACGCCTCCTCGTGGTCGTGCGTGACCAGGACGGTGGTCGTGCCGGCGGCGCGCAGGATGTCGCGCAGGTCCGCGGCCAGCCGCTCGCGCAGCCCGGTGTCGAGGGCGGAGAGCGGCTCGTCGAGCAGCAGCAGGCGCGGGTCGGCGGCCAGCGACCGGGCCAGGGCCACCCGCTGCCGCTCGCCCCCCGACAGGGTCGTGGGCAGGCGGTCGGCGTACCCCTCGAGCCCGACCAGGGCGAGCAGCTCGACGGTCCGGCGGCGCCGCTCGCCGGCCGGCGCGCGGCGCAGCCGCAGGGGGTACGCCACGTTGCGCCCGACGCTCATCTGCGGGAACAGCTGACCGTCCTGGAACATCAGCGCGAACCCGCGCCGGTGGGTCGGGGTCCGGGTCAGGTCCTCCCGCCGCTCCCGGCCCGGCTCCCCCGCGACCCACCCGACCGACCCCGCGGAGGGCTGCTCGAGGCCGGCGACGGCGCGCAGCAGCGTCGACTTGCCGCACCCGGAGGGCCCGAGCACGGCCAGGGTCGACCCGCGGGGGACCTCGAGGTCGGCGCTGCGGACGGCCGGGACCCCGTCGTAGGACACCGACAGGTCGCGCACGCTGAGTCCCACGGTCCTCCTCACCAGGCCCCGAGCGACGGCACGCGCAGCCGCTCCACGGCGAGCATGACGCCTGCGGTGGTGCCGGCCAGCACGACCGAGGCGGCCAGGGCCATCCCGTAGTTGAGCGCGCCGGGGTTGCCGAGCAGCCGGAAGATGACCACGGGCACCGTCGGGTGGTCGGGCCGGGACAGGAACGAGGTGGCGCCGAACTCCCCCAGCGAGACGGCGAAGGCGAAGCCCGCGGCCCCGAGCAGCGGCTTCCACAGCACGGGCAGGTCCACGGCCAGCAGGGCGCGTGCGGGGTTCGCCCCGAGGGACGCGGCGGCCTGCCGGAGCCGCTCGTCGACGGAGGCCAGGACCGGCACCAGCGTGCGGACCACCAGCGGCAGGGCGACCAGGGCCTGCGCGACCGGCACCAGCAGCGGGTGGTCGCGCAGCTCCAGCGGCGGGCGACCGAGGGTGACCAGGAAGCCGAACCCGAGGGTGACCGCGGAGACCCCGAGCGGCAGCATGAACAGGCCGTCGAGCAGCGAGCGGACGCGACGCTCGGCGCGCGAGCGCGACCGACGGGTGACCACCGCGGCGACCAGCAGACCGAGCAGCACCGCCATCCAGGTCGCGTCGACGGCGGTGCGCAGCGAGTTCCCCAGCGCCTCGGTCACCGGCACCAGCAGCGCCTGCCCGCCCGCGCCGCTGCCGGGCTCGGCGGCCAGGGCACGGTACGACGCCAGGCTCCACGCCCCGTCGACCCGCAGCGACCCGACGACCAGCGCGGTGATCGGCGCGGCCACGGCGAGGAGCACCAGCGCGGTGACGACGACCGGGACGACGTCCCCGCGACCCGGCCGGCGCGGCGCGGCGACCACCCGCGCGCGGGTCGGGTCGGCGCTGGTGCGCAGCCGGGCCGAGACCAGCAGCAGCGCGACGACCGCCAGCAGCTGCACCAGCGAGAGCGCCGCGGCGGCCTGCAGGTCGAGCAGGTTGGCGGTGAGCAGGTAGATCTCGGTCTCCACCGAGGCGTACCGGACCCCGCCGATCACCAGCACCACGCCGAAGGCGGTGGCGCAGAAGAGGAAGACGACGCTGGCCGCCGAGACCACCGCCGGGCGCAGGGCCGGGACGGTGACGGTCCACCAGACCTGCCAGGGTCCCGCCCCGAGCGCGGCGGCGGCCTCGGCGGGACGCCGGTCCAGCCCCTCCCAGGTCGCCCCCACGCTGCGCACGACCACCGCGACGTTGAAGAAGACCAGGCCCGCCACGATCGCGGCGGGGGTGCCGGCCAGCCCGAGCCCCGCCAGCGGGCCGCCGTCGCGCAGCAGCAGGTCGAAGGCCACCCCGACCACGACCGTGGGCAGCACGAACGGCACCAGCAGCGCGGCCCGGACCAGCCCGCGCCCGGGGAACCGCAGCCGGTGCAGGACGTAGGCCGCGGGGAGGCCGAGCACGACCGCGACCACCGTGCCGAGGGTGGCGGTCCAGAGCGTGAACCAGACCACGCGGCCGGTCCGCGGGCGGGCCAGCACCTCGAGCACGGCGCCGGGGTCCAGGACGCCGTCGGGGCGCAGCCCGCGGTCGACCATGCCGGCCACGGGCAGCACGAAGAACAGCCCGAGGACCGCCAGCGGCAGCGCGGCCAGGGCGGCCGTCGTCGCCAGCCGCCGGGCGGTCGTCGAGCCCGTCATCCAGCCCGTCACCTGCTGGTGACGTCGGCCCACTCGCGCAGCCAGGTGTCGCGGTTCGCGGCGATCTCGGCCGGGTCCACGGCGTACGGCTCGCTCGGCCGCTCCGCGTAGCGGGCCCACTGCGGGGGCAGCGGGGTGTCGTCGACGACCGGGAAGACGTACATGCTCTCCGGCAGCGCCTCCTGCACCTGCGGGGACAGCAGGTACTCCACCAGCGCCGCGCCGCCCTCGGGGTTCTCCGCCCCGGCCAGCACCCCGGCGTACTCGACCTGCTGGTAGCAGGTGTCCAGCAGCGCGCTCGTGGTCGTCCCGCCGTCGCCGACGGTGAAGGCCGGCGAGGAGTCGTAGGACACCACGACCGGCCGGTCGCCGTTGCCGCCGCCCTGGGTGAAGCGCGACTGGTAGGCCTGCTCCCAGCCCGCGGTGATCTCGGCGCCGTTGTCGACCAGCGCCTCCCAGTAGCCGGGCCAGTCCTCGCCGTACTCGTCGACCGTGGCCAGCAGGAAGGCCAGGCCGGGGGAGCTCGTGGTCGCCGCGGGGACGGCGAGGAGGTCGGCGTACGCCGGGTCGACGAGGTCGTCGAGGGAGGCGGGCGGCTCGAGGTCGCGCTCGGCGAACCAGGTGTCGTCGACGTTGACGCAGACGTTGCCGTCGTCGACGGGCGTCAGCAGGCCCTCGTCGTCGCCGGGCAGCAGGTCGTCCTCGACGCCGGCGGGGAGGTCCTCGGGCAGGGCGGGGACGAAGACGTCCTCCTCGAGCGCGCGGGAGGCGAAGGTGTTGTCGACGCCGAAGGCCACGTCGCCCGGCGGCGTGCCGGCGGCGAGGACGAGCTGGTTGGTCATCGACCCGGCGTCGCCGAGCGGGCGCTGCTCGAGGTCGTACCCGGTCTCCTCGGTGAAGGCCCGCAGCACCTTCTTCGGCAGCACGAACGAGTCGTGGGTGACCAGGGTGACCGTGCCGCCGGCCTCCCCGGTCGCGCCGGGGGGCCCGTCGGTCGCCTCGTCCCCACCTCCGTCCACGAGGCTGCAGGAGGTGGTCAGCAGCAGCGCGGCTGCGGCGACCCCCGTCCGGAGCGGTCGGGCGGCACCTCGGGTGCGTGCGGGCACGGTCATCTGGACTCCCTTCGCCGGTGCTAACCGGTGCAGGTTCGGAGGGTCTGCGGCTGTTCCGCACTCTCAGCACCCGGTGGGTGCTCCCCTGTCGTGCCTCCCACCCTACGGAGCGACCCTCGTGCGGCCCGCGCGTGGGAGGGTTGCCGGGTGAGCGCCACCTCGCAGGGCACGCCGCCGCCGAGCATCCCGACCGGGCCGGTGCGGATCGCGTCGTACGCCTTCGCCGACCTCGACGTCGCGACGGCCTACGACGCGTGGCGGCTGCGGCAGGACGTCTTCGTGGTCGAGCAGGACTGCCCGTACCCGGACCTCGACGGGCGGGACCGCGAACCGACCACCCGGCACGTGCTGCTGCACGAGGACGGGGTCCTGCTCGGCTACCTGCGGGTGCTCGACGACGGCGAGCACGCACGCGTCGGGCGGGTGGTGCTCTCCCGCGCCGGGCGCGGGCGCGGGCTCGCGGACCTGCTCATGCGGGCGGCGACGGAGGAGACCGGCGACCGGGCCGTGGTCCTGGACGCCCAGTCGCCCCTGGCGCGGTGGTACGCCACCCACGGCTTCGTGGTGTCCGGGCCGGAGTTCCTCGAGGACGGGATCCCCCACCTGCCGATGCGGCGCGAGGGGCGCTGAGGGCGCCGGGGCGTACGCGGCCCCGGTCCTCGGTGGAGTCCTCCTCACAGCGGCCGCCCCCGGTGGTCGGGGAGCGAGCGCCAGCGAGCCCGGTGGTCGAGGAGCGAGCGCCAGCGAGCCCGGTGGTCGAGGAGCGAGCGCCAGCGAGCCCGGTGGTCGAGGAGCGAGCGCCAGCGAGCGTCTCGAGACCCCTCCACAGGACCCCATGAGCACTCGTGTTCGAACACGTGTTCGACTACACTAGATCCATGACCGCCGCCAACGACGACAGCACCGGGTTCCACCCGATGCTCGACGTGCAGGTGGAGGCGGTCATGTCCCCCGACCCGTCGTTCCTGGAGTGGGTCCACGAGCTCGACACCACCCGTGAGGCGACCCGGGTCGAGGCGTTGGCGGTCGTGAAGAACGCGAAGGCGGTCCGGGCGGCTGCCGAGGTCGCGGTCCTGCGGTCGATCGTGGACTGGTGCGTGATCAACGAGGCACTGCATGACGACGAGGCGATGTGGATCGCCGGGTACGGCGACCACGGCCTGGCCCTCGGCGGTGCCGGGTGCCCCCTGGTGCGCGAGTCCGCGGTCATCGAGATCTCCGCAGCACTGGAGGTCTCCACCCGCTCAGGTGCCGACCAGATCGCGACCACCCTCGAGCTGCGCTACCGACTCCCCAGGCTCTGGGCACGCGTGGTCTCCGGGGCGTGTCCGGTCTGGCGGGCACGGCTCGTCGCGGAGAAGACCATGGCCCTGTGCGAGGACGGCGCCGCCGAGGTCGACCGGCTCGTCGCCGACTTCGCCCACTCCATCTCCTACGCCCAGCTGTGCCGCCTGACCGACGAGGCGCTCCTGCGGTGGGACCCCGCCGCGGCCGAGGAGAAGCGAAAGGCCGCGGCCGACGGCAGGTATTGCCGCATCGGCCTGGCCGGCCACGTCGACGGCACCGTGCAGCTCGACGCCGGCCTCGACCTCGCCGACGCGATGGCCCTCGAGACCGCCATCCGCGACCGCGCGAAGGCCTACGCCGAGGACGGGTCCACCGAGTCCCTCGACGTCCGCCGCTCGAAGGCCCTCGGCTCCCTGGCCACCGGACAACCCACTCTCCCCAAGGACACGGACCAGGACGCGGACGAGGACGCGGACGCGGACGCGGACGAACCCACCTCAGCGGGCCCGAGCCTGGTGCTCTACGCCCACGTCCCCGGCAGCGTGGTCAACCCCCTCCTCCGCGCCGACACCGACCCCGTCAACGACACCCTCCTCGCCCGCCTGGACAACCGGCACCCCGCGAAGGGCCCCATCACCACCGCCCAGGTCCGGCAGTGGGCGCAGACCGCGGCCAGCATCACCATCCGGCCCGTGCTCGACCTCGCCGAGACCCTCCACAGCGACTCCTACGAGTGCTCCGACCGCCTCCGCGACCAGACCCAGCTGCGCGACCTCACCTGCGTGTTCCCCTGGTGCACCACCCCGGCCGCCCTCTGCGACATGGACCACGTCGTCGCCTACCCCGAAGGCCCCACCGAGACCGGGAACATCGCCCCCGCCTGCCGCCAGCACCACCGCGCCAAGACCCACATGGGCTGGGACTACCAGGCACTCGGACCCGGGCTCTACCTGTGGACCAGTCCCCAAGGCGAGCGGTACCTGCGCTCCCACGCCGGAACACACCCCCTCGACCAGCTCCCACCCGGCCCACCACCCGACCCACTCCCCGAGTCGCCCGACACCACCCCGTACCCGGCACGCCACCCCCGGTCGCAGACGACCCCGGATCCGGCAGCCGAGTCACCACCCCGCGACACCGCCCCACCCTTCTGACCGAACGCCCCTGACCACCCGTACCGCCGGACCGGGCATGCCGGTGGCTCTCGAGTCGCGATCTGGTGCCACCTGGTGGCACCGGATCACGACCCGACCACCCCCTGCGGCGCGGCCCACCGGCTGCCGTGGTCCCTCCCAGCGACCCACCACCGAGACCGTCACCGTCGCCCCGCGCTCGACCACGCTGCCCAGCGTCGGCTCCGTCCCCAGCAGCGCACCCACGGGGAGGGCGGCGACGAGACCGGTTCCGCCCGCGCCGCCAGCAGTCACCCGACGGCGGCGAAGACCACGGCCCCGTCGACCACCGAGCGCGCGGCGTCGCCGCGGGCGACGAGGAGCTCGAGGTGCGCCTTGGTCTCCATCGTGGCCAGACCGGCGTTGAACAGGTCGAGGTCGGTCAGCGCGTGCTCGTGCCGGGTCCACGGCAGGACGCCGGCCACGTCGTGCGACGTGAGTCCCGTCGGGCCCGCCCCGGTCAGGGAGCGCAGGCAAGCGGCCAGCCGCTCCTCGTGGTGGGCCAGCAGCTCGTCGACCCGGGCGTGCACCGAGGGGGCGACCGGGCCGTGCGCCGGCAGCAGCCGCAGGTCCGGCATCGCCCGCACCTTGGCCAGGGAGCTCATGAAGTCCCGCAGGGGCTGCTCGACCGGCACCGGCTCGAACCCGATCGACGGGGTGATCGTGGGCAGCACGTGGTCGCCGGCGAAGAGCAGCCCGTCGCCGTGGTCGGCGAAGACGACGTGGCCCTGGGTGTGCCCGGGCGTCTCCACGGCGGCCAGCGTGCGTGAGCCGAGGCTGATGTCGTGGTCGCCCTCCAGCCACCGGTCGGGGTAGCCCCAGTGCGTCAGGTCCAGGGTCGGGCTGGCGCTCGGAGCGCCCCACCGGTCGGCCAGCTCCGCGGCCCCGGCGGCGCGGAGCAGGTCGCTCGAGCCGGTGTACGGCGGCTGCGTGGCGTGCATCAGGTCCAGCGTCGGCTTGTCCCCGATCCCCAGGCTGACCTCGGCCCCGACCTCGCGACCGATCACGTGCGCCAACGTGTAGTGGTCGCGGTGCACGTGGGTGACCAGGAAGCGGCGCACGTCGGCGAAGGAGAACCCGATCGAGGCCAGGGACCGCTCCAGCAGCTCGCGCGCCTCCACGATCGACCAGCCGCCGTCGACCAGCGTCAGCCCGGCCTCGCTCTCCACGGCGTAGACGTTGACCGCGCGCAGGCCGTCCTGCGGGAGCGGCAGCGGGATCCGGTGCACCCCGTCGGCGACCGGCCACGCACCGGGCTCGGTCCAGTGCTGCCCGGAGTCCGGGGACACGGCGCGGGAGGTCGGGGTGCTGGTCACCCGCCGGAGGCTACGCGCCGCGGCGGCAGCGCGTGCGGGCCCTGCGAGCATGACGCGGTGACGTCCTCCCCCGGCCCCGCGGCGACGGACCGCCTGGTGGCCCGGCTGCGCGCCGTGGGCTGCGTGTGGGCCGAGGACGAGGTGGCGCTGCTGGTCGGCGAGGCCCGGACCACCGACCACCTCGAGGCCCTGGTGGCCCGCCGCGAGCAGGGCGTCCCGCTGGAGGTCGTGCTCGGGTGGGCGGACTTCGCCGGCGTACGGGTGCCGGTGGAGCCCGGCGTGTTCGTCCCCCGCTCGCGCAGCGCGCTGCTGGTGCGGCTCGCCGTCGAGGCGCTGGGCGGAATCCCCGACGCCGCGGTGGTCGTCGACCTCGGGTGCGGCACGGGCGCCCTCGGTGCCGCCGTCGCCGCGGCCCGTCCCGACGCCGAGGTGTGGGCGGTCGACGTGGACCCCGCCGCGGTGCGCTGCGCGCGCCGGGTCCTCCCCGCACACCGGGTGCGCGAGGGCGACCTGTACGACGCCCTGCCCGCGTCGCTGGAGGGCCGGGTCGCGGTCCTGCTGGCGAACGCGCCGTACGTGCCGACCGAGGCGGTGGCGCTGATGCCTCCCGAGGCCCGGCTGCACGAGCGGCGCCGGGCCCTGGACGGCGGCCCGGACGGCCTGGACGTGCAGCGACGGGTCGTCGCCGGGGCCGCGCGGTGGCTGGCGCCGGACGGCGTGCTGCTGGTGGAGACCTCCCCCGCCCAGGCCGCGGGCGGGCTCGGGATCGCCGCCGCGGCAGGGCTGGGGGCGGACGTGCGCCTCGACGACGACCTCGGGGCCACCGTCCTGGTCGTCCGTGGACGCCGGTGAGCGACGGAGCGGCCCGGTCCCCGTCCCGGGACCGGGCCGCCCTCGCCTCAGGCCTGCAGCGCGGGCTTCTCCGAGCCGGCGCCGGACCCACCGGCCGCGACCTCGATCCGCCGCGGCTTGGCCTTCTCCGCGACCGGCACCACCAGCCGGAGCACGCCGGCGTCGTAGGAGGCCTGCACCGCGTCGAGATCGAGGTTGTCGCCCAGCACGAGCTGGCGGCTGAACACCCCGCGGGGGCGCTCGGACGTCAGCGACTCCCAGTCGCCGTTCGGGGCCACCCGCTCGGCCCGGACGGTGAGCACGTTGCGCTCGACGTCGAGGTCGATGCTCTCCGGCGAGACGCCCGGCAGGTCGAACTCCAGGACCACCCGGTCACCCTCGCGCCAGGCGTCCATCGGCATCACGGCGGGACGGTTGGTCGTGCCCAGGACCTGCTGGGCGAGACGGTCGAGGTCGCGGAACGGGTCGGTGTTGCGCAGCAGCATGATGTCCTCCTCAGGTGGTGGGACGACGCTCGGAGCGTCGCGACTGGTTGTAACAGCGGTTACAGGTTTTATATAACGCCTCCGTGCGGCAGGATCAAGTCCCGACGTGGATCCGCAGCACCGGTCCGCGGACCCGAGACCTCAGGAGCCCGGATGAGTCGTCGCACCCAGGGCGTGTTCGCCATCTCGGTGGCGGCCGAGATGTGCTCGACGCAGGTCGCGAACCTGCGCGTCTACGAGCGCCGCGGCCTGCTCGCGCCGGGCCGCACCGAGGGCGGCACCCGTCTGTACTCCACCGCCGACGTCGAGCGCATCGACCGCATCCGCGAGCTCCTGGCCGGCGGCCTGAACCTGGCCGGCGTCGCCCGCGTGGTCGCCCTCGAGGACGAGGTCGACCGGCTGCGCACGACCAACGCCGCGCTGCGTCGGCGCCTGGCCGGTCCCACCGTGGACTGATCCGGCCAATCCGCTTACAGGTGTGCTCCGAACAACGGGTGACCCGGCGTCGCGGTGCGTCGTCGGACCCTGTCGAAGGAGACGTACGGCTCCCTCCGGTCCCTCGTCAGTGGAGGTCCGCCCGCCGCGGCGCCGGGTCCTCGACCCGGGACGCCGCGCCGGTCGGGGGTCGGGGCACCGAGCCCAGCGCACGCCGCAGCGGGGCCGGGAGGGCGAAGAGCCAGCCGAGCCCGGCTCGGCGGAGCAGGTGGTGCACCAGCAGGGACGCCGCGCAGACCAGCAGGGTCACCAGCAGCGGGTACACCACCGCGACCGCGACCGCCACGACGTCGCCCACGCCGACGGCCCCGAGGGCGCCGCCGGGCGCGACCGGGCCCGCGACCGGCAGCGGGGCCGGCGGGGAGAGCTGCACGAGCACCCCGATCACCGGCAGGTGCAGCAGGTAGACCGGGAGGGTCCGGCGCCCCAGCCACCCCAGCCACCGGCCGACGCCGAGCCCGCCGAGTCGTGCGGACGCGCTCAGCCCGAGCGGCAGCCCGAGCACCGCGAGCAGCAGCAGGACCGGCCCGCGCGGGACGCCGGCGAGCTCGACGACGGCGACCGCCGCGGCGTACGCCCCCAGTGCCGCCGGCAGCGGGACCGGCCGCTCCGCGAGCCGGCGCACCAGGTCCGGGGCCCGCACCCCGACCAGGAAGAAGACGAGGTGGGCCAGCGCGGCCTCACGGTTGGTGGCCCCGATCGGGAGCGCGCCCGCCACCACGGTCAGCATGCCGGCCGCCCCGACGACCACCCAGGTCGGCAGTCCGCGGGTGACCCGCGCGACGAGCAGGTAGGCCGCGAGCGCCCAGAGGAACCACAGGGCGGTCGAGGGCAGCAGCAGGTCGGTCGCCAGCTCGGCCAGCGAGGTCACCCGGTTGGTCGGGAGCGCCGGCGTGAGGAGCAGCACCGCCGAGAGGACGGCGAGCCAGGCGACGTACAGGTAGGCCGGAGAAGCCAGCCGGAGGACGGCCGCCGGCCAGGGCCGGGCCAGCGTGCCCACGGCGAGGAAGCCGCTGATCAGGAAGAACAGCGGCATGCGGACCGGCTTGAGGGCGTACGTCAGGTCGTACCAGGCCGCCAGCACCGGCTCGACGGCCGCCGGCGCGACCAGTGCCATCGGGTCGACGTGCTTGCCGATCACGTGGTGCAGCACCACGAGCAGGATGCACGCGCCCTTGGCGACGTCCGGCCAGGGCAGGCGGGGGCGGGGGGTCGCCCTGACACCGTCGGGGACCAGGTCCAGGGCCTCGGTGCGCACCGGGACGATGGTGCGGTGCGCACGCTGCCGCGCCGAACCGGCGACGACGTGACGTGTGGCACAGCAGCTGCCCGGGGTCGCCGCCGACGGGAGGCGCGCGCGGCCTCAGTGGTCGCGCAGCGCCTGGACCAGCGCGTCCTTGGTCATCCTCGACCGGCCCTCCCACGTCGAGCTCCGCGGCTCGGTCGCGCAGCTCGGCGACGGTCCACTCCTCGTACGCCGGGGACCTCCCGCCCCGCTCGCCGACCTCCGCGCGAGTCCCGCGCGGCGGCGTTCGCGATGCGGGCGGACTTCTGCTTGCTGTTCCCGTCCTCGCGCAGCGTCTCGTAGAGCCCGGGTCCTTCACGCTCGGACCGGGGTCCTCCTGCTCCTGGGCACGCCGCCTCCTCTGCTCCGGGAGATCGGGGGTGCTCGGGGGCCGGACACGCTAGCCCGCCGGGCCTCCCCCGGCACCGACCCGGGGGGTGAGCACCTCCCGCGCACGCGGCTGCGAGGGTGGCGAGTCCTGTCCTCGCGCCCCCAAGGAGCCCGCCTCGTGTCCACCGACACCGTGCTGCTCGACCTCGACGGCACCCTGGTCGACTCGGTCTACGTCCACACCACCGCCTGGAAGGCGGCGTTCCGCGACGTCGGCGTGACCGTGGCCAGCCACCACGTCCAGCGCGCGATCGGGATGGGCGGGGACCGCATCGTGGCCCACGTCGCCGGTCAGTCCGTCGAGGACGCGATGGGCGACGAGGTGCGCGAGCGGCACATGCGCTACGTCGACGAGCGCTTCCACGACATCAGCGCCACCGACGGCGCGGGCGAGCTGCTCGAGGCCCTGCGCCAGAAGGGCTTCGCGGTCGTGCTGGCGAGCTCGGCCGACAAGGAGCTCAGCGAGCGGCTGCTCGAGCTGCTCGACGGTGCCGGCCAGCACCTCCACGAGTCGATCGCGGGCGCCGAGGCCGAGCACAGCAAGCCGGAGCCGGACCTGATCGAGGTCGCCCTCGAGTCCGTGGACGCCACGCGTGCGGTGATGATCGGCGACGCCGTCTGGGACGTCGAGGCCGCGGCGCGGGCCGGGGTCCGCTGCGTGGGCCTGCTCACCGGCGGGTTCGGCAGCGCCGAGCTGCTCGAGGCGGGCGCGGTGGCCGTGTACGACAGCCCGCGCGAGCTGATGGCGCACCTCGACGAGGCGCCGTTCACGGACTGAGCCGTCCGCGAGCGTCACCTCGGGGCGCTGCGAGCGTCATCGGGGCCGGTCACCCCAGCGCGCGGTCCAGGTTGAGCGCGGCGCTGATCAGGCTGAGGTGGGTGAAGGCCTGCGGGAAGTTGCCCAGCTGGACCCCGGTCAGCCCGATCTGCTCGGCGTACAGCCCGAGGTGGTTGGCGTAGGTGAACATCTTCTCCAGCGCCAGCCGTGCCTCGTCGAGCCGCCCGGTGCGGGTGAGCGCCTCGACGTACCAGAACGAGCACAGCGAGAAGGTGCCCTCGGCGCCCTCGAGGCCGTCGGCCGACGACTCGACGTCGTAGCGGAAGACCAGGCTGTCGGAGACCAGCCGCTCCTCGACCGCCGCGAGCGTGGACAGGAAGCGCGGGTCGTCGGGCGCCACGAACTTCACCATCGGCATCAGCAGCACCCCGGCGTCGAGCACGTCGGCCCCCTCGTGCTGGACGAAGGCGCCGATCTCGGCGTTCCAGGAGCGGTCCATCAGCCGCTCGTAGACCTGGTCGCGGACCGCCATCCACCGGGTCGCGTCACCGGGGAGGCCGCGCTGACGGGCCGTACGGATCATCCGTTCCAGGGCCACCCACGTCATCAGCCGCGAGGTGGTGTGGTGCCGCGGCTCGTCCCGGATCTCCCACATCCCGGCGTCGGGCCGCTCCCAGTTGTCCATCAGCCACTCCAGGACCCGGGTCAGGTCGGACCAGGTGTCGTAGGAGATGCCGTTGCCGTACTTGTTGAAGAGGTAGACCGAGTCGATCAGCTCGCCGTAGACGTCCAGCTGCAGCTGGCCGGCCGCGGCGTTGCCGACGCGGACGGGGCGGGAGTCCAGGTAGCCGCGCAGGTGGTCCAGCTCGACCTCGGTGTCCGGGATGTTCCCGTCGATGTCGTAGAGCACCCGCAACGGGCCCAGCTCCGGGTCCACCGCGTCGCCCTGGTCCTCCAGGCGGCGCGACAGCCAGCCCATGAAGGCGTGCGCCTCGTCGGTGAAGCCCAGGCGCAGCAAGGCGTACAGGCTGAACGCCGCGTCGCGGATCCAGACGTAGCGGTAGTCCCAGTTCCGCGGCCCGCCGACCTCCTCCGGGAGGCTGGTCGTCGGGGCCGCGATGATCGCCCCGGTCGGCTCGTGCGTCAGCAGCTTGAGCGTCAGCGCGGCCCGGTTCACCATCTCGCGCCAGCGGCCCTGGTACGTCGACCCGGCCAGCCACCGCCGCCAGAACGCAGCGGTCTCGGTGAACAGCTGCGCGGTGTCCGCGCAGTCGCCGGGGGCGAGGTCCTCGCCCTCGTCGAGCACCTGGAGCACGAAGAGCGCCTCCTCGCCCGCGCGCAGGGTCAGGTCGGCGTGCACGGTCCCGTCGGCGGTGGTGAGGTCGGCGGTCGAGGCCACCCCCAGCCGCAGGCCGCCGCCGGTGACCAGCGCGTCCGTGCCGATCATCTCGACCTCGGGCGTGACGCGTCCGTAGTCGGGTCGTGCGGCCAGCTCCATGCGCACCCGCGTGGTGCCCCGCACGGCGGTGACCCGCCGCACGATCCGCTGCCGGTGGTCGGGGTCGTGCGCCCGGACCACCGGCATGAAGTCGTGCACCTCGGCCACGCCCTGCTCGGTGAGGAAGCGGGTGACCAGGATGTTGGAGTCGGGGAAGTAGAACTGCGCGGTCGTGACGTGCCCGTCGACGACCTCGAGGCGCCAGGCGCCGCCCCGCTCGGGGTCGAGCAGGGAGCCGAAGACGCTGGGGGCGTCGAAGCGTCCCGCGCAGAACCAGTCGATGGTCCCCTCGGACCCCACCAGGGCGCAGGTGCGCAGGTCGCCGATCAGGCCGTGGTCGGCGATGGCGAGGAACTCCCGGTCGCCCAGCGCGCTCTGCGGGCCACCGCCGCTGCGGCCGCGGGCGCCCTCCTGGGACGGGGCGTCAGCCATCCTCGCGCCCCAGCCGCCAGCCGCCCTCGGGGAGGTCCAGCGCGGCCTGCGGACCCCAGGAGCCCTGCGCGTACGTCTGCAGCGGCGGCGGGTCGTCGAGCACCGGCTGCACGACCTGCCACAACCGGTCCACCTCGTCGGAGCGGGTGAACAGGGTCTGCTCGCCGCGGACGACCTCGAGCAGGAGGCGCTCGTAGGCCTCCAGCGGATCGGCACCGGGGATGGCGTCGGAGAAGTCCATGCACATCGTGGCCTCGGCCAGGTCCATGTCGGGTCCGGGCCGCTTGGCGCGCATGTTGATCGTGACCTGCGGGTCGTCGGTGAGCTCGAGGACGAGCTCGTTGGGGCCCGGGTCCTCCCCGAAGATCAGGCTCTCGGCACTGCGGAAGCGCAGCGTGATCGTGCGCCGCTGCTGGGCCAGCGCCTTGCCGGTGCGCAGGTAGAACGGCACCCCGCGCCACCGGTCGTTGTCGACCCGGGCCTCGATGGCCACGAACGTCTCCACCTCGGAGTCGTCGGCCACGTCCTCCTCGTCGCGGTAGCCCTCGAACTGGCCGAAGACCACCGTGGCCGGGTCCAGCGGCTGCAGGTCGGCGAACACCTTCGCCTTCGCGTCGCGCACGGCGTCGGCGCTGAACTCGCCCGGGTCCTCCAGCGCCACGAAGCCGAGCAGCTGGGACAGGTGCGTGGAGACCATGTCGCGCAGGCAGCCGGTCGACTCGTAGAAGCTGCCGCGCCCCTCGAGCCCGAGCGACTCGGGCACGTCGATCTGCACCGAGGTGAGGTGCTTGCGGTCCCAGGCCGGCTCGAAGAGGCCGTTGGCGAACCGCAGCGCCAGGATGTTCTGCACCGCCTCCTTGCCCAGGAAGTGGTCGATGCGGAAGACCTGGTCCTCGTCGACGACGTCCTTGAGCGCGGCGTCGAGCTCACGGGAGGACTCGAGGTCGAGCCCGAACGGCTTCTCGATCACCAGGCGCGCCCGCTCGGCGAGGCCCTCCCGGCCCAGCATGTGGATCATGTCCTGCATCGCGGAGGGCGGCACCGAGAGGTAGACCAGCCGGCGCACCTCGGAGGCGTCCTCGCCACCCACCAGGGCCCGCTCGGCGTCGTGCACGGCCGCGGCCAGGTCGGACCCGTCGTCGGCGTTGGAGGTCTGGAAGGACACGCGCCCGACCAGGTCGGCCGCGACGTCCTCGTCGAGGTCGCCGATCGTGTCCGCCAGGCCTCCCCGCACCTGGTCGCGGAACTCCTCGTCCGACCCCGGGCTGTTCCGTCCGCTCCCGATCACCCGGTAGTCCGCCGGCAGCCGTCCGGCGAGGGCGAGCTTGTACAGGCCCGGGAACAGCTTGCGCCGGGCGAGGTCGCCCGTCGCGCCGAAGAGGACCATGACGTGCGGGGGCAGCTGCTCGGTGGGACTCACCCGACCAGCCTGCCAGCCTGCCGCGACGTCCGGCCACCCGCTCGGGTCCGCCCCTCGGGTCTGCCGCAGGGGTCCGGCCACGGGGGTCCGCGATGCTCCGGACGTGGCGCCGGCAGCCAGGCTCGGGCCCCGTCTGCGTGAGTCGGGTGTCCGGGCGTGACCGCCGGCGTCGCCGAGTATGCCCGACCCCGCCGCAGGTGACCAGGACCGGAAGCCCGCGTCCCCCGGGCACGGGAGGACCTCGGGCGGGCCGGGCCCCCGGCCTAGGCCTCGGCGGCAGGTGGGCCGGCCAGCGACGGGCGTCGGGCGGGGTCGACCCCGGCGGTCCCGGCCACCGAGAACGCACGGTCCGGGACGTCGAACCCGTGCCGCAGGCCCCACAGCACCGCCTGGGCGCGTCGCGTCACGCCGATCTTGCGGTAGGCGCTGCGGATGTAGGTCTTCACCGAGTTGATCGACAGGAAGCACCGGTCGGCGATCTCCTGGTTGGACAACCCCTGCGTGATCAGCGCGATCGTCTCGGCCTCGCGCGCGCTGAGTCCCTCGCCCTGGCCCCGCCACCCGCCCGCGTCGTCGTCGCCCTCGGCCTCGGGGCGGACCCGCTCCCCGGCGTGCACCTGCTCGACGGCGGTCACCAGGTCCCTCGCGGTGAGGCCCTTGCTCAGGTAGCCCGCCGCCCCGCGCCGCAGCGCCGTGTCGACCCGGGCCACGTCGACGTCCCAGCTGAAGACGACGACCCGCGGAGGCCGCTGCCCCGGAACGCGCTCGGCCCGCGCCGGGGTGCGGCCGAGCAGCACCTCGAGGCTGAGCCGGGTGCCCGGCGTCTGCGTGTCGGTGTCGTACAGGACGACGTCGACGTCCTCCTGGTCGAGCCCGGTGGTCGTCACCTGCACCACGCGCACCCGCTCGGCGTACGGCGCGAGCATCGCCGCGATGCCGGCGTGCACGATCTCGTAGTCGTCGACGACGGCGAGGCGCACGACGTCGCCGGTCAGGGGGGGCTCCTCCGCGGTCGTGGGCTCGGCCGGACCGTGAGGTCCCGGGGTCCAGGGGGCCACGGTCGATCGAACCGACACCAGGTGCCCGCACGCCTCATCCTGGCGGGTGAACCACCGTCGCCGCACGTGTGCAGTCCTGCCGCCGGTCCGTCGTGGCCCCCGGGAGGAGCCGGGGGCACCCGGTGACCGGGCTAGGTTGCTCCGATGACGCAGCGCTTCGCCTTCCGCTTCGAGCCCCGCTACCGGCTGCTGGGGCTGCCGTTCGGGGTCACCCCCTCGACCGCCGCCGTGGAGCTCGACGACGACGGGCTCCGGGTCCGCTTCGGGCCGTGGCGGTTGCGCACCCCGCTGACCAACCTGGCCGGCGTCGAGGTGACCGGCGGCTTCGCGCTGCTCAAGACCGCCGGCCCGCCCCACCTCTCGTTCAGCGACCGCGGCATCAGCTTCGCCACGAACGGTGACCGCGCCGCCTGCGTGTCCTTCCACGACCCGGTCCCCGGCATCGAGCCGACGGGCCGGCTCCGCCACCCCGGGGCGACCCTCACCGTCGCGGACGTCGACGGGTTCGTCGCCGCCGTGCACGGGGTCCTGGGATGAGCGCGCCCCGGCCCCCCTACGACGTCGCGGCGCTGCGGTCGCACTTCCCCGCGCTCGCGGACGGCACCGCCTACTTCGACGGCCCCGGGGGCTCGCAGACCCCCCGAGCGGTGGCCGACGCCGTGGCCGGGACCCTCGTGGCCGGGTTGTCGAACCGCGGCAGCACGACCGCGTCCGAGCGCCGTGCGGACGCGGTCGTCCTGGCCGCCCGGCAGGCCGCCGCCGACCTCGTCGGGGGCGACGCCGCCGGGGTCGTCGTCGGGCGGAGCATGACCGCGCTGACCTTCGACCTGGCCCGCACCCTGGCCCTCGGGTGGGGTCCCGGGGACGAGGTCGTCGTGACGCGGCTGGACCACGACGCCAACGTCGCCCCCTGGACCTCGGCCGCAGCGGCGGTCGGCGCCACCGTCCGCTGGGCCGACTTCGACCCGACGACCGGCGAGCTCGACCCGGCCGCGGTGACGGGGCTGCTGGGTCCGCGGACCCGCCTGGTCGCGGTGACCGGCGCCTCCAACCTGCTCGGCACCCGCCCCGACACGGCCACGATCGCCCGGGCCGCGCACGAGGTGGGCGCCCTGGTGCACGTCGACGGGGTGCACCTCACCGCCCACCACCACGTCGACCTGGTCGAGACCGGTGCCGACCTCTACTCCTGGTCGCCCTACAAGGTGCTCGGACCGCACTGCGGCGTGCTGCACGGGGACCCCGCCCTGCTCGAGACCCTGCACCCCGCGAAGCTGGAGCCGTCCCCGGAACGGGTCCCGGAGAGGTTCGAGACGGGCACCCTGCCGTACGAGCTGCTCGCCGGCCTGACGGCCGCGGTCGACTTCCTGGCCGACCTCGGTGGCGTCGTCGGCGCCCCGGAGGCGGACCCGGGCGGCACCCGGCGGGCACGGCTGGCGCACTCGGTCGCTGCCGTGGAGCAGCACGAGGCACGGCTGCGCGACCGCGTGGAGCGCGGTGCGCTGGACCTGGGCGTGACGGTCCGCTCCCGGGCCGCGCGGCGCACACCGACCCTGCTGCTGACCTTCGACGACGTCCCCGGGGTGGAGGCGGGCGATGCGTACCGGTTCCTGGCCGACCTCGGGGTCAACGCCCCCGCCAGCCACTTCTACGCCGTGCACGCCTCGCGCCACCTGGGACTCGGCGAGACCGGTGGCCTGCGGGTCGGGATCTCGCCCTACACCGACGACGAGGACGTCGACCGGCTCCTGGACGGCCTCGGGCGCCTGGTCACCGGTCCGCGCTGACCGGGGCGAGGACCGCGGCGAGCGCGGTCTCCTCGCTGCGCCCGCGCAGCACCGTGGTGCCGGCGGCGCGCCAGTGCTCCGCCTCGTCCCCCGCGGCGGCCTCGACCGTGCCCAGGGTGGCGAGCAGGAGCGTCGTGCCGACCGCGTCCCGGGCCTCGTCGGGCGGGTCCTTGGCCAGGTCGCACAGCCGGGCGGCGCAGTTCACCGAGTCACCGATCACGGTGTACTCGTAGCGCTCCTCGTCGCCCACGTTCCCGGCGAAGGCCGAGCCCGTCGCGATGCCGATGCCGGCCCGGATCTCCTCGACCTCCTCGGCCAGCCGGGCCGCGATCCGCCGCCCCGCCCGCAGCCCGGCACCCTGGTGGTCCTCGTGGTCGACCGGGGCGCCGAAGACGGCCAGGACGGCGTCGCCCATGAACTTGTTGACCAGCCCGTGCTCGCGACCGACCTCGTCGACGACCACGGTGAAGAACCGGTTCAACGTGCCGACGACCTCGTCGGCGTCCCGCTCGGTGGCGAACGACGTCGACCCGACCAGGTCGACGAACAGCACCGTGACCTCGCGCGACTGCCCGCCGAGCTCGACCGAGCCCGCGGCCGCGGCGTCCGCCACCTCCCGTCCCACGTGGCGTCCGAACACGTCCCGCAGCTCCTCGCGCTCGCGCAGGCCCCGCACCATCTGGTTGAACCCCGCCTGCAGCAGGCCGAGCTCGGTGCCGTCGTAGACGGCGATCTCGGTGTCGAGGTCTCCCTCCCCGACCCGGAGCAGGGCCTGGCGGACCGAGGTGATCGGGCTGACGACCGCACGGGTCGTCAGCAGGGTGACCAGCAGCCCGACGGACAGCACGACCCCGGCGAGCGCGATCACGATCCAGGCGAAGCGGGTCGGGGTGAGGTCCTCGCTCCCCAGCGCGTCACCGGCCAGGAAGATGGTGGCGGCGAGGAAGACCCCCATCAGCGGGGCCGCGGTGCCGATCAGCCAGAAGACGACCATCCGCCGGCGCACGCCGACCACCCCCTCCCCGTCCTGGTGCAGCCCGCCGGCGAGCGCCCGGGCCGCGACCGGGCGCAGGCCGAACTCGCTGAGCAGGAACGCGACCGCGCTGACCACCAGGCCGGCGATCGTGATCGTCAGCGCGGTGGACAGCGCGCGCTCGGGCTGCGTCCTCAGGCTGAGCAGGGTGAAGACCACCAGCGCCCCGGCCCACAGCGCGGCCTGGACCAGGGTCAGCTGCCACGGCAGCCGGAGCGCGGTGCGCCGTTCCTGCTCGGAGGGGTCCCGGTCCTGGCTGGTCCAGCGCATCGCACGCTGGGCGCGCACCGTCGCGGCGGTGGCGCCGACCACCACCGCCACCGCCACGTAGACCGGCACCGCGATCGCCAGGCCCAGGACGCTGGCGTCGGACAGCGGGGAGGACGGCAGCACCAGCAGCGAGAGCACCACCACGACGGCGGCCCCGATCAGGTGGGTGGTCACCAGCATCGCGGTCAGCAGGACCTGCACACGCCAGCGCAGGCGCCGCGGGGACTGGTCGACCGGGCCCAGCAGGACCGACTCGAAGGCGGTGGAACCGACGCTCGGCGGGCTCGTCGGCATGGCCGCAGGGTAGCCGTCGGCCCGGTCCCCCGGGCCGGGCCGAGGGCACGGACCGGTCTCCTCACCCCGAGAGGTGGAAAATCGCCGGCGGCTGGCTTCCCACCGACGTCTGTGCAATCTTGAGGCCCAAGGCTTAAACAAGGTTCAACAAGAGGGTGCACCGCCGGGTGCTCGAGGGAGGGGCGAGGGCCGTGGAACCCATCGACCTCACGCACCAGCGCACCTCGCGACGCGTCCCCGCTGCCGAGCGCTCGGCACGCACCACCGCCCTGCTGACGGCGGCGGCCGACGCCGCAGCGGCCGGCGACCTGGCCGGGCGCGACCGCGTCCTGGACGACGTCGTCGAGCTCAACATGCAGGTCGCCGAGGCCGTGGCCCGCCGCTACGCCCAGCGGGGCATCCCGCTGGAGGACCTGACGCAGGTCGCCTACCTCGCGCTGGTGCGCTCGGTGTCCTCCTTCGACCCGGACCGCGGCGAGGACCTGCTGACCTTCGCGGTCCCGAACATCACCGGCGAGATCCGTCGACACTTCCGCGACCAGGGGTGGAGCATCCGACCGCCCCGCGAGGTGCAGCGGGCGCACTCCCGCATCCTGCGCAGCAGCGACCAGCGCGACCGGTACGACGCCGGCGCCCTCGAGCGGCTCGCCGCCGAGGTCGAGGAGTCCGTGGAGGTGGTGCGCGAGGCCCTGGTCGCCCGCGACGGCTTCTCCCTGCTCTCCCTCGACCGGCCGCTGGACACCGGTGGCAGCCCCCTGGACGTCGTCGACCCCGGCGACCACGCCGCCGAGGCCGCGGAGGCGCGGACCATGCTCGCCCCGCTGGTCGCCGAGATGGACGAGCGCGAGCGGCAGATCCTCGCCTGGCGGTTCGTCGACGAGCTGTCGCAGCGCCAGATCGCCGAGCGGCTGGGGATGACGCAGGTCCAGGTCTCGCGACTGCTCCAGAAGCTGCTCACGCACCTGCGCGCCACCCTCGGCGACGTCGGCTGACCGACGCAGCCGGCACCTGTCGGCCGCTGGTCCGCCCGCGACCCCGCCACACCCGTACGGACGGCACCGGTGCCCTAGGCTCGGACCTTCCGACGTCAGGGGGGGCAGGGCTGTGCGAGACGATCTGCAGGACCCCGTCGGTCCCGCGGCCGACCAGCCTTCCACCGCCGCCTCCGACGCTGCCGGCTCCGCGGCGCCCGCAGCCGCGCGGCTCGAGCCGTTCGGCCCCGCCAGGCCGGGCGAGCGCTGGCGCATCGGGGTCCTCGCGTCCCGCTCCGGGGTGAGCGAGACGCTGCTGCGGGCCTGGGAGCTGCGCTACGGCCTGCTGAGCCCTGCCCGGTCCGCCTCCGGCTACCGGCTCTACGGCCCGGAGGACGAGCGCCGGATCCGGGAGATGGTCGCCGCCCGCGAGCGGGGCGTCCCGGCGGCCCGGGCCGCCGCCGAGGTGCTGGCCGCCGAGCGCTCGGCCCCCGCCGGCCCGACCTCCCACGACGCCGGGCAGACCGGGGCCGACGCCGGGACGGAACGGCGCCGGCACATCTCGGAGGTCGCCCGCGAGGAGCTCAAGGCGGCGATGGTCGCCTTCGACGTCTCGGCGATGCACGACACCATCGACCGGGTCCTGCGCACCGTCTCGGTGGAGGCCGCGATCCGCGACGTCCTGCTGCCCTTCATGCACGACGTGGGCCTCGGGTGGGTCTCCGGCGACTACGACATCGCCGACGAGCACTTCGCGACCGAGGTCGTCCGCTCCCGCTTCGCCGCCCTCACCATCGGCGGCGCCCCCAGCACCGGGCCCCTGGTCCTGCTGGCGTGTCCGCCCGAGGAGAACCACGACCTCGCCCTGAAGGCGTTCGAGGTGATCCTCCAGCGGTCGGGCTGGCGTACCCGCTTCCTCGGCGCGCAGACCCCGATCCGCTCCCTGCTCGCCGCGGCGGAGACCGTCGACCCCGACCTGGTGGTGCTCGCGGCGACCCGACGCGCCGCCTTCGACAGCGACGACGAGGCGCTGCGCGCGCTCGCCCGACGCTGGCCGCTGGCCATCGCGGGCGCCGGGGCCGACGCGGACCTGGCCGAGACGTGGGGCGCCACGCACCTGTCCGGCGACCCGGTGGCCGGTGCGCAGCGACTCGTCTCGCAGCGACTGCCCACCCGCGACCGCTCCGGCGACTGAGCCGCACCGCCGCGACCGACCCGCCCGCGGGCGCCGGAGGGCGCGAGCGGGGCCGGTCCACGCGGCCCCCGGCCGGGGGCCGTGCCGGGCCGTGCGCCCGGGGTCCTCGCGAGCCTCCACAGAAGTCTGTACAAAGTTTGTAGAAACTTTCTGTGTAGAGAGTGATTGAAAGCCGCACAACTGGAGAACGGGGGGTTCGAGGCGCTCGACCGGGCGCCCGACCCGACCGAGAGGACGGACCCCGTGTCCGCTGCACTCCGCTCCGTCCCCACCGGGACCGCTCTCGGTGCCGTCCCGGACCGCGCCGCCCGGGACGACCACGCGTCGAGCGTGCGCAACGAGCTGGTCTACTTCGCCCACCTCGCCCGCCTCGCCCTGCCGCACACCGACCTCGACGACCACGAGGTCAGCGAGCTCCGGCGTGACCTCGCCGTCCTCGTCGCCGAGGCGACCCGGACGAGGCTCCGGCCCCACCTGCTGCACGCCCTCGTCGGGGCCGTCCTCGACGAGCTCCTGCCGGCCCTGCCACCGGCCCACCGCGCCTCGCTCCGTGAGGCACGTCCCCTGCTCGACGCATCGTCCGACACGGCTTCCTGAGGAGTTCCCCCATGTCTTCCACCACCCCGCAGATCACCATCGCGCTCGTCGACGACCACGACCTGTCGGTGTCCGGCCTCGAGTGCATGCTCGCCCCGTACGCCGAGCGCGTCGAGCTCCTGGACCTCCGCACCGGGATCGCCCGCGCCAAGGACCTCGACGTCGTCCTCTACGAGCCGATGGGGCAGAGCCACTTCGGCGAGGCCGTGCTGCGCGACCTCCAGCGCGACGGTGACGCCACCTCGGTGGTGTGGAGCTGGGCGCCCGCCGACCAGCTGCCCACCGCGACGGCCCGGCCGTACCTCTCCAAGCGCCTGACCGCCTCCCAGCTGGTCCGCGCCCTCGAGGACCTGGTCAGCGGCCGGGGCGAGCTGGAGACCACCCCCGGCGAGGACGAGGTCGCCGCCCGCGCCGAGGCCGAGGCCCAGGCCGCCGCCGAGGTCGAGGAGGTCCGCCCGATGCGTCCGGCCACCCCGATGCACCCGCAGACCCCCTCCGGGCTGCGCCTGACCCGCCGTGAGCACGAGATCCTGGTGCTGATCACCAACGGGCTGACCAACGCCGAGATCGGCGAGCAGCTCACGCTGAGCATCAACTCGATCAAGACCTACATCCGTCAGGCCTACCGCAAGATCGACGTCGAGCGTCGCGCCCAGGCCGTGGCCTGGGGCATGACCAACGGCCTCGGCGGTGCGCTCCCCGAGGACCTGGACACCGACGAGGAGACCGCGTCGGCAGCCACGGGCACGGGCACCACGCTCTCGGCCGTCGCCTCCTGACCCCTCCCGGACCACACCTCCCGGACCACACCCCCCGGAGCCGGACGCCGCGCACCCCTCGGGGTCGCGGCGTCCGCCGCGTCCGGGGACGTCCGGTCCCGGGCTAGGCGATGCCGACGCCGCGGGTCACCAGGTCGGCCAGGGCCGCGTACGCCTCGGCGTCGCCCAGCCCGGTCCGCTCGCTGAGCACGCCGCGCTGGATGCCCGTCATCACCTCGGCCACCGCCGCACCCACGAACCGGGCGTCGACCGGACGCATCCGACCGGCCCGGACCCCGTCGTCGACGAGCTCCTGCACCCGCCGCGCGGCGCGCGCGGTGTTCGCGCGGTAGACCTCCTCCGCCGGGGGGTGCGCGGCGAGGTCCGCACGGAACGCGGGACCCGCGGGCTCGAGCTCGCGTGCCACGGCCGCGAGGTACGCACCCAGCCGGCGTCCCGGGTCGGGCTCGGCCAGCACCACCGGCTCGATCCGCTCGGTCGCCCGGCGGAAGAAGTGGCGTACGGACGCCAGCACCAGCTGCTCCTTGCTCGGCGCCACGGCGTAGAGGGTGGAGCGCGAGCACCGGAGCCGGGCGGCGAGGTCGGCGACGCCGAGGTGGACGAACCCCTCGGCCAGGAACACCGCGACCAGCTCGTCGAGCAGCGCCTCGCGCGGACGACGCGTCCGGGACCGGACCTCCGTGCTCATGGATCGACGCTAGCAGTACCAACAGGCGTACTGTGGTACTCGACCTGGCCCTGAACACCCCTGGAGGACCCGTGCCCGCCGACCGCGTGCTGCCCGACGAGGAGACCGCGGACCTGCTCCGTCTGGTCCGCGACCTCGCCACCACCGAGCTCGCCCCCGCCGTGGCCCGCGCCGAGGCCGAGGAGGAGTTCCCCCGGGAGGTGTTCCGGCTGCTCGGCCGGGCCGGCGTGCTCGGCCTGCCCTACCCGGAGGAGGTCGGCGGGGGCGGGGTGTCCTACGAGGTGTACCTCCAGGTGCTCGAGGAGCTCGCGGCCGTGTGGGCCTCGGTCGGCGTGGGCGTCTCGGTGCACGCCCTGTCCTGCTTCGGCCTCGCCACGAAGGGCACCGAGGAGCAGCAGGCGTGGCTGCCCGACATGCTCGGCGGCGAGCGGCTCGGGGCGTACTGCCTCTCCGAGGCGCACGCCGGCTCCGACCCGGCGGCGATGCGCACCACCGCGCGCCGCGACGGCGACGACTACGTCCTCGACGGCGCGAAGGCCTGGACCACCCACGGTGGCCACGCGGACTTCTACAAGGTCATGGCGCGCACCTCGGACGACCGCAACGGGATCTCCTGCTTCCTGGTGCCTGCCGACGCCGAGGGCCTGGTCGCCGACCCGCCGGAGCGCAAGATGGGCCTCACCGGCTCCGCGACGGCCACCATGCGCTTCGACGGGGTGCGCGTCCCGGTCGAGCGGCGCCTGGGCGCGGAGGGCGACGGCCTCCCGATCGCCCTCGCCGGCCTCGACTCCGGCCGCCTGGGCATCGCCGCGGTGGCCACCGGCCTGGCCCAGGGGGCGCTGGACCACGCGCTGGCCTACGCCCGCGAGCGGGAGACCTTCGGCCGCCGGATCATCGACCACCAGGGCCTCGGCTTCGTGCTGGCCGACATGGAGGCAGCCGTGCAGTCCGCCCGGGCCACGACGCTGGCCGCGGCCCGGCTGCGCGACCTCGGCCGCCCGTTCTCCCGCGCGGCCTCGGTCGCCAAGCTGGTCGCGACCGACCAGGCGATGAAGGTGACCACGGACGCCGTGCAGGTGCTCGGCGGCGCCGGCTACACCCGCGACTTCCCGGTGGAGCGCTACATGCGCGAGGCCAAGGTCATGCAGATCTTCGAGGGCACGAACCAGATCCAGCGGATGGTCATCGCGCGAGGGCTGGACACGCGCGGGTCCGGGGAGATCACCCACGTCTGACCGCCCCCCGTACCGCCGTCGCAGCCGGCGGCCTCGTCTCAGATCCGACCTGGGTCCCGCCCGGGTGACCCCGACCACTTAAGGTGCGCTGCGTGACCTCCACGACCTCCGCCACGTCCCAGCCGAGCTACGCCGAGCTCGCGAGCCTGCCGGCGTACGCCGCCCGGCCCGTCCCGGCGGCCTTCGAGGACGTGAACGGCCACCTCAACATCCGCCACTACGTCGGGATCGCCAGCGAGGGCCTGGACGAGTCGCTCGTCGAGTGCGGGATCCCCCAGCAGTGGCCCACGGTGGCCGGCTCCGGCGTCTTCACCGCCGAGCACCACATGAGCTACCTCGACGAGGTGCGCACCGGCGACCGGATCTCGGTACGGGTGCGCCTGGTCGGCCGCTCCGAGCGCGCCGTGCACGTCCTGGTCTACCTGCTCGACGACACCCACGAGCGGCTGAGCTACGTGATGGAGGAGATCTTCCTCCACGTCTCGATGGAGACGCGCCGCACCGCCCCCTGGCCGGCCGACGTCGCCGCCAAGATCGACGAGCGCCTCGCCGCGCACCAGGCCCTGGGCTTCGGGTCGCCGACCTCGGGGTCGATGGCGCTGCGCTGAGGGCGCCGGGCTCCCCGCGAAGTCCCCGGCCGGCCGGGGACTTCTGAACATGTCGGTCATCGCACGGGCCGACATGTTCGAGACCTGCCCGTCAAGCACGGGCGTCAGCCGGGCTGCTCGACGTCGCCGAGGTCGATCAGCACCTCCTGGGCGACCCGGAAGGCCGTGTTGGCGGCCGGCACCCCGCAGTAGACCGCGCTGTGCAGGATGACCTCGCGGATCTCCTCCACGCTGACCCCGTTCGTCCGGGCCGCGCGCACGTGCATCGCCAGCTCCTCCTGGTGCCCCAGCGCGATCATCGCGGTGATCGTGACCATCGAGCGGCTGCGGCGGTCGAGGCCGTCGCGCGTCCAGACCGCGCCCCAGGCGTGCTCGGTGACGTACCGCTGGAAGTCGGCGGTGAAGGAGGTGGCGGACGCGGCCGCGCGGTCGACGTGGGCGTCGCCGAGCACCTCGCGGCGCACCGCCGCCCCGGGACCGTACGACGCGGCCCCCTGCTCCTTCCCGACACCCGGGTCCTCCCCCGCGTCCGGCTCGGGACGGATGCCCAGGGCGTGCTCGAGCACCAGCGCGGCCACCCGCGCCGGCGCCTCGGCCGGGGCCAGGTGGGCCACGCCGTCGAGGACCTCCAGCCGCCCCGAGCGGACGCCGTCGGCGATCTCGCGCAGCCCGTCGACGGGGGTGACCGCGTCCTCCGCGCCCGCCACGGCCAGCACCGGGGCGCCGATCCCGGCGAGACGGTCGCGGACGTCGAAGGCGGCCAGGGCACCGCACACCGCGGCGTACCCCTCGTCGGCCGCGCCGGCCAGCGCGTGCAGCAGGGCGCCGGCCCGGTCGGGCTCGCGCTCGACGAAGCCGGAGCCGAACCAGCGCCCGGCGGAGGCCTCGACCAGGCCGGCGGTGCCGCCGGAGCGTACGGCGGCGACCCGCTCGGTCCACAGCTCCGCGCTGCCGATCACCGCACCGGTGCACAGCAGCACCGCGGAGGCCACCCGGTCGGGCGCGTCCAGCAGGAGCTGGAGCCCGACCGCGCCGCCGACCGAGTCGCCGGCGTAGTGGAAGCGCTGCTCCCCGATCTCGTCGACCAGCTCGAGCACCCCGGCGGCCAGGTCGGCCATGCTCAGCGGCCCGTCGGGGACCGACCGGTCCACGCCGTGCCCGGGCAGCTCCCAGGCCAGGACGTGGAAGTGCTCGGCCAGCCGGTCGGCGGCGGCCGACCAGAGCGCGGTGGCCGAGGTGCCCAGCGAGGGGCCGAGCACGAGCAGCGGCTTGTCGGCCGCGCTGCCGCGGCCGAATCGGACGGCGACGGTCATGGGACCTCCGAGGTGGTGGTGGACGTACGGGGCGGGTGGGCTGCCGGGTGGGCTGCCGGGTGGGCTGCCGGGTGGGCGGCGGCACGGGCGAGGACGGCGTCGACGAGGTCACCGGCCAGACCGAGGTACGCGGCGGGGTCGGCGGAAGCGGGGTCGTCAGGCGCGGGGTCGTCGGGCGCGGGCCGGGCCGACGCGGGTCCGCCGAGCGCGGCCATCGAGCGCTGCTCGGCGGTGAGCACCTCCGCCGCCCCCTCCGCGCGCGCCGTGGCGACCTCGGCGTGCACGACCAGGCCGGTGAGCAGGTCGGTGACCTGCCCGCCGGCGGAGACGGCGCCCCGGCACAGGGCGCGCAGGGCCGGCCACTCGGCGTGCCAGGCGCCGTCGGCGCGCTCCTCGACCTGACCGGCCGCGGCGAGGTGCAGCGTCGCGAGGTGGCCGGGGGCGGCCAGGGCGGCGCGGCGCACGAGCACCGCACGCACCGGGTTGCTCTTGCCCGGCATGGTGGAGGACCCCCCGCCGGCTCCCTCGGCCAGCTCGCCGACCTCGGGCCGGCCCAGCGCGAGGACGTCGGCGGCGAGGTGGCCCCAGGCGTCGGTGGTGGTGGTCAGGGCGTCGCCGACCCGGGTGAGCGGGCGGCGCCGGGTGTGCCAGGGCGCGGCGGGTCGCAGGCCGAGCTGCTCGGCGGTCGTGGCCAGGACCGCCCGCGCCCGCTCCGGCCCGGCCAGCGTGACCAGGGCGGCGAGCGTGCCGCCGGCCCCCCCGACCTGCACCGGCCAGCCGTCCGCCTCGAGCGCGGCCAGGTCGGCGTCGGCGTCGAGCAGGCCGGCCAGCCAGCCCGCGGCCCGCAGGCCCACGGTGGTGGGCACGGCCAGCTGCGTCAGCGTCCGCCCGGCGGCGAGGGTGTCGCGGTGCTCGACCACGAGCCGCGCGAGCCGGGCGACCTGGCCGGCCAGGTCGGCGCGCACCCGGCGTACGGCCTCCCGGGCCCCCAGCACCAGGGCCGTGTCGACGACGTCCTGGCTCGTCAGGCCGCGGTGCAGCCAGCGCGCGGCCTCCGGCTCCCCGGCTCCGTCCAGCCGGGCACGCAGCAGCGCCACCAGCGCGATCACCGGGTTGCCGCCGTCGTCGGCGGCCCGGGCCAGCGCGGCCACGTCGGCCTGCCCGACCAGCCGGGCCAGGGTCCCGGCCGGCAGCGCCGCCGCAGCCGGCGCCACGTCGTGCACGACCAGGGACGCGAGCCAGACCTCCTCGACCCGCACCATCGCCGCGAGCACGGCGGCGTCGTCGAGCACGCCGTCGGCGCGGTGGTCGCCGGGCACGAGCAGGTCGGTCACGTCGTCAGTCTCGCCCACGCCGCCGGATCGGGCTCAGCCGCCGTGCGGCAGGCGCGGGTAGGTCAGCCAGACCGTCTCCCCCGGGCCCTGCAGCACGAGGTCGCGGCGCAGCGCGGCGCCCTGGGCGCGGCAGAGGAGGGTGTCCCGTCCGGCCGCGTCGAGCCCGGCCAGCAGCGGGTCGGCCGCCAGCGCCTCGGCGGTGCCGCCGGAGCCGGCGGGCAGGTAGGCGCGGGTGAGCAGCCGGTGCAGCAGCCCCCGGGCGAAGACCGTCAGGGCGAAGAACGGCGCGGCGCCCGGAGCGTGCGGCCCGGGCGGCAGCGTGGTGAAGGAGTACGTGCCGGCCCGGTCGGTGGCGCAGCGGCCGAAGCCGGTGAAGGTGTGGCCGTCGCGGCGCAGCGACCCCGGCTGCTGGACGACCCGGCCGTCCGGCCCGGCCTGCCACAGCTCGACCAGCGCGTCGGGGACCGGGTCGCCGGCACCGTCGCGGACCACGCCGTGGAGCCGTACCGACCCTTGCCGGCCCGGCGGGACCAGCTCGGCGTCGCCCGGCCAGGCCAGGGCGTCGTGGAAGAACGGGCCCACGGTCTGCCCGGGGGTCGGGTGCAGGACGGCGCGGGGGTGCCCCGCGGGCTGCTCGGCGGGTTGCGCGGTCATCAGGCCTCCTCGCCCAGGGCGGCGGCGAGGTCGTCCTCGCGGGGCGTGCGGTGGGCGCCGGTCAGCACGACGTCCCAGCGGTAGCCGGTGGCCCACTCGGGCTGGGTCAGGTCGTGGTCGTAGGTGGCCACCATCCGGGCCCGGGCGGCGGGGTCGACCACGGCGGTCGCGATCGGGTCCAGGCCCATCAGCTGGTCGCCGGGGAAGTACATCTGCGTCACCACGCGCTGGGTGAAGTCGGTGCCGAACAGCGAGAAGTGCACGTGCGCCGGGCGCCAGGCGTTGCGGTGGTTGCGCCAGGGGTACGGGCCGGGCCTGATCGTGGTGAACCGGTAGGTGCCGTCGTCGTCGGTCAGGCAGCGGCCGGTGCCGGTGAAGTGCGGGTCGAGGGGCGCCGGGTGCTGGTCGCGCTGGTGCACGTAGCGGCCGCTGGCGTTGGCCTGCCACACCTCGACGAGCTGCCGGCGCACGGGGCGGCCGTCACCGTCGAGCACCCGCCCGGTGACCACGATCCGCTCCCCCAGCGGCTCGCCGCGACCCTGGATGGTCAGGTCGGCCTCGAGCGGGTCGACGTCGCGCTGCCCGAAGCAGGGCGCCCAGAGCTCCACGCCCTCCGGGTCGACCGGGTGCGGGTCCTTGGTCGGGACGCGCAGGGCGCTGGAGCGGTACGCCCCCCAGCCGCGTCGGGTCGCGGTCTCGGGCGGGGCGCCGGCCGGGCGCGCGGCGTACTGCTGCTCCCCGGCCTCGATCTCGGCGCTGATCCCTGCCTGGGTCGTCTCGCTCATCGGGGTCCTCCCGCGGTCGGGGTCGGCCAGCCGGTGTAGGCCTCGGCCAGCCAGGTGGAGCCGGCGCGCGAGCCGACGACGGCCGCGAGCTCGCCCTGCTGGCGGCGCAGGTCGAAGTCGGAGGCGTCGGGCAGCGCGTGCAGCATGGTGGTCATCCAGTAGGAGAAGTGCTGGACCTTCCAGACCCGCTCGAGGGCGCGGGCCGAGTAGGTGGCGAGGTGGTCGGGGTCGTCGTCGCGCACGGCCCGCTCCAGCTCCTCGGCGAGGACGCGGACGTCGGCCAGGGCGAGGTTGAGGCCCTTGGCGCCGGTCGGCGGGACGGTGTGGCCGGCGTCGCCGACCAGCACGGTGCGTCCGTGGTGCAGCGGCTCCTGCACGAAGGACCGGAACGGCAGCACGGTGCGGGCGGTGATCGGTCCCTCGTGGAGCTGCTGGCCGTTGCTCCCGCAGATCGCCTGGAGCCGGGCCCAGACCCGGTCGTCGGACCACGCGTCGGGGTCCTCGCCGGCGTCGCACTGGAAGTACATCCGCTGCAGCGTCGGCGTGCGCCGGCTGACCAGCGCGAAGCCGTCGGGACTGTGGTGGTAGACCAGCTCGGGGGAGCTGGGGGGCGCCTCGGCGAGGATGCCGAACCAGGCGAAGGGGTACTCGCGGACGTACTGGCGCCGCGCGTCGGCGGGCACGGCGGACCGGCAGGCCGAGCGGGACCCGTCGGCCCCGACCAGGTAGTCGCAGGTGACCTCGTGGCGGGTGCCGTCCGCGTCGGTGAACCGCAGCGTCGGGGTGCGCGCCGCCAGGTCGCCGACCGCGACGTCGCCCACGCCGAAGCGCACGTCCCCGCCGTCGCGCTCCCGGGCGTCGGCGAGGTCGAGGAAGACGTCGGTCTGCGGGTAGAGCCGGGTGGTGGCGCCGACCAGGTCGGCGAAGTCCAGGTGGTGCCGACCGCCGCCGAAGCCGAGCTCGATGCCGCGGTGCTCGTCGCCGTCGCGCAGGACGCGGTCGGAGACCCCGCTGTCGACGAGCATCCGGACGCTGTCGGACTCCAGGATGCCGGCGCGGTGGGTCTGCTCGATCTCGGTGCGCGTACGCAGGTCGACGGCGGTGCTGGCGATGCCCGCGCGGCCCAGCAGGTGGGTGAGCATCAGGCCGGCCGGCCCGGCGCCGACGACGGCGACGGTCACGTGGGAGCGGACGGGCGTCACCTCGGGCATGCGGTCATCCTCACCCGCCGCGGAGGACCACCGGCACACCGGACTTCCGGTGGACGGAAGTGACCTGTGGCGGCCGTCACCTGGTCGCGGGCAGCGTGGCGCTGAGTCCCGCCCCCGACCACCGGAGCGTCCGATGCCGCACCCCGCCCCCACCACCCGCTCGGCCTGGCCCGTCTGGCTGTGCTGGGCCGCCGTGGCCCTCGACGGCTTCGACCTCGTCGTCCTGGGCGCGGTGATCCCGGTCCTGGCCGCCTCCGGGGACCTCGGGTTCACCCCGGCCTCGTTGACCGTCGCCTCCACCCTCGGCCTGGTCGGGGTGGGGATCGGGGCGGTCGCGGTGGGACCGGTCGCCGACCGGTACGGACGGCGGCTCCCGCTGATCGGGTGCATCGCGCTGTTCTCGGTGCTGACCCTGGCGATCCCGCTGGCGGGGAGCACGACGTCCTTCACGGCGCTGCGGTTCGCGGCCGGCCTCGGGCTGGGCGCCTGCCTGCCGACCGCCCTGGCCTACATGAGCGAGCACGCGACGCCCGGGCGCGGCGGCACGGCGGTGACCCGGATGATGACCGGCTACCACGTCGGCGCCGTGATGACGGCGCTCCTCGGGCTCTGGCTGATCGACGCCGCCGGGTGGGAGTCGATGTTCGTGGTCGGCGGCGTGGCCGGGCTGCTCGTGCTGCCGGTGATGTGGGCCCGGCTGCCGGAGTCGCAGGGCTACCTCGACGCGCTGGAGCGACGCGGTGCCGCGCCCGCCGGCACGCGGGCGCCCGCCCGGGTGCGCAGCACCGACGTCGTGCGCGGCCGGTACCTGCGGGTGAGCCTGGGCCTGTGGGTGGCCTCGTTCATGGGCCTGCTGCTGGTCTACGGCCTGAACACCTGGCTGCCCACGATCATGGGCGAGGCCGGCTACTCGATCGCCCAGGGCACCGGGCTGCTGCTCGTGCTCAACGTCGGTGCCGTGCTCGGCCTCCTGCTCGCCGGACGGATCAGCGACTCCCGTGGCACCAAGCCGACCGTCCTGACGTGGTTCGGCCTCGCCGCGGTCTTCCTCGCCGGCCTGTCGGTCCGGCTCGAGAGCACCCCGCTGGTCTACGTCGCGGTGACCCTGGCCGGGATCTTCGTCTTCAGCGCGCAGGTGCTCGTCTACGCCTTCGTCGGGCACCTCTACCCCGCTCCGATCCGCGGGACCGCGCTGGGGATGTCGGCCGGCGTGGGCCGGGTCGGCGCCATCGTCGGCCCGACGCTCGGCGGGGCGCTGGTGACCGCCGGGATCGCCTACCCGTGGGGCTTCTACGCCTTCGCCGTGGCCGCCCTGCTGGCCGTGGCGGCGCTGGCCACCGTGCCGGCGCACGTGGACGAGAGGGTGCCCGACGGGGTGGCCGACGGGGTGGCCAGCGGGACCTGACCGGCGATGATGGCGGGATGGGCGCAGGCGGTGACGACGGACGGACGCGGGCCGGGGCCGGTCGCAGCGTCACCTCCCGCGCGCTGTCCCTGGTCGCGGCCTTCGACGAGAGCCACCGCCGGCTCGGCCTGAGCGAGCTGGCCGGGCGGGCCGGCCTGCCGCTGCCGACGGCGCACCGCCTCGTCGGCGAGCTCGTGGCCTGGGGCGCGCTGACCCGCGAGGAGGACGGCCGCTACGTCGTGGGCCGTCGGCTCTGGGACGTCGGTCTGCTGGCCCCGGTCAACACCGACCTGGTCGAGGCCGCCTCGCCCTACCTGCACGACCTGTACGCCGCCACCCGCGCCACGGTGCACCTCGCGGTGCGCGACGGCGACCAGGTGCTGTACCTCGACCGGCTGCGCGGTGGGGCCTCCGTGCCGGTGGTCAGCACGGTCGGCTCCCGGCTGCCGATGCACGCCACCGGGGTGGGCAAGGTGCTGCTGGCCCACGCGCCCGCCGACGTCCGGCGGCGCGTGCTGGCCGGGCTGACCCGGGTCACCGCCTACACCGTGACGCAGCCCGGGACGCTGGACCGCCAGCTGGCGCGGGTCCGCGCCGAGGACCACGCGACCACGAGCGAGGAGATGAGCCTGGGTGCCTGCTCGCTGGCCGTGCCCGTGCGCCGCGGGGGCGCGGACGGCGAGGTGGTCGCCGCGCTCGGGCTGGTGGTGCCGTCGCTGCGCGGGCAGCGCGCCCGGCTGGTGCCGCCGCTCCAGGTGGCCGCGCGCGGCATCGGGCGCGCGGTCGGCTCCGCGTACCCGCCCTCCCGCCCGCCCGGCGCGCCGGGTTGACTGACGAGGTGACCCTCTCCCTCCCGCACGGGCCCGCGTGGCCGAACAGCTTCGCCCTGGCCCCGCTGACCAACAAGCAGTCGCACGCGGACGGCACCCTGGCCGACGACGAGCACCGCTGGCTGCGGGCGCGCGCCGAGGGCGGCTTCGGGCTGGTGATGACCTGCGCGGCGTACGTCTCGGACGCCGGCAAGGCCTGGCACGGCCAGCTCGGCATCGCCTCCGACGAGCACCTGCCCGGCCTGACCCGGCTCGCCGCGTCGCTGCGCGAGGCCGGCGCGGTCTCCTCGGTCCAGCTCCACCACGGTGGCCGGCGCGCGAGCAGCGAGGTCTCCGGCGTGCCGACCGCCGCGCCGTGGGACGACGCGGACACGGGCGCTGCCGCGCTCAGCACCGCCGAGGTCCACCAGGCGGTCGCGGACTTCGTGGCCGCCGCGGTGCGCGCCGAGCGGGCCGGCTTCGACGGGGTCGAGCTGCACGGCGCGCACGGCTACCTGATCGGGCAGTTCCTCGACGGCCGCCACAACCACCGCGAGGACGGGTACGGCGGCTCGCTCGACGACCGCGCCCGGTTCCTGAGGGAGGTGCTCGAGGGGGTGCGCGGCGCGACCGGCCCGGACTTCCAGGTCGGCCTGCGGCTCACGCCGGAGCGGATGGGCATCGAGCTCGGCGAGTTCCGCGAGGTCGCCGGGTCGGTGCTGGCCAGCGGGCGGCTGGACTACCTGGACGTGTCGATGTGGGACGTCCGCAAGGCCCCGCACGACACTGCGCGCTGGGACGGGCTGCTGGTCGACCACGTCGTCGACCTCCCCCGCCACGGTGCCCGGCTCGGGCTGGCCGGGGAGGTCAAGTCGGCCGGCGACGCCGCCTGGTGCCTCGCGCGCGGCGCGGACTTCGTGCTGGTCGGCACCGGCGCGATCCTGCACCACGACTTCGCCCGCCGCGCGGTCGCCGACGCCGGCTTCCGCGCCGTCGACCAGCCGGTCACCCGCCAGCACCTCGCCGCGGAGTCGGTCGGTCCGGTCTTCGTGGACTACCTGGCCGAGAACTGGGACGACTTCGTCGCCTGACCCCGGGGGCGGACCCGCCTCAGCGCAGCAGCCGCAGGTCGGCCTCGACCGCCGCGGCGGTCGCCCGCAGCGGGTCGAGCGTGCGGCGCAGGGCCTCGGCCGAGGACGTCGAGGACACGTTCAGCGCCGCGACGACCGCGCCCGCCGCGTCGCGCAGCGGCACCGCCAGCGAGCGGAGGCCGGCCTCGAGCTCGCCGTCCACCAGCGCCCACCCCTGCCCGGCCACCCGGTCGACCTCGGCCAGGACGTCGTCGACGCCGGTCAGCGTGCGGGTGGTCGGCGCGGCCAGCGGGCCCTCCCCCAGGAGCGCGCGGCGGGCGGTCCCGTCGAGCCCGGTCAGCAGCACGCGTCCCATCGAGGTCGCGTGGGCCGGGAACCGCGTGCCGACGGTGATCCCGACCGACATGATCCGCCGCGTGGCGACCCGCGCGACGTAGACGATGTCGGTGCCGTCGAGCACCGCCGCCGACGTGGACTCGCCGACCTCCGCCGAGAGCCGCTCCAGGTGGGGCTGGGCCGCCCCCGGCAGGTCCAGGCCCGAGAGGTACGCCGTGCCGAGCCGCAGCACCTGCGGGGTCAGCGAGAAGCGCCGGCCGTCCCCCCGGACGTACCCCAGCTCGACCAGGGTGAGCAGGAAGCGTCGCGCGGTCGCCCGCCCGAGGCCGGTCCGGCCGGCCACCTCGCTCAACGTCAGCGCGGGGTGGTCGGCGTCGAAGGCGGTGATCACCTCCAGACCGCGGGCCAGCGACCGGACGAACTCCTCGGGCACCCCGCTAGCCGTCCGTCGGCGAGGTCGCGTCGACCAGCGGCAGGGCGAGCAGCGCGCGCAGCGCGTCGACCTCGGTGCCGTACGTCGCGAGGACGCGGACCCCGCCCCCGGCGCGCGCCGCCGGGCCGACCTCGAAGGTCGCGAGGTCGGTGTACACGCGGTCGACGCAGCCCAGCCCGGTCAGCGGGTAGGTGCACCGCGGCACCAGCTTGGGGGTCCCGTCGCGCGCCAGCAGGGTCATCATCACGAAGACCCGCCGGGCCCCGATCGCGAGGTCCATCGCGCCGCCCACGGCCGGGATCGCGTCGGGCTCGCCGGTGTGCCAGTTGGCGAGGTCGCCGCCGGCCGAGACCTGGAAGGCCCCGAGCACGCAGACGTCGAGGTGGCCCCCGCGCATCATCGCGAAGGAGTCGGCCTGGTGGAAGTAGGCCGCCCCGGGCAGCTCGGTGACGGGGATCTTCCCGGCGTTGGTGAGGTCCGGGTCGACCTGGTCGCCGTGCGCGGCGGGACCCATGTTGAGCAGGCCGTTCTCGGTGTGCAGCACCACCCCCGACCCCGGCGTCAGGTGGTCGGCGACCAGGGTCGGCTGCCCGATGCCGAGGTTGACGTACGAGCCCGTCGGGATGTCGGCGGCGATCGCCGCGGCGATCTCGTCCTTGCTGCGGCTCATGCCGCGACCACCCGGTCGACGTAGATGCTCGGCGTGACCACGGCCTCGGGGTCGAGGTCGCCGACCGGCACGACCCGGTCGACCTGGACCACGACGGTCTCCGCCGCGGTCGCCATCACCGGTCCGAAGTTGCGCGCGGTCTTGCGGTAGACGACGTTGCCGAGCTCGTCGGCGACGTGCGCCTTGACCAGCGCGACGTCGCCTCGGATGGGGTGCTCGAGCACGTGCAGCCGCCCGCCGATCTCGCGGGTCTCCCTGCCCTCGGCCAGCAGCGTCCCCGCCCCGGTCGGGCAGAAGAACGCCCCGATGCCGGCCCCGGCGGCCCGCATCCGCTCCGCCAGGGTGCCCTGCGGCACGACCTCCAGCTCGACGCGCCCGGCGCGGTAGAGGCCGTCGAAGACCCAGGAGTCCTTCTGCCGCGGGAAGGAGCAGACCACCTTGCGCACCCGGCCGGCCGCCAGCAGCGCCGCCAGCCCGGTCTCGCCGTTGCCGGCGTTGTTCGAGACCACGGTCAGGTCGCCGGCGCCCTGGCGGATCAGCGCGTCGATCAGCTCGACCGGCATCCCGGCCATCCCGAACCCGCCCACCAGGACGGTCGCGCCGTCCGCGACGTCGGCGAGCGCGTCGTCGTACGCCGTCGCCCCGGCGTACGTCGTCGCGCTCACGCGGACCGTCGGGCGGTGTCGACGTTCTCCAGCACGACCGCGAGGGCCTGGCCGACACCGATGCAGATCGCGGCCACGCCCCACCGCTGCCCGTCGACGGCGAGCCGGTGGGCGAGGGTGCCCAGGACGCGCGCGCCGGAGGCACCCAGCGGGTGACCGATCGCGATCGCGCCGCCGCGGGCGTTGACCAGCTCCTCCCCGGCCAGGCCGTCGGCCCGCCAGGCGTCGAGACAGGCCAGGGACTGCACCGCGAAGGCCTCGTTCAGCTCCACCGCCCCGACGTCGGACCAGGAGATCCCGGCCCGGCGCAGCGCGGCGTTCGCCGCCTCGACCGGGGCGTAGCCGAACTCCCGGGGGTCCAGCGCGTGGACGCCGCGACCGGCCACCCGGGCGAGGGGGTCCCGCCCGATCGCCGCGGCGGCCCCGCCGGAGCCGAGCAGCAGCGCCGCGGCGCCGTCGTTGAGCGGGCTGGCGTTGCCGGGCGTGATCGTGCCCCCGGGGCGGAAGGCGGGCTGGAGCCCGCCGAGCTTCTCGGCGGTGGAGCCGGGCCGGATGCCCTCGTCCCGGGCCAGGTCGACGCCGTCGACGGGCACGACGAGGTCGTCGTAGAACCCGGCCTCCCAGGCCTCGTGCGCCAGGTTGTGCGACCGCGCGGCGAACTCGTCCTGGCGCTCGCGCGAGATGCCGAACCGCTCCTGGAGCTGCTCGTTGCACTCGCCGAGCGAGAGGGTCCACTCCGTCGGCATCCGGTCGTTGACCAGGCGCCAGCCCAGGGTGGTGGAGACGGCCGTGACGTTGCCGGCCGGGAAGGCCCGTGAGGGCTTGGGCAGCACCCAGGGGGCGCGGGTCATCGACTCCACACCGCCGGCGACCGCGACGTCGACGTCGCCGGTCTCGATCGAGCGCGACAACGACATCGCGGCGTCCAGGGAGGACCCGCAGAGCCGGTTGACGGTGCTCGCGGGCACCGAGGTCGGCAGCCCGGCGAGCAGCACGGCCATCCGGCCGACGTTGCGGTTGTCCTCGCCGGCGCCGTTGGCGCAGCCCCACACCACGTCGCCGACCGCGGCCGGGTCGAGCCCGGGCGCCGTCGCCAGCACGCCGGACAGCGCGGTCGCGGCGAGGTCGTCGGGACGGGTCTCGGCCAGGGCGCCGCCGAACCGGCCGAAGGGGGTGCGGGCGGCGGCGTACACGTAGGACTCGGTCGGGTGGGACTCGCTCACGATCATCTCCTGTTCGCACAGCGAACGTGTGTTCTCTGTGCGCACAGTCTAGCGTCGCAGACGTGACGGCCGCCACGGCCGGACGGAATACCTCACCGTCCGGAACCGCTATGCCCCCCATGAGCACCTACCAGACCGTGAACCCGGCCACCGGCGAGACCGTGCAGGAGTACGACACCCTCGACGCCGCAGGCGTGGAGCAGGCCCTCGAGGGCGCCCACCAGGGCTTCCTGTCCTGGCGCACCACCCCGATCGAGGAGCGCTCGCGGATCCTGTCCCGCGTCGCCGAGATCTACTCCGAGCGCGCCGACGAGCTCGCGCAGTCCATCGCGCTCGAGATGGGCAAGCCGGTCCGCGAGGCCAAGGGCGAGGTGGCGCTCTCCGCCGCGATCTACGCCTACTACGCCGAGCACGGCCCGACGTTCCTGGCCGAGGAGACCCTCGACGTCCCCGGCGCGGACTCCTCCGTGGTGCAGCGCCGCCCGATCGGCGCCCTGCTCGGCGTGATGCCGTGGAACTTCCCCTACTACCAGGTGGCCCGGTTCGCCGGCCCCAACCTGATGGTCGGCAACACCGTGCTGCTCAAGCACGCGCCGAGCTGCCCGGCCTCGGCGCTGCTGATGGAGCAGATCTTCCGCGACGCCGGCCTGCCGGACGACGCGTACCTCAACATCTTCGCCACCAACGAGCAGATCGCCGAGATGATCGCCGACCCCCGCGTCCAGGGCGTCTCGCTGACCGGCAGCGAGCGGGCCGGCACCGCGGTGGCCGAGACCGCCGGGCGCAACCTGAAGAAGGTCGTGCTCGAGCTCGGCGGGTCCGACGTCTTCATCGTGCTCGACTCCGCCGACATGGGGGCGACGGTCAAGGCCGCAGCCCGGGCGCGCCTGAGCAACGCGGGCCAGGCCTGCAACGCCGCGAAGCGCCTGATCGTCACCGAGGAGTACTACGACGACTTCGTCGAGCAGCTCACGGCGGCCTTCGCCGCGACGAAGACCGGCGACCCGCTGGACGCGAGCACCCGGCTCGGCCCGATGTCGTCGCAGACGGCGGCCGACACCGTGGTCGAGCAGGTCGAGGACGCCGTGGCCAAGGGCGCGACCGTGCTCACCGGCGGCGGCAGGGTCGACGGCCCCGGGGCGTACGTCCAGCCCACGCTGCTCGCCGACGTCACCCCGGACATGCGGGCCTTCTCCGAGGAGCTCTTCGGTCCGGTCGGCGTGGTCTACAAGGTCAAGGACGCCGCCGAGGCGCTCGCCCTGGCCAACAGCTCGGCGTACGGGTTGTCCGGCTCGGTCTGGTCCGCGGACGCCGAGCGTGCGCGCGAGGTGGCCGAGGGCCTCGACGTCGGGATGGCCTTCGTCAACGAGCACGGCACGACCATGCCCGGCCTGCCCTTCGGAGGCGTGAAGCGCTCCGGCGTCGGCCGCGAGCTGGGCCCCTGGGGCATGGACGAGTTCGTGAACAAGAAGCTGGTCCGCGTCTCGGCGAAGTAGCAGACCCGCCGCCGGTCGGCCGCAGCGCTGGTCCCGGCGGTGTCGCGAGGACCTGCCACCTGACGCGGGTACGGCCCGGGCGAGCCCCGGCCGTACCTGCGTCTTGGTGGTTGTTGACGAATCAACTATTCTCGCACCATGACCGAGACCCTGGCGCGGGACGCCGCCGCGGCGCGCGAGCGCATCCGTGAGGCCCACCTCCGACCGGCCGGCGACCGCCCGGCCTCGACCGCCCGCGGGCTCCACCACACCGCCCTGGTCAGCAGCGACGTCGAGCGGACCGTGCGCTTCTACCAGGACGTCCTCGGCTTCCCGCTGACCGAGCTGATCGAGAACCGCGACTACCCGGGGTCGTCGCACTTCTTCTTCGACATCGGGAACTCGAACCTGCTCGCCTTCTTCGACTTCCCCGGCCTCGACGTCGGGCCGTACGCCGAGGTGCTCGGCGGCCTGCACCACGTCGCGATCTCGGTCGACCCCGAGCGCTGGGAGGCGCTCCGGGCGGGCCTGACCGAGGCCGGCGTCGAGCACGAGGTGCACAGCGGGGTCTCCATCTACTTCCGCGACCCCGACGGCGCCCGGCTGGAGCTCATCGCCGACCCGCTCGGGGAGATGTACGGCGAGCACGTGCTCTGAGCCGCCGCAGCGGCGACCTCGGCCGCGCGCGAGCGTCACCTCGGCCGGGTGGGAGCGTCATCTCGGCTAGGCGTGGGGGCGGCCCCGCAGGGCCGGGAGCGCGGCGAGCGGGGCGGCCAGCAGGACCAGGACGCCGCAGACCACCTCGTTGACCGGGCCGCGCAGGTCGCTGGTGTCGGCGAGGATCCCGCCGAGCACCAGGCCGACCCCGGCGACCAGGCAGAGCGCGGCGGCCACCACCGAGGACCGCTTGAGCAGCAGGTGGAGGCCGGGGAGCAGCAGCACCAGGCCCCCGCCCAGCGCGCGGAAGGTGCCCTGGCGCCCGCTCGGGTCGCCCTCGGTGTAGAACGTGCCCTGGGTGACGACGAGCCACGCCCCGACCAGCACCAGCAGCAGGGCTGCCGGCCTGCGCAGCGTGGGCCGGACCACCTCGCGGGAGCGCGCCACGGCCAGGCCGTGCTCCTCCTCGGCGACCTCCGAGCGCAGCTCGTCGTCGTCGACGCGTGCGCTGGCCCCCGGCGCGACGCTGGTCCGGGCGCCCGACGAGAGGGAGCCGCCCTCGATGTCGTAGAACAGGTTGCCCCGCAGCGCCGCGAAGGACCCGGCGCCCAGCACCACCGCGCCCACGACCATCAGCCAGACCCGGGTCAGGGCGACCCCGGTGCCGGCGACGACGCCTCCGACGACCAGCAGCCCGAGCCCGCCCCACGACCAGCGCGGCCGCACCACGTGGGAGGGCCCGACGTAGCTGACGTCGTCGCCGGGGTCGGGGTCCTCCCACCGCTCGGGCTGCTCGTGGCCGTGGTCGCCGGGGTTCGTCCGCGCGCTCATCTGTGCTCCTCCTGGGTCGACCCGGCCGTCCGGGCGGGCGTTCCGGCCACGGGTCCGGTGGACGACGAGGGTGCACGCCCGAGCGTGCCCGGGGCCCGGTCGCGACTGCTCACCCCTTCAGCCCTCCACGACGGGCCCGGACCTGGCATCCTGCGGTGGGTGGGCATCACCGACTTCTCGCTGGAGTGGTTCTCGCTGGCCGGTCGCACGGCCGTGGTGACCGGCGGCAACAGCGGCCTGGGCCAGGCGTTCAGCGTCGCCCTGGCCACCGCCGGTGCCGACGTGTGCGCCCCGACGCTGTTCGACGACCACGGCGAGACCCGGGCCCTGGTCGAGGCGACGGGCCGGCGCTACCTCGAGCTGGTCACCGACCTCTCCCGGGAGGACGCGGCGGACGAGGTCGTCGCCGCCTGCACCGCCGAGCTGGGCGGCCCGGACGTCCTGGTGAACTCCGCCGGGCTGAACCGGGTGGCCCCGTGGGAGGAGTTCGGCCGCGCGGACTGGGACCCGATGATCGCGGTCAACCTCACCGCCCCGTTCGCGCTGGCCCGCGCCGCCGCCCCCGGGATGGTCGCCCGCGGCCGCGGCAAGATCATCAACGTGGCCTCGGTCTTCTCCTTCCTCGGCGGGCGCGGCTCCCCCGCGTACGCCGCGACCAAGCACGGGATGGCCGGGCTCACCCGGGCCTACGCCGACGAGCTCGGCGGGCTCGGGGTGCAGGTCAACGCGATCGCCCCCGGCTACGTCGCCACCGCGCTGACCGCCGCCACCCGCGCCGACCCCGTCGCCGAGCGGGCCGTGCGGGAGCGCACCCCGGCCGGGCGCTGGGGCGAGCCGCACGACCTGATGGGCACCGTGGTCTTCCTGGCCTCGCGCGCCTCCGACCACGTCAACGGCCACGTGCTGACCGTCGACGGCGGCTACCTGGTCCGCTGACGCGCGCCCGCGCCCCCCTTCCCGCCTCCCCCTCCGCACCGACCCGCAGGAGCCAGCCGTGACCCTCTCCCCCGACGCGCTCGTCGCCCGCCTCGTCGACCTGGTCGGCGCCGACCGGGTCGTCACCGACCCCGACCGGCTGCGCGAGGTCAGCCAGGACCGCTGGAAGAAGTACCAGTCGGTGCACGGCATCTTCGACGGCCCGCAGCCCGTCGCCCTGGTGCGGGCGGGCTCGACCGACGACGTCGCCGCCGTGCTCGCCCTGGCCCACGCCGAGCGCGTCCCGGTCGTCCCGCGCACCGGCGGCACCGGCACCGAGGGCGGGCTCGAGGTCGTCGCCGAGGGCACGATCGTCCTGGACGGCTCCGACCTGGACGAGATCCTGGGCATCGACGCGGTGGACATGACCGCGACCGCGCAGTGCGGCGTACGCCTGGCGGTGCTCGAGGAGCAGCTGCGGGCGCAGGGCCTGACCACCGGGCACTCGCCCCAGTCGCAGCCGCTGGCGCGGATGGGCGGGCTGGTGGCGACCCGCTCCATCGGGCAGCTCTCGACGCTGTACGGCGGCATCGAGGACATGCTGCTCGGCCTCGAGGCCGTGCTGGCCGGGGGCGAGGTCGTCCGGGTCCGCCCGGTCCCCCGGCGGGCCGCCGGCCCGGACGTGCGCCACGTCGTGCTCGGCAACGAGGGCGCCCTGGCCTACGTCACCGAGGTCACCGTGCAGGTCTACCGGCTGCCCGAGCACCGGGTGTTCGTCGGCTACCTCCTCGACGACCTGCCCGGCGGGATCGAGGTGCTCCGCGAGGTCGTCACCGCGGGGTTCCGGCCCTCGGTGGCCCGGGTCTACGACGCGGGTGACGCCGCGCAGCACTTCTCCCACCTCCCCGGCTGGGCCGACGGCCCCGGCGACGGCGCCGGCGGGCCCGGGTCGGCGGTCCTGATCGCCGTGGCGGAGGGACCGCACAGCCTGGCCGCGGCGACCGCCGAGGCCGTGGTGGCCGCGGCCGAGGCAGCGGAGGGGATCGGTGCGCGCCCGGTCGACCCCGCCCTGGTCGAGGAGTGGTTCACCCACCTGAACTGGGGCCCGGAGAAGATCGAGGCCGAGAAGCAGGCGATGCTGGCCGACCGCAGCCTCGGCTACACCACCGAGGTCTCGGCGTCCTGGTCGCAGGTGGCGACGCTGCACGCCGCCGTGCTGCGTCGGGTGCGCGAGGAGTTCCCGCGGGCCGCCGACCTGACCATGCTCGGGGCGCACTCCTCGCACAGCTACCAGACCGGCACCAACCTGTACTTCGTCTACGACTACGCCATCACCTGCGAGCCGCGGGAGGAGATCGAGCTCTACCACCGCCCGCTCAACGCGATCGTCGTGGAGGAGGCGCTGCGCGTCGGCGGCTCGATGGCCCACCACCACGGCGTCGGGAAGTACCGCACGCCGTGGGTCGAGGCCGAGCACGGCTCGTCGTGGCGGCTGCTGACCGGCCTCAAGTCGGCCTTCGACCCGCACGGCGTGATGAACCCGGGCACGATCTACCCGCTGCCGTGACCACGCCCGGGCAGCCGCCGACGGGCCCGCCGACCGGTCCGCTGCTGGTCGGCGTCGACGTCGGGTCGCAGAGCGCGAAGGTGGCCGTGCACACCGCCGACGGGAGGGTCGTGTCGAGCGGACGCCGGGCGCTGCGTGCCTCGCTGACCCCGCGGCCCGGGGTCGTCGAGCACCCCGACGACGACCTGGTCGACGCGCTCGCCGCGGCCTGCCGCGACGCGGTCGACGCCCTGGGGGCGGCCGGCGGCTCCACCGACGACCTGGCCGGTCTCGGGCTCTGCGGGATCCGGTCCACCCGGGCGCTGCTGCGCGCGGACGGCTCGCTCGCGGCCCCGGTGATCAGCTGGATGGACGAGCGGTCCTCCCGCCCGCACGACCCCGCGACCGCACCGGCCGGCACCGCCACCGTCACGGCCTCGTCGGGACACCTCACCCGGTGGCTGACCGGGCGCGACGCCGACTCCGTGGCGGCGTACCCCGGCTCCTGGCCGGTCGACCTGGTGCGGTGGGACTGGGTCACCGACGACGCCACGCTGGCCGCGTACGGCCTGCGTCGCGACCAGCTGGTCGAGCTGGTCGCGCCGGGTGCGGTGCTCGGCGGCGTCACCGCGGAGGCCGCCCGGGCCACCGGGCTGCCGGCGGGGCTGCCGGTGGTGGCGACGGCCAACGACAAGGCCGTGGAGGCGCTCGGGTGCGGGCTGACCGGGCGCGACGAGGCGCTGGTGTCGCTGGGCACCTACGTCGCGCCGATGCTGCTCGGCGACGGCCCGCTCGACCCGCGCCAGCAGGAGGCGGCCGGCGCCTGGACGAACCTGGCCTGCGTCCCGGGGCGCTACCTGCTGGAGGGCGGGGGCGTGCGCCGCGGGATGTGGACGGTGTCCTGGCTGCGGGACCTGGTCGGACCCGGGCTGCTCCCGGGCGCCGGCCCCGAGGAGCTCGAGGACGCGCTGAACCGGGGCGCCGCCGCGGTGCCGGCCGGTGCGGACGGCCTGCTGGCCGTGCTCGACTGGCTCGCGCCGCCGCACGAGCCGTGGCGCCGCGGTGCCCTGGTCGGCCTGGACGCCCGCCACGGCGCGGCGCACCTCTACCGCGCCGTGCTCGAGGGCCTGGCGCTCACGGTGGGCGGCCACCTGCGGACGCTGGCCGACGGCCTCGACCGCGACCTGCGACGGGTGCTGCTCTCCGGCGGCGGCGCGCGGTCGCCGCTGATGCGGCAGGTCGTCGCCGACGTCACCGGCCTGCCGGTCCGCGCCGCGATCGACGCCGGATCCCCCGCCGCGCTCGGGGCCGCGGTCTGCGCGGCCGTCGGCACCGGCGTCCACCCCGGCTTCGACGAGGCCGTCGCCGCGATGGTCACGCCCGGGGAGACCGTGCGACCGGACCCGACCGCGACCCGCGCCTACGAGGACGTCGCCCGGGCGCACGCGCACCTCCGCGCCGCCCTCGCCCCCGTCCTCCGCGGGGACGGTCCCTGACCAACCCGCGCTCAGGCCCCGAAGCCGCCGTCGGCGGAGACCACGGAGCCGTGCAGGACCGCCCCGGCGGGGCTCGCGCAGAACGCGATCGTCGCCGCCACCTCCGCGGGCTCGATCACCCGGCCGAGGAGCTGGTGGGCGACCAGGTCGTCCGTGGTCGTGCCGTAGACCGCCGCGGTCTGCTCGAGCATCGCGGTGCGGGTCGAGCCCGGCGAGACCGCCACGGCCGTGACGCCGGTGCCGACGAGGTCCGCGGCCAGGCCCCGGACCAGCCCGACCACCGCGTGCTTGACCGCGGTGTAGCCGGCCAGCCGGTACAGCCCGTGGCTGCCCGCGGCCGACGCGACGGCCACGAACCGGCACCCCGACGGGTCCGGCCCCGCGAGCATCGCGGGCACCGCCGCGGCGGCGGTGTGCCAGACGCCCTTCACGTCGACGTCCCAGAGCAGGTCGAGGTCGGCCGGGTCGGTCTCCCACAGCGGGCGCCCCCCGAGCAGCACCGCGGCCGCCGCCACGGCGACGTCGAGCCGGCCCCACCGCTCGACGGCCAGGGCCACGGCCGCCCGCAGCGCGGCGGGGTCGCGCACGTCGGCGACCACCGGGACCACGTCGGGCCACGGTGCGGCCACCGCCTCGAGGTCCGCCCGGGTCGGGAGGTCGTACGGCGCCGCGCCCGGCCCGGCGCACGCGTCCAGGGCGACCACGGCGCAGCCGTCCCCCGCGAGGCGCGCCACGGTCGCCGCGCCGATCCCGCGGGCGGCGCCGGTGACCAGGGCGACCCGGGCGGGGTGCCGGGTCATGCGACCACCTCCAGCCGGGCCAGCGCGACGTCCACCATCGCCGCGAGCAGCCGCTCGCCCTCGGCCGCGCTCGCCCCGGTCGGGTCGCCGAGCACGCCGTTGGGCGACACCGCGGCGACACCGCCGGCGCGCAGGGCCGGGAGCAGGTCGCGCAGCGGGGTGGTGCACCCGGGCGCCGCGAGCGCGGGGCGTACGGCGTCGGGGTGCAGGTGCAGCAGCAGCGAGGTCTCGGTGCGGCCCGCGTGGGCGTCCGCCCCGGCGACCGCGCAGGGCACCCAGTCCACGCGGTGGCCCTCGTGGGTCAGCTGGTCGACCGCGCCGCGGACCGCCTCGAGGTTGCCGCCGTGGCCGTTGACCAGCACGACCCGGGGGCACCACGTGCGCACCGAGCGGACCAGCTCGACCAGCACCAGCCGCAGCGCGTCGGTGCCGATCGAGACGGTGCCGGGGAAGGACTGGTGCTCGCCGCTCGAGCCGTACGCCAGCGCCGGCGCCACCCAGGCGCCGGGCAGCCGGGCGGCCAGGCGCGCGGCGACGGCGGTCGCGACGAGCGTGTCGGTGCCCAGCGGCAGGTGCGGGCCGTGCTGCTCGGTCGAGCCGACGGGGACCAGCACCACCTCCGCGCCGGCCACCTCGCCCGAGGTCACCTCCACCGGTCCGCCCGGCTCAGTGCCGGTGCTGCGCCGGCACGCCGAGCGCACGGTGGAACCCGGCCGGGACCTCGAGCAGGTCGGGACCGAGCTGGTCGATCGAGGACAGCCCCAGACCGAGCAGCGTGGAGTCGATCCCGGAGCGGAGCACGTCGAGGACGTTCCCGACCCCGGCCTCGCCGTTCGCGGCCAGGCCCCAGAGGTACGCACGCCCGATCATCACCGCGCGGGCGCCCAGGGCGACGGCCTTGACCACGTCGGAACCCCGCCGGACGCCGCCGTCGAGCACGACCTCGACGTCGTGGCCCACGGCCTCGGCCACCGCCGCGAGGCAGCGGATCGTGGCCGGGGTGCCGTCGAGGTTGTTGCCGCCGTGGTTGGAGACCGAGATCGCGCTGACCCCCGCGTCGACCGCGCGCCGGGCGTCGTCGACCCGGCACACGCCCTTGAGCATGAACGGCTTGCCGCCGCTGATGCCCGCCCACTGCTCCCGCATCCACGCGACGTCCTCCCAGGTGGGCGGGGTGGTGGTCATCCACTCGTAGTACGCGCCGAAGAACGTCGGGCCCTTCGCGGCACCCGGCGCGGCCAGGTTGGGGGCGGTGAGGTCGGGGATGGTGCCGGTCCGCCCGAAGCGCCACAGCCACCCGACCTTGGTCGCGACCTGGGGGGCCATCCGCACCATCGTGCGCAGGTCGACCTTCTCCGGGATCTCGGGGCTGCCCCAGTCCCGACCCATCGAGAACGACCAGTCCAGGGTGGCGATCAGTCCCTTCGACCCGGCGTCGGCCGCGCGCTGCATGCGCTGCAGCATCACGTCGCGGTCGCCGGTCCAGTACATCTGGAAGAAGGTCTTGTCGTTGACCGCGCAGACCTCCTCCACCGACTTCGAGGCGAAGTTCGACAACCCCATGATCGTGCCCCGCGACGCCGCCGCGCGCGCCACGGCGACCTCGCCGTCGGGGTCGACCGCCTGGACCCCGGTGGGGCTGATCACCACGGGCAGGGAGATCTCCTGACCCATCAGCGTGGTGGCCATCGACCGCTCGGCCTGGTGGCCGGCGACGTGCGGCGCGAGCTGGATCTCGGCGAACGCGCGCTGGTTGTCCTCGATGGTCTGGCCGCGCTCGGACCCGGCGACCAGCGCGCCGTACACCGGGCCGGGCAGCCGCTTGCGGGCCCGCTGCTGGGCGACCGCGACCGACTCGAACCACGGGTTCTGCTTCCAGGGGTTCTCCAGGTTCTTGCGCAGCGTGGCCATCCGGGCGCTCTTCGCGGTCTCCATCAGTGCCCGCCCCCCGCCCCGCAGCCACAACCCCCGGACGGGCTGGCGGAGGCCGCAGCACCGGCCGGGCTGAAGCCGGCCAGCGGGCTCTCGGCGCAGGCCGAGACCGGCGCCCCCGCACCCCCGTCGGGCCGCCGGGTCAGCAGCTGCAGCATCACCGGCTGGTTGCGGGTCGGGTTGGCCTTGGAGTGGTCCTGGCTCTGCGCCGGGATGGTGCGCTCACCGGCCAGGGCCGTCTCGCCGTACCCCTTGACGCACTCGGGGTCGGGACCGTCGAGCGGCAGGCCGGTGAAGAACTTGGCCGCCATGCAGCCACCCCGGCAGGCGTCGAAGTGCGCGCACTTCGTGCACGCGCCCCCGGTCTGCGGGGAGCGGAGCTCGGTGAACAACGGCGAGGTCTTCCAGACCTGGTCGAACCCGCCGTCGCGGAGCAGGTTCCCGGCGTGGAACTGGTCGTGGATGGCGAACGGGCAGGCGTAGACGTCGCCGACGGGGTCGATCAGGCAGACCACGCGGCCGGCGCCGCACAGGTTGAGGCCGGGCAGCGCCTCCCCGAAGGCGGCGAGGTGGAAGAACGAGTCGCCGGTGAGCACGTCCTCGCCGTTCGCGACGAGCCAGTCGTACAGCTCGCGCTGCTGGTGCGGCAGCGGGTGCAGCTCGTCCCAGACGTCGGCGCCGCGGCCCGAGGGACGCATCCGGGTCAGCCGCAGCGTCGCGCCGAAGGAGTCGGCCAGCGCCTTGAACTCGTCGAGCTGGCCGATGTTCTCCCGCGTGCAGACCACCGAGATCTTGGCGTCGACGAAACCGGCGTCCTGCAGGTTGGTCAGCGCGGTGAGGGCCATGTCGTACGACCCCGGCCCGCGCACGTAGTCGTTGACCTCGGCGGTCGCGCCGTCGAGGGAGATCTGGACGTCGACGTAGTCGGTCGAGGCCAGGAAGCGGGCGCGTTCCGGGGTGATCCGCACGCCGTTGGTCGAGAACTTCACCCCGACGTCGTGCGCCACGGCGTACTCGAGGAGGTGCCAGAAGTCGGGGCGGATGGTGGGCTCGCCACCACCGATGTTGACGTAGAAGACCTGCATCCGCTGCAGCTCGTCGATCACGGCCTCGCACTGCGCGGTCGACAGCTCGTCGGGGTCGCGGCGCCCGCTGGAGGACAGGCAGTGCGCGCACTCGAGGTTGCAGGCGTAGGTCAGCTCCCACGTCAGGCAGATGGGGGCGTCGAGGCCGAGCTCGAACTGGTCGACCAGCGAGCCGCCCACCGGGCGCTCGGGGCGGGCCGGCGCCACGGGGGCGGGGCGTTCGGGAGCCAGGGTCATGCGGGCACCTCCGTACGGGGGCGGATCATGTCGGTCGCGGCCAGGCCCTCGAGGGCCCGCGCGTAGGAGTCGTGCTGGGCGTCGGGGACGCCGGCGGCGACCAGCGCCGACCGGACGTCGGGCGCGTCAGCGAGCCCCCGGACCACTGCCACCAGCTCGGGCCGCTTGAGGAAGCTCAGCTTCCGGTTGCCGAAGTGGTAGGCCAGCGCACCGAAGGGCTCGGGGCGCAGCGCCACCGACGGTGACAGGGTCCAGGGCTCGTCGAGCATCAGTACACGCCGCACATGCCGTCGATCGAGACCTCCTCGACGAGCGTCTCGGCGGTCATCTCCTCGTCGTGCTGGCTGGCCTGCTCGTGCTCCGGGTTCATCGCGACTCCTCTCGGCTGGGTGTGACGTGGTCTGCGCCACGCTATTGGCACCCGTGGTCACAACGACCCCTCCGAACGGACGGGTCGCTGCGAGCACCAGCCTGCCGGGGCGGCGCGGGCTAGGGTCCCGGCCATGACGACCACCCCGGCCCGCCCCCGGGCGGCCGGGCGGCCGGGTGCCACCAGCCACGCCGCGATCGAGCAGGCCGCCTTCGGGCTGTTCGCCGAGCGGGGCTTCGCCGGCACCACGCTGGACGACATCGCCGCGGCCGTGGGGGTCGGGCGGCGGACGCTGTTCCGCTACTACCGGTCCAAGAACGACATCCCGTGGGGCCAGTTCGACCGCACCCTGGAGGACTTCCGCCGGATCCTCGAGACCACCCCGCCCGAGCTGCCCCTGTGGGAGGCGGTGCACCACGGCGTCGTGCGCTTCAACGAGTTCCCCGGCGACGCCCGCCCGGGCCACCGCGAGCGGATGGAGCTGATCCTCGGCACGCCCGAGCTGCAGGCGCACTCCGCGCTGCGCTACGCCGAGTGGCGCGCGGTCATCGCCGGGCACGTCGCGACGCGGCTGGGCCTGGCGCCCACCGACCTGGTGCCCAGCACCGTGGGTCACGTCTCGCTCGCCCTGGCGCTGGCGGCCTACGACGCCTGGATGCGCGACCCCTCCCGCTCGCTGGCCGGTCTGGTCGACGAGGCCATGCAGGGCCTGCGCGCCCACCTGGCCGGCTGAGGAGCAGGCCCACGGCGACCGAAGAACGTACAGTCCTCCCGCCCGACCGCCTGACCCGCGCCCTGACCTGCGCTTTCGACGTGCGCGCCACCGCCGCAACGGCGGACTGTACGTTCTTCCGTCGCCCACCCCTCCGTCGAGGCCGGATGGCAATTAGTAGGACGTCCTACTAATGTCGTGACCAGCCCCACTTCCCCGCCGCAGGAGGCACCCGTGCCCGAGCTCCACGTCCCCGTCAACCCGGTACGCCTCGTCACGGCCTCCGCCCTCTTCGACGGCCACGACGCCTCGATCAACATCATGCGGCGGATCCTGCAGAGCCAGGGCTGCGAGGTGATCCACCTCGGGCACAACCGCTCGGTCGCCGACGTCGTCGACGCGGCCGTCCAGGAGGACGTGCAGGGCGTGGCCGTCAGCAGCTACCAGGGCGGGCACATCGAGTACTTCGAGTACCTCGTGCAGTCGCTGCGCGAGCGCGGCGCCGGCCACGTCAAGGTCGTCGGCGGGGGCGGCGGGGTGATCGTGCGCGACGAGATCACCCGGCTGCGCGAGTCCGGCGTGACGATCTTCGCCCCGGAGGACGGCCAGCGCCTCGGCCTGGCCGGGATGATCAGCTCGGTCGTGGCCGACTGCGACACCGACCTGTGGGAGGCCGGCCCGGTCACCGCCGACCAGGTCCTCACCGGCGACCACGCCGCGATCGCGCGCGCCGTCACCGGCGCCGAGACCGGCCGCCTCGACGAGCCCACCCTGGCCCGGCTGCGCGAGGCCGCGGCGGGCCACCACGTGCCCGTGCTCGGCATCACCGGCACCGGCGGCTCGGGCAAGTCGTCGCTGACCGACGAGCTCGTGCGCCGGCTGCGGCTGGACCAGCAGGACAAGCTGCGGGTGGCCGTGCTGGCCGTCGACCCGACCCGGCGCAAGGGCGGCGGGGCCCTGCTCGGCGACCGGATCCGGATGAACTCCCTGGACGGCGACCGGGTCTACTTCCGCTCGTTGGCCACCCGGGGCGCCCACGAGCTGCCCGAGCACCTCGACGACGTGATGACGGTGCTCAAGGCGGCCGGGTTCGACCTCGTGGTCGTGGAGACGCCGGGCATCGGGCAGGGCGACGCCGCGATCGTGCCGTTCGTCGACACCTCCCTCTACGTGATGACGCCGGAGTTCGGAGCCGCCTCGCAGCTGGAGAAGATCGACATGCTCGACTTCGCCGACGTGGTGGCGATCAACAAGTTCGAGCGCCGTGGCGCCAAGGACGCGTTGCGCGACGTCGGCCGCCAGCTGGTCCGCAACCGCGAGGCCTTCGGCAAGCAGCCCGACGAGATGCCGGTCTTCGGCACCAGCGCCGCGACCTTCAACGACGACGGCGTGACCGCGCTCTACCAGGAGCTGCGGGGCCTGCTGGCCGGGCGCGGCCTGCCGGTGACCGACGGCGTCCTGCCCGCGGTGCGGGTGCGGCACTCCTCCGGCATCCGCCAGGTCGTGCCCACCGACCGGGTCCGCTACCTGGCCGAGATCACCGAGACCGTCCGCGGCTACCACGCCGAGACCGAGCGCCTGGCCAACGCCGCCCGCCGCCTGCAGCAGGTGGAGGCCGTCACGGAGGCGCTCGGGGAGGGCGACCAGGGCGACGTGCCGCAGCTGCTGGAGAAGAGCCGTCGCGAGGTGCCGCCGGCGCTGCACGACCAGCTCGCCGGCTGGCCGGCCGTGGTGGCGTCCTACTCCGGCGACGAGCAGGTGGTGAAGGTCCGCGACACCGAGATCACCACCGTCCTGACCCGCGAGTCGCTGTCCGGCAGCAGGGTGCCCCGGGTGGCCCTGCCGGGCTACTCCGACCACGGCGAGCTGGTCCGCTTCTGGCGCCGGGAGAACCTGCCCGGGATGTTCCCCTTCACCGCCGGGGTGTTCCCCTTCAAGCGCGACGGGGAGGACCCGGCCCGGATGTTCGCCGGCGAGGGCGACCCCGCGCGCACCAACCGCCGCTTCAAGGTGCTCTCCGCCGACGGCGACGCCAAGCGCCTGTCGACCGCCTTCGACTCGGTGACGCTCTACGGCCGCGACCCCGACCCGCGACCCGACATCTTCGGCAAGGTCGGCACCTCCGGGGTCTCGGTCGCCACGCTCGAGGACATGCGGGTGCTCTACGGCGGCTTCGACCTGACCTCGCCGACCACGTCGGTCTCGATGACCATCAACGGCCCCGCCCCCACGGTGCTGGCGTTCTTCCTCAACACCGTGATCGACCAGGAGGTCGAGAAGTTCCGCACCGCCGAGGGCCGCGAGCCCGGCGAGGAGGAGACCGCGATGCTCGCGGCGCACGCGGTGGCCTCGGTCCGGGGGACGGTCCAGGCCGACATCCTCAAGGAGGACCAGGGCCAGAACACCTGCCTGTTCTCCACCGAGTTCAGCCTGCGGATGATGGCCGACATCCAGGAGTGGTTCATCGACAAGGGCGTGCGCAACTTCTACTCGGTGTCGATCTCCGGCTACCACATCGCCGAGGCCGGGGCGAACCCCATCAGCCAGCTCGCCTTCACGCTGGCCAACGGCTTCACCTACGTCGAGGCCTACCTCGCCCGCGGGATGGACATCGACGCCTTCGCGCCGAACCTGTCCTTCTTCTTCTCCAACGGCATGGACCCGGAGTACTCCGTGATCGGGCGCGTGGCCCGCCGGATCTGGGCGGTGGCGATGAAGGAGAAGTACGGCGCGGGCGAGCGCAGCCAGAAGCTGAAGTACCACGTCCAGACGTCCGGGCGGTCCCTGCACGCGCAGGAGATGGACTTCAACGACATCCGCACCACGCTCCAGGCGCTGATCGCGATCTACGACAACGCCAACAGCCTCCACACCAACGCCTACGACGAGGCCGTCACCACCCCGGGCGCGGAGTCCGTACGCCGGGCGCTGGCGATCCAGCTGATCATCAACCGTGAGTGGGGCATGGCGATGAACGAGAACCCGCTCCAGGGGTCGTTCGTCATCGACCAGCTGACCGACCTGGTGGAGGAGGCCGTGCTGGCCGAGTTCGACCGGATCAACGAGCGCGGCGGCGTGCTGGGGGCGATGGAGACCGGCTACCAGCGCGGGCGCATCCAGGACGAGTCGATGCTCTACGAGCACCGCAAGCACGACGGCTCCCTGCCGATCGTGGGGGTCAACACCTTCCTCGCGCCGCACTCCGACGACGCGACGCCCCAGCACGTGGAGCTGGCGCGGGCCACCGAGGCGGAGAAGGACGGACAGCTCGAGCGGGTCCGGGCGTTCCGCTCCGAGCACGCCGAGGAGGGGGCGGAGGCGCTGGCGCGGCTCAAGGAGGTCGCGATGGGCGGCGGGAACGTCTTCGCGGTGCTGATGGACGCCGCACGCGTGTGCTCCCTGGGCCAGGTCACCGAGGCGTTCTTCGAGGTCGGCGGGCAGTACCGCCGCAACGTCTGACCCCGGCCCGCGACGGCCGGCCCCGATAGGGTGAACCTCACCGAGCGACGGCTCGGTCCGACTTCAGGAGCGCCTCTGTGACGACGTACGACGACCACTCGCTGCCCGCACCCTCCGAGCGGGCCGTGGACCTGCACGGCCGGATGGTGGAGTTCATGCGCACCGAGGTGCTGCCCGCCGAGCAGTCCTACGCCGACCACCGTCGCGCGGCGGGTCCCGACGACCACTCGCTGCCCCCGGTCGTCGAGGAGCTCAAGACCAGGGCACAGGCCCTCGGGCTCTGGAACCTGTTCCTGCCCTCGGAGTCCGGGCTGACCCAGCTGGAGTACGCGCCGATCGCCGAGCTGTCCGGGTGGAGCCTGGACCTGGCGCCCGAGGCGCTGAACTGCCAGGCGCCGGACACCGGGAACATGGAGCTGCTGCACCTGCTCGGCACCGACGAGCAGAAGCAGCAGTGGCTCGCCCCCCTGCTCGCGGGCGAGATCCGCTCGGCGTTCTCGATGACCGAGCCGGCCGTCGCCAGCAGCGACGCCACCAACATCGCCACCCGGATCACCCGGGACGGCGACGAGTACGTCATCAACGGCCGCAAGTGGTGGACCAGCGGCGCGATGGACCCGCGGTGCGCGGTGCTGGTCGTGATGGGCAAGACCGACCCCGAGGCCGCCACCCACCGCCAGCAGACGATGGTGATCGTGCCGCGCGACACCCCCGGCGTGACCCTCGTGCGCGACCTGCCCGTCTTCGGCCGCCACGACCAGCACGGCCACGCCGAGGTGCGCTTCGAGGACGTGCGCGTGCCGGTGACGAACGTGCTCGGCGAGGAGGGCGGCGGGTTCGCCGCCGCCCAGGCCCGGCTCGGCCCGGGCCGCATCCACCACTGCATGAGAGCCCTCGGCGCCGCGGAGCGGGCGCTGGCGCTGATGGTGGCCCGTGCCCAGGACCGGGTCGCCTTCGGTGGCCCGCTGGCCGACCAGGGCGTCGTGCGCCAGCAGATCGCCGAGTCGCGGATGGAGATCGACCAGGCCCGGCTGCTGTGCCACCGCGCCTGCGCGGTCATCGACGCCGCCGGCAACAAGGAGGCCCGCACCCTCGTGGCGATGGCCAAGGTGGCCGTGCCCCGCGCCGCGACCCAGGTCATCGACCGGGCCATCCAGGTCCACGGCGGCGCCGGCGTCACCGACGACACCCCGCTGGCCGCGATGTACGGCTGGCACCGCGCGATGCGGCTCTTCGACGGGCCCGACGAGGTGCACGTCCGCTCGATCGCGCGCGGCGAGCTCGGGCGTACGCCGGTCCTGCCCCCCGCCGGGCCGACCAGCGGGAACACCGAGGGCGGCCGGGGGTGAGCGAGCGCACCCTGGCCGGTCGCACGATCCTGATGTCCGGCGGCAGCCGCGGCATCGGGCTGGCGATCGCGCTGCGCGCGGCCCGCGACGGCGCCCGCGTGGTGCTGATGGCCAAGACCGACCAGCCCCACCCGAAGCTGGAGGGCACGGTGCACACCGCCGCCGCCGAGATCGAGGCGGCCGGCGGCGAGGCCCTGGCCGTGGTCGGCGACGTGCGCAGCGACGAGGACGTCGCGCGCGCGGTGGCCGCGGCCGTCGACCGGTTCGGCGGCATCGACGTGGTGGTCAACAACGCCAGCGCCATCGACCTCAGCCCGACCCGCGAGCTGAGCATGAAGAAGTACGACCTGATGCAGTCGATCAACGCCCGCGGGACCTTCCTGCTGTCGAAGTCCGCGATCCCCCACCTCGAGCGCAGCGACCAGGCGCACGTCCTCACGCTGTCGCCGCCGCTGGACCTCGACCCGCGCTGGGCGGGGTCGTACCTCGGCTACACGATGGCCAAGTACGGCATGAGCCTGGTGACCCTCGGCCTGGCCGAGGAGCTGCGCGAGGCCGGCATCGGGGTGAACTCGCTGTGGCCGCGCACGATGATCGCCACCGCCGCGGTCGCCAACCTGCTCGGCGGGGCCGAGGCCGTCGCCGGGTCCCGCACGCCGGCGATCGTGGCCGACGCGGCGTACGCCGTGCTGACGCGCGACCCGCGCACCTGCACCGGCCGGTTCCTGGTCGACGACGAGGTGCTCGCCGAGGAGGGCGTCACCGACCTCGACGGCTACCGCGTCGAGGGTGGCAGCGGCCCGCTCCTCCCGGACCTGTTCCTCGACCCCGACGACGCCTGACGCCCCGCCCCCCGGGGGGACGGGGGGCGGGGCCGGCGCGTCGCCGGGAGCCTCAGCCGCGCAGCTCGCGACGGAGGATCTTGCCGGTGACGGTCTTGGGCAGCTCGTCGACGACGACGACCTGACGGGGGTACTTGTAGGCGGCCATCCGCTCCTTGCAGTGCGCGACGAGCTCCTCGGGGGTGGTCGTCGCGCCCGCGTGGAGGCTGACGAACGCCTTGACCGTCTCGCCGCGGCGCTCGTCGGGCACGCCGACCACCGCGGACTCGCGCACCGCCGCGTGCTCGGCCAGGACGTCCTCGACCTCGCGCGGCCAGACCTTGTAGCCGGAGGCGTTGATCATGTCCTTCTTGCGGTCGACGATGTAGACCCAGCCGGCAGCGTCCATGAAGCCCACGTCGCCGCTGCGCAGCGCTCCCCCGGGCAGGCCGGCGGCGGTCTCCTCGGGCTTGCCCCAGTAGCCGGCCACCACCTGCGGGCCGTCGGCGACGATCTCGCCGACCTCCCCCAGCGGCAGGTCGTGCCCGTCGTCGTCCTGGATCCGCACGATCGTGCTCGGTACCGGCACCCCGACCGAGAGCGCCCCCGAGGTCGGGTCCACCGGCGACGGGGCGCCGTACGGCGTCAGCGTCATCGGGCTGGTGGTCTCGGTGAGCCCGTAGGCGTTGTGCACCTGCACCCCGGTCCGCTCCGCGAACGCCTTCTCGGCCGTCGGCGAGATCGCGGCCCCGCCGGAGTACACCGAGGTGAAGGAGGAGAAGTGGTCGCGGGTGAAGCCGTCGGCGTTGAGCAGCGCGTTGAACGCGGTGATCGCCCCGATGGTGTACGTCGGACGGTGCTCCCGCAGCGCGTCGAGCACCACGCCCGGCTCGAACCGGTAGGCCAGCACCAGCTCGGAGGGCGCGGCGAGGCCGACCGCGACGTGCCCGATCAGGCCCGTGATGTGGAACAGCGGGGCGATGCCGAAGATCGAGCCGCCCGCCCCGAAGCGGGCCCAGTCGCGGTAGACGCCGGCGGTGAACACGACGTTGCCGTGGGTGTTCGTCGCACCCTTGGGCACCCCCGTCGTGCCGGAGGTGTAGGTCAGGAACGCGAGGTCGTCGGGACCCAGCTCGACCGGGGGCGGCACCTGCCCGCGGTGCTCCTCGATCAGCCCCGCCAGGTCGGTGGTGCCGTCGTGCCGGGCGCGGGCCACGCCGGCGAAGAGCCGCTCGTCGTGGCGCTGCTGGTGCTCGAGCCCGCTGGTGGTGAGGACCAGGTCGACGCTGGTGCCGGGCACGACCTCCCGGGCGACCTCGTCGTACAACGTCTCCAGGCTGACCAGGACCCGGGCGCCGGAGTCGGCGAGGAGGTAGGTGAGCTCCCGGGCCCGGCTCATCGGGTTGATCGAGACCATCACCCCGCCGGCCTTCCAGGTCGCGACCATGCAGACCACGAACTGCGGCACGTTCTGCAGGTAGACCGCGAGCCGGTCGCCGCGCTCGAAGCCGTGCGCCAGCAGCGCGCTGGCCAGCGCGTCGCTCTGCGCCTCCAGCTCGGCGCGCGTCAGCACCCCGTCGAAGTAGCGGATCGCGACGCCGTCCGGGTCCGCGGCCAGCCCGGCGCGGTACATCGTCAGCGCGTCGGGGTGCTCGGGCGGCAGGTCGTCGGGCTGCCCGTCGTACAGCCCGAGCCACGGCCGCTCGTCGTAGGCGCTCACCACGGGCTCACTTCAGGACGACGGGGTTCACCGGGGCGCCGCTGCCCTGGGCCACCTTGATCGGGGCCGCGGTGTAGCAGAACTCGTAGGTCCCGTCCTCCGCGCAGTCGGCGGCCAGGTCCTCGAGGTCGACGATCTCGGTGAAGGTCACGCCGAGGTTGCGCATCAGCGCGTTGTGCAGGGTGAGCGCGACGCCGGTGCTCGGGTCGAAGGTGACCTCGTTGGCGATCGTGTCCGTCACCAGGTTCGGGATCTCCATGTCCTGGAACCACTGGACCAGCTCGGGGCTGTAGACCAGCCCGGGCTCGCAGAAGCCCTCGTAGAACGCCTCGCCGAGCTCGAAGAAGCGCTGCAGGTAGTTGGTGCGGATCACCAGGATGTCGCGCTTGCGCAGCTCGACGCCCTGGGACTCGGCGCAGGCGAGGAGGTCCTCGTGCGTGAACGTCTCGGCGGAGTCGAGGTAGGTCTTGCTCGCGGAACCGGGCCATGTCGAGCAGGACGCCGCGTCCCACGACCCCCTTCTGCGCGATCGGCTCGACGCTGGCCTTGTCCATCCCGCCGATGGAGGTGCGGGCGTCGTAGCCGTTCCACATCTGGCCGTCGAACCACACGTGGCCGAGGGCGTCGTACTGCGTGGAGCCCTGGAGGAAGGCGTTGATCATGTCGTCGGCGTAGTGCAGGCCGCCGGGGAAGGCCGGCGCGTCGTCGGCGTCCCAGGTCGCCTCGTCCATGATCTGCGTGCGCACGGCCGGCTTGCGACCGGGCCACACCGGGTCGCCCTTCGGGTCGCCGATCAGGCGCTGGATGCAGAAGGTCTTGCCCTGGCGGACCAGGGCGACGGCGGCGAGCACCTGCTCGGGGCCGAGGTAGTTCAGCCCGCCGACCTCGTCGTCCTCCCCCCACTTGCCCCAGTTGCTGGGGGCGTCCTTGAGCAGGTCGCCGAGAGCGGGGGCGGGGGTGTCGTTCATGGGTTTCCTCCAGCGCGGGGGTGAGCGTGACGGGTCCCGGGGCCGAGCGAGCGCTCGGGCCCCGGTATGACGTACCTCACCCTGACGGCGCCACTGCCGCGCGTCAAGAGGGTGCCTCCGGACGGGGCCTCGACCTCGTCAGCCCGCACCGGGTCGTGGCCAGGTGCCGCAGGGTTCAGCTATGTTGAACCCGTGTCCGAGCCGGCCGAGAGGGTGCCCGCGTCCTCCGACGACGTCACCCACCGCGAGCGCCTCGGCCGCACGATCCGCGCCCTGCGCCACCAGCGCGCGCTGACCTCACGGGAGCTGGCCGCGCTGCTGGGGGTGAGCATCGCGACCGTCAGCGGCATCGAGAACGGACGCACCGGCGTCTCGACGCGCCGACTGGCCCAGGTCGCCGACGCGCTCGCGGTCCCGGTGGAACGGCTGCTGGTCGACCCGGTCGACCTGCCGCAGCGCCGCACCGGCGCGGCCGCGACCGCGGGCCCGCCCGGCGACTGGCGGACCTTCCCCCCGCTCGTCCTGGACACCGCGCTGACCGGCGCGCTGTCGGCGTTCCTGGAGTACGGCTACCACGGCGCGACGATGCGGACGATCGCGGAGCGGGCCGGCCTGTCGGTGCCCGGCCTCTACCACCACCACGACAGCAAGCAGGAGATGCTGGTGGCGCTGCTGGACCTGACGATGGCCGACCTGCACGCCCGGACGCAGGCCGCGCTCGACGAGGCCGAGGGCCCGGTCCTCCGGTTCGCGCTCGTGGTCGAGTGCCTCGCGCTGTTCCACACCCACCGCCGCGAGCTCGGCTTCGTCGGCGCCTCGGAGATGCGCAGCCTGGCCCCGGCCGCTCGGGCCCGGGTGGCGGCCTCCCGGGTCGCCGAGCAGCGGGTGGTCGACGCAGCCGTCGGGGACGGCGTCCGCGCGGGCGTGTTCGCGGTCGCCCGGCCGCACGAGGCCGCCCGGGCGGTGGTCACCCTGTGCACCGCGCTCCCCCAGTGGTTCCGCCACGACGGGCCCTCGACCGCGGAGCAGGTGGCCGCGGACTACGTCGGCTTCGCCCTCGACCTGGTGCGCTGCGCTCCGCAGCACCGGCCCGGGGCGGAGGCCCCCCACCTGGCCGGGACCGGGGCGTGGCCCGCTAGGAAGGACCGATGACGCCTCGTCCCACCGCCGGCACCGCCCACGCCCACCCGGCGCAGCGCGTGGTCTCGCTGGTGCCCTCGTTGACCGAGGCGCTGGCCTCGGTCGCCCCCGAGCGCGTCGTGGGGGCCACCGAGTGGTGCACCCACCCGGCCGACCTCGACGTCACCCGCGTCCGCGGGACCAAGAACCCCGACCTGGCCGCGGTCCGCGCCCTCGCGCCGGACGTCGTGCTGGCCGTCAAGGAGGAGAACCGGGAGCTGGACGTGCGCCGCCTGCGCGAGGCGGGGATCCACGTCCACGTCAGCGAGATCAGCACCGTCCCCGAGGCGGTGGCGACCTTCGAGGACCTCTTCGACCGGGTCCTGGGGTGGGAGCGCCCTGCCTGGCTCGGCGCGGCGCGCGAGCAGTGGTGCGGACCGCTGCCCCCCGTCGTGGCCCGGGTCGCCGTCCCGGTCTGGCGCGACCCCTGGATGGTGGTCGGCGGGGACACCTTCACCTCCGACCTGGCCCGTCGGCTGGGCTGGGCCAACGCGTTCGGGCACCGGGAGCGCTACCCGCACGTCGAGCTGGCCGAGATCGACGACCCCGAGCAGGTCGACCTGGTCCTGCTGCCCGACGAGCCGTACGTCTTCACGGCCGAGGACGGCCCCGAGGCCTTCGCCCGGGTCCCGACGCGACGGGTCCCGGGCCGGCTGCTCACCTGGTACGGCCCGTCGCTCGGCGAGGCAGCGTCGCTGACGCGGCTGACGGCCTGCGGGGCTGACCGGCTGCGGGGCCGAGCGGCAGGTCAGACCGAGTCGGTCGGGGCGGGGGCGTGGGTGTCGCCCTCGACGGTGCCGCCCTCGGGGGACTCCGAGATCGAGCGCGCCAGCGCCTCGCGCACCGGGACGAACCGGTGCCCGGGGTCGGCGAGGTCGCGACGGACGTCGTCCTCGCCGCAGACCATCTCCTCGGAGAGGCTCTCCACGAGCGCGGTGACGGTGGTCCGGTCCATCCCGCTGATCCGCGCGCACGCCCAGCCGACGACCTTGGCCGGCAGCAGCGGGACGACCACGCGCCGCCGGCGCAGCCCGTCGACCTCGGCGAAGAGCGCGAGGAGCTCGGGGTAGGTCAGCACGTCGTCGCCGCCGACGTCGTAGTGCCGCTCGTGCACCTCGCCCTGGAGGGAACGCACCAGCAGGTGCACCACGTCGTCGATCGAGACCGGCTGGAGCCTGCTCCGCATCCAGGAGGGGACCGGCGTCACCCGAGGCACCCGGCGGCTGAGCCGCCGCAGCAGCTCGAAGGACGTCGAGCCCGCGCCGATGACCATCGCGGCCCGCAGCACGGTCGCCGGCACCGCGGACTCCAGGAAGACCTGCTCCACCTGCTGCCGGGACCGCAGGTGGTCGGTCAGGTCGCCGTCGGGCACCAGCCCGGAGAGGTAGACGACCTGCGCCACCCCGGCCTTCTCGCAGGCCCGGGCGACCCGCTCGGCGGCCTCCCGGTCCTTGCGCACGAAGTCCCGGTCGGCCATCGAGTGCACCAGGTAGACCACCGCGTCGACGCCGTCGACGGCAGCCACGACGGTGTCCTCGTCCTCGATGTCGAGCTCGGCCACCGTCACCCGGTCCGACCACGGGTAGTCCTCGAGGCTGCCCGCGCTCCGCGTCGCCGCGACCACCTCGTGGCCCTCGGCCAGCAGCGCGGGCACGAGCCGGGAGCCGACGTACCCGGTGGCCCCGGTCACCAGCACCCGTCGGCGGCGCGCGGTGGTGGGGTCCGTCTCGTTCGTCGTCTCGCTCACGCCCCGACGGTACGGCGCTCGCCGCTCACCCCCCGACCGGCCCCGCGCTCACGGCTGGGCGCCGGTCAGCTCCTCCTCGAGCGCGATCAGCGCGGTCTCGACGACCTCGCTGAGCGCGGGGTGGACCCAGTACATCCCGCGGGCCAGCCCCACCACCGGCTGGTCGAAGGACATCGCCTGGATCAGCGGCTGCACCAGGACGGAGGCCTGCGGCCCGATCAGGTGCGCGCCGACCAGGCGTCCGGTGGCCCGGTCGGCCAGCAGCTTGACGAGGTGGCACCGGTCGTCGGTCTCCATCGCCCACCCGTGGGCGGTGTCGGCGAAGAGCGAGCGGCCCACCGCCAGGTCGACGCCCTGCTCGCGGGCCTGCTCCTCGGTGAGGCCGACCGCGGCGACCTGCGGGGAGGCGAAGACCGCGTTGGGCACGAACCGGTGGTCGGTGACCCGGAGGTCCTCGGGGTGCAGCAGGTTGTGCTGCACGACCCGGGCGTCCTGGTTGGCCACGTGCTTCAGCGGCTGCTCGGAGGAGACGTCGCCGAGCGCCCACACCCCGTCCGCGGTGGTGCGCTGGTGCTCGTCGACGACCACCCGGCCGCCGTCGTCGACCTCCACGCCGCTGCCGGCACCGAGGTCGAGCAGGTCGGCGTTGGGCGTGCGGCCCACCGCGAGCAGCAGCACGTCGACCTCGGCGCTGCTGCCGTCGCCGAGGTGCATCCGGATGCAGCCGGAGTCGGTCCGCTCGACCCGCTCCAGGCCCGCGTCCAGGCGCAGGTCCCAGCGTCGGCCGGCGAGCTCGGTGAACCGGTCGGCGACCTCCCGGTCGTGGTTGTCGATCAGCCGCGGCGCGGCGTCCACCTGGACCACCTGGGTGCCGAGCGAGGCGAAGACGTTCGCGAACTCCGAGCCGACGTACCCTCCCCCGACGACGCCCATCCGCGCCGGCAGGCGCTCCAGGCGCATCACGGTGTCGCTGGTCTCGTAGCCGACGTCGTCCAGCCCCGGCACGTCCGGGACGACGGGCCGGCTGCCGACGGCGAGCACGACGTGGTCCGCGGTCAGGGCGAGGTCGTCCTGCCCGTCCCGCGCGACGGTGAGGGCACGTGGCCCGGTGAACCGCGCCCGGCCGTCCACGGCGTCGACGTGCGGCTGGCCCTCACGGTGCTCGTGCCCGGCCCGGGCCATCGGGTCGATGCGCCCGAAGACCCGGTCCCGCATCGCGCGCCAGTCCGCCCCGTCGAAGGACGTCCGCAGCCCCAGGCGCGGGCCCTCCTGGGCCGCCTCGAGGGCGATGTTCGCCGGGACGACGTACATCTTGGAGGGGATGCAGCCCCGGTTCAGGCAGGTCCCGCCGTACGGGCCCTCCTCGACGATCGCGACCGTCCACCCCTCGAAGCGGTGGTCCACGACGGTGTTGCCCGAACCGGTGCCGATGATCACGAGGTCGTAGTGCGTCATGACCAGAACGGTAGGTCGGGCCGTCTCACCCGGCGGGTGGCCGCCAGACCGGGACCGCGGTCGCCCACCTCCACCTGGGATCGTGGACCCGTGAGCCACGCACCGCTGCCCGAGCGCCCCGACGTCCGTCTGGTGGTCGTCGACATGGACGGCACCCTCCTGGACGGTGACGGGCGGGTGCCGGAGGGCCTGTGGCCCCTGCTCGAGCGGATGCGCGGGGCCGGCGTGGTCTTCGCCCCGGCCAGCGGCCGGCAGTACGCCACCCTCGCCGCGATGTTCGCGCGGGCGGCGGAGGGCATGGTGTTCATCGCGGAGAACGGCGGCTTCGTGGTGCGCGACGAGGTGGAGCTCAGCTCGGTGCGGCTGGCCGGCGACCTGGTGGGCGACGTCGTACGCCGGATGCGTGCGCTCGCGGACGACGGCGCCGACCTCGGCGTGGTCCTCTGCGGCCGCCGCACGGCCTACGTCGAGCGGCACGACCGCGCCTTCCTCGACCACGTGGACCCCTACTACGCCAGCCTGGTCGAGGTCGACGACCTGCTCGCCGTGGACGACACCGCGGTCAAGGTCGCCGTCCGGACCCCCGGGGACCCGACCGAGCGCGTGGAGCCGGCGCTGGCCACGCTGCGGCCCGGGCACCAGGTGGTGGTCTCCGGCGCGCACTGGGTCGACGTGATGGACGCCGCGGTGCACAAGGGGGTCGCGGTCCGGCGGCTGCAGCAGGAGCTCGGGGTGACCGCTGCGCAGACGGCGGCGTTCGGCGACTACCTCAACGACCTCGAGATGCTGGACGAGGCCGGGATGTCCTTCGCCATGGACAACGCCCACCCCGCGATCCTCGACCGCGCCCGGCACCGGGCGCCGGCCAACACCGAGGACGGCGTCGTGCGCACCCTCACCGCCCTGCTCGACCGGGCCTGACCGGACCGGGTGGTCGCGCCCGCCGATGAGAACCGGGCCGGGCCCCGGTCGGAGCAGCGACGGGGCCACCGGCCCCCACGACCCCTGGGAGACCCTGATGAGCCGCATGCTCTTCGTCAACCTGCCCGTCGCCGACGTGGCGGCCGCGCGCGCGTTCTGGACCGGCCTCGGGATGACCGTCGACGAGCGCTACAGCAGCGAGGACGCCGTCGCGCTGGGCATCTCCGACCAGGCCGGGGTGATGCTGCTGCGCACCGACTTCTTCCACTCCTTCCACGGCACGACCACGCCGCCGTCGGGCGACCAGGTGCTGGTGGCGCTGTCCGCCGACACGCGGGCGGAGGTCGACGACCTGTGCGACCGCGCCCTCCGCACCGGCGGCACGCCCGCCGGGGGCCCCCAGGAGCACCCGGGGATGTACGGCCGCTCCTTCCGCGACCCGGACGGCCACGTGTGGGAGGTCATGGCGATGGGTGAGGGGATGGGTGAGGGGATGGGTGAGGGGATCGTCAGCGGTCGCGCCGGGCCCAGGGGGAGGTCGAAGGTGAAGGCGGTGCCGCCCCCGGGCCCGGGGGTGCAGGTGATCGCGCCGTCGTGGCGCTGCACCACGGTGCGGCAGATGGCCAGGCCCAGGCCGGTGCCGGCGTAGGTCCCGTCCTCGGGGTGCGCCCGGTGGAACCGCTCGAAGACGCGGTGGTGGTGCCCGGCGGGCACCCCGATCCCGTTGTCCTCCACCCGGACCACCAGCCGGGTCCCGACCTGGTGGGCCGAGACGCGCACGCGCGGCTCGACCCCGGGCTCGACGTACTTGCGGGCGTTGCCCAGGAGGTTGGCGAGCAGCTGCCGGACGAGGTCGGCGTCGACCAGCACGGGTGGCCAGGGACCGTCGCGGAGGTCGACCTCGAGCCCGACCTCGGCGCCCACCTCCGCGAACAGCCCGTCGGCCCCGTCCAGCGCCGTCACGGCCGGGTCCAGGGCGCCGCCCTCGGCGTACGCCTGGGCCAGCAGGTCGTCGATCAACGCGGCCATCCGGTCCACGGCGAGGTGCGCGCGGTCCAGCGCCCGGTCGAGGGCGACCGGGTCGGCGCCCCCGCTCCTGGCGACCTGCAGCCGCGCCAGGTCGACCCAGCCGCCGACCGCGGTCAGCGGGTTGCGGAGGTCGTGCGCGGCCACGGCGGCGAAGTCGGCCAGCCGCGCCTGCTGGTGGCGGTCGGCGGTCACGTCGCGGTGGACGACCAGGGACGCCGTCGGCCCGGACCCGGGACGTCCCGAGAACAGGGGCGCCGCAGTCACCGACAGCACCCGGTCGCCGCCGCCGGCGTCGCGGAGCACCACGTCCTGCGCCGCCACCCGACCCTCCCGCAGGGCGCGCTGCGCGGGGTGCTCCTCGAAGGGCAGCGGCGTGCCGTCGGGGCGGTGGGTGGCGTACTCGCGGAAGGAGGAGCGGTACCCGGTCTCGGTGAGGTCCAGCAGCTCGCGTGCGGCCGGGTTGGCCCGCAGGACCGCCCCGTCGGGGGCCAGCACGACCAGCCCCTCGTCCATCGTGTCGGTCATCGCGTCCAGCAGCTCCGCGCGCCGGGCGGTCCTGCGGAGGGCGTCGCCGAGCGCCGTGGCCAGGCTCTCGCGCTCGTCGCGCCCGGTCGCGATCGCCAGCGCGGTCAGCAGCACGGTGAGCAGGAACGCCTGGAGCACCAGGGCCTGGTCCTGCGCCGTGAGGAGGGCGGCGGACGGGCCGCGCCCGACCGCGCTCAGGGCGACGGCGAGCGCGCCGAAGCCGGCGGTGTGCAGCACGGCCAGGAGCGTGCTGAACCGCGAGGCGACCCAGACGGCCGGCACCATCAGCAGGAACGCCAGCGGCAGCCCGGTCCTCTGCGCGAAGACGGCACCGTAGGCCACCAGCGAGCCGACCAGCAGGCCCACGAGCTCGGGACGCCGACCGGCCGGCACCCACGGGCGGCCCGTGCCCCGGCGCCGCTCCGCGAGGCGCACCGAGAGCAGGTGGCCCACCGCCGCGACCACGACCACGCCGGTGAGGTTGCGCGCCCACCAGTCCAGCAGACCCGCACCGGGCGAGACCGCGTCACCCAGGCCCAGGACGACGCTGGCCACGACCGCGCCCGCGCCGGTGGACAGCGCCACCGCCGTGACGCCGCGCGCGAGCACCGCGGGGCCGAGCACGCTGCCGCCACCGTCGGCTCCGTCGGCTCCGTGGGGGCCGTCGGCTCCGTGCGGACCGAGCAGCTCGGGGCACCAGCGCCGCACGAGCCGTACCGCCACCGCGGACTGCCCGACGGTGACGACGACGCCGGTGGCCACCACGAACGGCGACGCCCCGGTCGCCAGCATCACGGCTCCGATCGAGACCGCGGACCCTGCCATCGCGACCGCGGACCCCGCGCGTCCGTGCTGCTGCAGCAGCCACAGGAACGCGGCCCCGGCGGCCGGCCAGACCAGGCTCAGCCCCGACCCGACGATGGTCAGCCGACCGAGCAGGGCCAGGACCGTCACCGCGGCACCCCACCCGAGGTGGGACCGCAGCACCGGGCTCATCGGGGACCGGCCGCGGCACCCGTCCCGCGGGCCCGCTCGACCGCGGTCATCAGGTGGTAGACCACGAGCGCGGCCACGGTCCCGAGCGCGATCCCGGTGACCACCACGTCCTCGCCCCCGAGGGCGAAGCCGAGCGTCAGGTCGCCGATCCCCACGACCAGCGCGACGGCGGCGGTGAGCTGATTGACCGGACGGGAGAAGTCCACCCGGTTGTCGATCCAGATCTTGACGCCGATGACGCCGATCAGGCCGTAGAGGGCCACGGTCACGCCGCCCAGGACACCGGCCGGGATCGTGTTGACCAGCGCGCCGAACTTGGGCGAGAAGCTCAGCAGCAGCGCCACCGCACCGGCGACCCAGTAGGCAGCGGTGGAGTAGACCCGGGTCGCGGCCATCACCCCGATGTTCTCGCCGTACGTCGTGGTGCCCGACCCGCCGCCGGCCCCGGCGAGGGTCGTGGCCAGGCCGTCGGCCAGCAGTGCGCGGCCGGTGAGCCGGTTCACCGACTCGTCGCCGGTCAGGTGGGCGACCGTGCGCACGTGGCCGACGTTCTCGGCGACCAGGACCAGCACCACGGGCAGGAACGCCGGCAGGACCGACCAGGCCAGGGTCGGGGCGGTGAAGTCGGGCAGGCCGACCCAGGCGGCGTCGCCGACGGGGGCGAGGTCCACCGCCCCGGTGAGGGCGGCCACGACGTAGCCTCCCGCCACGCCGATCAGGATCGACAGCCGCGCCGCGAGGCCGCGCAGCCCGACCGCGACCAGCAGCACCACGGCCAGGGTCACCACGGCCGTCAGCGGCGCCATCTCCACGTTGGTCGTGGCCGCCCCGGCCAGGTTGAGGCCGATCAGGGCCACGATCGCCCCGGTCACCACGGGCGGCATCAGGGCCTCGATCCACCCGGTGCCGGTGACCACGACCACCGTCCCGACGGCCGCGAGCAGCAGCCCGGTGGCCAGCACCCCGAAGAGCGCGGCGCCCGGCCCGCCGCCGGTGCTCGCGGCGGTGATCGGCGCGATGAACGCGAAGGACGACCCGAGGTAGCTCGGGAGCCGGTTGGAGGTCAGCAGGAGGAAGAGGATCGTGCCGACGCCGGAGAAGAACAGGGTGGCGGTCGGCGGGAACCCGGTCAGCAGCGGCACCAGGAACGTCGCGCCGAACATCGCCACGACGTGCTGGGCCCCGAGCCCGACCGTCACGGGCCAGCTCAGCCGCTCACCGGGGCCGACGATCGCGTCGGGGGCGACCGAGCGCCCGTCGCCGTGCAGGGTCCAGGTCAGTCGCATGAGCGGCATCGTCCCCTGCCCCGGGTCCCGGGCCGGACCCGGGCCGCCGAGATGACGGTCGCCACCGGCCGAGATGACGGTCGCAACGCTTCGAGATGACGGTCGCAACGCTTCGAGGTGACGGTCGCAACGCTCCCCGGGGTTGCCGGACCCGCGACGCGGTGTGGGAGGACGGCGTCAGAGGACGGCGTGGGAGGACGGGTCGACCAGCACCTTGGCGTGCTCCTCGGCCTCGGCCAGGGCCTCGAAGGCGCCCGCCACGCCGCCCAGACCCACCGTCCCGGTGACCAGCGCCGACGCGTCCAGCTCGCCCTCGGCCAGCAGGTGCAGGGTGTCCCGCAGCTCGAGGGGGGTGTAGCCGAGCACGAAGCGCAGCTCGAGCTCCTTGTTCACCGCCATCGCCGGGCGGATCCGGTCGGTGCCCATGCAGACGCCGACGACCACGACCCGCGTCCCCATCGGCGCGCCGGAGAGGACGCCGTCGAGCATCCCGGGGTTGCCGACGCACTCGAAGACGACCGGCCGCGGCGCGTCCGCGGCCCCGGCCCGCTCGGCGGCCCGGTACAGGTGCACCCACCCCGGCACCCGGCGCAGCCTGTCCATCGACCCCACGGCGCGCTCGAGCAGCTGCGGCGCCGTACGCACCGTCCCCCGGGTCGCGGCGGCGTCGTAGGGCGACCGGGAACCCGGGTCGACCACGACGTCCGCGCCGCAGCGCAGGGCCAGGGCCCGCCGGCCGGCCGACGGGTCCGAGGCGACCACCCGGCGTACGCCCCGCGCCCGGAGGTGGCAGATCACCGCCAGGCCGACGGGTCCGCAGCCCAGGACGACCGCGGTGTCGCGACGCCCCAGCGCCGCCCGGCGCACCGCGTGCAGCCCCACGGCCATCGGCTCGGTGAGCACCGCCACCTCGGGCGCCAGCCCGTTCGGCACGGCGAAGGTCATCGACCCCTGGGCGAGCACCTGCTCGGCGTACCCGCCGGGTGCCCGCGGGGAGAGACCGGTCAGGTGCACCGCGCCCGCGGCGCGCACCAGCGGGAAGGTCACCACCGACGTGCCGACCCGGAGCCCGCGGGGTGCGCCGCGCCCCCGCTCGACGACCTCGCCGCAGATCTCGTGACCGAGCACGGTCGGCCGGTCGGAACGGATGGACGCGTCGTACCCCAGGTCGACCAGCACCTCGTCGAGCTCGTCCGCGTGGTCCTTGGCGTGCAGGTCGGAGCCGCAGATCCCGCAGCGGCTCACGGCGAGCACGACCTGGCCGGCCGCCGGGCGCGGGTCGGGGAGGTCGACGACCTCGAGCTCACCGTGGGCGCAGGAGACGGCCCTCATCCGGGCACGGGGACGACGCTCGGCAGATCGGGGGCGCCCGGGGCCGGCGAGCCGCAGCAGGTGTCACCTCGCACGTCCGGGAGCGTCATCTCGGCTAGAACCCGCAGACGGCCAGGGCCTGGCGCAGGAGCGTGCCCTGGCCTCCGGCCATCGCCTGCTGCAGCTCCGGGTCGGCGGCCTGCTCCGGGCTGAACCAGGCCAGCTCGAGCGCGTCGTGCTGCGGGGCGCAGTCGCCCTCCACGGGCACCACGTAGGCCAGGGAGACGGCGTGCTGGCGGGCGTCGTGGAACGGGGTCACGCCGCGCATCGGGAAGTACTCCGCGACGGTGAACGGCTGCGGGTGGGCGGGCAGCTTGGGCAGCGCGAGCGGGCCCAGGTCCTTCTCGAGGTGGCGCAGCAGCGCCGTGCGCACCCGCTCCTGGTACAGGACCCGACCCGAGACCAGGGCCCGACTGATCTCGCCGTGGCCGCTGACGCGCAGCAGCAGCCCGAAGGCGGTCACCGTCCCCGTCTCGTCGACCCGGACCGGCACCGCGTCGACGTAGAGCATCGGCAGCCGCTCCCGGGCCGCCTCGAGCTCGTCGCGGCTCAGCCACTGACTGCTGGACTCGGTGAACAGGTCGCTCATGGGGAGTGTCTACCGGACCCGACCCGCCGCGCCCCGCACGGCCCCGCTCAGCGCCAGCCCAGCGCCGGCGCGAGCTGGTGGAGGACGACGTCGAGGACGTGGGCGCAGTAGTCCACCCCGAGCTGGTTGGGCACGGTCAGCAGCAGGGTGTCGGCGGCGGCGACGGCCTCGTCCTCGGCCAGCTCGCGGACCAGCTGCTCGAGCTCGCCGGCGTAGGTCTTGCCGAAGCGCGCCTTCCCTCCGTCGAGGTAGCCGACCTGGTCCTGGCCGCCGGCGGCACCGAAGTACGCGCGGTCGAGGTCGTCCACGACCGGGAAGATGCTGCGGCTGACCGAGACCCGGCCCTCCCGGTGGTGGCCCGCCGCGGCCCAGGACGTGCGGTAGCGCTCGACCTGCTCGGCCTGGAGCTGGTGGAACGGCACGCCGGTGTCCTCGCTGAGCAGGGTCGAGCTCATCAGGTTCATGCCCTGCTCGGCGGTCCACCCGGCGGTGGCCCGGGTGCCCGCTCCCCACCAGATCCGGTCCCGCAGCCCGGGGCTGTGCGGCTCGATGCGCAGCAGGCCGGGCGGGTTGGGGAACATCGGGCGGGGGTGGGGCTCGGCGAAGCCCTCGCCGCGGAGCACCTCGAGCAGCACCCGGGTGTGCTCCCGGGCCATGTCGGCGGCGTCCTGGCCCTCGCCGGGGACGTGCCCGAAGTACCGGTAGCCGTCGACGACCTGCTCCGGTGAGCCCCGGCTGATGCCGAGCTGCAGCCGGCCCCCGGAGATCAGGTCGGCCGACCCGGCGTCCTCGGCCATGTAGAGCGGGTTCTCGTAGCGCATGTCGATGACGCCGGTCCCGATCTCGATCCGGCTGGTACGTGCCCCGACGGCGGCGAGCAGCGGGAACGGCGAGGCGAGCTGGTGGGCGAAGTGGTGCACCCGGTAGTAGGCGCCGTCCGCACCGAGCTCCTCCGCCGCGACCGCGAGGTCGATCGACTGCAGCAGCACGTCGGAGGCCGACCGGGTCTGCGACCGGGCCGAGGGGGTCCAGTGCCCGAAGGACAGGAAGCCGATCTTCTTCATGTCTGCCCCAACAACGGCGGTGGGGCATTCTTCCCCGGGGTGGCTGCGGTGGGGGTGCTCAGCCGGGCCCGACGGGGATCCGCAGGAGCTCGCGGGAGGGCTCGCCGGGCTCGACCGGGCGCTGCAGGAACGCGACGTGGTCGACGACCCACGCGCGACCCTCCAGCGCCTCCAGCGCGGCCAGCGCGGCCTCGAGGTCGGCCTCGGTGGTGGCCTCGTTCACCCGGGCCAGCGGCAGCAGGGGACGGAAGACCCGACGGTCGCTGAAGATGCCGACCTTCTCGGCCGCCCCGAGGGCGGCGAAGACCACGGCGCGCAGGCCGCTCTCGTCCCCGGTCAGCCGGGCCTGCACCCGGTCGTCGCCCATCGGCTCCAGGGCCACCCCGCCGTGCACCCGCACGACCGGGCGGGGAAGCGGCGCCAGCACCTCGGCCACCGCCTCGGCCAGGCGTTCGGCGTCGCGGGCCGTGAGGCTGCCGAGGGAGGTCGCCGCCAGCAGGACCATCCTCGGGTCGATCAGGTCCAGGGCCGCCCGCCCGGTGATCACCGGGGTGCGACGGAACAGCCGCCCGAGACCGCCTCGGCGGTCCGGCGCGGCGGGGGCCCCGGAAGGTCCGTGGGGGTCGCCGAGGTCGCGGAGGACCTCGAGGGCCTCCTGCACCAGCTCGGGCGGGGGGACCAGGGCGGCGTGGAGCTGCATGTCGGCAGGGTAGACGGCACCGACCCCGGGGTCGGGAGGACGTGTCTCGGTGCGGGGTCCAGGATCGTGACATGGATCATGTCCCCGCCCCCGGACCGGACGACCCGGCCGCACGCTGGCACTTCCGTCCCGTGGTGGCCGGCCGCGGGCTGCTGCTGTGCTCCGGCGTGACCGGGGTGCTGCCCGACGGCACCGTCGACCCCGACCCCACGACGCAGTTCCGCCAGGCCTTCGCGCACCTGGTCGAGGCCCTGGCCGGGGCCGGGGCGGGCACGGCGCACCTGCTCGAGCTCACGACCTACCACGTCGGGCTGCGCGAGCACTTCCTCGCGTTCGCCGCGGTGAAGGACGAGCACGTGCCGGCGCCGTACCCCGCCTGGTCGGCGGTCGGGGTGGCCGAGCTGGTCGTGCCGGGCACCCTGGTCGAGATCAGGGCGGTGGCCGAGGACCCGTCCGCGCGGAGGTGAGCCTCACCCCTGTGGCGGGACTGTCCGGGGCTCCGGCTGCGTTGCACCTGCCGACAGGCCGACGGATCCCCGGTGGCCGACCACCCGACCCCCATCCGGAGGCCCCCGTGATCGCCACGCCGCCCGCCCGCTCCGACCTCGTCAAGACCGTCACCCACCTCGAGCCGGCCCTCCCGCGTCGCCGGCCCGGCCGCAGCGTGACCGCGCTGGCGACCCGGCGCGCCCTGCGCACGACGCCGGCGCCGGCGCGGATCGGCAGCGTCGTGGTCGCCGCCGTCGACCAGCAGCGCTGCGAGCACCGGTCCGGGTCGTTGCGCTGCGTGCGTGGCCCGCACCCCGACGTGCCGCAGGCGCACGTCCTGGTCGCCGGCGCGCCGGACCCCCTCCACGTCCCGGCCCCGGCCCGGGCGTCGGTCCCGGTCCCGGTCCGGGCGTCGGTCCCCGCCGGCACCGACGCCGTCCGGCCGGTCTGCTGCGCCTGACGCGCCCCCCACGACGACGGAGCCCGGCCGCCCCTCACGGGGCGACCGGGCTCCGGTGCGAGCGGCGCCGTCAGGCGCGGGCGTCCGCCACGTCGTAGCGGTCGGCCATCATGACCTTGTCCCAGGCCTTCACGAAGTCGCGCACGAACTTCTCCTGGGCGTCGTCGGAGGCGTAGACCTCGGCGACCGCGCGCAGCTCGGAGTTCGACCCGAAGACCAGGTCGTGCCGCGTTCCGGTCCAGACGACCTCGCCGCCACCGCGGGGACGCGCCTCGAAGGAGTCGCTGTCGTCGCCGACCTGGCTCCACTCGACGTCCATGGTGAGCAGGTTGCGGAAGAAGTCGTTGGAGAGCGTGCCCACGCGGTCGGTGAGCACGCCGGCCTGCGACCCACCGGTGTTCGCGCCGAGCACGCGCAGCCCGCCGACCAGCACGGTCATCTCGGGTGCGCTGAGGCCGAGCAGGTTCGCCCGGTCCACCAGCAGGAACTCCGCGGGCAGCAGCTGACCCTTGCCCAGGTAGTTGCGGAACCCGTCGGCGGCCGGCTCGAGCCACGCCATGGAGGACTCGTCGGTCTGCTCCTGGGTGGCGTCGGTGCGACCGGGCGTGAAGGGCACGGTGACGTCGTGGCCGGCGTCGCGCGCGGCCTGCTCGACCCCCGCCGCCCCGGCCAGCACGATGACGTCGGCCAGGGAGACCTGGACGCCGCCGGTGGCAGCCGCGTTGAAGTCCTCGCGGACGCCCTCGAGGACCCGCAGCGCCTGCGCGAGCTCGTCGGGCTCGTTGACGGCCCAGCGGTTCTGCGGAGCCAGGCGCAGGCGCGCGCCGTTCGCGCCGCCGCGCTTGTCGCTGTTGCGGAAGGACGACGCGGACGCCCAGGCGGTCGCGACGAGGCGGGACACCGACAGGCCGGAGCCGAGGAGCCGCTGCTTGAGGTCGGCCACGTCGGACTCCGACACCAGCGCGTGGTCGACGGCGGGGACGCGGTCCTGCCAGACCAGCTCCTCGGCCGGCACCTCCGGGCCGAGGTAGCGCTGGATCGGGCCCATGTCACGGTGGGTCAGCTTGAACCAGGCCCGGGCGAAGGCGTCGGCGAAGGCGTCCGGGTCGGCCAGGAAGCGGCGCCCGATCTCGTCGTAGACGGGGTCGACCTTGAGGGCGACGTCCGTGGTGAGCATCGTCGGCGGGCGCGAGAGGGAGCCGTCCTCCGGGTCGGGCACGGTGTTCGCGGCCGCACCGCCGACCGGCTGCCACTGGTGGGCGCCACCGGGGCTGGTGGTGAGCTCCCACTCGAGCTCGTAGAGGTTCTCCAGGTACTTCATGCTCCACTCGGTGGGCGTCTGGGTCCAGGTGACCTCGATGCCGCTGGTGATCGCGTCGCGACCCTTGCCGGAGCCGAAGCTGCTGCGCCAGCCCATGCCCTGCTCGGTCAGGTCCGCGCCCTCGGGCTCGGGACCGACGTGGGGCTCGGGGTCGCCGGCACCGTGGGTCTTGCCGAAGGTGTGGCCACCGGCGATGAGGGCGAAGGTCTCCTCGTCGTTCATCGCCATCCGACCGAACGTCTCGCGGATGTCGCGGGCCGAGGCCAGCGGGTCCGGGTTGCCGTTCGGGCCCTCGGGGTTGACGTAGATCAGGCCCATCTGGACCGCGGCGAGCGGGCCCTGGAGCTTCCGGTCGCCGGTGTAGCGCTCGTCGCCGAGCCAGGTGGTCTCGGGACCCCAGTAGACGTCCTCGTCGGGCTCCCACACGTCCGCGCGGCCGCCGGCGAAGCCGAAGGTCGGCAGACCCATGTCCTCGAGCGCGACGTTGCCGGTGAACACGATCAGGTCGGCCCAGGAGAGGTTCCGGCCGTACTTCTGCTTGACCGGCCAGAGCAGGCGGCGGGCCTTGTCGAGGTTGGCGTTGTCCGGCCAGCTGTTGAGCGGGGCGAAGCGCTGCATCCCGGCACCGGCGCCGCCACGGCCGTCGGCGACGCGGTACGTCCCCGCGCTGTGCCAGGCCATCCGGATGAAGAACGGGCCGTAGTGGCCGTAGTCGGCGGGCCACCAGTCCTGGGAGGTCGTCATGACCTCCTTGACGTCGGCGCGCAGCGCGTCCAGGTCGACGGTCGAGAAGGCCTCCGCGTAGTCGAAGTCCTCGCCCATCGGGTCGGCCGAGGGGTGGTGCTTGCGCAGGATCTTGACGTTCAGCGACTCGGGCCACCAACGGTCGTTCGTCGACCCCTCGGTGGGGTGGCTCATCCGCCCGTGGACGACCGGGCAGCCGCCGGCCTCCTGGGTGTTCATCTCTGCTTCGCGGGTCTCGTGGCTCTGCTCGGTCACGGGGTTCCTCTCATGGGGTGGACGGTCGGTCGGGAAGCTCAGGTGGGGCGCGCGGCGCCGCACGCGCCGCAGGTGCCCCAGAAGACGACCTCGGCCTCGTCGATGACGAAGCCGTGGTCCTCGGAGGCGGTCAGGCACGGCGCCGCGCCCACGGCGCAGTCGACGTCGGCGACGCTGCCGCACGAGCGGCAGACCACGTGGTGGTGGTTGTCGCCGGTGCGCGCCTCGTAGCGGGCCACCGAGCCCGCGGGCTGGATGCGGCGCACCAGTCCCGCCCCGGTCAGCGTGTGCAGGGAGTCGTAGACGGCCTGGTGCGAGACACCCGGCAGCGCCTCGCGCACGGCCCGCAGCACGGTCTCGGTGTCGGCGTGCGGACGGGCCGAGACCGCGGCGAGCACCGCGGCGCGCTGACGCGTCACGCGCAGGTCCGCGCGCCGCAGGGAGAGCTCGATGTCGGCGTCGGGGGGCACGCCACCGACTATCGTCGGTTATCTGGAACGAGTCAAGACAAGACTCCGCGGTGGCAAGTGAGGTTAGCCTCACCTATCCTCAAGGCATGGACCACCCGCAGACCGGGGCAGCCGTGTCGTTGGCCGCCGACCTCGCGAGGTTCGGCGACCGACCGGCGCTGGTCACCGGCACGGGTCGGGGCGACGAGGACGAGCAGGTCACCTACGCCGAGCTGGCCGACCGGGTGGCCGACGTCGGTCGTCGTCTCGGGCCGGTACGACGACTGGTGCTGCTGGCCGTCGACCACGACGTGGCGTCCGTGGTGGCCTACCTCGGCGCGCTGGCCGCCGGTCACGTCGTCCTGCTGACCCAGGACGCACCCGAGACCGTCGCACGCCTCGTCTCGGCGTGGGACCCGGACGTGGTCGTGCGCCACGGGGACCTCGCGGTGGTGCGGGAGGGCAGCGCGCACGACCTCCACCCGGACCTCGCGCTGCTGCTGTCCACCTCGGGCAGCACCGGGTCGCCCCGCCTGGCCCGTCTCGGCGCCGCGGGGGTCCAGGCCAACGCGGAGGCGATCGCCGACTACCTCTCGGTGCGCGACACCGACGTCGCCGTCACCACCCTGCCGCTGCACTACTGCTACGGGCTCTCGGTGCTGCACAGCCACCTCCTGCGCGGCGCCTCGGTCGTGCTCACGACGCTGTCGGTGGTCGACCCCTGCTTCTGGGACCTGGTCCGCCACCGTCGGGTCACCTCGGTCTCGGGCGTGCCGCACACCTTCGACCTGCTCGACCGCGTCGGCCTGGACCCCGGGGGGGTGCCGTCGCTGCGCTACCTGACCCAGGCCGGCGGCCGGATGGCGCCCCACCTGGTGCGTCGCTGGGCCGAGCTCGGCCAGCGCCAGGGGTTCGACCTGTTCGTCATGTACGGCCAGACGGAGGCGACCGCCCGGATGGCCTACCTGCCGCCCGACCTCGCCCTCGAGCACCCCGGCGCGGTGGGCGTGCCGGTGCCCGGCGGCAGCCTGCGCATCGAGGACCCCGACCCGGCCACGGGCGTCGGGGAGCTGGTCTACGCGGGGCCCAACGTCATGCTCGGGTACGCCTCGTCCCGGTCCGACCTGGCGCGGGCACGGGAGGTGACCGAGCTGCGCACCGGTGACCTCGCCCGGCGTGGCCCGGCCGGCCTGGTCGAGATCGTCGGGCGCACGGCGCGCTTCGCCAAGCCGTACGGCCTGCGCGTCGACCTCGACGGCGTCGAGCACCTGCTCGGCGACGACGGCCTGGTCGCGGCGTGCGCCTCGGACGACGACCGCCTGGTCGTCGCGGTCGTCGCCCGCTCCGGGGCCGACCGGGCGCCCCTCGACGCGCGGGTCCGGGCCCGCGTGCGGGCTGCCACGTCCCTGCCGCCCTCGGCGGTCCGCGTCGTGCTCGTCGACGACCTGCCCCGGCTGCCCACCGGCAAGCCCGACACCCGCGCCGTCCTCGCCCTGGCCGCCGGGACGGTCCGCACGCCCGGGACGGACGGGGCGGGCGCGGCGCCGGCACCCGGGCCCCTCGACGTGCGCGGCACGTTCTCGCTCGTCCTGGACCGCGACCGGGTGGCCGACAGCGACACGTTCACCTCGTTGGGGGGCGACTCGCTGTCCTACGTCGAGATGTCGGTACGTCTCGAGGAGCTGCTGGGCGACCTGCCCCGGGACTGGCACGAGCGCCCGGTCGGCGAGCTCGAGGCCCGGCGCCGGTCCACCACGCCGCGGCGACGCGGCCGCACCGTCGAGACCGGCGTGCTGGTCCGGGCGCTCGCGATCGTCGCCGTCGTCGCGACCCACGGCAACCTGCTCAGCCTCACCGGCGGCGCGCACGTCCTGCTGGGCGTGGTCGGCTTCAACGTCGCGCGGTTCCACCTCACCGGGGCCCCCGCCGCCGAGCGCTGCCGACGGCTGGTGCGGAGCGCGGTACGGGTCGCCGTGCCCACCGTGGTGTGGGCCGGCGGCGTCACCCTGCTGACCGGCGCGTACCCCTGGCGCACCGTCCTGCTGCTGAACGGCGCCACCGGGCCGCTCACGTGGGCGGAGCCGGCCTGGCACCTGTGGTTCGCCGAGGCCGCGGTCCTGATCATGGCCGGCCTGGCGGTGCTGGTGGCGCTGCCCGTGGTCGACCGGGCCGAGCGGCGGTGGCCGTTCTGGTTCCCGGTGGCGCTGGCGGTGGCGGCGCTGAGCACGCGGTACGGCCTCGTCGAGCTGCGCGGCGGCGACGAGATCCACCGCGCGCACGTCGTGTTCTGGCTGGTCGCGCTCGGGTGGGCCGCGGCGCGGGCCACGTCGTGGCGGCACCGCGGCGTGGTGACCGTCCTGCTGCTGCTCACCGTGCCCGGGTTCTTCGCCGACCCCGACCGGGGGCCGGTGGTCGTGCTCGGCCTGCTCGCGCTGGTCTGGGTCCCGACCGTCCGGCTGCCGGCCCCCCTGGTGCGCGTCGTCGGCACCGTCGCGGCCGCCTCGTTGTGGATCTACCTCACCCACTGGCAGGTCTACCCCCACCTCGAGGACCGCTGGCCGTGGGCTGCGGTCCTGAGCTCGATCCTGGTGGGCGTCGTCGCCTGGCGCGGGTGGAGGGTGGCGCAGTCGGCGGTCCGCCGCCTGGCGGCGCGTCCGCGCACCGGCGGCCCGGTGCTCCCCGGGCGCCTGTTCCCGGTGCCTCAGCGACGCGCCTCCGGCGGGGGACCCGTCAGCGCGGTGTCGCCGGACAGCAGCACCGGCCGCGACCCCGGCACCACCGTGACCGCGACGGCCGTCCCGGGGTCGTGACGCACGCCGTGCTGCTGCCAGGAGCGCACCGCACGGCCCGAGGGCAGCCGGACGTGGTGCAGCACGAAGGCCCCGTGGTACTCCACGCGCTCGACCCGCGCCGGGGAGTCCGGGTCGGTGCGCAGGGCCACCTGGTGCGGCCGTAGCACCACCTCGACGTCGTGGTCGGTGCGCGCCCAGCCCGGGACGGTGGACACCACGCCGATCTCGGAGGTCAGCAGCGCGTCGTGCACGTGCGCGGGGAGGAAGTCGGCCTCGCCCATGAAGGTCGCCACGAACCGGTTGACCGGTGTCTCGTAGACCTCGCGCGGCGACCCCACCTGCTCCACGCGCCCGTCGCGCAGCACGGCCAGCCGGTCGCCGAGGGACAGCGCCTCGTCCTGGTCGTGGGTGACCACGACCGCCGCGCTGCCGGTCTCGCGCAGGGCGGCGAGCGTGTCGGCGCGCACCTGGGCGCGCAGGTTCTCGTCCAGGCTGGAGAACGGCTCGTCCAGCAGCACCACGGCCGGCCGGGGCGCGATCGCGCGGGCCAGGGCGACCCGCTGCTGCTCGCCGCCGGAGAGCTCGTGGGGGTGCCGCCCGGCGAGGTGGGCGAGGCCGACGAGGTCGAGCACCTCCCCCACGCGGCCCGCACGCTCCGAGCGCGGGAGGGACGCCAGCCCGAAGGCGACGTTGCGACCGACGTCGAGGTGCGGGAACAGCGCGTGGTCCTGGAAGACCAGGCCGACGTGGCGCCCTTCGGGCGGGACCGACCGCCGCTCGTCGGCGGCGACCTCGCCGTCGATCAGGACCCGACCCGCGTCCGGACGCTCGAGGCCGGCGATGAGGCGCAGCAGGGTCGACTTGCCGCAGCCCGACGGGCCGATCACGGTCAGCACCTCACCCGCGTCGAGGCGCAGGCTGAGGCGGCGTACGGCGTGCACCTTGCCGTAGCGCTTGTCGACCTCCTCGAGCGCGAGGGCCTCGCTCCCGGTCGTCGGCCCGGTCGTCGGCCCGGTCATCGGAGCACCCGGGACGGGTCGACCGCGCGCGCCGAGTGGTTGAGCAGCGCCACCGGGAGGACGGCGAGCGCGACGATGAGCAGCGCCGGCAGCGCGGCGCGCTCCCAGAAGTTCTCCGAGGCCAGCTCGTAGACCCAGACCGACAGCGTGGTGAAGCCGAAGGGGCGCAGCAGCAGCACGAGCGGAAGCTCCTTGACGGCGTCGACCAGGACCAGCGTCAGCGCCACGGCGACCCCCGGGCGCACCAGCGGCAGGTGCACCCGCGTCAGCAACCGCCCGGGCCCCGCGCCGAGGCTCAGCGCGGACTGCGTGAGCGGTGCGGGCACGCGCGAGAAGCTGGCGTCGACGGCCTGGTACGCCGGCCCGGTGAACCGCACGACGTAGGCCACCAGCACCCCCAGCACCGACCCCGTCGCCAGGAGGCCGGTGCCGCCCTCGACGCCGAGCGCGACCAGGGCGGTGTCGGCGCCCTGGAAGACCACCAGGACGCCGATCCCGATCACCGCGCCCGGGACGGCGTACCCGAAGGTGGTGGCCTGCGCCGCCCCGCGCACGAGCCGGCCGCCGCCCAGGCGCAGGGCGTGCGCCACGAGCAGCGAGACGCTCACGCAGGTGGCGGCCACGACCACCGCGAGCAGCGCGCTGCTGGCCAGCCGGTCGGCGAACCGGTCGTCGATCCCGGACCCGGCGTCGTCGCCCAGCGCGGCCACGGCCCAGGTCACCAGCCGCGCCACGGGCAGCGCGAAGGCCAGCGCCACCACCGAGGCCGCCGCCCCGCTGGCCGCCCAGGCCCGGGGTCCGCTGAGGCGGCGCCGGGCCAGGCCGCGACCGCGTCCGCCGCGCTGGGCGTAGCTGGCCCGGCCGCGCAGCGCCCGCTCGAGCGCGAGGACCACGACCGCCGCCAGCAGCACGAGCACGGCCACCGCGACCGCCGAGGCGAGGTCGAAGGAGCCCTTCCAGGCCAGGTAGACACCGACGGAGAGGGTCCGCACGCCGAAGTACTGCACGGTCGCGAAGTCGGTCAGCGTCTCCATCATCACCAGGGCCAGGCCGGCCGCCAGCGACGGCCGCGCCAGCGGCAGCAGCACCACGCGGAACGCCCGCGCCCGCCCGGCGCCCAGGCTGCGGGCCGCGTCGTACGACGTCGGCGCCAGCTCGAGGAACGCCGCCCGCGTGGTCAGGTAGACGTAGGGGTAGAGCGTGAGCACCAGCACCGCCGCGGCGCCGAGCACCGTGCGGACCGGCAGGCCCTCGGAGCCGACGCCGAGGTCGTCACCGAGCACCGAGCGCAGCCCGGTCTGCACCGGCCCGGCGTAGTCGAAGGTGGACAGGAACACGAAGCCGAGGATGTAGGCCGGCATCGCCAGCGGCAGCACGAGCAGCCAGGCCAGGGTGCGGCGCAGCGGGAAGTCGTAGGCGGTCACCAGCCAGGCCAGGCCGGTGCCGAGCACGGCCGTGCCGACGGCGACCAGACCCAGGAGGATCGCGGTGGTCGCGATCATCTCGCCGGTGCCCCCGGGTGCCGCGAGCCCGCCGCTCCGCGCCGCGACGGTGGCGACCCCGAGCACCGGGCTCGCGACCACGGCCGCGACGAGGAGGACCAGCAGCGACCAGCCGGTTCTGCCTGCCCCGCCAGGAAGGCGGGTCAGGGGGTGCGTCACCGGTAGCCGGCCGCGTCGAGGAGCTCGACCGCCTCCGCGTTCAGCGAGCCGTAGGCCGCGGCGTCGACCGGCATCCGCTCGTAGTCGCCGAACCCCGCGATGAGCTCCTCGGGCTCGACGTCTGAGTTCACCGGGAACTCGTGGTTGTCGTCGACGAACTGGCTCTGGCCGTCGGTGGCCAGCCACTCGACGAGCTGCTGGGCCTCGGCCGGGGAGTCGGACTCGGCGACCACGCCGGCGCCGGAGATGTTGACGTGCACCCCGTCGCCCTCCTGGCTGGCCCAGTAGATCTCGACCCCGAGGTCGGGGTCCTCCTCCAGCAGGCGCGCGAGGTAGTAGTGGTTGGTGATGCCGACCTCGCAGCCACCGGCGTCGATCGCCTCGAGCAGCTCGATGTCGTTGCTCATCACCTCGACGTCGTTGGCCACCCAGCTCTCCACGATCTCCTGGGTCCGCTCGGGGCCGTGCAGGTCGATCAGGCTGGCCACCAGCGACTGGGTGTAGGAGGAGGTCTCGTCGCGCATGCAGATCCGGCCCCGCCACTGCGGGTCGCCGAGCCCGGCGTAGGTGTCGACGGCGTCGAGCTCGGACGGGTCGACCGCGTCGGGGTCGTAGACGACGGTCCGGGCGCGCATCGACAGGCCGGCCCACCGACCCTCGGGGTCGCGCAGGTCCCGCGGCACGGCCTCCTCGAGCACCGCGGAGTCCATCACGGCGAGCTGGTCCTGCTCGGCGGCGTTCCACAGCATGCCGGCGTCGACGGTCAGGAAGACGTCCGCGGCGGTGTCGTCGCCCTCCGCCTTGAGCCGCTCGAGCAGCTCGGCGTCGTCCCCGTCGAGGAACTCGACGGTCAGACCGGTCTCCTCGGTGAAGTCCGCGAAGGCCGCCTCGAGGTCGTAGTGCCGGGCCGAGTAGACCTGCAGGTCGGCCTCCTCGCCGACCAGGCCGCAGGCCGAGAGGGGCAGCAGCGGCAGGGCGGCGATCGCGATCAGGAGACGGCGCATGTGTCAGGGTCCTTCGTCGGGTCAGGAGGCTAGGAGTGAGGTTAGCCTGCCCTTGGTACGCCTCACCCGCCCGGCCCCGGGATACCCCGTCACCGACCTGCGGCCACTGCACCGCGCCGACGGGGTCCGCCTGACCCCCGCGCGGGCTCAAGTCCGGCCGGGGCACGACCGATCCCCCAGGCACCCCCCGTTCTTGTCGTGTCTGGAGCCGCCCCGTGCCCGCCGTCCTGCCTGCTGCGCCCCCGCACCACCGCCTAACCGCGATCCTGCTGAGCACCGTCCTGGCGCTGGTCGCCCTCTCCATCTCCAGTGGCTCCTCGGCCGCGGACGGTGCAGGCGGGGCCGCGTCGCCCGGTCCCTCGGCCATACTGGCCGCGCTGGCCGGCGAGCCGCCCCAGCCCGTCGTCCGGGACGAGCGTCTGGTCGACGCCCGCACCGGTGAGCCGCTGCGGCTGGCCGGGGTCAACCGTTCCGGGTCCGAGTACGCCTGCGTCCAGGGGTGGGGCTTCTTCGACGGGCCGGTCGACGCGGCGGCCCTGGCCCGGATCGCGACGTGGGGCACCAACGTCGTCCGGGTCCCGTTGAACTCCACCTGCTGGCTGGGCCTGAACGGCGTCTCCCCGCAGTGGAGCGGCGCGGCCTACCGCGACGCGGTCGCCGCGCTCGTCCAGCGCCTTCACGACCAGGGTCAGGCGGTGATCCTCGACCTGCACTGGTCGGCACCCGGGGACCGCCTGGCCACCGCGCAGACCATCGCGCCGGATGCCGACCACGCTCCGGACTTCTGGCGCAGCGTGGCGCAGCGGTTCGCCGACGACCCGTCGGTCATGTTCGAGCTGTTCAACGAGCCCCGCGAGGTCGGTTGGCAGTGCTGGCGCGACGGCTGCCGCACGCCCGAGGGCTGGCTCGCCGCCGGTCACCAGGAGCTCCTGAACGCCGTGCGGTCCACCGGGGCCCGCCAGCCGGTGGTCCTCGACGGCCTGCACTGGGGCGGTGACCTGGCGCAGTGGGCCGAGCACGCACCCGTGGACCCCCTCGACCAGCTGGTGGCGGGATGGCACGTCTACGACTTCTCCCAGTGCAACGTCGAGGCGTGCTGGCGCGACACCGCCGGCGTGCTGGCCCGGACGGTTCCGGTGGTGCTGACCGAGGTCGGCCAGGCGGGGTGCCGCACGGAGTTCCTCGAGCAGATCCTGCCGTGGGCCGACCAGCATGGCATCGGGTACGTCGCCTGGGCCTGGAACACCGCCGACTGCGCGGCAGGTCCCTCGCTGATCTCCGACTACGACGGCACGCCCACGGCGTACGGCGCCGCCTTCCGTGAGTACCTCGCGCGGGGTGGACCGTCACCCGACCCGGGCCTCCCCCCGGTGGACGTCGCCCCGACGCCGCAGGTCCGGATGGACTTCGAGAGCGCCGCGGCGGGCCTCCAGGGGTGGCGGACGCACTACGGGCGGGCCCGCCCGAGCCGCGTCACCGCCGAGCCAACCCGGGGCAGGGGCGCCCTGTCGGTGGTCACGCAGTCGGGCTACCCGGCGGTGTCGACGGACCGCGTGCGGGGGCTCGCCCCGGGCAGGGGGGTCACGCTGTGGGTCCGCGCGGCCGGTCGCGGCGCACCACCCGCCGTACGCCCGGTAGTGGCGACGACCGACGGCACGATCTCGGTGCTCGGCCCGCAGTCGCTGGCCCGCGACCGGTGGCAGCCGGTGTCCTTCGTGGTGCCGGCCGACCTGGCGTCGGTCGGCCGGGTCGGGCTGCAGGTCGAGGTCGTCGAGGGCCAGCGGGCGAGCCTGAGGATCGACGACGTCACCTGGTGAAAGACCCGCCGGCCGGCCGTCGCACGGACTGCTAGCGCGGATCCTGCCAGCCCGAGAGACGGACCTCGTCGATCCAGTGCCGCCCCTCGTGCTCCAGGGCGGCCACGTCGGCGTCGACCATGATCCGGGCCACCTCACCCATGCTGGTGCCGGCCTTCCAACCCAGCTCCCGCCCGGCCTTGGCCGCGTCGCCGAGCAGCGCGTCGACCTCGGTGGGCCGCAGGTAGCGCTCGTCGAGCCTGACGTGGCGTTCCCAATCCAGCCCCACGTGCTCGAAGGACTCCTCGACGAACTCCCGCACGCTGTGGCCCACGCCGGTGGCCAGCACGTAGTCGTCGGGCTCGTCCTGCTGCAGCGTGCGCCACATGCCCTCGACGTACTCCGGGGCGTAGCCCCAGTCGCGCACCGGGTTCAGGTCACCGAGGTAGAGGTAGTCCTGGCGGCCGGCCTGGATGCGGGCCACGGCCTGGGTGATCTTGCGGGTCACGAAGGTCTCGCCGCGTCGTGGCGACTCGTGGTTGAACGCGATGCCGTTGACGGCGTAGAGCCCGTAGCCCTCGCGGTAGTTGCGGACCGTCCAGTACGCGTAGGCCTTCGCGGTGGCGCTCGGCGAGCGCGGGGCGAAGGCACTCCCCTCGTCCCGGGCGCCGTACCCTCCGCCGAACATGTCCGAGGACCCGGCCTGGTAGAGGCGACATGGAGTCCCGCTGTGGCGGATGGCCTCCACCAGGTGCAGGGCGCCCAGGGCGGTGATGTCGGCGGTCAGACGCGGCTGGTCGAAGCTCTCCCGGACCTGGGACTGCCCGGCGAGGTTGTAGACCTCGTCGGGGGCCACGGTGCTCACGAGGGTCAGCAGCCGGATCGGGTCGGTCATGTCGCCGTGGTGCAGGAACAGCCGGGCGTCGGGGTCGCGGGAGTCCTGGTAGACGTGGTCGATCCGCCCGGTGTTGAAGCTCGACGCGCGGCGGATCAGCCCGTGCACCTCGTAGCCCTTGGCGAGCAGGAACTCGGCCAGGTAGGAGCCGTCCTGCCCGGTGATGCCCGTGATCAGCGCCCTCATCATCGGGCCGAATCCGTCACGGGCTCTGTCCCGAGCTGCGCCGGGAACACCCACCGCTCGTAGGCCCAGAACCTGAAGAGCGTGCCGAGCGCGACGCCCACGAGGTTGGCGGACACGTTCTCGGCCAGCGCCGAGTCGAGTCCGAGCACGTAGGTGCTCGTGGCCAGGCAGGCCAGGCTGATCAGCAGCGCGACCCCGTTCGCGGCGAAGAACAGCACGTACGCCGACCCGGCGTGGCGCCGCTGACGCTGGTCGAAGGTCCACGACCGGTTGCCGCCGAAGGCGAACGTCGTGGCCAGCACGACCGCGATCGTCTTGGAGGTCAGCGGCCCGAGGTCGAGCACGTGCCGGGCCAGGTTGAAGGTGCCGACGTCGACGACGAAGGCGAGCGCGCCGATGATGCCGAAGCGCGCCAGCAGCCGGAAGCCACCGCGCAGGTGGCGGGTCAGGTCGAGCCGACCGGTGGCCGTGGCCGGCGCAGCGGTGACGGGGTCCGGTGACCGGTCCTCGGTGAGGGTCATGCGTCCACCTCCGTGGCGAAGACGAGCAGGTTGTCCTGGTAGCCGCCGGCCTCGGCGTCGTACGGGCCGGAGCAGGTGATCAGCCGCAGCTGCGGGTCGGGCGTGGGGCCGTAGACGGCCTCGGTCGGGAAGCCGTCCTGGGGGGTCGTGGTGGTGCTGGTGACCGCGAACTCCCGCACGGTGCCCCCGGCGTCGGTCACGCGGACCGCGTCCCCCTCGCCGAGCTCGGAGAGCCGGGCGAAGACGGCCGGTCCGGTCGGGGAGTCCACGTGGCCGGCGATCACGGCGGGGCCGGCGTCACCGGGGCTCGGGCCGCCGGCGAACCAGCCGGCCACCTGCCACTGCGGCGGGGTCTCCAGCCGGTCGAGGTCGTCGGTGCCGAGCCGGTCCAGCCGGGTGTCGATGCCCAACGAGGGCACCTCCACCCGCACCGGCGCCTCGACGTCGGCGGCCTGCTGGACCTCGAGCAGCTCCGGCTCGGTGGCGTCCTCGCCCTCCGACCGACCGGAGGACGGCTCCGGCGACGGGTCGGCGTCGTCGCGCGCGACGGTGGTCCCGGAGCCCGACGCACCTGCTCCGGGGTCCGGGCCGTCGACGACGGCGGCCACGCCGAACAGCGTCACGCCGGCGGCCAGCAGCGCGGCCGGCACCACGAGCCGCCACCGGCGGGGGCGCGCGTGGCTGCTCATGCCGACCCCAGGGCGGCACAACCGCCCAGGTCGTCGCTGCGCAGCAGCATCGGGCCCAGGACCGCCCACGCGTCGCCGTAGTACGTCGGCGCGTCACCCTGGGCATCGGCGGCCTCGCCGATCGCCGCGACAGCGTCGCCGTCGTCGCCGGCGGCGGCCTCGCCGGCGGCCTGGGCGACCAGGGTCAGCGGGGAGCGGTCCGTGGTCCGGGGCGACCCGGCGAGGTCGTAGGTGGCGACCGCGGGGTCCTCGCCGAGAGCTGCGAGGGCCTCGACGGCGATCTCGCGGTCCGCAGCGTCGCAGGACTCGGCGTGGCGCAGCAGGGTCCGCGCGGCGTCGTAGCCGAACTGCACGGGCAGACCGCCCGGGCCCGGGACGGCACGCACCGCGCCGGACGCGTCGATCTCCGCCCAGTCGGGAGGCAGCGTGGCGTCGTCCACGACCGAGTCGACGGCCGCGCGCGAGCCGGCCTCGAGCTCGGCCCACCGGGGGTCGCCCGACGCCTCGCCGAGCATGGTCGTCGCGACCGGGGACACGTAGCTGGGGTTGAAGGCCCACGGGCCCTCGTCGTTGCCCTCCGTAGCCCAGGACCCGGCGGTCAGCACCAGGCCCTCGGGGACCTCGGCGGTCTCGTGGTCCAGGATCGCCTCGCCCAGGACCAGCGCGTCGTCGGCGTAGGCCGGCTCGTCCCACAGCTCCGCGGCCACGAGCAGCGCCCGGGCGACGTCGAGGTCGGCGTCGGCCGCCGAGGACGGGTCCTGGACCGCACCGTCGGCCCAGCGCCAGCTGAACAGTCCGTCCTGGCGCAGCAGCGTCTGCCCGGTCCAGGACCAGATCCGGTCGAAGGTCTCCTGGTCGTCGACGCCGGCGGCGACGAGCATCCCGTAGGCCTGCCCCTCGCTCACGGTGTCGCCGCCCTGGTCGAGCCGCACGACCCGGCCGTCGTCGTCCACGTAGGTGTCGAGGAAGGCGCGCGGGTCGCTGGCGGCCCGGGCTGCGGCCTCGCCCGGCGAGCCGGGGTCACCGGAGGTGCCGGGCTCACCGGGGCCGGCCCCGCGCGTGACCAGCACGGCGAGCACGGCGGCGACGAGCACCGAGGCCAGCGCCACCGCGATGATCGCGACGGTCCGGCCCGGGCTGCGCACGGACTGGTCGGTCGGGGCGGTCACGAGGGGAGTCCCGCCTCCCGGCGCCGCCCGCGGGCGACGGTCACCGCAAGGCCGAGGGCGCCGGCCGCGACGAGGGCACCCCCGGCCGCGGCGTACGGCCCGGGGGCTGCGGCCTGCTCGCCCGTCACCAGTCCGCCCGCGCCGGTGTCGACGCCGCCGGTGGGCATGGTCGCGCTGCCGATCGCGTCCTCCACGGCCTCCAGGCGCAGGCCGGAGCCGTCCTCGCCGGGCACGGCGAGCAGCGTGTAGACCCCGCCGGCCTCGACAGGCACGCGGCCGGTCGCGGTCTCGCCGTCCCCGGCGGTCACCGCCACCGTCCAGGTCTGGGCGTCGACGTCGGCGTAGCCGGTCGTCTGGCCCGGAGCGACGTCCTCGGCCAGGAGCGGGCCGCCAACGATCTCGGCGGTCACGGACTGGTCCTCGGGGGCGGCCGAGAACAGCCGGACGCGGGCCTGACCGTCCGCCGGCGCCGCGAGGTCGTCGCGGACGACCTGGCTGCGCACGGCACCCTTGTCACCGAGGGCGAAGACGCTGGTCGCGCCACCCTCCTCGACGCGCACCGAGGTCGAGACCATCGGGTTGGTGGTCATGTCGGCACCGGCCGGCAGCACGGCGACGGTGTAGAGGCCGGGGTCGACGCTGCGGTACTCCGTGACGTCACCGTAGGCCACGTCGGGCACGGTGACGCTGCCGCCGCCGGCGAAGGGGGTCAGCCGGACGTCGGCCGCGCCGTTGCCGGCAGCGAGGTGACCCGCCCGGATCCAGCCGTCGCCGGGGGCGGGCGCGGAGCTCTCGGCTGCCTGCGCGGCAGGGGCGCCGGAGAGGGCGAGCAGGGGGCTCGCGAGGAGGCCGAGCAGGAGGGCCGGGCCGAGCCGGCGTCGGGGTCGGACAGGGGTCGGAGGTACATGGTGCGTCTCCTTCCGGAGGGGGTCTGCGTGGACGGGATGGGGGTGGTCACGTGCCGGCCGGTGCCGGCAGCAGGTCGGCCGAGTCGGCGAGGCCGAACCGGACGACGAGCTGGTCGCCGTCGATGTCGACGGAGTCCGGCTCGTAGGCGCCGACCTGGTCGGCGATCTCGGCCGCCAGCGCCTGACCCTCGGGGGAGTCGACGGGCTGGCCGTCGATCGAGTCGAGGACGAGGGTGCGGGCGGGGACCTGGCCCTGCTCGCCGAAGACGGACGGGAAGCCGGTCACGCCGAGGTCGTGATCGCCGGCCACCTGGGCCAGCACCGAGACGACGCGGGAGTCGACCCCGCCGTCCTCGAGCGCCCCCTGCGGCCTCGTCGGAGAGCTCGAGCGCCGGGTTGTCGGCGAGGGCCCGGCCGGCCTCGGCGCGGGCAGCCGCGTCACGGTCGGCGAGCTCGGCGTAGGCGTCCCCGCCCTCGGCGTGCACGCGGAAGACCTCGACCTGCTGCTCGCCGCTGCCGAAGACCGCGACCCGGGTCCCGTTGTCCAGGGCCTCGTCCACCGTGGGGGCAGCCTCGACGGAGCGGCGGATCGCCTGGGTCAGCAACACGTAGTCGTAGTCGCGCCACCCGTTCGGAGCGAGGTCGGACACCTCGGAGTCGGTGTCGGCCTTGTAGTACCAGACCACGTCCTCGCGCTCGAAGCCCGCCTCGACCAGGTCGACCCACACGGCGTCGTCGACCAGCAGACGCTGGTCGCGCTCGACGTTCTCGGTGATCCAGGTCTGCGCCTGGCGCATCGGGGCGTCGAGGTCGGCGAGCCACAGACCGCGCAGCTGGCCGGTCCACAGGGGGGCGGCGGCGACGACGAACGCCAGGACACCGATCCCCGTCGCGGCCGCGATGCCCCGGCCTCGGGCCCGGGAGGTCCGGGTGGCGCCAGTGTCGGAGCGCCAGCGGCGGAGTCCGGCCTCGGCGACCGCGGCGATCAGCAGCGCGGCGAACGGCAGCATGCACGATGACCTGGGGCACGGGCAGGTAGCCCGGCTTGAGGAGCACCAAGGTGAGGAACAGGTGCAGCACCGCGTACGGGCGCAGGCGGCGTACGGCCAGGGCGGCCACGGCCGGCGACGACGCTGGCCCCGAGCAGCGCGGCGTCCAGGGTCAGCCAGGTGCTCATCGTGAGCCCGGCCTGGCTGGTGGGGTCCAGGACGCTGCCGCTGGCGGCCCGGTCGACGAGCTGGAAGGTGATGCCCTCCCACAGGCTGACCCGGCCCGCACCAGGCACGACCTCGCCCTTGACCAGGGCGAAGACGATGTAGCCGAGGCCGGCAAGCGAGAAGACCGCACCGGCGACCGACAGCGTGTAGCGGCGGGTGCTGCGGGTGCGCGGACCGCCACATCTGCCAGGCCAGGAACGGCAGCCAGCGAGGAGGTAGGTCTCCTTGGAGAGCACGGCGATCGCCGAGCGCAGCCGCGGCCGCCGCGAAGGCGAGCGAGCTGCTGGACGCTGGCTCAGGGCGAGCGACGAAGGCCGCCAGGGCCCAGGGCGTCGCGACGTTGTCGAGGTAGACGGTGCGGGTGAACTGCACGGCCAGCGGCGAGAGGGCGTACAGGAGCACGGCGGCGGCGGCGGCCGGGCGGCCGAGGTCGAGGCGGCGGGCGAGGACCCACAGCAGGGCGGCGCTGACGACGTGCGCGACGACCATGGCCTCGCGGCCGGCGACCACCGCCTCGCCGTAGCGGGAGAAGCCGTCGGTCAGCCAGGTCCACCCGGCGATCTGGATCCAGCCGAGCGGGGGGTGGTCGTACCAGTAGGTGTAGTGGCGCGAGCTCGCCGAGGTTCTGCACCGCCCAGGCCTGGGCGGTGTAGGTGCCCTCGTCGTCGATGCGCTGCGGCGCCCCGAAGAAGCCGATCCGTGAGGCGAGACCGGTCAGGGCCAGCAGCGGCACGAGGTACAGCGCGCTGTGGCGTCGGGCGGCGAACGACCGGCGGGCCCGGGAGCGCCGACGACGGGCGCGGCGGGGCCTGGTCGCGCGGCGGGCGATGCCGGGCGGTCGGTGGCCGGCGGGGTCGAGGAGCGTGGTCATGAGGAGGCCTCCGCGGTCTCGCGGGTGGTCGGGTGGTCAGGGGCGGCGGCCGGCAGCCCGGCGGCAGGTCCGGCGGCGGTGATGTGCGCGCCGGTGTGCTCGGTCTTCTCCCACGACCCGTCCCCGCGGGCCTCGCGCCAGGCGGCGCGGATCGCGGCCCCGGCCAGGAGGACCTGGTAGGGGAAGGTGCCGAGCACGAGCTTGACGTAGTCGCGGAACCGGATCTTCACGCCGTAGGCGCGGCCGAACTCTCCGAGCCCGGCGGCCTCGACGGCCAGGGTGACCAGCGTCGGCAGCGAGCGGGCAGGAAGGTGATCATGGCGATCAGGACCGGGACCTTGGCGAAGAGCACGAGGGCGACCGAGACCGGGATCATCAGGCCGGTGAAGGCCTGCAGGAACGGCATCGACGAGCGTGTAGCGGGCCAGCCAGCGCTGACGGCGCGTCGGCAGCTGCTTCCAGTAGCCCTTCTTGAGGACCTGCAGGAAGCCCTGGCTCCAGCGGGTGCGCTGCTTGAACAGCGCTGGTGAGCGATCCCGGCGTCTCCTCGCGGGTGACGACCTCGGGGTCGTAGGCCACCGCGACCGTGGCGCCCTGGGTCGAGAGGCGGACGCCGAGCTCGCAGTCCTCGGCGAGGCAGTCGCCGTCCCAGCCGCCGGCCTCGCGGAGCAGGTCGGTGCGGACGAAGACGGTGTTGCCGCCGAGCGGGATGAAGCGGGCGCTCGGCGTGGAAGTGCAGGCGGCAGCGGAACCAGAAGTAGTACTCGAGGCAGTTGCGGAGCGCCCACCAGCTGCGTGCTGGACGTTCATCAGCTGCACGCCGCCCTGGACCACGTCGGCGCCGGTCTCGCTGAACCGCGAGTCCACGAGCCGCAGCAGGCGCGGGGTGCACCTCGTCCTCGGCGTCGAAGACGCCGACGATGTCACCGCGGGCGTGCGGGAGCGCGGTGTTCATGCCCCGCGGCTTGTTCTTCGGCACGGTGTCGTCGATGACCACGCTGATCACGCTCGGGGTGGCGGGCCGCCGCGGCGCGGGCGACGGCCTCGGTCCCCGGGTCGTCGTGGCCGATGATCGCGATGATCTCGAAGTCGGGGTGGTCCGAGGCCGCGAGCTGGTCGAGGGTGTGGCCCAGGACCTCCTCCTCGTGGCGGGCCGGGACCAGCAGCGTGAAGGAGCGTCGGCGGCTCGACCGGGCTGCTGGAGAAGCGCGGTGGCCTTCAGCGAGTCGGTGCTCCGCCAGGCGTGCAGCATCCACCAGAGGGTGGTCAGGGCGACCACCGTCAGGCCGAGCGAGACGAGGACCAGGGCGCCGTACCCGAGCCACTCGACCCAGGAGATGCCGTCCGTGGTGACGAGGTCGGACGCCGGCGCCGGCTGCTCGACCGGCTCCTCACGGCGCCGCCGGCACGGACTGGTCCGGGTCGTCGGGCAGCAGCGGACCGTCGCCCTGGGCCGTGGCCAGGCCCGCGGAGCCCAGCAGCAGCACGACGGCGGTCGAGCAGGGTGGCCAGGGCAGCAGCCAGGGCACGAGAGGTTGCGCGGGGTCATGAGCGATCTCCAGACAGGCGGAGCAGGAAGAGGGCGAGCGGGTCGTCCTCGGTCGGTCAGCGCGCGAACGCCTCGAGCGGGACCGGACGGCGCACGCGGCGCGGGTGGCGGGTGCCGAGGTGCTCGGCCAGGCCCCAGGTGGTGGTGCGCCACAGCGCCTCGCGCACGATGCCGCCGGTCATCTTGCTGGCGCCGACCGTGCGCTCGTGGAAGTCGATGGGGACCTCACGGACGCTCATCCCGGCGTCGAGGACGCGGCGTGCGAGGTCGACCTGGAAGCAGTACCCGTGGGACTCGACGCCCTCGAGGTCGAGACGGCGCAGGGTCTCGGCCCAGAAGGCGCGGTAGCCACCGGTGGCGTCACCCAGGGGCATCCGCAGGGCGCGGCGCACGTAGGCGTTGCCGCCGCGGGAGAGCAGCTCGCGCCGCCGAGGCCAGTTCTGCACGCTGCCACCGGGCACCCACCGTGACCCGAGCGACGAGGTCGGCCGTGTCGAGCGCGGCCAGCAGACGGTGGAGCTGCTCGGGCAGGTGGGAGCCGTCGGCGTCCATCTCGACGACGACCTCGTAGTCGCGGGCGAGGGCCCAGTCGAACCCGGCCAGGTAGGCGGCACCGAGCCCCTCCTTGCCGGGTCGGTGCAGGACGTGGACGCGGTCGTCGCCGGCGGCCAGGCCGTCGGCCAGGTCGCCGGTGCCGTCGGGGCTGTTGTCGTCGACGACGAGGAGGTGCACGTCGGGCTCGGCGGCGAGGGTGCGGGAGACGATCGGCCGGAGATTGTCTAGCTCGTTGTAGGTGGGAACGATGACCAAGGTGCGGGCGTCGCGAGGGGTCACGGTGGGTACTACGTCTCGGACCCGGTCGAAGATTGCCTATGTACCCGATAGTTGATCGTTTGTGTACGTACTTTCAGGCTACTATCAGGTAAGTCGTTTCTCCAGGTCAGAGATGTGACGGCGACCACGCACCCATCCGGGCGACCCCCGGGGGGCGCCCCGGAGCGGGTCGGGAGCGGTGCGGGGTGCGACGGTTGCGGCCGGGGCAGGATCGGAGCCGCCCGTCGGCCGTGAGGTGCGCGGGGTCCGCCGGGAGGGTCGGAACCTCAGGCACTGCAGCCGCGCCGCTCCTCCCGCAACCTCCGCGGAAGGTCCTGACCCAGCCCACGCGATGCGTGAACCTGTCGTCCCCAACCCTGCGGTTCACGCACCAGAACCGAACCCGTGCCCCAGCCGCGTCGGTCTGGAAGGCGAGGACGACCTCGGTGTGCCCGTTCCTGGTGTCGTCACCCGAGCGGGGAGCTTCGACCACATTCCGGCAACGCTCCTCGAGTGGTCCATTCCAGGGTGTCGCGGGCACAGGGCTGGAGGAAGTCCGGCGGAGACCCGGCCACCTCTCCCTCGGTGCTGTCGCCCCCTCGTCAGGCGTGCCTGAGTCGCCGGTGGCGCACCACACGAACGATCCGACCGAGGCCCACCACCGCTGCAGGTAGTTCGGGAGGTAGGAGCGACTGCCCCCCGACGACGTCGCCACCCACGCCGACCTCCACCGAGCCCTGGCCGGACACGGCTGCTTCCTCGACCCAAGCACCAGCCGAGATCGTCCAGCTGCAGTTCCCCGTGCGGCGGGAGGAGTGGAGCCGCCTGTCGGAATCGAACCGACGACCTTCTCATTACGAGTGAGACGCTCTACCGACTGAGCTAAGGCGGCGTGCTGGGCCCACGGGCACCACGCGGGCACCGTGACGAGCAACGCCGGGAGCATACCGAGCGCTGCCGGGGCCCGCGAACCCGCGTCGCCGCAGTCGTCCTCGCAGTCGCCGAGGTGCGGTCCGGAGCCGGTCGGCGGTCGCTGGGCAGGACGCACCCGCACGGGGCACGCTGGGTGCATGAGCGCCGTCGGGAAGTCCACCGTGGCAGGCCTGTGGCGCTACCCGGTCAAGTCGATGGGCGGGCAGCCCGTGGAGCGGGTGATCCTCGGCCCGCGCGGCGTGGTGGGCGACCGGCTGTGGGCGGTCCGCGACCTCGAGGACGGCCGGATCGCGACGGCGCGCCGGCTGGGCGCGCTGCTGACCTGCCGGGCCCGGTTCGCCACCGAGCCGCCGCCGCAGGTCGGGCCCGGGCGCTCCTGGCCGGTCGTCCTCACGCTGCCCGACGGCGAGGACCTCCGCAGCGACGACCCGCGGGTGCACGACGCCGTGGGCGAGGTGGTGGGCAGGCGGGTGCGCCTCGAGCCGCTGCCTCCGACCTCCGACCGGCGCGCGCACCGGGGCGGCCTCCGCAGCGCCGGGGCGGTCCGGCGCGAGCTCGGCCTGGACCCGGACGAGCCGCTGCCGGACCCGTCCTTCCTCGACGCGCGCACGCTGGCCCGGCTCGCGGTCTGGAGCACCCCGCCGGGCACGTTCGTCGACGTCGCCGGGCTGCACCTGCTCAGCACGACCAGCCTGGCGAGCCTGGCCGCCTCCGGGGTGGATGCCGACGTACGCCGGTTCCGGCCCACCGTGCTCCTGGAGACCGGGGAGGGCCACGAGGCGTACCCCGAGCGGGCCTGGGTGGACCTCGACCTCGCGCTCGGCGGCTCCCGGGTCTCGATCACCATGCCGACGATCCGCTGCGTCGTGCCCGGGCACGCCCAGGCCGACGGGATCGGTGAGGACCGTGCGGTCGGCCGGGCGGTGGCCCGTGAGGCGGACCGCTTCCTGGGCGTCTACGCCGAGGTGCGCGACGGCGGGACGGTGCGGCTCGGCGACGACGTGACGTCGCTCGGCCGCACCCCGGCACCGTGGGCCGCGCGCGTGGCAGGACCCGTCGTACGACGGGTCGGCCGGCCCGTGCTGCGTCTCGGCGCCCGGCTGCTGCCCTGACCGGGCGTGCCCCGGCCAGGGCCAGGGGGTCGAGGTCAGGCCGCGATGCGGGGCATGACCTGGTCGACGTGCTCGGTCTCGAAGGACTGCACGTCACCGCACCAGCAGCGGTAGGAGACCTCGACGCCGTGGGCGGTGGTCGCGATGCCGGCGAGCTGGCTGGGGAAGACGAGCTGACGGCGCTCGCAGGTGGAGCAACGACGGATGAACACGGTGAGGACCTCCTCGGTGGTGGATCGGGGACACCCTCAGTCTGACGGGTTTCAACTTCCAGGACCAGCCTTGCTTTCCTTGAGAGAGCAAAGGAATTGCCTATAATGTGATGGTGCTCTCCCTCCACCAGCTCACCTGCTTCCTGGCGACCTACGAGCACGGGTCGCTGACCGCCGCGGCCGACGAGCTCGGCTACGCCCAGCCGTCGGTGTCCGAGCAGGTCAGAGCCCTGGAGAAGACCCTCGGCGTCCAGCTCTTCCGCCGGGTCGGGCGGGGTGTCGTCCCGACCACCGTCGCGGACACGCTGCGCCCCCACGCCGAGCAGGTGCTGGCCGCCGTCGAGGAGGCGCGACGCGCCGTCCAGCGCGCCCGCACCCTGCAGACCGGCACCATCCGGTTCGGCATGTTCGGCACCGCGCGCCTCTACGCGGGGGCCGACCTGGTCGCCGACGTCCTGGAGCGCCACCCCGGCGTGCGCGTGGAGCTGGTGGGGCAGAACTCCTCCGACGTCCTGGAGGACCTGCGGCGCGGCCGGATCGAGGCCGCGATGATCGCGGTCCCGAGCGTGACCGGCGAGGGCCTCACGGTCACCCCGGTCGCGCGGGACGAGCTGGTCTACGTCAGCGCCGACCCCGAGCGGCTGACCAGCCCGGTCACCGCCCAGCGGCTGGCCCGGGCGTCGCTGGTGATGCCGGAGACCACCTGGCGTGCGGAGGACTCCACCCGGATCGCGCTGCGCCAGATGCTCCACGAGACCGGGCGCAACCCCACCACCCGGATCGAGGTCGAGGACGTGGAGACCGCCGTCGAGCTCGCCGGGCGAGGGCTGGCCGACACCGTCATCCCGCGCGGCGCGGTCGACCAGCTGCTCCCCCGGCTGGCTCCGCACGCCGGCTTCGTCAGCCTGCGCCCCCGGCAGTACGACACCCTCGCCATCGTGCACCGGGCCGGGGCGGTGCTCAGCCCGGCGGCGCAGCTGATGATCGAGCTGGCCACCGCCCGGATCCGGTCCATCGCCGAGCCGCTCACCCCGCGCTGAGGCCGTCCGTCCCCGGCGAGGGCGCCGGGGTGGGGCTGGCGGTCTGCACCAGGCCGATCCCCCCGCCCGAGGCGGCGTAGCCGCGCCCCACGGTGAGCGCGACCGGCGCCTTCCGGGGCAGTGCCGGCACCCCGAGCAGGTCGCCGTCGAAGTCGACGTTCGGCATCAGCAGGACCCCGCAGCGCGACTTGCGCACGGCCTTGGACCAGTGGCTGTACATCCCGCGGAGGTCGTCGGAACGACCCGCGGCGATCACGGTCAGCCCCGGCACCCTGGCGTCGAGCAGACCGGCGATCGCCTGGTCCTTGTCGTCGAGCTGCTCGGCGTCGTCGATCAGCAGCACCAGCCGGCCACGGTGGACGCGGGCGGCGGCCAGCACGGCCGCGAGGTCGTCCTCGCCCACCGCCACCCTGTCCAGGCCGGCCTCGCCCAGCGGCGAGCGTCGCCCGCACACGCCCCAGATCGCGACCGGGGTCCCGGACGCGGCGGACGCCGTGCCGATGCTCTCGGCCATCGCCAGCAGCAGCGTCGACTTGCCGCTGCGCGCAGGGCCGGTCACCATCACGTGCTCGCCCTGCCAGACCTCGAGCACGGCCACGCCGAGGTCGGCCTCGGCGATGCCGACGGGCAGCGACCAGGGCTCGGTGTCGATCCGGGCGCCCACGCCGAGGTCGGCCACCGAGACCACCTCGGGGAGCCGCCCGATCACGGTGGCCTTGGGCTGCGTGACGGTCCAGGTCGCGCCGACCGCAGCGACCGCCGCCGCCAGGCCCCCGGCCGGGGTCGCCACGTGGGTCTGGAGCCTGGTGCCGGCCACCACGCACCGGCCGGGGACCGGCGACGGCGCGAGCGCGGCCGGCACGCCGGCGGTCGCGTAGTCGTAGGCGTCGGCGAGGCGGAAGAGCCACTTCTGCGTGGTCACCTCGTCGATCGCGGGGGGCACCGCCTTGACCCGCGCGGTGCTGGCCACGAAGTGCATGCCGAGGTCGGGGCCGTCGGTCCAGGCCCGGTAGAGGCCCTCGAGGAGCCGGATGCCCTCGTAGTCGTCGAACTCGTCGCGCAGGGTGGCCAGGCCGTCGATCAGCACGACCAGGCGGCGGTACGGCCCGCTCGACGCGCGACGGCGGTCCAGCTCGGCCCGGACGTACTTCAGCAGGCGCACCTGCTCCTCGCGGGCGGCGGCGCCGGAGCCGACGTACCCCACCACGTGGGGCAGGTCCCGGAGCGGGGCGAGGTCGCGGCTGCCGAGGTCCATCACCAGCAGGTCCACGTCCTCGGGCGGGGCCGCCGCGCAGACGGTCAGCCCGATCGCGGCCAGCGCCGTGCTGGTGCCGCTGCCCGGGATGCCCATCATCAGCGCGTTGCCGTGGCCGAGGTGCCAGCCGGCGGGGACCTGCCGCTGCCGGTCGGGGTCGTCGCTGACCGCGAAGAGCACCTCGTCGTCACGCAGCGAGCCCACCCGCGGCAGGGGTGCCGCGCCGTGCGGGTCGGGCTCGACCGGCGCGGGGGCGAACGGGCCGTCGAGCTCCACCCGCGCGCCCAGCGCCTCGGGCCACACCGGGCGCGGCGGGGCGTACCCCAGCTCGTCGTTGGCCTCGACGATCGCGTCGATGAGCAGGTCGAGGTCGGTCGGTGCGTCCTTGTCGTCGACCTCGACCCGGTCGGGGGCCACGGTGAAGCCGAAGCCGAGCGGGTGGGCCTCGACCAGCGTGGAGGTCTCGGCCTGGGCGCGACCGGTGACCAGCGCCGTCTGCACCGGGGTGATGTCGTCCTGGCCGAGCTTCACGAACGCGCGCCCCATCTGGGTGCGCCCGATGGCCGAGGCCGCGGGGACGCCGATCACGTTCGTGGAGTCGTCGCGGCTCTGCACCCGCAGCGCGACGCGCAGGTTGGTGTTGGCCAGGATGTCGTCGTTCACGACACCCGCGGGACGCTGGGTGGCCAGGATCATGTGCACCCCGAGGGTGCGCCCCACGGCGCCGACGCTGACCAGCGAGGAGAGGACGTCGGGGTACTCCTTGGCCAGCATCGCGAACTCGTCGACGACCAGCAGCAGCCGCGGCATCGGCTCGGCGGGGTTCGTGGCCAGGTAGGCGTCGAGGTTGTCCACGCCCTCCCCCGCGGCCGCGAACATCTCCTGGCGGTACCGCATCTCGGCCTCGAGCGCGCGGATCGCCCGGTCGGCCAGCTGCGCGTCGAGGTTGCTGACCGTGCCGATCGTGTGGGGCAGCCGCTCGCAGGCCGCGAACGCCGCGCCCCCCTTGAAGTCGATCAGGATGAACGTGAGCCGGGTCGGGTCGGTCCGTGCCGCCAGCCCCGCGACGAGGGAGCGCAGGAACTCGCTCTTGCCCGAGCCGGTGGTCCCGCCGACCAGGCCGTGCGGCCCGTCGCGGACCAGGTCGAGCTCGAAGCCCCCGGTCTCGCCGACACCGACCGGCGCCTTGATCCGGGTCGAGGTGCGCCAGCTCTCCCGGATCGCCTCGCGGCTGATCTCCTCGATGCCCAGCAGCGGGGGCAGCCGCACCATCGAGGGCAGGGCCGCGCCCGGAACGACCAGCTCGGGGTCGTCGAAGCGGGCCAGGTCGAGCGCGCAGCGGCGCGCCGTGGGCAGGTCGAGGCCGGCGAGGACGACGTCGTCGACGGTGGTCAGGTCGTCGGGGCGGGTCGCGGTGCCGAGGGCGTCCGGCTGCACCTCGAGCACGACCGTGCACGACGACGGCAGCTGCTCGTGGGAGGACGCCACGACGATCCCGCTGACCTGCACCTCGCGCTGGCGGGGGTCGACCGGGCCGGTGGTGCCGAGCCGGCGACCGTGGCCCAGGAGGGTACGGGCGGGGGCGTTGCGGCCCTCCAGGAGCACGTCGGAGTCGAGGACGAGCAGGACCGCCGGGGTGGGCTGCCGGTCGATGGTGTCACGCAGCCCGCGCAGCATCGCCTCGCTGCGGGTGCGGTCGTCGGAGAGCCAGTGCCCTCCGGAGGAGTCGCCGAGCCGGCGGCTGTGCGGGAGCCACTGCGTCCAGGACCAGTCGTCGTCCCGGCCGCGGTCGCAGAAGACGCCGACCGTCAGGTCGGCGGGGCCGACGTGCACCGCGGCCTGGGCGACCAGGCCGCGGGCGACCGCGAGGGCGCCCTCGCGGTCGCCGACGATGCCGACCACGCCGGCGTTGCCGAGGTCGACCTCGACCGGCGCGGAGCCGAGGATGCTGGCCCGGATCGTCCTCCTGGCCGCGTCGTCGAGGCGCTTGCCGTTCGAGGAGTCGTCGATGGGCGGGGCCCACCCGACGTCGCCGACACCGGCGTTGAGCTTGAGGAAGTCGCCGGCCGAGAAGCGGCGCTGCCACAGCAGGGTCGAGGGCAGCGCGGCGCGCCGGATGGTCGTGGCCGGGTCCGGCAGCTCGGCGCGGCGGCGGGCCCGCTCGGCCGTGGCGGCCTCGGCGATGTCGGACTCGAAGGTCTCCAGCGCCTCGGCGAAGCGCACCTCCTCCTCCTGGATCTCCTTGCCGCGACGCCGCTTCTGCTCGTAGTAGGTGCCGATGCCCAGGATCGGGCTGAGGCCCGCGATCAGCGCGAACCGCGCGTTGCCCAGCACGAAGACCATCGCGACCGCGAGCACCAGCGGACCGAGCACGGTCGCCAGCGGGAAGCGGCTCGGGGGCGGGTCGTCCTTCTTCACCGGCGGGGTGATCTCCTCCGGCGCCGGCGGTCGGCCGGGGCGGGGCGGGCGGTTGAACGGCGCGGTGCCCGCGGGGGTGACGTTGTTCAGCGACCCCGGCGCGGGGGCCAGCGGCTCGGCGGGCCTGCGACGCAGCGTGATGGCGGCGCCACCGACGAGCACCACGGCCTCCTCGGCGACCAGGACCCCGTCGACGATCGGCTCCGGCTCGGTGGTCTCGTCGTCCTTGCGACGCAGGCCGGACACCTTGGCGGCCACCCCGGTCCTCTCGGCCCTCGCGGCCTCCTCCGCCTCCGCGGCGGCGGCGGCCTCGAGCTCGGCGAGGGTCGTGACGCGCTCGCCCTCGACGAAGGTGCCGTTGGTGGAGCCGACGTCGCGCACGCGGACGCCGTCCTCCTCCAGGGTCAGGCTGGCGTGGTTCCACGAGGTGCTCGGCGAGTCCACCGTGAGGTCGGCCAGCGGCGCCCGGCCGATGGTCAGCGCGCGCTGGCGCGGGAGGGGCACCACCCGGCCGGCATCGAGACCGCCGGAGACCGTCGCCGTCCACGAGGTGACCGGCGGGGTCCGCGACAGTGGGTCGCGGCCGACGCGGGAGCCCTCGAGCAGGGTGACGTCGGCGAGCCGGTCGCTCGCGGCGTGCTGCCGCTCGTCGACCCACACCTCGTCGGCCGCGGCGAGCAGCTTCCCGCAGACCTGCTCGACGAGGTCGGCGATCGTCGCGGTGCCGGCAGCCTGGGCCAGCTCCACGTCGTGCGGGATGCCGTCGACGTCGATGGTCACGCGCACGGGCGGTCTCCTCGGGTTCGGTGGGGTCGCCGGGCGGACCGGCGTACGACCTGGTCAGCCGCGCGGCACCGCGAACCAGAAGAGGCGTGGCGACGGGGCCGAGCCGGGCTCCGGACGGACGCCGGGGTCCTGCGTCGTGCCCTGGAGCGCGACCACCTGGTCGGCGGGCAGCGCTGCCTGCGAGGTGAAGTCGAGCCCGGCGCCGGTCAGCCCGTCGGCACGGTCGAGCCGCAGGCTGCCCAGGGCGTCGGCCACGGCAGAGGGGTCGGCGCTGCCGGCCCCGGCCGCGGCGTGGGCGAGGGCGAGGACGGCGTCGTGGCTGCGGGTGTCGGCGCTGCCCGCGACCGAGGCGAAGGGCTCCCCGTCGAAGAAGTCCTCGACGGCGGGATCGGCCGCCGCGCTGCGGAGGCCGGCGTAGTAGGCCGAGAGCCCCTCCCCGGTGGCACCGGGACCGAGGGCGGCGACGTCGCCGGTCTCCTCACCCACGGTGACCATCTCGGAGGCGAGGCTGCCGTCGGACGCCACGAGGTCGGCGGCGAGCACCGGGCTCAGCGCGTCCGGGGACAGGAAGACCGGCAGCGGCACGCCTGCACCCTGGAGCGCCCGGACCACCACGGCCTGACGGGCGGCCGGTCCGGTGACCACGACCGAGTCCACCTCGGCCTGACCGGCCAGCCGCCCGATCTCGGCGGCCAGTCGGGACGCGACGGCCTCGGGCGCGCCCGCGGCGAGCGCGCGCTGGGCGGCCGGGGCCAGCGCGGGCAGCTCCCCGCCGCCGGCGTCGACCAGGACGGGCTTGGACACGCCGGCCGCCGCGACCGCGTCGGTGAGCGCGTCGGTGATCGCGGTCCGGGCAGGACCGGTCAGCCAGACCGGCGCCCCGTCGGGCAGGGCCGGGTCCGGCGCGTAGGGCAGGAGCACCGGGACCCCCGTCTCGGCCGCGGCCCGGACGGCGCCGCTGACGTGGGGTCCGGAGGTGGCCACGACGACGCCGGACACGCCCTGCTCGGCCAGGTCCCGCACCGCCGCGGCGGCACCCTCGACCGTGCCGCGGTCGTCCACCGGCACGAGCTCGACGGGGGTGCCGCCCAGACCGAGGCGGTGGGCCGCCACCTCGGCGCCCTGAGCGGCCTCGTTCCACTGGGCGCCGGAGTCGCCGGCCGACGCCAGGCTGACGACGACGCCGATCTGGACGCCGTCGGGCAGACCCGCGGCCTCGAGCGGCACGGCGGCGGGTCGGGCCGGAGCGGCACTCGGCCCGGACCCGGACGCGTCCTCGGACCCGGGGTCCTCGCCCGAGCAGGAGGTGACGCCCAGGGAGAGCAGGGCTGCGACGGACAGGAGCGCCCACCGCGACGACCGCACGCTCACTGCCCGGCGGCCAGGTGGAACGAGTAGACGGTCCGGCGCTCGACACCGTCCGGCACGTCGACCTGGAAGGCCTCCAGCTGGGCCTGGCGCTTGAACGCCGCCTCGGCCTGGGCCTGGCGCAGCATCAGCCCGCCGATGTCCTGACCCCGCGCGTTGGCGTAGGAGGACGCGGTCCGCGTGGCCAGCGCCAGCTGGAAGTCGGCCGCCCGGGAGTCGCCGGCGTTGGCGCCGAGCGTGCCGAGCAGCCCGGCCCCGTCGACCTCCGGGTCGCCGAGGTCGAGGAGCACCTTGGTCAGGTCGGCGGCCAGCAGCTTGCCGGCGGCGTCGGTGTCGCGGGTCGAGGCGGACACGGTGACGGCGATGACGTCGAGGCCCGCGCGGACGTTGGACTCGATCACGCCGGTGGCCTCCTGGGAGGTCTTCGCCAGCCCGCCCTTCTGCTCGTCGATGGCGGCGCGACCGTCGGCGGCGATGCCGCTGGCGGCGTCACGCATGCCGTCCTTGGAGCGGGCGAACGCCTCGGCCACCTCCTTCTGGGCGGCGGCGGAGCGCTTGCTGACCGCCTTGATCGAGCTCTGGGTGCCCGAACGGATGGCGTCGCCGGCGTCGGACTCCGCCTCGGTGAACGCGTCGGAGATCGCGGCCCGCGCCTCGTCCTCGAGGTCGTTGAGCGTGTCCACCTCCGCCTTCACGTCCAGACGCTCGTCGTTGAGCAGGTCGATCTGCCGGAAGAAGTCCCGCAGCTGACCCTTCTCGACCCCCTCGCCGCCCTCGACCGTGCTCAGCGTGGCGAGGGTCGCGGCGTACTGGTCGTCGAAGTCGTCCAGAGCGGTCTCCAACGTGCCCCCGGTGCTGTCGACCAGGGCGGCCAGGGCGTCGCGGGCGGAGTCGACCTGGGGCGAGTCCGGCAGCACGTACGGCGCCTCGCACCGCACCCCGGGCGCGATCCGCGCGGCGGCCTCCCGCGCCTGCACCGCTGCGACGGGCTCCACCGGGTTGTCGGCGATGGTGCACAAGGTCCGGTACACCATCTGGTCGCGACCCTCGATCGTGTCCAGCTCGGTGGTGACGCCGCCGGCGCCCGTGCCGAGATCGGCCGCGACGGCGGCGAAGTCGGCCCGCAGGGACCCCAGGGCCTCGAGCTCGGTCCGCAGGGCGTCGAGGTCGAGCTCTCCGCCGTCCCGGTCGCGCAGCGCCCGCAGGGCGACGAGGAGGCCCGGGGTCTGCTCGACGCCGTCGAGGACGCGGTTCAGCTCGTTCATCTGGATGATCACCCGGGCCACGCCGGTGCTGTCGAGGGTGCCGAGGGCGAGCTCCTCGGAGGCCGCCAGGGACTCCGCGATCTGGGTGGGGAGCCGGTCCCCGGTCCTGCTCAGGACGCAGGTCACCGAGCCGGCCGCGGCGTTCGGCTGCGTCGGAGTGGACGGGGCGCACACGCGCGCGACCTCCGCGTCGGAGAGCTCGTCGATCGGAGGCCCGATGCTGTTCACCAGCGACGTCTGCAGCGCCTGCTTGCAGGAGTCGCTCGCGCTGGCGTACCCGTTCAGCGTGCCGGCCACGCGGAGCAGGCTGTCGTACACGCTGCCCCCGCCCGTCCCGGTCCTGACGGTGGTCTCGCAGCCGCTGCCGGCGACGGTCGCGGTGCCCGGCTTGCCGGTGGTGTCGCCGAGCAGCGAGTCGACCGAGGCGACGGTCGACTCGAGCTGCGCGAGCGAGGAGGAGCCGGTCGCCTCGAGGGCCGTGGAGATGCCCTCGCCGAGGCCGAGGACGCTGCCGTCGAGGGCCTCCATCGAGGCGGCGATGCGGGTGATGCTGCTGGCCAGGTCGCCGACGGTCCGCAGGCCCAGCGTCTCCGTCGTCGAGGTCAGGCTGCGGCGCACGTCGGAGATGGAGTCGCCGGCCTCGGCGAGCAGCTCGTTGACCTCGCCGACGATCTCCACGGTGCGGGCCTGCAGGGCCAGCTCCTCGGAGGCTGCGGGGTTGAAGGCGTTCTCGACCAGCGCACCCACCGACGGGTCGGTGACCAGACCGGGCTGGACGCTCAGGTCGAAGGCCGGGGCGCTGAAGTCCTTCGCGTCGACGACCAGGCTCAGCGTCGCGCTGGAGCTCAGCTGCGGCGGGGCCAGGATGGTGGCCCACTGCACCTGGGTCGCGCCGTCGGCACCCTGGCTCAGCACACCGTTGGTCACGCTGTCCTCGCCCGCGGCCTGGGTCACGACCCGGGCCGGGTCGGTGCCGCCGAGGTCGGCTGCGGCCACGACGGTCAGCGGGGCACCGACCAGCGCCGGTCGCGTCCGGGACGCCCCGGCGACGTCGTAGCTGACGTCCTGCGCCTCGACCGTCAGGTTCTGGACCGTGAGGTCGATCCGGACCTGGCCGTCGTACCCCTCGAGCTCGGACAGGTCCGAGCCCGACCCGTCGTCGGTCCGGTAGGAGGTGAGGACCCGGACCGGGAGGTCGCCGACCACGTCGTCCGGGGAGTACGCCTGCGTGGTGCTCTCGGCGCTCTCGCCGTCGGCCGACGCGGTGACCGTGGTGCCCTCGACCGCGGTGAGGGTGCCGTCGGGGCCCATGGCGACCTCGACCGACTGCAGCACGCGGTCGCCCGGGGAGACCAGCAGCTCGGAGTCCGCGACCGTGACCAGCCCCGGCGTCGAGGACGAGCCGATCAGCGAGGCGACCGCCACGGCGGCGACGAGGCCCACCATCGGCTTGCGTGCGCGGTGCGCGACCGTTGCGACGGACGGGTGAGACTGGAACATGTAGCCACCTTGCAGATCTGCGCTCGTGGGACAACCCCATGACGTGCCTCGCGGCGGGCACAGCATAAGGCCTGGGACCAGTGACCCGTGCCCGATCACCACCGTCCCGTCCCGTGGGCCAGACCTCTCCATCGTCGCAGGTCACGGCGTTGTCAAGCGTTCAATCAGATGGGGGCGGCGAGGCGGTCGAGGACCCGCCGGGGCACCCGTACGTACGTCCCTGACGGCCCCGGCGGGGCGACCTCGCCGACCAGGGCGCCGCGCTGCGCGAGCGTGCCTGTCCGCTCGCGCAGCATGCGGTTGGCTCCCGGGGCGTTCCCCGGCGGCATCCCTGCCTCAGGGACGTACACCGACAGGCACAAGTACCGAGGACCGCAGCCCTCAGGCGGCGCAGGTCCGCGGGACGAGACCTGTGCCTGTCGGCGTACGGCTGCCTCGCGCCACCACCACGGCGATCACGCGGGGATCGACGAGGTCGACGGCGGCCACGAGGCGGTCGCCGGCCTGTGCCACGCCCACCTCGGCGCGCCGTCAGCGTCACCTCGTCAGACCGTCAGCGTCACCTCGGCGAGGCGGTGCGCCTCAGCGAACCCTGCGGTGACGCTCCAACCGGGCTCTGCGGCTCGTCGGGACCGAGACCCGCCGGTACGCGGCGGTAGCGGAACGTCCGCCCCTCCCCCACCTCGTCGTGGAGCGACGCACCGACCGGGCGCTGCACCAGCCAGGCTCGACAGGACGATCACGTCCCGCGGGTCCAGGAGGCCGCCCTCCAGCAACGCGACGGCCAGGGCGGCTGCTCGGCCGGCCGCACGCTCCCCTCCCTGACGACCAGCGAGACTGCGTCCTCGACCGACGGGCGGTGATGCCCAGGTGATTCCGGGAGCGCGCCCTCGAGCGCTGCCACCCTCGTCTCCATCCGACCCCACCTGCTGCTCTCAGCCTGCCGGAACCACCAGCTCGATCGTGCCGGGCCCGTACTCCGTGCGGTGCGCGCGCCCGGAGGAGCCGTAGTCCTGACGCTCCCAGGACAGCGAGGTGAAGCCCGTCAGCTCGAGTCGGCGACCGGGGTCCACCACCACCTCGACCGGCCCACGCAGCATCATCCGCAGGCGACCGTCCAGCTCGAGCAGCAGGCCGTCGTCGGCCTCCCGGGCCGCCGTCAGGACGTGCTGGTTGTCGAACGGACGTCCGAACCAGCCGTCGGGCAGCTTCAGCCCGGGGCGGTGCCGGCGGCAGAACGCCTGGACCTGGTCGACGACCGAGCCGCTCACGGCGTCGGCGCACACGTCATCGGCGGGCACCGGCGCCTCACCCCGGGTGGAGGTCGGTGACGGCCCGGTACAGATCGGTGCGAAGGGTGTCGAGGCGCCGCTGCTCCGGCCGTACACCCTGCCGGTCCTGCAGCACCAGGTCGTTGAAGCTGCCCATGCCGCCGTAGAGCTCCCCGATCCGCTGAAGCACCTCGCGCTGCCCGGTCCCGGCGGTCGCCTCGGCGGCGTCCTCGGCCAGGTGGGCGAACATGCTCGCCCACCTCTCCTGCCCGCACGCCGCCACCAGCTCCTGGATCTCCCGCAGCAGGGGGACGACCTGCTCGTTCAGTGCAGTGGCCACGAGTCCACCGGTCCCGCTCCCGGGATCTCCCAGGGCCGCTCCACCAGGACCTGCTCCGTGCCACCCATGTAGATCCCTCCCTGGTTCGCCACCTCCCCAGTGTGCATGGTCGTCCCGGCGGGGAAGTGGATGGCGTGCCCGGTGTCCAGGGGTGCGGGCGACCCGTCCGGCCACACCTCCGGGATGGCCTTGTCGATCCGTGTCTGGGCCACGCCCACGGGTGGCTCGCGGGAGAAGAACTGCCCCAGCGGGCTGTCCGCGGTCCCGGCCCGGTAGAGCGTCATGGGCTCTGTCGAGACGGTGGTGTCGTAGTGGCCGCCGGTGAAGGTGGCCGCATGCTGGTCGCTGAGCGGCCCGGGGTTCGCGGGCATGAACGGCTGCTGCGGCGTCGCCGGGACGTCGTCGAGGAGCCTGCCCTGGTTCCCCACCGGCAGCGACGGGCCGGAGCTCAGCAGTCCACCGGTGGCGGCGTCGACGGCGGCGCCCGAGGCGGTGGCCCGGACCAGACCCGCCGGCGTCAACGGCTGCCCGCTCGTGGCGTAGGAGTATCCGCCCATCACGGCACCGCTGGTGCCGTCGGCGAGCACTCCTCCCACCACGGCCTGCCGGGCCGCGCCGGTGACGCCCATGCGGGCCGCGGCCGCGGCGCCGCCCCAGGCACCGAAGGCGCCCGAGATGGCGACCTGACCCCAGTTGACGCCCCCCGTGGTCGCCTTCTGGATGATCGTGTCGGCGCCTGCGGAGACGAGCATCAGCCCGGCCGGGCCGCCGACACCGGTGGCGATCAGGACACCGCCGGCGACGACCATCGCGCCGCCGGCGAGGTACTCCCAGTTGTTCCTCGTCCAGTCGGCGGCCGCGGCGAAGGCGCCGGCGTTCTCCGACAGGTAGGCCTGCAGGTCGGCATCGGTCATCGGGCTCAGCCCGGCCGGGTCCAGCGCGTGCATGGGGTCGTTGCCCGCGAAGGCGTACGGGTTGCCCGACCACGCTGCGCCGGTGACCGGCTCCCACGGGTCGACCGAGAGGAACCCGCGGCTCTCCGCGTCGTAGACGCGCCGGCCCATCCACTCCAGACCTGCCACCGTGAGCTCGCCCGACGCACCGAGCGCGGGGCCGTCGACGTCCTGCGCCGACCCGAGGTCCCACGGGTCGTCACCGTTCGACCGGGACTGTCGCCACCCCGGGGTCGTCCACTCCGAGCCGGCGCCGATCGCCGGCCCGGTCGCGACCACGGCGGCGTCCCCGACCCTCGCCGGCACGGCCGCACGCGGGTCGGCGCCGTCGAGGAAGACCTCGGCGTCGTCCAGCCGCGTCAGCTGCCCGAGGGCGTCCACCACGGAGGTCACCCGTCGCTCGCGGCCCCCGCCGTCCCGGTCGACGACCTCGGCCAGGGACCCGAGACGGCTCCACCGCAGGTCGCGGGTCGAGCCGTCGCTGCGCTCCACCCGGGTACGCCGGCCGAGTCCGTCGTAGGAGTAGCGCGAGCTCCGCGTCGTGGTGCCGTCGGTCTCGACGGTGGAGAGGAGCTGGCCCGCGGCGTCGTAGGAGAGCTCGCGCGTGGCGCCCTCCGAGGTCTCCGCCACCAACCGCCCGGCCGCGTCGTAGCGCCAACGGGTGACCGTGTCGCCGCGCTCGCCGGTGGTGCGCAGGCCGACCAGCTGGTGCGCCTCGTCGTACTCGTAGGCGCTCGAGGAGCCGTCGCGGGCCACGGTCCTGACCCGGCCGAGCTCGTCGCGGTCGACCACGGTGGTCGAGGTCCGCTCCCCGTCGGTCACGCTGTGGCCCGCGACGAAGCCGTCGCCGAAGGTCCAGGTCTGACGGACCCCGCCCGCCTCGGCCGCGACGACCCGCCCGCCGAGGTCCCGCTCGAAGGCGGCGCGACCGAGCGAGTCGTGCTCCACCGCCACGACCCGGCCGGCCGCGTCGCGCTCGTAGCGGGTGCGGGCCCCGTCGGGGTCCACCCGCCCGACCCGACGGCCGACGGCGTCGTAGGACCAGGACAGGCCGCGACCGTCCCGGGTCTGCGAGACCAGCAGTCCCCGGGGGTCCCAGGCCAGCTCGTGGACGGTCTCCTGACCGCGCTGGGTGTGGTCGACGACGCGCGCCGTACGGCCCCGGACGTCGCGCGTGGTGTGCGAGACGACCTCCCCGTCGACCACCACGGTCGCGACCTGGCCGTGCTCGTCGTAGGTCCACTCGGTCCGCGTGCCGGTGGGGTCCTCCTGCCACACCTGGCGGCCTGCCGCGTCGTAGCCGCCACGGGTGGTGCGGCCCAGCGCGTCGGTCTGGGCGACGGCGTGGTTCATCGCGTCGAACTCGCGACGCGTCACGGACCCGTCGGCGTGGGTGACGACCACGGCGCGGCCGTTCTCGTCGTACTCCCAGCGGGTCGACCCGCCGTTGCCGGCGACCGCCTCGACGAGCTGGCCCGCCGCGTCGTAGCGGAACCTCCTGCGGCCGTGCTGCGGGTCGTGGGAGGCCACCACCCGCCCTGCGAGGTCGTAGGTGAGCAGGGTCGTGCCCACCCCGGGGACCCGCCGCTTCACCAGCCGTGAGCAGGCGTCGTAGGCGAAGGTCGCCTGCTCGCCCGTGGGCATCGACTGCGCCACGACCCGGCCGTCGACGTCGTAGGTCATCGAGGTGCGGGCGCCCAGCTCGTCGACGACCGCCGACGGACGGCCGCACCGGTCGTACTCGTAGGCCACCACCCCGCCGTCGGGCCGGGTCACCGACACCGCTCGGCCCGCCGCGTCCCGCTCGACCGTGGTCAGGCCACCGGCGGCGTCGACCAGCTCCACCGCCCGGCCGCAGCGGTCGTAGCGGGTCAGGACGCTGGAGCCGTCGGGGCGGAGGCTGGCCACGAGGCGGCCCAGCTTGTCGAACTGCATCCCGGCGGCGACGGTCCCGGAGGCCACCTCAGCCGTGCCGGCGGCGACGTCGGCACGCACGACGCGCTGCTCGCCGGTCGGCGCCGTGGTCGTGACCAGGTCGCCGTTCGCGTCGTAGTCCCGCGTCCAGACCGCACCGGTGGGGTCGGTCGACTCCCGCAACCGGGAGAGGGCGTCGTGCGCGAAGCGCCACTCGGACCCGTCGGGCAGCTCGAGCGCGGCCAGGTTGCCGAGGTCGTCGAGGTGCCGCGTGACCGCCCGTCCGAGCGGGTCGACGGTGGTCTCCAGGTCCCCGGTGACACCGTGCTGCATCTCGGTGCGCGCGCCGAGCGGGTCGGTCACCGCCGACACGCGACCGTCGACGGTGTGCTCGTAGCTCCAGGTCGCCCCGTCGGGGTCGACACGGGTGCCGAGCAGGCCGGTCTCGTCGTCGAAGGCGAAGGTGGTCCGGTGGCCCGACGGGGTGACCGCGGCGACCACCCGACCGGCCTGGTCGCGCTCGAGCCGCGCGGCGTTGCCGTCGGCGTCGGTGGTCGAGACGAGGTCGCCGTGCTCGTCGTAGGCGAAGGAGACGACGACCCCGGTCGGGTCGACGACCTCGGTGAGCAGGCCCGCGGCCCAGGCCATCCGGGTCACGCCGCCCTCCGGGTCGGTCAGGGTGGCCGGGTTGCGCTCGTCGCCGTCGTAGGTGAAGGACGTGACCGCGGGCGTGCCGTCCTCGGTCACCGCCTCGACCGCCACGAGGCGGTCCTGACCGTCGAAGGCCTGGGTGAGGTCGGCGCCGTTGGGGCTGACCGTGCGGACCAGGCGACCCCGGGCGTCGTACTCGCGCACCGTGGTCGACCCGTCGCGCTCGGTGACCATCACGGCGTTGCCGTGGGGGTCGTACGACGTGGACTGCCGCCGGTCGTCGCTGTCGATCGCACCGACCAGCCGCCCGCGCTCGTCGGCGACCCAGGTGTTGGAGCGGGTGCCGTCCTCGTCGGAGACGACGGTGACCCGGCCCGGCAGGTAGGCGTAGCGGGTGACCCGGCCGTGCGGGGAGCGCTGGCGGGTCACCCGGGAGCGGTCGTCGTAGGTGTTCTCGACCTCCACCACGCCGGACGCGCCGATGACGGCGTCGACGAGACCGTCGTCGTCCCAGCGGTAGCGGCGGGTGCCCAGGGCGGTGGTCGCCGCGACCAGGCGGTCCTGGTCGTCGTAGTCGTAGGTGACCTCGCGGCCGTCCGAGGCGCGGACCGCGAGCAGTCGCGTGTCGCCCCAGACGAGGTCGAGGTGGCGGCCCCGCTCGTGCGTCATGCGTGTCAACCGGTCGTCGGCCCAGGTCAGGCGGACCGTGGTGCCGGGACCGGCGGTGCGCGCCAGCAGCCGTCCGGCGCGGTCCAGGCGCCACCGGACGCCGTCGTTGCCGCTGACGAGGTAGCCGTCGCCGGCCCGCTCGAGCCACTGGCTCTCCCCGGACGCACGGTCCCAGGCCTCGCCGAGCCGCGGGAAGACCAGGTGGCGGCCGTCGGGCAGGGTGAAGCGGGCGGCCTCGTCGTCGAAGGAGAGGCCGGTGTCGGCCCAGGAGGACCACCCCGGACCGACGGCACCCACGACGCAGGTCATCGAGTTGTACATCCGCGTGAACGACAGCGACGCGCAGCCGCCGGCGAACCCGAGGTCGGCCTCGGGCTCGAGGAAGTTGCCGGTGGAGGTGTTGACGGGGTCGTCGGCGTAGCCCGAGGTCGGCATCGCGCCGACGGCCTGGGCCGGCTCGATGACCAGGTCCTGCCGCGCGGCGTCGACCCCGGCAGCCTGCAGCGCCGCGGCCACGGAGGCGTCGGACAACGTGGACACGACGCCGTTCCCTCCCGCGGCCCGGAAGGCGCCCGCCACGGTGGTCGCCCAGGCGACGTCGTTCTCGTTGGCCTCCAGCCAGCGCTCGGCCCCGGCGAAGACGCCGTCGGCGGCCAGCGAGCCCCAGTGGCAGGAGGACCGGAAGGCCGAGAACCGGGCCCTGGCCGTGGCCAGGGGCGTACGTGCCCGGTCGTCGGCGGCGGCGGAGGAGGTCGCGAAGGACGTGAGGTCGTCCGGCCGCGCCGAGGACGTGCCCCCGGAACCGCCGGAGCCGCCGGCGGGGGTGCGGCGCGGGGTGCTGCGGGGAGTGCTGACCGGCACCTCGATCGGGCTCGCCGGCGGGCCGACGGGTGGCTCGTCCTCGCCCGTGAAGAAGTCACCGACGCCGTCCGCGAACTTCTCCAGGCCGCCGCGGCTGTCCTGCTGCGCCTTCCAGGCGCGGGCGGTCTCCCGCCGCTCCTGCTCCTTGCGCGCCTCCTCCGCGAGGCGCCGGGCGCCCTCGGCGACCTCCCGCAGCCGGTCCGCGAGCTCGCGGGCGTCGGCTGCGGCGGTGCTGGCGTTGTCCTGGAACAGCGTCGAGAAGAAGCCCCGGAACTCCTGCATCGCCACCGACACGAAGGCGTGCCTCGCGCCGACCTGGCCGTCGACGGTGGTCGCCGCGGAGTCGGCCGCCGTGCTCAGCGCCTCTGCCGCTCCGAAGTCGAACGGGACGTCCTGCTCGATACCGGCCAGCTCATCGCCCACGGCACACCACTCCTACCCGCGGGACCCCGCCCCGCGACACGCTCTGCTCGACACCGACCGGACCTGCACGCTCACCACCCGCCACCCCGGTCCCGGCCCCGCCGGAGGGCGGGGCTGCGGCACGGGGTGGGGGACGGTCAGCGGGAGGTCCTGCTCAGGCGCCGCCGCCGGCGGTCATGATGTTCTGGCTGATCTGGTCCAGCTGCACGCGCAGCTCCTCGAGCTCGGTCTTGGCCTTGTCGAGGGCCGACTTGGTCTCGGGCCAGGTCGCGGAGCGGAACCGCTCGGCCAGGGGGCCGTCCCAGTTGTTGGGGTCCGAGAGCTGCTGGCCCTTGGCGTCGAGCTGGTTGATCTGGTCGGTGAGGCCGCCGTTGATGATCGAGGACATCTGCTGGATGGCCGCCTTGGCGGTGCCGGAGGAGAGGACGCGGTCGGACACGGGTGCCTGCCTTTCGCCGACCCCGTGGGCCGGTCGGGTGGGGGTCGAACGGAAGCGCCCATGCTGCCGCAGATCCGGCTCCGCGTCCTGGTCCAGTCCACGATGCTGGACTCGCTGAGTCTCACGGGTCAGACTGGCTGCTTCGACCGCGGCCGAGCACGGACCCGAGGCCTGTCCGAGCCTTCGAACCGGGTGGGGCCCGACGGTGCCGTCGATCGCAACAGCACTGCGCCTGATCAGCGCACGAACACCGTGACCAACCTGTCCTGCATGTCCAGGCATGCCTCTGCCTCGGTCCGGAAGCGACGCTCTGCGGTGCGCCTGCCGCGTTCCGAGTAGTAGACAGCCCATGCGGTCCGACGATCTTCCAGGACGTAGGCCTCGTCGGCCGACCCCTCGTCCAGAGCGACGGCATGCCGCGGAACACCGACTCGCTCGCACCACGACCTCAGCTCGTCCACCGTCATGTGACCTCCCTCGAGATCCGACGGCCCCCAGGGTGCCTGCCTTTCGCCGACCCTGCGGGCCGACTGTGTGGACGTGGGTCGTTCGGACCCGGCGATGATGCCCTCCACCGCGTCTGCTTCGCACCTGTCCGGACACGGAGAGTTCGTGCCGGACGCCGGATCCATGCTCAGACCGAGACCCGCTCAGTCTCGTCTGCTGCGAACAACCTGTCCCGAAGCTGAGCCATCGCCCGTTCGCCGGTTCGTCGTCGACGCCCCTGGAGGCTCCGTTACGCTCGCCGTCGACCCGACCGGGATCGGGACAGGAGGGGGACGTGCAGCCAGAGGGCTTCGACGACGCCCTGGGTGCGTCCTACCGCCTCCTCGACCGCCTCGGCGAGGGGGCCAGCGGCGAGGTCTGGCGCGCCGTCGACAAGCGGACCGACGAGACCGTGGCGACCAAGCTGCTGCGGCGCGAGCACCTGACCGACCGGGACCTGGTGGGCCGGTTCGTCCAGGAGCGCTCGGTCCTCACGACGCTGCGCCACCCCGCGATCGTGGCCGTGCGCGACCTCGTCGTCGAGGGCGAGCGTCTTGCCATCGTGATGGAGCACGTCGACGGCGGTTCCCTGCGCGACGTGCTGCAGGACCGGGGCACCCTCAGCCCCGCCCTGGCCGTCGACGTCGCCGCCGCCGTGCTCGAGGGTCTCGGCAGCGCCCACCAGCGCGACGTCGTCCACCGCGACGTCAAGCCCGACAACGTGCTGCTCACCCGCGAGTGGGAGGCCGGCGGCCCCGGCTCGGTCAAGCTGGTCGACTTCGGGATCGCGCGGATCATCACCGACCGCCGGCGCACGGCGACCGGCCTGCTGGGCACCCCGGAGTACATGTCCCCGGAGCTGCTGACCCGCGGCACCGCCGACTCCCCGGCCGACGTCTACGGCGTCGGGATCCTGCTCTACGAGCTGCTGGCCGGTCGGACGCCGTTCTCCGGCCCGGGCAACGAGTACACGATCGCCCACCGCCACGTCACCGCCGCGGCGCCGCCGCTGGACCTGCCGGCACCGCTGGCCCTCCAGCTCGCCGCGCTGCTCGAGAAGGACCCGACCCGACGCCCGACGGCCGTCGCCGCCGCCACCGCCCTCCGGGGGACCCGCGCCTCGGTCGCCGACCTGCCCGCCCTCCCGCCGCAGGCGGGACCCGCGGACTTCGACTCCGCCCGCGGACCGTCCACGGTCGTGCGCGGGCTCGTGCCCGACGCGTCCGCCGAGCCGAGCGTCGTGGACGAGCGTGACCAGGTCCCCGCCGACCTCGGCACCCCGGGCCGGCAGACGGTCGTACGCCCGATGCAGCGCCGCCCCGTCGTCCCCGCGGACGACGAGGCACCCCGAGCGCCGACCCGCCGGGCCGACGTGCCGGGGTGGAAGGACCCGAAGCTGATCGGCGTGGTGGCCGCCTCGCTGGTGCTCCTGGTCGGCGCGGTCCTGTTCGTGACCCTGACCGGCGGCGAGGAGGACCCCCCTGCCGGGGACCCGGCGGAGCCCGCCCCCCTGGCCGCAGAGGGACCGGCCGAGGCTCAGCAGCCGAGCCAGCTGCAGGCCCCCTCGGGCCTCGGCCTCGACCGGACCGCCGTGTGGGACCCGGCGACCGGGCAGGTCGAGCTGACCCTCACCTACTCGGCCGACCGGGCGCCGTTGTCGGGTCCGGTGCTGGAGATCCTGGCCAACCCGGACGGCACCTGCCCCACCGACGTCGACTGGAGCGTGCCCCAGGAGCCGAACCTCGTGTCCGGCACGAGCATCGACGAGCCCTGCGGGTGGGGTCTCGACGTCGGCACGATCCAGCCAGGGCAGACCGCCGAGCTCCAGGCGACCTTCACCCTCCTGCTGGAGGTGGGCGAGGACGGTGACGCCTCGGCTCCCCTGCAGGAGTGGCTGGCCGGGGTCGACGGGGCCACCACGGAGGCCCTGACCGACGCCGACCTGTCGCCCGCGGTGGACTCCTACCCCGCCCAGCGGATGCTGGGGATCACCGTCGAGGTCCCGAACGACACCCCGAGCGAGAGCGTGGTCCCCGTGACGGTGCGCCCGGAGTGGCCCTCCGGCACCGGGACCGTGGCCATCTTCCAGACCGGTGCGTCCGGTGACCCGAACTCGGTCCTGACCGCTGTGGCCGGGGGCAGGGACGGCGTCTCCCTGTCCGCGAGCTGTTCCCCGTCGGTCTCGGTGACCGCGGCCGGCCTGGTCAGTGCGTTGTCGCAGGTGGAGGACTGCACGGTGGACGTCGAGCTCGGCAACTTCCCCCAGACCGCCAGCAACCCCTTCGACGTCGCCTTCCGCGGCGGCTGACGGCCGGCCCGGGTCGGCCCTTGCGCAGGCCCGCCCGGCCGCGGAGACGGCGCCGTGGCGCAGCGCCCGAGGCCGGTGGCTCAGCAGCGGAGGTCGTCCTCCGGCGCGGTGCCGTCGAGCAGGTAGTCCTCCACCGCGGCGTCCACGCAGGCGTCGCCCTGGCCGTACCCGGTGTGACCGTCGCCGTCCCGCGTGACCAGCACGCCGGACTCCAGCTGCTCGGCCAGCGCGACCGACCACGCGTACGGCGTGGCCGGGTCACGGGTGGTGCCCACGACCATGATCGGCGCGGCGCCGGCGGCGTCGATCTCGGGACGCGGCTCCGCGGCCTCCACCGTGACGCCCTGGCAGCCGACCATGCCCCAGGCGAAGGTCTCACCGAAGGTCGGCGAGGCCTTCTCGAAGGCGGGCACGAGGTCGGGGACGTCCTCGACCGGGACGGCGGTGGGATCGTCGAGGCAGCGCACGGCGTAGATCGCCTCGGCGCTGTTGTCGGCGTAGCGGCCGTCGGTGCGGGAGAGGTAGAGGTCGGCGAGCATGGCCAGGGCGGTGCCGTCGCCGTCGAGCGCGGCCCGCAGGCCCTGGTCCAGCAGCGGCCACAGGTCCTCGCTGTAGAGCGGGAAGGCCAGGCCGTAGAACGCCAGCCCGCCGCTGAGCTCGCGGTCGCCGCTGGTCGGCAGCGGCTGCTCCTGGACCTGGTCGAGCAGGTCGGAGATCTGCTCCAGCCCACCCTGCAGGTCGTCTCCCAGGTAGCACCCGGAGATGTTCTCGGTGCAGTTGCCGACGTAGGAGCGCAACGCGGTCTCGAAACCGCCGGCCTGCCCGATCGCCTCCTCGACGGCCCCCAGCTCGGGGTCGACGCCGGCGTCGAGGACCATCCGTCCGACCCGGTCGGGGAACAGCTCGGCGTACGTCGCCCCGAGGTCGGTGCCGTAGGAGGCACCGAAGTAGACCAGCCGCGGATCGTCCAGGGCCGCGCGCAGGACGTCCATGTCACGGGCCGCCTCGACGGTCGAGACGTGGCCCAGCACCTCGCCGGTGCGCGCCGCGCAGCCGGCGAAGAAGTCCTCCTGGGCGCGCGCGTAGGCGGCGGCCTCGGTCGCGTCGTCGGGCGAGGGATCGGACTCGGTGAAGGCGTCGAGCTCGGCGTCGGTCAGGCAGTCGACCGGGGCCGACCGACCGACGCCGCGGGGGTCGAAGCCGACCACGTCGAGGTTGGCCAGCAGGTCCTCGCCCAGCAGCCGCCCCGCCGCGGCGGCGTAGGACGTGCCCCTCCCCCCGGGACCGCCCGGGTTGACCACGAGGGACCCGACGGCCTCCCCCTCGGCCGGCACCCGGAGCAGGGCCAGGTCGAGGGTGCTGCCGTCGGCCCGCGCGTAGTCCACCGGGACGGTCAGGGTGGCGCACTCGGCCGTGTCGTCCTCGTAGTCCCCGGCCGGGCAGGTCCCCCACGCGATCTCCTGGTCGTAGAACCCGGCGAGCGCCGGGTCCGTGGGCGCGCGCGCAGCGGGGTCGTCGGTGCCGGCGTCCAGGGGCTCCGCGGTGCGGGTCGGGGCGTCGGGCGGCGCGTCGTCCTGCCCGTCACCTCCGAGCACCACCAGGCCGGCGGCCAGCCCGGCGCTGAGCAGGAGCGCCAGAGCCACCACCGCGGCCACGACCACGACCACGACGCGTCGCTGGCGCATCCCGAAGCTCACGACCGGACCTCCTCGGGCACCAGCAGCGCCACCATCATCGACTCCAGGGCCAGGGCGACCGGCACGTTGAACTCCATCATCTGCTCGCGGGCGGTGAAGATCGCGTCGATGCGACGCAGGTCGATCTCGGGCGTGGAGAGCCGGGCGACGTCCTCGACCTGGCGACGGATCTCCTCGTTGACCAGGTCCTGGGGGGAGCCGAGGGCGATCGTGATCGCGTCGCGGTAGACCGAGGCGAGGTCCATCAGCCCGCGGTCGACGACGTCGAGCACCCGACGCTTGGCCCGCGTCTTCTGCGCCTTGTCCATCTCGGCCAGCGCGGGGGCGTACTCCCGAGGGCGCCGACCGCGCTCGACGACGCCGTACGCCGCGTCGAGGTCGGCCTTCTCGCGGGCGTCCAGGACGGAGGTCAACGCCTCCGCCTCCTCCTTGGCCCGCTCGGCCAGCCGGGCGGCCGCCCGCATCGCCTCCCCGAGCGACGTCAGCGCGGCGGGCAGGCCGACCACCTCCCGACGACGGGTGCGGGTGGCCTCGTCGGTGGCCAGGGCGCGGGCGCGGCCGATGTGGCCCTGGCTGGCGCGGGCGGCGTGCAGGGCCAGCGACGCGGGCACCCCGAGGGTGCGCTCGAGAAAGTCCGCGACCGCGGGCGTACTGGGCGTGGTCAGGGTGACCAGGCGGCAGCGGGACCGGATCGTGGTCAGCACGTCCTCCACGGTCGGCGCGCACAGCATCCACACGGTGCGGTCGGTCGGCTCCTCGATGGCCTTGAGCAGCGCGTTGCAGGCTCCCTCGGTGAGCCGGTCGGCGTCCTCCACGACGATGATCTGCCAGCGGCGCCCGTTGGGCGCCAGCGCCGCCTTGCGGACCAGGTCACGGGCCTCGGCGATCCCGATCGAGAGCTTCGCGGTGCGCACGACCTGCACGTCGGCGTGGCTGCCGATGCGCACGGTGTGGCACGCGTGGCACTCCCCGCACCCGCCCTGCTCGCACTGCAGGGCCGCCGCGAACGCGGTCGCGGCGTTGGAGCGCCCGGAGCCCGGTGGCCCGGTGAAGAGCCACGCGTGGCCGACGCCGCGTCCGCCTGCTGCGTTCCGGGCTGCCTCCTGCAGGACCGCGACGGCCCGGCGCTGCCCGACCAGGTCGTCCCAGACGCTCACGGTCGGCCGCCTCCGACGGTGGGGGTGGGGGCCGGGTGGACCCGGTCGGCGGCGGGCAGCCAGGGGTGCAGGCCCTCGCGCACCGCGGCCGCGAGCTCCTCGACCGGCGCCCGGGCGTCGAGGACGAGGTAGTGGTGCGGGTCGTCGGCGGCCATCTGCGTGAACGCCGTGCGCACGCGCCGGTGGAAGTCGAGCGACTCGCCCTCGATCCGGTCGCGACCCTCGAACCGCCCCAGTCCTGCGGCCGGCTCGAGGTCGAGCACGACGGTCAGGTGGGGGCGCAGGTCACCGGTGGCCCACCGCGCGACGTCGGCGACCTCGTCGACCACGAGGGCGCGACCGGCCCCCTGGTAGGCCAGCGTGGAGTCGACGTAGCGGTCGGTCACCACCACCTCGCCCCGCGCCAGGGCCGGCAGCACGACGGTCTCGACGTGCTCGGCCTTGTCGGCGGCATAGAGGAGAGCCTCGGTACGGTCGGCCAGCTCCCCGGTCGCCGGGCTGAGCACGATCCGGCGCAGCTCCGCCCCGACCGGGGTGTCGCCGGGCTCGAAGGTCGGTCGGACCGCGTACCCCTCCTCGCGCAGCCAGCCCGTGAGCAGCCGCGACTGCGTCGACTTGCCCGACCCCTCGCCGCCCTCGAAGCACACGAAGACGCCGCGCTCGGTCCACCGTCCGGGCCAGGTCGTCGTACTCACGCCCCCGAACCTACGGGGCGGCGGCGACGGCGTTCCGAGGTGCCTGGGGGGTGCGCTGCTCCGGGGTCCGCGAGCCAGGGGTGGACGGGCAGGTTTCGAGCTTGTCGGGCATGGCACAGGCCGACATGTTCAGAAGTCCCCGGCCGGCCGGGGACTTCCGAGCCAGCCCCACCCCCCAGGCGGCCTCACGCCTTCTTGGCGGCCGTCTTCTTCACGGTGGTCTTCTTGGCGGTGGTCTTCTTGGCGGTCGTCTTCTTGGCGGCCGTCTTCTTCGTGGCCGCCTTCTTCGTGGCCGTCTTCTTCGCAGGCGCCTTCTTCGCGCCCTTCTTGGCCGTCTTCGCCGGGCCCTTCGCGCGGCGCTCGGCCAGCAGCTCGGCGGCGCGCTCGATGGTCACCTTCTCCACCGAGTCCTCCTTGCGGAGGGTGGCGTTGTACTCGCCGTCGGTCACGTACTCACCGAAGCGGCCCGCCTTGACCACGACCGGGAACCCCGACACGGGGTCGGGCCCGAGCTCCTTGAGGGGCGGGGCCGCGGCCGCGCGGCCGCGCTGCTTGGGCTGGGCGTAGATCGCCAGCGACTCGTCGAGACCGATGGTGAGCAGCTGGTCCTCCGAGGTCAGCGACCGCGAGTCGGTGCCCTTCTTCAGGTACGGCCCGTAGCGGCCGTTCTGCGCGGTGATCTCGTCCCCGGACTCCGGGTCGGCGCCGACCACGCGGGGCAGCGAGAGCAGCTTGACCGCGTCGTCGAGGGTGATCGTGTCCAGCGACATCGACTTGAACAGCGAGCCGGTCCGCGGCTTGGCCGCCCCCTTCTTGCCGGTCGGCGCGTCCTCCGGCAGCAGCTCGGTGACGTACGGGCCGTAGCGGCCGTTCTTGGCCACCACCGCCAGGCCGGTCTCCGGGTGCGCGCCCAGCGGGATCTCCTCGCCGGCCGGGCTGGCGAACAGCTCGGCGGCCTTCTCCAGGGTCAGCTCGTCGGGCGGCAGGTCGTCGGGCACGTTGGCCCGCTTGGCCAGCGCGTTGCCCTCGTCGTCGGGGCCCTCGAGGTAGGGCCCGTAGCGACCGACCCGCAGGTTGATGCCGGACTCGGGACCGCCGATCGGGAAGGTCGCCAGCTCGCGGGCGTCGATGTCGCCGAGCTCGTCGACCAGGCGCTTGAGCCCGGTGACCTCGCCGGCGCCGTAGTAGAACTCCGCCAGCTCGGTCCGCCGGTCCTTGCGGCCGCCGGCGATGTCGTCGAGGACGTCCTCCATCGCGGCGGTGAACTCGTAGGAGACCTGGCGCGGGAAGTGCTCCTCCAGCAGCCGGGTCACCGAGAACGCCAGCCAGGCCGGCACGAGCGCGGTGCCCTTCTTGTAGACGTAGCCACGGTCGACGATGGTCTTCATGATCGAGGCGTAGGTCGAGGGGCGGCCGATCTCGCGCTCCTCCAGCTCCTTGACCAGGGTGGCCTCGGTGTAGCGCGCCGGCGGCTTGGTCTCGTGGCCGTCGGCGCTCAGCGAGGCGGCCGAGACGGCGTCGCCCTGCTCCAGCGCGGGCAGGCGGCTCTCCTGGTCGTCGGAGGTCGCGCCGTGGTCGGTGCCCTCGACGTAGGCCTTCAGGAACCCGTGGAAGCTGATCACGCGGCCGCTGGCCGAGAACACGACGTCCTCGCCGCTGGCGGCGGCACCGCCGAGGCGGATCGTCACGCTCTGCCCGGTCGCGTCGCGCATCTGCGAGGCGACGGTGCGCATCCAGATCAGCTCGTAGAGGCGGAACTGCTCCCCGGTCAGCCCGGTCTGCGCCGGGGTCCGGAAGCTGTCACCGGCCGGACGGATCGCCTCGTGCGCCTCCTGGGCGTTCTTGACCTTCGAGGCGTAGACGCGCGGGGCGTCGGGGACGTACTCGGCGCCGTAGAGCTCGCGGACCTGCGCGCGGGCCGCGTCCACGGCCGCGCTCGACAGGGTCGTGGAGTCGGTGCGCATGTAGGTGATGTGCCCGTTCTCGTACAGCCGCTGCGCCACCGACATGGTCACCGAGGCGCCCATCCCGAGCTTGCGGCTGGCCTCCTGCTGCAGCGTGGTGGTGCGGAACGGGGCGTAGGGCGAGCGTCGGTAGGGCTTGGCCTCGACCGAGCGCACGTCGTAGGAGGAGTCGGCCAGCCCGGAGACCAGCGCCTCGGCCCGGGTGCGGTCGAGGTGGACGACCTTGCCCTGCGCCGAGGACTTCAGCAGCCCGTCGGGGCCGAAGTCGGACCCGCGGGCCACGCGGGCACCGTCGACGGAGTGCACGCGGGCGCCGAACATCCGCTGGTCGTGCCTGCTGCCGGCGTCGAAGGTGCCCTCCAGGTCCCAGTAGGAGGCGACCTTGAAGCGGATCCGCTCGCGCTCGCGGTCGACGACCAGACGCGTGGCCACCGACTGCACCCGGCCCGCGGAGAGCCCGGACATGACCTTCTTCCACAGCACCGGGCTGACCTCGTAGCCGTAGAGGCGGTCGAGGATGCGCCGCGTCTCCTGGGCCTCGACGAGGTCCTCGTTGATGGTGCGCGGGTTGGCCACGGCGGCCTGGATCGCGGGCTTGGTGATCTCGTGGAACACCATCCGGTGCACCGGGACGCCCTTCTTGGGCTTCAGCTCGTCGAGCAGGTGCCACGCGATGGCCTCGCCCTCGCGGTCCTCGTCCGTGGCGAGGTAGAGCTCGTCGGCGTCCTTCAGGAGCTTCTTCAGCTTGGCGATGTGCTGCTTCTTGTCGCGCGGCACCACGTAGTAGGGCGTGAACTCGTTGTCCACGTCGATCGCCAGCCGCCCCCAGGGCTTGTCCTTGATCTCGGCCGGGGTGTCCGCGGCCGAGATCGGCAGGTCGCGGATGTGGCCGATGGAGGACTCGACGACGTAGCCGTCACCGAGGAACCCGCCGATGTTGCGGGCCTTGGCCGGCGACTCGACGATGACCAGCTTGTGGGACACGGGGGCGTCATTCCTTCGCGCAGAGGAGGCGCCGCAGACCGGCGCCCGGCCGTCACGGTAGCGCGTGAGGGTCACCCCGCCCGCCGTACGCCTCCGTGGGAGCCCTCGTCAGACCAGGAACCCCTCGGCCACGAGCTCGGCCACGACGGGCAGGTAGCGCGACCGCAGGTCCTCGGGCGCGCGGTCGGTGAGCACGGCCAGCGCGTCCAGCACCTGGCCGACGCTGAGGTCGCCGTCGCAGGCCCCGACCAGGGCCGCCTCGACGGTGTCGACCTGCCGGGCGCGGCGGAAGCCCAGCTGCTGCCGCAGCACGATCGCCTCGGGATCCTCGGCCCCCGGGGCGCCGGCCGTCTCCTGGCGTACGTCGGCACGCGCCAGGAGGTGGTCCTCGGGCCCGACCGGGCGGCGCACGGCGCGGCCCCAGGACGCGATCGCCGGCGCGATCGGCTGCTCCAGGTCGTACGGCCAGTCGAGCAGGCGGTGCACGGCCGCCTCCGTGCCCGCGCCCGTGCCTGCACCGGTGTCCGGGCGGCGGTGCAGGTTGACCCACCCGAACCCGACACCCTCGACGCCCTGCTCGTCGAACCACGACAGCCAGGTGTCGTAGCGGCGGCGGTAGCCGGCGGCCGCGGCCGGGTCGCCCCCGCTGGCGGCCGGGTGGGCGCCCTCGTCCTTGAGCCACAGCTCGACGTAGGCGGCCGGGTCGAGCACCTCGCGCTGCACCACCAGGGCGTCGCAGCCGGGGTCGAGCCAGCCGGCGAGCCGCTCGTCCCAGGTCTGCTCGCGGGTGACCACCCAGTTGGCCAGGACCTGGCACCAGCCGCCGGGGGCGAGGTGGGCGGGCGCGGCGCGGACGATGTCCTCCACCACGCGGTCGCCGGGCAGCCCCGAGTCGCGGTACACCAGCCGCTCCCCCGTGGCCGGCGAGATCACGAACGGCGGGTTGGTGACCACCAGGTCGAACCGCTCGCCGGCCACCGGGCCGAAGTAGGACCCGTCGCGCACCTCGACCCGGTCCTCGACGTCGTTGAGGGCGGCGTTGAAGCGGGCGATCCGCAGGGCCCGGCCGTTGACGTCGGTGGCCACGACGCGACGGCTGTGCCGGGCCAGGTGCAGCGCCTGCACCCCGCAGCCGGTGCCGAGGTCGAGCGCGGTGCCGACCTCCTCGCGCAGGGTCAGCTGGGCCAGCGACGTCGAGGCGGCGCTGATCCCGAGGACGTGGTCGGCACCGACCCGCTGGGACAGCCCGTCCAGGCCCGGCGTGAGGTCGCTGACCACCCAGAAGGCGTCGTCCTCGGAGGCGTACGGCCGCACGTCGAGCCGCGCGGCGACCTCCCCGACGGACTGCTCGAGCAGGCCCTCCACCGCGAGCCGGTCCACCAGGCCCGGCAGCGCCGCCTCCGCGGCGTCGGTGGTGACCGAGGTCTGCAGCAGGAACAGCCGCACCAGCGTCTCGGCCGGCGACCCGCCCCGGGTGGCCATCAGCCCCGGCGTGGTCTCGTTGCGGCCGAGCGCGGCGTGCGCGAGGGGACCGAGCAGCTCCGCGACGGTCTCGTAGTCGAAGTCGGCGGCGAGCAGGGCCTCGCGCAGGCGGTGCGGCAGGTCGGTCACCCGTGCATCCTGCCCGACCCGGCGGGTCAGGGCGTGCTGAGCGGCTGGGTGGGCGAGGGGTCGCTCGAGCCGGTGGCGGGCGGCGGCGGGGGCGGCGGCGAGGACGGGCCGGTGTCGTCACCGATCACCGTCGAGCGGCGCTTGGAGAGCACGACCGCCACCACGATGCCTGCGGCGGCGAGGAGCCCGATGGTGAGCGAGACGGCACGGTTCGCGTCCTCGCCCAGGGTCAGGGAGACCACGGCACCCACGATCAGCAGGGAGACGAGGTTCATCACCTTCAGCAGCGGGTTGATCGCCGGACCGGCGGTGTCCTTGAACGGGTCGCCCACCGTGTCGCCGATGATGGTCGCCTCGTGCGCCGGGGAGCCCTTGCCGCCGTGGTGGCCGTCCTCGACCAGCTTCTTGGCGTTGTCCCAGGCCCCGCCGGCGTTGGCCAGGAAGACCGCCATCAGGGTGCCGGAGGCGATCGCGCCCGCCAGGAAGCCCGCGAGCGGCCCGACGCCGAGGCCGAAGCCGACCGCGATCGGGGCGAGGATGGCCAGGATGCCCGGGGTGGCGAGCTCGCGCAGCGAGTCGCGGGTGACGATGTCGACCACGCGGCCGTACTCCGGGCGCCCGGTGCCCTCCATGATCCCGGGGATCTCCCGGAACTGGCGGCGCACCTCCATCACCACGGCGCCGGCGGCCCGGCCGACCGCGTTGATCGCCAGGCCGGAGAAGAGGAAGACCACCGAGACGCCGAGCAGCATCCCGACCAGGACGTCGGGGCTGAAGACGAAGAAGGTGAGCACGTCGTCCTCGGCCGGGACGATGTCCTCCAGGGACTCCAGCACCGTGCCGATGTAGGAGCCGAACAGCGCCGAGGCCGCCAGCACGGCCGTGGCGATGGCGATGCCCTTGGTGATCGCCTTGGTGGTGTTGCCGACGGCGTCGAGCTCGGTGAGGATCTGGGCGCCCTCGGGGCTGACGTCGCCGGACATCTCCGCGATGCCCTGGGCGTTGTCGGAGACCGGGCCGAAGGTGTCCATGGCCACGATCACCCCGACCGTGGTCAGCAGGCCGCAGCCGGCCAGGGCCACCGCGAAGAGCGCGATGGACAGCGAGCCGCCGCCCAGGAGGAAGGCGCCGTAGACGGCCGCGCCGATCACCAGGGTGGTGTAGACCGCGGACTCGAAGCCCACCGAGAGGCCGGAGAGGATGACGGTGGCCGGGCCGGTGATCGAGGTGCGCCCGACGTCCTTGACGGGCTTGAAGTCGGTGCCGGTGAAGTAGCCGGTCAGGGCCAGGATCACCGCGGCCAGGACGATCCCGATCAGCACCGCGACCGACGCGATCAGGGCCGGGTTGCCGGTCGGGGCGCTGAACCCGGGGAGCAGGTCGAGCGGGCTGGTCTCGGCCCCGTCGAGCTCGGCGAACGTGAAGGGCAGGTAGAGGAAGGACAGCGCGACCGAGGCGATCGCGGCGATCCCGGCGGAGAGGTAGAAGGCCCGGTTGATGGTGGTCAGGCCGTTCTCGCCGGGGCGGGGCTTGCACAGGTAGACCCCGGCCACGGCGGTCAGCGCCCCGATGCCGGGGATGAGCAGGGGGTAGACCAGACCGGCGTTGCCGAAGGCCTGGGACCCGAGGATGAGCGCGGCGACCAGCGTGACGGCGTAGGACTCGAAGAGGTCCGCGGCCATGCCGGCGCAGTCGCCCACGTTGTCGCCCACGTTGTCGGCGATGGTGGCGGCGTTGCGCGGGTCGTCCTCGGGGATGTTGTTCTCGACCTTGCCGACGAGGTCGGCACCGACGTCGGCGGCCTTGGTGAAGATGCCGCCGCCGACCCGCATGAACATGGCGAGCAGCGCCGCGCCGAAGCCGAAGCCCTCGAGCACGTCGGGAGCCGAGTCCTGGAAGAGCAGCACGACGAGCGCCGCGCCCAGCAGGCCGAGGCCGACGGTGCCCATGCCGACGAAGGCACCGGTCCGGAAGCCGATGTGCATCGCGGGGTCGCGGCCCTGGTCCTGCGCCGCGGCGGCGACCCGCAGGTTCGCCCGTACCGCCAGGGACATCCCCAGGTAGCCGATGGCAGCCGAGAACCCCGCCCCCACCAGGAAGAAGACCGACCGGAAGACCCGCACCACCGTGTCGTCGGCCGGCAGGAACAGCAGCAGCACGAAGGCGATCGCTGCGAAGACCGCGAGGGTCCGGAACTGCCGCTGCAGGTAGGCGTTCGCACCCTCCTGCACCGCCTGGGCGATGGTGCGCATGCCCTCGGTGCCCTCGGGGGCGCGCAGCACCTCCTGGCGGAACATCCAGGCCATGGCGAGCGATCCGCAGGCGATGAGCAGGACGAGCAGCACCCAGACCAGGTTGCCGCCCGAGACTTCCACGGCGGCGGGGCGGATCGCGAGCATGGAGCCTCCTGCTGGCGTTCGACTGGCCCCAGGTCGTGTGACCCGGGCCACGGTGATCGGTGAGTGTACGCACGCCGGGGGCGGGCGTCACCGATGCGTACGTCGGCCCGGCGCGGCGTGGGCGCGCCACGGTCCGGCGGGTCGGGCGGCGGGTCGGGCGGCGGGACCAGCGGCACAGGGCCGGCCGGCGGGGGTCAGCCGGCGGAGAGTGCTCGCTCGGTGTCGTCGTGGATGACGAACACCTTGGCCAGGCCGGTGATCCGGAAGATCTTCAGCAGCCGGTCCTGGTGGCAGACCAGCTCCAGCGACCCGTCGTGGGCCCGGACCTTCTTCAGTCCCCCGACCAGGACGCCGAGACCGGTGGAGTCGAGGAACTCGACGGCCTGCATGTCGACCACCAGGTGGTAGTGCCCGGAGGCGACCAGCTCGGAGATGGTGTCGCGCAGCTTCGGAGCCGTGTAGACGTCGATCTCACCGCCGACCGCGACGACGGTACGACCGCCGACGTCGCGCGTCTCGAGGCTGAGGTCCACGGGGCTCCCTGCCGATAGTCGTCATGCCGCCGGTGCGGTGCCGCCGGTCGCGGCACCGCCCATGAAACCACGGTCGCGCCGAGGCCGCAGCCGGTGGTCGGGCGACCCGCGGGCGGGGCCGGGGGATGTCGGCGCCGGTTGTCACACTGGTGGGGTGTCCGTGCCCCCGCCCCACCCCGTGCCGACCGTGGCCCCGCCGCGCGGACGGGCGGCGCTGGACCGGCTGGTGGCGCTCCCGGGTCGCGCGGAGCGGTTGACCCACCTGGAGACGCTCGCGCCGCGGCCCGCGCGGCACGCGCCCTGGCCGGCCTGGGCCCCGGCGGAGGTCGTCGCCGCGTTCGGGTCCCGCGGCGTGCTGACGCCGTGGGCGCACCAGGTGGCCGCCGCCGAGACCGCCCACCAGGGCGGCCACGTCGTGCTGTCGACCGGCACCGCCTCCGGCAAGTCCCTGGCCTACCAGCTCCCGGCCCTCTCGGCGGTCCTCGCCGCCCGCGGCCCGCGGCTGCAGCGCGGCGCCTCCGTGCTCTACCTGGCTCCCACCAAGGCCCTCGCCCAGGACCAGCTGGCCACCCTGGACTCCCTCGGCCTGGGCGTGCGGGTGACCACCCACGACGGGGACAGCCCGCAGGAGCAGCGCGAGTGGGCGCGGGTCCACGGGGAGTACGTGCTGACCAACCCCGACATGCTGCACCGGTCGCTGCTCCCCGGGCACGAGCGGTGGGCGCGCTTCCTCGGGTCGTTGCGCTACGTCGTGGTCGACGAGTGCCACCACTACCGCGGTGTGTTCGGAGCCCACGTGGCGCAGGTGCTGCGCCGGCTGCGCCGCGTCTGCGCGCGCTACGGCGCCTCGCCCACCTTCGTGCTGGCCTCGGCGACGGTCGCCGAGCCCGAGGTCGCGGCGCGCCGGCTGACCGGGCTGCCCGTCACGGCCGTCACCGACGACGCCTCCCCGCGTGGCGAGGTCACGCTCGCGCTGTGGGAGCCGCCGTTGACCCCGGGCGGCGGGGAGAACGGCGCTCCCGTCCGCCGGGCGGCGTCCTCCGAGGTCGCCGACCTGTTGACCGACCTCGTCCTCGACGACGTGCGGACCCTCGCGTTCGTGCGGTCCCGACGGGGCGTGGAGCACGTCGCGATGACCACCGCGGGCCTGCTCGGCGAGGTCGATCCGTCCCTGACCGGCACCGTGGCGGCCTACCGCGGCGGGTACCTCCCCGAGGAGCGTCGCGAGATCGAGCAGGCGCTGCGCCGCGGCGACCTCCGCGGGCTCGCGGCCACCAACGCCCTCGAGCTCGGCATCGACGTCAGCGGTCTCGACGCGGTGCTGATGGCCGGCTTCCCCGGCACGAGGGCCGCGCTGTGGCAGCAGCTCGGGCGGGCCGGGCGCGGCGGACAGGGGTCCCTGGGGGTGCTCGTCGCCCGCGACGACCCGCTGGACACCTACCTGGTGCACCATCCCGAGGCCCTGCTCGGGCGACCGGTCGAGGCCTCGGTCTTCGACCCCGACAACCCCCACGTGCTCGGCCCCCACCTCTGCGCGGCCGCCGCGGAGCTCCCGCTGACCACCGACGACCTGCCGCTCTTCGGGCCCGCGACCAGCGACGTCCTGACCCGGCTGGTCGCGGCGGGGCTCCTGCGCCGCCGACCGCGGGGCTGGTTCTGGACCGACCGCCGCCGACCGGGCGACCTGGTCGACATCCGCTCGACCGGCGGGCCCGCGGTCTCCCTGGTCGAGGCCGGCACCGGCCGCGTGGTCGGCACCGTCGACGGCGGCCGCGCGCACGGTGATGCCCACACCGGCGCGATCTACGTCCACCGCGGGGAGACCTGGCACGTCGACGAGCTCGACCTGGAGGAGCACGTGGCCACGATGACGCGCACCCCGGTCGACTACTCGACCTCGGCGCGCGAGCTCACCGACATCACCATCGTCGCCGAGCGGGAGCACCGCTGGTGGGGGCCGTGCCGCCTCGCGGTGGGCGAGGTCGACGTGGCCCACCAGGTCGTCTCCTTCCTGCGACGCCGGGTCCCCGGTGGGGAGGTGCTGGGCGAGGAGCCGCTCGACCTGCCGGAGCGACGGCTGCGCACCTCGGCCGTGTGGTGGACCGTCCCGGACGAGGTGCTGGCCGAGGCCGGGCTGGAGGGCGCCGACCTGCCCGGTGCCGCGCACGCCGCCGAGCACTGCTCGATCGGTCTGCTGCCGCTGTTCGCGACCTGCGACCGGTGGGACATCGGCGGCGTGTCCACCGCCCGCCACCCCGACACGGGGCTGCTGACGGTCTTCGTCCACGACGGCCATCCCGGCGGGGCCGGGTTCTCCGAGCGGGGCTACGCCTCCGCGCGTGCCTGGCTGGGCGCGACCCGGGCGGCGATCGCCGACTGCGAGTGCCTGGAGGGCTGCCCCTCCTGCGTCCAGTCGCCCAAGTGCGGCAACCAGAACAGCCCGCTCGACAAGGACGGAGCCGTCCGGCTGCTCGACGTGCTCCTGACCGGCGCAGTCCAGGACTGAAGCCAGGTCCCGTCACGGGGCGGGGACGGAGGCCGGGCCTGCGCGTGCCTGCGCGACCGGGTCCGCGGCGAGCCCGAGCCACCGCGGGCCGGTCACGCGCACCTCCAGCGCCACCTCGCGCCCGGCCGGGGTGCAGGAGGTCAGCGCCGCCCCGTTGGCCTCAGCGACGTCCCCGGCCGCCGCACACGCGTCCTGGCCCGTCCCGGCGGCCACCGCCCCGGCCAGGGCGGCGAGGTCGGCGGCCGCCTGGGCCCGACGCAGGTCGACGACGACGGCAGCCACCACCGACAGGACGCAGCCCAGCAGCAGGACCACCCCGATCACCACCGCGGCGTACGCCGTGGCGGCACCCCGGTCGCCCCGGTCGCCCCGGTCGCCCCGGTCGGGGGGCGTCACCCGGCAGCACCCGGCTCGACCCGGGCCACCGCCCGCGCCTCGACCGTGGCTCCCGGCAGCCAGGAGACCAGGCCGCCGGGACCCTCGACCCGGCCGGTCACGGTGACGGCGACCTCCTCCCCGCCCCGGACGACGTCGACCGTCGCCCCGGCGGGGGCGACGCGCAGGGCGAGGTCACGGGCCGCCCCCAGGTCGTCCCCCCGGGCGGCCGACCGCGCGGCCTCCCGTGCGGCGTCCACCGTGCGCACCTGCGCCGCACCGACCGCCAGCAGCCAGCACAGCGCGACGGTCACCGCGACCAGGAGCGGCAGGACGAGCGCGGCCTCCGCCGTCACGGCGCCCCGGTCGGACCGCCGGTCGGACGGCCGGTCGGACCGCCGGTCGGACGGCCGGTCCGACCGCCGGTCCGGGCACCGGTCCGGCCACCGGGGCACCTTCACCCGATCCCGAGCAGACCCAGGACGTGGTCGAACAGGGTGCGCAGCAGCCGGTCGCCGAAACCCCCCGTCAACAGGGCGTAGAGCAGTCCCGCCAGCCCGGCGCCCGCCGCGGTGCCCACGGCGTACTCGGCGGTGGTGATGCCCTGCTCGTCCCGGTCCGACCGGCACGGCAGGCCCGGATCGGCGGTGGTCCTCGCGGTGGCTGACGCCGTGGGTGTCGCGCTGCTCCTGGTGGTGCCGGCAGCTGTCTGGGTCATCGGGTCCCCCTGGTGCCTCGTGGGCCGCGGCGCGGCCCTGGTCCGACGAACCTCGCGCCTCACCACAGGTCACGGCGACGCAGCGACCCCACCCTGGGGACGGCGCGGCCGCGGGACCTCCTGTGGAGGCGGCCGGGCCCGTCACCACAGCGACCCGAGCAGCCCGGCCACCAGGGGCACGATGCCGATCAGCAGGAAGGCCGGGAGCAGGCAGAGCCCGAGCGGGAGGGCAGCGCGCACACCGACGGTCCGCGCGCGGTCCTCCACCTCGACCCGGGCCGTGACGGCCAGGTCGTCGGCCAGGCGCTCCACGACCTCCACGACGGACGCACCGCTCTCGTGCGCGCGCGCCATCGCCCGACCCCACGCCTCGAGGCCGGGCTCGGCCAGCAGCCCGCGCCACGCCGCCGCGGGGTCGGCACCCAGCGCCAGGCGCGAGGCCACCGCGTGCAGGGGGCCCGTCGCCGGGCCGGGCAGGGCGTCGGCCACGAGCAGCAGCGCCGCGGCCGGCGCGGCGCCGGCGCGCAGGGCCGCGGCGAAGAGCGCCACCACGTGCGGCGACCGACGACGCACCTCCTCGCGCCGGTCACGGAGCCCGGCCGGCTCGACCCGACCGGCCACCCACCAGCAGCCTCCGGCCACGGCGGGACCGAGCACCGCTCCGGCGGCACCGCCCAGGACGGCGACGACACCTCCGCCGGCGAGCAGCGCCAGGACCAGGCGGTAGCGCAGCAGCCGTCCCGGGTCGTCGGCCCGACGGGGCGCGGTCGGGTCCCCCGGACCGCCCTCCACAGACCCGCGCGGGATCACCGGGTGGCCGTCCAGGGCCGGCAGCAGCAGCACCGCCGACGCCGCGGTCACCGCGGCCAGCACGGCGAGGCCGGCACCGAGGGGCGCGCCGCTCACGGCCCCGTCCGCTCGACCCCGGCGGCGATCGCCTCGATCCAGGCCAGACCCAGTGCCCCCAGGGCGGCGCCCAGGGCGAGACAGGCCAGCCCGGCCACCGAGTCCAGCAGGAAACCCCAGGGGTCGCCGCCGGCGCCGGTGCCCATCAGCAGGGAGAGCACCGGCAGCCCGGCCACCAGCCGGGCGGTCGCGCGGGCGGAGGCCAGCTCGCCCTCCACGACGCGGCGCAGCGACCGCTGGGCGGTCAGGTCCTGCGACACCCGGCCGAGGGCGTCGGCCAGGCCGGAGCCGGTCCGGTGGGCGACGTGCCAGGCCGCGGCCACCGGCACCAGGTCCTCGGCACCCGGCCGTCGTGCTGCGGTTCGCAGGGCGGCGGGCACGTCCCCGCCGAGCCGGTCGGTCTCGGCCACCGGCCCCAACGGCGGCCACTCCGCGGCGGCCCGCGCGAGCGCCTGGCCGGGGGTGCGTCCGGCGACCAGCTCGGCGCGCAGCTCCTCGCACGCCTCCAGGACACGGGCCCGGGTCGCGACGGCCTCCCGCCGTCGCCGTCGACCCGCCGCCAGCCGGGTCGCGACCAGCACCCCGCCGAGGACCACCAGCAGCAGCGCCACCCGCCGCGGGGCGAGGGCGCCCGAGGCGACGGTGACGCCCGCGAGCGCCACCACCGCGACGCCGACCAGGGGCGGGACCCGGCTGACGGGACCGGACCGCGCCCGGTCGCGACGCGGGAGAGCGCCCCCGGCCCCGTCCGGCACCAGCACGGCCACCGCGGCAGCCGCCAGGAGCACCGCCGCCACCACGAGCGGCGCCACCAGCGGTCCCCCCAGGCTCACGCCGGCTCCGCGGCGGTGCCGTCGAGCAGGTCCAGCAACGCCCGCGCGGCGCGACCGCGCACGAGCCCGCCGTCGGCGTCGACCCGCAGCGCGCACCGGCTCAGCACGAGCCCCGCGGCGTCCCGGTCGAGGAGAGCCATCTCGGCCACCCGGCGCCGGCCGTCCTGGCCCCGTGCCAGGTGCACCACCACGTCCAGGGCCGACGCCAGCTGGCTGTGCGCGGCCTCCCGTCCCAGCCCGGCAGCCAGGGCCAGCGCCTCCACGCGGGCCGGGACCGACGCCGCGGTGTTGGCGTGGAGGGTCCCGCAGCCACCCTCGTGCCCGGTGTTCAGCGCCGCCAGCAGCTCGACCACCTCACCCCCGCGGACCTCGCCGACCACCACCCGGTCCGGCCGCATCCGCAAGGCCTGGCGGACCAGCGTGCGCAGGTCGACCGCGCCCGCGCCCTCGACGTTGGCGACCCGGGCCTCGAGCCCCACGACGTGCGGGTGGCGCGGCCGCAGCTCGGAGGAGTCCTCGACCACGACGAGCCGCTCGCCCGGGTCGACCTCGCCGAGCATGGCCGCCAGCAGCGTGGTCTTGCCCGAGCCCGTGCCCCCGGTGACCAGGAAGGCCAGGCGTCGCGCGACGAGGTCGCGCAGCAGGGAGGCCACCTCCGCGTCCATCATCCCGAGCGCGACCAGGCCGGCCAGGTCCGGCGCCTCGCGCCGGGGCAGGCGCAACGAGATGGAGGTGCCCGGGCGCGCCAGCGGCGCCAGCACGGCGTGGCAGCGGGTGCCGTCGGGCAGCCGCACGTCGACGTACGGCGTGGCGTCGTCGAGACGTCGGCCCCCGAGCGCGGCGAGCCGTTGCGCGAGCCTGCGGACGGCGGCCTCGTCCGGCAGCACCACCTCGGTCGGCTCCAGGCCCCGCCCGCGGTCCAGGCGGACCGGCTCGCACCCGTTGACCAGCACGTCGGTGACGCCGTCGAGCCGCAGCAGCGGCTCCAGCGGGCCCGCCCCCACGACGTCGCGGCGCAGGTCCTCGAAGACCGCCAGCACCGTCCCCTCCCCGACCGGGCCCCCGGTCGCCCGGAGCGCGGCCGCGACGCGGTGCGGCGTCAGGTCGCCCGGCTCGCCCGCCAGCAGGTCACGCACCCGCTCGACCTCGAGCGCCCAGCCCGAGGCGCCGGCCGTGCCGTGCGCGCCGGCCGCGACGCTCACGCGACCAGCCCGGACGGTCCGCGCACCGCGAGCAGGGCCAGCACCTCCGCAGCGGCCCGCCCCAGGGCGCCCCGGCGGTGGCGCACCGGGCCGAGGCCGAGGTCCAGGGACTCCTCCAGGCCGCGCTGGTCGGCCATGCTCAGCAGCAGGGGCGCCCCGGTGGCCCGCTCCAGCCGCCCGGCCGCCAGCGGGTCACCCCGCACGACCAGCAGCGGCGCCGCCTGCTCGGCGAGGGCGTCGACCAGCCGGACCGCCGACGCGGCCGGGGCCAGGCCCGGCCGCGCCACCACCAGCAGCCGGTCCAGCCGGGCGAGCAGGTCACCCCCGGTCGCCACCTGTCGGGCGAGGTCGACCACCACCAGCCGGTGGCCCCGCCGCGCGGCGTCGAGGACCGCACCCACGGCGCCGGGTGCCGGCGCCACCGAGCGGGCCCCCTCGCGCCAGGTCAGCACCCCGAGGTCACCCTGGCGCGGCACCGCCTCCCGCAGCGCCCGGGCCCCGATCCGTCCCGCGCTGCGGGTGAGGTCGTCCCACCCGACACCGGCCCGGTCCTCGAGCCCGACCACCCGGTCCAGGCCCGGCCCGTGCGGGTCGAGGTCGACGAGCAGCGTGCGACCGCGCCCGGCGCCGACCTGGCCGAGCGCCGCGACCAGCGTGGTGACCCCGGCGCCCCCGCTGCCGCCGACCACGCCGACCACCACCCCCGGACCTCCCGACCCACCGCCCGCGCCACCGGACCCGGCGGACCCGGCGGACCCCCGCCGGACCCACCGCCGGCCGAGCCGGCGCCAGCCCCGGCCGGCTCGGCCGCGTCGGCGACCAGGTCACCCACCCACGCGTCGCACCGCGGCAGGTCGAGGACGTCCTCGGCGCCGAGCGCGAGGGCCTCGCGGTAGGCCGGGTCCGGCACCGGCGGCCAGGTGACCAGGTGCACCGCGGAGCGCCGGGCCGGGCTGAGGGAGAGCAGCTCCGGGGCGGCGTCGACGCCGACCAGGACGAGGCCTGCGCCGGCCCACCCCCGCAGCGCCGCGGCGGGCTCCACCGGGGCGGAGACGGCCGAGCCGGCCGCTGCGGTCAGGCGCAGGAGGTGCTCGCGCAGGCCCACGTCGCGGGTCACGAGCAGCACGGGCGGGCAGGAGGGATCGGGGTCGACGGCGTCCATGCCCCCGAGGCTGCCGCCCCCCTGCCCGGACCCGGTGGCCGTCGTGGCTGCCTGGGGAGAGGGTCCGCGACGCCCCGGGCTGTGGACGGCCGGCGGCCCGTCGAGCGAGCACGGCCCGCGGGAGCGGTCCCCGGCCTACGATGGCGCCATGGTTGCCCCGACGCCCCGGACGGCGCCGACCGCGGCCTTCTTCGACCTGGACAAGACCATCATCGCCAAGTCGAGCACCCTGGCCTTCTCCAAGCCGTTCCAGGCCGGCGGCCTGATCTCGCGTCGGGCGGTGCTGCACTCCGCGTACTCCCAGTTCGTCTACCTCGTGGGCGGGGCGGACCACGACCAGATGGAGAAGATGCGCGCGTTCATGTCGCAGCTGTGCGCCGGCTGGGACGTCGCCACGGTGCGCGAGATCGTGGCGGAGACGCTGCACCACGTCGTCGACCCCCTGGTCTACGACGAGGCCGTGTCCCTGATCGAGGAGCACCACCGCGCCGGGCGCGACGTCGTGATCGTCTCCACCTCGGGCTCCGAGGTGGTCGAGCCGATCGGCGCCATGCTGGGCGCCGACCACGTCGTGGCCACCCGGCTCGAGGTGGTCGACGGCCGGTACACCGGCGAGATCTCCTACTACGCCTACGCCGAGGAGAAGGCCCGCGCCATCACCGCCCTGGCGCAGGAGCGCGGCTACGACCTCGCCCGGTGCTTCGGCTACAGCGACTCGGTCACCGACGTCCCGATGCTGGAGGTCGTGGGCCACCCGCACGCGGTGAACCCCGACCGCGAGCTGCGCCGGACCGCGGTCGCCCGCGACTGGCCGGTGCTCACCTTCACCCGGCCCGTCACCCTGCGCTCGCGGCTGCACCTGCCCTCGACGCGTCCCACCCTCGCCGCCCTCGCGGTGGGCGGCGCGGTCGCGGTGGGCGGCGTCGTCTGGGCCGGCGCCCGTCGTCGTCAGGTGTCGTGACGTACGACCCCGACACGCCCCCCGGCCTTGTGTCGGGCGTCACATCGGCGTACAACGGAGGTACAACTCCACAGACGGCACATGACCGGGTACCCACGCGGCGAACCACCCTTCCGACAGGGCGCTGACCCCGGCAAGACCGCGGCAGCTTACAACTGCACGCCTGGTAGCCCAGGGTTCATGTGCATCGGTGGCACCCGGGCTCTGCCCGGGTGCCACCACATATTTGCGGGTTCCCACGGTCGCGGGCACGACCCCACCGGCCCACCCCTCAGAGCGCCTCGCGGCGCAACGGGCTCGCCTCGGCTCCGGCCACCCAGGCCTCCGCGGCGTAGAGCGCCCAGGCGTGCACCCCGGCCCGGCCGCCCTCGGCGTACCCGCGCAGGTTCGACTCGTACTCCGCGCGCAGCGCCAGGTGGCCCGCCTCCGGCACGACCAGCGACTTCTCGTCGACCCCGCGGGCGACGGCCACCAGCCGCTCGACGGCCCGCGCGACCAGGCCGTCGTGGCTGCCGAAGCACGCCGCGGTGGCCAGCTCGGCGTGGACCACCGCGGCCACGAGCAGCGCGGGGGCGGCGGTCGGCGCGGTCAGCAGGTCGGCCACCCCGCGCAGCCGGCGCGCACCGTCGCCGTCGCGGGGGCGCCCGCGCCGCTCGGCGGGCTGGGACCCGGTGGCGGCGAGCGCGTGGAGCCGCGCCAGGGCCTGCAGCGGCGCGGCACGCAGGGTGGGCGCCAGCCCGAGCAGCTCGGTGGCCACCCGCACCGCGTCCCCGGCGATGAGGTCGCCCTCGCCGTCGCGGACCTGCGTCAGGGTCGAGGTGGACCCCGCGAGCACCGCGCTCGCCTGCGCGCCGCGCAGCAGCGACTCGGCGGTGGTCCCGGGACTGGTCCGGCGCAGGCCGCGGTCGCGCAGCATCACGTCGATGCCGTCCCGGGCCGCGGCGAAGGCGCTCGGCACGCCCTCGGCCGAGACCAGCCAGCCGAGGGGGTCCCCGGCGGGCGGTACGGACGGGGTGGGCACAGCAGCCGAGCCTAGGAGACGAGGGCGGCGGTAGCCTCGCCGGGATGGACGACGAGCAGCAGCCCCCGGAGGCCACCCCGACGCCGGTGCTCCCCGAGCGGGCGTTCGGCGCGGTGGCCGATCCCTACGACCGGAGTCGTCCCGGCTACCCCCGGGAGGCGGCGGCCTGGCTGACCGGGACCCGTCCGCTGTCGGTCCTCGAGCTCGGCGCGGGCACCGGCAAGCTGACGACCGAGCTGGCCGCGCTGGGGCACGACGTCCACGCCACGGACCCCGACCAGGACATGCTGTCCCGGCTCTCCCTGCGCCTGCCCGACGTCCGCGTCAGCGAGGCCGGCGCCGAGGCGCTGCCGGTGCCGGACCACTCCGTCGACGTGGTGGTGGGTGCCCAGTGCTTCCACTGGTTCGACCTCGACCGGGCGCTGCCGGAGATCGTGCGGGTGCTGCGACCGGGCGGTCACGTCGCGATGGTGTGGAACGAGCGCGACGAGCGGATCCCGTGGGTGCGCCGGCTGGGACGCATCCTGGGCGGCACGGGCGAGCCGCGCGACTGGACCACGCTGCTGAGCGCGTCGGGCCTGTTCGGGTTCGTCGACCAGGCGTCCTTCGGGGCCTGGCAGACCCTGGACCGCGACCGGCTGCGCGACCTGGTCCTCTCCCGCACCCACGTGCGGGTGCGCGACGAGCAGGAGCGCGAGCAGGTGCTCGCGGAGGCGCTGGCGCTCTACGACGGGTTCGGCCGAGGGTGGGAGGGTCTCCAGCTGCCCTGGACCGCGCGCTGCTTCCGGGCGGCCGTGGCCCCCCGCCGCGGCACCGGGTCGGGCGCCCTCGGCCGGCAGGACGAGGACGACGCCGCCTCCGCGGGGCCGACCGGCACCCCGGACCCCGCTCAGGGTTCGGCGGACCCGCCGACCGACGACGACACCGGCACCCTGCTCATCGACTTCCGCTGACCGGCCAGCCGCCGCGCCGACTCGAGCGCGGCCGCGCGCTGGCCCACCAGCACGACCACCTCCGGGTGCGCCCCGAGCACCTCGGCCACCACCGCCGCGCCGGCCGCGACCGCCTGGTCGACGACCTTCCGGGCGAAGAACCCCGGCGCCAGCAGGTAGGGCGAGACGGCGTCGCCGGGGCGTACGACGTCGGCGACGCGGGGTCCGATCCCCGACATCACCGCCAGCCGTGCCGGTGCGCCCCAGGCACGACCGAGCAGCTCCGCAGCACGGGCCAGGTCGCGCTGGGCGAGCGGGTCGCTGGAGCCCGCGGCGACCAGCACCACGCGACACCCGGGCTCCGCGCCGGCCTCGCGCAGCCGGTCGACCTGCGCCGCGGCCAGCCGCGCGTGCGGGCCCAGGGAACGACCCACCCGGACGGGCACCCGGGCGCCGGCGCCGGCCCGCGGGACGTCCTCGCGCACGTGCATCCCGGTGGTGAGCAGCAGCGGGACCACCACCGCCGGCCCGTCCAGACCGGCCAGCACGTCGTCGACCAGGGGGTCGGCGAGCTCCACGAAGGACCCCGTCACCCGACGGCCCGACCGCTGCGCCACCGCGGCCGCGAGCCGCAGGGCGACCTCGTTGCCGGCCGGGGTACGGGTGCCGTGGGCCACCGTCACGACGGCACCGGCCGTCGGCCCCGGAGTCCGCCGCGGGGCGTCGGGGGCGTCGGTGGTCACCGGCCCAGCATAGTCCGCGGCGTAGGGCACCATGCCCCCATGCGTGGCTGGCGGAGACCCCACCTCGGCACCGAGGCCGACCGGGCGACGTTCCGCACCCTGCACCGTGCCTCCCTGGCCGCCCCCGCGCTGCGCGAGGGGCTGACCGCGGCGAGCAGCGAGCGGTCCATCCGACACCTGCGGATGCTGCTCGGCACCCCCGCCCTGGCGCTGACCGACGCCGAGCAGCCGCTGGCGTGGGACGGCGAGGGCCGCCACCACCTCGAGCGGTCGGCCCGCCTGGCCCGCCTGGCTGTCGAGCGGGGCCAGACCCGGGTCCTCGGCGGCGCGGACGTGACGTGCGAGGAGAGCGGCTGCCCGGTCCGCGTCGCGGTGGTCAGCCCGCTGGTCGTCGACGACGTCATCGTCGGCACGCTCCAGGCCTACGCCCCGCGCAGCACCGCGGGCCTGGCCCGGGCGGCCGAGGAGGTGGCCGAGTGGGTCTCGGGCCAGCTCGCGCTCGCCGAGCTCGACGCCTCGCGCACCCGGTTGATGGAGGCCGAGGTACGCGCGCTGCGGGCCCAGATCAGCCCGCACTTCGTCTACAACTCCCTCGGTGCGATCGCGAGCTTCGTGCGCACCGACCCCGACCGCGCGCGCGAGCTGCTGCTGGAGTTCGCCGACTTCACCCGCTACTCGTTCCGCAGCCACGGCGACTACACGACCCTGGCCGAGGAGCTGCGCTCCATCGAGCGGTACCTCCTGCTGGAGCAGGCCCGCTTCGGCGACCGGCTGCGGGTCACGCTGAGGGTGGCCCCCGAGGTGCTGCCCGTGGCCGTGCCCTACCTGTGCGTGCAACCGCTGGTGGAGAATGCGGTGCAGCACGGGCTCGGCGCCGACGACGGGGTCGGCCACATCACCATCACCGCGCACGACCGGGGACAGGACTGCGTCATCGAGGTCGAGGACGACGGCATCGGCGAGGATCCCGAACGGGTCCGCCGGGCCCTGGCCGGGGACGCGAGCCTCGACTCGGTGGGCCTGGGCAACGTCGACGCCCGCCTCCGGGCTGCCTTCGGTGACGAGTACGGCCTGGTGGTCGAGACCGCGCCGGGCGCCGGCACCAAGGTGGTCCTGCGCGTGCCCAAGTTCGCGCCGGGGGTCCAGGCGTGACCGCGGCCGGCCGGCCGCCGGGCCTGACCGCGCTGGTCGTCGACGACGAGCGCCCCGCCCTGGACGAGCTCGCCTGGCTGCTGACCCACGACGAGCGGGTCGCCGAGGTCCTCACCGCCGGGAACGCGACCGAGGCGCTGGCGACCCTGGCGGCCCACCGCGTCGACTGCGTCTTCCTCGACGTGCAGATGCCCGGGAGCAGCGGGCTGGAGCTGGGCGCGGCCCTGGCCCGTACCGAACCGGCGCCGCCGGTGGTGTTCGTGACCGCCCACGAGGAGCACGCCGTGCGCGCCTTCGACCTCGACGCCGTCGACTACGTCCTGAAGCCCGTGCGCGCCGAGCGTCTCGCCGAGGCGGTCCGCCGGGTGGTAGAGGTGCGCGCCACCGGGCCCCGTGGGGTCGACAGCAGCCCCGAGCCCCCCGCGACCGGGGCCGCCGACGTGCTGGTCCCGGTCGAGCGGGGAGGCGTGACCAGGTTCGTGGACCGGGCGGAGGTGACCCACGTCGAGGCACAGGGCGACTACGCGCGGCTCTTCACCGGGACCGGGTCGCACCTCGTACGGGTTCCCCTGTCCGCGCTGGAGGCCGACTGGGGCCCCGCCGGGTTCGTGCGGGTGCACCGCTCGCTGCTGGTCTCGCTGGCCCACGTCACCCAGCTGCGGATGGAGGCCGGGCGGTGCACGGTGCTGGTCGGTGCCGACCGGCCGGTCGAGCTGGGCGTCAGCCGGCGCCACACCCGCGCCCTGCGTGACCTGCTCGTGCGGCGGGCGGCCCCGTGAGCGACGCCCCGCCGCCGCGGGTCCGGGTGACCGGCCCCGAGCGGCGCACCACCGCCCGCGCCCGGGTCTCCGACGCCGACGAGGAGTCGTCGCTCGGGGCGGTCTACCTGGGCTCGCTGCTGCGCGCCCAGCTCGCGCTGGCCGCCCGGGTGCTCCTGCTGCTTGCGCTCAGCGTCGGCTCGCTGCCGCTGCTCTTCCTGGTCGACGGCGTGGCGGCGGCGCAGGTGGCCGGGGTCCCCCTGGCGTGGGTGCTGCTGGGGGGCCTGGTCTACCCGTGGCTCGTGCTGCTCGGGTGGCGCTACGTCCGCCGCGCCGAGCGCAACGAACGGGACTTCGTCGAGCTCACCGTGCGGCGTCCGGGGTGAGGTTGGAGACCCTGCCGGGCGCGGTGGCGGTGGTGCTGGTCGCCCTTACGACACTGGTGATCGGGACCTGGGGGCTGCGGATGTCCCGCACCACCAGCGACTTCCTGGTGGCCTCCCGGACGGTCGGGCCGGGGATGAACGCCTCGGCCGTCGCCGGGGAGTACCTCTCCGCCGCCTCGTTCCTCGGCGTCGCCGGCCTGGTGCTCACCTTCGGCGCCGACATGGCGTGGTACCCGATCGGGTGGACCGCGGGCTACCTCGTGCTGCTGGTGCTCGTGGCAGCCCCCCTGCGCCGCTCGGGCGCGTACACGCTGCCCGACTTCGCCGAGGCGCGGCTCGGCTCGCGCGGCGCGCGGTCGGTCTGCTCGGTGCTGGTGGTGATGATCGGGTGGCTCTACCTGCTGCCCCAGTTCCAGGGCGCCGGGATCACCCTGGCCGCGGCCCTCGGCGCCCCGCGGTGGCTCGGGCCCGGTGACGGTCGGCGTCGTGGTGCTGGTCAGCGTCGGCACCGGGGGGATGCGCAGCATCACCCTGGTGCAGGCGGTCCAGTACTGGCTGAAGCTGACCGCGCTGCTGGTCCCCGCCGCGGTGCTGCTGGTGGTCTGGCTGGGCGACGGCAGCCCCGGCCCGGCGGGCGGGGGCGCCGCCGGCGGCGGCAGCTGGTCGCTGCCGCTGGCCGAGGGCGGGAGCCAGGGCCTGTACTCCACCTACTCCCTGGTCGTCGCCACGTTCCTGGGCACCATGGGGCTCCCGCACGTCGTCGTTCGCTTCTACACCAACCCCGACGGCCGGGCGGCCCGGCGGACGACGCTCGTGGTGCTGGGCCTGCTGGGCCTGTTCTACGTCCTGCCCCCGGTGTACGCCGCGCTCGGCCGGGTCTACGGCGCGGCGCCCGCCCGGGCGGACTCGCTGGTGCTCGACCTTCCACGGCTGATGATGCCCGGGCTCGGGGGCGAGCTGCTGACCGGCCTGGTGACCGCCGGGGCGTACGCCGCGTTCCTGTCGACCTCCTCGGGCCTGACCGTCGCGGTGGCGGGCGTGCTGACCCAGGACCTTACGGCGCGGGCGCGCCGGGGGCGTCGCCTGCCCGACGCCGCGGCGTTCCGGCTCGCCGTGCTGGTCGCCGTCGTGGTGCCGCTGGCCTGGGCGCTGGCCCTGCCTGACCTCGGGGTCGCGCGGGCGGTGGGGCTGGCGTTCTCGGTGGCGGCCTCGACGTTCTGCCCCCTGCTGGTGCTCGGGATCTGGTGGGCGGGCCTGACCGCACCCGGCGCCGTGGCCGGCCTGGTCACCGGTGGGCTCGGGTCGGCGACCGCGGTGGCGTGGACGCTGTTCGCGGGCACCACGCCCGACCCGGAGCCGGACGGGTGGGCGGCGACGCTGCTCGGCCAGCCGGCCGCCTGGAGCGTGCCGCTGGCCTTCGCCACGATGGTGCTGGTCAGCCTGGCCACCGCGAGCCGCCGCCCGACCCACGCACGCCGGTTCCTGGTCCGGCTGCACACGCCGGAGGCGCTCGGGGCCGACCGGGGCTGACCTCGAGCCAGCTCGACCCCGCCCGCCCCGCCGGGCCCCGGGGGCGACCGTTCGTCGCGCCGGCGGGACCGCTCACCGCAGACGCGCCGCGAGACCCTCGCCGCCGAGGCGCAAGCGGTCTAACGTGACGCCGGTCACTACTTCTGCACGGAAAGGCGCCCCGATGGCCCACGACGCCGAGAACCCACCGGACATGGCTGCACGCCACGACCCGGTCTACGACGACCTGCACGACCGCCCGGAGTTCGTCGAGCTCCGCAAGCGCTACCGGGGCTTCGTGCTGCCCGCCACGGTGATCTTCCTGGCCTGGTTCCTCCTCTACGTCGTGATGTCCAACTGGGCGTCCGACTTCATGGCCTTCAAGCTCGTCGGCAACATCAACGTCGCGCTCGTCTTCGGGCTGCTCCAGTTCGCGACCACCTTCGCCATCGCCTTCGTGTACGCGCGGTTCTCCGCGGCCAAGCTGGACCCGTTGGGCGACCAGCTCAACGCCGAGTACGAGAAGAGCAAGCGCTGATGAGCAACCAGCTCCTGACCACGGTCCTGTTCCTGAGCGTCGTCGCGCTCACGATCTTCATCACCATCCGTGCCAGCCGCTCCACCGAGGGCACCTCGGACTTCTATGCCGGCGGACGCAGCTTCTCCCCGCTCCAGAACGGTCTGGCCATCGGCGGCGACTACATGTCGGCGGCCTCCTTCCTGGGCATCTCCGGGATCATCGCGCTGTCGGGCTACGACGGCTTCCTCTACTCGATCGGCTTCCTGGTCGCCTGGCTCGTGGCGCTGCTCCTCGTCGCGGAGATGCTGCGCAACTCCGGTCGCTACACGATGGCCGACCAGCTCGCCTTCCGGATGCGCCGCCGCCCGGTCCGGCTCGCGGCGGCGACCTCGACCGTCGTCGTCTCGATCTTCTACCTGCTCGCGCAGATGGTCGGCGCGGGCACGCTGGTCGCGCTGCTGCTCGGCGTCGACAGCCAGGTGATCAAGAACATCGTCATCTTCGGCGTCGGCGCCCTGATGATCTTCTACGTCACCGTCGGCGGCATGAAGGGCACCACCTGGGTGCAGATCGTCAAGGCCGTGCTGCTGATGACCGGCTCCGCGCTGATCGTGGTGCTGGTGCTGGCCCAGTTCAGCTTCAACATCTCCGACCTGCTGCGGCCAGGCCGCCACGAACTCCGGCGCCGGCTCCGCGTTCCTCGAGCCCGGCCTGAAGTACGGCGGCAGCCTCACCAGCAAGCTGGACTTCGTCAGCCTCGGCCTCGCCCTGGTCCTCGGCACGGCCGGCCTGCCCCACATCCTGATCCGCTTCTACACCGTCCCGACCGCGCGGGACGCCCGCAAGTCGGTGCTGTGGGCGATCGGGCTGATCGGCGCCTTCTACCTCTTCACGCTGGTCCTCGGCTTCGGTGCCGCAGCGCTCCTCGACACCAGCACGCTGGACGCCGGCCGGCAACCTCGCCGCGCCGCGCCTGGCCGAGGAGGTCGGCGGCGGAGCCGGCTCGACCGGTGGCGCCATCCTGCTCGCCCTGATCGCGGCGGTCGCCTTCGCCACCATCCTGGCCGTGGTCGCCGGGCTGACGCTGACCTCGTCGGCCTCGGTCGCCCACGACGTCTACAACAACGTGTTCAAGAAGGGACAGGCCACCGAGAAGGACGAGATCCGGGTGACCCGGTATCGCCGCGGCCGGCATCGGGTTCGTGGCCATCCTGCTGGCCATCCCGGCCCAGAACCTGAACATCGCGTTCCTGGTGGCGCTGGCCTTCGCGGTCGCCGCCTCGGCGAACCTGCCGACGATCCTGCTCAACATCTTCTGGCGCCGCTTCAACACCCGCGGCGCCCTGTGGAGCATCTACGGCGGGCTGGCCTCGAGCATCGGGCTGGTGATCTTCTCCCCGGTGATGTCGGGCAAGGTCGACCCGGCCTCGGGCGAGAACCTCTCCCTGCTGCCGGCCGGCGTCGACATCTCGTGGTTCCCGCTGGAGAACCCCGGCATCGTGTCAATCCCGCTCGGCTTCCTGCTGGGCATCATCGGTGCGCTGAGCAGCCGCGAGCCGGCCGCCGAGGACCGGTACACCGAGCTCGAGGTGCGCGCCCTGACCGGTGCGGGCTCCGAGAAGGCCATCAGCCACTGACCGACCCGAGCACTCCGCACGACCCACCCACGCCCCGGACCGCCAGGTCCGGGGCGGGGGTGGCCCCAAACCACCGCACGCACCACCACCACGAGCCACCACGACCTACCGGGAGAAGAAACGTGAGCGACAGACCCCAGTCCACCCCGCCGGCCGAGGACCGACGGTTCGAGCCGCCGGCCGACCTCGCCGAGCACGCCAACCTCACCGCGGAGGCGTACGAGCGGGCCGACGCGGACTACGAGGCCTTCTGGGCCGAGCAGGCCGAGCGGCTGTCCTGGGACACGCCCTTCGAGCGCGTCCTGGACTGGGACGACGCACCGTTCGCCACGTGGTTCGTCGGCGGCCGGATCAACGCGGCCTACAACTGCGTGGACCGTCACGTCGAGGCCGGACACGGCGACCGGGTCGCCCTGCACTTCGAGGGTGAGCCCGCCGACGACACCCGCACCCTCACCTACGCCGACCTCAAGGACGAGGTCTGCCGGGCCGCCAACGCGCTGACCGACCTCGGGGTGCGCGCCGGGGACCGGGTGGCCATCTACCTGCCGATGATCCCCGAGGCCGTCATCGCGATGCTGGCCTGCGCGCGGATCGGCGCTCCGCACATGGTCGTGTTCGGCGGCTTCTCCTCCGGAGCCCTGGCGTCCCGCCTGGTCGACTGCCAGGCGAAGGTCGTGGTCACCGCGGACGGCGGCTACCGCCGCGGAGCGCCGTCGGCCCTGAAGCCGGCCGTCGACGAGGCCCGTGCCCAGGCGCACGAGGAGGGCCACGACGTCGACGCGGTGCTCGTGGTCCGGCGTACCGGTCAGGACCTCGAGGCGTGGGACGACGACGTCGACGCGTGGTGGCACGACACGGTCGGTTCCGCCTCCGCGGAGCACGAGTGCGAGTTCTTCGACTCCGAGCACCCGCTGTTCGTCATGTACACCTCCGGCACCACCGGCAAGCCGAAGGGCATCCTGCACACGACCGGCGGCTACCTGACCGGCACGGCGTACACGCACTGGGCGGTGTTCGACCTCAAGCCCGAGACCGACGTCTACTGGTGCACCGCCGACGTCGGCTGGATCACCGGGCACAGCTACATCGCCTACGGCCCGCTGGCCAACGGCGCCACCCAGGTGCTCTACGAGGGCACGCCCGACTCCCCGGAGAAGGGGCGTTGGTGGGAGATCGTGGAGAAGTACAAGGTGACGCTCTTCTACACCGCGCCGACCGCGATCCGCTCGTTCATGAAGCAGGGCCGGGAGATCCCGGACCGTCGCGACCTGTCCTCGATCCGGCTCCTGGGGTCGGTGGGCGAGCCGATCAACCCCGAGGCCTACCTCTGGTACCGCGAGGTGATCGGCGGTGACGCCGCCCCGGTCGTGGACACGTGGTGGCAGACCGAGACGGGTGCCATCATGATCAGCCCGCTCCCGGGCGTCACCCACGGCAAGCCCGGGTCGGCCATGGTCGCCATGCCCGGCGTCGCCGCCGAGGTCGTCGACGAGGAGGGCACGGTCCTCGGCAACGGCGAGACGGGTCTGCTCGTGGTGACCAAGCCGTGGCCCTCGATGCTGCGCACGATCTGGGGTGACGACGACCGGTACAAGGACACCTACTGGTCGCGCTTCGCCGAGCAGGGCTACTACTTCGCCGGCGACGGCGCCAAGCGCGACGACGACGGCGACCTGTGGGTGCTGGGACGCGTCGACGACGTCATGAACGTCTCGGGCCACCGGATGTCGACCTCGGAGATCGAGTCGGCGCTGGTCTCGCACCCGAAGGTCGCGGAGGCCGCCGTGGTGGGTGCGCAGGACGAGGACACCGGCCAGGCCGTGTGCGCGTTCGTGATCCTCACCGACGAGGCCGGTGACGGCGGCGAGGGCATCGTGGACGAGCTGAAGAACCACGTCCGTTCCCAGATCGGTCCGATCGCCAAGCCGCGGCAGGTGCTGGTCGTCCCCGAGCTGCCCAAGACCCGCTCGGGGAAGATCATGCGCCGCCTGCTCAAGGACGTGGCGGAGAACCGCGAGGTCGGCGATGTCAGCACCCTGGCCGACTCCTCGGTGATGGACCTGATCACCCAGGGCTCGAAGGCCTCCACCGACGAGTGAACGACCTCCGTCGGCCGGCAGCACCACGGGACCGCGGGGGCCTCGGCCCCCGCGGTCCCGTGCGTCCGGGGTGGGCCCAGCGCCTAGGATGGTGCGCGGTGCGCCGGGAAGCCTGGTCGGCAACACCGCCGTCGACCCCGCAGGAGCGCGCATGACCTCCGACCAGCCCGGCCAGCCCGACCAGGCCGACCAGCCCGACCTCTCCCCCGCCGCCCTGCGCGAGCCGGCCGCCGGACCGCAGCACGCCCAGGCCGAGTCCGAGCGCCACGCCGACCAGGACCGGCTGTTCTCCCGCGGGTCCTTCCTGGAGACCTCCCGCATCGCCGGCGTGCTGCGCGCCGAGACCACCGGCGGGATGCTCCTCATCGCCGGCGCCCTGGTCGCGATCGTCTGGGCCAACACCCCGTGGGCGGAGTACTACACCGCCGCCCGGGACTACGTCATCGGCCCGGAGTCGCTGCACCTCGACCTGAGCATCGGCACCTGGGCGGCCGACGGCCTCCTGGCGATCTTCTTCTTCGTCGTCGGTCTCGAGCTGAAGCGCGAGTTCGTCGCCGGCGACCTGCGCGACCCCAAGCGCGCCGCGCTGCCGATCGCCGCCGCCGTCGGCGGCATGATCGCACCGGCCCTGATCTTCGTGGCGTGGAACCTCGGGTCCGACGGCGCCCCGCAGGGCTGGGCGATCCCCACCGCGACCGACATCGCCTTCGCGGTCGCGATCCTGGCGGTCATCTCCACCCACCTGCCCACGGGCCTGCGCACCTTCCTGCTGACCCTGGCCGTCGTCGACGACCTGCTGGCCATCACGATCATCGCGATCTTCTACACCGACGAGCTCCAGCCGCTCTTCCTGCTGCTCGCCGTCGTGCCGATCGCGGTCTTCGGGGTGCTGGTGCAGAAGCGCTTCCGCCAGGTCTGGCTGCTGGTCCCCCTCGCGCTGGTGGCCTGGGTGCTGGTCCACGAGTCCGGCGTGCACGCCACCGTCGCCGGCGTCCTGCTCGGCTTCACGGTGCCGGTGCTCCGCAAGGACGGCCAGGAGGGACCGGGGCTCGCCGAGCACCTGGAGCACCTCGTACGACCGGTCTCGGCCGGTGTCGCGGTGCCCGTCTTCGCCTTCTTCGCCGCCGGGGTCACCGTCGGCGGCCTCTCCGGCCTCGTCGAGTCGCTGCGCGACCCGGTCGCCCTGGGCATCCTGACCGGGCTGGTGGTGGGCAAGACCATCGGGATCTCGGGCGCCTCCTGGCTGTTCGCCCGGTTCACCCGCGCCGACCTCGACGACGAGCTGTCCTGGGTCGACGTGATCGGCGTCTCGATGCTCGCCGGCATCGGCTTCACCGTGTCGCTGCTGATCGGCGAGCTCGCCTTCGGCCAGGGCAGCGAGCGCGACGAGCACGTCAAGGTCGGGGTGCTGCTCGGGTCGGTCACCGCCGCGCTGCTGGCCACGATCGTGCTGAGGGCCCGCAACGCCGCCTACAAGCGGGTCGAGGAGACCGAGACCCGCGACGCCGACCGGGACGGCATCCCCGACGTCTACCAGACCGGGGACGCGGACCCCGCGACGCCACCGGCCTGACGGCCGGGTGGGCGCCGCGTCCGCCCTGCTTGGATAGGGTCTGTCCGGACCGCACGACCCACCCACCTCGCACGACCTGGGAGAACAGCCATGGCCAACACCCCGGTGAAGGACACCGAGCCGACGATCGGTCGCCTCGTCTCCGACGCCAGCCGCGACATCTCCGGGCTGATCTCCTCCGAGATCGCCCTGGCCAAGTCCGAGCTGAAGGTCAGCGTGAAGACGGGCGGCATCAGCGTCGCCATGTTCGCCGCGGCCGCCTTCATCGGCGTGCTGGCGATCATCATGCTGTCGATCTCGCTCGCCTTCTTCATCCACTGGGCCGGGCTCGGACTGCACTGGTCCTTCCTGATCGTCTTCGGCCTCTACGTCCTCGTCGCCGGCGTCCTCGGCCTGGTGGGGCTGAAGAAGATCAAGCAGGTCGGGCCCCCGGAGCGCGCGATCGCCCAGGGCCGCGAGATCCCCAAGGCCCTCAAGGGCAAGCGCTGACGCGACGCCCCACCGGGAAGGACCGGGTCAGCCCGCGCAGTCGCCCGTGCTGACCGCCTCGGTGTTCTGCGTGCCCAGCTCGGCGCTGCGGGCGACCTGGGTCGCGGTCAGCGCGTAGCCGGTGTCGGCGTCGGTCACCGACGCGGCGAACACCAGGCCCACCACGTCCCCCTCGGAGTCGAGGACCGGGCCGCCGGAGTTGCCGGGGCGCACCAGCCCGCGCAGCGAGAAGACCTCGCGGACGACGGCGCCGTCGCCGTAGATGTCGGGCGAGCGGAGCCGCTGCTCGGCGCGGATCCGGCCGGGCTGGACGTCGAACGGGCCGTCCTCGGGGTAGCCCACGATCGCCACCCCGTCCGTGGCCCGGGCACCCTCGTCCAGGTCGAGGGTCGGCGCCGCGCCGCTCTCGAGGGCGAGCACCGCGACGTCGAGGTCGGCGTTGTAGTAGACCGTGCGAGCCGCGACCGTCCCGGCACCGAGCTCGACGGTCGGCTCGGCCACGCCGGAGACCACGTGGGCGTTGGTCATCAGCCGCCCGGGGGCGTAGAGCACGCCGCTGCCCTCGACGGCACGCCCGCAGGCGTTGTCGCCGCGGACCTTCAGCACGCTCTGCTCGGCGTCGACGATGTCCGGGTCCGAGCGCAGCCGCTCCGGACCGGGGCCGACCTCGACGATGCGCTCGGGTGCGAACGGCTCGAGGTAGCGGGGGAAGAAGCTGGCCCCGACCACGTCGTTGAACGCCTGCAGCACGGCGGCGGCCTGGGTCGGCACCACCTGGTCGACCCGGCTGAGGACCGTGGACTCACGCACCAGCGGCGTCACCGAGCCGATCCTGGACCCCGCGACCGCGACACCGAGCGCCCAGGCCACGATCAGGACCGCCAGCGCGCTGAGCGCGGCACCCCCGGCCGCGTCGAGCGCCCGCGCGGGCTGCCAGGTGATCCGGTCGCGCAGCCGCGCCCCGGCGTACTGCAGGAGCGCCTGCCCGAGCGAGGCGGCCAGGATGACGATGAACAGCGCACCGAGCGAGACCAGCAGCGAGGGGTCGGCGTCACCGAGGGCCAGCGGGGCCAGCAGGACGCCGAGCAGCCCGCCGGCCAGCAGCCCGCCGGTGGCGAAGGCGCCGGTGACGAAGCCCTGCCAGTAGCCGCTGAGGGCGTAGACCAGGACCAGGACGACCAGCAGCCAGTCGAGCAGGTTCATCCGTCCTCCTGGGACTCGCGCACCGGTTCGCGGTCGACCCGCCGACCGGCGAGCATGTAGTCGGGCAGGTCGTGGAACGGGGCGTCGTCCACCTCGCCGGTCCAGCCCAGGATGTCGAAGAGGCGGCTGATGATGCCGGCGGTGAAGCCCCAGCAGATGACGTCCTTGCCGTCGCCGATGAGGAACCCGGGACCGACCCAGCCCGCCGGCCCCCGCACCCGGATCCGGTGCTCGGGGTCGACCAGCTCGCGCAGCACCACCCGGTGGATCGCGTGCACCTCGGCCGGGGAGGCGACGTGCACGGCACCGGGCTCGCGCCACCAGGCCAGCACGGGGGTGACGGCGAAGTTCGACGGGGGGAGCCACAGCTCCGGCAGCTCGGCGAAGACCTCCACGCCGGCCGGGTCGAGCCCGGTCTCCTCCCACGCCTCGCGCAGGGCCGCCTCGGCCGTGGTCTCCCCCGGCTCGACACCGCCGCCGGGGAAGGACACCTGGCCCGGGTGGGAGCGCATGTCGTGGGCGCGCTCGGTGAGCAGCAGCTCGGGTCCGCGCTCGCCCTCGCCGAACAGCATCAGCACCGCACCCCGCCGCGGCTGGGCGTCCTCGGGCGGCAGGAAGCGGGTCAGGTCGTGCACGGTGATCTCGGCGGCGTGCTCGGCGACCGGGCGCAGCCACGCCGGCATCCCCGGGGGGACGTCGGGCGCGCGGCCCGCGGGGGTGCTCACAGGCGCACCCCGAGGTGCTCCTCGGCCAGGTCGACGAGCTCCTGCTCGGACTCCACGACGACGAACTCCCGGTGCACGACCCGACCGTCGGCGTCGACGAAGGCCCAGAACGGCAGGCCCTGGAGCGTCGGGAACGGCGAGGAGGCGTCGAGCTCGCCGTCGGGGTCCTGGAGCAGCTGGTAGGTCAGCCCGCTGCTCTCGGCGAGCGACGCGGCCTGGTCTGCCTGCGGGTCGAGGTAGTCGATGCCGATCACGCTGACCTCGTCACCGTGGGCGCGGGCGAACTCCTGCACCACCGGCAGCTCCTCGCGGCAGGGGCCGCACCACGACGCCCAGAGGTTGACGACGGCGGGTCCCCGCACGTCGGGCAGGTAGACCTCGTCGAGCCCCTCCCCCACCTGGCGGCCGGGGGCGTCGAAGGTCTGCAGCGTCACCTCGGGCAGCGTGTCGACGTCCTCGGGGGCCGGGGCCGAGCAGCCGCCCACGAGCACCGCAGCGGCGCTGGCGGCGGCGAGCCCGCCGACGGCGCGTGACCTGCTGCCGTGCTCGCGAGGCGTCCGGCGGCTCACGCAGGTCCCTGCGTCTTCACCAGCGCGGCAGCGGCGACGGGGTCGGTGGGACCGTCGCCGAAGGAGGGGCACCAGTGGGAGACCGGGCAGGCGCCGCAGGCCGGCTTCTTGGCGTGGCAGCGACGCCGCCCGTGCCAGATCAGGTGGTGGCTGAGCATGGTCCAGTCGCGTCGGGGGAACAGCGCGCCCACGGCGTGCTCGACCTTGACCGGGTCGGTCTCCTCGGTCCAGCCCAGGCGCCGGGCCAACCGGCCGAAGTGCGTGTCGACGGTGATCCCGGGGACGTCGAAGGCGTTGCCCAGCACGACGTTCGCGGTCTTGCGGCCGACGCCCGGGAGCGCGACGAGGTCCGCGAGGCGAGGCGGGACCTGACCGTCGTGGTCGGCGACGAGGGCTGCGGAGAGCTTCAGCAGCGACTCCGTCTTGGCCCGGAAGAAGCCGAGGGGGCCGAGGATCTGCTCCAGGTGGGCCCGGTCGGCCGCGGCCATGGCGGCGGCGTCGGGGTACGCGGCGAACAGCGTGGGGCGGGTGGCGTTGACCCGCCGGTCGGTGGTCTGCGCGCTCAGCACGGTGACCACGAGCAGCTCGAAGGGGTCGGCGAAGTCCAGCTCGCACCGCGCCTCGGGGTAGGTCCCGGCGAGAGCACGGTCGACCTTGCGGGCGCGGCGCACCAGCGCGGTCGACGGCCGCTCGGCAGGTGCCGACGCGGGGGCCGGCGGGGGGCCCGACGGGGAGGGGACGCTCACGGGTGCCAGCGTACGGCGCACCGCAGACGGCCCCTGCGCCCCGCCCGCCCTGGTCCTCACCCCGGACCAGTCGACGCCACCCGGGCCACCTGCGTCACACTGACACCGCTCGACCCTGCATTCGCGTGTGAGATGTCGCACTCGATATGCTCGGCCGGAATGTCCGGGAGCGTCAGGAGGACCACGTGGACGACGACGTACTGCGCCAGGCACCGCTGTTCAGCGCGCTCGACGACGAGGCGGCCGCAGCGCTGCACACCTCGATGACCGAGAACCACCTGCGCCGGGGCGAGGTGCTGTTCCGCGAGGGCGACTCCGGGGACAAGCTCTACATCGTGACCGACGGCAAGGTGAAGCTCGGCCGGACCTCGGTGGACGGCCGCGAGAACCTGCTGGCGATCCTCGGCCCGGGCCAGATGTTCGGCGAGCTCTCGCTCTTCGACCCGGGCCCGCGCTCGGCGACGGTCACCGCCGTGACCGACGCGACCTTCGCCTCGCTGTCCCACGACGACCTGCTGCGGTGGCTCGAGGGCCGCCCCACGGTGGCCCGCGGCCTGCTCACCCAGCTCGCCGGCCGGCTCCGCAAGGCCAACGACGTGGTGGCCGACCTGGTGTTCTCCGACGTCCCCGGCCGGGTGGCCAAGGCGCTGCTCGACCTCGCCGACCGCTTCGGCCGCACCGCCGACGACGGCGTCCACGTCCACCACGACCTGACCCAGGAGGAGCTCGCCCAGCTGGTCGGGGCCTCCCGCGAGACCGTCAACAAGGCGCTGGCCGACTTCGCCTCCCGCGGCTGGGTCCGCCTGGAGCCCCGCTCCGTGGTGATCATGGACATCGACCGCCTGGGCCGCCGCGCCCGCTGACGCCGGCGGGCCGGAGGGCCCTAGCCCGCGAGGTGGGCGAGCTGGGCACGCACCGACAGCTCGGCCGCGCCCCACAGCACCGGGTCCACGTCGGCGTAGACCGTCTCGACCACGCGGCGCGGCAGACCGTCGTCGGCATGGACGTCGGCGGCGCTGCGGCCCAGGTCGGCGAGGGCGGCGCGCACCTGCGCCAGGCGCTCGTGCCGGTGGGCCCGGTAGTGCTCGAGCACGCCGATCGCGTCGTCGAGCACCGGTCCGTGACCGGGCCAGACGTGGGTGATCCCGTGCTCGGAGACGACGGCGTGCAGCCGGTCCAGGGAGTCCAGGTACGCGCCCAGCCGCCCGTCGGGGTGCGCGACGACCGTGGTGCCGCGGCCCAGCACGGTGTCCCCGGTGAGCACCGCTCCCTCCGCAGGCAGCCAGAAGGACAGGGAGTCGGCGGTGTGCCCGGGCGTGGCGACCACCCGCACCTCGAGCCCGTCGACCTCGACGACGTCACCGTCGGCCAGGCCCTCGGAGCCGAGCCGCAGCGCGGGGTCGAGCGCGCGGACCCCGCAGCCCACGCGCTCCGCGAACTCGCGGGCGGCCTCGCTGTGGTCGAGGTGGTGGTGGGTGAGCAGCACGGCCGCGACCTCGCCGGGACCGCCGTCGACCTGCGCCACCGACGCGACCGCGTCGAGGTGGGCCAGCATCGAGGGGCCCGGGTCGACCACGACCGAGCGCCGCGACCCCGGTTCGCGGAGCACCCAGGTGTTGGTGCCGTCGAGCGTCATCACGTCGGCGTTGGGGGCGAGCACGCACCGCCCCCGGGCGCCGAACGAGCCCCCGGCCCACCCCGGGACCGAGGCGCCCGGCGTGCCGCTCACGCGTCCCCGTGGCGGGCCTGCAGCACCGCCCGCTGGTGCGCGGGCACCGACAGCGTGTGACCGCCCTCGGGGTGCTCCTCGACGGCCGGGGTGTGCATGGTGACCCGACGCCCGGAGGCGTCCGCGAGCACGGCGGCCGGTCCGGCGTGCTGGGCCAGCTCGAGGCAGGTCAGGTAGGTCGGCGGCATCATCAGCACGTCCCCGGCCTCGACCTGCTCCACGGCGTCCAGGGCGGGCAGCCAGGTCACCGAGGACGACTCGGAGGAGACGTCGCGGGTGCGCTGGCCCGCGGGCAGCGCGGCGGTGAAGAACCAGGTCCGGTAGCGGCGCGGCTCGAAGACCGGGGTGAGCCAGGCACCCCAGACACCGAGCAGGTCGGTGCGCAGCACCAGGCCGCGGCGGGCGAGGAAGTCGGTCATCGCCAGCTCGCGGGTCTCCAGGGCGACGCGGTCGGCCTCCCAGTCCTGCCCCGTCGTGTCGGCGACCACCTCGTCGTGGGCGGGGCCGGCCAGCAGCACCCCGGACTCCTCGAAGGTCTCCCGCACCGCGGTGCAGACCAGGGCCCGGGCGAGGTCCTCGTCGCAGTCCAGCCGGGCCGCCCACTCCTGCGGCGCCGGGCCGGCCCAGGCGACCTCGGCGTCGAAGTCACGGGGGTCGACCCCGCCGCCGGGGAAGACGCACATCCCGGCCGCGAAGTCCATCGAGGTCTGGCGTCGCAGCAGGTAGACGTCGGGGCCGGCGCCCGGCCGCGAGCCCTCCCGGGTCAGCACCACCGTCGCCGCGTCGCGCGGCACGACGGGCTCGCGGCGGCCCGCGGCGTACTCGGCGGCGAGGTCCACCACGTCCTGGCCGAGCCGGACGGGCGGGACCGGGATCCTCACCCGACCTCGACCATGATCTCCACCTCGACGGGTGCGTCGAGGGGCAGCACGGACACGCCGACGGCCGAGCGGGCGTGCACCCCTGCCTCACCGAAGACCGTCCCCAGCAGCTCGGAGGCGCCGTTGGCCACCCGCGGCTGGCCGGTGAAGTCCGGGCTCGAGGCCACGAAGCAGACCACCTTGACCACCCGGCGCACGCGCGCGAGGTCGCCGATCTCCGACTTCACCGCGGCGATCGCGTTCAGCGCGCACTGCTGCGCGCAGGCGTACGCCTCCTCCTCGGTGACGCCCGCACCGACCTTGCCGGTCGTGAGCAGCCCACCGTCGCGCAGCGGGAGCTGGCCCGCGGTGAGCACCAGGTCGCCGGTGCGCACGGCCGGGACGTAGGCGGCCACCGGCGCCGCGACCTCGGGCACGCTCAGACCGAGCCCGGCCAGGACCTCCTCGGGGTGCGTCACGGCTCAGGCCACCGGACGCTTGAAGTAGCCGACCAGGTTCTCCGGGTTCATCCCCGGAGCGACCTGCACCAGCTCCCAGCCGTCGGCCCCGAAGTTGTCCAGGATCTGCTTCGCCGCGTGCGTCAGGATCGGTGCCGTCAGGTACTCCCACTTGGTCATGCGCGGCACCCTACTCGCGACCCGCCCCGCCCCGGGGGCGAGGCCGCGGACGGCTCCCGCCCCACGTCCTCCCCCCCGGTGCGGGTCAGTCCGCGAGCACCTCGGGCCCGGTCTTCTCGCGGACCTCCTCGAGCGTCACGTCGGGCGCGAGCTCGACCAGGCGCAGGCCCTCGTCGGTCACGTCGAGCACGCACAGGTCGGTGATGATCCGCTGGACCACGCCGCGCCCGGTGTAGGGCAGCGAGCACTCCTCGACGATCTTGTGCGACCCGTCGCGGGCGACGTGCTCCATCAGCACGACGACCTTGCGGGCGCCGTGGACCAGGTCCATCGCCCCGCCCATGCCCTTGACCATCTTCCCGGGGATCATCCAGTTGGCGATGTCGCCGGACCGGCTGACCTGCATCGCCCCCAGGATCGCGGCGTCGATCTTGCCGCCGCGGATCATCCCGAAGCTGGTGGCGGAGTCGAAGAACGACGCGCCACGACGCACCGTGACCGTCTCCTTGCCCGCGTTGACCAGGTCGGCGTCCTCCTCGCCCTCGACGGGGTAGGACCCCACGCCGAGGATGCCGTTCTCGCTCTGCAGGACCAGCTCGACGTCGTCGGGGACGTAGTTGGGCACCAGCGTCGGCAGCCCGATCCCGAGGTTGACGTACGACCCGTCCTCGAGCTCCGAGGCCGCGCGCGCGGCCATCTCCTCGCGCGACCACGTCATCGGGCGTCCTCCTGGGTCGTTCCGGCCTTCGGGGGGTCCACGGGGGGCGGAGCCCCCTGTGTGGTCTTCTTCTCGATCCGCTTGTCGGCGGCCTGTTCCGGGGTGAGGGCGACCACCCGGTGCACGTAGACACCGGGCAGGTGCACCTCGGCCGGGTCGATGTCGCCCGGCTCGACGAGCTCCTCGACCTCGGCCACCGTGGTCTGCCCGCACATCGCGGCGAGCGGGTTGAAGTTCTGCGAGGACCGCCGGAAGACCAGGTTGCCGTGCCGGTCGCCCTTCCAGGCCCGCACCAGTGCGAAGTCGGCCACGAGCGCCTCCTCGAGCACGAACTCCTGGTCTCCGCGCCGGGTCTCGAAGGTGCGCGTGTCCTTGGCCGGGGAGGCCACCACGACGTTGCCCTCGCTGTCGTAGCGCCAGGGCAGCCCGCCCTCGGCGACCTGGGTCCCGACACCGGTGGCGGTGTAGAACGCCGCGATCCCGGACCCGCCGGCACGCATCCGCTCGGCCAGCGTCCCCTGGGGGGTCAGCTCGACCTCGAGCTCGCCCGAGAGGTACTGCCGGGCGAACTCCTTGTTCTCCCCGACGTAGGAGGCGACCATCCGCCGCAGGCGCCGGGCCATCAGCAGCCGACCCAGCCCCCAGTCGTCGACACCGCAGTTGTTCGAGTACGCCTCGAGGTCGTCGGCGCCCTGCTCGAGCAGCGCGTCGATCAGCACCGACGGGATGCCGCAGAGCCCGAACCCCCCGACCGCCACCCGTGCCCCGGACGGGATGTCGGCCACCGCTTCGGCCGCCGACGTCACCACCTTGTCCATGTCGCTGCTCCTCACGCCATCGCCCTGCAGGTCACCGCGATCCAACGCGTCCGGTGTGACCTGCGTCAAACGCGGCGTCCGCGGCCCCGGCCGGGCGCCCGGCCCGCCACCCGTCCGGACCCCCTACGCTCGCCGCGTGAGCGACTGGCCGGGCGTACGCCTGCACGTGGTGACGGGCAAGGGCGGGACCGGCAAGTCCACCGTGGCCGCCGCCCTGGCCCTGGCCCTGGCCGGGGACGGCAGGAACGTGCTGCTCTGCGAGGTCGAGGGCCGGCAGGGCGTCGCGCGGATGTTCGACGTCGACCCGCTGCCCTTCGAGGAGCGTCGGCTGACCTCCGGCCTGCCCGACGCCCGTGGTCGCACCGGCACGGTGCACGCGCTGCACATCGACCCCGAGTCGGCCCTGCTGGAGTACCTCGCCCTCTACTACAAGCTCGGCCGGGCCGGGCGGGCCCTCGACCGGTTCGGGATCATCGAGTTCGCCACCACGATCGCGCCGGGCGTCCGCGACGTGCTGCTGACCGGCAAGATCTTCGAGGCGGTGGACCGCAACGCACGCAACAAGGGCGCCATGACGTACGACGCCGTGGTCCTCGACGCCCCGCCCACCGGCCGCATCGTGCAGTTCCTCAACGTCAGCGAGCAGGTGGCCGGCCTGGCCAAGGTCGGACCGATCCGCTCCCAGGCCGACACGATGATGGGGCTCTTCCGCTCCCCGCGGACCGCGGTCCACCTGGTCACCGTCCTGGAGGAGATGCCCGTGCAGGAGACCGCGGACGGCATCGCGGAGCTGCGGGCCGCCGACCTGCCCGTCGGCGGGGTCGTCACCAACCTCGTGCGCCCCCAGGACCTGCCCGCACCCGCGCTCGCCGCGGCGCGCGCGGGGTCCCTGGACGCCGCCGCGGTGCGCGACGACCTCGACCGCTCCGGGCTCGAGCCGGACGCGGCCCTGGTCGACGACCTGCTCTCGCTGGCCCGCGACCACGCGGACCGCCGCGCGCTGGAGGAGGCGCAGCGGGCCCGGGTGGCCGACCTCGACCGACCCTCCTACGAGCTCCCGCGCCGCACCGGCGGCATCGACCTGGGCGTCCTGCACGACCTGGCCCGCTCGCTGCGCGAGCAGGGGATGGCGTGAGCGCCGGGACGGCCGCCCCGGTCGACCTCGACGTCGACGCGCTGCTCGACGACCGGGCCACCGGGATCATCGTGTGCTGCGGCGCCGGAGGGGTCGGCAAGACGACCACCTCGGCGGCGCTGGCGCTGCGGGCCGCCGAGCGGGGCCGCACCGTCGTGGTCCTGACCATCGACCCGGCCCGCCGCCTCGCCCAGTCGATGGGGATCGCGGCGCTGGACAACACCCCGCGCCCGGTCCGGGGCGTCGACCCGGCGGCCGGTGGCCGTCTGGACGCGATGATGCTCGACATGAAGCGCACCTTCGACGAGGTGGTCGAGAGCCAGGCCAGCCCCGAGAAGGCACGCCAGATCCTGGACAACCCCTTCTACCAGGTGCTCTCCAGCTCCTTCGCCGGGACGCAGGAGTACATGGCGATGGAGAAGCTCGGCCAGATCCACGCCGCGGCGCGGGCCGAGGACACCTACGACCTGATCGTCGTGGACACCCCGCCGTCCCGCTCGGCGCTGGACTTCCTCGACGCCCCGGAGCGGCTCTCCCGCTTCCTCGACGGTCGCTTCATCCGGCTGATGCTGGCCCCCGCCCGGGGACCGGCGCGGTTGATGACCGCAGGGCTGGGCCTGGTCACCTCGGCGCTGACCCGGGTCCTGGGCGCGCAGGTGCTGCGGGACCTGCAGACCTTCGTGGCCGCGATCGACACCGTCTTCGGCGGGTTCCGCCAGCGGGCCCAGCGCACCTACGCGCTCCTGCAGGACGAGCAGACGGCCTTCGTGGTCGTCGCCGCGCCCGAGCCGGACGCGCTGCGCGAGGCGGCCTACTTCGTCGAGCGCCTCGGGCAGGACCGGATGCCGCTGGCCGGGCTGGTCGTCAACCGGGCCTCCGTCGCCCCGGCAGGCGGGCTGTCGGCCGACGAGGCAGCCGGTGCGGCGGAGCGGCTCACGCGCAGCGGGGCGGGTGCGAGCGACGGCGCCCCGACCGCGGGCCTGCTGCGGCTGCACGCGGACCAGGTACGCCTGGTCGCGCGCGAGCAGCGCCTGTGCCGGGGCTTCGCCTCGTCCCACCCCCAGGTGCCCACGACGGTCGTCGCGGCGCTGGCCGGCGACGTGCACGACCTCGACGGGCTCCGCCGGGTCGGCGCGCTGCTCGCCGAATAGGACCGGGCCGCGCGGGTCCGGCGCACCAGGGCCGGAGGGCCGGAGGGCCCGACCCCGGTGGTCGAGGAGCGAGCGCCAGCGAGCGTCACGAGACCCCGATCCCCGGTGGTCGAGGAGCCTGCCTCTAGGAGGTGCGGACCGGCTGCGGCTGCGCCGCGGGGGTGGCCTGCGTGCGGGCCGCCTCGAGGACCGCGCGCCAGGAGGCGTTCGGCCGACGCTTGACCAGCGCCCGACGCTCCCGCTCGGTCATCCCGCCCCAGACGCCCCACTCGATCTGGTTGTCCAGCGCCTCGGCCAGGCACTCGGTGCGCACGACGCATCCCGAGCACACCTGCTTGGCCTTGTTCTGCTCGGCACCCCGCACGAAGAGCTCGTCCGGACGCACCGTCTTGCAGGCCGCGTCCGCGGCCCAGTCCTCAACCCACATGTTGATCCCCATCTCAGTTTGTGGAGAAGAGGTTCGGTTTTCCATGTCCCGTGGTCCGACTCTTCCCCGTCCTGTGTAGAAGTTAACGAATCATCCACGTTCTAGACCAGACGCCAAATGTCCCGAATCCCCTAGTCCGAAGTGACTAGGACCGCCTCGTCACGTTTCGCTGGGGCCTGGCCCGCTCCCGTACCCTGGCGCCATGGCCAGGCCCCGTTCCGAACGTCCGACGATCACCCGGGTGTTCACCTCCCTCGGGATGATGCTCGCCGCCTCCCTCGCCCTCGGCGTGGTCGTGGCCGGGCTGGCGGTGCCGTTCGTCGGGGTCGCCGGCATCGCCACCCAGACGGCCGCCGAGAGCATGGACGACCTGCCGACCGAGCTGGAGGACGTCCCGCTCGCGCAGAAGACGACCATGCTCGACAGCCGGGGCAACGTGATCGCCACGCTCTACGACGAGAACCGCGTCAACGTCGAGCTCGACGACATCAAGCGCACGATGGTCAAGGCGATCGTGGCCATCGAGGACTACCGCTTCTACCAGCACGGCGCGCTGGACGTGCGCGGCACGGTGCGTGCGCTGGTCACCAACTCGGCGAGCTCCTCGGTGCAGCAGGGCGGGTCGTCGCTGACCCAGCAGCTGGTCAAGCTCAGCCTGCTCAACGCCGCCGACACCAAGGCCGAGCAGCGCGCGGCCACCGAGCAGACCTACGCCCGCAAGCTGCGCGAGCTGCGCTACGCCGTGGCGCTGGAGCAGAAGCACTCCAAGGACTGGATCCTGGAGCGCTACCTGAACACCGCCTACTTCGGCGACGGCGCGTACGGCATCCAGGCCGCTGCGAAGCACTTCTTCGACGTCAACGCCAGCGAGCTCGACCTGCGCCAGTCGGCCACGCTGGCCGGCCTGGTGCAGAACCCCTCGACGTACGACCCGACCAACGCCCCCGAGCGGGCGCTGGAGCGCCGCAACGTGGTGCTCGACCGGATGGCCGAGCTCGGGGTGGTCAAGGACCGCGCGGCGCGGAGGACCAAGAAGACCGACCTCGGTCTCGACGTGCAGGACGCGAAGAACGGGTGCCTGTACTCCGCGGCGCCGTTCTTCTGCGACTACGCCACCTCCTACCTGCTGGCCGACCCCGCCCTGGGCGAGACCCGTGCGGAGCGCCAGCGCCTGATCGAGGCCGGCGGCCTGACCATCACGACCACGGTCGACCTCCGCTTCCAGCAGGCCGCCACCGACTCGGTGCAGAGCCAGGTCAACCCCACCGACCAGGCGATCGGCGGGCTGGCCATGGTCGAGCCCCGCACGGGCGCGGTGAAGGCCATCGCCCAGTCCCGCCCGATGGGCAACGGCCCGGGCCAGACCTTCCTGAACTACGTGACCCCGCAGGAGTACGGCGACTCGGCCGGCTTCCAGCCCGGCTCCACGTTCAAGCCGTTCGTCCTGGCGACCGCGATCAAGCAGGGCATCCCGCTGTCCACCTCGATCGCCTCCCCGCAGACCAGGACCTTCAACCAGGCCGACTTCGCCAACTGCCCGGGGCAGCCGCCCTTCGCCGGCACCTTCCCGGTCAACAACTCCACCGGCGCCGGCACCTTCAACCTCTACACCGGCACGCAGCAGTCGGTGAACACGTTCTTCGTCGAGCTCGAGCGGCGCACCGGCGTCTGCGAGCCCTACAACCTGGCCAAGCAGCTCGGCATCCGGCTGGACAACCCCACCGGCGTCGGCGCCGAGCGGGTCCCGATCTTCACCCTCGGGGTGGCCGACGTCAGCCCGGTCGAGATGGCCGAGGCCTACGCCACCTTCGCCGGCCGTGGCCTGCACTGCGACGCGCGACCGGTCTCCTCGATCGAGGACGCCAACGGCAACGTCGTCAAGACCTACGACCCGACCTGCGAGCAGGTCCTCGACGCCCCCGTGGCCGACGCCGTGAACGACGTGCTGCGCGGCGTGCAGGAGCCCGGCGGGTTCGGCTTCGACGCCGGCATCAGCCTGTCCCAGGAGAGCGCCGGCAAGACCGGCACGACCTCCAGCCAGCGCGCCGTGTGGTTCTCGGGCTACACCCCGAACCTGGCCGCGGCCGCGATGGTCGCCGGCGCCAACCAGGCGGGCCAGCCGCAGAGCCTGGTCGGTCAGACCGTCGGCGGCTCCTTCGTCGACACCGCCTCCGGCTCCGGCACCGCCGGGCCGCTGTGGGGCGACGCGATGCAGGTCGTGCAGCAGTGGTTGCCGGACGCGACCTTCACCCAGCCCTCCGGCACCGACATCGCCGGCGTCCAGGTCACCATCCCCGACGTGGGCGGCCAGGACCCGGCCGCGGCCGAGGCCCAGCTCGAGACGCTCGGGTTCGTGGTGACCCAGGGGGGCTCGGTCTACTCCGACTTCTCGGTGGGCACGGTGGCCTACACCTCCCCCGCCGGCGGCACCGCCCTGGGCAGCGGCGGCTCGCTCACCCTCTACACCTCGGCCGGCCCCGCGCCGGCCCCACCCCCGGCGCCCTCCGGCGGCACCGGCGGGGACACCGGCGGGGGCAGCCCGGGCAACGGCGGGGGCACCCCGCCGGGCGGTGGCAACCCAGGCGGTCAGGGCAACCAGGGCAACGGCGGCGAAGGCCGCGGCTGACCGCCGAGATGACAGTCGCAGCGCGCCGAGATGACAGCCGCAGCGCGCCGAGATGACGGTCGCGCTGTGCCGAGATGACGGTCGCGCTGTGCCGAAGTGACAGTCGTGCCGTACCGGTTCAGGCCAGCTGGCGGCGTACCTCGGCCGCCACGGCGGCGCCGTCGGCGCGTCCCTTGACGCGCGGCTGGACCGCACCCATCACCGCCCCCATCGCCTTCATCCCCTGCCCGGCCGACCCGGTCGTCGCGACCACCTCGGTCACGATCGCGCTGATCTCGGCCGGGGTGAGCTGCTCGGGCAGGTAGTCCGCGATGACCGCGGCCTCGGCCCGCTCCTTCGCCGACATCTCGGCGCGGCCGCCGTCGTCGAAGGCCACCGCGGCCTCGCGGCGCTTCTTGGCCTCGCTGGACAGCACGTCGACGACCTCGGCGTCCGAGAGCTCGCGCGCGGTCCTGCCGGCGACCTCGGCGTTGGTGATCGCCGAGAGCACCATCCTCAGGGTCGAGGACCGGATCTCCTCCCGCGCCTTGATGGCCGTGACCAGGTCGGTGCGCAGCCGGTCCTTCAGTGCACTCATGCGCTCATCATGTCAGCCTCCGTGGGACGCTGACCGGGTGCGCCCGCTCCGCCTCGCCGCCGCCACCACGGCCGCCCTCGCCGCCGCAGGAACCGGTCTGACGGCGTACGCCGCCACCGAGGCGCGCGCCTACACGCTGCGGCGGGTCACCGTGCCCGTGCTGCCGTCCGGGCACCGGCCCCTGCGGGTGCTGCACCTCTCCGACCTGCACCTGACGCCCGGGCAGGACCGCAAGCTGGCCTGGCTGCGCGACCTGGCCGACCTGCGGCCCGACCTGGTCGTCGACACCGGGGACAACCTGTCCTCCCACCACGCGGTCGGCCCGCTGCTGGACGCGCTGGGCGGGCTGCTGGAGGTCCCCGGCGTGTTCGTGCTCGGCTCGAACGACTACTTCGAGCCGACGATGCGCAACCCCCTGCGCTACCTGCTGCCCGACGACGGGACGCGGCACACCGACGCCGCCCAGCTGCCCTGGCGCGACCTGACCGGCCGGCTGACCGGCGCCGGCTGGCAGGACCTCACCAACACCCGCACCCGCCTCGACGTGGGCGGCACCCGGATCGCCTTCGCCGGGGTCGACGACCCGCACCTGCGCTACGACCGGCTGGACGCGATCGCCGGGCCGGCCGACGTCGACGCCGACCTCCGGCTCGGCGTCGCCCACGCACCGTACCTGCGGGTCCTCGACCAGATGGCCGCCGACGGCTACGACGCCGTGCTGGCCGGGCACACCCACGGTGGCCAGGTCTGCCTGCCCGGGCTCCCGGGGCGCCCCGCGCGCGCCCTGACGACCAACTGCGACCTCGACCCAGCCCGGGCCAAGGGCCTGCACCGCCACCCGGCGGACTCGCGGCCCGGTGACCCCGGGTCGTCCTGGCTCCACGTCTGCGCGGGCCTCGGCACGAGCCCGTACGTCCGGCTCCGGGTGGCCTGCCGGCCCGAGGCCAGCCTGCTGACCCTCGTCCCGACCCGAGGTCCGCTCACGGCGGAGTGACCCGATTGGGGTCGGCCCCTCGACCTCTTGTATGCTCCCCGAGGTCGTGGGCATCGCCCACATCGGGCTGTGGCGCAGCTTGGTAGCGCGCCTCGTTCGGGACGAGGAGGCCGCAGGTTCAAATCCTGTCAGCCCGACCACGCAAGGGTCAGGTTCCGGTCCGCCGGAGCCTGGCCCTTCGTCGTCCCCACCGCCCGGGACGCGACGACCGGGCCGCCCGGCACGCCCCGCGTGCCAGACTGAGCGCCATGGCCGACCAGGATCGCGAGCGCGAGCTGGAGAAGCTCAGCCTCGCCAAGCCCTCGCTGCTCCCGCGCCGCAAGAAGAAGGACCCCGCTCCCCCGGCCGCGCCGCCACCCGCGCCACAGGCCGCGGCACCGGCCGCGCCGCCGGTGGCGCCGCCGGCCGCACAGCACGACCCACCACCGGCGCCCGTCGAGCCCGCGCCTGCCCCGGAGCCCGCGGCGACGCCGCGTACGGCTCCCACCCCACCCGCGGACCCCGCGCGGCCGTGGTGGGCCGGCGCGGCAGCCGCCGTACGACGTCCGGCACGGGCGCCCTCCGAGGATCGTCCCGCCCCGGTGGCGGTCGAGCCGCTGCAGCCGGCGAACGCGGCGGTCCAGCCGCCCGTGCAGCCCGCCGAGGCCTCCCGCGAGCCCCGGACCCCGCCGCTCACCGGCACCCGCGCGGTCGCCGCGGTGGGCCTCGTCGCCGGGCTGCTGATCGTGGGCCTGACCACGGCGTCGCTCGCGCTCTGCGAGGCGGTGCGCGGCACCCCGTCCTGCGGCGGGGCCGGCTACCTGTTCCTGATCGCGATCGTGGTCGCGGTCGCCATGCTCGGAGGGCTGGCGCTGGCCGCGCTGCAGGTCTCGGACCCCCGTGGCACCAGCATCCTGGCCGTCGGCGTCGTCGCCGTGGTCGTGCTGCTCGTCCTGGTGCCGGTGATCTTCAGCTGGACCATGGTCGTGGTCATCCCGGCCCTGACCGTGCTGGCGTTCCTCGGCTCGCACTGGCTGACGACCGTCACCGACGACCAGACCCCCGCCTGGGAGGAACCCGCCCGCGACGACACGCTGCAGCGCTGAGCGCCGGCGTCACCTGGGCACGCCGCGGGCGTCACCTGGGCGGTCAGCGGGCGGCCAGCAGCTCCGCGATCTGGACGGTGTTGAGCGCGGCGCCCTTGCGCAGGTTGTCGTTGCTGATGAACAGCGCCAGCCCGCGGTCGTCGGGCACGCCGGGGTCGGCGCGGAGACGACCGACGTACGACGGGTCGCGTCCGGCGGCCAGCAGCGGGGTCGGGACGTCGGTGAGCTCGACCCCCGGGGCTCCGGCGAGGAGCTCGCGGGCGTGCTGCGGCGTCATGGACGAGGCGAACTCCGCGTTGATCGCCAGCGAGTGCCCGGTGAAGACCGGCACCCGGACGCAGATGCCCGACACGGCGAGGTCGGGGATGCCCAGGATCTTGCGCGACTCGTTGCGCAGCTTCTGCTCCTCGTCGGTCTCCTCCGAGCCGTCGTCGACGATCGAGCCCGCCAGCGGCAGCACGTTGTAGGCGATCGGGCGCGCGTAGGTGGCCGGCTCCGGGAAGGTCACCGCGGAGCCGTCGTAGGCCAGCTCGGGGGCCTTGTCGCCGGCCGCGGCGACCTGGCCGGACAGCTCCTCCACGCCCTTGACGCCCGAGCCGGAGACGGCCTGGTAGGTCGAGGCGATCAGCCGGACCAGGCCGGCGGCGTCGTGCAGCGGCTTGAGGACCGGCATCGCGGCCATCGTGGTGCAGTTCGGGTTGGCGATGATGCCCTTGCGGGCCTCCGCGATCGCCCCGGGGTTCACCTCGGAGACCACCAGGGGGACGTCGGGGTCCATCCGGAAGGCCGAGGAGTTGTCGACCACGGTGACGCCGGCCGCGGCGAAGCGGGGCGCGAGGGCCCGCGACGTGGTCGCGCCCGCGGAGAACAGGGCGACGTCGAGACCCGCGGGATCGGCGGAGGAGGCGTCCTCCACGGTCACCTCGCGGTCGCCGAAGGCCAGGACCTGCCCGGCCGAGCGTGCCGAGGCGAAGAAGCGGACCTCGGAGAGCTCCAGCCCGCGCTGCAGCAGGATCTGGCGCATGGCCACGCCGACCTGGCCGGTCGCACCGACCACGCCGAGGCGCAGCGGGCGGCTCATCGGCCGGTCCCGCCGTAGACCACGGCCTCGACCTCGTCGGAGTCCAGGTCGAAGGCGGTGTGCGTGGCGCGGACGGCGTCGTCGACCTGCGCCTCGTCGACCACCACCGAGATCCGGATCTCCGAGGTCGAGATCATCGAGATGTTGACCCCGCCGCCGGCGAGCGCGGCGAAGAACTTCGCCGTGATGCCGGGGTGCGAGCGCATCCCCGCCCCGATCAGCGAGACCTTGCCGATCTGGTCGTCGTAGAGCAGCTGGTCGTAGCCGACGACCTCCTGGATGCGCGCCAGGGCGCTCATCGCGGTCTGCCCGTCGGTGCGGGGCAGGGTGAAGGAGATGTCGGTGCGGGACGTCGCCGCGGCCGAGACGTTCTGCACGACCATGTCGATGTTGATCTCGGCGGCGGCCAGGGCCTCGAAGATCCGGGCGGCCTCGCCGACCTGGTCGGGCACGCCGACCACGGTCACCTTCGCCTCGCTGCGGTCGTGGGCCACGCCCGCGATGATCGCCTGCTCCACTGCTCCTCCTGAGCTCTCGGGGATGATCCAGGTGCCTTCCTTCTGGCTGAAGGACGAGCGCACGTGGACGGGCATGTTGTGGCGGCGCGCGTACTCCACGCACCGCAGGTGCAGGATCTTGGCGCCCGACGCCGCCATCTCCAGCATCTCCTCGGTGGAGAGGCGGTCCAGCTTGCGGGCGGCGGGCACGATGCGCGGATCGGCGGTGAAGACGCCGTCCACGTCGCTGTAGATCTCGCACACCTCCGCGCCGAGGGCCGCGGCCAGGGCGACCGCGGTGGTGTCGGAGGCGCCGCGCCCGAGGGTGGTGACGTCCTTGGTGTCCTGCGAGACGCCCTGGAAGCCGGCCACGATCGCGATGTCGCCCTCGCCGACGGCCTGCTGGATGCGTCCGGGACTGATGTCGATGATCTTGGCGCGCCCGTGCACCGAGTCGGTGATCACCCCGGCCTGGGACCCGGTGAAGGACCGGGCGCGGTGCCCGAGCTGGGCGATGGCCATGGCCACCAGCGCCATCGAGATCCGCTCCCCGGCCGTCAGCAGCATGTCGAGCTCGCGCGGCGGCGGGAGCGGGGAGACCTGCTCGGCCAGGTCCCGCAGCTCGTCGGTGGTGTCGCCCATCGCCGAGACGACCACGACGACGTCGTGCCCGGCCCGCCTGGTGGCCGCGATGCGTTGCGCCACCCGCTTCACGCCGGAGGCGTCGGCCAGGGACGAACCGCCGTACTTCTGCACGACCATGCCCACCGGGCAGCTCCTCGGTGTCTCGACGACGGGGACGCCCAGCGCGGCGGCGACCGGCGATGTGACCGGCGGGCGACGGCGCGGGGGCGCGGTGGGGCTGAGTCTAGGCGAGGTCAGCCGGTGGGTTCGCCGCTGTCCAGCAGCACCTCGGCGGTGCGGAGCCGCTCGGCCTCCAGCTCCTCCAGCCCGCCGACCATCTCGACGTCGAGCCGGTCGTGGGCGACCACCGACAGCAGCGCGTTCAGCGCGGCCCCGGCCAGGTTGCCCCAGGAGGAGACGTAGGAGAACTGCCACCACCACAACGCCTCGGCGAAGTCGCCGGCGCGGTAGTGGCGCAGCCCGTTCTCCAGGTCGGTGGCGATCGCGGTCAGGTCGTCGGAGAGCTGGCTCTCGACGACCTCGGGCACGTAGGGGTCGAAGACGAAGCTGTAGGTGTCGACGTCGCCGAGCATCTCGGCCAGCGCGAGCCGCATGTCGTCGAGGTCGGCCTCGGGGCCCACGTCGGGCTGGTCGTCGCTGCGGGGGACGAAGTCCTGCTGCGCCCCCAGCCGGGCGCCGGCCAGCAGCACCTGGCTGATCTCGAGCAGCAGCAGGGAGATGCCGCGCCCGGGGTCGCGGGCCGCCGCGATCGCGCGCAGCGCGCTGAGGAAGCCCTCGATCTGGACCGCGACCTGCGCCGCGACGACCGCGGTCTGGTCTTCTGCGTCGGTGCCGTGCACGGTCATTCGGCTGCTCGCCTCCCGGAGAACGCTCGTCCCAAGGTGACCTCGTCGGCGTACTCGAGGTCACCGCCTACCGGCAGTCCACTCGCCAGCCGGGTGATGCGCAAGCCGAGGTCCCGCATCAACCGTGTGAGGTACGTCGCCGTGGCCTCGCCCTCGAGGTTCGGGTCGGTGGCCAGGATGATCTCGGTGATCGCGCCGTCGGAGAGCCGGGTCAGCAGCTCGCGGATGCGCAGCTGGTCGGGCCCGATGCCGTCGATCGGCGAGATCGCCCCCCCGAGCACGTGGTAGCGGCCCTTGAACTCCCGGGTCCGCTCCACCGCGACGACGTCCTTGTACTCCTCCACCACGCACAGCACGGTGGGGTCGCGGCGCGGGTCCCGGCAGATCCGGCAGGTGTCGTCCTCGGAGACGTTGAAGCAGATCGAGCAGAACCTGACCCGCGCCTTGACCTGCAGGAGCGTCTCGGCGAGCCGGCGCACGTCCGGCTCGTCGGCCTGCAGCAGGTGGAAGGCGATGCGCTGGGCGCTCTTCGGCCCGACCCCGGGCAGCCGCCCGAGCTCGTCGATGAGGTCCTGGACGACGCCTTCGTACAAGGAGGACCTCGCTCAGAAGCCGGTACGGCCGGCGCCGCCCGGCCGGCCGGGGTCCGCGCCGGGCCCACCGAGGCCGGGCAGGCCGCCGCCCATCCCACCGGCCAGCCCGTCCAGGCCGCCGGCCATCGGCCCGAGCGCCTCGGCCGCGAGGGCGTCGACGCGGGCCTTCGCGTCGCGGTAGGCCGCGACCACCATGTCCCCCAGGTCGACCAGGTCCTCCTCCGAGCCCCCGTCGACCGTGCCGGGCCGGATGGCCACGCCGATCAGCTCACCGGTGCCGCTGACGGTGACCGTGACGGCACCGCCGCCGACCTCGCCCTCCACCTGGGCCTCGTTCAGCTGCTCCTGCGCCTGCTGCAGCTGCTCCTGCATCTGCTGGGCCTGCTGCAGCAGCGCGTTCATGTCGAAGCCGCCGCCGCCGATCGCGTCGAAGGGGTTCTGGGTCATGGGGTCACCTCGGGGTGTCGGCGGGTCGTGCAGGGGTGGGTGGCGCGGGGCGCACCGGTCGAGCGGTCACGGGTCACTGGTGGCGGATCTCCTCGATCATCCTCGCGCCCAGCTCGCGGGCGAGCAGGTCGGCCCCCCCGAGGGCGTCGACCTCGGCGTCGGCGTCGTCGGGGTGCGCCTCGGCGTCGGCGGCCCTCAGGTCCGCGGGCGTGCGCTCGCGGTGCTCCGACGGGGTCGAGCGTGCCCACGGTGGCTCGTCACCGGTCCCGGCCGGCTCCGACCGTCCGCCGGGCGTCGCCCCGGGCGCGGGGGCCGCGGGCAGGTCGGGGGGCAGGTCGGGGGGCAGGTCGGGGGGATCGAGGTCCGCGGGTGGCTCGACGGCCCAGGGCGGCGGGGCGTCGTCGGCCGCGGGCACCGCGGTCGGCGCGTCCGCCGGAGCGGGGGGGACGGCAGGCGCGGCGGGCCGGACCACGTCCGGCGCCGCCGGGGGCTCCGGGGCCGCCGCGGCGGGCGGCGGCGCCGTGGCGCTCGCGTCCGCCCCGGCGTCGATGATGGTCTCGACCTTCCAGTCGACCCCGATCACGTCGATCACGGCCTGCCGCACGATCTCGGCGCTGCCCCCGGCGTCGAAGGAGCCCCGGGCGCCGGCGTTGGTGAAGCCGAGGGTCACGCTGCGGCCGGCGACCTCGACCACCTGGCAGTTCTGGCTGAGGTGCATCCAGGTCACCCGGCGCCGGTGCTTGGTCGCCTCGACCACGTCGGGCCACAGGCGCCGCACGTCGATCAACGACAGCACCGGAGCGTCGGTGGCCGCAGGCTGCTGCGCGGCCGCAGGTGCGCTCGGCGCCGACGGCGCCGTGGCCGGCTGACGCCCCGGGGGCGGCTCGTCCGAGACCAGGCGCGGCACCTCGCGCACCACCGGAGGCTGGTCGACCGGGGGCCGGTGACCGGCGGCTGGTGGACAGGCTGCCGACCGGGGGCTGGTCGGCCGCGGGCGGCTCCACGGCCGGCAGGGGCGCCGACGCGGCGGGCGCGGCCGGGACGGGGCGCGGTGTCGGCTCGGGCGCGGGGTCGGGCGCGGGGTCGGGCGCCGGCGCGCCGCGCGGCGGCGCCGGCGGCACCACCGGGGCGGCCGACTCCGCTGCGGTGGCGTCCTGGTTGCCGGTGCGAGCCGGCGCGGGCCGGTCCTGGGCCGGCAGCCGCAGCGGTGGGTCGGCGGTGATCCGGGGCGCGACGGAGCCGGTCGGGGCCGCCGCGCTGGGGGTGCCGCTGATGGCGTTGCGCCGCTCCAGCCGGTCCAGCCGGGCCAGCACGCCCTGGGTGGTGTGGTCCGCGCCGGGCAGCAGGATCCGGGCGCAGATCAGCTCGAGCAGCAGCCGGGGGGCGGTGGCTCCACGCATCTCGGTCAGCCCGGTGGCGACCAGGTCGGCGGCGCGGGTCAGGTCGGCCGTCCCGAACCGTGCGGTCTGCGCGACCAGGCGCTCGCCCTGGTCCTCGGAGACGTCGATCAGTCCCGTCGCCGGGGCGTCGGGCACCGCGGCCACGATCACCAGGTCGCGCAGCCGCCGCAGCAGGTCCTCGGTGAAGCGCCGCGGGTCCTGGCCGGTCTCGATCACCTTGTCGACCACGCCGAAGACCGCGCGCCCGTCGCCGGCGGCGAAGGCGTCGACGACCTCGTCGAGCAACGTGTCCGGGGTGTAGCCGAGCAGCCCCGTGGCCAGCTCGTAGGTGATGCCGGCGGGGCCGGAGCCGCCGAGCAGCTGGTCCAGCACGGACAGGGTGTCGCGCGCCGAGCCGGCACCGGCGCGGACGACCATCGGGACGGCGGCGGGCTCGATCGTGACGCCCTCCCGGGCGCACAGCTCACCGAGGTAGGAGGAGAGCAGCCTGGGTGGGATCAGCCGGAACGGGTAGTGGTGCGTGCGGGACCGGATGGTGGGGATCACCTTGTCCGGCTCGGTGGTGGCGAAGATGAACCGCAGGTGGGGCGGGGGCTCCTCGACCAGCTTGAGCAGCGCGTTGAAGCCCTGCGTGGTCACCATGTGGGCCTCGTCGATGACGTAGACCTTGTACCGGCTGCGCACGGGGGCGAAGAACGCCTTCTCCCGCAGGTCGCGGGCGTCGTCGACGCCGCCGTGGGAGGCGGCGTCGATCTCGATGACGTCGATCGAGCCGGGGCCGCCGCGGGCCAGGTCCCGACAGCTCTGGCACTCCCCGCACGGGTCGGCGACCGGGGCCAGCTCGCAGTTCAGCGTCCGGGCCAGGATCCGCGCCGAGGTGGTCTTGCCGCACCCTCGGGGCCCGGAGAAGAGGTACGCGTGGTTGACCCGGTTGCTGGCCAGCGCGGCACGCAGCGGTTCGGTCACGTGGTCCTGCCCGATGACCTCGGCGAAGGTCTCGGGCCGGTAGCGCCGGTACAGCGCGAGGGGTGACTCCACGCCGACGACAGTAACGACCGGCGCCGACAGCCCACCAGGGCGCCCGCGCCCAGGGCCGGCCCGGGGAGCGAAGAGGCCCCCCGCGCACCCGGCAGAGCCCACTTGCCCTTGCTGCCTTCCGGCCCTGGGGGATTGGGTGAGGTGCCGCCACGCGGGGGGTTGCCGCAGAGTCTAGGCGAGCACCCCGACCGGGCGGCAACCCGGCCCGCACCGGCCGGGATCGGCCCGTACCGGCCCGGTTCGACCCCGTGGGCGGGCGACCGGTAGCCTCCTGCGCGGAGGATTCGCCTAGTGGCCTATGGCGCTCGCTTGGAAAGCGGGTTGGGTGTGAAAGCCCTCAGGGGTTCGAATCCCCTATCCTCCGCCGGCACCGGGTCCTCGACCTGGACGACGCCGGCCCCGCCCGTCGAGGCGGGGCCGGCGTCCCAGGACGTCCTCGTCAGGACAGGGCCGCACGGACGGCGCGGGCCCTCGGTCGCGCTGGTGGCCGACGCTCACCGGAGCGGTGTCGCCGCGGCCCGCACCGACAGCGTCGGGCCGGTCCCGAGCAGCGCCAGCCAGGCCGACGGCACCACCACGGGGGCGGCCCCGGCCCACCCGAGTCGCGACCGGGCCGTGGCACCGGGGACCGGCAGGGCGCGTCCGCGGTCGTCCACGAACCACCGGGCCCGCGGCCGCTCCGGGGTGCTGACCAGCGCTCCGGCACCCGGTGGGGTGACGGCGGCGTCCGGTACCGCCGTGAGCCGGACGACGGCGGTGGTCGTGGTGGTGGTGGTCGGCGGTGGCGGCGGTGTCGGCGGTGGCGGCCGGGGGTCTTCCGGAGCCCGGCTCGAGCAGCAGGCAGGTGGGGTCGCTGCGCACGGCCAGCGGCGGCAGCGTCGGGTCCGTCCCGGTCGGCACGAGCGTCAGCCAGGCCGTCCGCACCGGGACCGCGGTCGCCAGCGGCGGCGCGCCCAGGGCAGCCAGGGTCGCCTCGGCGACGGCGGGATCGGGCGGCAGCCGGTAGCGGCGGGCCCCGTCGCCGGTGTCCACGACCAGCCAGGCGGCCCCGCCCGCGGTGACCAGCAGCGCCGTCCCGGCCCCCAGCGGGTCCCCCGGACGCTCCGGGACCACCGGCGCCACCGGGCCGGGCGTCCGCGGGCAGGCCACCCAGGGCGAGGTCAGCAGCCCGGCCGCGTCGGGGACGGCCGCGGGCGCCGTCGGGATCCCCACCACGGGCCCGGGCGCGCGCGCCGCGAGGGGCGCCAGCGCCGCGGCGGGCACGGTCTGCGGCACCGCCGCGCCGGCACCGTCCGGCAGGAGCAACCGTGCGGAGGTGGGGTTGGCCACCGCGCGCGCGGTCAGGCCGCTGTCCGGGCCGCTCGCCGGCCCGCCGTCGAGGACGACGTAGGTGGCCCCGGTCTCCGCCGCGACAGCGACGCCGACCGTGAGGGCAGGAGGCTCGGCCGCGCCCGGGGTCGCGTCGCTGCCCCGGACCAGGCCTGCCACGCCGAACCCCCCGACGAGCAGGGCGGCCAGCAGGGCCCCGCCGAGCACGGGCCGGACGGGCCGCGGCGGCTCGTCGCCGCGCACCCCGTCCGGGCCCGCCACCAGCACGTGGGCCAGCCGCCGGCGCGACCACGACTGCGCCTCGGCGAGCTCCCGGGTCGCGACCACCCTCAGCCGCTGACGGCGTCCAGCAGCCCGGTGACGACCGCCAGCAACGGGAGCAGCGCGACCGTGGTGAGGGTCTCGGCGACGTCGCCGGCTCGACGGCGTCCGACCGGGGACGCCGGAGCGGGCAGGAGCAGCAGCACGACCGGGACCAGGGCCAGCACCACGACCAGCACCAGGCCCGACGGCGGGGCGCTGCCCGGGGCGGGCTCGCGCACGAGCAGCACACCGAGGACCCCGACCAGGCCCAGCACACCAGGACCCAGCTGGGCGGCGACGAGCAGCGCCGCGTGCGAGCGTCGGGCCTGCAGCACGAGGTGGAGGGCCAGCACCCCGGCCAGGGCGGCCGCCGCGCGGCCGCTCACCGCGAGCACCGGCGCCGCGAGCACCAGCACCACCCCGACCCCGCCCACCGCGCCCGCCAGGAGGTCCCCCGCACGGGCCGCGTCGCGCGCCAGGTGGTCGAGCGCCGGCGGGAAGGGGCCGCGCTCGTCCGTCCGCCCGTCGCCGCCGTCGGCCCGGTCCCCGCCGTCGGCTGGGTCCCCACCGTCGGCCCGGTCCCTGCTGTCGGCTGGGTCCCTGCCGTCGACTGAGTCCTCGTCGTCGCCCGGGTCGGCGTACGGGTCGCGCAACGGCTCGCCGCCCAGCCCGACGAGCGAGAGCGCGACGCCGGGCGCAGGTCCCCCGAGCACGACCAGCACGGTGGCCAGCACCGCGAGCAGGGCTGCCGGCTCGCCCGGACCCCGGGCCAGCAGCCCGAGGGCGATCAGCACCGCGCCCGGCACCGCGGCGGCCAGCAGCAGGGCACGACGTCGGGCCAGCGCGACCGCGCCCGCCATGGCGGTGACCACGACGGTGGACCCCACCGCCGGCGCCGCACCGACCAACCACGGCCGGACGGGTGTCCCCGCCACCGGCGCGCCCGCCACCGCCGTGGTGGCCGCTGCCGCGAACAGGCAGGCCAGCAGGGCGGCCGGCACCGCGCCGGGGCGCCCCGACCGCGACAGCCACGCCCCGAGACCCAGCAGGGCCACGGCCCCGGCGGCACCGAGCAGGCCGCCGGCAGGGCCGCCGAGCCGTGCCGTCCCGGCCGCGGCGAGCAGCCCCAGCAGGGTCGCGACCGTCAGGCGCAGGACGTCGCCCTGACCGGGGGTCACCGCCGCGGCCCGGGCGACCTCGACCGCGAGCGCCTCAGCCGGGTCGTCGAGCTGCGGCGAGGCGCTGGGCGCGGCCGGCGCGGTGGTCACGACGAGCACGGCGCCGGGACCGACGCCCTGCCGCTCCAACGGGAGCTCCGGGTCGAGCGCGGGCCCGCCGGGGAGCGTGAGGTGGGGACCCGCGGCGGGATCTCCCCCGGGCCGGCCGGCGCCGCCGGCGACCAGCAGCGGGAGGAGCTCGGCCACCGGGAGCCCGACCGGGACGGCGAGGTCGGTGCGCCGGCCCCCCACGAGCACGCTGACCCGCAGGAGCTCGGGGTCCACCTCAGCGGCCGCCCTCGAACCTGGCCGCCCCGGCGCGGTCGCGGGCGGCGTACTCGGCGTTCGACTGCGAGACCGCGCGCCCGGCGTCGTCGAGCACGGTGCGCATGTCGTGCATCGCCGCGTCCCACTGGCGCTTGGCGGTGTCGTAGGACTCGCGGGCCTCGCCGGTCCATCCGCCGCGAAGCGGGGCCAGCTCGCCCTCGAGCTGGTCGAGCCGGGCGTCGATCTGGCGGACCTGGCGGGCGAGGTCGACCGACGCCTGGTCCAGCGCGGCGTGGTTGACGCGGATGGTGCCGTCTCCGAGGGTCATCTGCTGCTGCTCCTGTCGTGAGGGTGTCCGAGGTGGGTGCGGTGGGTGCGGTGGTCAGCCACCGAGCCGACCGACCAGGGCGGCGTAGGTCGAGCCCTGCAGCTCGTCGGCGCCGACCACGTCGCGCTGGGTGACCCGCAGGGAGGCCTCGAAGCGGTCCAGGGCCGAGACCACCACGCGCTGCCGGTCGGTCCAGGTCTGGTGCAGCGCCGTGAAGGCCCCCGCACCGCGCCCGAGCCACTGGCCCTGGAGCGCGGCGAGCTGGTCGGTGAGCTGCGCGCTCATCCGGTCGAAGTCGGCACGGCACGCGCCGACCCGTTCGGCGGCGGCGGCGAGGGTGCCCTCGCCCTGGCTCATCTCTCCTGCGACTGGCATGTCTGCTCCTCCCGGCGCCGGGGCGCCGTGTCGTGGTCGGTCGGACCGGTGGCGGGTCCGTCGAGGGGATACCCCGTTCGAGGCGGTCGCAAACCTGGTCCGGCGTTGTCCCCAGCCCCTGTGGAGGAGCCGCCCGCAGAGAGGCCCGGGGCACCTACGCTCGCGGCGCGGACGAGCCGGGAGGGAGGCGGGAGCGACATGGCACGCAGCGAGGGGACACGGCTCGCACCGCGCCCCCCGCCACTGGTCGCCCCGGCCGACGGCGCCGCGGCCCTGGCGATGAACGCGCTCCCGATGCTGGGCAGCGTCGGTTCGATCGTGCTGATCACCTCGACCTCGGCGGGCGGCTCGGGCGTGCTGCGGCTCGTCGCGGGCGGGATGTTCGTGCTCACCACCCTGGGCTTCGTCGCGGTGCAGGTCGACCGGCAGCGCGCCCAGCGCGCCACGCTCCGCCGGGGCGCACGCACCGCCTACCTCCGCCACCTCGCCCGGGTGCGGTCGCAGCTGCGGCAGGTCGCGTCGCGCCAGCGTCGTCTCGCCTGGGGCGCGCACCCGCACCCGACGCAGGTGGCGGCGGTGGTCGCCGCCGCCGGCCGGCCGGCCGGGTGGGACGGAGCGCCGGCGGCCCCCGGCACCGGTGCCGCGGGCGGGGGCACGACGGGCGTCGCGCTGCCGGTCCGCTGGGGCTGCGGGTGGGGGGAGCCTGACCTGCTGCCGGTCGCGCCGCCGGAGCCCGAGGGGGAGGTCGACCCGGTGGCCGGTGACGCCCTGCGGCGGCTGCTCGCGGGCCACCGCCGGGTGCCGGGCCTGCCCCTGCTGGTGGACCTCGCCGCGATCCCGCACCTCGAGGTGATCGGCGCCGACGCCCGGCAGGTGCTGCGTGCGCTGGTCGTCTCGGCGGTCCACGCCGCCGCGCCCGGGCGGCTGCGGGTGGCCGTGCTGACCGACCCGGACCGGCTCGCGGCGTGGGAGTGGGTCAAGTGGCTGCCGCACGCCGCGGACCCCGCCTCGCACGACGCCGGCGGGCCGCTCCCCCTCCTGCTCACCGTCACCTCCACGGGGGCGGGGACGACGGACGACCTCGCGGACGAGCTGGTGGCCGGGCTGAAGGCGGGGCGGGGCGGACCTCGTGGCGGCCCCGGCGGGTCCGGGTCCCGCCGACCGCGGCGCCGGGCGCCACGACCCCCACCTGCTGGTGGTGCGGGACACCCGCGCCGCACCCGCCGTGGCGCCGGTGCCGAGGCCGGGGGTCACCGTCGTGCGCCCGGTCGCGCAGGACCCCGGGTGGACCGGCGACCGGCTGGTCCTGGGGACCGCCGGAGCCGGCGACCGGCTGCTGCGGCCGCACTCCCGGGGCGTCGGGGGCGTCGCCGACCGGTGCGGGCCCGCCTCGGCCGAGGCGGCGGCGCGCCGGCTCGCGCCGTACGGGACCGGGCCTGCCGGGCCCGCGGTCGACCCGCTGGGCCCGGACCCGGTGCTGGCCGCCCTCGGTCTCCCGGACCTCCTCGGACCGCGGCCCGGGGCGCCCGGCGCCCCCGGTCGCGGCGCCTCCCCCGACCCGGGGGCCGACCCGTGGCGCCCCCGCACCGGGCCCGACCTGCTCCGGGTGCCGATCGGGACGGACCAGGACGGCCGGCTGGTGCACCTCGACCTGAAGGAGGCCGCGCGCGGCGGCACCGGGCCGCACGGGCTGGTGGTCGGGGCGACCGGTTCCGGCAAGTCCGAGCTGCTGCGCACCCTGGTGCTCGGGCTGGCCGCCACGCACTCCTCCGACGAGCTGAACCTGGTGCTGGTGGACTACAAGGGCGGGGCGACCTTCGCCGGTCTGGCGACCCTGCCGCACACCTCGGCGCTGATCACCAACCTGGCCGACGAGGCCGTGCTCGTGCAGCGGATGGGCGACGCGCTGGCCGGGGAGCTCCAGCGCCGCCAGGAGGTGCTCCGCGCCGCGGGCCCCTTCGCCTCCCGCCACGACCTCGAGCTGGCCCGCACCACCTCCGCCGACCCGGGCTCCCTGCCCCGGCTGCCCTCGTTGCTGGTCGTCGTCGACGAGTTCTCCGAGCTGCTCGCCGCCGAGCCCGCCTTCGTCGACCTCTTCGGCACCCTCGGGCGTCTGGGACGCTCGCTGGGCGTGCACCTGCTGCTGGCCTCCCAGCGTCTCGAGGAGGGGCGGCTCCGGGGGCTCGAGTCGCACCTGTCGTACCGCATCGGCCTGCGCACCTTCAGCGCCGCCGAGTCGCGCGCGGTGCTGGGCGTCCCCGACGCGGCGTCGCTGCCCGGGGTGCCCGGCGCGGGCTACCTGCGCACGGGACCGGAGGCCCTGGTGCGGTTCACCGCCGCCTACGTCTCGGGGCAGGTGCCCGCCCCGGGGCCGGACCGCCCCGCCCCCGCACCACGGGTGCTGCCCTTCGCCGGCCCCTTCCCCCGGGCCACCACGCCCGCCGCGGCACCCGCGCCCACGAACCCCGCGCGCCCCTCGATCACCTCGGCTGCGGACCCGTCCTCGGCCGCCGGGCCGACCCTGCTCCAGAGCGTGGTCGACCGCCTGGCCGGCCACGGTCCGCCCGCCCACCCCGTCTGGCTGCCGCCGCTCGACCGCCCGCCCGCCCTCGGCGACCTGCTGCGTTCCCGGCCCGACGACGCCGGCCCGGCCCTGCTGCCGCTGGGCCTGCTCGACCGCCCGCGCGAGCAGCGGCGCGACCCGCTGCTGGTCGACCTCGCCGGCGCCGGGGGACACCTGCTCGTCGTCGGAGGGCCGCGCAGCGGGACGAGCACCCTGCTGCGCACCGCCGTGACCGCCTGGGCGGTCACCACCTCCCCTGCCCGGACGCACGTCCACGTCCTCGACCTCGGCGGCGGAGCGCTGGCGCGGTTGGCGGCGCTGCCGCACGTGGCCGGGGTGGCCACCCGCGCGGAGCCCGAGGTGGTCCGCCGCCTGCTCGGCGGGCTGCGCCGCTCCCTCGACGAGCGGGAGGCCGCGGACGCCACGCGCCCGGCGGGTGCCGCGGGCCCTGCCGGGCTCGAGGACGCGGGAGGACCGGTCCGTCCGCGCCTGGTGCTGGTGGTCGACGGGTGGGGTGCGCTGCGCGAGGGTGACGACGCCTGGGAGCGCGACGTGACGACGCTGGCCGCCCGCGGCCCGGGCCTGGGGCTCCACGTCCTGGCCTCGGCGAGGCGGTGGTCGGACCTGCGCGCGTCGGCGCGTGACCTGTTCGGCCACCGCGTCGAGCTGCGCCTGGGGGACCCGCTGGACTCCGAGATCGACCGTCGCGCCGCCACCGCAGTCCCGCCCGGGCGACCCGGGCGGGGGCTCGCCGCGAGCGGTCACCACCTGCTCACCGCCCTCCCGGTGGCCTCGGCCCGCGAGGTCGGGGCAGCCGACCGGGACGCGGCCGAGGGAGCCCTGCAAGCCCGGGTGGCCGCGGCCTGGCCCGGGACCACCGCCCCGCCCCTGCGGCTGCTGCCCGCCCGGGTCGGGCTCGTGGAGGTACGTCGGGCCGCCGGGCCGGCGCCGGAACGGCTGTGGCTCGGGCTCGACGAGGAGCAGCTGGCCCCGGTGGGGCTCGACCCGGTGGCCGAGCCGCACCTGCTGGTGCTCGGCGACGGCGGGTCGGGCCGCACCGGGGTGCTGCGGACGCTCGCCCTGGAGGTGGTCCGCACCCAGCCGTCCGACCGGGCCCAGCTGCTGGTCGTCGACCCGCGCAGGACCCTGCTCGGTCACCTGCCGCCGACCCACCTGCTCGACCACGTCGGGGACGAGGACCACGCCCGCAGCACCATCGCCGACCTCGCGACCTACCTGCGCACCCGTCTGCCCGACCGCGGCGTCACCCCGGCCTCCCTGCGCCGTCGCGACTGGTGGCGCGGGGCCGAGGTGTGGGTGCTGGTCGACGACCACGAGCTGGTGGCCGCGTCCCCGGCCGGCACCGGCTCGCCGTTGGACCCGCTGGTCGCGCTGCTGCCCCGGGCCCGCGACGTCGGGCTCCACCTCGTCGTCGCCCGGCGCGCGGGTGGCGCCGCCCGCGCCGGCCACGACCCCCTGCTGCGGGGCCTGCGCGACCTCGGCGGCGCCGGCCTGCTGCTGTCGGCGAGCCCGGAGGAGGGCGCCCTGCTCGGGCTCAGGCCGACGTACGCCCCGCCGGGTCGGGGACGGCTGGTCTCGGCGTCCCGGCCGGCCGTGGTGGTCCAGACCGCCTGGGCCGATCCCCCGGGGGTGTGACCCGGGAAGCCTCCGGCGGTGCGATCCTTGGATCGTTACAAGATCCGTCGTCCCGCCACATGCCCGTAACCGGGAGTCAACAGGACGGCGACGAACGAGGGGCACGGTGTACCTGCACCCGCACCCCTCCGCCGCCCACCACGCGGCGACCGCACCGTCCCCGACCCCAGACCCCCGGGAGGCACCATGTCCAGCCGGCCCACCACGCCCGCACCCGCGCTCACCCCGCCCACCGTCGCCCACGTGGACCCCGCGGAGTCCCGCGACCAGCGCGTGCTCGACCAGCGCGCGCGGTTCCGGACCCGCCATGCCCGGGCCCTCACCGACCTGCTGGGCCACCGCGACGACCTGCGCGGCGTCCTCGCACTGGCCGACCTGGTCGACGACGCCATCCGCTGGACCGCCTGACCCCGGACGTCACAGCCGTGGCGCAGGGGTGACGACCCCGCTGCGGCCCGCTGCGGCCCGCTGCGGCCCGCTGCGGCGCGGCGCCGCGACCCTCCTGCGGCACCCCCCGCGGCTATAGTCGCGGCGTGATCTTCAAGCGGGTGGGTGAGGGCAAGCCCTACCCCGAGCACGGCCTGACCTCCCGGTCCTGGGCCTCCGTGCCACCGCGTCAGGTCCGGCTGGACGAGCTGGTGACCGTCAAGGACACCCTCCAGCTGGCCACCCTGCTGGACGAGGACTCCACCTTCTACGGCGACCTGTTCGCCCACGTCGTCGCATGGCACGACGAGCTCTACCTCGAGGACGGGCTGCACCGCGCGCTTCGCGCCGCGCTGCAGCAGCGCCACGTGCTCCACGCCCGCGTGCACCACCTGGAGGCCTGACCGTGGGACCCCGTCTGCGCACCGCCCTGACCCTGCTCGTCCTGGTCGCGGTGGTGTCCGGCGCCGCGGCCTGGGGCTGGACCCGGCTGACGTCACCGGTGGGCGACCCGGTCAGCGGACCCTGCACCGACACCGAGCTCGGGCCCGGTGACCGCGTCGCCACCGACCAGGTCCTGGTCACCGTGCTCAACGCCGGGACCCGCTCGGGCCTGGCCGGGAGGGTGATGAGCGAGCTGGTCGACGAGGGCTTCGTCGAGGGCCGGCCGACCAACGCTCCCGACGGCACCGAGGTGCCGCGGGTCCAGATCTGGACCGACGCGCCGCGCAGCCCCGCGGTGCGCCTGGTCCGTGGCTACCTCGGCGAGGTCACCGTCGTGCGACGCGACCCGGTGGGCGAGGGCGTCACCGTCGTCGTCGGCGACGGTTTCGGGGAGCTCACCGCCGGCCGGGCCGCGGTCGCCGTGCGCGAGGACGTCACCGTCTGCCTCGCCGGCTGAGCACCCCCCTCACGGCCGCCGGTCGCGCGCGTCCTCGCCCAGCCACTGGGCGAGCCGGCCGCCCTGGCTGACCTGACGCAGCCGCCGCTCGGTCTGCTCGCGCTGGCGGCGCGGGCAGACCACCAGCAGGTCGTCACCGTGGCGCAGCACGGTGCGCGGGTCGGGCACCACGGCCTGGCCGTCGCGGACCACCATCGAGATCGAGGCCTCCCGGGGCAGCCGCAGCTCCCCGACCTCGACCCCGTGCAGGCGGGAGACCGGGCTGATCGTGATCTGCAGCAGGTCCGCGGCCACCCGCTCCAGCGGGGCGGCCTCCACGTCGAGGTCGCGGGGCTCCAGCGACCGGGTCACCCCCAGCCAGCGCGCGACCAGCGGCAGGGTCGGACCGGTGAGCAGCGTGTAGACCACCACCAGGACGAAGACGAGGTCGAAGAGCTCGTCGGCCCCGGGCACGCCCTCGGCGAGGGGGATGGTGGCCAGCACGATCGGGACGGCGCCGCGCAGGCCGGCCCACGACATGAACGACAGCTCGCGCCACGGCATCGGCTGCACGACGGTCGAGACGAGCACCGAGAACGGTCGGGCCACCACGGTGAGCACCAGCCCGGCGACCAGCGCCATCGCCACCGTCGACCAGGTGATGCGCCCCGGCGAGAGCAGCAGCCCGAGCATCACGAACAGCCCGATCTGCGCCAGCCAGGCCACGCCCTCGGCGAAGGAGCGGGTGGTGCCCCGGTGCGGCAGCTCGGCGTTGCCGAGCACGAGCGCGGCGACGTAGACGGCGGCGAAGCCGCTGCCGTGCAGCGCCGCGGCCGTGCCGTAGGCCAGCAGGGTGAAGGTGACCACGGCCAGCGGGTACAGCCCCGAGGACGGCAGCGCGGCGCGCCGCAGGGACCACGCCCCGACGGAGCCGACCGCCACGCCCACCGCCAGGCCGAGCGCGAGCTCGCCGAGCACGATGGCCACGATCACGGGGATCCCGTGGTCGGCCACGGCGCCGGTCGAGATCAGGGTGACCAGGACGACCGTCGGGGCGTCGTTCAGCCCCGACTCCGCCTCGAGGCTGCCCACCAGGCGCCGCGGCAGCGGCACCACCCGCAGCACCGAGAAGACGGCGGCCGCGTCGGTCGGCGAGGTGACCGCACCGAGCAGGACGGCGAGCTCCCAGGGCAGCCCCAGCACGTAGTGCCCGGCGAGCGCGACCACGACCACCGAGACGCTGACACCGATCGTGGCCAGGGAGAGCCCCAGCCGCATCGAGGGCCGGACCTCGCTCCACTTCGTGGTGAGCCCGCCCTCGGCCAGGATCAGGGCGAGGGCACCGAAGCCGAGCGCGTGGGCCAGCTGGGCGTCCTCGAACCCGATCCCGAACCCGGCCTCGCCCAGGGCGACGCCCATCAGCAGGTAGACCAGCAGGCTGGGCAGCCCGGCACGCGAGGAGAGGCGCACCGCCAGGATGGCCAGGAGCGTGACGGCGGACCCGACCAGCAGGAAGCCGTCTAGCTGCTCGACGTCGAAGCTCATCTCACCTCGGCGGGCTGGGGGCGCGGACCCCGAGCCTACCGCCGCCGGTCAGCGGGCCAGGTCGTGCACGAAGCCCTCGAGCTGGGCCAGGTTGCGGCACTCGACCATCGGCACGATCGCCCCGTAGGCCGACGCGGCGCTGTCACCGGTGTCCCAGTGCCGGCGCCGCTCGGGGTTCAGCCAGTGCGCGTGCCGCGCCGTGCCGGCGAGGTCGCGGACGACGTCCAGGGCCAGGTCGCCGTGGTTGGAGCGGGCGTCGCCCAGGACGAGCAACGAGCTGCGGGAGGTCACGGCGTCGCCGTGCTGGGCCGCGAAGCGGGTCAACGCCCGCCCGTAGTGCGTACGCCCCCAGGTCGCGGCCCGGTCGGTGTCGGCGGCGAGGGCGGTCATGGTGTCCGCGAGGTCGCCGCCCGGGGTGAAGTGGTGGGTCACCTCGTGCACGGTGTCGACGAAGGTGAAGGCGCGTACGGCGGCGAACTGCTCGCGGAGCGCGAAGACCAGCATCAGCGTGAAGCGCGCGAAGGAGGCGACCGACCCGCTGACGTCGCAGAGCACCACCAGCTCGGTGCGGTGCGGGCGCCGCGGCCGGTGGTGGGTGACGAGGGGCACGCCGCCGGTGGACATCGAGGCGCGGACCGTACGCCGCACGTCGAGCGGCCCGCGGCGCCGCGCGTGCTGCTCCTGGGTGAGCCGGGAGGCCAGCCGCCGCGCCAGCGGGTAGATCTCCCGGCGCAGCTCGTCGAGGTCGGCGCGGCGCGCGGTGGTGAGGTCGAGGCGGTCGAGCGAGGGGCGTACGGCCACGTCCGCCACGTGCTCGGCGCCCTTCTCCTCGGCGATCCGGCGGCGGGCGTCGTCCTCCACGCGACGGGTGAAGTCGCCCACGCGTCGCCCGGCGCGGCGCTCGGCGGCCTCGCCGTCGAGGCCCCCGTCGACCAGGCCCTGGGCGATCCGGCCGACGAGGTCGGCCGGGGACACCCGCTGGAGCGCGGTGTAGGCCGACCACGACGACAACCCGGGGCCGCGCCCGGGCATCGCGCCGAACCGGCCCAGCGCCTCGGCGGCCAGCGCGGCGAGCGCCCGCTCGTCGCCGTCGCCCAGCGCCACCGCGAGCCGCTCGCGCAGGTCGGCCAGGGAGTCGGCGTTGTCGCGGGCGGCGGGCCGCGACTCGGCCCCGGCCGCGTCGGCATCGGCCCGCTCCTGCTCGGCGACGCCACCGCCGATCATCCGGGGGAACCACAGGTCGAAGAGGGTGTCGAAGGTGGCCCGGTGGCCCCGCCGCTTGACCAGGGTGGCGGCGTACGTCGCGCGCACGGTCTCCCGGTCGTGCCAGCCGACCGCGCCCAGCGCGGCGACGGCGTCGAGGTCCTCGGCCAGCGAGACGGGCAGGCCGGCCCCGCGCAGCGCCTCCAGGAAGGTGAGGTGGCGCTGGAGCAGCCCCGACCCGGACGGCACCGGCTCAGGCCCGCAGCCGCAGCTCGCGCACGGCCCGGTCGGTGTCCGAGGCGTGCTTGAGGACCACCCCGAGGGTGCGGTCCACGGCAGCGTCGTCGAGGTCGCCGATCTCGAGCGCCACCAGGGTGCGCGCCCAGTCGACCGACTCCGCGATGGAGGGCGCCTTCTTCAGCTCCAGCTCGCGCAGCCGGCCCACGGCGGCGACCAGCTGCCCGGCCACCTTCTCCTCCAGCTCGGGCACCTGGCTGAGCACGATCTCGCGCTCCCGCTCGGCGTCGGGGTAGTCCAGGTGCAGGTACAGGCAGCGGCGCTTGACCGCCTCCGACAGCTCGCGGCTCGCGTTCGAGGTGAGCACCACGAACGGGCGGCGGGTGGCGGTGACGGTGCCGAGCTCGGGGATGGTGACCGCGAAGTCCGACAGCACCTCGAGCAGCAGGCCCTCCACCTCGACGTCGGTCTTGTCGACCTCGTCGATCAGCAGCACCGTCGGCTGGTCGCGGCGGATCGCGGTGAGCAGCGGCCGGGTGAGCAGGAACTCCTCGGTGAAGATGTCGTCGTGGGTCTCCGACCACGCCTGGTCGTCGTTGCTGGACTGGATCCGGAGCAGCTGCTTCTTGTAGTTCCACTCGTACAGCGCCCGGGCCTCGTCCAGACCCTCGTAGCACTGCAGCCGGACCAGCTCGGCCCCGGCGGCGCGGGCCACGGCCTTGGCCAGCTCGGTCTTGCCGACACCGGCGGGACCCTCGACGAGCAGCGGCTTCTCCAGCGCACCGGCCAGGAACCCCACCGTCCCGGTCGCACCGTCGGCCAGGTAGCCGACCTCGCCGAGTCGGGCCACCGCGTCCTCGGGCGAGGCGAACCAGGTCGTCGCAGGGGCCTGGGTCGGGGTGGGGTGGGGCATGGCCTCATCCTCACCCACCTCTGGCCGGAGCCTCTCCCCCGGCCCGGTCGCCGGCCGTCCGCACCGCGAGGACGACCACGCCCGCCCGGGGAACAGATACCCCCCTCCCCTATGTTGGGCAGGCATGACCGACATGTCCGTGACAGCAGACCACCAGCACGCCTCGCGCGGCATGGCCGCCAGCGCCACGATGCACTGCCTGACCGGGTGCGCGATCGGCGAGATGACCGGGCTCCTGCTCGGCACCGCCCTCGGCCTGACGACCGGGGTCACGATCGCGGTCTCGGTGTCCCTGGCCTTCCTCTTCGGCTTCGCCCTGTCCTCGCTCCCGCTGCTGCGGGCCGGGCTCGGCCTGGGCACTGCGCTCGGCATCGTGCTGGCCGCCGACACGTTGTCCATCACGGTGATGGAGGTCGTGGACAACGCGGTGATGGCCCTGGTCCCCGGTGCGATGGACGCCGGCCTGGTCAACGTCGTGTTCTGGTCCTCGATGGTGCTGGCCTTCACCGCAGCCTTCTTCGCGGCCTATCCGGTGAACAGGTGGCTGCTGGCCCGCGGAAAGGGCCATGCGCTCACCCACGGCTACCACGAGCAGGCGTCCTCACCCACCGGCGCGCGCCGCTTCATCCCGGCACCGGCCACCTCGACCCTGGTGGCGGTGCTGCTGGCCTTCGCCCTGGGCGGCCTGGTCGTCTCGGCAGCCGACCAGCTGGGCGACGGCGGGCACCAGGCGGCAGGCGCTGCGGCCCCGCGGTGACGGTGGGGCGCCGGAAGTGGTTTCCTGGCGCCGAGCCTCATCCGTGCCTGCCGGCGGGCGAGGCCGGGATCGCGGTGGTTCGGTCGCAGGTGACAGTCGCGGCTCGCGGGACCAGGACGACCGCACAGGAGAACGGAGCGGCCATGGAGAGCGGCACGAAGCAGATCGGTCTGAACGGTGTCGTGGTGTCGGTCCCGGACACGTGGAGTGCTGACGACGCTCGGCGTGACCCACCAGCTCGGGTCGCGAAAGCGGTCTCGGCGTTCTCGGGCTGTGTCCCCGGCGATCCGTCGCGGTCGTCGTCGGTGGTGCTGTTCGACGGTTCGCAGGTCGGCGCAGAGGCGCGGTTCGGTGACCTGCGGCCTGCGGGACGAGTGGGCGGTCACGAGGTGCTGGCGAGCGTTGGTGTCTGCGAGCTGAGTGCCCCGGGTCGGTGTTCGCAAGGGTTCGGGGTCCCGGACCTGAACGCGTGGTTCCGGGTCACCGTGTGGTCCGACCAGGGTGGCATCGAGGCGATCGGAACGATCCGGGACTCCCTCACCCTGAGTGGCCAGGCGTAGGTGGTCACGGCACCGGGTCGGCGCGACGGTCCGTCCAGGGGAGCTGCGCGGAGGTGGTCGGGGTAGCCGTCCGCGAGCGCACTGAGAGCTCCTCCGACAGGTGCTCCTGGCCCCACCAGGAGCAGAGCGCCGCTGAGGGTTGCCTCATCGACGTCGTCGAGGCCGGGGTGCTTGTTCGAGAGCTGGTGCATCATGCGCCACGACCCAGGCCGGTCGACAGGGCCCGGGACCGTCGCGGACGGCGCCGCGGACGGGTCAGATCGGCCCCGGAACACCGAAGCGCCGGTCCCGGACCCCTCACGGAGCCCGGAACCGGCGTTCCTGACACTGTCGTGTCTGCAGCCTCTTGCTCTCGCAATCAGCCCCTGGCTGGCGGTGGCGGTGGGATTTGAACCCACGGTGGGTTTCCCCACACATCATTTCGAGTGATGCACCTTCGGCCTCTCGGACACGCCACCGCGGGAGAACATACCGGAGCGCCGCCGGTCGCCCGAAATCGCGTCCGGGGCGCTAGAACGTGGAGAGCTCCCAGGCGATCGAGGTCCGGTAGGTCTCCCCCGGCCGCAGCACCGCCGACGGCCAGCCCGGCTCGCCCGGGTGGTTCGGGGTGTCGGGGTGCAGCTGCGGCTCGAGGGCCAGGCCGTCGCCCTGGCGCAGCAGCGCCCCGTCGCGGCCGACGACGCTGCCGTCGAGGAAGTTGCCCGTGTAGACCTGCAGGCCGGGCTGGTCGGCCACCACCCGCAACCGGGTCCGCGTACGCGCCGAGGAGACCTCGGCGACGACCCGCTCGCCGGCGCCGTCGACGACGAGGTCGTGGTCGAGTCCCTGACCGGCGGCGACCTGCGGGTGGGGGTCGCGGGCGACGTCGCCGACGCGGCGCGCGGTGCGCAGGTCGAAGGGGGTGCCGTCGACGGGGGTGTGCTCGCCGACGGGCACGCCGGTGGCGTCGACCGGGAGGTACGCCGACGCGGGCACCCGGAGCTCGTGGTCGTCGACGCTGCCGCCGCCGTCGAGGTTGAAGTAGGCGTGCGTGCTCAGGTTCACCACCGTCGCCCGGTCGGTGGTGGCGGACAGGGTCACCCGGACCGTGCCGCCCTCGACCTCCCAGCGCGCCTCGACCCGCACCGCGCCCGGGAAGCCCTGGTCGCCGTCGGGGCTGTCGAGGCGGAGCACGGCGTACGACGGGGCGTCCTCGTCCGGCCCGATCTCGACCAGGTCCCACAGCCGTCGGTCGAAGCCGTCGGGCCCCCCGTGGAGGCTGTTGCCGCGGTCGTGGGCGCCGACGACGTGCACCTCCCCGTCGAGCTCGAAGCGACCGCGCGCGATCCGGTTGGCGTACCGCCCGACGACGGCCCCGACGTAGTCCCCGCCCTCGACGTAGGTCGCGACGTCGGGGTAGCCGAGGACCACGTCGCGGCGTACGCCGTCGCCGCCGGCGACCAGGAGGCGGTGGACGGTCGACCCGAGGGTCAGCAGGTGCAGCTCGGCACCGGAGCCGTCCCCGCCACCCAGGACGACGCGGTGGACGGGGCGGCCGTCCGGGAGGGAGCCGAAGGTGTCGAGCACCTCAGGGACGCTACAGCCCTCACCGGGGCGAGGCGGTCCAGCCCACCGAAGGTCGTGGCGGGCTCTCGCCCCGCGACCCGCACCCGTGGGGTAGAAGGTGCGCATGAGCCAGTACCCGACCCCCGGCCCCACCGCGTACCCCTCCGGCCCGCAGGCGGACGCCTCCGCCGGGCTCCGTGTCGGCGCCCTCTCCCTCGACACGCTGCTGGTGATGGTGCCGCTGTTCGTGGCCTCGGCGGTGCTGTTCGGGGAGAGCCAGGCCGGGGACGGCGGGGTGAGCGTGTCGCTGAGCGGCGTGCCCTTCCTGCTCACCCTCCTGGTGGCGGGCGCGTACTTCTTCGGCTGCGAGCTCGCCTGGGGACAGACCCTCGGCAAGCTGCTGGTCGGCATCCGGGTCGTCTCGGAGAAGGGCCCGCAGCGGACCGCCGGGCAGGTGCTGGTGCGGACGCTGCTGCGGTTGGTCGACGGCTTCGCCTTCTACCTGGTCGCGTTCGTCGCGGTGCTGGCCAGCCCGAAGAACCAGCGCCTCGGTGACATGGCCGCCTCGACGCGCGTGGTCCGCGTACGCCGGTAGGCCTCGACCGCCGCGTGCCCCGATCGTCGAGACCTGGGCCGGGGAGCGGTGCGGCGGGACGACCCAGGACCCCGGTGCGCCGGCGCACCGGGGCGAGCGGGCAGCAGGCAGCCGGGTGCCGGGTGCCGGGTGCCGACCTTGACCCGCACGTCTCGAGGTTGTCGGCCCTTGCAGAGGCCGACAAGTTCGGAAGTCCCCGGCCGGCCGGGGACTTCTGCGTCCTCCGGCCGCGTACGCGGTCAGCCGCGGCGGGTGCGGGCGGCGACCGCGACCAGCAGCAGCGCCAGCGCGACCAGGACCCCGACCGAGGCCGCGGTGGCGTCCCAGCCGCCGGCGCTCCAGGCGACGCCGACCAGGGCGCCGAAGAGGCTCGAGCCGGCGTAGTACATCGCGACGTACAGCGCCGAGGCGCGCGCGGGCGCGACGCCGCCCAGCACGGGCGCCCACCCGCTGGCCACCGCGTGGGCGGCGAAGAAGCCGGCGGTGAGCACGACCAGGCCCGCGACCACCAGCGACAGGCGGTCCGGCAGCGTCAGGACGAGGCCGACCCCCATCACCACGACGCCGAGCGCGAGCACCCGCGCCCGGCCGTACCGCTGGGCGGCGCGGCCGGCCACCGCCGAGGACACCGTCCCGGCGAGGTAGGCCAGGAAGACCAGCCCGACCACCGCGGCGGGCAGGTCGAACGGCGCGGCGGTCAGCCGGAACGCGAGGTAGTTGTAGGTGGCCACGAACCCGCCCATCAGCACGAACGGCAGCAGCAGCACCGCCACGACCGACGGCTCGCGCAGCAGGGCGCCGACCCCCGGCCGGACGCCGGCCCCGCCGGCCGCACCGGCGCCACGGGCCCCGCTGCCGGCGTCTGTGTCCGGTGCCGCGTCGGGCGCCGGCCCGGTGTCCTCGGTGAACCGCCACACCAGGGCGGTGACGACCGCCGCCACGCCCCCCAGCACGGCCAGCGCGACCCGCCACCCGCCGAGGTCGGCCGCGGCCGAGGTGACCAGGCGCCCGGAGACCCCGCCGAGGGTGTTGCCCGCGACGTAGAGGCCCATCGCGCCGGCCAGGCCGCTGGGGTGCACCTCGGCGGCGACGTGGCCCATCGCGACCGCGACCACCCCGGCCAGCGCGGCCCCGGCCAGGCCGCGGGCGGCCACCAGCAGGCCGAAGGTCGGTGCGACCGCTGCCACGATCGTCAGCGCGACCGCGGCGAGCAGGCCCCAGCGGATCGTGCGGACGCGGCCGACCCGTACCCCGATCGCGGTGGCCGGGATGACCAGCAGCGCCAGCGCCCCGGTCGCCGCGGAGACGGTGAGGCTCGCGCGCGGTGCGTCCACGCCGTACTCCTCCCCGAGCTGCGGGAGGATCGGCTGGGTGGCGTAGAGGATCCCGAAGGCGGCCAGCCCGACCAGCACCATCGCGGCGTTGAGGCGCCGGTACTCCGCGCTGCCGGGCAGGTGCCCGGCGCGGGGGGAGGCGGTCGCGGTCACCGCGCCACCCTCGCACCGCGCCCCTCGCCCGGCCCACGCCCGCAGGCGTGAGATGGGTCTCGGGACCTCAGCCGACCAGCACCACGTGCAGGGTGCGCGGCCCGTGCACGCCCTCGACCCGGTCCAGCTCGATGTCGCTGGTCGCCGACGGGCCGCTGATCCAGGTCATCGGGCGGGCCGGGTCGAGGCCGGCGACCGCGTCGGGCACGTCGGCCACGACCTGGTCCGTGCGCACGATGCAGACGTGCAGGTCGGGAACGAGGCTGATCGCGCGGCGCCCCTGGTCGGGGCCGTGGTCGAGCACGATGGTGCCGGTCTCGGCGATCCCGACCCGGGCCGCGGTGACCACGGCCTCGATGCCGTCGAGGTCGTAGGACGTCAGCGCGTCGTCGCTCACCGCGCCGGGCACCTCGACGTCCAGGCCGGACGGGACCACGGCCCGCGCACCCTCGCCCAGGGGTGCGAGCGCCTCGGCGACGGTGGCGGCGAGGTCGCCCGGAGCGCAGCGGCGCACGGTGGCCTTGTAGTCCTCGACCCGCTCGACGAACCGGTCCAGCAGCGCGTCGCCCTCGAGGCGTACGCCCGGGGGCGGCGTCGGCGCGGGCGTCGCCCGGTCCTCGGGCGAGACGTCGGTCAGGGCCGCGCGGACGCGGCCCAGGATCTCCTCGCGAGCACCCACGGTCACGCACCGCCCTTCTCGTCGGACCGACCACCGTCGGTGCGGCGCCACCACGCCCGGAACGACTCACGCGGCGGGGCCGGCAGGTCACGGGCACCCGTCCACGCGGCGCCGGGGCCGGGCAGGCGGCCGGCGGTCGCGCGGCCACCGGGCAGCCGCGCCCTGCCGACCCGGGTCAGGACGCGCCCGGCCAGGCCGGAGAGCCGCTCGCCCGCCGCCAGCCGGCGCGCGTCGGCGAACGCCCACGCGGTGCCCCTCATGGCCACGGCCTCGGCCTTCGGCACCCGGTCCTCGCGGTGGGCGTCGACGACCTTCGAGCGCAGGTGCACCAGCACCTCGGGGATGTCGATGCGGACCGGGCAGACCTCGAAGCAGGCGCCGCAGAGCGACGAGGCGTACGGCAGCGAGTCGACCTGGGGGTCGCCCTGGCCCCGCATCAGCGGGTTCAGGATGGCGCCGATCGGGCCGGGGTACACCGAGCCGTACGCGTGCCCGCCGGTGCGCTCGTAGACCGGGCACACGTTCAGGCAGGCCGAGCAGCGGATGCAGCGCAGCGCCTGCCGGCCCACCTCGTCGGCCAGCGCCCGCGTACGGCCGTTGTCGACGAGCACGACGTGCACCTCCTGCGGGCCGTCGCCGGGCGTGACGCCGGTCCACATCGAGGTGTACGGGTTCATCCGCTCGCCGGTCGAGGAGCGCGGCAGCAGCCGCAGCAGGGGGTCGAGCTCGGCGAAGGTCGGCACGACCTTCTCGATGCCGACCACGCTGACGAGCACCTCCGGCAGGGTCAGGCACATCCGGCCGTTGCCCTCGGACTCCACCACCACCAGCGTCCCGGTCTCGGCGACCGCGAAGTTGGCGCCCGACACCGCGACCTTGGCGCGCAGGAACTTCTCGCGCAGGTGCTGGCGCGCCGCGCCGGCGAGCACCGCGGGCTCGTCGGTGAGGTCGTCGGGGGCCGGCTTGCCGGACGCGGCCATCTTGGAGCGGAAGATCTCGCGGATCTCGGCGCGGTTGCGGTGGATCGCCGGCACCAGGATGTGGCTGGGCAGGTCGTCGCCGAGCTGCACGATGAGCTCGGCGAGGTCGGTCTCCCAGGCCGCGATGCCCTGTGCCTGGAGGGCCTCGTTGAGCTCGATCTCCTGGGTCGCCATCGACTTGACCTTCACGACCTCGTCGACGTCGTGGCTGCGCGCCACCCGGGCGACGACCTCGCAGGCCTCGGCGGCGTCGCGGGCCCAGTGCACGGTCGCGCCCTGTGCGGTCAGCGACTCCTCGAGGCGGACCAGGTTGCTCTCGAGGTCGGCCAGCGCGCGCGCCTTCACCGCGGCGCCGGCCAGGCGCAGGTCCTCCCAGTGCTCGACCTCGCCGACGACCTTGGCCCGCTTGGCGCGGATCGTGGCGGTGGCGTGGGCCAGGTTGTGCCGCAGCTGGGTGTCGGCCAGGGCCTGGCGGGCCGCGGTCGGGAACGGCGGCATGCCGACGAAGGTGGCGCTCACGAGGTGGCTCCCTGCTCGAGTCCGTGCTGGATCGCGTCCGTGCGCCCCGCCGACTGCTGCGCGGCCAGGTCGACCGGCTGGGCGGTGGGGGCCTGCTCGGCGTCGTCCTCGGTGGCGGCGAGGACCTCGGCGAGGTGCATCACCCGCACGCCGGCCTGCGAGCGCGAGAGCAGGCCGCCGATGTGCATCAGGCAGGAGTTGTCGCCGGCCACCAGCACCTCCGCGCCGGTGCTGCGCACGTGGCGGGCCTTGTCGGCGCCCATCGCCACCGACGTCTCGGCGTTCTTCACCGCGAAGGTGCCGCCGAAGCCGCAGCACTCCGCCTCCCCGGGCAGCTCGGCCAGCCGGAGCCCGCGCACCTTCTCCAGCAGCTGCCGGGGGCGGTCGCCCACCCCGAGCATCCGCAAGGAGTGGCAGGTCGGGTGGTAGGTCACGCGGTGCGGGAAGTAGGCGCCGACGTCGGTCACGCCGAGGACGTCGACGAGGAACTCGGTCAGCTCGTAGGTCGGCGGCGCCTGCGCCACCGCCCGCTCCAGCCCCGGGTCCCCGGAGCGGCGGGCGACCAGCCCGTGCTGGTGGCGCGCGGAGCCCGCGCAGGACCCGGAGGGGGTGACCACGGCGTCGTACCCCGCGAAGGCGTCGACGTAGTTCCGCACCACGGGGACGGCCTCGTCGAGGTAGCCGGTGTTCACCATCGGCTGCGCGCAGCAGGTCTGGGCGGCGGGGAACTCGACGTCCACCCCCAGCCGTCGCAGCAGCCGGACCACCGCCTTGCCGGTGTCGGGGAACATCGCGTCGTTCACGCACGTGACCATCAGGGCGACCTTCATGTGGTCACACTCTCACTCGGGGCCAACGGCGGCGGCGACCGCCGGTCCGGGACGTCATGCGGCACCGGGTGCCGTGACACCCCGTACGTCTGACGTCCGGCGGGCCTCAGCCCCGGTGCCCCGCGAAGAACTCCGCCAGCAGCGCCGTCGACTCCTCGGCCAGCACCCCGGCGACCACCTCCGGGCGGTGGTTGAGCCGGCGGTCGCGGACGACGTCCCACAACGACCCGACCGCACCGGCCTTCTCGTCCCACGCCCCGAGCACCACCCGGTCGACCCGGGCGAGCACCGCGGCGCCGGCGCACATCGTGCACGGCTCGAGGGTCACCACCAGGGTGCAGCCGTCCAGGCGCCACGCGCCGCGGGCCCGGGCGGCGGCGCGCAGGGCGACCACCTCGGCGTGCCCGGTCGGGTCGGTCTCGGCCTCGCGCACGTTGCGCCCGGCCCCCAGGACCTCACCGGTCGCGTCCACGACGACCGCACCCACCGGCACGTCGCCGGCGCCGAGCGCGGCGTGGGCCTCGAGCAGCGCGGCCCGCATCGGCCCGGTCCACGGTGCGTCCACGGCCCGCCCCGGGTCAGGCGAGGTCGGCCGGGGCCAGCCCGACGACGTCGTCGAAGTCCTCGCCGAAGCCGATCCCGTCGGCCACCTCGGAGAGGATCTCCTCCGGGTACAGGTCGAGGTCCGCGATCAGCGCCCCCAGGTCCTCGGCGTTCATCCCGAGGTCGGCCAGCAGGTCCAGCTCGCCGGCGGGCGACTGGTCGTCGTCGTCCTCCGGGTCGGGCAGCCCCAGCAGGTCCAGCACGGACGCGGCGAGGTCCCAGTCCTCGGCGGCGGTGGCGTCGGAGAGCAGCAGCCGCACCCTCCCCTCGACCACGCGGGCCACCAGGAACCAGTCCTCGTCCACCGCGACCAGGGCGACCGAGTCGTCCCCGGGCAGCCGGCGCATCGCCGCGACCAGGGTCGGGGCGTCCACCAGGTGGTCGAGCGTGAGCTCGTCGACGTCCCACTCGCCGTCGACGTGGAAGGCGATGACCGCGAAGTCGACGGCGTCGAGCTGGTCGAGCGGTTCCTCGCCCACGTCGGGGCCTCCGTGACTGTGGGGGACGGCGGCCTCCAGGGTCGCCACGACCAGCGTCGCAGGTCCGGACTCAGGGGCCAAGAGGGGACTCCGCCGACGGCCCCGCCCCCTCGCCGACCACTAGGCTCCGGGCATGCGCACCCAGGTCGTGGACCACCCGCTCGTCGCCCACAAGCTCACCGTGCTGCGCGACGCCGGGACCGACTCGCCCACGTTCCGCCGCCTCGCCGACGAGCTGGTGACGCTGCTGGCCTACGAGGCGACCCGGTCGGTGCGCGTCGAGCCCCACGACATCACCACCCCGGTCGCACCGACCACCGGCGTACGCCTGGCCACGCCCAAGCCGCTGGTCGTGCCGATCCTGCGCGCCGGGCTGGGGATGCTCGACGGGATGATGCGGCTGCTGCCGACGGCCGAGGTCGGCTTCCTCGGCATGGTCCGCAACGAGGAGACCCTCCAGGCCTCGACCTACGCCGAGCGGCTGCCCGACGACCTGTCCGGCCGCCAGTGCTACGTCCTCGACCCGATGCTGGCCACCGGCGGCACGCTGATCGCCGCCATCGAGTTCCTCACCAGCCGCGGCGCCGACGACATCACCGTGATCTGCCTGCTCGCCGCCCCGGAGGGCTGCGCCACGCTCGCGGCCGCGCTCGGCGACCACCCGGTCCCGGTCACCATCGTCACCGCCGCGATGGACGAGCGGCTCAACGAGCTCGGCTACATCGTCCCGGGCCTCGGCGACGCCGGCGACCGTCTGTACGGCGTCGCCGGCTGACCCAGCCCGGCCGCCCCGGATAGTTCCGGACGGGCTACCCCAGCGGCAGCTCGGCCAGCGCCTCGTGGCGCGGCCGCCCACGGGGGCCCTCGCCGAGGTGGGAGACCATCAGGGTCAGGTGGTCGTACGCCCCGGCCGGGCCGCGGTAGCCGTCGAGCAGGCGGACCCAGTCGTCGACCCGCCCGGGCCGGTTGCGCCGGGCCAGGGTCAGGTGCGGGCGGAACCGGGCACCGTCGACCTGGGCCCCCGCGGTGGCCAGGGCGGTACGGGCGCCCGCCGCGAGCCGGTCCAGCGCCGCCGGCCCCGCACTCCCGTCCGCACCCCCGCCAGCACCCCCGCCCAGCGCCAGCCCGGCCCACAGCACCTTCGCCCGGGCCGGGTCCGGGAACGCGCCGCCGCCGGCGAGCCGGCCGGTCAGCCGCGGGGACCGGGCCGCGACCGCCGCCAGCCGGTCCTCCACCTCCTCCAGGCGCCAGTCGTCGACGTCGGCGGCGAAGGCGAGCGTCACGTGCCACTGCTCGGTGTCGGTCCACCGCAGGCCGTCGGCCCGGCCGGCCTCCCACCGCGGGGCGAGGAACTCGGCGAGGTCGGCGCGCACCTCGACGGGTGGCACCAGCGCCACGAAGACCCGCACCGTCGTCCCTCCCCGCAGCCCGGTCGGAGCCCGGTCAGAGGCGGGCGCCGACGAGGGTGCCGACCAGGTAGGTGACCAGCATCGCGAGCACCCCACCGGCCACGTTGCGGGCCACGGCCCGCCCCCGGGGGCTCGCGGCCAGCACCGCGCTGGCCCAGCCGGTCAGCGCCAGCGCCGCGGCCACGGCGGCGACCGTCAGCGGGACCCGCAGCCCCGCCGGGGCCACCAGGATGGTCAGCAGCGGGAGCAGCGCGCCGACCGTGAAGCTGAGCATCGAGGCCACCGAGGCGGCCACGGGACTGGTCAGCCGCTCGGGGTCCAGGCCGAGCTCGACCTCGGCGTGCGCACCGAGCGCGTCGTGCGCGGTCAGCTGCACCGCGACGTCGTGCGCGAGGTCCGGGGTCAGGCCCCGGGCGACGTAGAGCCCGGCCAGCTCGGCGAGCTCCTCCTCGGGCTCCTCGGCCAGCTCGCGTCGCTCCTTCTCCAGCAGCGCCTGCTCGGAGTCGCGCTGCGTCGAGACCGAGACGTACTCCCCCGCCGCCATGCTCGCCGCGCCGGCGACCAGGCCCGCGACCCCGGCGACCAGCAGGCTGGACCGCGCGCTGGTGGCCCCGGCGACCCCGACGACCAGGCCCGCCGTCGACACGATCCCGTCGTTGGCGCCGAGCACGCCCGCACGCACCCAGCTCAGCCGCTGCGCCAGCCCCGGGACGTGCGGTTCTCCGGGGTGCGTGGGATGGTCCGAGGACGCCATCGGGCCAGGGTAGTGAGAGCCCGGCGTGACCCCGCGCACGGACCCGGCGGAACCGCCCTAGGGGTGGGAGTACGGTCCTCCGCGCTGTGCTTTGATCGATCCAACCGCGGGTCCTCGCGGTTCGCTCAGCAAAGGAAAACGCATGGAGACCTGGCCCGGAAACGCCTACCCCCTCGGGGCCACCTTCGACGGGAGCGGCACGAACTTCGCCCTGTTCAGCGAGGTCGCGGACCGGGTCGAGCTGTGCCTGTTCACCGACGGCGACGGCGACGCGCTGACCGAGACCCGGGTCGAGCTGACCGAGGTCGACGCCCACGTGTGGCACGCGTACCTGCCCACCGTGCAGCCCGGCCAGCGCTACGGCTACCGCGTGCACGGGCCCTGGGACCCCGCGCAGGGCCTCCGCTGCAACCCGAACAAGCTGCTGCTCGACCCGTACGCGAAGGCCACCCACGGCGAGATCGACTGGGACCAGAGCCTGTTCTCCTACACCTTCGGCGACGAGGACTCCCGCAACGACGAGGACTCCGCGGCCCACATGACCCTGGGCGTGGTGATCAACCCCTTCTTCGACTGGGAGGGCGACCGCGCCCCGGGCATCGCCTACAACGACACGGTCGTCTACGAGGCCCACGTCAAGGGCCTCACCGAGCTGCACCCCGACGTCCCCGAGGAGCTCCGCGGCACCTACGCCGGGCTCGCGCACCCCGCCGTCACCGAGCACCTCACCAAGCTCGGCATCACCGCCCTCGAGCTGATGCCGGTGCACCAGTTCGTCCAGGACAGCACCCTGCTCGACCAGGGCCTGCGCAACTACTGGGGCTACAACACCCTGGCCTTCCTCGCCCCGCACGCCGACTACTCCTCCTCGGGGCGCGACGAGCTCGGCCGCGGCCAGCAGGTCCAGGAGTTCAAGGCCATGGTCAAGGCCATGCACGCCGCCGGCATCGAGGTCATCCTCGACGTGGTCTACAACCACACCGCCGAGGGCAACCACCTGGGCCCGACCCTGAGCTTCCGCGGCATCGACAACCAGGCCTACTACCGCCTCGTCGAGGACGACGAGAAGTTCTACATGGACTACACCGGCACCGGCAACAGCCTCAACGTGCGCCACCCGCACTCGCTGCAGCTGCTGATGGACTCGCTGCGCTACTGGGTCACCGAGATGCACGTCGACGGGTTCCGCTTCGACCTCGCCTCCACCCTGGCCCGCGAGTTCTACGAGGTCGACCGGCTCGCCACCTTCTTCGAGCTCGTCCAGCAGGACCCGGTCGTGTCCCAGGTCAAGCTCATCGCCGAGCCCTGGGACGTCGGCCCCGGCGGCTACCAGGTCGGCGGGTTCCCCCCGCAGTGGTCGGAGTGGAACGGCGCCTACCGCGACACCGTGCGCGACTTCTGGCGCGGCGAGCCCAGCCTCGGCGAGTTCGCCAGCCGCCTGTCCGGCTCCTCGGACCTCTACGAGCAGTCCGGGCGCCGCCCGTTCGCCTCCATCAACTTCGTCACCGCCCACGACGGCTTCACGCTGCGCGACCTCGTGTCCTACAACGAGAAGCACAACGACGCCAACGGCGAGGACAACAACGACGGCGAGAGCCACAACCGCTCCTGGAACCACGGCGTCGAGGGCCCCACCGACGACGAGGACGTGCTCCGCCTGCGCGCCCGTGCGCAGCGCAACTTCATCACCACGCTGATGCTCAGCCAGGGCGTGCCGATGCTGCTGCACGGCGACGAGGCCGGCCGCAGCCAGGGTGGCAACAACAACACCTACGCCCAGGACTCCGAGATCGCCTGGATGCACTGGGACCGCCTCGACAAGCCCCTGGTCGAGTTCACCGCCCACGTCGCGCAGCTGCGCGCCGAGCACCCGACCTTCCGCCGCAAGCGCTTCTTCACCGGCACCACCGCGCGCACCGACGCCGACGACCCGACCGGGGAGCGCCTCAACGACATCGTCTGGCTCGGCCCCGACGGTGAGCCGATGCCCGACGACGCGTGGGACGGCGACGGCCGCACGCTCGGGATGTACCTGAACGGCCACGGCATCCGCGGTCGCGACGCCCGCGGCCAGATCATCGAGGACGACCACTTCCTGCTCTACTTCAACGCCCACCACGAGGACGTCGAGCTGACCCTCCCGCCCGAGGAGTACGCCGGTCGTTGGCACGCCGTGATCGACACCAACGGCACCGCCGCCGAGCGCGAGCCGGTCACCGCCGGCGACACGGTCACCGTCACCTCGCGCAGCGTGCTGGTGCTCCAGGAGTGGGAGCAGCCCGAGGCCGCCCCGGACGACACCGTGGACGCCTCGATCGCGGCGTACGCCTCCACCCAGGCCCCCGAGGCCGCCCAGGACCAGTCCGGCGAGGGCGCCTGAGATGACCGCCCGCGTGCCCACGTCGACCTACCGCGTGCAGGTCACCGCAGACCAGGACCTGCTCCGGGTCGCCGAGCTGCTCGACTACCTGCACGACCTCGGCGCCGACTGGGTGTACCTCTCGCCCGTCCTCGCGGCCGAGCCCGGCAGCGACCACGGGTACGACGTGGTCGCCCACGACCGCGTCGACCCCGCCCGCGGTGGCACGGCCGGCCTGGCCGCGGTCTCCGCGCGGGCCCGCGAGCTGGGCATGGGCGTGCTGGTCGACGTGGTGCCCAACCACGTCGGTGTGGCCACCCCGGTGCAGAACGGCTGGTGGTGGGACCTGCTCACGCACGGACGCGAGTCGGCGTACGCCGCCGCGTTCGACGTCGACTGGGACGCCGGCGGCGGCCGGGTCCGGGTGCCGGTCGTCGGTGACGACGACCAGGCCTTCGACGCCGCGCACCCCGCCGACGCGCCGGCCCCCGGCACCCCGGAGGCCCGGGTCGGGCACCTCGCCCTGGTCGAGGGTGAGCTCGGCGAGCTGACCCTGCGCTACCACGACCACGTCCTCCCGGTCGCTCCCGGCACGGCCCGGGCCGGCGACGACCCCGACGAGGTGCACGCCCGGCAGGCCTACCAGCTGGTGAACTGGCGGGTGGCCGACGCGGGCCTGAACTACCGCCGCTTCTTCGCCGTGAACACCCTCGCCGGGATCCGGGTCGAGCTGCCCGCCGTGCGCGACGAGAGCCACCAGGAGATCCGCCGCTGGTTCGACGAGGACCTCGTCGACGGCCTGCGCGTGGACCACCCCGACGGTCTGCGCGACCCGCGCGGCTACCTCGACGACCTGGCCGGGATCACCGGCGGCGCCTACGTGCTGGTCGAGAAGATCCTCGAGCCCGGGGAGGAGCTCCCCCTCGACTGGGCCACCGCCGGCACCACCGGCTACGACGCCATGGCCCACGTCGACCGCGTCCTGGTCGACCCGGCCGGGGAGGTCCCGCTGACCGCGCTGGACGCCCGGCTCCGCGGCCGGCGCTCCGACGGCGACGACGGTGCGGCCACCTGGCACGCCCTGGTGCACGGCACCAAGCGCACCGTGGCCGACACGATCCTGCACAGCGAGGTACGCCGCATCGTGCGCGACCTGCGCCGCGAGCGCCCCGACGTGGTGGACGGCGCCACCGGGGTCGGCCACGACGTCGCCGTGGACGCCGTGTCCGAGGTGCTGGCCTGCTTCGGCGTCTACCGCTCCTACCTGCGCCCCGAGGACCCCGACGCGGGTCGCGCACACCTCGACGCCGCCCTGGCCGACGCTCGCGACCACCGCCCCGACCTGGCGGCAGCGCTCGACGCGCTCGCCGGGCCGCTCGGCGACCCCGCCCTGGACGCCACGCGCCGGGTGCAGCAGACCAGCGGCATGGTGATGGCCAAGGGCGTGGAGGACTGCGCGTTCTACCGCTGGTCCCCGCTGACCTCGCTCACCGAGGTCGGGGGCGACCCGGGCGTGTTCGCCCTCGACGTCGCCGGGTTCCACGACCAGATGACGCGACGCCAGGCCGAGCGCCCCCACGCGATGACCGCGGGCTCGACGCACGACACCAAGCGCGGCGAGGACACCCGGGCCCGGATCTCGGTCCTGGCCGAGGTGCCCCAGGAGTGGGAGGCCGCCCTGGCCCGCCTGCTCGACCTCGTCCCGCTGCCCGACCCCGGGTTCGGCAACCTGCTGTGGCAGGCCGTCGTCGGCGCCTGGCCGGCCGCCGCCCCCGACCGTTCCCTGCCCGACGACCTGCGCGGGCGCCTGCACGGCTACGCCGAGAAGGCGATGCGCGAGGCCGGCGACCGCACCACCTGGACCGCACCGGACCAGGCGTACGAGGACGCGGTGCACGCCGCCGTCGACGCCGTGCTGGACCGCCCCGAGGTGCGCGAGGTCGTCACCGACCTCGTCGAGCGCCTCGCGACACCGGGCTGGAGCAACGCCCTCGCGGCCAAGCTGCTGAGCCTCACCGTCCCCGGCGTGCCGGACGTCTACCAGGGCAGCGAGCTGTGGGAGCAGAGCCTGGTCGACCCCGACAACCGCCGCCCGGTCGACTTCGCGATGCGGACGCGGGCGCTGGCCGCACTGCCCGAGGACGCGGCCCTCGTCGGCTCCCCCGACGACGACGGGATGGCCAAGCTGCGCCTGGTCGCCGCTGCGCTGCGCCTGCGCCGCGACCGTCCCGAGCTGTTCACCGGCTACGCGCCGGTCACGGCCACCGGGCCGGCGGCCGGCCACGTGGTCGCCCTGGACCGCGGCGGCGTCGTCGCCGTGGCCACCCGGCTGCCGGTCGGCCTGGCCGCCCGCGGCGGCTGGGGCGGCACCCGGCTCGACCTGCCCGGCGCCGGCCAGGACGGCGTGCGCTGGCGCGACGTGCTGACCGACCGCGAGGTCGGCGCCGACCTCACCGACGTCCTCGCGACCTACCCGGTCGCCCTGCTGGTCCGGGAGGGCTGATGCTCGACGACAACCCCCGCGGCTTCGACGTCTGGGCCCCGGCCGCGACTCGGATGCGACTGCTCTGCGGCGACGACGCGGGCGGCAGCGTCGTCGAGATGCGGCAGGCAGAGGGCGGCTGGTGGACCCCGGCGGGCCCGCTGCCGCCGGCGGGCGGCCACGACCACGTCGACTACGGCTACCTGGTCGACGACTCCGACGAGCCCCGACCGGACCCACGTTCGCGCCGGCAGCCCGGCGGCGTGCACGAGCTGTCCCGCTCCTACGACCCGTCGACCTTCGGGTGGACCGACCAGGACTGGACCGGCCGTCAGCTCGCCGGCGCGGTCGTCTACGAGCTGCACGTCGGCACCTTCACCCCCGAGGGCACCCTCGACGCAGCGCTGGGCCGGCTGGACCACCTCCGCTCCATCGGCGTCGACCTGGTCGAGCTGCTCCCGGTGAACGCCTTCGACGGCACCCACAACTGGGGCTACGACGGCGTCGGCTGGTTCGCGATCGACGAGACCTACGGCGGCCCGGGGGCGTACCAGCGCTTCGTCGACGGCTGCCACGCCGCCGGGCTCGGCGTGGTGCAGGACGTCGTCTACAACCACCTCGGACCCGGCGGGAACTACCTGCCGATGTTCGGTCCCTACCTCGGCTCCGGCGCCAACACCTGGGGCGACACCGTCAACCTCGACGGCGAGGGCTCGACCGAGGTGCGTCGCTACATCCTGGACAACGTGCGGATGTGGTTCACCGACTACCACGTCGACGCGCTGCGCCTCGACGCCGTGCACGCGCTGGCGGACTCCTCCGAGGTGCACCTGCTGGAGGAGATGGCCACCGAGGTCGCCGCCCTCTCGGCCCACCTCGGACGACCGCTGACCCTGGTCGCGGAGTCCGACCTCAACGACACCCGGATGGTCACCCCGCGCGAGGGCGGCGGCTACGGGCTGGACGCGCAGTGGAGCGACGACTACCACCACGCGGTGCACGTCGCGCTGACCGGCGAGACCAGCGGCTACTACGCCGACTTCGAGCCGCTCTCGGCCCTGGCGAAGGTCTGCGAGCGTGGCTTCTTCCACGACGGCACGCACTCGTCGTTCCGCAAGGCCGACCACGGCCGCCCGGTCGACGTCGCGCACATGCCCACCTGGCGCCTGGTCGTCTGCGCCAGCAACCACGACCAGGTCGGCAACCGCGCCGCCGGGGACCGGATCTCCGAGCGCCTCGACGACGACCAGCTGGTGTGCGCCGCGCTGCTGACGCTCGCCGGTCCGTTCACGCCGATGCTGTTCCAGGGCGAGGAGTGGGCGGCCAGCGCGCCGTTCCAGTTCTTCACCAGCCACACCGACCCCGCCCTCGGCCGGGCCACCGCCGAGGGGCGAACCCGCGAGTTCGCCGAGATGGGCTGGGACCCGGCGCTCGTGCCGGACCCCCAGGACCCGCAGACCTTCCTGCGCTCGAAGCTGGACTGGGACGAGCTCGGCACCGGCAGGCACGCAGTGGTCCTGGAGGCCTACCGGGCCCTGGCCCGGCTCCGCCGGGCGCGCCCCGAGCTGACCGACCCCTCCTTCGCCTCGGTCACCGCGCAGGCCGACGAGAAGACCGGGGTGTTCACCCTGCGCCGCACCCCGACCGGGGGCCGGGCCGCGCTCGGCAACCCCGCCGGGTCGCTGCTGGTGGTCAACACCAGCGCGCACGAGGCCACGGTCGAGGTCGGGGCGACAGGACCCGGCGGGGTGCTGTTCGCCGGACCGGGGGGCGTCACCCTGAGCGGCACCACGCTGCGGGTGCCCCCGCACGTCGGCGCGGTCGTCGACCTGGCGTAGCCCGCCGCCCCGGGGGGTCCCGGCTACGATTCGTCCGTGTCCTCGACCGCGCCCTCCGGAGTCGCGCGCTCCCCGCGCGGGGCCTGGCTCGCCCTGGTCGGGCTGGCCCTCGGGCTGCTCTGCACGGTCCTGGTGGCCGCGGCGGGCGGCGGGCACGACGACATGGCGGACATGCCGGGCATGGCCGGGACGGCCGAGCTGGTCACCACGAGCGGGGTGGCCGCGGTCACCGCCACGGGCGACCTGACGCGCGCCGCGGACGCCGTCGCGCCGCCGACCCTGTCGTCGGCCTGCGGCACCGCGTGCGCCGACGTGGTGGCCACGACCTGCGCCGCGGCCGCCGCGGCCCTGCTCACCACCCTGGCGGTGCTGCTGCTGGCACGCGCGCGGCCCGACACGTTCCTCGGTCTCCGTGCGCGCAGCGTGCCGACCGACCTCGCGGGGCCGCGAGGCGCTCCCACGGCGACGGGCACCCGGCCGCGCTCGGCCCTGTGCGTCTGGCGGGTCTGACAGGCCGCTCGGGCACCGCGCCCCGAGCACGCCCCGTGGTGCCGGCCCCCGGGCCGCGCCAGCGACGAGGCCCCGGCCCGTCCGTCCCAGACCCGTACCCGCTCCCACCGCGAAGGACCCACCCCTGATGAACATGGCTTCCGCCGTCCCCGACTGGCTCACCCCGGTCGCCTGGACCTTCCTCGCACTCTCGCTCCTCAGCACGGCCCTGGTCGTCGCCGACATCTACCTGGCCGGCCGCCGCCAGGCCGGCGTCGCCACCGAGCTGGTCTGGATCAGCTCCGCGCTCTACCTCGGCCCGTTCGCCCTGCCGCTCTACCTGAGCCTCGGACGTGCTGCTCGGGGCCAGGCCCCTGCTCCGGGCACGGCGGCCGGGCGGCGCAGCACCGCGGTCGCGGTGCTCCCGGGCGGCGGGGCCTCCGCGGTCGCGCACCTGGTCGCGGTGCCGCTGGTGGCGGCCATCGGCTGGACGATCGCCGGGATGGCCATGTGGCCGATGATCCTGGTCATCGGCGTCCTGGCCATCGTGATGCTCGCCGTCTACGAGCGGGTCGCCAGCCGGCGCCGCAGCACCGGTGGGCACGCCCTCATCCGTCGGCGCCGCCGTCGTCGCTGCCGTGGTCACGGTCGTCGCGTTCGACGTCGGCATGGTCGGGTGGATGGTGCTGCTGCACCTGAACGGCCTGATGCCGGCGATCACCGAGGGCACCTTCTGGTTCCTGATGCAGCTCGGGGTCGTGGTCGGGCTGGCGACCGGCTACCCGGCGGTCCGGTGGCTCCTGCGGCGCGAGGCGGCCGTCGCCACGGCCTGAGCGGCCTCAGCCCAGCAGGGACTCGACCCAGGCAGGGACCAGCACCCCGGCTGGTCCCTGCCGGGACTCGTGGAACCACCGGCTGCCCTCGCTGGGCTGCAGGTTGAGCTCGAGGGTGCGCGCGCCGTACGCCCGGGCCTGCTGCACGAACCCGGCCGCCGGGTACACCGCCCCGGAGGTGCCGACGGAGACGAACAGGTCGGCCTCGACGAGGGCGTCGACGATCCGGTCCATCTCGTAGGGGACCTCACCGAACCAGACCACGTCGGGGCGCAGCGCCGGGGTGCCGCAGCCGGGGCAGGGCGGCTGCCCACCGAGCGCGCCGGCCCACCGCGCCCGGTGCCCGCAGGCGGTGCACCACGCGGCCCGCAGCTCGCCGTGCATGTGCAGCACCGCACGCGAACCTGCGCGCTCGTGCAGGTCGTCGATGTTCTGCGTCACCAGCAGCAGGTCGTCGCCGAGCGCGTCACCCAGCCGGGCGAGGGCCTCGTGCGCGGGGTTGGGGTCGACCGCGGCGAGCGCGGCCCGCCGGGCGTCGTAGAAGGCCTGCACGACCGAGGGCGCGGCGTCGAAGGCCTCCGGGGTGGCGACGTCCTCGACGCGGTGGCCCTCCCACAGGCCGTCGGCGTCACGGAAGGTCGGCACCCCGCTCTCGGCGGAGATGCCGGCACCGGTCAGCACGACGATCCTCACGGGGCCTGATCCTAGGAGACCGACCCACGGGCCTCAGGCCGGCTCGTACTCGAACCCGACCTTGAGGCCGTTGACGTCGGTGACCGTCACGGTCAACGGGCGCTCGGTGCCGTTGCGCGCGACCAGGGTGCAGTCCCCCGTCGCACCCTTCTCGCCCGCCAGCTCGGCGCACTCGACGGACCCGAACGCGACGGCCTGCGCCCGCAGCTGCCGTTCGATCGTGTCGGCCACCGAGGGGCCGTCGATGAAGATCGCCGAGTCGTACTCCACGTCCTCGCCCTCGACGGCGGTGACGGTCGGTCGGATGCCGGTGCGGCTGTCGTCGCCGGTGAAGACGGCCGCGCAGTCCTGCGTGGCGCCGACCTCGGCGAGCAGCGGGCCCTCACAGGTCACCTCGACCTGCTCGGCGCCCTCCCCGGTGATGTTGCTCCGCACGTCCTCCTCGAGCGCGGCCTGCTCGATCTCCGGGTTCGACGACCCGATCGAGATGTCGCCGGAGCAGGCGGCGACGGGCAGCAGCAGGGCGAGGCAGGCCAGGCGGGCCAGGCGGGCGTGCGCAGTGGCGGTGCGCGGGATCGTCGTCACCGCCCAAGCGTGGCACGCGCCGGCCCCCCGTACCGCCGGAACGCCGAAGTGACACCCGCACCCGTCCGAGATGACACCCACCGACGGTCCAGGTGACGTCGCCGCGCTCGGCGGGCGGCTGCCGCGGCCCTGGCAGGCTGGGGTCATGTCCGTCATCAAGATCAACGCCATCACCGTGCCCGCAGGGTCCGGGGACGAGCTCGCCCACCGCTTCGCCGCCCGCGCAGGGGCCGTCGACGGCGCCGACGGGTTCGAGGGCTTCGAGCTGCTCAAGCCCACCGACGACCGGGACCAGTGGCTGGTCCTGACGCGCTGGCGCGACCAGGCGGCCTTCGACGCCTGGGTCGGCTCGCAGGGCTTCGCCGACGGTCACCGCTCGGCGGTCGAGCGCGCGGGCGGGGAGGCACCGAAGCCGGTCTCCACCCACAGCGAGGTCTGGTCGTACGAGACCGCCGGCGGCTCGACCCCGCGCTGACCGCGGCCCGCCGACCTCAGTCGTCGAGCCGCGGAGCCGTGCCCGCGGCGCGCCGGCAGTGGGTGCGGTCGGCGATCGGCCGGGAGGAGGAGCGCAGCGCCCGGGCCTCCTCCTCGGAGAGCGCGAGCTGCCCGGCGGTCACCAGGCGGACCCGTTCCACCCCGGTACCGGAGAGGCGGTGCCAGCCACCTGCGGCCGCTCCGGTACCCCCCGTCGCGCAGCGCGGCCGCGGCCCTGCCCTGGAGCCCGTCGGTGGTGAGCACCACCACGTCGCACCTCCCGGGCCGCCGCCGCAGCGCCAGGACGGTGACGTCGAGGTGCGCGACCTCCATCAGGTCCAGCACGCGGGGCACGGTCCCGAGACCTGCCCGCCGCCACAGCGCCGGGTAGGCCGAGACGGCCGCCGAGCGCAGCGCCCCGTGGAGACGCCTCCCGACCCGCCCGCCGGTCCCCCCGCGAGGCCGCTCCCGTCCTGCCGGCGGCGCCGCGGCCTGCCCGCTGTCCCGGCCTCCCCCGTCCCGGCCTCCCTCGCCGGGAGGCCCAGGACGGAGCGGCCGAGGTCGGCCAGCTCGCGCCAGCGACCGGCCCTCACCCAGGCGACCACCTCGTCGACGGAGCGGCCCGGCGGGAGGAGCGTCGCGACGAAGTCCTCCCCCGCGCTCGGGCGACGCAGCCGGTCCACCACCGAGCCGAGCTCCGCAGCGCGGTGCGGGGTGACCTTCTGCTTGTCGAGCAGGCAGTGGAGCAGCACCGTCCAGAACATGTCGGTGGGATCCAGCACCTGCACCCCGTCGTCGACGACCCGCCGCTCCAGGCAGCCGCCCTCGAGACCCGACTCGAGCCTGGCCTGCCGGCCGTAGACCAGCTGCGTCACCACGTCGAGCTTGACCGAGGCGCCGGAGGACGGGTCGGTCAGGACGTAGAAGCGGTGCCAGGGGTGCCGGAGGACCGCGCGGGACCACGACCCCGGCGTGCGCAGCCGCGGGAGCCGGAAGGCCCCGAGCTCGAGCACGACGTCGTCGAAGGAGTCGAGGTCCGCGGCGCTCACCAGCAGGTCGACGTCGCCCCCGGGGCTCCCGAGGTCCGCCCGGCCCCGCAGCAGCGCCCACCGCACGCCGACCCGGTCGAGGCCGGTCAGCGCCGCATCGAGGAGGTCGCCCGCGCCACGGGGCGGGGCCGGCGTCGCCGCCGCCCCGGACGGGTCCTCCGACGGGTCCGGGCCCTGCGCCATGCGGGTCCCCCTCTGCCTGTGGGTGCGCCCGGGCCGGACGGCCCGCACGTGTGCGCCCAGCGTCCCACCGCCCGGGTGGCAGGTCGGCCGTGGCGCGCGGTCCGGTCCGCCGGGGCTGCGGGGACCCCGACCGGTCTGGCCGGTGGCCGGTCGCGCTTGCGAACACCCGGTGAACGCACGACGATGTTCCGGTGCACCCCTGGGGGTGGCCACACGACGGAGGGGGACCTGGATGCAGCGCACGGCTCGCGCAGGACCCGACGACGGACCGGGACCCACCACGTGAGCCGCAACGTCGCGGTCATCCTCGCCGGTGGCGTCGGCGCCCGGGTGGGTCTCGACATCCCGAAGCAGCTGATCAAGGTCGCCGGCCGTTCCATCCTCGAGCACACCGTGGCCGCCTTCGAGCACCACCCCGCCGTCGACGAGATCGTCGTCATGATGGCGCGGGGCCACCTCGACGAGGTCCACGCCATCGTGCGGTCGGGGGCGTTCGCGAAGGTGTCACAGGTCCTCGAGGGCGCGGACACCCGGAGCGGCACCACCCTGCGGGCCCTGGACGCGCTCGGGGACGACGACTGCAAGGCGCTGTTCCACGACGCCGTCCGACCCCTGGTCAGCGCCCGCATCATCACCGACTGCTACGAGGCCCTGGACCGCTTCGACGCCGTCGACGTGGCGATCCCGTCCGCGGACACCATCATCGAGGTGTCCGAGCAGGGCACGATCGTGGACATCCCGCCCCGGGCCAACCTGCGCCGCGGACAGACACCGCAGGCGTTCCGGGCCTCCGTGCTGCGACGGGCGTACGCCGCCGCGGTGCTGGACCCGGACTTCGTCACCACCGACGACTGCACCGTCGTGCTCCGCTACGCCCCCGAGGTCCCGATCTGGGTCGTCGAGGGCGAGGACCGCAACATGAAGGTCACCGAGCCGATCGACGTCCACATCGCCGACAAGCTGTTCCAGCTCACGAACCGGGTCCGGCCGGTCGAGCACGCACCTCAGGACTTCTCCCCCGCGCTCTCCGGGAAGACGGTCGTCGTCTTCGGCGGCGGCTACGGCATCGGCAAGGACGTCGCCGACCTGGCCCGCAGCCACGGCGCCGACGTCTTCGCGTTCAGCCGCTCCTCCACCGGGACGCACGTCGAGCGACGCGAGGACGTCGCCGCTGCGCTGGAGGAGGTGCTCGCGAGCACCGACCGCATCGACATGGTGGTCAACGCCGCCGGCATCCTGCCCCGGGGCCCGCTGTGCGAGACCTCGGAGGACGCGGTGCACCAGGCGATGGAGATCAACTACCTCGCGCCCGTCTTCATCGCCCAGGAGGTCTTCCCGCACCTCGCGCGCACCCGCGGCAGCCTGCTGCTGTTCAGCTCGAGCTCCTACACCCGGGGGCGCAGCGGCTACAGCCTCTACTCCTCGGCCAAGGCGGCCGTGGTCAACCTCAGCCAGGCCCTGGCCGACGAGTGGGCGCCGTACGGCGTCCGCGTCAACTGCCTGAACCCCGAGCGGACCGGCACCCCGATGCGCACCCGGGCCTTCGGACCGGAACCACCCGACTCGCTGCTCGACTCGCGGGACGTGGCCCGGCACTGCCTGGAGACCCTGGTCTCGGACGAGACCGGCCAGATCATCGACATCCGGCGGGACGATCCCCTGGGCGCGCCAGCGGCCGGCGCCGAGCCGGCCACGTCCCCGGCCCCTCCGGCGACCCGGGCCTCGGCCGGGTGACCGCGCCACGTCGTGGCGGGGCACGGCGTTGAGCGGCAGTCCGGGCCGCGCCTCGCCGACGCGCCCGCGACCGGTCTCCCTGGTCCGGTCCCTGGCCTACTTCGTGCCCTCGTACGCGCTGGCGATCGTGGGCTACCTGGGTGTGACGGTCGTCGCCGCCCGGATGCTCGGACCGTCGGGCTTCGGCTACCTGGTCGTCCTGATGACGGTGACCGGGCTGGTGGCGCAGGTGGCCCTGCTGGGGCTGCACCGGGCGGGTCTGCGGGAGGCGGCGCGGGCCGAGGACCCCGCGAGCCTGGCCCACCTGCGGGACCAGGTGCGCGCGGTGCTGCTCGTCCCGCTCCCGGTCGCCTCCGTGCTCGCTGCCGTCGGGGTGTGGCTGGTGCAGCCGGGCGGCGGACCCGAGATCGCCACCGCCGTCCTGAGCGGCGCGCTGGTCTACCAGTCGGGCTACCAGCTGCTCAGCGCGAACTTCCTGAGGGGCCTGGGACACCTGAAGACCGCCAGCCTGCTCAGCGGGCGGTCCGGCGGTGCGATGGTCGCGGTCCTCCAGGCGGTCGGTGTCGCCCTGGTGGCGTGGCTGGCGCCCGACTCCGGCGTGGCGGGGGTGCTGCTCGGCGTGGTCGCCGGGTACCTCGGCCCGCTCGTGTTCGCCTCGTGGGTGCTGCGGCGGAGCTGGCCGGCGCACCAGGGCCCGCGCGACACGCTCGGCGACGTGCGTACCGTGCTGCGGCGCGACTGGCGCTTCACCTTCAGCCAGAGCGGGGGCTACCTGAACTCGAGCGTCGAGCTGTGGCTCGGCGGGCTGCTGCTGTCGGCGGGCGGCACGTCGATGTTCGCCGCGGGGCAGCGGCTCGGGCGGCTGCTGGTCATCCCGGCCACCTCCCTGGCGATCGTGTTCGGCCCCGCGATCGCGCGTCTGTCGGCAGGGGACGACCGGGCCCGGCTGCAGACCCTGGTCCGGACGGCCGCGTCGGTGACCACCGCCCTCAGCGCGGTGGTGTGGCTCCCGATGGTCGTCGCGCCCGAGCTGATCCTGCGCACGGTCCTGGGCCCCGGGTTCGAGTCCGCGGCGCCGGCCCTGGTGCTCATCAGCACCGGCTACCTGCTGAACGCGGTCAGCGGCATGTCGGCCAAGACCCTGTCGATGTCGCACCACGAGGGTGACGTGGCGATCATCAGCTGGACCGTGGTGGGGACCCGCGTGGTCTCCGGGGCGGTCTGCGCCTACCTCTGGGGGTTCACCGGTCTCGCCGCCTCGTCGCTGGCGATCTCGGTCGTCTACTACTTCGCGAACTGGTTCGCCGTCCGGCGGCGCCTGTCCATCTCGACGCATGCGACGCTGCGTCCCGACATCAAGATCCTCAGCCGGATCAGGGGGTAAGCAGCATGAACCACGACGACCGTGCGCCGGACGGTGGCATCACCGCGCTCCGGAGCGGCATGGCCGCCTCGATCGACGCCGCGGCCACCGAGCCCGTCCTGGTCGCGGGCACGCCGCCACCGGACGGCCGGGACCTCGACCTGGTGGCCGGTCCCCGTGCCCACGCGGCCCTCACCACGTGGCTCGAGCAGGCCGGCTTCGTCCGGTGGGGCCACGCGTGGGCCCGGTTCGGGGAGCCCGGCGCGTACGGCGTCGAGCTGCTCCCCACCGAGCGGTGGAGGACCTCGGCCTCGGACGCCTCGTCGCTGTTCACCGACGCCGAGCCCATCCCCGGCTACCGCCACCTGGTGCTGCCCAGCCCCGCCGTCGTGCTGCTCCTCGCGGCCCGGGGGAACGTGACCCGGCGCGGGGCACTGACGGCCAAGGCGCGTCGCCGGGTGGCCGGGGCGCTGGAGCGGGACCCCCGGGCGTGGGAGTCCGCTGCCACGCTCGCCGGCCCGTTGGGCATGACCGGGGCGCTCCGGCTGCTGCACCGGGCGTACCGCTCCCCGGGCCCCCTCTCGGCCGCGGCCCGCGTCTCCGGGCTCGCCGCGGTCGCGCTGGGCGACGGCCCGGCCCGGGCCAGGGCGCGGGTGCTCCTCGGGGCGCGCCCGCGACGGCTCCGGCCGGCGGTGGTGTCGTTCTCCGGGCTGGACGGATCGGGGAAGAGCACGCAGGTCACCCGGCTCAAGACCGACCTGAGCCAGCTCGGCGTCGCCTCGGTCGACCACTGGGCCGGGTTCAAGAACGCGGCGCTGCTGCGCCACCGCTTCCCGGTCCTGGACCGACCGACGCGGTCGCAGGCCGGAGCCGTCCCGGAGTGGGACCAGCTGATCCCCACGGCGTTCCTGCACAGCCGGGTCGGCACCAGTGCCTGGGGGTACGTCGTGGTGCTGATGAACTGCGCCCACCTGTGGCGCTTCGTCCTCCTGCGGCCCCGCGGCACCCGGCTCGTGGTCTTCGACCGGTTCAGCCCGGACACCATGGTCAAGCTGGACCTGCGCTTCACCCGGATGCGCGGCATCGAGATCCGAGCGCAGCGCAAGCTCTTCGAGGTGCTCAGCCCCAAGCCGGACGTCGGGTTCCTCGTCGAGGTCACCAGCGAGGTCGCCTACGGTCGGCGTCAGGAGCAGACGCCGCAGGAGCTCTCGGACATGGCCGAGCTGTACGAGGAGCAGGTGTCCCGGTTCGGCCTGCACCGGCTGGACGGCACCCGCCCGGCCGACGACCTGGCCGCGGAGATCGCCTCCACCCTGTGGCGGGGTCTCCCGTGACCGGCGGGGGGTGGACCACGCCGGCCCAGGTCGACGGGCGGCAGCAGGACCTCGGCGCAGCCACGGAGCAGCTCCTCCGCGCGGTCACGGGTGCGGTGGGCCTGCCGACCACCGGCCCGGAGGACCGGGGCCCTGCGGGCACCGGCGTCCTCACGGTCGACCGGCAGCGGCTCGCGGGTCGCTCCGACATCTCGGTGCTCAGCGCGGCCGTCCCGGGAGGCGCGCGCCGCCGCTGGGTCGTCAAGCAGCCCCACACCGCGTGGTCCCAGGACGACGTGGCCAACCCGCTGAGCGCGCAGCAGGAGCACGAGGCGCTGCGCCGGCTGCACGAGCACTTCACCGGGCTGGGCCTGCCGTTCGGCGTGCCCGAGCCCGTGGCGTTCCTGCCCGAGGTGGACGCCGTCGTGATGGAGCACGTCGACGGGGTCACGGTGAAGGACCTGCTGCACTACGGCAGTCTCCGCCACCCCGGGACGCTGCTCGACGGCCTCGCCGCGTCGGGCACCTTCCTGCGGCACCTGCACGCGATGGAGACCCTCCCGGACGTCGAGGTGGACCTGGCCGAGCGGGCCGAGCGCGTCCTCGAGGTGGCGGAGGAGAAGCTCCACCCCCTCGGTCTCGACCTGCCCGCCCGGGTCCGTCGGACCCTGACCGCGATCCCCCGCACCCGGGTGGGCGCACGGCAGGTGCGGCTGCACGGGGACTTCGGGCCGGCCAACATCCTGCTCGCGCGCGACGGCTCGACCGTCGGCCTGGACCCGACGCTCGAGGTGGTCGGGTTCCCCGAGGAGGACCTCGTCCGGTACGTCGCCCTCACCTCCGGCGTGATCCGGCTCGCGCCCGAGCTGGTGCTGCCGCCCCTGGCCGCGGTCCGCCGACGGATGGAGGACCGGTTGCTGAGCGCCTACTACCAGGGCCCCGACCGGCCGCCGCTGTACGAGCTGACGTACCTGCACCAGCTCTGCCGACGGTGGTGCCGGATGCGGGAGCTGGCCGCCCAGAGCGAGTCGCCGCGACGGCTGGGGGTCAAGCTGCGCGTGATCGGGGCGCAGGCGCGCTCGCTGATGGACGAGAGCGCACGCCGTCTGAGCCGCGGCCTCGGGGCGTGAGCGCGATGCGTACGGACGAGCTCGCCGCCCGCGCGAAGCTGCGGCTGCTGCGGCTGGCCCTCTCCGTGCTGCCCTCCCACCGGCACGCCGTCGTCGCGGGCAACCCCGACGAGGAGGGGAACGGGGTCGAGACGGTCCGGGCCCTGGCCCGGCGGCTGCCGGTCTACTGGTTGATCAACAGCCCCCCGGAGTCGGTGGAGTGGCTGATCGCCGGGGCCCCGTCCCGCGACCGGATCCGGCTGGTGCCGAAGGACTCTGCGCGGGCGTTCCTGGTCTACGCCACGGCGCGCTACGTCTTCTTCACGCACGGCCTCTACGGCTCCCCGCAGGCACCCCGGCGTCGTACGTTCGTGAACCTCTGGCACGGTGACGGCCCCAAGATGAGCAAGCGGTTCGCGAACGTCCGCTCGACCTTCGTCGTCGCGGGCACGCGGCTGTGGGGCGCCCAGCGCCCGGTGTACTTCGGCGTCAGCGCGGGCGGCGTGCTCGTCACCGGCAACCCGCGGATCGACCAGTTCGCGCGGCCCGCCTCGGACGAGCAGCTGCGGCTGCTCGGCCTCGACCCGGCCCGACCGTTCGTCCTGTGGATGCCGACCTACCGACGGACCGAGAACCGGGCCCGTCGGCTCGCCAAGGTCCGCAACTGGTCCGACGCGGCGGCGCTCTCGGACTCGGAGGGCGTGCGGCACCTGATCCAGGAGGTGGCCGCGTCGGCGCGCCGGCTCGGGATCGGCGTCGCGGTGAAGCCGCACCCGCTGGACGCGGACGGCTACGGGGCCACGGAGCTGCCGGTCATCGGCGGCGCGGACCTCGAGCGCGCGCAGGTGACCCTGTACCAGCTGATGAGCCGCAGCCACGGACTGATCACCGACTACAGCAGCGTGTGGACCGACTACCTCGCGCTGGACCGGCCGATCGGGTTCTACTGCCCGGACCTCGAGCAGTACGAGTCCGGCCGCGGCCTCAACGTCACCGGGTACCGCGACCTCGTGCCCGGGCCGCTGCTCGAGTCACCGGCCGACTTCGAGCGTTTTCTGGGCGAGTGCCTGGACGAGCCGGCGGGGTCGCGGCTCGCGCGGGCCCGGGCCGTGGAACGGGTGGGCGCGGTGACCAGCCTCGGCGCCAGCGACCGCCTGCTCGACGCGGTCAGGATCGTGCGGAGCTGACCCGAGCCGCGGCGGCCGAGAACCGGGGCCGGGGCTAGCCCACGTCGATGACGACGTCGTCCAGGCTGCCCAGCAGTACGTCGTCGTCCGCCATCTTCGCCCCGAGCACGACCGGCTGGTCGTTCGCGATCGCCCCGCTGACCTTGGCCTGGGTGAACACCCGACCGTCGACCACCGCGTGCACCGCGGTCTCGGTCCGGACGCACCGCACCGTGTGCACCCGCCCGTCGATGAGGTCGACCTGCGCGATCCTGCTGACGGCACGCCGACGTCCGTCGGCCATCACGCCCGCGAAGGAGCAGTGCAGACGGCCCACGGAGGCGTTGGTGGGGTTCCGCTTGATCTCCATCTTCCAGTCGCCGCCCTTGGTGGTGGACAGCCCCTTGCGGACCAGGTCGTAGCTGTCGTCGACCATCGGGGTGTTCACCGCGCGCACCGTCGCCGTCACGCTCATCGGGCGAGCACCCGGGTCGAAGGCGTCGGCGTCGGGGACCTGCACCATCGAGCGCTCACCGTCGAAGGTGTAGGCGTAGCCGGAGTCAGGGTCGCCCAGCCCCGGGTCACCCGTGGTGACCGAGGTGATCAGGCCGTGGTTCTCCCCGCCGGCCGGGGCGGAGTCGATCATGACCGACGCCCCGGGACCCTCGTCCATTGTCCAGCGCGCCACCTCCTCGGCCTGCGCGGCGCTGGGGACGGCGACCACGGCCGCCGCGACGAGTGCGGACAGGGCCCAGGTCTTCATGATCCAACTCTCCTCCGGCGCGCCCACCGCGCACGGATGTACGCATCGAACCACCCCTCCGGGGCTGGTGGCAACGGGCCGTCCGACCTTTGTCGCGGCGCACCGCGCTGGGTCGTCTGTCGTGCGCGCGATCGGTCGCCCTCGACGCCCGACGGCCGTGCAGTCACCTGCGGACTGATGACAGCTCGTCTGCGGTGAGGTCCGACGGGCAATACGCCGGGGTCACGGCATTCGGAAAAGTGCAGCACTTCGGCGGCCGACTGACGCCGCGGTGACTGTAGGTTGCCGAGACTGGCCGCTCAAGACTCCGGGAGCACCCCTTTCATGCACCTCCGCTCTGTGCCGCATGCCGTCGTCTCCGGCGGACTGCTCGCCGCGACGCTCGTCCTCACGGCGAGCCCGGCGATGGCCGCGCCGGCGAACGATCAGTTCGCGGATGCTGTGAGCATCGACAGCACCCCGTTCGACCGCTCCGACAGCATGGCGGGGGCCACCACGGAGCCCGGTGAACCCGATCATTCGGGTACCGGCTCGGGCGCGACGGTGTGGTACACGTGGACGGCTCCGAGCGACGCGCTGGTCACCATGAAGAACTTCCTGGACACACCCGGCGGCAGCGACGCCGTGGAGAGCTCCATCTCGGTCTACACCGGCGACCAGGTCGCGGACCTCACTCCCGTGGCGGGCGGCGGCCGGTACTACTACCCGGTCCTGTCCTTCGGCGCGACGGCCGGCCGTACCTACAAGATCGCGATCTGGGGTCCCGCGGGAACCGATGCCCGCAGCACCTTCACCCTGAAGAGCGAAGCCTGCACCATCAGCGGCACGTCGGGGAACGACACCCTCACCGGCACCGGGGAGGACGACGTCATCTGCGGTCTCGACGGCGACGACGAGATCACCGGACTCGCCGGCATGGACACGCTGGTCGGCGGCGGGGGCACGGACACGGCCAGCTACGCCGGTGCCGCCGGTCCCATCTCGGCCAGCCTGACGCTGGGCACCGCGTCCGGGCAGGGCGACGACAGCTTCCACGGCATCGAGGACCTCGTCGGTTCCTCGCATGCAGACACGTTCCGCGGCGACGCTGGTGCGAACGTCCTGCGCGGAGGAGCCGGAGACGACCTGATGTGGGGCCTGGGGGGCGACGACCGGATCAAGGGCGCCGCGGGCACCGACACCGTCTACTACCTCGCCTCGGCAGCAGCGGTCACGGTCGACCTGAGGTCCGGGTCGGCCACGGGCGAGGGCACGGACGCACTCAGCTCCCTCGAGAAGGTCATCGGCTCGTCGGGGGCAGACCGCCTGACCGGGAGCAAGGGTGCCGACGTCCTTGCCGGGGGGCCCGGGAACGACGTCCTGTCCGGGCAGGGCGGCGATGACGCGTTGCGCGGCTCCGCTGGCAACGACTCCCTGACGGGTGGCGCCGGTGCCGACCGCTGCAAGGGCGGCACCGGCACGGACACCGCCGTGACCTGCGAGACGACGGTCGGCGTTCCCTGACCGACCTGCCTGTCTGCCTGCCTGCCTGCCTGCCTGGCCGTCGCCCGGGACCGCTCGCCGGACGCGTGGGTCGGCGCCGACCGAGGATCGCACCAGGGTCAGGAGCGGTACTCGGGGTTCTCGTAGTCGAACCGCTCACCGTCGCTCCAGGCGGGGCGGACGTTGCCGACGGCGGGGATGCCGCCGGCCGCCTTGAGCGCCGCGGCGAGGTGCATCAGGTTCCAGGTCATGAAGGCGGTGTTGCGATTGGTGAAGTCGTTCTCGGGACCGCCGCTCCCCTCGTCGAGGTACGACGGCCCGGGACCCGCCTCGCCGATCCAGCCCGCGTCGGCCTGGGGCGGAATGGTGTAGCCGAGGTGGCCGAGGCTGTAGAGGATGTTCATCGCGCAGTGCTTGATGCCGTCCTCGTTGCCGGTGATCAAGCAGCCGGCGACCCGGCCGTAGAAGATCGACTGGCCCTCCTCGTTGAGCATGCCGGAGAGCGCGTACAACCGCTCGATGACGATCCTGGTCACGCTCGAGTTGTCGCCGAGCCAGATCGGCCCGCCGATCACCAGGATGTCGCTCGCCAGGATCCCGGGGTAGAGGTCGGGCCAGACGTCCTTCTCCCAGCCTTGCTCCTTCATGTCGGGGTAGACCCCGATCGCGATGTCGTGGTCGATCGGCCGGATCACGTCCACCTCGACACCGTGCTTGCGCATCAGGTTCGCGCTCGCGTCCACGAGCCCCTCGGTGTGGCTCGTCGCCGGGCTCCTCTTGAGCGTGCAGTTGAGGAAGGTCGCCCTGAGGCCGGTGAAGTCGGTGTCGGGGAACGTCATGCCGTCAGACTCGCGGGTGGGACAGGAAGGTACAACCGACCGGGTGGTCGCCGGGCCTGGTCGACGAGCCGACCTCAGCCGGTGCCGCTGTCTCGTCGCCGGTAGCCCCAGAGCCCGGCAGCGACGAGTCCGGCCGCGACCACGACGAGGCAGACGGAGGGGAGGACCTCGACGTCGTCGACGGGCACCGCGGCGAGGTGCCAGTACGGGGACACCGCCTGCACGGCGTCCGGGAGGCGGAGGAGCTGACCCAGGACGACCTGCAGGGTGATGAGCGCGACCGCGGCCCAGGCCAGCCCGGTCCCGCGGGGGAAGAGGCCGTGGAGGGCGACGGTGAGCGCGCCGACGACGAGAGTGCCGGGGAGGTAGGCCAGCTGGCCGCCGACCTGGCCGGCGACCTGGTCCCACTCACCGCTGGCGATCGCGTAGCCGACGGCGAGGCCGAGTCCCATGAGCGCGGTCAGCGCGGCGGCGGCGATCAGCGCGACGGTGGTGCCGGCGGCCATCCAGGTGGTCCTGCTGACCGTGGTCGCGAGAACGGTCTCGGTGTGGCCGCTCTCCTCCTCGGTGCGCAGGCGCAGCACGGAGGAGACGACGAAGCCGCAGGAGATGACCGCCATGAACAGGAAGATGTAGCCGAGGAAGGCGTCCACGAGGACCTCCTCGGCGGCCCGGCCCGACGCGCCGACGACGTCGGCCATCTCGGGGTTGGCGGCGACCAGGCCGGGGATGGTGGGGACGACCGCGCCGTAGAGCATGCCGAGCAGGGACAGGCCGGTCGCCCAGCCGATCAGCAGGCCGCGCTGCAGCCGTGCCGCGAGGCCGAGCGGGGTGCCGAGCGACCACCCCGCACGCGCGGGGCCAGGGCGTGTCTCGAGGAGGCCGCCGCCGAAGTCGCGGTGCGCCACCAGCCGGGCAGCGAGGGCCAGCAGGACTGCGGTGGAGCCGAGGAGGAGCACGGCGGGCCACCAGCGCTCGTCGCCGAAGGCGTTCATGCCCTGGGCCCACCCGAACGGGGAGAACCAGACGAGGGCGCCGTCCTCCATCGCTCCGACGCCACGCACCAGGTAGCCCACCGCGACGGCGCCACCGGCCAGGCCGAGCGCTCCTCGCGCCGAGGTGGACAGCTGGACGGCGACCAGCGTGACGGCTGCGTGCACGACCCCGAGCAGGGCCAGTCCCACGCCGTACGTCGCGCTGCCGTAGGCCGACAGTCCCGCCCCGGCCATCGAGGCGGCGGCGACGGCGGCGATGAGCGCCGCTGCCGCGACCCCGTAGACCAGCCCGGCGAGGGTGGCGGCGTGGCGGCCCACGACGGTGGAGCGGAGCAGCTCGGCCCGTCCGGACTCCTCCTCGGCGCGGGTGTGCCGTACGACGAGGAACACGACCATGAGGCAGACGCCGAGCTGGGCGACCTGGGAGATCTCGTTGGCGACGATGCCGCCGAGGGTGTCCAGCCCGGCCTGTCGTCCTGACATCAGGTAGTTGACCGGGCTGCCGCCGACGGTGCGGGCGTAGCCCGCGATCTTCTCCGGCGTGTCGTAGAGCGGGGGCACGGCCAGCGCGCTGGCCACGATGGTCCCGCCGAGGCCGATGACCCACAGCGGCAGGCGCAGCCGGTCGCGACGCAGGATGAGGCGCACCAGCTGGCCGAAGCCGACCACGGAGGAGCCCGCCGCACCACTCATCGCGTCACCTCGTCGCCGTACTGACGCAGGAACAGCTCCTCCAGCGTGGGCGGGTGCGCGGCGAGGGAGCGTACGCCGAGCCCGGCGAGGGCGGTCACCGCCTCGTCGAGGTGGTCGGAGTCGACGTCGAAGGTGACGCGGTGGCCGTGCAGCCGGGGCTCGTGGACGCCCGGCACGGCTGCGATGTGCGTCGCGGCCCTGTCGGTCTCGGCGATGACGGTGGTGCGGGTCAGGTGGCGCAGCTCGGTCAGCGTCCCCGACTGCACGACCCGCCCGGCGCGGATGATGCTGATGCGGTCGGCCAGCGCCTCCGCCTCGTCCAGGATGTGGGAGCTGAGAAGGACGGTCGCGCCGTCCTGCTTCAGCTCCAGGACCGCCTTCTGGAACTCGACCTCCATCAGCGGGTCCAGCCCGGACGTGGGCTCGTCGAGCAGGTAGAGGTCGGCACGGACGGCGAGCGCGGCGACCAGCGCGACCTTCTGCCGGTTGCCCTTGGAGTAGGTGCGCGCCTTCTTCGTCGGGTCCAGGTCGAACCGCTCCAGCATCTCGTCGCGCCGGGACCCGTCGAGCCCGCCGCGCATCCGGGCGAGCACGTCGATCACCTCGCCACCACTGAGGTTCGGCCACAAGGAGACGTCCCCGGGCACGTAGGCGAGGCGGCGGTGCAGGGTCGCGGCGTCGCGCCACGGGTCGCCACCCAGCATGGTGAGGGTGCCGGAATCGGCCTTGAGCAAGCCGAGGAGGACCCGGATGGCGGTGGACTTCCCGGCGCCGTTGGGGCCGAGGAAGCCGTGCACCTCGCCCTGCTCCACCGTGAGGTCGAGCTGGTCGAGCGCGCGGGTGGAACCGAAGGTCTTGACGACTCCACGCAGCTCGATCACAGCCATGCTCCGAGTGTCACACGACATTCACACGATTGTGAAGATTGTATAGTGACCCCGTGAGTGATCTCGAGCGAGCCGTCGAACGGCTCGGCCAGGCGCTGGAGACGATGGGCCTGGCGCGGATGCCCGCCCGCGTCTTCGCCTTCATCCTGGCCGACGACCAGTCGGTCCACACCGCCGCCGAGCTGGCCCAGGGGCTGGAGGTCTCGCCGGCAGCGATCTCCGGTGCGGTGAGATACCTCTCCGACACCCACCTCGTCGTACGCGAACGCAACCCGGCCGGTCGCGGCGACCTGTTCCGGGTCCGCGACGGCGACGTCTGGGGCACCATCCAAGCCGCCCGGCTACCCGTCCTGGACGTCATCATCGGGTCCGTCCAGGAAGCAGTCACCTTGCTGCCCGAGGGTTCGGTGGGACGCGAGAGGGTCGAGGAGACCCGGGACTACTTCATCTTCATGCAGCACGATGCGCACGGCCTCGACCAGCGGTGGCGCGAGTGGCGCGAGAGCCGGCGATGACCTGCCGTGGTCGCGGGAGGTGGAACCGCTACTCGGAGTGGTTCCCGGTGAAGGCGACCGAGACGCCGAGCCCGATCATCGAGACACCGCCGACCGTCCCCAGCAGCCTGCCGCGCCGCGGGGAGCGGCTGAGCCAGGTGCGCATCCGGGCGGCGAGCAGAGCCCACACGGTGTCGGACGCGAGGGCGATCGAGACGAGGACGACGCCGAGCAGGAACACCTGCAGCTCGAGCCGGCCCGCGCCCCGGTCGACGAGCTGGGGCAGCACGGCGGCGACGAGGACGATCGACGTCGGGCTCGAGACACCCACGTCGAGCCCCTGGCGCAGAGACCTGCTCCACGAGATCGCGGCGCGCTCGGGTCCTTGCGAGTCGGCGTCGACGTCGTGCCGGTGACGGATGGCCCGGACTCCGAGGTGCACGAGGTACCCGGCGCCCAGGGCCTTGATGAACCAGAACAGCATCTCGGATCGGACCACCAGGGCGCCCAGGCCGACGGCGACCAGGACGACGAGCACGAGCAGACCGACGGGTTCGAGGACCGGCGGCGAGGTCTGCAGGCGTGCCGAAGCCGACTGCGGCAGCCCGTGGTGCCTGGCGGGCGCCTCGCGTGCCCAGAGCTCCCGGGGCGACGTGCAGCGGCTCACGCCACGTCGAGGAAGGCCCGGACGCGAGCCAGGGCCTCGGTCCGGCTCCGCGCGCCCAGGCGCAGGAAGACGTTCTCGAGGTGCTTGCGCACCGTCGCGTCGGAAAGTCCGAGTGTGCGGGCGATCTGGGTGTTGCTGGCTCCCGTGGCCACCTGTCGCAGCACCTCCCACTGACGCGTCGTCAGGTGCGGCTCGCCACGCAGCTCCCGGTCGCGGCGTCTGTTCAGCTCGGCCAGGTGTGGACGGATCAGCGCGAGCATCGTCAGCTCGCGTGCGGAGAAGTCGGGCTCGTCCTTGGTGCGCCAGAGCAGGATGCGGCGGTCCGTGCCCCCGAGTGGGGTCATCGGCACCAGGACCTCGTCCTTGAACCCCTCCTCGTCGAGCAGTGTCCCCATCGCCGAGTTCGCGTACGCCCGGCTCCGTGAGGTCTCCGCATGATGAAGCACCGAGGAGTAGTCACCCGTCTTCGCCGGGCCGGCGCACCCGTGCTCGGTCCAGAACTCCTGCCAGAACAGCGTCGACCCCTCGTCGACCATCCCGACGGACTCGTCGCGTTCGACTCCGCCGTCGCTGACCCACAGCACCGTGAGGCGCTGCTCGGCGACGTCCATCAGCTGGAAGGTGATGTCGTCGCACGGGATCAGCTGACGAAGGCCGGTGAGGACGTCGGCGTAGAAGATGTCGTCGACGGCAGCGGCCTGGCACCGATCGACCACGCCGAGCAGGGCGCCGATGTCGGTATCGGTGATCGCCCCGTTGTTCGTCACGGCGCTACCTCCCGTCCGGCCGTCCCACCAGAGTAGGACGACCGGGGCGGATCAGACATACGCGTTCTCGCGTACGTCGATCCTCCACCGCCGAACGTCGGATTCCGTCCTGCCGGCCCCCGGAGCACCGTCGAGTCATGACCACGTCGACGATCCACCACCGCCCGGCCGTTCTCGTCGCCATCGCCGCCGCATTCGCCGGCGCGCTGGTGGCCGTCACGCCTGACAGCGCACACAGCATCCCGCAGCCCGACCACCACCACGCCGTCGATGGCCGCACCGCTCCCGACAGGGACCACCGCACGAACGGCCACCGCACCCACGGCCACCCGGTCGAGCGACCGTGTTTCATCCAGCCCTTCGACTGGGACGACTCCCTCGACGGTCCCCTGCCCCGCTGCCACACCTCCGTGTCCTGATCGGTCACCTGGGCCGTCGACACCCACGCAGGTGCCACCGCGCTCCGGGGACCCGTCGCTCGCGCGACGGCCTCCCGGTCAGGTGGTCCGACCTCGAGGGTCGTAGGCGGCGTCATCCTGGCCGGCGACGATCTCTGCGGTCAGCTGAGGGGCAGGGTGACCCGGAAGGTCGTGCCGGTCCCGAGCTCGCTCTCGACGTCGATGCGACCGCCGTGCCGCGTCGCGATCTGTGCCGCGATCGCCAGACCGAGCCCGGTGCCCGGACGGTGCAGCGCCTCGGGGTTGGTGGAGCGGAAGAACTCCGTGAAGAGGTGCCTGCGGTCCTCGGCCGAGATGCCGATCCCGTCGTCGGCACAGGTGAACACCACGTCGCCGGCGCGCGCCTCCAAGGACAGCTGCACGGTGCCACCGGCCGAGGAGTACTTGACCGCGTTGCTCACCAGGTTCACGAGCAGGGCTCGCAGCTCCTCGCGCACACCGGGAACCACCGGCCGGCCGACGAGGGGCAGGTTCCGCAGCGCGACGCCGTGCTGTTCGGCGCGGATCACCTCGTCCTCGGTCACCTCGGCGAGCACGGCGTCCAGGGCGACCGGCACGCGCGCCGACGAGCCCGTCGGGCTGCTCGTCTGGCTCAGCAGCAGCAGGTCGTCGACGACCGCGGTCAACCGGGCCGAGCCCCGCCTCAGGGCGCGCAGGGACGTCTCGGCTGCCGCAGGCAGGTCCGGCACCGATGCGAGCATCTCGACGTGGCCGCCGATGACACCCAGCGGGTTGCGCAGCTCGTGGGAGACCGTGGCGACCAGCTGTCGCCGGTACTCGTCGAGGCGTTGCAGCTCCTCGATGAGCCGTTGCTCGCGCTCGTGGGCGCGGGTGCTGAGCAGCGCGCGGCCCAGGTCGTGGCCCACGCCGAGAGCGGCTGCGCTCTCACTCCCGGTCCAGCGCTCGCCCTTGCTGTCGCGGGCGACGACAAGCACCCCCATCGACTCGTGACCGGCGCCCACGGGCACCAGCAGCACCTCTCCCACCCCGTGCCTCAGCAGGTGGTGGGCCAGGTCGTCGCGGTGGTCGCGGTCCAGCTCGTCGTCGCCCCAGACGCGGTCGGTGTCCACGATGATCATCGTGTGCTCGTCCCAGGCTCGCCGCGTCGCCGCCTCGATGGCCGGGCGCACCGCCAGCAGCGCGGATCCCACCTCGGGCTCCTTCGTCGGGTCCCCGGTCTCGTCGTGCAGCCACACGGCGAGCGAGCGCGCGCGGAACCCGGCCACCAGGGCGGTGTGGACCCCAGCGAGCAGCTCCTGCGCCGTCACCTGTTCAGAGGCCGCCCGCACCACGGCACGGGCGGTCTCGTCCAGGCGGGCCTTGCGAGTCAGCTCCTCGCGGTCGACGATGGCCACGATCGCCTGGAGGGCCAGATCCAAGCTGTCGGCGATCCCCTGCAGCTCACGCGGTCGGGGACGGCGTCCGCTGAGCGGCTCGTCGAGATGGAACAGGACACGAGTGCGGCCGGAGTCGTCGGCGACGTGCGCCACGAACATGTCCAGCGCCCGCCATCGCCGGGGATCGCTCGACACGGGCAGGGAGGGCACGTACCCGTACCCCCGGATGGCCTCCTGGAGTGACGGGTCCATGGCCTCCTCGGCGAGGAAGACGAACTTGCCGTAGCGGTCGCCGTTCTCCATGACTCGATGCACATGACTGAGCGGGTACGCCTGGCCCCGGCCGGCCTCGAGTTCGGGGATCCCGCTGAAGACGACCTCCTCGAGCAGGCCGTCCTCGCGCAGCACCTCGATCGAGCTCACCGCGAACCCGGTCCGGACCCGGGCATCCTCAGCCATCCCGCGCAGCTCAGCCCACACCGCCGGACCGCCCCAGCTACTGGTGCGCACCCCTGCTGCGGACGGCGCCTGCGCGTCCTCGACATCCATCAGCCACCCTGCCCTCGACCGGTGAGCGACCATGGTGCCGCAGATCGGACGCTGGTGGGCCGAAACCCGGCCTCGCTGAGGCGACCTCAGGGCGTGGCAGGTAGCCGGGATGCCAAATTCTGTCCTGGCGGTCCGCGGTTCCTGATGCACAGCCAGCGGAACCGATGTGCCCCGGGGCGCTGCGTCCGCGGTCATGCCGCGAGCCGATCCCTTCAGGCGGCGGGGTGCGGTCGTCTGCTGGGCAGCGCAGCCGAGCTCACGCGGTGCTGTCGAGGATCAGTCGGGTCGCTTCGTGCGGTGCGTCCCACTGTGGGAAGTGGCCGCATCGCTCGAACCAGTGCAGCACCGCGTCCGGGAACAGCTCCGTGGCGCGTGCGGCCTGTCTCGGCACGGTCACCAGGTCACGGCGCCCCCACCCGATCGTGACCCGGCCGGGCACGGTGCCAGCCGGGGCGCCCTGCTGTCTCGGGCCTGTGGTCAGGGCGTCCATGGCGGCGCCGGTCGCTGGGGAGTCGGCCAGCCCTCGCACGTCCGGCAGCACGGTGTCGCGAGAAAGGGCCCAGGGCCGCGCTGACAGCTGGGCCAGCAGCAGAGTCCTGCCCACAGGGCTTCCGAGGAGTGCCGGCAACGTGTTGCGCAGCGCTCGGACCAGAGCGATCGACGGCCGCAAGGTGGCGCCGAAGACGGCCAGCTCGCGGTCGCTCCAGAAGCCGCCCGGGTCCAACGCCACGGTGTCGCCTCCGACTCCCCGCCGCGCGAGCTCGAGCACCATGCGGCCGCCCATCGACTGACCGACGGTGGAGACCCCGTGCAGCCCCTGCTCGTCGATGAAGTCCGCGACGGAGTCGGTCAGGGAGGCGATCGAGACCTCGCCGGTCAACGGCGGCGTCTCGCCGAACCCTGGAAGGTCGACCGCGACGACCTCACGGCGCTCGGCCAGCTCGTCGATGATCGGGTTCCAGGATCGCCACCCTGCGCCCAGACCGTGCACGAGCAGCAGCGGGCTGCCGCTTCCGCGTCGAACATGATGGAGCGTCACGCTCGAACTCTATCGGACGAGGATCGTGCGACCGGCGACCCAGGTCCGTTCCCCGTCGGTTCCGACACGGCGCTGTCGGCGATCACCTCGTCCTGCCCCTATCTCAGCTCGCGGCGACCCCGTGCGAAGGAGAGCAGCTCACGACTCGCACGGTGCAGTGCCTCACCTCGCATGCACGTATCCGGAGGCCTGGGCGAGATGAAGGCTCCCCGACAGCCGCGGATGTCCCGAGCGTCGTACCAGCGCGGCCCGCGCCCACCCGCTCGATGTCGGAGGGACCGGGCCGCGTTCCTGCCGACGCAGAGCTGCTCACCCGGCTCGCAGACGTGTTCGCTGACGGAACGTTCTCGTGGGCAGGTGCAGCCCGCGGCGGGCGTACGGCGCTCCGACCGGATGCACGCGCAGGCCTCAGTAGTACCAGGGGTAGTCGGACCAGTCCGGCTCGCGCTTCTCGAGGAACTGGTCGCGTCCCTCCTGCGCCTCGTCGGTCATGTAGGCCAGTCGCGTGGTCTCAGGCACGCACTGAGGAGGGCGGGACACGGGAGCCGGCTGGGTGCAGGTGGGTGCGGGTGGGTGCAGGGCTCACGACGTCGGCGGCACCTGTGTGGACCTCACCTGCCTCCTCCGGCCGCCGAGCGGCACGGCGGAGCCGTTCGCACCGTCGCGTGAGGCTGGTCCCGTCGAGATCAGTGCGCGTGACGGCTCGTCCAGCGTCGGAATGCGACGGTCGGGTCGTCGGTGGGCACATGGGTCGAGGGCAGCTCTTGCTCCGCGGGCGACTTCGCGTACTCGTCGTAGAAGGTGTCCAGCGTCATGTAGCGGCCGCCGTCCTCGTAGTGCTCACCCTCCTGTTCGCGGCTGGCCGCGTAGTGGACTCGCTCCGGCGCTGCGTAGTAGAGAGCACCGAGGCACATGGGACACGGATAGGCCGTGACGTAGACGTCGCACCCCGTGAGATCGGTGCGTCCGGTCGCGGCCAGCTCCCGAATGGCGGTGATCTCAGCATGGGCGCTGACGTCCCCGGACTGAGTGACCTGGTTGGTGGCCTCGTGCAGCACCTCGCCGGACTTCTGATCCACGACGAGGCAGGCGAAGGGCTTGCCGCCCTCCTCGACATTGGCCAGTGCCAGGTCGATGGTTCGCTGAGCGAGTTCTGTGGTGCGGTGCTCTGACACGGGAGTCCTCTCGATGGCGGTGATCCCACGCTAGGTCGCGAACCCCCGCGTGCGGTTGACCCCCACGGGGCGAACGATCGTTCCGGACGTTCCTCGTCCACGTCGGCCCTTAGCCTCGGGCTATGGACATCACGCCCAGGCTCGACCTCATCATCCTCGACTGCCACGACGCCCTGGAGCTCGCCCAGTTCTACTCGGGCCTGCTGGGCTGGCCGCTCGAGGACGGTTCGGACACGTCGTTCGCCACACTGGCCCCGCCTGGCGGCGGCGTCACACCCGACAACCCCGACGGGCGAGCCACGCTCGCCTTCCAGCGGATCGACGACTGGGTGGTGCCGACGTGGCCAGGGGGCGACCATCCTCAGCAGCTCCACCTGGACTTCAGCGTCGGTGACATCGATGCTGCCGAGCCTCAGGTGCTCGCCCTCGGAGCACGGGTCCACGAGCACCAGCCGTCCGAGAACGGCGCGTTCCGCGTGTACCTCGACCCGGCCGGGCACCCCTTCTGCCTGATCCGCTGAGCCATGGCGCAGCGTCCTCGCACGAGCCTCGGACGCGCCGATCTGCGCAATGGCGAGGTGTCGCACTGGATGCGACGGCACCCGTCGGTCGGGCCGCTGTGCGAGGTGCCGGCCACCGCTGACCTGGTGGTGGTCGGCGGAGGCCTCACGGGGCTCTGGACCGCCTACTACGCCGTGCGGCGTGACCCCGGCACGCGCGTGGTGGTCCTGGAGGCCGAGCAGGTCGGGTACGGCGCGTCGGGACGCAACGGCGGCTGGATGTCACCGCTCCTGCCCGGCAACCGGGCCGTGTACGCCCGCCGCGCCGGTGCCGCCGCCGTCGTCGACTTCCAGCGGGCGGTGTCGGACACCGTCGGGGAGTGCCTCGCGGTCATGGAGCGCGAGGGCATCGAGGCCGACCAGGTGCGCGGGGGGCAGCTCTCGGTGGCGCGCACCGACGCTGGGCTCGCGCGCCTGATCGGCGTGCGGGAGGCGCACCTGCGCTACGGCCTCCGCGAGGAGGAGGTGCGACTGCTCGACGGGCCAGCGGTGCGCGCGCGCCTCGCGGTCGACGGCGCGCGCGGTGGTTTGCTCCTCCCGGCGACCACCCGGATCGACCCCGCCGCGCTGGTCCGTGGGCTGGCCCGGGTGCTGCGGGAGCGTGGCGTGACCATCTGCGAGCACGCCCGCGTGTCCTCGCTCTCCGCAGGGACGGTCTGCTCCAGCAGGGGATCGGTGCGCACCACCCACACCGCAGTCTGCACCGAGGCCTACACCCCCGCGCTCCTCGGCGGGCGGGACGTGGTGCCCGTGAGCTCGGCCGTCGTGGTCACTGAACCGCTGCCCGGGGCCACCTGGCAGAAGATCGGCTGGCAGGCGCACGAGTGCCTGAACGACGCGGCGCACACCTTCGTCTACTGCCAGCGCACCGCCGACGGTCGGATCCTGATCGGTGGCCGCGGCACGCCGTACGCGTTCGGCTCGGGGCTGCCCGGCGACGGCGAGGTCGACGCCCGCACGCTCGCCGCGCTCGAGAAGCGACTGCACGCGTTCTTCCCCGGGCTCGACCTGCCGCTCGCCCACGCGTGGCGCGGTGTCATCGGCGTCACCCGCGACTGGTGCGCTGGCGTCCTGCACGACCCCGCGACGCGCACGGGTGTGGCCCGGGGGTTCGCGGGCCACGGCGTCACCGCCACCAACCTCGCCGCTCGCACCATGCTGGACCGTCTGCACGGCCGGCGCACGGCGTTGACCGAGCTGCCCTGGAACGATCACGACTCCGGCCTCTGGGAGCCTGAGCCGCTGCGGTGGCTCGGCATCCGCGGGGCGTACCGCCTGTTCGCGGCCGCCGACCGGTGGGAGGAGGCTCGCGGCTCGCGTCGCACCTCGCTCCTCGCACGGGCCGGTTCCCGGATGGCCGGCCTCGAGTAGCGAGCGCGTCCGATGACAGGCCGGAGGCGCGCCGCCTGACCGGCACCGACCGTGGGCGCCCCGAGGACTGCACCGCCTCCAGCTGTCGGTGCTGCGCAACGTGGCGGCCTCGGCCGAGGCGACACCCACGCTGACCGGGTGGGCGCGCCCGCCTCTCGCGGCCTGGCCGACCGGGTCACCCGCCGATGGCTACGGTGACGGCATGCGTCGCTCCACGGCTCGCACCTCACGCGCCAGCTTCTCCGCCGCACTGGCCTGTGCCGTGGTCCCTGTCCTGGCCGGGTGTACCAACGCCGGACCGGCCGGCTCCGGTGAGGGTGGACCCGCTGCCGTGACCAGCGCGTCGACCGACACCGGGCCCGACACCGGCGAGGCCGACCATCCCGCGGTCCTGGCCGCCGAGCTGAGCCGCGAGAGCGACGAGACCTGGACCCTCGACGTCACGATCAGCTCCGAGTACGACAGCGCGGCGCGGTACGCCGACGGGTGGCGCGTCCTGACCCCCGAGGGCGACGTTCTCGGTGAGCAGGAGCTCACCCACGACCACGCTGCCGAGCAACCCTTCACCCGGACCCAGACCGGTCTGGAGATCCCGGAGTCGGTCCCGACGGTGACGATCGAGGGTCACGACACCGAGAACGGGTACGGTGGCGAGACGCTCGAGATCGACGTACCCGGCAGGTGAGCCACGAGCCCCGGCGACACCCGCCTGGACAGTCCAGGGAGAAGAATGTGACCACGATGACCCGGTTCGCAGCGGCCTTGCTGACGACGCTCGCCGTCGCGCTGTTCTCGGGCGTGCCGGCCTCCGCGGAGCCCCCACGGCCCGGCTGCGGCTACGGTGACGAGAACCACGCGCACCAGGCGGCACCGGGCCGGGACCCGATGAACCTACGACCGGGCGCCGGCAGCGGCGACGACAACCACCCGCACACCGCCCCACCCGGGCAGGCGCCCCAGGACGGGGGCGACCAGACCGGCCCCATGCGGGGATGCAAGGCCGACCCCACCGCTTAGCTCGGGGCCGGCCCGCCGATCTGCACCCTCGCGCCGGCCGTGTGGTGATCGGGGCCCCCTCGTGCGGCGAGCACCCGTGTCCGGTGGTCGAGCTCGAAGCGCGGGAATGGGGGACGGTGCGCACCGTGTTCCTTGCGTGAACCACTCCCGGGTCGGCGCCATCGCGTGCGACCGCCGCCTCGATCCGGTCCTGCAGTCACGGCCCGGAAAGGATCACCGTGCGAGCCCTCGGCCTGCCGTTCCTCTCCCACCTCCCGGAGGTCGCCCCCGTTGCCCTGCGACTCGGGGTGGGCTTCAACTTCATGTGGTTCGGTAGCAAGAAGATCTCTCGTGGCCCGGACAGCTTCGCCGACACGTTGGCGGACCTCGGTGTGGCGAGCCCCATGCTCTTCACCTGGTTGGTGATCATCGCGGAGCTGATCGGCGGGGCGCTGCTCGTGGTCGGCCTGCTCACGCGACTGGCGACCCTGCCCCTGATCGCGACCATGATCGGCAGCATCGTCCTCGTCAAGGCCGCCATGGGGATGCCCGACGTGGGAATCGACATCGCACTTCTTGCGGGACTCGTGGCCCTGCTGCTCGCCGGACCCGGCCGCTTCGCGATCGACCGGCTGGTGGGGATCGAGCTCAGCGAGACCACCTCCGAGCGCATGGCCGACCCGACGGGTTGAGGTCGACCACGACGACCGCCGCTGTCGCCGCAGCGCTCGACGGGTCGACTCCTGGGCCCGCGCGGGGCTGCTCGGTGTAGCACCCGCCGCGCACGCTCGAGCTCGTCGGGAGACCTCACGCAGGACGTCACCACGTCCGCCGGGGTCTGGTCTGCCGGCCTGACCATCGACTCCGAGCCGGTCACCGGCGAGCGAGCCTGGAGCTCTCCACGCTGGTGGTGCGGGTCCCGGGCGTCAGGTGAGTGCCCGCGGGGCGGTCCAGGGCACGGTCGAGGTCCGAGATCAGGTCGTCGACGTGCTCGAGCCCGACCGAGAGGCGCACGAGGCTGCTCGCCGGCCGGGCATGCTCCGCGACGGGACGATGGGTCAGTGCGGCCGGGTGCTGGATGAGGGAGTCCACGCCGCCCAGGGAGACCGCATGGGTGAAGAGCCGCACCGAGCCGGTCAGCCGGGTGGCGGACGCGAACCCGCCCCGCAGCGTGATCGCCAGCATCGCCCCGGTGCCACGCATCTGGGTGCCGAGCAGGCCTTGCGGATCGCCGTCCGTGCCGGGGTAGTGGACGCGCTCGACGGCAGGATGCTGCTCCAGCCAGGCAGCGATGCGTCGAGCCCCCGCCTGCTGTGCCCGCAAGCGGGTGGGCAGCGTGGTCAGGCCGCGGTGGAGCAGGTAGGCGCCCAGGGGGTGGAGCAGGCCCCCGGTGACGGCCCGGACCTGCCGAAGGCGGGAGGCGGTCTCCTCGGAACACGCCACCACGCCACCCATGGCATCGCCGTGCCCGCCCAGGTACTTCGTGGCGCTGTGCAGCGACATCGCCGCCCCGTGGACGGTGGGGTTCTGCAGCACCGGGGTGGCGAAGGTGTTGTCGACGAGCACCGGGACCTCGCCGGCCTGCGCGACCACCGCGGCGATGTCGACCAGGTCCAGGGTGGGGTTCGCGGGAGTCTCGAGGACGACCAGCCCGGTGTCGGGCCGCACCGTCTCCTCGACCTGCGAGGCGTCGCAGAAGCTGACCTCGACCCCGAGCAGGCCGGAGGCCAGAAGGTGGTCGGTGCCGCCGTAGAGCGGCCGCACCGCCACCACGTGGCGACGCCCGCTGAGGGCGGTGCTGGCCAGGATGGCAGCGGTCATCGCCGCCATCCCGGTGCCGAACGCGACCGCCGAGCTGGTGTGCTCGAGCTCGGCCAGGGCCGACTCGAAGCGCGCGACGGTGGGGTTCCACAACCGCTGGTAGACCGCCCCGCCCGTGAGCGTCGGGTGCCCACCGCCGGCCATCGACTCATAGGAGTCACCGCCCGAGACGATGTCGGGCAGCGGGTTCGTCGTCGAGAGGTCCAACGGCAGGGCGTGCACGCCGAGCACATCGAGGTCGCCGCGCCCACCGTGGACCGAGATGGTGTCGAGGTCGTAGATCGTGTCGTCCATGCCTCTAGGATGGTCGAGAACGCAGCCGCGTCGGGCTTGGACTGCAGAATCAACAAAGCATCCGCGTGGATCGACGATTTCGTGCAGCAGCAGGGCGTACAGAAGGTGAGGTGTTGATGAGAACCCAGAGCTCGGACAGACCCTCGCGCCACTCCGGGGCCAGCACCCCAGCTCAGCTCGACGAGGTCGACCACCAGATCCTTCTCGCCCTCTCGGTCGATTCCCGCCTGGCCAACAAGGCGCTCGCCTCGCGCCTGGGCCTCGCCGAGTCCACCTGCGCCTACCGGGTGCGCGCCCTGCGTGACTCCGGAGTCATTCGTGACACGCGGCTGCGCCTCGACCTCTCGGCCCTGGGCTACCCGCTCCAGGCGATCATCAAGGTCCGCCTCGGCAGCCACGACCAGGCCGACGTCCGCCGCCTCTACGACGCGCTGGTCAGCGTCCCCGGGGTGATCTCGGCCTTCCACGTCGCCGGTGGCGACGACTTCCACCTCCACGTCGCCGTGGCCGACCCTGCCGCGCTGCGCGACCTCGTGCTGCAGCACGTGACCATCCACCCCGTCGTCCGGCAGACCGAGACCCAGCTCATCTTCGAGCTGCGCGACGGCCCGGGCGTGCTGGACCCCACGACTGACGGGGCCTAGGACCGCGAAGGCAGGTGCACTGGGCTTCGGGCTGCTGGCACCACCAGGGTCGAGGTGTCGTCGTGGCTCGACGGCGTCGAGGAGGACCCGACCGACGGCCAGCACGTCGCCGTCGTCGACAGATCGGGAGGTGCCGCGGGCGGTGGACACGTCCGCCGGACGAGCGAGCGCGGCTCTGCGCCAGGTGCCGGGAAGACGCCCCCCTCCCCCAGCGCAGAGCGGACCGTCCGCCCGACCCGTCGTTGCGCGTGGCCGCGTCCCGGACGGCTGTGCTGAGTGCCTCGTGGCGCGTGCGCGCTTCCTCGCCGAGCTGGTCGTGCGACCAGGCGAGGATCGATCAGCCCTGCTCGACGGCTCGGCGCAGCACGGCAGCCGTGGCCGCCTCATCGCTGTGCCCGCGCTCCAGGAGCCGAAGACCTTCGCGCAGCACCGGGGCGCCGTTCTTCCTGCGCGCCAGGTGCGGCCCGCGGCGGGCGTACGACGCTCCGACCGGATGGACGCGCGGACTCAGTAGTACCAGGGGAAGTCGGACCAGTCCGGCTCGCGCTTCTCGAGGAACTGGTCGCGCCCCTCCTGCGCCTCGTCGGTCATGTAGGCCAGCCGCGTGGTCTCGCCGGCGAAGAGCTGCTGGCCGACCAGGCCGTCGTCGATCAGGTTGAAGGAGTACTTCAGCATCCGCTGCGCGGTGGGCGACTTGCCGTTGACCAGGCGCCCCCACTCGAGCGCGGTGGCCTCGAGCTCGCGGTGCGGCACCGCCTTGTTGACCGTACCCATCTCGACGCCCTCGGCGGCGGTGTAGGTCTGGCCGAGGAAGAAGATCTCGCGGGCCCGCTTCTGACCGACCTGGCGGGCCAGGTACGCCGAGCCGAACCCGCCGTCGAACGACCCGACGTCGGCGTCGGTCTGCTTGAAGCGCGCCTCCTCGGCGCTGGCCAGGGTGAGGTCGCAGACCACGTGCAGGCTGTGCCCGCCCCCGGCCGCCCACCCCGGGACGACGGCGATGACGACCTTCGGCATGAAGCGGATCAGGCGCTGGCACTCCAGGATGTGCAGCCGCCCGAGACGGGCCTTGTCGACGGTCTCGGCGGTCTCGCCCTCGGCGTACTGGTACCCGGCGCGGCCGCGGATGCGCTGGTCCCCCCCGGTGCAGAACGACCACTTGCCGTTCTTCTCGCTGGGGCCGTTGCCGGTCAGCAGCACGCACCCGACGTCGCTGGCCGTGCGGGCGTGCTCGAGCACGCGCAGGAGCTCGTCGACGGTGTGCGGGCGGAAGGCGTTCAGCACGTCGGGCCGGTCGAAGGCGATCCGTACGGTGCCGTGCGCCCGGGCCCGGTGGTAGGTGAGGTCGGTGAGATCCTCGAAGCCAGGGACCTCCTGCCACGCCTCGGGGTCGAAGATCCCGGACACTGCTGCGATCGCGCTCATGGTCGGCACGCTAGCCGGTGACGTCGCGAGCACCGGGGACGGCCGGAACGGTCGGGAGCCATGACGCTCGAAGGTGGCTGTGCGCCGCGTGCGGGGCAGTAGGCGCGACCAGGTCGTGGCCGACGAGGCCACCGGCAGACCGGAGGCCGACATCGCCCCATCACCCGGGCTGGGAGACCGTGATGACCACCCTTCGTGGCACGAGGTCCGGCCGGCTGCGCCTGAGGTACCGCGAGGAGACCGACCGCACGATCCCGTGTTCGCGCTCGAACGGGCCCGGTGCGCGTACCACCCCAGCATCAGGAGTCACAGCGGACGGGCAGGTTTCGAACATGTCGGGCCTTGCAGACGCCGACATGTTCGGAAGTCCCCGGCCGACCGGGGACTTCTCGCTCCTGCCGCCTCAGGCGCTGCTGATCGTCACCGCGAGCCCGCCGAGGTGGCCCAGGCGGGCGATCTCGGAGTCGAGGAACTCGGGGCCGCCGCGGCGCGCGATCACCACGATCTCGTTGCCGTCGAGGCGGGCCGCGGCGTACAGGGTGTCCTCGTCACCGGGCACCTCGATCCTCCCGGAGCGCTCGAGCTCGACGAAGGCGAAGTGGTCCGGGGCCGCGCCGGTGCGGTGCAGCACGCCGCGCGCGCGGTGCAGGCGGGCCGCCCAGTCGGCGCGGAAGGTGCCCGGCAGGACGTCGATCAGCGCGTCCCGGGCCCGCGGGGGGTCCTCGGTGAGCTGCTCGACGGCCTCGAGGTCGAGGAACAGGTTGCCGCCGGGGGCGTAGTGGCTGATCCAGATCACCTCGACACCCTCGAGGTCGCTGCACACCGAGACCACGGAGTCCGGCATCGAGCCGGGGGCCATCTCGAGCAGCACGTCGTCGACCGCGCGCCCGTCGCGACGCTTCTCGACGATCTCGATGGCCCCGATGTCACCGCCGGCCTCACCGATCGCGGTCGCCAGGCGTCCCAACGACCCCGGGACGTCGGGCAGCTCCACGCGCATCAGGTACGGCACCCGCGGCACCCTAACGGGGCTGGGTTGCGGGCCCGTTTCGGCGACCAGCGGGTGGTCAGCCGGGTACGCCGGGCCCCGCGCCACCCAGGCGCTGCCGCAGCCCGGTCGCGCGCACGGCCCGCCGACCGATCGCCGCGCGCACCTCGGCCTCGGCCCCGACCACCACGACCCGGCCCCGGGCCCGGGTGACGGCGGTGTAGAACAGCTCGCGCGTCAGCAGCCGCGACCGGGCCGGCGGCAGGACGACCAGCACCTCGTCGGCCTGGCTGCCCTGGCTCTTGTGGATGGTCAGCGCGTGCATCGTCTCGACCTGGCCGAGCCGGCTGGGCGCGAGGTCGAGCGCGTGCGGCACCGCGGCGACGCGGGCGCGCAGGCCCCGGTGGGGGTCACGGACCACGACACCGGCGTCGCCGTTGTGCACACCGAGGCCGTAGTCGTTGGCGGTCACCAGGACCGGCCGCCCGGCGTACCAGGTCGCCCACACCGGCTCCCCGGTCTCCTCGGCCACCCACCGCTCGACCAGGCGGTTCCAGTGCCGTACGCCGGCCGAGCCCTCGCGGTGCGCGCAGAGCAGCCGCTGCTGGTCGAGGAGGTGCAGCGCGGCCTCCGCCTCGCCGGCGGCCGCCGCACGGACGAGGTCCAGCGCACGAGGCAGGACCAGCTCCCGCACCGCCGGGACCGGGTCGGGGTCCTCGACGAGGCGCAGGTGCTCGTCGCCGGAGCGCAGCAGGGACAGGGCGCGGTCGGCGTCGCCGTCGCGGACCGCGGTCGCCAGCTCGCCGATGGCGTCGCCGTAGCGGTGGGAGGTGCGCAGGGCGGCCACGGCGAGGTGCTCGTGGCCGGCGAGCCCGGCGACCAGGTCGGCCAGGACCGCACCGGCCTCGACCGAGGTCAGCTGGTCCGGGTCACCGACCAGGATCAGCCGCGTCGTGGGTCGCACCGCCTCCAGCAGCCGCGCGGTCAGGGTCAACGAGACCATCGAGGTCTCGTCCACCACCACGACGTCGTGCGGCAGCCGGTCGCCACGGTGGTGGCGGAACCGGGTCGAGCTGCGGGGGTTGCTGCCGAGCAGCCGGTGCAGGGTCACCGCCTGCGGGCGGCCCACCCGCTCCCGGTCGGACGCGGGGAGCCTGGCGAGCTCCTCCTCGACGGCCTGCTGCAGACGGGCCGCGGCCTTGCCGGTCGGCGCGGCCAGGGCGATCCGCGGACGCGGCCGCCCCGCGACCTCGGCCTGCTCGGCGAGCAGCGCGAGGAGGGCCGCCACGGTGGTGGTCTTGCCCGTGCCGGGTCCCCCCGTCAGCACGGTGGTGCGCTGGGTGAGGGCGGTCCGCGCGGCCGCGCGCTGCTCGTCGTACCCGGCCTGGGAGAACACGCGGTCCAGCCCCGCCTCCAGCGCGCCCGACTCCTCGTCGGTCGACGGGTCCAACGGGGGCCGGGCCAGCAGGTCGTCGCAGACCTGCTGCTCCTCGCGCCAGTAGCGGTCGAGGTAGACCAGGCGGTCCTCCAGCAGGCGCAGCACGGTCGCGCCGCCCTCGGAGGGCCGGGCCAGGGCGCTGGCGCGGACCGCGGCGTACCAGGACCCGGCCTCGGGCCAGGGCAGGTCCGCCGCCGGGTCCGCCGCCGGGTCCGCCGCCTCGACGGACTCCGCGCCCGGGTCCCCCACCACGACGGGCTCGTCGTCCGGCACCGCGGTCCAGAGCACGACCTCGTCGGCCACGGTGTGCAGGTCGACGCACACCGAGCCCCCGCGCACCGCGCGGACCGCGAGGGCCAGGGCGAGGGCCGCGCGCTCGTCGCCCTCGCCGAGGGAGGCGCAGAGTCGCTGGGCCACGTGGACGTCGACGGCCTCGAGCACCCCGGCCTCGTTGAAGGTGCGCAGCAGCCCGGTGGCGCCGTGGGCGCGCCGGTGGTCCCAGGCGTCGCCGCCGACCGGGTCGGGACCGGTCGCGGGTGGGGTGCTCATGCCGGGCGCCGTCCGTCGAGCAGGTCGGAGAGGCCCAGCACCAGCCCGGTGGGCGGCCGCCAGGAGAAGACCCCCGCCGGGTGCCCGTCGCTCACCGGCGTCCGGGCACCGGCCATCCCGCGCAGGTAGAGGTAGAGCAGACCACCGAGGTGCCGGTCGGGGTCGTACCCGGGCTGCCGCCAGCGCAGGAACCGGTGGAGCACGGCGGTGTAGAGCAGAGCCTGGAGCGGGTAGTCGGAGTGCAGCATCGCCGCCGTCACCCGGTCCGGGGCGTAGTCCGCGGTGGTCAGGGGCTGCTCGGGGTCGCCGAGCCGGTTGGTCTTGTAGTCCACGACGACGTAGCGGGGCTCGCCGGACGGGCTCTCCCGCAGGCGCAGCACGACGTCGACGGACCCCGACAGGTAGCCGCGCAGCGGCTGGTCGCCGAGCCCGGGTGCCAGCAACCGGTCGGCGTACGGGGCGAGCGGGTCGTCGTCGGTCAGGTGGGTGCGCAGCAGCCGACCGACGTCGGCCAGCACCGGCTCGGCCCCGTCGCTCCCGGACCCGTCCCGGACGTCGCCGCCGCTCAGCGGCAGCTCGAAGTCGAGCTCGCAGAGACGGTCGGCCAGGGCGATCGAGCGCAGGGTGCGGCCGGGCGCCAGCGGGCCGAGCGGCGTGTCGTGCAGGGGCACCAGCGCCGCGGCCAGCTCGGCGGGCGCGACCTCGACCGGCCACCACGCGAGGTGCTCCCGGACCCGCGACTCCAGCTCGGCTGCCAGGTCGGGCGCGTCGGGGTCGGCCTCCTCCAGCACGGCGTGGACCAGCGACCCGAACGCAGCGCCCGAGGGCAGGTCGGCCATCGGGGAGGCGACCTCCGTGCGCTCCTCCCGACCCGGTGCCGGGGCCTCGGCCTCCACGACCCGGTCGTCGGTCTCGTCGTCGAGGGCACCGACCTCGGGCTCGCTGGTCACCCCGCGGGCCTCCTCCGCCGCACGGACGAGGCCGGAGTAGGAGGTGCGCCGCCACGCGGGGTCGATGGCGCGGGTGAAGCGCCGCACCCCGAGCCGTCCGACGTCCTCCGGCGCCGGCACCGGCGGTGGGGCGGCGGCCAGGGACTGCTCGACGGTGGGGCCGCCCGCGTCCTGCCAGGAGCGCAGCTGGGCCAGCACGTCGGTGTCGGTCGGCTTCTCGGACAGCCGCTCGGGGACCTCGGCCTGACCGGGGCGTCGGTCGCGCAGCAGTCGGGAGAGCCCCCCGTTGGGCTCGTCCCAGGACGGTGCCCACCAGGCCACCACCTGGGACTGCGCGCGGGTCAGCGCGACGTAGGTGAGGCGGGTGGCGTCGCCGGCCTCCTCGGTCCGTCCGCGCGCCTCCACCTCGCGCGAACCGGGCCGGGGACCGCCGATGTCGAGGCAGCGCTGGTCGCCCTCGTGGTGGAGCACGCTGTCCCGCTGCTGGACGTTGCGGTTGAAGGCGAAGGGCAGGTAGACGACGGGGAACTGCAGGCCCTTGGCGACCCACACGGTCATCACCTGGACCGCGGCGGCGTCGCTGTCCAGCCGCCGGTTGCGGACGGCGCCGCCGCCCTCGTCGCGACGTTGGGCACGGAGCCACTCGAGCAGGGCGGGGAGCCCGAGCCGGTCGCGGTGCGCGGTCTCGTGCAGGACCTGACCCACGTGGGTGAGGTCGGTGAGGTCGCGCTCCCCGCCGCGGTGGGCCAGCACGCGCGCGGCCATCCCGTCGGCGACGGCCGCCTCCAGCACGGCGGCGACCCCGCGCCGACGGGCGTTCTCGGCCCACCGGCGCAGCGTCTCGGCGACCTCGTCGGTCAGCTCGTCGCCGCGCTCCCCCAGCTCGGCGGGCGTGCGCCCCACGAACGGGGTGAGCGCCGCGGCGCGGACCAGCCCCGCACGGTGCGGCTGCTCGAAGGCCTCCAGCAGGGCGAGCCAGTGCCCCGCCGCCGCGGAGTCGAGGACGTCGCTGTCACCGGTGTAGACCGCCGGCACGCCCGCCGCGGCCAGCGCGTCGCGACACGTGCGGGCGTCGCCGTGCCGCTCCACGATCACCGCCACGTCACGGGCCTCGACCGGCCGGCCGTCCCAGGTCGCGTCGGAGGCCAGCAGCCCCGCGACGTCGGCGGCCAGGTCGGCGGCGACGTAGGCGCGGACCCGGTCCATCGGCACGGTCCGGGTGGTGCGGACGTCGAACTTCTCCCGGGTGACCACCCGGAGCCGGAACGGGTCGTCGCTGGGCGCTCCGCGGAGCCGGCCGGTCTGCTGGTGGGCGCCCACGTCACGCACCACGATCTCGGGGTGGCCCAGCGCGGCACCGCGCAGCACGACGAGGAGGCTGTCCACCAGGGGTCCGTCGCTGCGGTGGTTGGTCGCCAGCGTGCAGCGCTGCTCGGCGCCGCGCGCGGCCTGCAGGTAGGTCACCACGTCACCGCCGCGGAAGGCGTAGATGGCCTGCTTGGGGTCGCCGATCAGCACCACGGTGGCGTGGCCGGCGAACGCCCGGTCGATCACCTGCCACTGCACCGGGTCGGTGTCCTGGAACTCGTCGACCATGACGACCCGCCACCGCGCGCGCATCCGCTGGCGGGCCGGCGCGTGCGGGTCGGCCAGGGCGTCGGCCAGCCGGCCCAGGAGGTCGTCGTAGCCCAGCACGCCCGTGCGGCGCTTGCGCCGCTCGAGCTCGACGAGCACGTCGCGGGCGAAGGCCACCCGCACCTCGGCCGGGGTGCCCGGGTCCGGCTCGCGCGGCGTGAGCACGGCACCGGGGTTGTCCACCACCGTGGTGGCCAGGGCGAACGCCTCCGCCCGGGTGAGCCCGGGGTCCTCCAGCGCCTGGCCGAACCGCGCGAGGTACAGGTCGTCGACGACCTCCCCGACGAGGTCGGAGAGGTCCTCGACCAGCGTCACGCCCGAGTCGCTGTCACCGGCCACCCCCAGCGAGCGCAGCACCAGCTGGCAGAACTGGTGGGTGGTGGCGATGGTGGCGGCGTCGAAGTCGGCCAGTGCGTCGCGCAGCCGCCGCTCGCGGTCGCGGAGCTCGTCGGGGTCGGCGTCGAGCAGGTGCACCAGGAGCGGGGTCGTGTCGCCGGGGTACGCCGCGCCGTCCGCCCGGGCCACCCGGGTCCCGCGCAGCACGTCGTGCGCCTCGTCGAGCTGGCCGCGGACCCGCTCGCGGAGCTCCTGGCTCGCCGCGCGGCCGAAGGTGACCAGCAGCATCTCCTCGAGCCGGGCCCGACCCTCGGCGACGTAGCGGGTGACCAGGCCGGCCAGGGTGTAGGTCTTGCCGGTGCCGGCGCTGGCCTCGAGCACGGTGGTGGTCGGGCCCTCGGGCAGGGGCCCGAGCAGGTCGAAGGGCACCAGGTCCTCGACGGCGGGGCCGGGGACCACGGCCCGGGCGGGCGTCACAGCCGCACCTCCGCCCGCAGCAGCGGCAGCCACAGCCGGGCGGCCAGGGCGCCCATCCGGGTGCTCTCACCCTCGACCTGCTCGTCGGCGCGGGGTTCCCCGAGGAGCACCGACAGGGGCGCGCGGGGCCCCCACACGCGGACGTGGGCCGGGTCGGCGTCCTCGGCCGGGTAGCGGCCACTGACCCACTCGCGGCCGGCGGCGTGCGCCGGGTCGTCCTGGGCGTGCCGGGCGCTCGCCCAGGCGTACGACGTCTTGACCGGCAGCGGCAGCGGCTCGCGCCGACCGGCGTCGTAGAGCCGGACGAGGTCCTCGAGGACCGACTGCGGCTCCTGGTCGGGCGGGCCCAGGAGGACCTCGCGGACGGCCGTGCCCCGACCCCCGGCGCGTCCGACGACCACCGAGGTCCAGTGCCGGTCGGGATCGTGGCTGGCCAGGGCGAGCATGCGCACCCAGGCCTCGACGAGGTGCTTGCCCGACAGCTTGGAGTAGGTGCGCGACACCAGGCGTCCCTCGTGCACCGGGTCGACGGTGCCGGTGAGGCGTCGGCCGCTGCGCAGCGTCACGTCGACGTCGTGGGTGCGCGCGTCGCCGCGACGGTGCACGTGGACGGCCCGGGCGATGACCTCGGCCTGGGCGGCGGCGTCCTTGGCCTTGCGCCAGCCGAGGCGGCCCGGGGGCAGCTGGCCGCGGCGCCACTCGGCGGCGAGCGCGGCCTCGGGACGGGTGCCGCGCAGCATGTCCTCGAGCATCCGGTTGCCGACGCCCCACGTCTCGAGGCCGTCGATCTCGACCGGCATCGCGTCGCTGACGCCGTCGGCCTCCCAGGGCAGGCTGACGTCGAGGGCCCGGAAGAAGCCGCGCACCGGGTCCCGCAGGAAGGTCACCAGCGAGGCCAGCGCGACGTCGTCGGCCCCGTCCGGATCTTCGGCCCCGCCCCTGCCGGCCGGCGCGGGCAGCGGCCCGTCGAGGAACGGTGGCGCCTGCGGGCGCGGGCGGCTCAGGACCCGGGCGGCAGCGAGCACCGCCGGGTCGAAGGTGAACGGGCCGGGTGCGCCGAGCAGCCCGTCGGCCGCGGCGCGCGGGTCGAACGGCTGGAGCGGGTGCTCCACCAGGACGTGCTCGCGCACGGGCTCCTGCGTGGTGCGGTCGAGCGTGTCGAGCAGCTCCCCCAGCGGCACCGCGGGCGGACGACGGCGCCCGGTGTGCTCGTCAGCGCCGGTGCAGGTGACCACCAGCGTCCCGGTGGTGGCGCCGATGGCGTCCAGGAGGAGCTGCCGGTCCTCGGACCGGGCGTCCCGCTCCCCGGTGAGCGGGGTGCGGGCGAGGACGTCGTCGCCGTCGACCCCGCCCTGACGCGGGAAGACCCCGTCGTCGAGCCCGACCAGGCAGACCACGCGGTGCGGCACGGAGCGCATCGGCACCATGGTGGCGACCGTCAGGCTGCCGGTGCGGAAGTTGGCCCGGGTGGGGCGCCCGGCGAGGTGGTCCTCGAGGAGGGCCCGCACGTCGCGCAGCCGCAGCTCGACCCCGGCCCGCCCGCCCGCCTCGGCGAGGACCGTGGCGAGCTCGCGGTGCACCTGCTGCGACTGCCACGCCTCTCCGTGCTCGGGGCGGGTGAGCGAGGCCACCGCCCGACCCAGCGCGTCCAGCCAGGCCGAGAGCGGCTGGGGGCCGGTCAGCTCCGCGAGCGCGGCGGTGAGCCGGTCGACGTACTCGGCGAGGCGCCCGGCCAGGTCGATCCGGTTGCTGCCGACGTCGTCGAGGGGCAGCGTGGTGCCCACCCAGGCGCGGGAGTCGTCGGACAGCGCGACGCCGGCCAGCACCCGGTCGAGGCCGAAGCGCCAGGTGTTCTGCACGAAGCCGTCCAGGCCGTACGGCGCCCGCTGCGCGGAGTCCAGGCCCCAGCGCACCCCGGACTCACGCACCCACTCGGTCACCGCGGCGAGGTCGTCGTCGTCGAGGGCGAAGCGCCGGCGCACCGGCGGCTGCTGGAGCAGGTCGAGCACGAGACTTGCCGTCACCCGGCCGCCGGCCAGGTCGAGGAGCGAGGCCGCCACCGCGAGCAGCGGGTTGGTGCGGACCAGGGCGCGGTCGGCCAGCCGGACCCGCAGCCGGTGGGCGGGGTGACGCCCGGACGCGGGCTCCGCGGCCTCCCCGATCTCCCCCACCGGGCCGCCCGTGGGCCGGTCGGTGTCGAGGCCGAGCCCGAACGCGGCCGTGACGAGGGGCGCGTACGTCTCGATGTCGGGGCACATCACCAGGATGTCGCGGGGCTCGAGGGTCGTGTCGTCGGCCAGCAGGCCGAGCAGCACCTCGCGGAGCACGTCGACCTGGCGGGCCGGGCCGTGGCAGGCGTGCACCTGCACGCTGCGGTCCTCCGGGTCGTGGTGGCGCCCGGCCGGTCGGGCACGGTTGGCGCGCAGGTCCGACTGGAGCCACCCCAGCAGCGAGACGTCCGACCCGTCCTCGGCCGACCCGTCCGCCGGGTCCCCCGCGTCGTGCACGTGCTCCACGAGGGTGGCCGGCGCACAGGCGTGCAGGCTGCGCTGGAGCTCGCGCACGTCGCGCCCCAGGGTCGCCAGCAGGGGGTGCTCGGCGTCCTTGTGCGCGGGGTCGTCGCGGCGCGGCACGGGTCCGCGCGGCGCGTGCGGGGCCGCCAGCCGGGCGGCGAGTCGCCGCCACAGGTCGTCGCTGGGGTGCGGCCAGAACAGGTGCAGGTCGTGGTGGTCGGCCAGGGCCACCAGGAGCTCGAGCTCGGTGCGGGGCATCCGCGTGTGGCCGAGCAGGCTCACCCGGTGCGGCAGGTGGTGGGCGGGGCCCGCACGCAGGCCCGCCCACGTCGCGGCGTGCCGTTCAGCCGGTGTCGGGGCCTGCACCCGCGCGGCCAGCGCCCGCCACAGCGGCGGCTGCCAGGCGAGGTCGTCGGGCAGCGCGCGCTCGGCGCCGCCCTCGCACGGCACCCCGTCGACGTCGTCACCCCGCGACCAGGCGGCCAGCAGGTCGGGTCGCTGCGCGGCGTACGACGCGAGCAGGCCCGCGAGCCGGCGGGCCACGGCGTACCGGCGGCTGCGCCGCAGCTCGGCCTCCTCGCCGTCGAGGTCCCGGCCGAGGTGCACCGCGAGCGGCCGGGCCCACGGCTCGTCGAGGCTGGCGTCGAGGACCTCGAGCAGGGGCCAGGCCAGCACCCCGGGCGCCCACGGGTCGTCGTCGACGGTGTCGGTCAGCTCGGCCACCAACGAGCGGGGCGAGCGGAAGTCGACCGCGGCGCAGACGCCGTCGCCGGTGCGGCTGCCCGGCCCCGCCCCGAGCCGGTGCGACAACCGCTGGCTGAGCCACCGCTCGGTGCCCCGGGCCGGGACGAGCACCAGGTCCCGCGCGAACGGGTCCGCCGGCGCGAGCGCGAGCAGGTCACCGAGCGCGGCGGCCAGCGCATCGGTGCGCGCGGCGCGGTGGAGGTGGAGGGCCATGGTCCGCCCGAGGTTAGACGAGGCCGCCGACAGCGGCCGACGACCGTCCCCAGCCGGCCCCGCGACCGTCATCTCGGCCGTGCGCGACCGTCACCTCGGCCGTGCGCGACCGTCATCTCGGCAGGGTGGGAGCGTCATCTCGGCGGGTCAGCCGGGCGGTGGGACCTCGTGGGTGGAGAGCAGCCGGTTGGGGCGGAACCGCGGCCGACGGTCGGGGTCGTGGCGCTGCGGGCGCTCGTGCTCGAAGCCGCCGGTGCTCACCAGCACCCACTGCTCGACCGCGTCGTCCTGGCCGAGCACCCCGAAGGGCGCCCCGGCGACCGCCGCGGCCACCTCCTCGCCGCAGGCCCGGTGCACCGGCGGCACGTGGAACTCCATCCGGTCCAGCTCCTCGCGGGTGCCGAGCAGCACCAGCGGGTGGTCCAGCGTCCCGCCGCAGACCGCGCAGATCCGGGACAGGGCGCACTGGATCACGCGCTTCTTGCTGAGCACGCGCAGCGACCCGCCACCGGTGTCGTCCTCGCAGACGTACGGCACCGGTCCCCCGAGCTCGGGGTCGCGGGGCCGCCCGTCCAGGCCGGTGGTGGCGATCATCAGGAGGCCGCCGCGGCGTACTTGCCGGTCTCGGGCCGGCGCGAGCCCAGCTGCTCCGGCGTCTTGCGACCGCGTGCGACCTCCATCTGGCCCTCCATCACGTCCTCGCGGTCGCCCGAGGTGAAGCGGTTCGGCAGGGACAGCTTCATGATCGTGCGCAGCGCCTGGCCGTACTGCCGGTGCAGCGGCCCGGTGGTGTAGGGCAGCTTGTACTTGTCGCACAGCTGGCGCACCCGCACCGAGATCTCGGCGTAGCGGTTGCTGGGCAGGTCGGGGAACAGGTGGTGCTCGACCTGGTAGCCCAGGTTGCCGGAGAGGATGTGCAGCATCTCGCTGCCCTCGAAGTTGGCGGACCCCAGCATCTGGCGCAGGTACCACTCGGGCCGGGTCTCGTCCTCGATCTGCTCCTCGGTGAAGTGCATCGCCCCGTCGGGGAAGTGCCCGCAGAAGATGATCACGTAGGACCAGAGGTTGCGCGTCACGTTGGCCGCGGCGTTGGCGTAGAGCGTGGTCATGAAGTGCGGGCCGGACAGCAGCGGGTAGACCACGTAGTCCTTGCCGGCCTGCCGCCGGCCCTTGCGCAGGATCTGCCCGAGCTGCTTCTTCATCACCGCCGGGTCCTTCTTCCCCTTGCGGATCGCCTCGAGGTCGAGGTCGTGCAGCGCGACGCCCCACTGGAACAGGCCGGCCAGCAGCGCGTTGTAGACCGGCTGGCCGAGGTTGGCGGGGTTCCACTTCTGCTCCCGGGCCATCCGCAGGATGCCGTACCCGATGTCGTTGTCGTAGCCGAGCACGTTGGTGAACTGGTGGTGCACGTAGTTGTGCGAGTGCTTCCACTGCTCGGCCGGCTGCGCGGTGTCCCACTCCCAGTTCGACGAGTGCACCTCGGGGTCGTTCATCCAGTCCCACTGGCCGTGCATCACGTTGTGGCCGATCTCCATGTTCTCCAGGATCTTGGCCACGCCGAGCATCGTGCCGCCCACGACGGCACCGGGCAGGCGGGTCCGGCGGTGGTACGCCGAGACGCCCAGCGTGATCCGGGCCGCGGTGACCAGGCCGCGCTGGAAGCGGATCATCTTGTAGATGTAGTCCGCGTCCTTGCTGTTGCGGCTCTCCTCGATCTCGGAGCGCAGCGCGTCGAGCTCGGCGCCCAGGCTCTCGACCTCCTCGGCGGTGAGGTGGGTGTACTCCTTGACGTCGGCGATGGCCATCGCGTCGTCCCTTCGGTGGTGGTGGTCGCGGTGGTCGCGGTGGTCGTGGTGCAGGTCAGATGTCGAAGGTGCAGTCGCCGACCGGCGCGGTGACGCAGGTCTGGACGCTCCCGTTCGGCTCGGCGAACTCCGCGCCGTTGCGCAGGTCGCGGACCCTGCCCTCGATCATGGTCACGCTGCAGGTGTGGCAGATCCCGGCCCGGCAGCCGTACGGCATCCCGACCCCGGCCTGCTCGCCGCCCTCGAGGACGGTGGTCGCGCCGTCGATCTCGACGCTCTTGCCCGAGCTGCGGAAGGTCAGGGTGCCGCCCTCGCCCCCGTCGCCGGTGAAGTTCACCGAGAAGCGCTCGAGGTGGAGGTGGTCCTCGAGGCCCGCCTCCTCCCAGTACTCGCTGGCGGCGTCCAGCATCGGCCCGGGCCCGCACGCCCAGACCTGCCGCTCACGCCAGTCCGGGCACAGCCCGTCGAGGTGGTCGGCCAGCACGAACATGCCGTCGTCGTCGGTGTAGCGCTCGTGCACCGTCAGCGTGTCGTGGCGCCCGGCGAGCTCGGCGAGCTCGGAGCGGAAGATCATCCGCTCCTGCGTGGTCGAGGAGTAGCTCATCACCACGTCCGGCATGGTGCCGCGGCGGTCGAGCGTGCGCAGCATCGACATCACCGGGGTGACCCCGCTGCCACCGACCAGGAACAGGATCTTGGCCGGGGGCGGGTTCGGCAGCACGAAGTCGCCCGAGGGCAGGGCCAGGCGGATCAGGGTGCCCGGCTGGACACCGTTGACCAGGTGCTGGGAGAGGAAGCCCTCCGGCATCGCCCGCACCGTGATGGCCAGCGTCCGGCCCCGGCGCAGGGGAGGAGTGGAGACGGAGTAGGAGCGCCAGTGGAACCTGCCGCCGATCTGGAGGCCGATCCCGATGTACTGCCCGGGCTGGTGGGTGTAGCGCCAGCCCCAGCCGGGCCGGATGACCACGGTGGCGGTGTCGTCGGTCTCGGGGACGACCTCCTCGATCACCCCGCGCAGCTCCCGCGTGGTCCACAGCGGGTTGATCAGGGTCAGGTAGTCGTCCGGGAGCAGCGGGGTGGTGAGCTGGGCGCCGGCACGGCGCAGCCCGTCCCAGGAGAGGCGGTCTGTGACGGACACGCAGGGGGCCCTTTCGGTGGAGGATCCGGCTCAGTCAACACTCGTCCACCGAAACTGACAACCCCCTCAGCCCGAGGAGGTCCGGCCCTCGGCCCGGCTCTCGGCCCGGGTCTCGGCGCGGTGCTCGTCCCGCTCGGCCGCGACGCGGTCCTGCTCGTCGAGCGCGGCGAGGGCCTCCGGCTTGCCGTGGAAGCGCCGGTAGCTGTAGACCATCAGTCCCAGGGCGATCGCGGCCGAGCCGAACTGGGTCACCGCGGTCCACACCCCGCCGGGCAGCCACCACGACTGCGGCAGGCTCCACCACCCCGGGGCCGGCGGGTCCAGGGTCCAGAGCACGCCGCAGGCGGTCAGCACCGCGACGCCGACCAGCGTGACCGTCATCTGCAGCGGGCCGGAGACGCTCCGGGCGGCCTCGTGCAGGGCGCGGCGCTTGACCGGGTCGAGGCGGCGCTCGGCCCACTCGTACTGCTGGGAGAGCACGACCAGGCCGGCCATGATGGCCAGCAGGCCCGGTCCGGGCAGGATCAGGGCGGCGATGCCGACGACCACCAGCAGCCAGCCGACGCTCTCCAGCACCACGCGCTTGGCGGTGCTACCGCCTGGGACGTTCATGGCCCGATGCTCCCAGACCTGCCCAAGCCGCGCGCGGGTTCCCACTCACCCCCTCGGTGGGGCGGGGAGCCTCCCGCGCGCGGCCCGGGCGGGCCCGGTGCGGCTCACCCGGTGTGGTGGACCTCCTGCAGGCCGAAGACCGGCGTCTCCAGACCGGCGTGCCGGGCCTTGAGCTGGAGCGCGAGGTACAGCGAGTAGTGCCGCGACTGGTGCAGGTTGCCGCCGTGCATCCAGAGGTTCTCCACCTGCGTCGGCTTCCACATGTTGCGCTGCTCGCCCTCCCAGGGCCCGGGGTCCTTGGTGGTCTCCGAGCCCAGCCCCCACACCTTGCCCAGGCGGTCCGCGGTCTCGGCGTCGACCAGGTCGGCCACCCAGCCGTTCATCGACCCGTAGCCGGTGGCGTAGACCACGAGGTCGGCCGGCAGCTCGGTCCCGTCCTCGAGGACCACGGAGTCCTCGGTGAGGTGGTCGACCTGGCCGTGCGCGAGCGTGACGTCGCCGTTCGCGACGAGGTCGGCGGAGCCGACGTCGATGTAGTAGCCCGAGCCGCGGCGCAGGTACTTCATGAACAGCCCCGACCCGTCGTCCCCCCAGTCGTGGCGGAACCCGGACCTCTCCAGCCGCTCGTAGAAGTCGGCGTCGACCTCGGCCATCTTCTCGTAGGCCGGGATCTGGAACTCGTGCAGGATCCGGTACGGCAGGGAGGCGAAGATCAGGTCCGCCTTCTCCGTGGTGACCCCCGCCGCCAGCGCCCGCTCGGAGTAGAGGTCACCCAGGCCGTGCTCCATCAACGAGTCGCTCTTGACGATGTGGGTCGAGGAGCGCTGCACCATCGTGACGTCGGCGTCGTTCTCCCACAGCGCCCCGCAGATGTCGAAGGCGGAGTTGTTCGAGCCGACCACCACGGCCTTCTTGCCGCGGTACGCGTCGGGGCCGGGGTGGCGCGAGGAGTGGTGCTGGTCGCCGGTGAAGACGTCCTGGCCCGGCAGCGCGGGCACGTTCGGCTTGCCCGACATCCCGGTCGCCATCACCAGGTGGGTCGGGCGCAGGGTGACCGGGCTCCCCTCGCGCTCGACCTCGACGGTCCACTCGCCGGTCGCCTCGGACCAGGTCGCGCTGGTCGCGGTGGTGCTCGACCAGTACGGCACCTCCATCACCCGGGTGTAGGACTCCAGCCAGTCGCCGATCTTGTCCTTGGGGGCGAAGACCGGCCAGGTGTCGGGGAACTTCAGGTACGGCAGGTGGTCGTACCAGACCGGGTCGTGCAGGCACAGCGACTTGTAGCGGCTGCGCCACTGGTCGCCGGGACGGGCGTGCTTGTCGATGACCAGCGACGGGACCCCGAGCTGGCGCAGCCGCGCGCCGAGGGCGATCCCGCCCTGGCCGCCGCCGACCACGAGCACGTACGGCTGCACGGTCGAGCCGAGCTCCTCGGCCTCCCGCTGCTGCTGCTCCAGCCAGGTGCTCCGGTCCTTGGTCGCGCCGTGCTGCGCGCCCATCGGGCGGTGGGTGCCGCGGGGCTCCTCGTGACCCTTGAGCTCGTAGAGCGTGGTCAGGAAGGTCCACGCCCGCAGCTCGTCGCCGTCCTCGGTGAACCGGGCGACGCCGCGACCGCGGCCGGTCGCGGTCTCGAAGGTGAACCACGCGGTGGTCACCCCGCCGGCCTCGTCGGCCGGCTCCTCGAGGGCGAAGCCGCTCGGCGCGACGTGCCCGAGCGTCGCCTCGAGCAGCCCGGCGACCCCCGGGGGGCCCTCGACGGTGGTGAGGTTCCAGGAGAACGCGAGCAGGTCGCGCCAGAAGCTGGTGGTGGCGAACATGCCGGCCGCGCGGTCGACGTCGCGGTCGGCCAGGGCCTGCTCGAACGCCGCGAACCAGGCCGTGGCCCGGTCCTGCGGCGCGGTCGGGGTGTCGGGGCGTTCCAGGGTCTCGGTCATCGTGTCCCTCCGATTGGCGTGCTGTGACGCACAGCACATCCTGTCCGGGCCCGAAGCGCCAGGGCTGCGCCGCATCGTGGGCCGCGGTCCTCCAGCCCGACACGCCGGAACGTCCTGGAGTGGACGCCTGAAGTCGTCTATGTCTAGTATCCCGATCGACTTAACCGCGAAGGTCGAGTCGGTCCTGTCGTTCGACCAGAAGGTTCCTTCCCCATGCGCAAGCTCCTCGTCCTCGGATTCGTGGGCCTCCTCGCCCAGCTGATCGACGGCTCCCTCGGCATGGCCTACGGGGTGACGTCGTCCACCCTGCTGCTGGCCGTGGGCATCGCCCCCGCCGCCGCCTCGGCCGCCGTCCACTTCTCCGAGATCGGCACCTCGCTGGTCTCGGGCTTCTCCCACCACAAGCTCGGCAACGTCGACTGGCGCACCGTGCTGATCCTGGCCGGGCCCGGCTTCGTCGGCGCCTTCGCCGGAGCGACCTTCCTGGCCAACCTCGACGGTGCCGCCGCCAAGCCCTGGGTCGCCGCCCTGCTGCTCTCGCTCGGCGTCTACGTGATCTACCGGTTCCTCGTCCTCGGCGGTCGCCGGCCCACCTTCAAGGCGCGCCCGTCCGCGCGGATGCTGATGCCGATGGGGCTGTTCGGCGGTGCGATGGACTCCATCGGCGGCGGCGGCTGGGGCCCGGTCGGCACCACCACGCTGCTCTCCTCGGGGCGCCTGGAGCCCCGCAAGGTCGTCGGCTCGATCGACACCTCGGAGTTCGTCGTCGCGGTCGGCGGGTCGCTGGGCTTCCTGCTCGCCCTCGGCTCGCAGGGCATCCTGTGGGGCTACGCCCTGGCGCTGCTGGTCGGCGGCGTGATCGCCGCCCCGATCGCGGCCTACCTGGTCAGGATCCTGGCCGCGCGGATCCTCGGCGTGGCCGCCGGCGGCCTGATCATCCTGACGAACTCCCGGACCATCCTGGAGTCCCTCGGGGCCACCGGCTCCACCGTCGCGGTGGCCGCCGCGTTCCTCTTCGTGCTGTGGATCGCCGGCATCACCTGGGCGGTCACCCAGGAGCGCCGCACCCGGGCGCTGGAGCGCCAGGGCGTCGACGTCACGTCGGTGCCGGTGGTCTGACCCGGCGGGTCGGTCAGGCGCCTCCCCGCACCAGCCCCACCACCGCGGTGGCGGAGCCCGTCGGTCACGGACCGGTGAGCGTCGCCACCGCGGTGTCGCGTCCCTGGCGCTCGCGCACCTCGACCCCGGTCGACTCCAGCATCCGGTAGGCGGTGAAGAAGGCGTCCAGCTCGTCGAGGAACGCCGACGGCAGGTCGCCGAGGTCACGCAGGTGGTCGGCGTGGTGGTCGCTCTCCGGCACCACGATCAGCTTCGTCTCCGCCTCGCCGCCGACCTCGAGCAGGTAGGCGCCCAGCACGCGGCAGCGCATGTGCACCCCCGGGAAGGTCGCCTCCTCCAGCAGCACCAGCGCGTCCAGCGCGTCCCCGTCCTCGCCCTCGGCGCCGATGACGTACCCGTAGTCGCCGGGGAAGCCGGCCGGCCCGCCCAGCCGTCGGTCGAACCAGATCACGCCGTCGTCGGTGGCCTCGTACTTGTTGCGGCTCCCGCGCGGGATCTCCACGACGACGTCGCAGCGTCCGTCCTGGTGCAGGGCCGTGCGGTCGGTGTCGTCGCTCATGGCGCGACGGTATCGCCCTCGGGCTCCCGTGCGGCCGCCTCCGCCTGTCGGCGCCGGTCGGCCGCCAGGCTCGTCGCGGTCACCAGCACCAGGATCCCGACGATGACGCCGAGGGAGGCCAGGGTCGGGATCTCGGGCACGGCGGGGTCGACGAGGTGGCCCCAGTGCAGGACCAGCTTGACGCCGATGAAGAGCAGGATCGCGGCCAGCCCGTACGACAGGTGCACCAGCTTCGACAGCGCCCCCTCGAGCACGAAGTAGAGCGCCCGCAGGCCCAGGAGCGCGAAGGCGTTCGTGGCGAACACCAGGTACGGGTCACGGGTGATGCCGAAGACGGCCGGGACGGAGTCGACGGCGAAGACCACGTCGGTGGCGAAGACGGCGACCACCACGACGAGCAGCGGGGTGACGAACCGCCTGCCGTCGCGGACCACGCTGAGCCTGGTGCCCTGGTAGTCGTCGGTGACCGGGAGGACGCGACCGATCAGCCTGACCACGCGCATCTCGGAGACGTCGACGCTCTGCTCGTGGCCCCGGAGGGCGTCGCGGAGCAGCTTGGCCCCGGTGACCAGCAGCACCAGGCCGAAGACCAGGAACACCGCGTCGAAGGCGTCCAGCGCGGCCGCACCGACGGCGATGAAGATGCCGCGCAGCACCAGCGCCCCGACGATCCCGAACAGCAGGACCCGCTGCTGGAGCTCACGGGGCACGGCGAAGGCGCCGAGCAGGAGCATGAAGACGAACAGGTTGTCGACGCTCAGCGACTTCTCGACCAGGTAGCCGGTGTAGTACTCCAGACCGGTCTGACCCCCGTGCGCGGACCAGACGTAGACGCCGAACGCGAGGGGCAGGGCGACGTAGAACGCCGACCAGCCGACGGCCTCCCGCATCGAGACCTCGTGCGGCTTGCGGGTGAGGGCGAAGTCGAGCGCGAGCAGCGCGACGACGGCGACCAGGGTCGCGGTCCAGAGCGTGGGCGTGCCGATGGTGTCCAAGACGGGGTGCTCCTCAGGCGTGGGTGCGGGCCTGAGGTCTCCCTCGACCGGGGATCCGACGCGCACGAGGTGCGCAGGCGGGTCCGGCGCCGCCCGGGACGACCACCGGGGATCGTCGTACTGACCGGGACGGGCTTGGGTGAGGTACTCCCCTCGCGGCGGAGTCTACAGCCCCAGCAGACCCCGGGCGTACGCCGCCTGACCGGCGTGCTGGGCGCCGTCGTCACCGACGCTGACCAGCCGCACGCCCAGGGTGACCGGCGGGTCCCAGCGCTCGTCCACCACCCGGGCCAGGTCCGCGGGCGCGAGGCCGAGGACGTACGCGACCGACCGCGCGTGCACCGCGTGCAGGTAGCCGGTCAGCAGCGCGGCGTCGGCCCGCACCACCGCCACCTCCGCGGTGGTGTGGCCGTAGCCGATGTCGGCGTCGTCGAGGGCGAGGTCGAAGCGCCGCGCCCACCCGTCGGCGGTCCACACCTGCTCGTGCCCGGCCACGTCGGCCACGTGGTCGTCCTGCACCCGGGCCAGGTGCCAGACCAGCCAGCCGACCGGGTTGGCGTCGTCGCGCGCCGAGGAGGGCCGCTGCGCGAGCTGCTCGACCGAGAGCCCGTCCACGGCGGCGACGGCGTTCTCCAGCACGCGGGCGTAGAGGTCGACCAGCAGCTCGGCGGGGCTCACCCGCCGAACCTAGCCCCACGCCGAGGGGCCCCCCCGACCCCATGTCCGGGAGAGCCCCCGCTCGGGGCGGCCGGACCCGGGGGTCCGGACGTGGGTCGGCGCGTCAGCGCAGTGCTGCGACGGCCGCCACCACGTCGACCAGGCCGTGGCCCTTGTCGACGGAGGTCGTGCCCAGCGGGCCGGGCTCGTAGGCGGCGCCGTCGGCGTACTTGTGCGCGCTCGACTTCAGCGCGGCCTCGACCTCGGCCGGGGTCGCGGTCGGGTCGGCCTGGAACAGCTGGGCCACGATGCCGGCGACGTGCGGCGCGGCCATCGAGGTGCCGCTGATGGTGTTGAAGGTGCCGACGTCGAGCGGGCCGGGGCCGTTGCGGGGGTCCAGCCCGGTGGAGCAGATCGGGAGGTACGGGCGGCAGGCGGAGGTGATCGCCTCGCCCGGTGCGCTCAGGTCGGGGTAGGTGGCCTGGTCGCCGGCGAGGCCGCGCGAGGAGAAGTCGGACACGACGCCGTCCCGCGTCCCGGTGTCCCGGTCGTGGTAGGACGCCACGGAGAGGATGCCGCCGGTGGGGTCCTGACCCGGCGGGTTGGACAGGTTCTCGCTGCCGTCGCCGCCGTCGTTGCCGTTGGCCCACACGGTCACCACGCCCTCGTCGACCAGGGCCCGCTGGAGCTTGGCCGTGGCGCTGCGCGGGTCGAACTCCCCGCCGCCCGAGGGCCCGTAGGAGTTGTTCGTGACCTTGATCGGCGGGCAGGTGCGCGCCGGGACGCCCTCGCCACAGGGTGCGGCGTGGTTCTCCAGCACCCACTCCAGCGCCATGTCGGCGCCGATGATGAAGAGCACCGCCCCGGTGGACACCGAGACCACGTCGGCGCCCGGTGCGGCGCCCTGCAGGCGACCGCCGTCGGCGAGCGTGGTCGGCCGGCCCGCGACGATGCCGCTGACGTGGGTGCCGTGCCCGCCTCCCGAGAGCGTGTCGGTGTCGACCAGCGGTCCGGTCTCGACGACCTCGCAGACCGTCTCCGTCGGCTCGCACACGGTCTTCAGGCTGGCGACCACGGCCGAGGAGCCGTCGGCCTCGCGGAAGTACGGGTGGGTGGGGTCGACCCCGGAGTCGATGACCGCGACCGAGACGCCCCTGCCGGTCAGCGGGGTGCCGTCGGCGCCGGTCAGGGTGGCGGCCGCCTCGGCCCCGCGGGTGGCCTGGTGGGACGTCTCCTGGGTGAGCTCGATCGGGGCGTTGCCCTCCACGTAGGTGATCCCGGGTGCGGCGCGCACCGCCTCGACCTGCGCCCTCGTGCCCCGGGCCGCGACGACGTCGATGGCCTCGAAGGTGTGCCGGGGGGTCATCCCGGTCGTGCCGACCGCGTCCCGGGCGGCTCGCAGGGACGCGCCGTGCACCAGGACCGTGGTCCGGCCGGTGAGGCTGCCGAGGGTCTGCTCGAGGTGGTCGGAGACCGGGGCGAGGCCGTCGCCCGCCGTGGCCGGCGCGAGCCCGCCCGAGGCCCTCGGCGACGCACCGGCCCCCGGTGCCGCGGGACCGGCCACACCCGCAGCGAGGGCGAACAGGGCGGTCCCGGTGGTCAGCAGGGTGCGCGTGGTTCGTTCCATGCAGGCCCAACGAGGCTCGCCGCGGCAGGTCACGTAACCACGACCAGGCGGGGTCGTTCTCCCGGTGAGGCCCCGCGTCACCGACGCCGTCGGCCCGGACCAGGAGGGCCCCATGACGCGCACCGCCACCCCCGCACGACGCCGGGCGCGCAGCGCCGTGGCGCTGGCCGGAGCGGCCGCCCTGGTCGGCCTGAGCGGCGCGCCCGCCGCCGCGGCGACGATCGCCCAGGCGTCCGGGACGGCCGTACGCCTCGGTGTCGCGGGAGAGGCCGCGGACTCCGGGACCTTCCGCTCCACCCACGACGGCGACCGGGAGCAGACCTCCGGGTCGGGCCGTCCGCCCGTCGCGCTGCTGGGGGGCCAGGGCTTCCTCACCGCCGGGACCCTGGCCCAGGACGCCCGGACCCGGGTGCAGGACGGGCGCGGGTACTCCGAGGCGTGCGCCGGGCTGGCCGGCGAGGGCGCCACCGTGGTCGGCGTGGGCGACGGCACCTGCCTGCAGGGCGGCCAGGAGCTGCGGCTCTCCGCCGGCACCCTGGACCTCGGCGGGCTCGAGGTCGTCGGGGGCGACGTGCCGGTCCCCGTCGGACCGGACGACCTGCCGGTGCCGCTGGACCCCGCCGAGCTCGAGGCCGTCACCCAGGCCCTCAACGACGCGATCGACCAGGTCGCGGCCGGGCTGGGCGACCCCGGCCTCTTCCTCGGCCTCGGCGCGGTGCAGAGCCGGTGCACCGCCGGCCCCGGCACCGCCCAGGGCAGCGCCAGCATCCTCGACTCGGGCGCGTACGTCCTGCTCCGGGGCGAGCGGGTCGACCTGGTGACCCTGCCCGTCGACCCGGCGCCGAACACCCGCGTCGTCACCGACCTGGGCGCGGTGTCGCAGGAGGTCCGCGACGCACTGCGCTCGCAGCTGGAGACCGGCCTCGGCGGCGCGCTCGCGCCCCTCGGCGACGCCGCCGCGCAGGCCGAGGCGATCGACGCGGTCCTGGCCCAGCTCGGCGAGCAGCTCGCGCCCCTGGAGGAGGCCGTCCTGGACATCACGCTGAACAAGCAGGTCCGCCAGGGCGACGACCAGATCACGGTGACCGCGCTGGACGGGCAGCTGCTGCCGGCCGCGGCGGCGGAGCTGGGCGCGTCCGCGGTCTCCCTCCAGGTCGGTGAGTCGGCCTGCGGGCCCAGCGGCCAGGTGGCCACCCGCCCCACGCCCGACCCGACGCCCGACCCGACGCCGCAGGCCCGGCCCCAGGCCTCGCCGCGCACGCCCACCGTCGTCCCGGCCGGGGTCGCCCAGGCTCCCGACCAGGGGCTGTCCGACAGCGGGGTCGCCGTCCTCGCCGGCCTGGTCGCGCTCGCCGTGGCCGCCGGCGTCGGCCGCCGCCCGGGCCGGGAGGTCTAGCGTGACCGCGGCCCTGGGCGGCCTGGTCCGCCTGCTGCTGGCCGCGGCGGCCGTGACCGCCGTGGTCCTGCTCGTCCTCCGCGACGACGGCGGCGGGTCGCGCTCCTACGGCGCGCTGCCCCCGAGCGCCCCGGTGCGCGTCGAGGTGCCCTCGCTCGGCGTCGCGGCCGGGATCGACCCGGTCGCGGTCTCCGCCGACCGGGTCCTCGACCCGCCCGACGACGTCGAGCGGGTCGGCTGGTGGGACGCCAGTGCCGAGCCCGGCGCGGAGGCGGGCCAGACCGTGCTGACCGGCCACGCCGTGCACACCGGCGGCGGCGTGCTCGACGAGCTCCCCGACGTACGCCCGGGGGCACGCGTCGACCTGCGCACCGAGCAGGGCCTGATGCGCTACCGGGTCACCGGCGTCGAGACGCTGCGGCGCGACGAGGTCGCGGCCCGCACCGAGGAGCTCTTCGGCCAGGACCGCGGTGACGGGCGGCTGGTGCTGGTGTCGTGCACGCGGTGGGACGGCGCGGTCTACCGCAGCAACGTGGTGGTCACCGCGGAGCCGCTGGGCGAGCCGGGGCCGGCTACCGGGGCCTGAGCACCGTCGGGGCCGCGAGCAGGGCCGCCAGGCCGGTGGTCAGCGGCACCGCCAGCACCAGGCCGATCGCGCTGGTCAGGGTGCGCACGACCTCCTCGGCGAGCACGCCCGAGGAGACCAGCTCGAGGAACGGCCGGTCGAGCAGCGACACGAGCATGAGCACGATCAGCGCCGCCCCGGTGTAGGCGAACAGCAGCGTGTAGATGCTGGAGGCGATGTGGTCGCGGCCGATCCGCATCGCGCTGGCGAAGACCTGCCGCCGCGGCATGCCGGGCTGGGCCGCGCGCAGCTCCCAGACCACCGAGGCCTGGGTGATCGTGACGTCGTTCAGCACCCCCAGCCCGGTCAGCACGATCCCGCAGACCAGCAGGCCGCGGAAGTCCAGGCCGGAGACCTGCGCCGCGAGCAGCCCGCCGGTCTCGTCCGAGATGCCCGACAGGCGGGTCCCGTCCATGGCCAGCAGGCCGAGGACCCCGGTCAGCGCGACCCCGACCAGGGTCCCGAGCAGGGCGACGCTGCTCCGCATGGAGAACCCGTGGGTCGTGTAGAGCACGACCACCATGATCGCGGTGGCGCTGGTCATCGCCACCGCGAGACCGTTCTGCCCGACCAGCAGCGCGGGCAGGGTGAACTGCCAGACCACGACGGCGCCGAGACCCAGCCCGACGAGGCCCATCAGCCCCCGCAGCCGGGCGACGAGCACCACCGCGACGACGAAGGCCCCGAGCAGCCAGGCCAGCGCGCCACCCCGCTGCACCTGCGAGAACTGGTACGACGCACCCCCCTCCGCCGGCACCTGCACGACCAGGACCGAGTCGCCCGGCCCCAGCCCGGAGGTCGAGACCTCCGGAGCCACCGGGAAGACCGCACGCTCACCCTCCCCCGCGCCCTCCGAGACGGTGGCGGCGACCTGCCCGCAGGTGAGCGCCGCACCCGGGCCACCCCGTGTCCCCGGGCCCCCCGGGCCGTCCTCGACCGCGGCCCGCTCCCCGTCGGCGCAGGGCGGGGCCACCTCGACGACGTCGGCGGTCACGAAGTCGGTCCCCTCGGTGGCGAAGGCGGGCGGGCCGCCCGCGCCGAAGTCCGGCTCGCGGTCGGGCCACAGCTGCACCGCACCGACCACCGCGGCGACCACGAACGCGGCCAGGGACACCAGCACGGCTGCGCGGGCGAGCGCACCGACCTCGACGGCTGCGTCGGTGGCCCCCTCCTGCGCGTGCCCGTGGCCGTGGCCGTGCCCGGGCCCGTCCTCGGCGCGACGGTGCCGGCTCATGCGACGGGGCGGGTGTAGGAGGTGGTGATGGTGTGGTCCTTGGCCGGGCCACGCACCCACCAGGTCACGGTCCACGTCGCGTCGTCGCGCACGACGACGAGCCCGCGGTAGAGGTCGTCCGCGCACGGGTGGTCGACCTGCGCACCCGGCACCCAGGGGTGGAAGGGGCGACCGTCGTGGAAGGTGACCTGCCACGCACCGTCGGCGTCGGGCACCACGAGCAGCGTGCGGTGCACCGCGGCGGGTGCGCACCCCGGGCGCTGCAAGGTCCCCTCCTCGTGCCAGAGGACCCGCCCGTCGTCGAGGCGCTCGAGCCCGGCCGTCCCGGCGACCCGCAGGCGGGCGCCGGCGTACCGGTCGTCGATCTCGCGCGCCAGGTGCCAGCGGCCGAGCAGGTCGAGCGGCGTCGTCGGGGTCGGCGGCGTCGGCATGGCGCAAGGTTAGGGCGCCCTGGCACCATCGACCCATGGCCCCGCGCCGCCTGACCGTCCTCGCCCCGTTCCTCGCCCTCGCGCTGGGCGCCTCCGCGTGCTCCGGGGGGTCCGAGGAGCCGGCTGCCGCGCCGAGCGGTCCCCCGAGCACCTCCGCGCCCCCGCCGGCGTCGCCCTCGACGGCACCCCCGACCTCCCCGTCGGACGACCCCTCCTCGGCCCCGCCGCGCGAGCCCGTCCAGCGCGAGGAGCCCGCCCCGGTCTCGCTGGCGGCGTACTACGCGGAGAACCGCGACTACGACGGTGGCGGCCTGCGGCTGGGCACGGTGCGCGAGCAGACCGACTCCTACACCTCCTACGACGCGACCTACCGCAGCGGCGACCTGACGATCTCCGGCGTGCTCAACGTGCCCACCGGACGGGGACCGTTCCCTGCGGTGGTCCTGGCGCACGGCTACATCGACCCGGACTTCTACGTGCGCGGGCAGGGCATGACCCGGGAGCGGGGGGTGCTCGCGTCGCGCGGCTTCGTGGCCTTCCACGTCGACTACCGCGCGCACGCGGAGTCCGACGGCACCGAGGAGCAGGCCGAGCGTGAGGTGCGGCTGGGCTACGTCGCCGACGTCGTCAACGCCGCCGCCGCGCTGCGCCGCAGCGACGAGGTGCCCGTCGACGACGACCGGGTCGCGCTCTTCGGCCGCTCGATGGGCGGTGGGGTGATGCTCCGGGCGCTCGCCGCCGCCCCGGGCGTCTTCGCCGCGGGGGTCGGCTGGGCCTCGGTGAGCTCGCGCGAGGACGACAGCTTCCTCCGGTTCACCGCCCCCGACCGCGACGAGGTCGCCTCCTACCTCGCCCGGGAGCACGGCCTGCCGGGCTCGCCGCGGGGCCGGGAGTTCTGGCCGGCCGTCAGCGCCCGTCCGTCCTTCGACCGGGTCACCGAGCCGGTCCTGCTGGTGCACGGGACCGCCGACGACACGTGCCCGATCCAGTGGGCGCGCGACTCCCAGAGCGCGCTGCGCCAGGCCGGGGTCGACTCGACGCTGGAGACCTACGACGACGGCCACGCCTTCGGGCCGGCGTTCCTGCCGGCGATGGAGGACACCATCGCGTTCCTGCGCGAGCAGCTGTGACCCCGCGCCTCGTCAGGGACCGGGCCGGATCACGGTGACGCCGCCGGCCCCGGCACCCGGGGTGTCCAGGGCCACCAGCCGCAGCACGGCCTCCTCCAGGCCGACCTCGTCGCGCAGCAGCCGCTGCGGGGCGTAGGTCTGGTCGGCCACCCGCGCGAGCAGCGCCGGGTAGGACGTCGCGGACAGCCCGTGGCTGCCCAGCACCTGCAGCTCGCGGGCGACGACCAGCCCGAGGTCCACCGGCGGCGAGGCGTCGGCACCGCCGAGCAGCCCCACCTGGACGTGCCGACCGCGCGGACGCAGGCAGGCCAGCGAGGCCGCGACCACCTCGCGGGAGCCGCGGCAGTCCAGGGAGAGGTCGGCCCCGTCCGCGGTGAGCGCGGCGAGCGCGGCCGCGACCCCGTCCGGCGCCACGGCGGTCGCGCCCAGGTCGGCGGCCACCGCCCGGGAGGCCGGGGCGGGGTCGACGGCGACGACGAGGGCACCCTCGGCGACCGCGACCATCACCGCGGCCAGCCCCACGCCGCCGCACCCGTGCACCACCACGGTCTCGCCGGCACGGACGCGGCCGACCTCGAGCACCGCGCGGTACGCCGTGGCGAAGCGGCACCCGAGGCCGCAGGCGACCGCGGCGTCGACGCCCGGGGGCAGCGCCACCAGGTTGACCTCAGCGCGCGGCAGCGCGACCCGCTCGGCCCACGAGCCCCACTGGGTGAAGCCGGGCTGGAGCTGGCGCGCGCAGACCTGCTGGTCGCCGCGGGCACAGGCCCGGCAGTCCCCGCAGGCCAGCACGAACGGCGTGGTGACCCGGTCGCCCTCGACGAACCCCGCCGCGTCGGGCCCGACCTCCACCACCGTGCCGGCCAGCTCGTGACCGAGCACGTGCGGCAGGCGTACGCCGTCGTCGTGGCCCTGCCAGGCGTGCCAGTCGCTGCGGCAGAGCCCGGTGGCCTCCACCGCGACGACGACCCCGTCGTCCGGGCAGGCCGGCTCCTCGACGTCCGCCACCCGCGGGGGCTGCCCGAACGTCTCGACCAGGACGGCTCTCATGCGACCATCCTGGCCGACCCCTCGACCTAGCCGGCGCCCGCCTCCACGCCGCCGAGCCGCAGCCAGGTCTCCACGACGGTGTCGGGGTTCAGCGAGATGGTCTCGATGCCCTGCGCGACCAGCCACTCGGCCATGTCGGGGTGGTCCGAGGGGCCCTGGCCGCAGATCCCGACGTACTTGCCCTGCTTGCGGCACGCCTCGATGGCCAGCGACAGCATGTGCTGCACGGCCGGGTCGCGCTCGTCGAAGGAGGCCGCGACCAGGCTGGAGTCGCGGTCCAGGCCCAGGGTCAGCTGGGTCATGTCGTTCGACCCGATCGAGAAGCCGTCGAAGTGCTCGAGGAACTGCTCGGCGATCACCGCGTTCGAGGGCACCTCGCACATCATCACGACCTGCAGGTCGTTCTCCCCGCGCACCAGGCCGTGCTGGCCCAGGAGGTCGATGACGCCCTTGGCCTCGGCCACGGTGCGCACGAACGGGATCATGATCTTGACGTTCGCCAGCCCCATCTCCTCGCGCACGAACTTCAGCGCCTCGGCCTCCATCGCGAAGCACTCGGCGAAGTCCTCGGAGAGGTACCGCGAGGCGCCGCGGTAGCCGATCATCGGGTTCTCCTCGTGCGGCTCGTAGGTCTCCCCGCCGACGAGGTTGGCGTACTCGTTGGACTTGAAGTCGCTCATCCGCACGATCACCGGCTCGGGTGCGAAGGCGGCGGCGATCATCGAGATGCCCTCGGCCACGCGCTTGACGAAGAACTCGCGCGGGGAGTCGTAGGCCGCGATGATCTCCTCGACCTCCTCGCGCAGGGCGGGGTCCAGCGACTCCGGGTCGGCCTCGAGGTCGAGCAGCGCCTTGGGGTGCACGCCGATCTGGCGGTTGATGATGAACTCCAGCCGGGCCAGGCCGACCCCGCGGTGCGGCAGCCGCGAGAACGCGAAGGCCTGCTCGGGCGTGCCGACGTTCATCATGATCCGGACCGGGATCTCGGGCATCTCGTCGAGCTCGGTGGTCTCCACGTCGAAGTCGAGGATCCCGTCGTAGACCAGGCCCGTGTCGCCCTCCGCGCAGGACACCGTGACCTCGCGGCCGTCGCCGAGGTCGGTGGTGCCGGTCGTGGTGCCGACGACCGCAGGGATCCCGAGCTCGCGGGCGATGATCGCGGCGTGGCAGGTGCGCCCACCGCGGTTGGTCACGATCGCCGAGGCCCGCTTCATGATCGGCTCCCAGTCGGGGTCGGTCATGTCGGCCACCAGCACCTCGCCGGCCTGGAACTCGTGCATCTGGTCGACCGAGCTGAGCACGCGTACGGCCCCGGCGCCGATCTTCTGGCCGATCGCGCGGCCCTCGACGACGACGTCGGCGCCCTTGGTCACCGACGACTCGATGCTGAAGCGCTCGGTGGCACCGGTACGCCGGGACTGGACCGTCTCGGGCCGGGCCTGGAGCACGTACAGCTTGCCGTCCAGGCCGTCCTTGCCCCACTCGATGTCCATCGGGCGCCCGTAGTGCTCCTCGATGGTGATCGCGTGCCGCGCCAGCTCCTCGACCTCGGCGTCGGTGAGGCTGAAGCGACGCGCGTCGGCCGGCTCCACGTCGACGAACTCGGTGGTGCGTCCGACCGCGGTGTCCTCGGTGTAGACCATCTTGGTGGCCTTGGCACCGATCCCGCGCTTGAGCACGGCCGGCTTGCCCAGCTTCAGGGCGGGCTTGTAGACGTAGAACTCGTCGGGGTTGACCGCGCCCTGGACGACGCCCTCGCCGAGGCCGAAGGCGGAGGTGACGAAGACCGCGTCGGTGAAGCCGGACTCGGTGTCCATGGTGAACATGACGCCGGAGGAGCCGATGTCGGAGCGGACCATGCGCTGCACCCCGGCCGAGAGGCCGACGTCGCCGTGCGCGAAGCCGTGGTGCACGCGGTAGGCGATGGCGCGGTCGTTGTAGAGCGAGGCGTAGACCTCGCGCACCGACAGCAGCACCGCGTCGATCCCGCGCACGTTGAGGAAGGTCTCCTGCTGGCCTGCGAACGAGGCGTCGGGGAGGTCCTCGGCGGTGGCCGAGGAGCGCACCGCGAAGGACGGCTCCTCGCCGTCCTCCCCGCGCGAGCTCTCGACGAGCTGGTCGTAGGCGGTGCGGATGTCGCGCTCGAGGTCCTCGGGGAAGTCCTGCTCGACGACCGCGGTCCGGATCTCCTTGCCGACCTCGGCCAGGCGCCGGGTGTCCTCGGTGTCGAGGTCCGCGAGCAGCCCGGCGATGCGGTCGGCCAGACCGGTGTCGCCGATGAAGTGGTGGTAGGCCTGCGCGGTGGTGGCGAAGCCGTCGGGCACCGCGACGCCGAGGTCGGCGAGGTTGCTGACCATCTCGCCCAAGGAGGCGTTCTTGCCGCCCACCTCCTCCAGGTCGCCCATCCCGATCTCGGAGAACCAGCGCACGTGGCTGGTGTCGGGCTCCGACGCGGCCTGCTGGTCTGCCTGGGTGTCGCTCATGCTCGTCCTCCACTGTTCCGGGTCCTGCTGGGATGGGCGGTGCTGCCGCCGGAGCGGCGCGAGAGGGTCTGGATGATCAGGGCCGAGATCTCCTCCACCGACTTCGCCGAGGTGTCGATCGACGGCACCCGGTGCGCCCGGTAGAGCTCGGTGGCGCGGCGCAGCTCCCACCGGCACTGCTCCGAGGAGCTGTAGGTCGAGTTGGGCCGGCGCTCGTTGCGCACCCGGCTCAGGCGGTCGGCGTTGGTGATCAGCCCGAAGCAACGGTCCCGGAACGGCTCGACCGGTCGCGGCAGCCCGGAGGCCTCCAGGTCCTCGTCGACCAGCGGGTAGTTGGCCACGAACAGGCCGTGCTGGAGCGCGAGGTACATGCTGGTCGGGGTCTTGCCGCACCGCGACGGCGCCAGCAGGATCACGTCGGCCTTCTCCATCGCGCGCAGGCTCTGCCCGTCGTCGTGCTCGATGGTGAACTCCACCGCCGACATCCGGGCGTTGTAGCGCTTCACGTCGCCGACCCCGTGCAGCCGCATGGCCTTGCGCGTCCCGCGCCGGTCGAGGAACTCCTCGACCCGGGTCATGTGCAGGTCGAAGAAGTCGATCAACGGCGCCGTGGTCTTGCGCAGCTCCAGGCGTACGGCGTCCTCGGCCGCGGTGCTGAACACCAGCGGCGCGGTCGGCCCGGCGGCGACCTCGTCGATCATCGCGACCACCCTCGCTGCGTCCTCGACGGTCACGATGAACGGGATCGTGGTCCGCTCGAAGGACACGTCGGGGAACTGCAGCAGCAGCGCGTTGCCCATGGTCTCGGCACTGATCCCGGTGCTGTCGGACAGGAAGAACACCGGGACGACCTCGTCCGCTCCGACCACCATGCCGCACCTCCCGGGAGTGAGGGGACGAACCTAGCGCCCATGGGGCCGGTCCAGCAGGTCACCCGGCTGGTGGATGCCCCCCGTGGCAGGCTCGCGAGATGGAACCCGTCGTGGTGGTCGGAGCCGGCATCGCCGGGGTCTCGTGCGCAGCCGAGCTGGTCCGGGCCGGGGTGCCGGTCCGGGTCGTCGACCACGGGCGCCGGATCGGCGGCCGGATGGCCAGCCGCCGCCTGGACGGCCGGCCGGTCGACCTCGGGGCGTCGTACCTGACCGCCTCCTCCGACAGCGACTTCGTCGCGGTGGTCGACCGGTGGCGGACCCGGGGCCTGGCGTTCCCCTGGACCGACACCTTCCTCGCCCTCGACGCCGCCGCCGAGGGCGGGCCCGAGGCCGAGGAGAAGGCCGGCCCGGTCCGCTGGGGGGCCGCCGGCGGCCTGCGCTCGCTCGTCGAGGCCCTCGCCGGCACCGCCGGGGTGACGGTGGAGGAGGGGTCGGTGTCGTCGGTGCGTGCGAGGCCCGCGGGCCTCGAGGTCGACGGCACCGTGGCCCCGGCCGTGGTCCTGGCGATGCCCGACGAGCAGGCGGCGCGGCTGCTCGGTGACGGCCTGGAGCCGCACCGCGCCCGGCTCGACCGCCCGTCCGAGCCGATCCTGGCGCTCGCCGCCTGGTGGGGTGCCCGCACCTGGGACGGCGTGCTCGCCCCCGGCACCTTCCACGGGGCCTTCGTGAACGGCGACGACGAGATCTCGTGGATCGCCGACGACGGCCGACGCCGCGGTGACGACGCCCCGGTGCTGGTCGCCCACTCCACCGCGGCGCTGGCCGCGGACCACCTGACGGACCCGGAGGCCGCCGGACCGGTCCTGCTGGCCGCGCTGAGGCGGCTGCTCCGGATCGAGGACGAGCCCCGAGGGACCTACGTGCAGCGCTGGTCGTTGGCGCGCCCGACCGGCGAGCGCGACGAGCCGTACCTGCTGACGGAGACGGGCCTGGGCGTCTGCGGCGACGGGTGGGGCGGGCCCGCCAAGGTCGAGACCGCCTGGACCTCGGGCCGGGACCTCGGCCGGGCGCTGGTCGCCCGGCTCGCCTGACCGCACCTGCGACCTCACGGTCGACGGGGGCGCTGCCGGGCTCGACGGGGCCTAGCGGGCCAGCGCCGCCGCGACGTCGAGCGCGGCGCGCTGGCCGCTGACGAGCGCACCCTGGATGGACGCCGTGTCGCGGTGGTCGCCGCAGACCACGAGGTGGTCGCGCACGCGGACCGGGCGGCGCAGCGAGAGCGGGGCCGGCTGGGCCGGCAGCGCGTGCGGCACCTCGTCCCGGCGCAGCAGGCGCCACCCGCGGGGATCCGCACCGAGCAGCTCCCCGGCGTGGCGGCGCACGTCGGCGTCGCTCGGGACGGGACGGTCCGGCGCGAGCAGGGCCGAGGCCTGCACGAGGTGCCGCCCGGCCGGGGCGTAGGACGGTGCGGGGTTGCTGACCACGGCCGCGTTGACCAGGGGGCCGGTCGGGCGCGCCCGGCCGTCGACGACGAGCAGGTGGGAGCCGCTCGGGGACTCCTCCGCGGCGAACCACGACGTCACGACGCCCTTGGTGCGCGGTGCCGCGACCCCGTCCAGGCCGTCCTGGCCGGTCAGGGCACCGGCGTCCTGACCGGCGACGGCCACCACGACCTGCCGCGCCCGCAGCGTCGCGCCGCCGGCGTGCACGACGACCCCGCCCGCCGCGGTCTCCACCGACTGCACCGGGGTGCCGAGCCGGACCCGGTCGCCGAGGGGCCGGGCCAGCTGCTCGGGGAGCGCCTGCATCCCGCGTGCGGGCAGCGCCGGGGTGCCGGCCAGGAAGGTCGCCGTGAGCAGCAGGGCGTACGCCTGCGAGGTCGAGCCGTCGTCCTCCAGCACCACCCCGGCGAAGAACGAGTCGAGGGTCGACCGCAGCAGGCCGTCGACCCCGGCGCGGTCGAGGGCCTCGCGGCGGCTGACGTCAGGGCGCGGGGCGGCAGCGGTCAGGCTCGCGGCGAGGCGGCGACCGGGACGGGCGCGCAGCAGCGGCGCCGCCCAGCGCGCTGCCGCGAGGACCTCCCGGGGCCGCGGGAGGACGGCCCGCAGGGACGGCGCGAGCAGGGACGGCGCGGCCAGCGGGTTGCCGAGCCGCACCACCCGGTCCTCGCGCCGGGCGGCCACGCCGGCGCCGAAGGGCTGCAGCCCCAGCGCGTCGACGTCGACCCACCGGCGCACCGCGCGGTACGCGGGGTTCAGCAGCTGGAAGCCGCGGTCGAGGAGGAACCCGTCCACCTCCTCGGTACGGATCCGCCCGCCCACGGCGTCGTCCCGCTCGAGGAGCACCACGTCGAGGCCGCGGTCGACCAGGGCCCGGGCGCAGCGCAGGCCCGCCAGGCCGGCGCCCACCACGACGACGTCGGTGTCGACGTCGGGCGCGCTCACGCGACCTGTCCGCCCCACGGCCCGGGGTCGCGGCGGGGGCCGGTCCGCGCCACGGAGGACGCGATGGCCAGGACCCAGGTCAGGGTCCGGTGCTGACCGGGGCGGAAGGTCGAGGCGCTGCGCCACACCTCGGCGTACGTCTCGCGCACCACCTGGCTCGCCCACGACTCGTCACCGAGGCCCTTGAGCCGCGCGAGGCGCCAGACCTGGTCGACGGTCGCGTCGTACAGGTCCGCGAAGGCGTCCTCACGGCCGCGGGCGGTGCACTCCAGGCACCCGGGGCGGCGCTCGGCAGCCGGGCGGGGGTCGGGACGGGGCTGCGGCCCCGTCCGCTGCCCGACGTAGTCGTCGCACATGCCGCCAGTGTGACGGCCGCGTGGTGAGACCGTCCCACCCCTCGGCAGGTCGACCTGGCGGTGAGAGTCACCTCGGCTGCGCGCGGGGGTCACCTCGGCTGCGCGCGAGGGTCACCTCGGCGGTCTGCGAGGGTCACCTCGGCGTCAGCGCGCGCCGACCGCCCGCTGCACGATCCCGGCGGCCTCGCGGGCGGCGCCGGCCTCCCGCAGGTCGCGGGGCAGCCGGGCCACCACGGCGCGGGTCAGCGCGGCCAGCAGCTTCAGGTAGCCCTCGCTGTCCCCGGCGGGGGTGAACAGGCCGAGCACGACGTCGACCGGCCCCGCGCCCTCCGACCACGGGACGGGCTCGACCAGGCGCAGCACGGCCACGGTGGGGACGTCGACACCCGCGGTCCGGGCGTGCGGGATGGCCACGCCGCCCGGGATCACCGTCGAGCCGATGGCCTCGCGGGCCAGCAGGTCGGAGCGGCAGGCGCCCCCGTCCCGCAGCCGCCCGGCGTCCTCCAGCAGCGCCAGCAGGGCGTCGACGACGGAGGACTGGTCGCTGGCCCCGCAGTGGAGGTCCACCAGGTCGGGGGTGGTCACCGGCTGCTGCTCGTCAGTCACGCCGACAGTCTCTCAGGATCCGCGCCGTTCCGCGCGTACCCGCCGTGCACCGGGCGCGATAACCCCTTCGGAGGGTTCGGCGCCCGACGCGGAGCCGTCACCATGGACGCGATGTCCTCACACCACACGCCCCGCCCTCGCCGGAGCCCGTTGATGCTCCTCCCCCCCGCCCGCGGCCCGCTGGGGACCGCGCTGCACGCGCTGCTGCTCACCGCGGCGCCCCCGCCCCCCGCGGCCACCCTCCCCGCCGGGCTGGTGGCTGTCCTGGATCCGGCACGGGGCGCGGACGCGCCCGACCCCGAGGACGCCGCGCAGTGCCTGTGGGTGCTGCACGAGCTCCACTACCGCGGGTTCGACGACGTCGACGACGCCTGGGAGTGGTCGCCGCTGCTGATGCCGCTGCGCCACTACCTGGAGCACGACCTCGAGCGCCGCCTGCGCGCGCGGTTCGCCGCCGGCTGGGAGGAGGTCGACGTCACCGACGACGTCTCCACGCTCGTCCGGCGCATCATCGAGGCCGACGACGCGCCCTCGCTGGCGCGTCACCTGCAACGGCGCGGCACCCGTGAGCAGGCCCTGGCGCTGCTCCGGCAGCGCTCGCTGTACCACCTCAAGGAGGCCGACCCGACGAGCTGGGTGGTGCCCCGCCTGACCGCCGCACCGAAGGCGGCGCTGGTCGAGGTCCAGTTCGACGAGTACGGCGACGGCGACCCCGAGCGCCTGCACCACCGGCTCTTCGAGCAGGGCCTGGCCGCCGCCGGGCTGGAGTCGGAGTACGGCCACTACGTCGCCGAGGCCACGCTGCCGGTCCTGGAGCAGAACAACGCGGTCAGCATGTTCGGCCTCCAGCGCCGTCTGCGCGGTGCCGCGGTCGGCCACTTCGCCGCCTTCGAGGCGACCAGCTCGGTGCCGTCCCGCCAGCTCGCCCAGGGCCTGCGGCGGCTCGGGGTGGGCGAGGCGATGGCCGGCTACTACGACGAGCACGTCGAGGCCGACGCGGTGCACGAGCACCTGGCCCTGGTCGGGGTGTGCCACGCGCTGGTCCAGGAGGAGCCGGGGCTGCTGGCCGACGTCGCCCTCGGCGCGTGGACGTGCCTGGACCTCGAGGCCCGCACCGCCACCGACCTGCTCTCCCGGTGGGACGCGGCGTGACCCGCCCCGCCCCGGGCGCGCAGCCCACCGCCCGGGTGGTGGCCGGCGACCCCGAGCTCCTGCCGTGCCCGGGCGGCCCGCTGCTGCTGCGGGGTGCCGCGGTCGTGGAGACCGGCGACGGGGTCCGGCACCCGACGACCCGTCCGGTCAGCGCGCTGTGCCGCTGCGGGCGGTCGTCGATCGCGCCGTGGTGCGACGCCACCCACAAGCTCCTCCCGGAGGCCGACCGGCCGGCCTGAGCAGGTGGGGTCCGACCCCGTCCGACCCGGCCCGCCCTCAGGCGCGGGCGAGGAGCAGGACCAGGCCGCGCTCCCCGTGCCGGCGCTCCCGCTCGGCCCACCCCGGGGCCGCGGCGAGCGCGTCGGCCTGCGCGTCGTCGCCGAGCTGCACCAGCAGCAGCCCGCCCGGCAGCAGGTGCCGGGCGGCGACCTCCAGGCAGGCCCGGGCCACGGCCAGCCCGTCGTCCCCGCCGTCGATGGCCGTCAACGGGTCGTCGGGGAAGCGTCCGACCTCGGCGGAGGTGACCCAGGGCGGGTCGGCGACCACCAGGGGGTACGCCTCGTCGTCGCGGACGGCCGCGCGCATGTCGCCGACCCGGACCTCCACCCGGTCGGCCACCCCGGCCCGGGCCGCGTTGGCGCGGGCGAAGTCGCAGGCCACGGGGTCGGCGTCGACGGCGACGAGGTCGCGCCCGGACAGCACGGCGGCGAGCAGGCCGATCTGGCCCGCGCCGGTGCACAGCTCGAGCAGCGGCCCCGCCGGCAGGGCGGGGGCGAGCTCGGCGGCCCACTCCGACTGCATCCGGGTCCAGGGCCGCGGGCGGAGCACCCGCTCGTCGTGCTCGACGAGGAGGGTGCCGAACTGCATCAGGTCGGTCGTCCCGGACCGCTGGGGTGAGCTCATCGGGTCACTGTGGGGGACCCGGCCACGGCGGGCTACCTGCCCGGGGGTGTGCCGGGCCGTCCGGGCGCCCGGGACCGGGGTCCTTCAGTGGGGTGTGCCGGGCGCCGATACCGTCTCCAGAAGGAAAAACCCCCCGTTCCTCGATCTTGGAGTCCCCCCGTGCGTCTGTCCTCCCTCGCTGTCCTGACCTCCCTGCTGCTGTCCGCCGGGTCCGCGGTGCCGGCCGCCTCGGCCGCCTCGGCCGGCGAGGGCCGTACCAAGCCCCCCACCAGCAGCTCCTCGGCACCGGACTCCTGGGGGCGCGGGGAGATGCCGCCCTTCGAGCTGTACGGCCAGATCAAGAGCATGCCGAAGACCGAGAAGGACCAGGCCCACCTCAGCGTCACCAGGTGGGGCTACCGCTTCGTGGGCGGCGCGGGTGACAACAAGCTCACGGTCACCACCAGCGGCAACACGCTGCGCTTCCACGACCGCGCGATCTCGCGCTGGACCAACCTGCCCGGCGGCTGCGACCGGGTGCAGGTCGACACCGGCCGGGCCGTGGTCTGCCGCGTCCCGGACAAGCACCGGGACAAGGCCTTCATCGAGGTCTGGCCCCGGCTCGGCGACGACACGATCACCACCCGTGCGCTGCCCGCGCAGTGGCGCACCTGGGCGCTCACCGACGCCGGCACGGACCTGGTGACCACCGGCGCGGGCCGCGACTTCATCAACACCGCCGCCAACCGCGACGTCGCGCACGGCGGCGCCGGCGACGACTGGATCCGGATGGGCCGGGACGGCAACCGTGCCTACGGCGACGCCGGCGCCGACAAGCTCGTCGGCGGCAGCGACGACGACACCCTCTTCGGCGGCGAGGGCGACGACTCGGTCGGGGGCCTTGCCGGCAACGACGTGCTGCACGGCAACGCCGGCGCCGACCTGCTGGCCGGCAAGACCGGTCGGGACACCGGCTACCGCGACGGCGGCGACACCCTGCGACACGTCGAGATCGTCCGCTGACCCCTCCCGGCGCCCGGTCGTCCGGGGGAGCCACGCCCTAGCCTGCTCCGTGCGGCACCGGGCGACCTCCCGCCCGGGTCGTCCCGACAGGAGCCGACCGTGTCCCCGACGCACACCCTCGTCCGACCCGCGGTGCGGTGGACCCTCGGCCACGCCCTGCCCAGCACCGTGATGCGGGTCGCCGCCCGGCGCGGCGACCTGCAGGGCCGCCTGGTGGACCGACGCGTCGCCCACGACCCCGCCGCCGTCCGCTCGATCGCCGACGAGGTGCGCGCCTCGGGGCCCCTCCACCACGCGAGGTACGCCCTGATGACCGCCCGGCAGCCCGTCGTGCGGGAGGTCCTGACCAGCAACGACTTCCGGACCGGGGTCTTCGACGCCGGCGACCAGGGCCTGCTGGGCCGCCTCGGCCGGTGGGCGGAGGACCCGCGCGCCTTCGGTCCGCTCAGCCCGCCGTCACTGCTGGTGACCGAGCCGCCGCAGCACACCCGCTACCGCAAGCTGGTCACCCGCGTCTTCTCCGTGCGCGCCGTCGAGGGGCTGCGGGAGCGCACCCGGCAGGTCGCCGAGGAGCTGCTGGACGACCTCGAGGCCCGGGCGGGGGCCGGTGACGGGACGGTCGACCTGGTGCAGCACTACTGCGCGCTGCTGCCGGTGACGGTGATCGCCGAGATCCTCGGGGTGCCGGCGCAGGAGCGCGACCGGGTGCTGGCCTTCGGCGCCGCCGCCGCGCCCAGCCTCGACCTCGGCCTCGGGTACGCCGAGTTCCGCCGCGTCGAGCGCGCCCTGGCGGGCTTCCGGACCTGGTTGGCCGGGCACCTCGCCGGCCTGCGCGAGCACCCGGGCGACGACCTGATGAGCCAGCTGGTCGCGGCCCGCGAGGACGGCGTCGGTCTGACCGACGCCGAGCTCGAGGCCACCGCGGGGCTGGTGCTCGCCGCCGGCTTCGAGACCACGGTCAACCTGCTCTCCAACGGGATCGTGCTGCTCCAGGAGCACCCCGACGAGCTGGCCGGGCTGCACGCCGACCCGGCGCGGTGGCCGGGCGCGGTCGACGAGGTGCTGCGCGTCGACCCCCCGGTCCTGCTGACCGGGCGGGTCGCCCGGCGCGACACCGAGGTCGCGGGCGTCGCCGTGCCCCGCGGGTCGGTGGTCACCTGCCTGCTGGCCGGGGCCAACCGCGACCCGCAGGTCTTCGCCGACCCCGACCGCTTCGACGTGGGCCGCGCCAACGCGCGCGACCACGTCTCCTTCTCCGCCGGACGGCACTACTGCCTGGGCGCGGCGCTCGCCCGGATGGAGGGGGAGGTCGGGCTCCGCGCGATCACCGCGCGCTTCCCCGACCTGCGGCTCGGTCCGGGTGCGGAGCGGCGCCCGACCCGGATCCTGCGCGGGTGGGAGACGCTCCCGGCTCACCTGGGCACCCGCGCGGCCCCCCGCTCCTGACCCGCCCTCGCAGCGTCGGCGCGGGCCACCGCCCCGCGCAGCCGCCGCCGGGCCACCGTGGTCAGCACCGCGGCGAGCGCGCACGCCGTCACGGTGACCGCGAAGGCGGCGGTGTGCCCCCGGTCGTCGGCGAGCCGGCCCGCCGCCGCCGACCCCAGGGCGTACCCGATGCCGGTGCAGCTGGCCAGGAACGTCATCGCCGCCCCCACCCGGACGGGGTCGACCACGCGCTCGGCCAGGCTGAACACCGCGATCATGTAGGGCGCCACGGCGCAGCCGAGCACCAGCACGACCGCGGTCAGCGGGAGCAGCGAGTCGACCAGCAGCAGCGGCACGCTCAGCGGCAGCAGCAGGCAGGCCGCCCACCAGGCACGCAGCTCGTGGCCGAGGCGCTGCGGGAGGCCGGCGGTCATCAGCCCGGCGACCGCGCTGCCGACACCGAGGGTGCCGTGCACGAACCCGGCCAGCCCGGGGCGGCCCTCGGCGGTGGCCAGCACGGTCGCCCCGGTCTGCACGGAGCCGAAGAGCATCCCCACCAGCAGCTGGGCGAGCCCCAGCACCAGCACGGTCCCGGTCAGCAGGCGCGCCGCGGCGGCCCGGTCGACCCCGGCTGCGAGCCTCGCCGCACGCGAGCGGCGGGCGGTGGGGTGCAGGGCGAAGGCGGTGCCGAAGACGGCCAGCATCGCGGCCGCGAGCAGCAGGGCGCCGGACGGGGACACCGCCACCGCGCCCACTCCCACCAGGGCGGGCCCCAGGGCGAAGGACGCCTCGTCGGCCGCCCCCTCGTAGGAGAACGCCGCGTCCACCAACCGGCGCTGGTGCGCCCCCGAGCCGTCGGTGATCGGCCGCCAGCGCACCCGGGCCAGCGGGCCCGACCTGCGGCAGGCTGGCGCCGGCCGCCGCGGCGGCGGTCACCAGCGCAGGGGTGGGGAGGTCGGCGCCCACCAGCACCACCAGCAGCGTGAGCAGCGCCGCCCCGAGCAGGGACTGCACCAGCACGACCGGGCGCTGGCCGACGCGGTCGGCGAGCGCCCCCGCGAGCGGCGAGGTGAGGGCGTTGGCCACGGCCAGCGCGCCCGCGGCCAGACCGCCGGCGGCGTAGCTGCCGGTCGCGGTCGAGACCAGCAGCAGCGTCCCGAGCTGGCTCATCGCCAGCGGCAGGCGGCCGAGGAACGCGACGGCGACGTAGGCCGGGCCGGCCAGCCGCAGGAGTCGACGGTAGGAGGCGAGGGGGGACAGAGGGGGTCCTGCTTTCTTGCGGTTCCAGGGTGCGCCACGACGAGCGCGCGCCGAACCCACCTCCACGACGCGCAGAACCCTCTGCAGGCGCCACGATACCGAGCCGCGCCCCGGTCCCCCGCATCCGCGCCGCCCGTCGAGGTGGTGCCCTCACCCCGCCGGTCGACCTAGCGTCGTGACCATGACCACCGTCACCCGCACCTTCACCGTCCGGCCCGATCCCGCCACCGTCCTGGACTACCTCAAGGACTTCACCCACGCCGAGGAGTGGGACCCGGGCACCGTGCGGTGCACCCGCAACGAGACCGGCCCGATCGTCGTCGGCTCCACCTTCCACAACGAGTCGAAGATCGCCGGCACGAGCACCGAGCTGACCTACACCCTGGAGAAGCTGACCCACGACACGATCGTGCTGGTCGGGCGGAACGAGACCGCCACCTCGACCGACACGATCACCGTGGTGCCCGCCGACGGCGGCGGCAGCCAGGTCACCTACGAGGCCGTGATCGAGATGTCCGGCGCCGCGAAGCTGGCCGCCCCGGCCGTGAAGGTCGTCTTCGAGAAGGTCGGCAACGACACCGAGAGGGACATGACCGAGGCGCTCAACCGTCTGGTCGGCTGACCGCTCCCCCGGTCCCGGCCGAGCCGGGCGGCCTAACCGGCCCGGCGCTCCGCGAGGTACGCCAGCCGGCGCAGCGTCTCGACGTTGCGCCAGGCCAGCGGCAGGTGCCGCAGCGGCGCCGGCACCAGGCGCCCCGGACCGGCGACCGCGTCCTCGCGGAGGCGCACCCGCGTACGGGCGCCGACGGCCTCGAGCTCGATCGAGACGGCCGCCTCGCCGGACGGCCACGCCCGCGCGCGGAGGTCGAGGCGGCGTCCGGGGTCGCAGGCCGTGACCGAGGTCGTGTCGTCGAGCACCAGGGGCCAGGCACCGACGGAGTGGTGCAGCACGGAACCCGTCGCAGGCCAGGTGTCCTCGACCTCCCGCATCCGGGTCGCGCCCACCACCCACAGCGGGTACAGCCACCCGTCGGCCAGCACGGCCCAGACCTGGTCCGGGGTGGCTTCGACAAGACGCTCGTTCGTGCTCATGAGGTCGGCTCCTGGGTCGGGTGGCCCCGACCCTGCCAGGTCGGGGAGCGGCCGGTCCCGCCGGGTCCGGGCGGCCAGGAGTGGCGAGGTCGGCGCCCCCGGCCCGGAAGGGTTGCATCCCCGAGGATCTGCGTGAGTCTCGGAGCCCGGGGCCGCCGACCTCGTCTCGAGTGTCGCCCCAGGCCCCCGGCCCGCGACTACACCCTGGAGCATGGGCGGCTGCGCACGCCTTCCGCAGGTCGGTAGCATGCTTCCGACCAACGAGAGGGCACCGGAGCGCATGGTCCAGGAGCAGCAGTCCCGATCGACGGGCGGGGTCCAGTCCATCGCCCGGGCGTTCCGCCTGCTCGAGATCGTCGCCACCAACGGTGGCGTGATGGGCCTGTCCCAGCTCGCCGTGGAGTCCGGCTTCACGCTCCCCACCATCCACCGGGCCGTGCGCACCCTGGTCGACCTCGGCTACCTGCGCCAGGAGCCGTCGAGGCAGTACGCCCTCGGCCCCCGCCTGCTCCTGCTCGCGGAGAGCTCCTCCACGATGCTCAACACCCTCGCCGCCCCGCACCTGCGCCGGCTGGTCGAGCAGCTCGGCGAGACCGCGAACCTCGCCCTGCTCGACAGCGACCGGATCGCCTACGTCGCCCAGGTGCCGGGCCGGCACTCGATGAGGATGTTCACCGAGGTGGGGCGGCGCGTGCTTCCCCACTGCACGGCCGTCGGCAAGGTCCTCCTGGCGACCACGCCCACCGCCGAGGTGCACGAGCTCCTCCTGCGCACGGGGATGCCCCGCTACACCGACCGCACCTTCACCGACGCCGCCTCCTTCGACGCCGAGCTCGACCGCACCCGCGAGCGCGGGTACGCCGTCGACGAGGGCGAGCAGGAGGTCGGGGTGCGCTGCGTGGCGGTCGCGGTGGCCCAGGCGGGCCCGCGCCCGGTCGCCCGGCTGGCGGTGTCCATCTCGGGCCCGGCCCCGCGGATGACCGACGCCCTGCTGACCGAGGCGGTCCCGGCCCTCCGGGGCGCCGCCGCCGCGATCGCCGCCGACCTCGCCTGAGCAGGCCCACGGGCGCCGCGTCGCCCCCCCACCACCACCGGGGTGAGGGGTCCCGGGTACATAGTTGAACGGTCAACACGACCGAGCCGCTCCACCGGCGGACGGTCGTCCCCGTACGAGAGGACCTCTGTGACCGTCTCCGTCCCCGCCCTGTCCGCCGCCTCGGCCGACGCCGCCTTCGAGAAGGTGCAGCTCGAACGACGCGACCTCCGACCCGACGACGTGCGCATCGACATCCGGTGGGCCGGGGTGTGCCACAGCGACATCCACACCAAGCGCGAGGAGTGGGGCCCGGTGGCCTTCCCCCTCACCCCCGGGCACGAGATCCTCGGCACGGTGCTCGAGGTCGGCCCCGAGGTCACCACGCACGCCGTGGGCGACGTCGTCGGCGTCGGCTGCTTCGTGGACTCCTGCCTGGAGTGCGCCGCCTGCAAGGACGGCGAGGAGCAGTACTGCGAGAAGGGCGGCGTGGGCACCTACGGCGTCACGGGCTACGACGGCGAGGTCACCCAGGGCGGCTACAGCGGCCAGGTCGTCGTGCGCGACCACTTCGTGGTGCGCATCCCCGACTCGTTCGACGCCTCGCAGCACGCCGCGGTCACGCCGCTGCTGTGCGCCGGCATCACCACCTACCACCCGCTCAAGGAGCACGGCGTCGGACCGGGCACCCGGGTCGGCGTGATCGGTCTCGGCGGGCTCGGCCACGTCGGGGTCAAGATCGCGGCGGCCATGGGCGCCGAGGTCAGCGTCCTGTCCCGCACCGACGCCAAGAAGGAGGACGGTCTCGCCTTCGGCGCCCAGCACTACTACGCCACCGAGGACGCATCCGTCTTCGACGAGCTCGCCGGGTCCTTCGACGTGCTGCTCAACACCGTCGGCGCCGGCATCCCGCTGGACGCCTTCCTGGGTCTGCTCGCCCGCGGCGGCGTGATGCACAACGTCGGTGCCCCGGAGGAGAACCTGGAGGTCAGCGCGTTCTCCCTGCTGGCCAACCGGCGCCGGATCGCCGGCAGCATGATCGGCGGGCTGCCCGAGACCCAGGAGATGCTCGACTTCTGCGCCGAGCACGGCGTGACCGCCACCGTCGAGGTCATCTCGGCCGACCAGGTCGACGACTACTACGACAAGGTGGTCTCGGGCGACGTGCGCTACCGCGCCGTCATCGACACCACGACGCTTCCTGCCTGACCCTCCGCAGCACCCCGGCGCGGGCCGGACCCCTCGGTCCGACCCGCGCCGGCCGCTTCCCCGTAGCATCGCCTCGTCATGAGTGCCGCCGACCCCCTCCTGAGCGTCGTCGTCCCGGTCTACCAGGGCGCGGCGTTCCTCCGTACGGTCCTCGGCTGCGTGCTGGAGCAGCGCGGCGTCCGGCTGGAGGTCGTCGTGGTCGACGACGGCTCGACCGACGGCAGCGGGGACGTCGCCCGTGCCGTGGCCGCCCGCGACCCCCGGGTCCGGGTCGTCACGCAGGAGAACCGCGGCCTGGGCTGCGCGCGCAACGTGGGCGTGCGCCACGCCCGGGGTGACCTGCTGGCCTTCGCCGACGCCGACGACGTGGTCCCGCCGGGGGCGTACGCGGTCCTGGTCGGTGCACTGCTGCGCTCGGGCTCCGACCTCGCCACCGGCGCCGTGACCCGTCAGGTCGGCGACGAGGCTCCGCGCGTCCCCGGCTGGATGGTGCCCGTGCACCGGCGCCGGCGGCTCGCCGCCCGGCTCGAGGACGTCCCGGGCGTGCTCGGGGAGCTGTTCGTCTGGAACAAGGTGTTCCGGCGCACCTTCTGGGACGACGCCGGGCTGGCCTTCCCCGAGCGGGTCCACTACGAGGACCACGTGCTGACGGTGCGTGCCCACCTCGCCGCCCGCTCCATCGACGTGGTCCCCGAGGTCGTCTACCGCTGGCGCGTGCGCGAGGGGGCCGGGTCCATCACCCAGCGCAAGCACGAGACGGGCAACATGCTGGACGCCCTCGCCGCCCGCCGGGAGTCGACCGCGCTGGTGACCGCCGGTGCCCCGCCCGCGGTCGCCCGGTCGTGGCAGGCGCGGATGCTCAACGGCCTGCCCGCCTTCGTGGCCCGCGCCCCCCGCGACGACGCGTACTGGGACCACCTGCGCGAGGGCGTCGGCGCCGTCCTCGACTCGATGCCGTCGGCGGCCCTCGCCGCGGCGCCGGTCCGGGCGCGCGTGCTGTGCTGGCTGGTCGCCCACGCCGAGCGCGCGGTCGTGGACGACCTGCACGCCCGGCTCGAGGGGCCCCGTGAGCAGAGACCCCCGACCCGGGTCCGCGACGGACGAGCCGAGCTGGACCTGTCGGGCCTGCCCGGGGTCGAGGAGCTCCTCCCGGACGGTCTGCTGCGCCTGGCCGAGGTGGACCGGCGCCCCCAGCTCCGCCTGACCGACCTCGGCCGCGTCGTCGGGGTGACGGACCGGCTCCACCTGAGCGGCGTCGCCCGGCTCGTCGGCGCCGACCTCCACGCCACCGGCGCGCCCGAGGTCACGCTGCTGCTCCGTCCGCGCGACGTCGTGCCCGGGGAGGCCGAGGGCGCGCGGGACATCGAGGTGCCGTGCACCACGACCGTCCAGGACCGCTCGGAGCCCGAGCCCGGCGAGGCGCGGCCGGTGGCCTTCACCGCCGAGCTCGACCCCGTCCTCCTGGGTCCCCGTCTCCCCCGGGACGCCGACCTCGCCGTCGAGGTGCGGGTGCGCCACGACGGCGCGACCGCCGACGGCTGGTTCGCGACCAAGACCTTCGCCCACCCGCCCCCGCGCGGCCTGCCCGCGCCGCAGGGGTCCTGGGAGCTCGGGTGGCGGCCCGGGCCCGGCCTCGAGCTGCGCACGCGTGACCCGGTGAGGACCTGAGCCGCTACTCGCAGACCCGACCGGAGCCCGGCACCTCGTAGACGGCCGTGACGGCGTCGTGGTCCGAGGCCGACGAGGGACGTACGGCCGCACCCACCGCGACGACGTCGTCGGACTGGTAGAGCCGGTCGATCCGGGCGATGGAGCGACCCGCCGGGTGGGTGGCGCCCTGACCCGCACCGACGTCGAACCAGGTGTCCCGCAGGACCGCGTTCAGCGCGGCCCCCACGGTCCCGGTGGGGCTGGAGTTGAAGTCGCCGCCGAGCACGGCCGGGTTGCCCGTCGCGGCACGCCGCGCCTGGACCATCGCGGCGATGCTGCGGGCCTGCTGGGTGCGCAGCGCAGCGGCCTGCGGCGTGTGCTGCAGGTGCGTGTCGTAGACGTCGAGGCGGGTGCCCTCGACGTCGACGGTGGCGCGCAGCAGGCCGCGCTGCTCCAGGCCGGGCTGGTTGGGCAGCCGGGCGTTGGCCTGCTCGACGATCGGGTAGCGGGACAGCACGGCCGTGCCGTACTGCGTGCGGGCGCCCTTGCGGGCGTTGTAGCCGAAGGCCCAGTCCATCCCGAGACCGCCGGCGAGGTCCGCGGGCTGGTCCCGGCGGGCCGGGTCGCCGCCGAGGCGGTAGACCTCCTGGAGGATCGCCACGTCCACGTCCCACGAGGCGATGTCGGCCCGGACCCGGCCGAGGTCGTAGCCGGGGCCGAAGCGGGACCCTGCGCCGAGGATGTTGTAGGTCGCCACCCGGACCGTGGTGGGCGGGGCGGTCACACAGCTGCGCTGCGTGGTCCGCGACCGGCGACCGTCCCGGCCCGGGGCGACCGCGGCGTCCTCGGCGGAGCGGGCCAGCTCCGCGAGCGCGTCGTCGACGCCGCCGTCGTCGTCGCTCGCGCGCTCGATCGGGGGGCCGGCCCGCAGGACGTCCCCGGGCTCGGCCCCGGCCAGGACCTCGCCGGGCTCGTCGCCGACGACCTCGGCGGACCCGCCGCCGTCGGCCGGCGGAGCCGGGGAGGCCCCGGCGTCCGTGGCCGACGCCGCCGGCTCGGTGGCCGTGTCGTCGGTGGCCGTGTCGTCGGTGGCGGCCCGCACCGCGAGGAGGCCGCCCACCACGAGCACCAGCACCAGCGCGAGGACCTGGAGCACCCGGGCGGAACGCCGACGACCCGCGTCCGGGCGCTCCGGGGCCGGGGGTCCGCTGCTGGTGCTCACCCCCGCATCCTCCCTCATGCCCGGTGATCCGGCAGCCGATCGGCGCGGCGGTCCGACCGCGACCCGACCGCGACCCGGTCGGGGCCTCAGGCGTCGATGACGACCGGGATGATCATCGGGGTGCGACGGAAGGCGCGCTGGGCCCAGCGGCCGACGTCGCGCCCGATCATCTGCTCCAGGCGCCGGGCGTCGCCGATGCCCTCGGCCGCGGCGCGCGAGAGCGTCTTCTCGATCACGGTCACCGCGGGGTCGAACGCGCGAGGGTCGTGCTCGAAGCCGCGGACCAGGAAGTCCGGCGGGTCGGCCAGCTTCCCGGTGTCGGCGTCGACGATGGCCAGCACCGTCACCACGCCCTCCTCCGCCAGGGTGCGACGGTCCTTCAGCGTGGCCTCGGTGACCCCGCCGACGACGTTGCCGTCGACGTAGACGTTGCCGGCGGCGACCTTGCCGGTGACCTTGGCGCGGCCCTTGACCAGGTCGACCACGACGCCGTCCTCGGCCAGCACGACGCGGTCGGCGTCCATGCCGGTGCTGATCGCGAGGTCGGCGTTGGCGCGCAGGTGGCGGAACTCGCCGTGGACCGGCATCACGTGGCGCGGCTTGACGATGTTGTAGCAGTACACGAGCTCGCCGGCGCTCGCGTGGCCCGAGACGTGCACCTTGGCGTTGCCCTTGTGCACGACGTTGGCGCCCCACCGGGTCAGGCCGTTGATCACGTTGGAGATCGCGTTCTCGTTGCCGGGGATCACCGAGCTCGCCATCAGGATGGTGTCGCCCTCGCCGACGCGGATCTTGTGGTCCCGGCTGGCCATCCGCGACAGCGCCGCCATCGGCTCGCCCTGGGAGCCGGTGCAGATCAGGGTGGCCTTCTGCGCGGGCAGCTTCTCCAGCTGGTCCAGCGGCACGATCAGGTTCGGCGGCACCGTGAGGTAGCCGAGGTCCTGCGCGACGCCCATGTTGCGGACCATCGAGCGGCCGACGAAGGCGACCTTGCGGCCGTGGGCGTGGCTCTGGTCGAGCACCTGCTGGATGCGGTGCACGTGGCTGGCGAAGCTGGACACGATCACCCGGCGGGGCGCGGTCCGGAAGACCTGCTCGATGGCGGGGGTCAGGTCGCGCTCGGCGGTGGTGAAGCCGGGGACCTCGGCGTTGGTGGAGTCGGTGAGGAACACGTCGACGCCCTCGTCGCCCAGCCGGGCGAAGCCGCGCAGGTCGGTGATCCTGCGGTCCAGGGGGAACTGGTCCATCTTGAAGTCGCCGGTGTGCAGCACCAGGCCGGCGGTGGTGCGGATCGCCACGGCCAGTCCGTCGGGGATCGAGTGGTTGACCGCGAGGAACTCGAGGTCGAACGGCCCGTACGTCGTGCCGGTGCGGTCGCCCTCCGCGACCTGGTGCACCTTCGGCACGATCCGGTGCTCCTTGAGCTTCTCCTTGATCAGCGCCAGGGTCAGCCGGGACCCGACCACGGGGATGTCGGCCCGCTCCCGCAGCAGGTAGGGCACGCCGCCGATGTGGTCCTCGTGACCGTGGGTCAGCACGATCGCCTCGATCGCGTCCAGGCGGTCCCGGATCCAGGTGAAGTCGGGGAGGATCACGTCGACGCCGGGCTGGTGCTCCTCGGGGAACAGCACCCCGCAGTCGACGACGAGCAGCCTGCCGTCCTTCTCGAACACGGTCATGTTGCGGCCGATCTCGCCGAGGCCGCCGAGGGCGACGATGCGCAGGCCGTCGGCGGGCAGGCGGGGCGGCTTCTGGAGCTCGGGGTGGGGGTGGCTCATGGGTGGTCCGTTCTTCTGCGGTGGGTCGCGGTCTCGCTGGACCGCGGTCGTCGGTGGTGCGGGATCTCGTGGGTGGTGCGCGTACGGGTCGTGCGGAAGGTCGTGGGCCGCCAGTCTCGCGGCAGCGGCGTCGTGGTGCACATCGTGGCGCGAGCCGGCGCGGCGCGGGTCACCGGGGACGTCGTGGCCCGCTGGCCAGGTAGACGGTGCAGGCCGACGTGCCGCCGGTGATCGGGTTGTCGAAGTCGACCACGTGCGGGACGGCGGAGGCGAAGACGGCGGTCATCGCCGCGAGCAGCGAGGTCTCCGGCGGCTCGTCGGACCACAGCGCCAGCACGCCCGCCGGGTCGAGCAGGGCCGCGACCGCCGCCAGGCCGTCGGGCGAGTAGAAGTCGCCGTGGTCGGGGCGCAGCAGGCGGTCCGGCGCGTGGTCGATGTCGACCAGCACCGCGTCGTACTCCCCGTCGTGCGCCCGGGAGCGGACCAGGGCGAAGAAGTCGTCGCGCAGCAGCGTGGTGCGCGGGTCCGCGGCGAGGCCGCGGGTGTCGGGGAAGAGGTCGCGCCGGTGCCACTCGACGACCCGCTCGACGGCCTCCACGACGGTCACCGCCGCGACCCGGGGGTCGGCCAGCGCGGTGGCGGCGGTGTAGCCGAGGCCGAGCCCGCCCACGAGCACCCGGAGCGAGTCGCCCTCCAGCGCGCGCAGCGCGATCCGGGCCAGCTCCTCCTCGGTGGCGGTGAACTGGCTGGTCATCAGGAAGTCGTCGTCGAGCTTGACCTCGAACACCTCGCGGTCGGTGACCAGGTCGTGACGGCGTCGGAGGCTGACCACGCCCCAGGGCGTGTCGGCGTGGTCCAGCTCCTCGAAGCGGCTGCTGCCCGCACCTGCGGCCATCCGGCGCCCACCTCCCCGGGTCCTGCCTGGCTCCCGACCCTACCCTGACGCGGCGGGAGGGTTTCGGCCGCGACGGGGTGCGGCGGCTAGCCTCGGCCCACGTCGGAGGGACCGGCACCAGGGCTGGGGGGCAGCAGATGAGCGGCGCGCACCGGCAGATCGGCGAGGTCGCGGCCCGTACCGGGCTCAGCCTGCGCACGATCCGCTACTACGAGGAGGTCGGGCTGGTCCCGCCCTCGGCGCGCTCGACCGGGGGGTTCCGGCTCTACGCCGAGGCCGACGTCGCGCGCCTCGAGCTGGTCATGCAGATGAAGCCGCTGGACTTCTCCCTCGAGGACATGCGCGACCTGCTCGAGGTCGTCGACGCCCTGGAGCAGGAGCCGACCGGACCGGAGCGGGCCGCCCTGCTCGACCGGCTGGCGGTCCTCCACACCGCGGCCGAGGAGCGGGTGGCCGCGCTGCGACTCCGGCTGGGCGTGGCGGAGGCCTTCGCCGCCGGCCTCGGCGACCGGCTGGATTCGGGCGCCCCGTCACCGCGGACGTAGATTCACCGGTGATGTCCACCCACGCAGACGCTCGTCCCCGGCGCACGTTCGCCGTGATCAGCCACCCCGACGCCGGCAAGTCGACCCTGACCGAGGCGCTGGCGCTGCACGCCGAGGTGATCGGCGAGGCCGGCGCCGTCCACGGCAAGGGCCACCGCAAGGCGACGGTGTCGGACTGGATGGACATGGAGAAGGCGCGCGGCATCTCCATCACCTCCGCGGCGCTCCAGTTCGAGTACGAGGGGCACGTGGTCAACCTCGTCGACACCCCCGGCCACGCGGACTTCTCCGAGGACACCTACCGCGTGCTGTCGGCCGTCGACTCCGCGGTGATGCTGGTCGACGCCGCCAAGGGGCTCGAGCCGCAGACCCTGAAGCTGTTCCAGGTCTGCGCGCACCGCGGGATCCCGGTCGTCACCGTGATCAACAAGTGGGACCGCCCCGGTCTCGACCCGTTCGGGCTGATGGACAGCATCCAGCAGCAGATCGGCCTGCGCCCGACCCCGCTGACCTGGCCGGTCGGCGAGGCCGGCGACTTCCGCGGCGTGCTCGACCGCCGGTCGGGCGACTACATCGCCTACACCCGGACCGCGGGCGGCGCGACCAAGGCGCCCGAACGACGGATGGACGCCGAGGCCGCGCGCGAGTCCGTCGGCGCGCTGTGGGACGAGGCCGAGGAGGGCCACCAGCTGCTGTCGCTGGACGGGGCGGACCACGACCAGGAGACGTTCCTGGCCGGCCGGACCACACCGGTGCTCTTCGGCTCCGCGCTGCAGAACTTCGGCGTCGCGCAGATCCTCGACATCCTGCTCGACCTCGCCCCGCCCCCGGGCCCGACACCGGCCGTCGACGGGTCGGTGCGGCAGGTCGACGACGACTTCAGCGCCTTCGTGTTCAAGGTGCAGTCCGGGATGAACGCCGCCCACCGCGACCGGCTCGCCTACGCCCGGGTCTGCTCCGGCGTCTTCGAGCGCGGGATGGTGGCCACGCACGCCGCCACCGGCCGGCCGTTCACCACCAAGTACGCACAGGCTGTCTTCGGGCGCGAGCGCGCCTCGGTCGAGGTGGCCCTGCCCGGCGACATCATCGGCCTGGTCAACGCCCACGCCCTGCGGGTCGGCGACACGATCCACGCCGGCCGCTCGGTCACCTACCCCCCGATCGCCAGCTTCGCCCCCGAGCACTTCGCGACCGTGGCCGTCACCGACACCGGCCGCTGGAAGCAGTTCCGCAAGGGGATGGAGCAGCTGGACCAGGAGGGCGTGATCCAGGTGCTGCGCTCGGAGCTCCGCGGGGAGCACGCGCCCGTGCTGGCCGCGGTCGGCCCGATGCAGTTCGAGGTGGTGCAGGCCCGGCTGGAGAGCGAGTACCAGGCGCCCGTACGCCTGGAGCACCTCGCCTACCAGATGGCCCGACGGGTCGAGCCGGAGCAGGCCGCCGAGGTGGGGGCGCTGCGCGACGTCGAGGTGATGACCCGGACCGACGGCACCCTGCTGGCGCTGTTCCCCGACAAGTGGCGCCTCCAGGCCATCGAGCGGCTCAACCCGCACCTGCGGCTGCACAGCCTGGTCGCCGGGGTCGAGTGAGCAGCCTCACCGCTGCTCGGGGCCCGAGGATGACAACTCTCCCCTGACGTCACCGTAGGGTCGCGGCACGTGAGCGACACCATGCAGGCCGGGCCCCCCGCCGAGACCCACACCGTGCTCGGCGCGCTCCGGCGGCCGGCCGTCCTGCGCCGCGAGGTCGTCGCCGGGCTGGTCGTCGCCCTCGCGCTGATCCCCGAGGCGATCTCGTTCTCGATCATCGCCGGCGTCGACCCGCGCGTCGGCCTGTTCGCCTCCTTCACGATGGCGGTCTCGATCGCCTTCCTGGGCGGCCGGCCGGCCATGATCTCGGCGGCCACCGGCGCGATCGCCCTCGTCGTGGCACCGGTCGTGCGCGAGCACGGGCTGGACTACCTGATCGCCACCGTCATCCTCGGCGGGCTGCTCCAGGTCACGATGGCGCTGCTCGGCGTGGCCCGGCTGATGCGGTTCGTGCCGCGCTCGGTGATGGTCGGCTTCGTCAACGCCCTCGCGATCCTGATCTTCACCGCCCAGCTGCCCTACCTCCTCGGCGTGCCCTTCCTGGTCTACCCGATGGTCGTCGTCGGCATCGTGGTGATGGTCGGCCTGCCGCGGGTCACCGGCGCGGTGCCCGGCCCGCTGGTCGCGATCGTGCTGCTGACGGGCGTGACGCTGGCCCTCGGGCTGACCCTGCCCGACGTCGGCGACGAGGGCGAGCTGCCCGACAGCCTGCCCACGCTGCTGCTGCCCGACGTGCCGCTGACCCTGGAGACGCTCCAGATCATCGCGCCGTACGCCGTGGCGATGGCCCTGGTCGGGCTGCTCGAGTCGCTGCTCACCGCCAAGCTGGTCGACGACATCACCGACACCCGCTCGGACAAGACGCGCGAGTCGTGGGGCCAGGGCGCCGCGAACGTGATCACCGGGTTCTTCGGTGGCATGGGCGGCTGCGCGATGATCGGCCAGACGATGATCAACGTGAAGGTGTCGGGTGCGCGCACCCGGATCTCGACCTTCTGCGCCGGGCTGTTCCTGCTCGTCCTGGTCGTCGGCTTCGGCGACGTCGTGGCCACCATCCCGATGGCCGCCCTGGTCGCGGTCATGGTGATGGTCGCGGTCGGCACCTTCGACTGGCACAGCGTCGCGCCGGCGACGCTGCGCCGGATGCCGCGCTCGGAGACCCTGGTGATGCTGGTGACCGTCGCGGTGACCGTCACCACCCACAACCTCGCCATCGGCGTGGTCAGCGGCGTGCTGGTCGCGATGACCCTGTTCGCCCGCCGGGTCGCGCACCTGACCGAGACCCACCGCGAGATCGTGCAGGACGAGGGCGTCGAGACCGCCGTCTACCGGGTGACCGGGCAGCTGTTCTTCGCCTCGAGCAACGACCTCTACACCCAGTTCGAGTACGCCGCCGACCCCGCCCGCGTGGTCATCGACCTGTCCGGGTCCCACGTCTGGGACGCCTCGACGGTGGCCTCCCTGGACGCGATCACCACCAAGTACGCCCGCAAGGGCAAGCAGGTCGAGATCCACGGGCTCGAGGGCAGCAGCGCCGACCGGCACGACCGCCTGACGGGGCGGCTCGGCGCGCACTGACCGGTCCCCGAACCCGCCCCCGGGGTGGGGCGGGCGCCCCGCCGGCTGCGGTCTGATGCCGGATGACCTGCTCGGACGCCCCCCGCTGATGGCCCTGATCGACCCCGCCGCGCACCTGCTCGTCACCGCGGCGCCCGGCACCGGCAGCACCGCGCTCCGCGACGCCCTGCTGGCCCAGCGCGACGTGCGGGAGGTGCCCGAGTCCGGGCAGGTGCGCGCCGGCGGGGTCGACGTGAAGCACGGCACCGCACGCCAGCTGGTGGCCGCGGGCCTGCTGCCCGCCGACCACGGCCTGCGGGTGGTCACCACGACCCGCAACCCCTTCGACTTCTACGTCGCGGAGTACGAGCGCAGCCGCACCCGCTGGGTCCACGAGCTGCGCGACCCCACGTCGTGGGTGCACGCGACGCCCGGTGCGGTGGACTCCGTCGTCGACGCGCTCACCCTGGAGTTCGACGCCTGGCTGGTGCGTGCGCTCGGGGGGACCGCCGCCCCGCGCCGGGTCAACGCCGGGCACGTCGACGAGGCCGACGTCGTGCTGCGCATGGAGCACCTGGAGGCCGACCTCCGCGACCTCACCGGCCTCGCCCTGACCATCCCCCGCACCAACGTCACCGACCGCGAGCGCGCCTGGTGGCGCTCGTACGGCCTCGAGGGACGCCGCCTCGTCGAGACCGCCCACGCCGAGGACCTGGCGCGGTACGGGTACGCCTTCTGAGCAGCGACCCCGGTGGTCGAGGAACGAGCGCAGCGACCCCGGTGGTCGAGGAGCGAGCGCAGCGACCCCGGTGGTCGAGGAGCGAGCGCAGCGACCCCGGTGGTCGAGGAGCGAGCGCAGCGACCCCGGTGGTCGAGGAGCGAGCGCAGCGGCCCCGGTGGTCGAGGAGCGAGCGCAGCGGCCCCGGTGGTCGAGGAGCGAGCGCAGCGGCCCCGGTGGTCGAGGAGCGAGCGCAGCGAGCGTCACGAGACCCCCGCCTCAGCGCCCCATCCCGAAGAACTCCGCGTTGGGCTGCAGGCCGAGGAGGTGGGCCAGACGGTTGGACGCGGCGAACAGGGCGGTGATCGAGCCGACGTCCCAGACCTCGTCCTCGCTGAGCCCGGCCGCGCGGGCCGCGGCGAGGTCGGCCTCGCCGAAGCCGCCGGGGTCGCCGGCCAGGGCGAGGGCGAGGTCCACGATCGCCCGCTGACGGGGCTCGAGGTCGGCCCCGCGCGGGTGGGTGGCGACGTGGTCGGCCAGCTGGGGGTCCTTGGACCGGACCCGCAGCACCGCCCCGTGCGCGACGACGCAGTAGGGGCAGTCGTTCAGGCCGGAGGTGGCGACCACGACCAGCTCCCGCTCGGCCTTGGACAGCCCGTCGTCGCTGTCCATCAGCGCGTCGTGGTAGTCGAGGAAGGCGCGCAGCTCGGCCGGGCGGCGGCCCAGCGCGCGGAAGATGTTGGGCACGAAACCGGTCTTCGCCACCAGCGGCTCCAGCCGCTCCCGCAGGTCGTCGGGGAGGTCGGCCACCTCGACGGTGCCGAACCGGCTGACCGGGGTCTCGCGACGCATGCTCACCGGACGCCCGCTCACAGGCCCAGGCGCCCGGCGCTGGTCTCGCGCATCTCGACCTTGCGGACCTTGCCGGTGACCGTCATCGGGAACTCCTCCACGACCAGGACGTAGCGCGGCACCTTGAAGTGGGAGAGCCGCCCGTCGCAGAACGCGCGCACCGCGGCCGCGTCGAGCGGCTCCGCGCCGGCCTTCATCTTGACCCAGGCGCACAGCTCCTCGCCGTACCTCTCGTCCGGCACCCCGATCACCTGCACGTCCTCGATGTCGGGGTGGGTGTAGAGGAAGTCCTCGACCTCGCGCGGGTAGACGTTCTCCCCACCGCGGATCACCAGGTCCTTGATCCGCCCGACGATGTTGCAGTAGCCGTCGGGGCGCATCTCGGCCAGGTCGCCGGTGTGCATCCACCCGTCGGCGTCGATCGCCTCGGCGGTCTTCTCCGGCTCCTCCCAGTAGCCGAGCATCACCGAGTAGCCGCGCGTGCACAGCTCACCGGGCGCCCCGCGCTCGACGGTCTCGCCGGTCGCCGGGTCCACGACCTTGATCTCGAGGTGCGGGTGCACCCGCCCGATCGAGGCCGTACGCCGGTCGAGGTCGTCGTCGGCACGCGTCTGGCAGGAGACCGGGGAGGTCTCGGTCATGCCGTAGGCGATCGAGACCTCGCTCATGTGCATCTCGGTGATGCACCGCTTCATCACCTCGACCGGGCAGACGGAGCCCGCCATGATCCCGGTCCGCAGCGAGGAGAGGTCGTGCTCGGCGAACGTCGGGTGGTTCTGCATCGCGATGAACATCGTCGGCACGCCGTAGACGCCGGTGCACCGCTCGTCGGCGATGGCGCGCAGCGTCACCTCCGGGTCGAACCCGGGCGCCGGGATCACCATGGTCGTGCCGTGCGAGCTGCAGCCGAGGTTCCCCATCACCATCCCGAAGCAGTGGTAGAAGGGCACCGGGATGCACAACCGGTCCTCCGGGCCGAGGTTCAGCAGCTCGGTGGTGAAGTAGCCGTTGTTCAGGATGTTGCGGTGGCTCAGCGTCGCGCCCTTCGGACGACCCGTCGTGCCGGAGGTGTACTGGATGTTGATCGGGTCGGCGGCGTCGAGCCCGGCCAGCTGCTCGGCGACCGCACCGGGGGGCACGTCCGCACCCTCGGCCAGGAGCGCGTCCCAGTCGTCGGTGTCGACGAACACCACCCGCTCCAGGGCGGGGCACTCCGCGCGCACCTGCGCGACCATCCCGCGGTAGTCGCTGGTCTTGAACGACGACGCGGCCAGCATCAGGCGCATCCCGGAGTGGTTGACCGCGTACGCGAGCTCGTGGGTGCGGTACGCCGGGTTGACGTTGACCAGGATCACCCCGATCTTCGCGGTGGCGAACTGCGCGATCGTCCACTCGGCGCAGTTCGGCGCCCAGACGCCCACCCGGTCCCCGCGCACGAGCCCGGCCCCGATCAGCCCGCGCGCCAGCGCGTCGACCGCGGCGTCGAGCTCGCTCCAGGTCCACCGGCGGCCGCTGGCCACCTCCACCAGGGCCTCGTTGTCGGGGTGGGCACGCACCGTCGCCTCGAAGTTGGCGCCGATGGTCTCCTCCAGCAGCGCCGGCTCGCTGGGACCGCGGTCGTAGGACGTCTCCGTGCTCATGGGGTGACGCTAGGCAGCGCGGGCCGCGGGTCACACCTCCGATCAGAGGGGGGTCGCCCCGGGACATCCCCTGCGTAGGGCATCCTGGGCGTGTGACCCGGCCCACAGCGGGCAGCAGGAGCAGGAGGACGTCGTGCAGACCTCGACCGAGATGGTCCTCAGCCGCCTGAGCCCGGCGCTGCCCGCGTGGCGCGGCACCAGCGGGATGGACCTGGCCTTCGGCAGCGTGGTCGACGACCGCTCCGGCTCCCTGCAGATCCTGTGCACCCTCGGCGCCCGCTCCCGCGCCCTGGACCACCTCGAGATCACCCCCGGCACGGGGCTCGGCGGCAAGGCCCTCGCCCTGTCCCGACCCACCAGCGTGGGCAACTACGAGACCGCGCGCGGCATCACGCACCACTACGACCACGCCGTGCGCAGCGAGGCCATGGTCACCACGGCCGCCGTGCCGATCATCGTGAGCGGGCGCGCCCGCGCCGTGGTGTACCTGGGCAGCACCTCCGAGCTGCCGCTGGGCGACCGCTGGTTCGACAGCCTCGACCCGCTGCGGCGCCGGCTCCAGCACGAGATCCTCGTCGAGGACGAGGTCCGCGCCCGCCTGGCCCAGCTCGAGGACGCCCAGGCGTCCCTGCGCCCCGACCCCAGCGCCGCGGAGCTGGCCTCGGTGGCCCGCGAGCTCGGCGAGGTCGCCGCCCAGCTCGGCACCTCCGCGATCAGCGCCCAGCTCGACCGGATCCGCCAGCGCCTCGACGGCGGCGTCGCCGTCGAGCACGGCGTCACCCTCCCCGACGGCACCTCGCTGACCCGGCGCGAGCTCCAGGTGCTGGTCGAGGCCGCACGCGGGCTGTCCAACCGCCAGATCGCGGTCAACCTCGGGCTGCTGCCCAACACCGTGAAGTCCTACTTCCAGGGTCTGCTGCGCAAGCTCGACTGCGCCAACCGGGTGCAGGCCATCGACCGGGCCCGTCGCGCCGGCTGGATCGACTGACCCGAGGCCAACGTCACGATTCATGCCGTGTCGTGCCTCACACCTCCGATCGGAGGTAGGCAGGCGGCAGGACTGCCCCGAGCATCGTCGGACGCGACACCGCCTGCGACGCACGTCACACGGCGACCTGACGGAGGGACATCAGTTGAGCGTGCACCCGCCGGCGCACCAGGCGCCGCCCGTGCTCTCGATCACCGACCTGGTCACCGGCTACGGCACCAGCACCCGCGTCCTCGACCACGTCGACCTCGCCGTGCGCCCTGGCACGGTCGTCGCGGTCCTGGGCAGCAACGGGGCCGGCAAGTCGACCCTGCTCCGGGCGATCTCCGGCACCCTCGGCATGCACGGCGGGTCGATCCACTCCGGCTCGATCGAGTTCGAGGGCCAGGCCCTGCACAAGCTCGCCCCTGCCGCGGTCACCCGGGCCGGTGTCGTGCAGTCCCCCGAGGGCCGCCAGGTCTTCGGGCGGATGACGGTCGAGGAGAACCTCGCCGTCGGTGGCCTCACCACCTCGCGCTCCCGCCGGGCGGCCTCCCGCGAGCGGGTGCTGGACCTCTTCCCCCGGCTGGCCGAGCGCAGCAAGCAGCGCGCCGGCCTGCTCTCCGGCGGCGAGCAGCAGATGCTGGCCATCGGGCGCGCCCTGATGGCCGAGCCGAAGGTGCTGCTGCTCGACGAGCCCTCCCTCGGGCTGGCCCCGCTGCTGATCGACCAGATCGGCGAGATCGTCACCACGATCAACGAGCAGGGCACCCCCGTCGTGCTCGTCGAGCAGAACGCCGCCATGGCGCTGCGGGTGGCCCACGACGCCGTCGCCCTCGAGGTCGGCCGGGTCGCCATCCGCGGCACCGCGGCCGAGCTCGCCGGCTCCGACGCCGTCAAGGCGCTGTACCTCGGCGGTCACGGCGGCACCGACCACGGTGACGACGACGACTCCGCCCACCCCGACCAGCAGCGGCGCCCGAGCCGCCCGACCCTGACCAGGTGGGCCCGATGACGACCTCCGAGGACGTACCGACCCTCCACGTCGAGGACGTCACCGTGCGCTTCGGCGGCGTCACCGCGCTGGACCACGTCAGCTTCGACGTCCTCCCGGCCACCGTGCACGCCGTGATCGGCCCCAACGGCGCGGGCAAGTCGACCTGCTTCAACGTGATCTCCGGGCTCTACAAGGTCAGCGAGGGCACCGTGCGCTTCGGCGACGACGCCGTCGTCGGCCGCCGCCCGCACCAGCTGGCGCACCTCGGCATCGGCCGCGCCTTCCAGAACGTCTCGCTGTCGGGCCACACCACGGTCCTCGACACGGTGATGCTCGGGCGGCACGCGCTCACCTCCGGCGGCTTCCTCGCCGCCGGGCTCCGCCTGCCGCGGATGCGGCGGGAGCAGGCCCGGCACACCGAGCGCGTCGCCGAGATCTGCGCGTTCCTCGGCCTCGGCGAGCGGCTCCACCGCCCGGTCACCGAGCTGTCGTACGGCGACCAGAAGCGCGTGGACATCGCCCGCGCCGTCGCCACCGAGCCCCGGCTGCTGATGCTCGACGAGCCCGCCGCCGGCATGAACGAGGGCGAGACCCGGGAGATGGCCCGCACCATCACCGACCTCCGCGACGCCCTCGGCATCTCGGTGCTCCTCGTCGAGCACGACATGGCCCTGGTGATGGGCATCGCCGACCACGTCACGGTCCTGGACTTCGGCAAGCGGATCGCCGACGGCACGCCCGCCGAGATCCAGCAGGACCCGGAGGTCATCCGGGCCTACCTCGGCGACATCGCCGCCGAGGGCGTCACCGCCCCCGACCTCGCACCCCACCACTCGGGCCACCACTCGGGCCACACGGAAGGCACCTCGTCGTGACCACGCTGCTCCAGCTCACGGTGAACGGCGCGGGCCGCGGCGCGGTCTACGCGCTGCTCGCCCTCGGTTTCGTCATCATCTTCCGCGCCACGGGGGTGGTGAACTTCGCGCACGGCTCGCTGGTCCTCGCCGGCGGCTACGTCGCCTACCGGTTCTCCGACCAGGGCTTCCTGGTGGCCGGCGCCGCGGGGGTGCTGACCGCGGGCCTGCTCGCGGTCTTCATCGAGCGCGTCCTGGTCGCCCGGAGCCGCAACGCCGACCCGATCGCCCTGGTGCTGCTGACCATCGGCGTCGACGTGATCGTCACCGAGGAGGCCGCCCGCCGGCTCAGCACGGACGCGCCGTTCCTGCGGCCGCCCTGGGCGCAGGAGCTCATCCGCTTCGGCGACGTCACCGTCCTGGTCGGCCAGCTCGTGGCCCTGGGCACCGGGCTGGTCCTGATCGGCGCGCTGCTCGCGCTCTTCCGCTTCACCGGGTGGGGGCTGAGCATGCGGGCGCAGGCCGAGAACCGCGAGGCGGCCGCCCTGATGGGGGTCCGCAACGCCCAGGTCACGGCCGCCGCCTGGTTGGTGGCCGGCCTGCTCGCCGGCGTCGCGGTGCTCTTCCTGGCCACGCCGGACTTCTCCGGCTCCGGCGTCTCCCGCGCCACCCACGCCCTGGCCCTGGTCGCCTTCCCGGCCGCCATCATCGGCGGGCTCGACTCCGTCTTCGGGGCGGTGGTCGGCGGCTTCATCGTCGGGCTGACCGAGGCCTACGCCGGGCAGTACATCGCCTTCGACTTCGCCAAGAGCGCGGTCTTCCTGGTGATGCTCGCGGTCCTGGTCGTGCGCCCCTCGGGCCTCTTCGGCTCGGCGGAGGTGCACCGTGTCTGACACCCGCAACCCCGCTCCCCAGCCCGTGTCCCCGCCCCCCGAGGCACCCGCCGAGCGCGCCGCCGCCCCGTCCGCGACACCGGCCGCCGGGCGTACCCGGACCGTGGTCCGCGTCGTCCTCGGCCTGGCGGTCCTGCTGCTCCTGCTCGCGATGCCCCTCTACCTCGACGCCACCTGGCTGCGGGTCGGCGAGTTCGTGATGGTCAGCGCGGTCGCCGCGATCGGGCTGACCCTGCTGACCGGCCACTGCGGCCAGCTCTCGCTGGGCACGCCGTTCTTCATGCTCGTCGGCGCCACGGTGTACGCCGTGCTGGGCAGCGACCCGGTCGCCGAGTCCGGCCTGGTCGCCCTCGGCCTGCCGCCGCTGGTGGCGCTGCTCGGGGCGGTCGTGGTCAGCGGGCTGGCCGGCCTGGCCTTCGCGCCGGTCGCCGGCCGGGTCGGGGGGATCTACCTGTCGGTGGCGACCCTGGCGCTGGTCTACCTCGGGCTGTACCTCGGGCAGCGGTTCTCCGAGCTCAGCGGCGGCGCCGCGACCGGCCGCCCCTCCCCCGCCTTCGAGGTGCTGGGCTTCTCCTTCACCACCGCGGAGCCGGAGTTCCTGCTGCTGGGCGTCCCGCTGAACGCCCCCGAGCGCACCTGGTACCTGTTCCTGCTCTTCACCGCGATCGCCTTCGTCCTGGCCACCGGCGCCGTGCGCTCCCGCCCGGGCCGCGCCTGGCGCGCCGTGCGGGACAACCCCGCCTCGGCGACCGCGATGGGCGTCGACGTCGCCCGGACCCGGGCCGGCGCGTTCGTGGTCTCCTCGGCCTACGCCGGCCTCGCCGGCGTCATGACGATCATGTGGTTCGGGCTGCTCAAGGCCGACGAGAACGAGTTCGACGGCTCGTGGTCCATCACCGTGGCCGTCGGGCTGCTGGCGATGATCATCATCGGCGGGCTGGGCTCGATCAGCGGGGCCGTCGTCGGCGCCGCGTTCGTCTCCGGCCTGCCGCTCGCCCTCAACGTGCTGGTCCCCCAGATCGGCTTCCTGCAGGACCTCACCAGCGGCGACGGCGGCTTCACGCCGGTGGTGCTCACCGCCTACGCCTACGGCACCTTGATCGTCCTGCTGGTGATCTTCGAGCCAGGAGGCCTGGCCGCCATCACCCGTCGACTCACCCACCGCTTCACGCGCGTCACCACCCGATGAAGATCCCTGAGAGAAGAGGCACCATGAAGACCCGACGCCTACTGGCCACGGCCGCCGTCGCCACGCTGGCCCTCACGGCCTGCAGCAGCAAGAGCACCGAGAGCTCCGGGGAGGGCGGTGCGGCCGGCCCCGGCGTCACCGACGACACCATCAGCCTCGGCGTGCTCACCGACCAGAGCGGCCCGTTCATCCAGCTCGGCACCGGCACCGTCGACGGCCACCAGATCTGGGCCGACGAGGTCAACGCCGCCGGCGGCATCTGCGGCCGCGAGATCGAGCTGCTGGTGCGCGACCACGGCTACCAGGCCGACGCCGGCGTGCTGGCCTACCAGGAGCTGCTGCCCGAGGTGCTCGGCTTCATGCAGATCCTGGGCTCGCCGGTCATCGCCGCGCTCGACCAGCAGCTGATCGACAACGAGACCACCTCGGTGGCCCTGTCGTGGTCGTCGTTCCTGCTGAAGAACCCCTACGTGGTCATCCCCGGCACCACCTACGACGTCGAGATGATCAACGGGCTCTCCTACCTGCTGGACCAGGGCGACATCGCCGAGGGCGACACCGTCGGGTTCATCTACCTCGAGGGCGAGTACGGCGAGAACGGCCTGCTGGGCGCGGAGTACTTCGCCGAGCAGCACGACATCACCCTCGAGACCGTCAAGGTGCTGCCCACCGACACCGACCTGCGCAACGTGGTCACCGGCCTGCGCGGTGCGGACGTCTCCGCGATCGGGCTCACCACCACCCCGTCGCAGACCCTGTCGGTGGCCACGGTCGCCGCCCAGCTGGGCCTCGACGTCCCGCTGGTGGGCAACAACCCGACCTTCGCCCCGGCGATCCTCACCGAGGACACCCAGGCGGCGCTGGAGAACTTCTCCCTCGTGGCCAGCGCGGCGCCGTACAGCTCCGACGTGCCGAAGGCCACCGAGGTCGCCACCGCCTACGAGGACCTCGGCAAGAAGGAGCCCGCGAACGCCGGCATCCCCTACGGCTACGCCATCGGGGAGATCTGGGGCCAGGTGCTCGAGACCGCCTGCGAGGCCGACGACCTGACCCGTACCGGCATCCAGGACGCGCTGGCGGCGAGCACCGAGATCAACACCGAGGACCTGGTCGCCGACCTCGACCTCACCTCGCCGGGCTCCCCGGCCACCCGGGAGGTCTACATCGGCACGCCCGACATCGAGGCCCCCGGCGGGATCACCCAGGACGGTGACCTCTTCACCTCCCCCGACGCCGAGAGCTACGTGGCGCCCGAGGAGGGCTGACCCCGTTCCGTCGGCCCCCGCGGGCCGACGGAGCAAGCACACGCACGACGACGGGCCCGTCGCGACCTCCGGTGACGGAGGTGGCGGCGGGCCCGGTCCGTACCCACCTGCGAGGAGCACCCGGCATGACCACCACCCCGCCCACCACCCCGCCCGCCACCCCGTCCAGCGGCGGCGCCGACGGACCGGCCACGCAGGCCTACCGCGCGGCGCGCGACCAGCTCGTCGCCCTGCACGGCCGGCACGAGCAGGCCGTCGCCGAGTTCCGCTGGCCCGACCTCGGAGCCGAGTTCTGCTGGGCCGTCGACTGGTTCGACCGGATCGCCGCGGGCAACGACCGCCCCGCGCTGGTGGTCCTCGAGGAGGACGGGACCCGCCACGAGGTGAGCTACGACCGGATGCGGCGCACCTCCAACCAGCTCGCCCGGTGGCTGCAGGAGCGGGGCGTACGCCGCGGGGACGCCGTGCTCGTCATGCTCGGCAACCAGGTCGAGCTGTGGCAGTGCATGCTCGCGGTGATGAAGCTCGGGGCGGTCGTGATGCCGACCGCCACCGCCGCCGGCACGGACGACCTGCGCGACCGCGTCGCGCGCGGCGGCGCGCGCCACGTCGTGTGCAACGCCGCCGACACCGGGAAGCTCGCGGGCGTCGCCGAGGACCTGGGCCGCTTCTGCGTGGGTGCCGCCGACGGGTGGGACGACCTGACGGCCGTCGACGGCCTGGACGACGCCGACCTGCCGCACCCGGGCACCGCGCCCGAGGACCGGCTGCTGCTCTACTTCACCAGCGGCACGACCAGCCGCCCGAAGCTGGTGGAGCACACCCAGGTCTCCTACCCGGTCGGCCACCTGACCACGGTGTTCTGGCTCGGGCTCCAGGCCGGCGACGTGCACCTGAACATCTCCTCGCCCGGCTGGGCGAAGCACGCGTGGTCCTGCTTCTTCGCGCCCTGGATCGCCGAGGCGACGATCCTGGTCCACAGCTACGCCCGCTTCGACGCGCCCTCGCTGCTGCAGGTGCTGCGCGAGGAGGGCGTCACCACCTTCTGCGCCCCGCCGACGGTGTGGCGGATGCTGATCAAGGCCGACCTCTCCGGGGGGCCGGGCTCGCTGCGCGAGGTGATCGGCGCCGGGGAGCCGCTGAACCCCGAGGTGATCGAGCAGGTCCGGCGGCAGTGGGGCCTGACGCTGCGCGACGGGTTCGGCCAGACCGAGATGACCGCCGCGGTCGGCAACACACCGGGCTCGGTGGTCAAGCCGGGCTCGATGGGGCGCGCGCTGCCGGGCGTACCGGTCGTGCTCGTCGACGTGCTGACCGGCGAGCGCCTCGCCGGCGAGGGCGCCGAGGGCGAGGTGTGCCTCGACCTCGAGGGCCCGACCGGGCGACCGCTGCCGCTGATGACCGGCTACCAGGGCGACCCCGAGCGTGACGCCGAGGCGATGGCCGGCGGCGTCTACCACACCGGGGACATCGCCACGCTGGACGCGGAGGGCTACCTGACCTACGTGGGACGCACCGACGACGTGTTCAAGGCCTCCGACTACAAGATCAGCCCGTTCGAGCTGGAGAGCGTCCTGATCGAGCACCCGGCCGTCGCCGAGGCCGCGGTCGTGCCGGCGCCGGACGCCGTCCGCCTCGCGGTCCCCAAGGCCTACGTCGTCCTCGCCGCGGGGTACGAGCCCACCGCGGCGACGGCGGTCGACATCCTCCGGCACGCCCGCGAGCGGCTGCCGGCCTACCTGCGGATCCGCCGGATCGAGTTCGCCGAGCTGCCGAAGACCATCTCCGGCAAGATCCGCCGCGTCGAGCTGCGCGCCCGCGAGGAGGAGCTGGCCGCCGCCGGCACCGCCCGGGAGGCCGGCTGGGGCGACGACGAGTTCCCCGAGCTGCGGGGCGGCGCCTGAGCCGCGGGGGCGCCCCGGCACACCCGGGACGGTGGGGGCGGCTGACTAGCATCCGCAGATGACCCAGTACACCGAGTACGACGACGTCCTCGCCGGGAGCTGCCCCTTCGGCGGCCACACGATCGGCGGGGCCCAGACCTCCCGCCCGACCCTGCAGGACTGGTACCCCGACCGCCTGCGGGTGGAGCAGCTGCACCGTGACGGCGCGGCCGCCAACCCGCTGCACGACCTGGACTACCCCGCCGCGTTCGCCACGATCGACCTCGACGCGCTCAAGGCCGACATCAAGGCGCTGCTGACGACCTCCGTCGCGTGGTGGCCCTCGGACTACGGCAACTACGCCCCGCAGATGATCCGGATGGCCTGGCACTCCGCCGGCACCTACCGGATCGCCGACGGCCGCGGCGGTGCCGGGGAGGCGATGCAGCGCTTCGCCCCGATCAGCAGCTGGTGGGACAACGGCAACACCGACAAGTCGCGCCGGCTCCTGTCGCCGCTGAAGCAGAAGTACGGCAACGCCCTGTCCTGGGCGGACCTGATCGTGCTGACCGGCAACTGCTCGCTGGAGGTGATGGGCCTGCCGACCTTCGGCTTCGGCGGGGGCCGTCGCGACGCGTGGGAGCCCGACGACGCGGCGTACTGGGGTCCGGAGTACCTCGACAACACCGACCCGCCCTCGGGCGACGCCATGGTGATGCGCGACCAGCGCTGGACCGGCGAGCCCGGCAGCGACGACTACGAGCTCGAGCAGCCGCTGGCGGCCTCCCACTCGGCGCTGATCTACGTCAACCCCGAGGGCCCGGAGGGCAACGGCGACCCCGCCGCGTCGGCGGTCGACATCCGGATCACCTTCGGCCGGATGGCGATGAACGACGAGGAGACCGTCGCGCTGATCGCGGGCGGGCACGCCTTCGGCAAGAGCCACGGGCAGGTCTCCCCCGACCGGATCGGCGTGCCGCCCGAGGTCGCCCCGATGGAGGCGATGGGCCTGGGCTGGCACAACCCCCAGGGCAAGGGCAACGCCGAGGACACGATGACCAACGGCATCGAGGGGTCCTGGACCCCGCACCCCACCACCTGGGACAACGACTACCTGGAGAACCTCTTCCGCTACGAGTGGGAGCAGACCGAGAGCCCGGCCGGCGCCCTGCAGTGGAAGCCGGTCGACCCCGACGCCCCGACCACGCCGGACGCGCACCTCGAGGGCGTCGAGCACCCGCTGATGATGATGACCAGCGACATCGCGCTCAAGGTGGACCCGGTCTACCGGGCGGTCTGCGAGCGGTTCCTGGCCGACTTCGACTACTTCACCGACCAGTTCTCGCGCGCCTGGTACAAGCTCACGCACCGCGACATGGGGCCCAAGGACCGCTACCTCGGCCCCGAGGTCGCCGCGGAGGACCTGCCCTGGCAGGACCCCCTGCCGCAGGCCCAGCACCCCGTCGTCGGTGAGGCCGGGATCGCGCGGCTCAAGCAGGCCGTCCTGGACACGGGCGTCCCGGTCTCCGACCTCGCCTTCACCGCCTTCTCCTCGGCCATCACCTACCGCGACACCGACAAGCGTGGGGGCGCCAACGGCGTACGCCTGGCGCTGGCGCCGCAGAAGGACTGGCCGGTCAACCGCCGTACGGTGCCCGTGCTCGAGGCGCTGCGCGCGGTGCGGACCGCGTTCAACAGCGGCGAGGAGCAGGTGAGCCTGGCCGACCTGGTCGTGCTCGGCGGCTGCGTCGCGGTGGAGCAGGCCGCGCGGGAGGCCGGCGAGCCGGTCAGCGTCCCCTTCACCCCGGGCCGGGTCGACGCCACCGACGAGCAGACCGACGTGCCGACCTTCGAGTGGCTCGCGCCGGCCGTCGACGGGTTCCGCAACTACCAGATGGACGACTGGGCCACGGTCGCGCCGTCGGTCTCGCCGGAGCAGATGTTCCTCGACAAGGCCGCGCTGCTGCGGCTGAGCGCGCCGGAGTGGACCGCGCTGACCGGCGGGCTGCGGGTCCTGGGCTGCAACCACGACGGGTCGTCCGACGGGGTCTTCACCGACCGCGTGGGGGTGCTGACCAACGACTTCTTCACCACGGTCACCAGCACGGACTACGAGTGGACCAAGCAGGACGAGGCCGGCACCACGTTCACCCTCGACGACCGCGAGACCGGTGCGACGGCCTACCGCGCCACCCGCCACGACCTGGTCTTCGGCGCCAACCAGCAGCTGCGTGCCGTGGCCGAGGTGTACGCCGCCAGCGACGGTCACGCCCGGTTCGTGCGGGACTTCGTCGCGGTGTGGGACAAGCTGATGATGGCCGACCGGTACGACGTCAAGAACACCTGAGCCGCTTCGCTGCGGGCATGGAACGGGCTTGACGTTCGAACACCTGTTCGACTATACTAGATACATGCCCGCAGCGGTCGCCCTCCCGGTCCCGATCGGGGACCTCGACGCCTCCGGAGTGCTGCACCGCGCCGAGGCCGCCCTCGCAGACCGCCGCGCCGCCGAGGTCGAGGACCTCCTGCTCGCCCTGCACTGGGCCGACCTGCACGCCGCCGACCCCCGCCGGGGACCGCACGGGACCCGCGACTGGAACGGCCAGGACCGTCTGGTCGACCTCGGTGGCGACGGCACCCCCCGCGTGCAGGAGCTCTGCCTGCCCGAGCTCGCCACCGCCCGCCGCGTCCACACCCTCTCGGCCCGTGCCGTCGTGGCCGACGCCCTCGACCTGCGCCACCGCCTGCCCCACACCTGGGCCGTGGTGCTCGCCGGCGAGTGCGAGGTCTGGGTCGCCCGCCGGGTCGCGGCCATGTCACGCGCGCTCGACCAGACCCAGGTCGCCCTCGTCGACGCCGCCGTGGCCGACTCCCTCGCCGGGGACTCCCCCTCGCGCGTCCTGGGCCTCGCCGAGGCGGCGGTCATCGAGGCCGACCTCCCCGCCCACACCGCCCGCCTCGAGGCGGAGGCCCGCCGCCGCCTCGTGGCCGTCGGGCGCACGGACAAGAACGGCTCGCGCAGCCTGTTCGCCCGGATGGAACCCGGCGACGTGGTCTGGGTCGACGCCATGGTCGACCGGGTCGCCGACATCCTCGCCGCACGCCCCGACCTCACCGGCGACGGCACCCCCTGCGCGTCGGACGGGACGCTGGACAAGCAGGCGCTGAGGGCCCTCGCCCTGGGCTGGCTCGCCCACCCCGGCGCCGTCCTGGACCTCCTCGAGCACCCCGCCGCACCCGGCGCGCGCGAGGAGACAGCCGCACCGCGGCGGCGTACCGCCGAGGCCGTCGTCTACCTCCACCTCCACCAGGCCGCGCTGGACGGCACCGCGGCCGTCGCCCGTGTCGAGGACCTCGGCCCCGCCCTGCTGACCCAGGTCGTCGCCCTCCTGCGGCACGCCCGGGTCAGCCTGCGCCCCGTCATCGACCTCCACGCCGAGGGCACCACCAGCTCCTACGAGTTCCCCGAGTCCGTCCGCGAACGCGCCCGCCTGCGCAGCCCGGTCGAGGTCTTCCCCCACGCGACCGGCTCCTCGCGGCGCACCGACCTGGACCACCCCGTGCCCTACGACCCGCTCGGCCCGCCCGGACAGACCCGCGACACCCATGCGGCACCCCTGTCCCGCACCCACCACCGCGCGAAGACCCACACCGGCTGGCAGGTCCACCAGGCGGGTCTCGATCGTCACTACTGGCGCAGCCCCCACGGACTGTGCCGGGAGACCGGCCCCGCCGGCACCGCCGTCCTCGACGACCTCACCCACTGGCACGCCACCCACCCCGGCGCGCTCGACGCCGCCCTCGACGCCGTCGAGCTCAGCCTCCCCAGCCCCTGGCGGTAGGGGGCACCGGTGCGGTTGACTCCGGAGCGCCGTCGTCCCGACCCGACCCAGGAGGCCTCGTGTCCGCCAGAGAACCCCAGGAGACGGCCCGGGTCGCGGTCGAGGCCGGCACCAAGAAGACCCGACGCACCTGGGACCGGCTCCTGATCAGCTCGTTCCTGGCCGGCGCCTACATCGCCTTCGGTGCGCTGGTCGCCATCACGGTCTCCTCGGGTCTGGATCCAGCGACGTGGGGGACGCTCCCGACCCTGTTCACCGGGGCCGCCTTCACCCTCGGGCTCGTCCTGGTGCTGATCGCCGGCTCGGACCTCGCCACGGGAAACATGATGCTGGTGCCGCTGAGCGCGATGCGCGGCAGGATCGGGCTCGGCGACGTCGCCGTCAACCTCTCGCTGGTGCTGTTCGGCAACCTGCTCGGGGCGCTGTTCGTCGCGTACTTCCTCGCTGTCCAGTCGGGCGTGATCGGGGGCACCGGCGAGGAGGCCGGCACCGTTGCGGCGATGACCCACGAGCGGCTGGCGACGATCGCGACCGACAAGACCGGGGAGACCGTGTGGCAGACCTTCCTGCGGGGAGTCGGCTGCAACTGGCTGGTGTGCCTGGCGGTGTGGATGTCGCTGTCGGCCACCTCGGTCTCGGGCAAGATCCTGGCCATCTTCTTCCCGATCATGGCGTTCGTGGCGATGGGGTTCGACCACGTCGTCGCCAACATGTTCTTCCTGCCCGCCGCGATCTTCGCCGGCGTGCCGGACGTCGGTTGGGGCGCGGTCGGACTGAACTGGGTGGTGGCCGGGGTGGGCAACCTGGTCGGCGCCGTGATCTTCGTGTCCACCTCGTACTGGTACCTCTTCGTCAAGGACCAGCCCGACCCCGACCCTGCTGAGGCCGAGTCGCCCTAGGTGCGGGTCAGCCGTCGGGCAGGAACCAGTAGAAGAAGCTGCTCTTGGTGTTGGACTGGGTGTCCGCCACGAGCACCAGGTCCTTCGTCACGGTGGAGGGGTCCGCCGCGAGCCGGGTGTAGGCGAGCCCTTCCGCGTTGGGGTTGCACGTCACGGGACTCCGGACCGGGCTGGTGCCGGTCAGCGCAGTGCCGACCCCACTGCTGCCGTACGCCCAGGTCAGGACCTGGCACGGGTGCTTCGCGGTCCTGGGCACGATCATCGAGACGTGGGTCTCGCTGCTGTCGGCCGCGGTGATCTTCAGTCCGGCGGAGTCTCGCAGGGCGCCGACGTAGGTCACCGACGCGCGATGCTCCAGCGTCGAGTCCGGGGCGGCTCGCGGCGTCTCGGGGTCGCGCCCGGTCGCCTCGACCAGGCTGCGGGAGAGCACCTTCCGCATCGTCTTGCTGACCAGGTAGGCCGTCGGGCCGCCGGCCTCACCGGGTGACACCACGAGCGTCTCGACGTTGCACGAGCTCAGCCCGCCCGTTCCGACCCAGTTCTTGAGGTCGAAGATCTTCCGCGGCTGCCACGTCGTGACGGTGGGATCCGACAGGTCCGGCTCCGGCAGCTCGATGAGCCGGCGCGTGTCGCACGTGATGTCCCGCCCGCCGGCGTCGAGCACCCGGTTGGCGGCCGCATCGCCCGTGGCAGCGATGACGAGGTCACCCACCTCGCTGCCGTCGCGCGGGGGGCCCACGGCGATGTCCTCCCAGTCGTTGTTCTGCGCGACGAAGGGGTCGAGCGCCCACGCCGGGTTGCTCAGGGCGAAGGCCCGCGACTCCGTCACGGCGTGGGTGACCGGGTCGAGCTTGAGTGCCCACAGCCGCGCACGCTGCACCTGCCTGCACTCGTCGAGGGCGGGACCGCTCAGACCTGTGCACGCGGAGACGACGTCCGTCCGCCCCCAGGTGTCGGAGTGCGTCCAGTACCAGTCGGGGTACCGCGGCGACGCGACGAGCCCCGACAGCTCGTACGCCTCACTGACCGTCGCGGTGTGGGACGTCTCGGTCGCGCTGTCGTAGTCGGCCTGCGCCGAGCCGACCGGCAGGAGGGAGGCCATGGCCATCGCGAACAGTGTCGCGACGAGCGCGCCCCGCCTCAGGGCGGGCTTTCGTCCGCGCCAGGATGAATGCAGGATGGTGCTCACGACGCCCCCGGTAGGAGCTCCGCTCCACACGTCGGAGCCCCACGGCGAAGGTACGCACACGAGGGCAGGGTGGGAACGGGCGAAGGTCCCGAGGTGACCGGTCTCGGTCCGCCCGCCGGCACCCGGCGCCGAGGCTCGTCTCGCACGGTCCCGGCGGCGTCCGTCATCGCGCGGAGCCCGGGTCGCGGACCAGCAGCGCGTCGAGCTCGATGACGCGCAGGGTGGCGCGGTCGAACGACACCGGGTGCAGCCCCGACAGCGCCCACCCGGCGTCGGCGAGCTCGGCGAGGTGCTCGCTCATGGTCGGCATCCCGTCGTAGATCGGCAGCACGGCGACCTCGGTCAGGACCGCGACGACCGGACCGCCCGGGCGCACGAGCCGTCCGGCGCCGCGGAAGGCCTCCAGGTCGTGGCCCTGGGTGTCGAGCTTCAGCAGCACCCGCTCGGCGCCGTCCGGGCCGGCGACGTCGTCCCAGACCTCGTCCAGACGTCGTACGGGCACCACCTCGGTCCTGGTGCGGCCCAGCGCGCCCTTCCACTCCTGACCGAACGTCGACGGCCCGTGCAGCGAACCCAGCTCGGACTCCTCGTCGACCGCGTGCAGCTCGGCGTCGTGGGCGGCGGAGCCGAGCGCCCAGGGCCGGACCGACCAGGCGCCGTCGGCGGCGGCGTGCGCCGCCAGCTCCGTACGCGGGCCCGCAGCGGGTTCGAAGGACACCAGGGGCCCGGCGTACCCGAGGTCGCGCAGGGAGCGCCCGAACTGGCCGCGGTTGGCCCCGACGTCGAGCACCAGGTCGACGTCCAGGGCCTCCATCAGCCACCGCAGGTGGTCGTCGCGGGTCTGCTCGGCCAGGCGGCGCTGGCGCCGCAGCGGGTCCTCGGGGGCGGTCGTCATCCGCACAGCATCACCGACCGCCCCACCGGCCGGGAACTGTTCCGGGCTGACCCGTCGGAGCAGACCGGATAGCGTAGGAGCGCTGGCACGCGAGCCCTTTCCCATCCCGTCGCCCTGCCGAGGGATGCTGTCGCAAGCGCGGGCACTCGTCGACACGACATCGCGAGACGATCATGAGGTCAGACGTGAAGGGTCAGATCCGGTGAGCAGGGGTGTGCAGTCCCTTCTCGCGGCGTTGTTCGTCGCGCTGGTGACCGGAGCCGCGCTGTACGCGGACGCTCGCGTCGGCCGACGTCGAGCGCGTCTCGGACCTGACCCGTGATGCGACTGCCGTGGCCGGGGTGCCGTGGTGGACCGGCTCGATCAGCAGGTTGACGACGCTGGGGTGGGTCGTCGCCGCCGTCGCCGCCGTCCTCGCAGGCCGGCACGCACGGACCGGGCACCGCTCGCGCCTGGTCGCCCTCGGCAGCCTGTGCGGCGTCAGCGCCCTCGACGACAGCCTGCTGCTGCACGAGGAGGTGCTGCCGTCCCTGGGCCTGCCAGAACCTCCGTTCCTCGTCCTGTACGCCGTGGCCGGCCTGGCCCTGGCACGGATGTGGGTGCGATCGCGCCGCTGGACGCCCGTCGAGGTCGCCTTCGCGGCGGGGACGATCATGCTGGCCGTGTCCGTCCTGGTCGACGTCGTCGTCAACCGGGCAGCGGTCGAGGACGTCGCGAAGCTGATCGGCGTGGTCGCCTGGTGCTTGTGCGGCGTGTGGGCGCACGAGGACCTGGTGCGTGGACAGCGACAGCACGAAGGGACCTGACCAGCCTCGCCTGTGGCTGGCCGACGTCGACCGTGCGCCTTCCTCGTCCGGTCTAGTGCACCTGGCCCACCACCGACGCGGGGGTGAACCTGACGACGAGCCGACCCTCCGCGACCATCGCGGCTCGGTAGTCGGCCCACTCCTCGTGCGGTCCACCGGCGACCTGCTCGTAGTAGTCGCACAGCGCGTCGCTGGTGGCGTCGCCCGGCTCGGTGGCGACCGGCGACAGCTCCACCGTGCCGTCGAAGGAGAGGTAGGACCACGACGGCGGGTCGCTCAGGTGCACGACGACCCGGGGGTCGCGGCGCATGTTGCCGGTCTTGGCCCGGTCGTCGGTCACCGAGATGACGAACGTGTCGCCGTCCAGGGCGTAGGCGACGTCCGAGGACTGGGCACGCCCGTCCCTGCGGAGGGTGATGAGCACGGCGTTCTTGCGGCCGCCGGCCCAGGCGAGTGCCTCGGTCATGTCCATGAGCTGCTCCTCTTGCCAGGGGTCGTACGGCCCGGCGTCGCCAGGGCCTGCGCACCGACGAGGGCACCTCGTGGCCGAGGTTCCACCTCGTCTCGTGCCACTGGACACTACCGGCGGTCCACGATCGCGATCGGGCCTCCGGCCGGCATCTGCCTGTTGTCGGCGGACCCGGGACCAGGGATCGTCCGGCTCGGAACTGACTCACCAGGGTGCGGCGAGTTCAGCGTCGACCTCGGCTCGTGCCGTGACCTCGGCGTTCGATGCCGCTCCTGCGTTCCAGGTGGTCGCGCATCTACTCCTCCCCCCGCCGCCCGCGCAGACGCCTGCCCGCGTCCCTGGCCTTCGAGCTCCCGCATGCTCGAGCTGTAGGCAGGACCAGGATCAGGACCAGCATCGCCACGAGCGGCCAGTTCCACGTGACGTCTCGAGCGATCACGAAGCCGAGGACGATCAGGAAGCCTGTGAGTCCGAGCCCTGCGGTCCACAGCAGCGTCTTCCGTTCCACGCCGCGGATCGTAGTCACCAGGTCAGGCCGCCTCCGCACGAAAGAGGGCCAGCGTCGGCTGGAGCTCGTATAGCGTGCGGTCTCGATCGAGAGGTGGGTGACCGTGGGGTTCACCAGGGCAAGAACCGTGCTGGCGACGACGACGGGTCTGGTCGCGGCCGGTCTGCTGCTGGGGGTGGGGACGGTTCCGGCAGGCGCGGCGGGAGGAACGGCCGCGGAGGACTCGGTGACCGAGCCGGCGGCCGTCGAGCCGACCGAGTCCGCAGTCTCGATCATCGGCCTCGACCCCGACGACGCCGGCTCCTTCTGGTTCCCCGGGAACGGCACCATGTCCGTCACCGGCGCCCTGGACGACCACGTCACCATCTCGGTCGCCGGCGGCAGCGACGACCGGTCGTACGATCTGGTCATCGCGGCACCTGCCGGCCGGACACTGACCGACCGGGAGTACCTCGAGACGACCTCGTTCCCGGCCGGCGACCCCACCACCCCGGCGCTGTCGGTGGAGGGCGAAGGTCTGACCTGCGTCCGCCCCCAGGGCGAGTTCCGGGTGCGGGGCCACGAGGACGACCTGTCCGAGCTCACCTTCACCTTCGAGCAGCGCTGCGCCGGCGGCCCGACCGTGTTCGGCGAGGTCCGCTGGGGCGCGCCCGACGACGACCCCGAGCTACTGGTGTCCCCTGGCGTCGGTGCCTGGCCGGACGCGGAGCCCGGCACGCCCGGTGCCGTGCTCCCCTTCACCGTCGTCGGGACCGACGTGGACCCGTTCCCCATCACCGGGATCGACGTCGACCCGGGGTGGACCCTGCTGGGCTCCGACTGCCCGACCAGCCTGCCCCCCGGTGAGGCCTGCACCGCCCGCGTGCGGTTCGACCCCGTGAGGGCCGACGGCCACAGCGGCCGGCTCTCCGTCCGTGGTGTGCGCGGTGCGCAGGCGCAGTCGCACCTGTTCGGGCGCGGTGACAGCGGGACCACGACCTGGGACATGCACAGCCAGCCGGGCGCCGGCGTCGGTCAGGGACGCGACTGGTCGTGGACGAGCACGAGCGCCGACATCAGCGCGTCGGGCGATGCCGGCCGGGTCTCGCTCGCGCTCGAGTCGCCCGACAGCTTCTGGAGCGCGCAGTTCTCGGCACCCGCAGGCGAGCGGCTGGTTCCCGGGTCCAGCTACCAGGGCGCCACCCGGTTCGGCTTCCACCCGCCCGACGAGCCCGGCTTGGCGGTCTCCGGCGCCGGGGCTGGGTGCAACACCTCCACCGGCGCCTTCGAGGTCCAGCAGGCCACCTACGTCGACGACCAGGTGACCTCGTTCGCAGTGACCTTCGAGCAGCGCTGCGGCGATGACCGCGCGGCGGTGCTGGGCTCGATCGCCTGGCAGGCTGCGGACCCGGCAGCCCCGGTGCCCGACCCGGACCCCGTTCGGCCCGACCCCGTCGGCTGGCTCACCGCCGAAGGCCGTTCCGAAGGCGCCCTGCTGTCCTGGACCGACCCGACTGTCGACTGGGAGGAGTCCGTGGTGGTGCTACGGCCGGGCCGCGTCGCGCCCACCGACATCACGGACGGCCGAGCGGTCCGGGCGGGCCGTGCTGGATCGGTGCTCGTCGAGGGTCTGCGGCGCGCGCAGACGTACTCGTTCTCCGTCTTCTCGGTCGACGCCGAGGGCGACGTTGCTCCCCCGACCTCCACCACGGCGGTGGGTTCGCAGTTCGGCCGGGTGTTCACCCGCGACCGTCCCGGTCCACGGATCCGCCTCTCCAGCAGTCTCGCCGGCACCACCCGATTCGGCGACGATCCCGGGCTCGGCATCGAGGACGCCCCCGTCGTCCTCTCGGTTCGCCCTGCCGGCAGCAAGCGGGACTGGCGACCGCTGCGCGACGTGACCACCGACCTGAACGGGTACTGGCGCCTCGGCATGACCGCACGCCGACCGATGGAGATCCGGGCGCAGTACGCAGGCGACGACGGCCGGCTCGGTGCTGTCCTGCGCGGGGTGAAGGTGGTCAGCCGGCGCTGACCTCTCGCGTCGCAGCTCCTGCCGGACCTGCACGGCGAGCTGCATGTCGTGGGGCTCGACTCGGCTGTCCTCGTAGCAGCCCCAGCCTCCCGTGCTCGCCGACCGTCCGTGGTCGGTTCCCCGTTCTCGTAGGGCCCGAGAACCCTGGCCGGCCTGGTGTCGCCCGCACCGATGTGGAAGCGGTGATGGCGGCGGCCGAGCAGGCGTCGCTGGGTCATCTTCGCGCCGCTGTCGCCTACGGCGTCGGCGTAGCGCCGCGCGGTGGCCATCTCGGTCCACCTCAGGGACTCGGAACTTGCGGCGGCGCGTCTGCGGATGACGTAGGCGCCCACGCGCTCTGCTCAGCTGAAGTGGACGCGGCCGCACTTGTAGCACTCGAACATGCGCACCGGTCCGAACTCGTCGACGTCGTCGGAACGAAGCTGCCACTCGTGCCGGCACGCGTGGTGGTCGTGGCGACGGGGGGCGAGGCCGATGTCCCTGCTGGTCTCCATCACTGTCGCGACGCCTCCCTCAGGCTGTCCGCAAGTTCATGGGGCTGGCTGCCTTGCGGATCCATGGCCCAGTGATGATCACGGCGAGCCGGATCGCGAGCCACACGAGGCACGCGACCACGCTGAGTGCCAGAGCCGTGGTGACCACCCAGGTAAGTCCGGCCCCATCGAAGGGGGGCCCGATCAGGACTGACCCCAGCAACGTCCCGCCGAGAGCCATCGGCATCGCCACTAGGCCGATCTCCGTGCGCTGGGTGCGCGCGAGCAGATCGTGGGTGCCACCGAGGGCCGCGAGTGAGGCCACGGAACGCTTCCGGTCGAGGAGGGACTCGACCGAATGGACGGCGAGCGAGCCGATCACCGCTATCAACGCCAGCAGGAGAGCGACTCCGATAAGGCCGATCGCAATGAGGTAGTAGGAGCGGTTGCCCGGCTCCTGCGTTGCAAGGGTGTCGACTGCCATGCCGGCGCTTCCCCCGGCCACGAGTCCGATGGCGCCGACAGCAGCAGCCGCCCGTCCGGCCGGCCGGGGGTCGCCCGCGAGTCGCCGTGCGGCCAGCAAGGTGGGCCCGGTCTTCGCCCGCACGGCCACACCCCGCCCGACGACGTAGGCCGTCCACGGAGCCAGGGACATCAGCCCGACAACGAGCAGCACGATCGCGACGAGGGGCGCCAAGACGTCGAGGAACTCAGATGCCTGGAAGACGTCGAACCCGACCACGCCGAACCCGATGCCAGCCGCAATGAGAAGCAGCCCCCACGGTCGGGGAGGGCTGGAGCTGGTGCGCCGGGTGATGCCCAGCGGCGACACGACGACGCCACGGTTCGCGGCCGTGCCCACGAGCACCGCGACAAGGGTTACTGCCGCCACCGTCAGCACGACCTGCCACCACGCGGGCGCGACGCTCGTCGGGACGAAACCCGACAGGCCGCCGTACGAAGTCACGCCCTGCTCGCAACAGCCTGCACCGAGCGACACCCCACCGAAGGCTCCACGCATCAGCCAGTAGACGCCGTAGCCCAGCACAGCGCCGATGAGGGAAGGCAGGCCGACCTCGAGCGCGCCCAGTCGTCGGAGGTCTGCCGGAGTCGCTCCGGCGAGGCGGAGCGCGGCAAGACGGCGTTCACGCACGGAGGTGCCCAGGCGCACCGCCTGGAAGAGAAGGAGCACCGCGGGCAGAGCCAGCATCATCACCGCGAAGATGAAGCCACTGCGCGTCCCGGCCTCAGCCACGACGCTGTACAAGGCCTCGTCGGGGTGATCCGGGAGCATCAGCATCGCCTGCCCGACGAGCACCAGCGCCGAGACGATCGCGGTGCAGGCCGCCAGCAGGACCGCACGACCACGCCCCCCGACGATCGTGAGGTGCCACGCGAGCCGGATCATGCGACCACCCCGTCGACCAGGCGGACCTCGCGGTCGGCGCGAGCCGCGACTCGGTTGTCGTGGGTAACGACGACGACTGCGGCGTCGGCCTCCTTGGCCGCGTCATGGAGCGTCTGGAGCAGTGCCTCGCCGGAGACCGTGTCGAGGGCGCCGGTGGGCTCATCGGCAAAGACGACACGCGGGGATGTCACGAGGGCCCGAGCGACGGCGACCCGCTGCGCTTCACCGCCCGAGAGCTCGCCCGGCAGCGCCTCCGCGAACGCGGCCGCGTCCAGCCGCTCGAGCCAGCTACGCGCCAGCCGGTCTGCCGATGCGCGGTCGTGGCGCTCGAGCATGAGGGGGAGGGTGACGTTCTGCAGGGCGGTCAGCTCGGGCACGAGCTGACCGAACTGCAGCACCACGCCGAACTCGCGGCGGCGCAGCCGGGTCCGTGCCGCTTCGGAGAGGTCATCAAGACGTGTGCCGGCGTACCGGATCTCGCCGGCCTCCGGACGCAGGATGCCCGCCAGCAGGAGCAGCAGCGTCGACTTACCGCTACCCGACGGTCCAGTGATCGCTATCCGCTCCCCGGCGGAGACGTCGATGCTGACGCCGCGCAGCGCCTCGGTACGGCCGTATGCCTTGTAAAGACCGCGGGCCTCGATCAACAGGTCACTCATCACAGCTCTTTCTCGGCGGTCGTGGTGGTCTGGGCGATCCGGGCAGCGGCGACCTCTAGCCACCGCAGGTCCGCGTCAAGATGGAAGACGGCGTGGTCGATGGCGGAGCGCCCGGCCCGGTCGGTGGTGGCGTCTTGCAGGAGGAGCAGCTCGCGCATGCGGCCCAGGTGGACCTCGCGCTGGCGCACGAGATAACCCCCGGCGTCTGCGCCGATCCGCAGCGCAGTCACCGCCTTCCGGACCAGCTCGTCAGCCGCATAGGGACCAGCGGTCTCCGCCTCTGCAAGCCAGCGATCAAGCTCGGAACGTCCCCCCGTCGTCAGGGCGTAGACCGTCCGCTCCGGACCGCCCTCCTGAACCGTCTCGGCGACTTCGACCAAGCCGTCGCGCTCGAGCCGTTGGAGGGCCGCGTAGACCTGGCCGTAGGCCAGCTCCTTGGCGCCCGGGAACTGGGCGTCATGTTCGCGCTTGAGGTCGTAGCCATGTGCCGGCCCGGCCGCAAGGACTCCGAGGAGTACGTGGGAGACGCTCATGCCGGGACTATACCCACAGTGAATACACTGAGTGAATAGTTTCGGATCTTCACCCTGCCAGCCACCGTTCGACTCTGGGCCGACGAGCGCACGCACCTGCTCGGACGCCGTCCCGCCAGGTCTAGGCCGCCCACAACCGACGCGCGTGGTGTCGGCAATGGGCACGCGTGTCAGCGGAACGTGACCGTGACGAGATTGGCTCGCGGCGCGTGCGCCGTTCCCTCCGAAGCTCAGCGGAGCCCGTTCGACCCGGTCGCGAGAGCGCAGACATCTCCGCACCAGTGGACGAACCTCATTGCCCGGCCGCCGCTCCCTACTGCGTTCGCGGACCGTCCTGGGTCGGCTCCCCGTTCTCGTAGGGCTTGAGAACCCTGGTCGGCATGGCGTCTCCCTCACCGATGTGGATGCGGTGATGACGGCGGCCCAGCATCCGCCTCTGGGTCATCTCATCGCTGCTGCCGGGTTCGGTGGTGTCGTTGCCATGCATGCCCACCAACCACGTCAGCCCGCGTCCGTGGCCGGGATTGACGCGGTCGCACGCGACGTCGTCGGACACCAGCGCGACCGCGTACGTCAGGGCGGTCCCTGCCTGGCGTTCGGCCCAGTCGATGACCTGCAGGACGTCGGCGCCAGTGATGTCGTAGGTATCGGTCCAGCCGTACGTCGTGTCCTCGCCGCTGCCGTGGAGGTAGACACGGAACCTGGGGTGGTCGTCCTCCCGCGACGAGTCCCGCTCGTCGACCTGTCGTATCTCGATGGGCGCCCCGCCGGGACGGTGCTCCTGGTTCATGTAGCTAGCCGGCGGCACCGGACCGTCACTTGCGACCAGCTCGACGTCGGCGTCGTCATCTCCCCACGACATGGTCCACCCGCCTGGGTCGTCAGCGGGACCCTGGGCGAGGTCGTCGAGGACCAGGTCGATGCGAACCAGGCCGTCGAGGGGTTCGCTGTAGTCCGACTCGGTCCATGGCCCGGCACCGGCGATCCGGCCCCCGGCGACATGGACGCGTCCGTCCCACACGCCCGCGATGTGTCCTGGCACGAACTCCTGCTCCCCGGCCTTGCGTACGAAGCGGACCTTGGTGGCACCGGTCGTGTCAGAGTCATGCTCTGAACCGAGCTCTCCGGGCGACATGCGCCCATCATGAGCCCACGACCCGGCCTGAGGGGGCCGCACCACCACTCCCCAGCAGGCCACACCGGAGGTCTGTGCCGGGCGCAACATCGTGCGCCATCCGGACCGGCTGTGTGATCCTTCTGCGATGCACGCGCCGGACCGGGACGACGCAGACGACCCGATCTTGTGGATCGGGCTCCGCGCGGACCCGTACGCCGGACCGTTCCGCTATCAAGGTGAAGTCGTCGGGGGTGACTTCGACTCCTACGACGGCCTCGGCATTTCCCGGGATCTGTACGACGAGGTCCTCGCGTGGAACGAGGAGGACGCCTCGCTGCGGGGTTGGCCGAGTGCGGCGTGGGAGGACCACCGCTTCGCGTGGAAGCAGCGACTGCTTGTTCGGTTGCGGGCGGGGGTCCATTCCGAGATCAAGGTGGAGGCGCCCCAGGCGGTCCGGCCAGTGGAGGTCACCCTCAGCCGGTTGCGTCCCGGCCGCACCGAGGTCGAGCTGATTCTCGACGCCGAGGTCGAATCCTCTCCCGACGAAAAGTCGGTTCTCGTCGTGGGTTCTGCGGTGGCCACGCGTGTGCTGGCCTGGGTCGAGGACGGCAACCGCCTCGGCGCAACGCGTCAGGCCACCGACGCAGAACTCTTCGCCTGGGAGGACGCCGGCGTGGAGCTTGCACAGCAGGTGCAGGACGAGCTCGGCTCGGGGGACGCAGTCCTCGCCCGGTGATGGGACCGACCCAGTGGCGTCTGGCTCAGCCGGTGGCGATCCGCTCGCGCACTGAGTGAGACAGGTCCCGGTAGGAGTCGAACGGGCCAACGTGCACCCACGTCATCTGGCCGTCCTGGACGATGAAGCTCAGCGGCAGCGCGTTCGGCAGGACGTCCGAGAGCGGCTCAGAGAACCGGGCGTCGGTGTCCAGCACGTTCGGGTAGTCGGCCCCGGCCAGCTCCAACGACTCGGTCGCATACTCCGCGAAAGAGTCGCGGCTGACCCCGACGACCGCACGCTCCTCACCGCCAGGCCGGACCTTGCGCGCGAATCGGCCGAGCCAGGGCAGCTCCTCCTCGCAGGGCCCGCACCAGCTGGCCCACAGGTTCACCAGGACGGGACCGTCGTCGTCGGGGATGGGGCGACGTTTCCCGCCCGCCGTCGACGGCACGGGCGGCAGGTCACTCAGCGTGGACACGTCCACTGCGCGGTCCACCCGAACCCATCCGGTGGCGGGATCCGCCTGCCCGAACTCCGCCACTTCCCGTCGCTCGCCGTCGAACTGCGAGGTGGCGTCGAGCAAGAGCGTGACGAGGATCGGCGCGACGACCGCCGCAACGAGCATCCCCACTCTGCGAACCATCAGGTCACCGCACGTCGTCGCGCAGGGGCCGGTACGCAAACCAACGTCCCCCGGGCTTGTGCACCAGGTCATCGTCCTGCAGGCAGTCCTGCCGGACAAGCGTCGTCGAGGGCTCCAGCTCGTAGTCGCCGTAGACCGCGAACGGGTACTCGGGCCTCAGGTCGGACACGGTGCGCTTCACGTCGGCGAGGGCGTCGTCCGCGTCGCCCCACATTCCTGACGCCATCTCGTCCCACTCCGCGGCAGTCATCAGGACCACGATGCGCCGCCGTGCGCCGCCCTGGGTGAGCCGGACCTCGATCTCTCCGGGTGCGACTTCGCGGGCGGATCCCAGTGAGTCCAGGCCATCGAGCAGCATCGACGAGCTTGCTCTCATCGGCCCACTTTAGGCGCGGCCCTTCGCGCCATCGGCGTCCCGCCCGGATCAAGGTCTCTCCTCGCAGCTCGCTCCGGCCTCACTCAGCGCGCTGCGCCAGGATGGCGAGCTGGAATCGCCACCACGCATCCAGGTCGTCCACCCACTCGAGCGGGACGTCGCGGTGCTCGATCTCGACCCTCGTCCGCGCCGGTCTCCCCGGCAGCTGGACCAGCCGGACGCTCACGACCGTGTCGCGGGGAAGACAGGACTCGCCCGGCGCGTCGCCGACCGAACCGAACCTGTTCGCTACCTGTGCCATTGGCGTGCAAGACCACCGCCACACCATGGCCCGCGTCCGGGGCGGGTCGTCCTCAGCTGTCGGCGTCGACCAGATCGAACCCGTCCTGCCGGTGACGCGTTCGGTCGTGTCGAGCTTGCGCTGCCAGATGACTTTCCACCGGACCGGTGATCGCCAGCCCATGCCCCCCCGCTTAACCCCGTACCCGTCGGCGTTCGAGCCACTCGCGTCGTCTGGGCTCCAGTCGTAGGCCGACGCGAAGTAGTCGCTGTACTCGTCGGCCCGACCCCGCAGGGTGTTCTGAGCGTGAATCGCGCCCAGCGCCGCTGACAGGTCGCGGGCACCGGGGCGCCCGTCGACGTCGCGCCCGATGCGTGCTGCCGCCGCGAGCCCCGCCTCGGCCTCGGGAAGACCGAAGGCAGGGTTGGGCGGGTCACACTCCTCAACCCGCTCCCTCAGGACGCGGGCCGGGCCTGCCGCGCCGGGCCAGCTCTGCACGCGCAGCCGGAAGGGCTCGGCCCCGACCGACAGCGCCAGCCTGATCCGGTAGGCCCTGGCCTCCGCCCCGGTCACCGCGACCTCGGACCCTGAGGCGAAGAGCTCGGCCGGACCTCCGACGCTCACCTCGACCACCCGATCCTCGTCACCCCCGTCGACCCCCGGCGGCTCCTCGAGGAGCTCGATCTCGACCTCGACCTCGCGGTCCTCACCAGGATCGTCCCCATCTCCCAGAGACGAGTCGAGCATGATGACCCATCCGCCCGGACCCGTCTCCGGGTCCCCGTCGAGGCGGGTGACCCAGTCACCCACCTCCAGGTCGTCCGAGGCGGGCAAACCTGCCAGGCGCAGGAAGTCACCCTCGTCCTCCATCGGAAGCAACAACACCTTCGCCTCTCTACATCCAGGCCGTACGAACGCGACCTTAGGAATTATCGATCGCGAATCGGCCTGCTGCAGGAGATACGGACGAAGTACTAGCGTCGACGTATGCGGGTGCAGGGAGTAGTGCGGGAATGGGACGAAGGCGAAGGCTGGGGAGTCATCGACTCCGACGCCACGCCCGGTGGGTGCTGGGCCCACTTCTCATCGGTGAGCGTCCCCGGGTATAAGAAGCTCACCGTCGGCGCATCAGTGACCTTCGTCGTCGCGAGTGGCCAAGACGGCTTCACCTACAAAGCCGAGGACATCACTCCGGCCTAGGGTGGCGCGCTGCGATCACGCGCCCGCGTATGCGCGGCCACGGGCAGCATGGATAGAACCCTTGACCCGGACACCCCTCACGGCCAGCTTCCTGGGTGCCGCCTTGCCCCAGCGCTCGTTCCGGACGACGGATAGACCGTGAGTCTTCCGGCTTGCGGTTCCGGCAGCCTCGCCGTGACGCCTGCACGCCCACCGGCGGAGGGACCGCCCCAGCGCCGGCGCCCTGCGGTTCGCCGCCGCCACCTCAGCACCTGACCCGCGCACCTGATCGCGCCTCGCCACTCATCGAGACGACTACGCCGCCGTCCTGCTCCAAGCGGATCTGCAGCAGTACGCCGCTTGCGTACCCCCACCAGAGAAGCCCAAAAACGAAGCACCACACACCTCTTGCACTGCCGGAGTGGTTCTGTCGGGCGAAACCTCGTCAGCGACGCCACATCGACCGGCCGGCAGGACGCCGCAGCCGCGCGAGCTCGCTGGCCACACTGCTCCACTTCGCCTCGTCGAGTCGACCCGAGACGTCCATCTCCGCAAGCTCGCGCAGGACCCGACGGCACGCAGCCGGTGAGCCGAGCACCGCCTGCGCATGCTCCTCGAGCGAGATCTCAACAGTCACGTAGGTCGTCGGGATGACTCCGCGCGCCGCCGCGAGGCGCTCCCCCGACGCCGCACGCCGACACGTGGCTGAACACCACGTCCGCGGACGCCCCGGCGATCGCGGCACCGACTCGAACGATGACCCGCCCGCAGCGCGGACAGGAGCGCTCGACGATCACTGAAGCCGCTCCCGCTCGACAGTCCACGAGACAACAGTGGCGGCGCGCCAGCGCAGGTGCTTGCCCACCCGGAACCCGTGGGGCCCGTATCCCTTCTGGCGCCACGCATAGATCGTCGGCTTCGGGACGTTCAGGTAGGTGGCGACGGCATCGATGTCCCACAGCCCATCAGGGTCTGGGCGGTCCTCAACGTCCGTCGTCAATGACGGCCGCGCCGTCTTGTCCGGCCTCTGAGCGGCGCCTACCGCCGTGGCTGGTGTCACGACTGGGTAAGGCGTCCGTGTCCCTAGGTCGCTGTTCTCTTCTTCGCCCCACAGCGGGAGCTGCTCGCCTTCGTCGTCCCTTGCCATCGCTGCCCCTTCACATCGAATCCCTCTCAATCGACGTAAGGCAACGACCACGGCTCAGGGATCAGGCGACGGAAGACCTCGCGCGGCCTGACGATGAGCAGGCGCAGGACTAGGGCACATCGGCCCGCTACGACTGCCTCCGCATGCACCACCACGATCCGTGCGTTCAGTACTCGGACTGAACCGCTGGTGCGCCCAATGCGCCGCGAACCGGACACCTCCACCTGCAAGCCGAAACACCGGCCCCTGGCGGACGGCGCACGACCATCGCGGCGACGCGAGGCACGCAGGGTCGCCGTAGCTACGCAGCTGCAGTTCCAAACGCTTCTTGGTACGTGGCAGCGACGAGCCTTACGAATCGATCCAACTCGTCAACAGTGGCGCGGCCAGTCCAGTAGCGCTTCCCGGATCGAGATTCATTCCACATCTCTACCGAGGTGATCCGTCTCTTGCCATCGGGATGGAATCTCACGTTGGCGTGGGCCACCGCATGTCGGAGATGCCATACCAAGTCGTGCAGTGACTCGTCCTCGCCGCCGTCCACAGTGAGCCGCGGCCAGCCCTGTCCCTCAAGCGCGGCCATGAGTGTCGCCGGCACACCGTTCTCTCCGCGCTTCTTCCTGGTCTCGAGCGGAAGCACGATCAGGCCTACAAGCGAATTCCACAATTGCGTGACGTCGTACAGCCCGTCATCGCCGTCGCGGACCTGGTGCTGCACGAAGTCGAGATTCCGCAGCGTTCGTTCGGCAAAGTCCGCGATGACGTCGTCGTACTCCATCCGTCGACGGTACGCCTCTGAGTGGCATCTCGGTCGTTGTCTGTAGCTCCTCCCGAGCCGTTGAATCTCAGCGGGCACCTACTCGAAACTAGGCCGACGTACTCCCCGATGCGTCTATCCGCCGCGACTGCCTATCCCCGTCCCACGCGGTCGGGAGATCGTCTCTTCCTGAGCCAGCTCGGAGTTCGGCTCTTCGATTTCGAGGTCAGGTGCCAGACCTTGCAGAGGCCGCACCAGTAGGACCCGGTCGGAGCCTTTCGACCATCTGACCGGCAAGACTTCTGAATCGCGTGCAAGGCGCGTTCCGCGGCCCCCTGGCTTGGATAGGACTTCTTCGAGCAGTCGAGCATCGCGACCGTTCCTCAGGGCGCATGCTCAACTGGCTCATATCCAGCCCGGCACGATGGGTTCGCGGCTGAAGTCGCTCGGCCCGGTTCGGAGCGTGTATGTCTCCGTCTGACGAGACGTCAGATTACCGACCAACTCTCTTCGATGCCAGCCTCCAACGTGCACAGTCGCCGTGCGTCACTTCACCGCGATCAGGCGACGGAGATAGCGACGCGAGAGGTACCCGTTCCCGGACTAGGCTGAACCCCATGGCGGCCGGCGCGACGATGCACACGTTTGAAGTCGAGTTGGCCGACACGGATCGCGGCGTCTACGAGGAGTTCACGCTGCGCGCGGCGCGGCATCCGTCAGAGACCGAGGCGTACCTCGTAACGCGCGTGCTCGCCTACTGTCTCGAGCACGAAGAGGGCATCGCATTCAGCGAGGGCATCTCGGCGACCGACGCACCGGCGGTGCTGGTGCGTGACCTGAGCGGGAAGCTGCTCGCCTGGATCGAGGTCGGCGCACCGGATGCTGCGCGACTTCACATGGGCAGCAAGGCGGCCGAGCGCACGACGGTCTACACGCACCGCGACCCGGCCAAGGTGCTCGCGCAGTGGGCAGGGGCGAGGATCCACCGCGCCGCCGAGATCGTGCTGCACAACTTCGATCCCGGGTTCATCGATTCTGCGGTGGAAACGATGGAGCGCCGCAACACGATCACGCTCACCGTCACGGAGCGGCAGCTCTACCTGGAGCTGAACGGCGTGCACCTCTCATCGGCGGTGCACGACCACCCGATCAGCTAGCGGGAGCGACGGCCCGTTGCCGATCCTGATGCGCGACTTCCAGTGCGCGTCAATGCACCGCGATCAGGAAATCTCCAGCCTCATGCCGTGGATCGGACCTGCAACGAGCGTCACGAACTGCGGTTCGCAAGGTCCTTCACGTCGCCTGCCACCTGGCTCAACTGTTCTCCGGGGTCGAGGGTGAGATCTGCAGTTGCCTTCCAGCCGTGGTTGCCCCAACCCGACGGCGCGTCACACAACGTGACCCGGACTAGGACGTGGCCGTACTCGTGGCGCGCCTCGATGCTGAGATCAGACTCGAGCGAGGTCCATTCGCGTATGCCTGACCATCCCCGCCAGTCGGCGGCCAACCCCGCGAAGAACTCTTCAAGCTCGCGCCACCCCGATGCAAGGTGCAGGTAGACCCGCTTCGTGGCCGAGAGCCCATCGACCGGAAGGACCGCGACGAGGTAGCTGAACGCGGGATCGTCAGAGTCGACGTCGAGTCGGAGGCACTCCGACGCTAATCCAATCGCCACCGCAGCCACGCTCCAAGTTTGGCAGGAAACGCCTACTCATGCCGGGTAGCGTGCGCTCGAAACCGCACCCTTCCCACGGCGATCTGCGCGCTCTTCAACCTACGGCTGCCCACCGTCTGCGCGACGGGTCGAGACGCCCGGTCGCGCTGAGGAGGGGGCGCGGGTCAGAGCGGTCTCGTCGTGACGAGGTTGGTGCCGTGGATGGCTTCCTCACGGGCCGTCTCGATGAATCCGAGCTTCCCCAGCACCCGGCGCGAGGCAGTGTTCCAGTCCCAGACCGAGGCCCACAGCCGCTCGTGCCCGGACGCTCTTGCCCAGTCCAACACCGCCCACGACGCCGCTGTCGCATACCCCTGTCCCCAGGACCGACGCAGGAGCTCGAAGGCCAGCTCCGGCCCCTGCACACCGTGCGCGCCCTGGCCGCCGTGGATCAGGCCGCAGTAGCCGATGGTGTCGCCGACACCCTTCCGTTCCACCGCCAGGACCCGGACTGACGACGGCTCGTCGGCGCGGATCGCCTCCTCGAGCTCTTTGAGCGTGGGGTGTCCGTCCGCGTCGATGCGGCGGTGCGGCGGCACCCGCGGATCGCGTTCGCTCCACATCTCCCGCTGCACGGAGGCATCGTCCACCCGCCATGGCCTGAGCAGCAGGCGCTCCGTTTCAAGCATGACCTGATCGCCCCCAGCCGCTCCACCTGTCAAGGCAGCAACCCTCTCACTGGCGGACCCCCGCTCTGCCCGCGCAGGGCGAACCAACGGTCAGCCTCTCTACTACGAGTCGGCGAGATCCGCACGCGATTGAGGTGCGCGATTGCGCCGCTTACGGACGTGACCTGCACGGCCGATCATGCGCAGCGAGCGAGCGAGGCCCCCAGCCTTCCTCGGATTGCCTTCGCCATCTGCTCCGCAACCCTCTGCTCGTCCAGACGACCGCTCTCACGAAGCCCCGCGCCGATGTCGCTGCTGGATCTGTCAGTCAGTCGAGCGGTATTTGCGCAGGAGCGCCGCCGTCGCGGAAAGGACGATGACCAGCCCGCCGTAGGCGTACGTCGTGGCGGCCAGGCCCACGTGGGGTGCGGCCACGCCGGCGACGACGGCGGGGATTCCGAAGGCGAGGTAGCTGACCACGAAGACCGAAGCGAACAGCTCGCCCCGCTCGTCGGGTCCGACGGTCGGGGTGATGGAGCGCATGATGCCGAGAAACGCGGTGCCGAAGCCCGAGCCGGCGACCACGGCGGCGGCGATGAAGCCCCAGTAGGAGCCGAGCGCGAGCGCGACCAGCGTGAGTGCGGTGCCGAGGGCCAGCGCGGTCGTGCCGTAGATCGTGATCTGGCGCGAGGTCCGGTTGCGGGCCACGAAGCTGGACAGGGCGCCGATCCCGGTCAGCGTGGTGACCACGAGTCCCTGCTCGACGTGGCGGGCGCCACCGAGCTCCTGCGCGACGATCGGCGCGCCCAGCGAGAGGTAGAGCCCACCGGTGGCCCAACCGGCGAACAGGGCCGGGGCGCTGCGCGCGAAGGCCGGGCGGGCGGTGACCGGGACGCCGACGGTGGGTCGGAACGACTGGAGCACGCCATCGTGACGAGGAGAGGTCTCGGGGAGCAGCCACACGGCCAGCGCGAGGACCGCGTAGACGCCGGTCAGGACGCCGAAGACCACTGCCAACGGGGCGTCAGCACGGTCGATGACGGCGCCGCCGACCAGCGCGCCGAGCGCGAGGCCGGCCAGGGGCATGACGCTGTTGGCGGTGGCGGCGACTCCGGGGCGGCCGGGGGGCTCGAGGTCGACCACGGTGGCGGTGAGCGAGGAGAGCAGCAGACCACTGGCGACGCCCTGGACGATCCGAGCGGTGACCAGGAGCGTGACGGAGTCGGCGTGCCAGAAGGCCAGCATGCTGACGGCCAGCAGGGCCAGGGCACCCGAGACGACCGGACGGCGGCCCAGGTGGTCGGACAGCGAGCCGGTCACCAACAGCGTGAGGAGCAGCGCGACGGCGTACACCGCGAAGATGCCGGTCAGGGTGGCCGAGGAGAACCCGATGTCGCGCTGGAGCACGGGGTAGAACGGCGAGGGGGCACTGGCCCCGGCCATCATCACCAGGATCGCGCCGAGGGCGAGGGCGAAGCCGGCCGGGTGGCCACGACGGACAGGCGTCGGGGCGTCGACGGTGGTGGCCATGGTGGGTCCTCGCGGGGATCGATATTGGTTCGACGAAGTTCGAACCATGGCGACGGTACGTGAGTCCCGCCGATGGTTCAACTATTGTCGAACCATGACGGCTCCCACCGAGCTCCACCACCCCCCGATCAGTGACGTGGCCATCACCGACGTGCTCTTCGCCCTGAGCGATCCGGCGCGCCTCGCCCTGGCGCGCCAGCTCGTGGACGGGCCGATGGACATGGCAGCCTGCAGCGCGACCGGCGGCCCGGTGCCGAAGGCGACCAAGTCGCACCAGCTCAAGGTGCTGCGCGAGGCCGGCGTGGTCCGCAACGTGCCCAAGGGACGTGGGCGCCTGCTCAGCCTGCGCCGCGACGAGCTCGACGCAGTGTTCCCGGGACTGCTCGACTCCGTACTGGGCACCCGCTGAGGTCCCAGCCCGACCACGGGTTCAACACTCCTGACTCGGCGTCGCGAGGCGCGCCATTCCGGCTCCTGCGACGCCCATTCGTCCGAGGTTGCCGCCCTACGGGCTGCACGGAAGCCCGGTCGCTGAGCGCGTCTTCGCGAGGCGGTGATCTGCTCGGCGGGCTTGCGCTGCCTACCCACGGTGCGGGTCACTGAGGTCTCGAAGCTGGGGCGCCGTAGCGCTCGAGCTCGCAGCGCTCGACGCTGCGCCGCGCGCAGCGCAGCTCGAGGGCGACCTCGTCCAGGGTCAGCAGCATCGTGACCGGGAATGTGGTGGCGGCGGCGGGTCTCGTGACGCTCGCTGCACTCGCTCCTCGACCACCGTGGGTGCCGCCCGGCGGTGAGTGCGGGTCTCGTGACGCTCGCTGCGCTCGCTCCTCGACCACCGTGGGTGCCGCCCGGCGGTGAGTGCGGGTCTCGTGACGCTCGCTGCGCTCGCTCCTCGACCACCGTGGGTGCCGCCCGGCGGTGAGTGCGGGTCTCGTGACGCTCGCTCCTCGACCACCGTGGGTGCCGCCCGGCGGTGAGTGCGGGTCTCGTGACGCTCGCTGCGCTCGCTCCTCGACCACCGAGGATGCCGCTCCGCGGCGCGGCGACATCGTTTTTAAGCCGATATTTCAGCCGGGAGAGCCCCGTGGCCCGCCTTCAGCGAGCCGGTCATGCACCTGTTCGTGCAGGTCATGAGCGTGTCCAGTCTGTGCGCCTGTAGGGATTCGAACCCCAAACCTTCTGATCCGTAGTCAGATGCTCTATCCGTTGAGCTACAGGCGCCCGCTCCCGGTCACCCAGGAACCAGACGAGGATAACCGACCCCCGACGGCCGCACGAATCCGGCCCCGGACCCGCCGGACGTTGATCGTTCCAATGTCGCCGCGCCGTGACCCACGGGTAACCTCGCGTCGAAATAGTCGGAGTCCGAACAATTACCACCGACGACGACACCACCGCCACTGCGCAGCGGCTGCGGCGAGATCACGGGAGAGGGATGAGGGCATGACCGCCACCCAGGAGTCCAGCACCACCGCCACGAGCCACCCGACCACGCACCAGGGGATCATCGACTTCGTCGAGGGCGTCGCGGCGATGACCACGCCCGACCGCGTCTACTGGTGCACCGGCTCCGACGAGGAGTGGACCGAGCTCACCGCGGCCCTGGAGGCGACCGGCACCTTCACCCGGCTGAACCCCGACATCAAGCCGAACTCCTTCCACGCCGCCTCCGACCCGATCGACGTGGCACGGGTCGAGGACCGCACCTACATCTGCTCGGTCGACGAGAAGGACTGCGGGCCCACCAACAACTGGATGGACCCCGAGGAGATGAAGGAGCGCATGCGCGGGCTGTACGCCGGCTGCATGCGGGGCCGCACGATGTACGTCATCCCGTTCGTGATGGGCCACCTGGACGCCGAGAAGCCGATGTTCGGCATCGAGGTCACCGACTCCGCCTACGTCACCGCCTCGATGCGCGTGATGGCCCGGATGGGCAGCCACGTGCTCGACCGGATGACCGAGCTCGACGCCGAGTTCGTCCCCGCGCTGCACTCCGTGGGCCACCCGCTCGAGCCGGGCGAGGCCGACGTGTCCTGGCCCTGCAACGACACCAAGTACATCGTGCAGTTCCCCGAGGAGCGCGCGATCTGGTCCTTCGGCTCCGGCTACGGCGGCAACGCCCTGCTCGGCAAGAAGTGCTACGCCCTGCGCATCGCCAGCGTGATGGCCCGCGACGACGGCTGGCTCGCCGAGCACATGCTCATCCTCAAGCTCACCAGCCCCCAGGGCGTCACCAAGTACATCGCCGCGGCCTTCCCCAGCGCCTGCGGCAAGACCAACCTGGCGATGCTCGAGCCCACCATCCCTGGCTGGACCGTGGAGACCCTCGGCGACGACATCGCCTGGATGCGGGTCGGTGACGACGGCAGGCTCTGGGCGGTCAACCCCGAGTACGGCTTCTTCGGCGTCGCTCCCGGCACCAACGAGCACACCAACCCCAACGCGATGCGGACCATCAACAAGGGCAACTCGGTCTTCACCAACGTCGGCCTCACCGAGGACGGCGACATCTGGTGGGAGGGCCTGGAGAACCCGCCGGCCCGCGCCACCACGTGGAAGGGCGAGGAGTGGACGCCGGAGAAGGCCGAGCAGGGCCTGCTGACCAGCCACCCGAACTCCCGCTACTGCACCCCGATCAAGCAGTGCGACATCCTGGCCGACGAGTACGACGACCCGCGCGGCGTCCCGATCGACGCCATCCTCTTCGGCGGTCGCCGCAAGACCACGGTGCCCCTGGTCTTCGAGGCCCGGGACTGGACGCACGGCACCTTCCTCGGCGCCACCCTGTCCAGCGAGACGACCGCCGCCGCGGTCGGCCAGGTCGGGCTGGTGCGCCGCGACCCGATGGCGATGCTGCCGTTCATCGGCTACAACGCCGGGCACTACTTCGACCACTGGATCTCGATGGGCAAGGACCACGACGCGGCGAAGCTGCCGAAGATCTTCTACGTCAACTGGTTCCGCCGCGACGAGGACGGCGGCTTCCTGTGGCCGGGGTTCGGCGAGAACAGCCGCGTGCTGAAGTGGGTCGTCGAGCGGATCGACGGCCAGGCCGCCGCGGTGGAGACCGCGATCGGGCACGTCCCGACGCCCGAGTCGCTCGACACCGACGGGCTGGACATCTCCGACGAGCACCTGCGCGACGCGTTGGCGGTCGACCCCGCCGAGTGGCGCGCCGAGCTCCCCGAGATCCAGGAGTGGTTCGAGAAGTTCGGCGACGACCTCCCCACGGTGCTCTGGACCGAGCTGGACGGGCTCCGGGCCCGCCTGGACGGCTGACCCACCCGCAGCCCGACCCGCACACCCAGCAACGCGCTCGCAGCACACCCGTACGCCCACCCGGGCCCCGTCGGCGACCAGCCGACGGGGCCCGCGTGCGTGTGGGACGATGGGCACGGCTCCGACAGGTGTCCGGAAGGAGTGCCCCGGCGTGACCCACTACGGCCCCGAGGAGCGCGCGCTCTTCGAGTCCGAGGCCGCCGCCCTCTTCGCCGAGATCGTCGGCACCGGGGGCATCGCCCTCGAGGACCCCCGCATCGCGGTGGACGGCGCCCGGCGGCCGGCCTTCGACCTCCTGCTCGACCTCGGCCTGCTCCAGCTGGACCGCGACGGCGCGTCGTACCAGCCCCAGGACCCCAGCGCGATCCAGTCCGTGGTGGTCTCCCCGCTCTCCCAGGAGGGCACCCGGCTGCTGGAGGAGTCCTCCCAGTGGGCCTCGGCCTTCAACCAGCTGACGCAGACCTGGCGACGCTCCCCCCGGGCCTCCGACGGCGGGCCGATCACGCACCTGCGGGGCAACGCGATCGCCCCGTTCCTCGCCGGGCTGGTCGCGGAGTGCGAGGACGAGATGCTCACCGCGCAGCCGCAGACCGGGCGCGACTCGCAGACCCTGGCCTCCGCGGCGCTGCGCGACATCGAGATGCTCGAGCGCGGCTGCACGATGCGCACGCTCTACCAGCACAGCGCGCGCCGCAGCACCGTCACCACCCAGTACGTCGCGGCCGTCACCGAGCGCGGGGCGGAGGTGCGCACCCTCGACGAGTTCTTCAACCGGATGCTGGTCTTCGACCGCCGGGTCGCCGTCATCCCCGGTGACGACGACCTGCGCCTGGCCATCGCGATCCGCGAGCCGTCGGTCGTGGCGTACCTCGTCGACGTCTTCGAGCGGGCCTGGGAGCGCGGGCGCCCCTTCACCAGCCGCGACACCGCGATGATGCGCGACATCGCCGCCGAGCAGCGCGCGATGACGATCCGGATGCTGATCGAGGGCCACTCCGACCCGGCCAGCGCCAAGCGTCTGGGGGTCAGCCCCCGCACCTACGCCGGCTACGTGGCCGACCTCAAGGCCGAGTGGGACGCGCAGACCCGGTTCCAGCTGGGCTACGTGATGGGCAGCCGGGGCGTCTCCGGCCAGGAGCCGGTCGCCGACGACGGTTGACCCGCTCGTCGGCGCGCCTCGTGACGACCGGCGAAGGCGGTGACTCGAGTCTGGTTCGAGTCACCGCCTTCGCAGCAGGACCGGCCCGGTCGAGAAGCGCGGGAGCCCCACAAGATTGGGGGTGGTGAGGCTCCGGTCCCACGTGTGTGCGGCGCAAGCGCGCCGGTCTGTGGTCGATCAGGTCCCGCTGCGGCCCACCCGAGCGGGACCGGCGGTCACCTGCCTGCGACGAAGCAGGGACCTCCGCAGCCCCAGCTCGAGTCGCGCGCCTGGGCGGGGGCGGAGACGCCCAGCAGACCCAGGCTGATGGCGGTGGCGGCGACGGTGATCCCGATCTTGCGTGCGAGGTTCATGACGGCTCCTGTGGCTGTGTCCCGGTACGACCTTCCTGGCCGCGCTGACAGTCTGCGACCGCGGGGGAGGGACCTGCAGGAGCATGATGCCTCATGTCTGTGCATTGCAGGATGTTGCAGCGCGGACGGATCACGCGGGCAGCACCCTGCGCCCCCGTGAGGGGGAGCAGGACTGGCGGAGGCGGCGGGATTTGAACCCGCGAGAGGGCATTACCCTCAACCCGCTTAGCAGGCGGGCGCCATAAACCTGACTAGGCGACGCCTCCCCGACAGCGGACACAGGCTACAAGCAGCACCGGGTGACGGCGAATCCGGCTCAACCGCGGCGCTGCAGCCTGGCCCGGACCTCACGGACCAGGTCCTCGCGGTCGCCGGCCACCGCCTCCACCGGGATCACCGTCTCGCGTCCGTCGGTCAGCTTCAGGACCAGGCAGGGGTGGCCGGCCGGGGTGCTGGTCAGCACCTCGCGGACCTCCGACCACGCGGCGTCGGTGACGCGGGCGCCGCGGACCAGGCGTACGGCGTAGCCCTGCGGGTCCAGGCGCAGCACCCAGGCCCGGGCACGCAGCCACCAGGCCAGGGTGAACGCGCCGGCCACGCCCAGCGCCAGCGGGACCACCAGCAGGTCGCCGTTCAGCCGGGCGGCGTAGACCACCGCCGTGGACGCGAACAGCAGCAGGGCCACGGCGACGAAGGCGGAGCCGACCAGCCTGGCCACCAGCGGCGGCGCCATCCGGTAGACCCGGGTGCCGGACGGGCCGACGGCCGGGTCGGGCGGTGGCGCACCGGGGTTGCTCATGGCCCCGATCATCCCCCACCGGGCCCGTCTAGACTCGCCCGGGTACGGGCGGCCGGCGACGTCGTGGCGCCCGCACGGAGGGGTGCCGGAGCGGCCGATCGGAACCGCCTTGAAAGCGGTCGCTGGCAGAGATGTCAGCCGCGGGTTCGAATCCCGCCCCCTCTGCTGACCGGCCCGCCGGGCCCGTCCTGACCGCTGGTGGCCGCCGGCCCACGCTAACGCCCGGCTGAACCACCACGGCCGGCTCCTACTCATCGAGCGGGTCCTGGACCAGCACTGGCCCGTCGCGAGCCGCGAAGGCCATGGGCATCTCGCGCCAGTGTGCGCACCGCTGGATCAAGCGTTACCGCCAGGCCGGCATGAAGGCGCCACCGAGGCGTTGTGTGACCGGTCCTCACGCCTCCCACCACATGCCACACCAGACCCCGCCCGAGGTTGAGGACACGATCCTCGCGCTGCGCCGCGAGAGACGTCGCGGACAGGACTAGCTCGCAGGCGAGCTCGACCTTCCCGCGCGCACCGTGTCGCGCATCCTGCGCCGCAACGGCGTGCCGTACCTCCGCGAATGTGACCCAATGACTGGTGAGGTCATCAGGGCCTCAAGACGACCGCGCTTCGCTACGAACGTGAGCGTCCCGGCGAGCTGGTCCACGTCGACGTCCAGAAGGTAGGGCGGATACCCGACCGCGGCGTGGGCGCCTTAGTCGGCGAGCAGCAGCTCGATCAGGACGTCGCCCTCCTGCACGAAGTCGCCGGGGGCGACCTTCACCGCGCGCACCGTCCCGGCGTGCTCGCTGGGCACCGGGATCTCCATCTTCATCGACTCCAGCAGCACCACCGACTGCCCGGCCGCCACCTCGTCGCCGGGGGCCACCTCGACCTCGAGCACGGTGCCCACCATCTCGGCGAGGACGGGGCTGAGGCGTTCGCGAGGCATGGGTCCGAACCTAGTCGTTGCCGCTGCGTGCGCGCTCACAGCAGGGGTTCGGTGCGCCGTGGCTCCGGCCGCACGGCCAGCCCCTGCTCGGCGGCCCGGCTGCGTCGCCCGCGGGTGCCGGTGACGGCCAGGTCGACGCGGATCAGCAGGTACCCGAGGACCAGGCCGACGACGAGGCCGTACCCCACCGAGAGCCCGCTCTCCAGCAGGGTGACGCCGGGGTTGACCAGCGCGACGGCCGCGGACGCGGTGGCCGCCGCCCCGAAGGCGCAGACCCACCAGCCCTGGCGGCGCCGGGCGCGCATGTGGCAGCCCCACGCCAGGGCGGGGACGCCGACGACCGTCTCGAGCGGGCGGGGGAAGGCACCGAGGGTCTCGCGCACCCAGCCGACGCCGTCGAGCAGGCCGTCCACGACCGCCGGGGTGCCGTAGCGGCGGAGCAGCTCGCCGTACAGCAGCGTCGCGGCCAGGAGCAGCGTGCCCACCACCACCGCGACGACCCCGCGGCGCCCGAGGCCGTGCAGGCCGGCGCCGAGGCGGTGGACCACCGCGACGGTGCCGGCGAGGGCCAGTCCGAGGGTGACGTACTCGAACCGGGTCAGGGTCAGCGCGGGGGCGTAGCCCAGCGTCGCCAGCGCCCCGACGGAGGCGACCACGATCGCCACCAGGCACTCGCGCGCGGCCTGCCGGAACCGGACCGCGGGGACGGTCGCCATCACGCCGAGCACGGCCGCCACGGCGCAGGTGGCCACGGCCGCCCCGGTGCGCAGCCAGGTCAGGTCGAGCACGAACGCGAGCACGGCCGCGGCGAGCGCGACGGTGCCGAGGAGGACCGGGCGGCCGCCGACGCGGGCGGCCAGCGCCCAGGCGTAGGCGGTGGAGACGACCACGGCGCCGACCTGGGGGAGCACGTCCGGCCCCACCGGCACCAGGCCGAGGACGAGCAGCCCGGCGCCGCCGGCGACCAGGAGCAGCCACAGCGGCGCGAGCAGCCGGGGCGAGGTCAACCGGGCTGCGACAGGGGTGACCACGTCGCCCGAGGCTACAGACCGGACGCCGGCGCCCGGACGGCCAGGCGCCGGTTGGCCAGCGAGGGGTTGGTACGCCGCGCCTGCTCGAGCGCGGACCGCTCCAGGACCGCGCTGACCACGGCGCGGTCCTGCCCGGCCTCGCCGAGCACGTCGCCGAGCGGGTCGACGACCATCGAGTGGCCGGAGTAGCGCGGCCCGGGCTGCGCCGCGGCCGCGACGAAGACGGTGTTCTCGATCGCGCGGGCCCGCACCAGGGTGCGCCAGTGGTCGACCTTGCGCTCCCCGGCGACCCACGCCGAGGGCACCACCAGGACCTCGGCGCCCGCGTCGACCAGCAGCCGGGCGTGCTCGGGGAAGCGCAGGTCGTAGCAGGTCATCAGGCCGACCGACCACCCGCCGACCTCGACGACCAGCGGCGCGGGGTCGCCGGCCAGCAGGCGGTCGGACTCGCGGTAGCCGAAGGAGTCGTAGAGGTGGACCTTGCGGTAGTCCGCGTGGGCGGCACCGCGCAGGACGAGGGTGTTGAAGGGCCGGGCGGGGTCGTGGCTGGTCTCGAACATCCCGGCGACGACGGTCGCCGACCGCGCGGCGGCCACCTCCGCCACGACGCTGCCGAACGGGCCGTCCACGGGCTCGGCGACGTCGCTCACGTCGGAGCCGGCCGGGCCGAAGTCACGGGCGAAGGCCTCGGGGAAGGCCACCAGGTCCTGGTCGGCGGGCGTCAGCGCGCGCACCGCCTCACGGTTGGTCGACGGCTCGAGCGAGGCCGCCTCCTGCACGAGGGCCACCCGCAGACGCTCACGACTCATGCACCCAGGGTGACAGACTCGGCGCGTGCCCGACCTCCTGCCGCCGTACGCCGCCGTGGTGCTGGCCGGCGGGCGGGCCACCCGCCTGGACGGGGTGGACAAGGCCGGCGTCGAGGTCGCCGGGCGCACGCTCCTGGCCCGCGCCCTGGACGCCGTGGCCGACGCCGCCGAGGTGGTCGTCGTGGGCGCGCCGGTGCCCACCGGGCGCCCGGTGACCTTCGTGCTCGAGGACCCGCCGCACGGCGGGCCGGTGGCGGGGCTGCTGACCGGACGCGAGGCGCTGCGCCACGACCCGGCGTACCTGGCCGTCCTGGCCGTCGACATGCCGCACCTGACCCCGGGCACGCTCTCCCGGCTCCGCGCCGCGGCGGTGGGACGGGACGGGGCGGCGCTCACCGACCCCGACGGGCGCCGCCAGCTCGCGCTCGTGCTCGACACCGCGCGCCTCGACGCCGTCGCCCCCGGTCGCGAGGACCGGCACGGGCACCCCGTCCACCGGATGCTGGCCGGGCTCGACCTGGTCGAGGTGGCGCCGCGGGGCCGCGAGCACCGCGACGTGGACACCTGGTCGGACCTGCGCGACCTCGCGGGCGAGCCGGGTCCCGACGCCACGCCGTAGGGTCCGGGGCATGCGTGCGGTCGTGCAGGACGGGACCGGTGGACCTGAGGTCCTCTCGGTCGGTGAGGTCGAGCAGCCCGAGCCGGGTCCCGGGGAGGTCCTGGTCGAGGTGCGGGCGACGGCGGTCAACCGCGCCGACACCCTCCAGCGGCGAGGGATGTACCCCCCGCCCCGGGGCGCCTCGGAGGTGATCGGCCTCGAGTGCAGCGGCGTGGTCGTCGCGCTGGGCCCCGACGGGGGCGAGGCGGTCCTCGGGGCCGGCGGGGCGCCGCTGGCCGTGGGCGACGAGGTCTGCGCGCTGCTCGCCGGCGGCGGCTACGCGGCGTACGTCGTCGTGCCCGCCGGTCAGGTGATGCCGGTCCCGGCCGGCGTGGACCTGGTGACCGCCGCGGCGCTGCCCGAGGTGGCCTGCACCGTCTGGTCCAACCTGGAGAGGGTCGCCGGCCTGCGCCGGGGCGAGACCCTGCTCGTGCACGGCGGCGCCGGCGGCATCGGCACCTTCGCCATCCAGCTGGCCCACCACCGCGGTGTGCGGGTGGTGGCGACCGCCGGGTCGGCCGGGAAGCTCGAGACGTGCCGTGAGCTGGGCGCCGACGTGGTGGTCCACTACCGCGACGAGGACTTCGTCGAGGTGGTCCGGGGTCTCGGCGGGGCCGACGTGATCCTGGACAACATGGGCGCCTCCTACCTGGGCCGCAACGTCACCGCCCTGGCCACCGGGGGCCGCCTGGTCGTGATCGGGATGCAGGGGGGTGCGCGCGGCGAGCTCGACCTGGGCGCGCTCCTCGGCAAGCGCGGCAGCGTCTCCGCGACCTCGCTGCGCGCCCGCCCGGTCGAGGAGAAGGCCGCGATCTGCGCCGAGGTGGTCGCCGAGGTCTGGCCGATGGTGGCCGACGGCAGGATCCGGCCGATGGTGCACGGCACCATGCCGCTGGAGGACGTGCGCGCCGCCCACGAGCTGATGGAGGCCTCCGGGCACACCGGCAAGATCGTCCTCACGCTCTGAGCCGAGCCTGCGGCACCGGACCCCGCGGGTGGGGGGACGGGGAGCGGTGCCTGGCTAGGGTCGGGACATGAGCGAGCAGCAGGACCAGCAGATGGTGGTCGTCGGCCCGGACGGCGAGCCGGTCGGTCCCGGTGGGGGCGACGAGCGTGACGAGAGCGGCGGGCGTGACGGCCGCGACGGGGGCGAGCGCGCCGTGACCGACCTGGTGGAGCAGCCGGCCAAGGTGATGCGGATCGGCAGCATGGTGCGCCAGCTGCTCGACGAGGTGAAGGCGGCGCCGCTGGACGACGCCAGCCGGGTCCGGCTCCGCGAGATCCACCGGGCCTCGGTCCAGGAGCTCGAGGAGGGTCTCGCGCCGGAGCTGGTCGAGGAGCTCGAGCGGCTCTCGCTCCCCTTCACCGAGGACTCGGTGCCCTCGGACGCCGAGCTCCGGATCGCCCAGGCGCAGCTCGTCGGCTGGCTCGAGGGGCTCTTCCACGGCATCCAGACCGCGATCTACGCCCAGCAGATGACGGCCAAGGCCCAGATCGAGCAGGGTCGCCGGGCGCTCCCGCGCGGGAGCGGTGGCGCCGGGCAGCCCGGGCAGCCGGGCCAGCCGGGCGGTCCGGGTCAGCCCGGTCCCCCCGCCGAGGGCGAGGGCCACGGCAGCGGCGGGATGTACCTGTAGCGGTCCGGGTCAGTACGCGCGGTTGAGGCGGCGGGTGACGAGCAGGCCCAGCAGGCCCACCAGCACCAGCCCGGCCCCGGGGACCGCCGCCCGGGCGAACGGGGTCGGGGTGCTCCCGGCCACCGGCGTCAGGGTCGCGGTGGGTGCCTCGGGGGGGACCGGCGGGCGGCCCGAGCCGAGGAGCGTCTCGACCTCGGCGACCAGGGACGCGTCGGCCAGGGACGTGCCGCTGTCGCCGGCCGCGAGGAGCACCTCGCCGGAGAGGTTCGCGAACACGACGTAGCGCTCCCCCTGGTCGAGGGCACCGAGGCTGCACCGGTCGTTGGTCCGCTGGGTGATCAGCTCGACCTCCGGGGTGTCGACGACCGCGCTCCGGCCGGGCTTGTAGACCCGGTCGACGACCACCATGTGCACGTAGTCGGTCTCCTGGGCGCTGACCTGGTCCCCGGCCACCCCGCGCACCGTGCCGGTGAAGACCGCGGTGGCCGCCTTGGCCGCGGCGTCGACCGAGCCGGGGGCGCAGGACTGCGAGTCCGTGGCCTCGCTCCCCCCGGTCCCGTCGGTGCCGCTGGTGCCGGTCGCGGCGGCCGCCGGGGCGAGCAGCGCGAGCCCGAGCACCGTCGCCGGCAGGACGGCGCGGGGGAGGCACCTGCGGCTCAGCATGCGCCCATGACAGCAGACGGCAGGTCGAACAGACCAGCCAGGGCGCGGGCGACGCCGTCGTCGTCGTGGTCCCCGACGACCTCGTCGGCCGCGGCACGGACCTCGGGGTGGGCGTTGGCCACCGCGCAGCCGCGACCGGCCCAGGTGAGCATCGGCACGTCGTTGGGCATGTCCCCGAACGCGACCACGTCCCGCGCCTCCACCCCGAGCCCGGCGGCGAGGTGGGCCAGGGCGACGCCCTTGGTGACGCCCCGGGCGCTGACCTCGACCAGCCCGGGCAGGGTCCAGGTGGCCACCGCGTCGACACCGACGGCCGCGGTCACGGCCTCGCGCAGCGCGACGGGGTCGGCCGCCTCGTCCTGGACGAGCAGCTTGAGCCCGGGCTCGTCCCACAGCCGCTCGGGGTCGTCGACCACCAGCCCGGCGGGCGGGTCCTCGATCTCGGTGTAGGCCCGGTCGCAGACCAGCCCGGAGACCCGCTCCACCCCGAAGCCGGCGCCGGGTGCGGCCGCGGCCACCCGGGTCACCACCGCGCGGCCCACGGCCGGGTCGAACGGCCGGGTCTCGACCGGCCGGTCGGCCGCGACGTCCCAGGTCAGGGCGCCGTTCGAGACCACGGCCAGGCCGTGGGCGCCGACCACCGGCCACAGGTCGACCATCCATCGCCGCGGGCGCGCGGTGACCAGCACGACGTGCACGCCGCGCTCGTCGAGCGCGGCGAGCACCCGCCGGCTGGCCGGCGACAGCGTCCCGTCCGAGCGGAGCAGCGTGCCGTCGAGGTCGGTGGCGACCAGCCGGGGCCGGACCACCGTCAGCCCCGGGCGCCGTCGGCGCCGTCGGCGCCGTCCGCGCCGTCCGCGCCGAACCAGCGCTCGAGCTCGCGTGCGGCACCGTCGTCGTCGACCGGGTCGGTCACCGCGTCGGCCGCCTCGATCACCACGTCGACGGACTGGCCCATCGCGACGCCGCGACCGGCCCAGCGGAGCATCTCGACGTCGTTGCGGCCGTCGCCGATCGCGAGCACGTCGGCGGCGGTCAGCCCGAGGGCGCCGACGACGTGGTCCAGACCGGAGGCCTTGGAGACGCCGGGGGCCGAGAGGTCGAGCCAGGCGGTCCACCCGACGACGTAGTCCGTGCCGTGCAGGCCGAGCTCCTCCCCCAGCCGGACGAAGTCGTCGACGGTCGCGGCGGGGTCGCGGATGATCACGCGGCTGACCGGCGCGGCCACCATGTGCTCGACCGGGGTCGGGATCAGGTCACCGCTGAGCTCGCCGAGGGGGAAGGCCCGGTTGACGCGGTAGCCCACGCCGCGCTCCTCGACCGCGACCAGGGCCTCGGGGTGCAGCTCGAGGATCCGGGCGACCGCCGGGCCGGCGTCGAAGGTCTCCTCGCGCACGACCTCGAGCGGGGGGTAGCGGGTGACCACCGCACCGTTGCTGGCCACGACCCAGAGCCGGTCCTCGGTCAGCTCGGCCAGCCCGAGCAGGTCGGCCACCCCGGTCATGCTGTGCGGGGAGCGCCCGGAGGCCAGCACCACGTGGGCACCGGCCCGCGCGGCCCGGCGCACCGCGGCGCGTACCGCGTCCGGGACCTCCTCGTGCGTCGTCCCGGCGCCGGTGACCCAGCGCAGCAGCGTGCCGTCGATGTCCAGGGCGACGAGCCGCGGACGCCACCCCGGCTCCCCGGGTGCGGGGGCGCTCACGCGGTGACCGGGGTGAGGACCTCGAGGCCCCCGAGGTACGGACGCAGCGCCTCGGGCACCCGGACCGAGCCGTCGGCCTGCTGGTGGGTCTCCAGGATGGCCACGATCGTCCGCGGGATGGCGCAGAGCGTGCCGTTGAGCGTGGCGACGGGCCGGGTGCCGTCGGCGTCGCGCAGGCGGATGTCGAGACGGCGGGCCTGGAAGTCGGTGCAGTTCGACGTCGAGGTCAGCTCGCGGTAGCGGCCCTGGGTGGGGATCCAGGCCTCGCAGTCGAACTTGCGCTGCGCGGAGAGCCCGAGGTCGCCGGCCGCGGTGTCGATGACGCGGTAGGCCAGCTCGAGCTTGCCGAGGAACTCCTTCTCCCAGTCCAGCAGCCGCTGGTGCTCGGCGTAGGACTCCTCGACGGTGGTGTGGACGAACATCTCCACCTTGTCGAACCAGTGCACCCGGATGATGCCGCGGGTGTCCTTGCCGTGCGAGCCGGCCTCCTTGCGGAAGCACGGGCTCATCGCGGCGTAGCGCAGCGGCAGCGAGTCCCCGTCGAGGATCTCCTCGGAGTGGAAGGCCGCCATCGGCACCTCCGAGGTGCCCACGAGGTAGAGGTCCTGCCCCTCGATCCGGTAGACGTCGTCGGCGGCCTGACCCAGGAACCCGGTGCCCTCCATCGCCTTCGGCTTCACCAGCGACGGCGCGATGACGGGGATGAAGCCGGCCTGCTGCGCCTGGTCCATCGCCATCTGCACCAGGGCCAGCTCGAGGCGGGCACCGTGGCCGGTGAGGAAGTAGAAGCGCGAGCCGGACACCTTGGCGCCGCGCTCGAGGTCGATCGCGCCCAGCAGCCGGCCGAGCTCGACGTGGTCACGTGGCTCGAAGTCGAAGGTGCGGGGCTCGCCGACGTGCTCCAGCACCACGTAGTCGTCCTCGCCGCCGGCGGGCACCTCGTCGGCGGCCAGGTTGGGGATCTCCATCAGTGCGGTGCGCCAGGCGACCTCGGCCTCGCCCTGCGCCGCCTCGGCCGCCTTGACCGCGCCGGACAGCGCCTTGGTGCGGGCGAGCAGCTCCTGCTTCTCCTCGCCCTGCGCCTGGGCGACCAGCTTGCCGAGCTGCTTCTGCTCGGCCCGCTTGGCCTCGAAGTCGCCGATCGCGGCCCGCCGGTCGGCGTCCGCGGACAGCGCCCGGTCGACCACCTCGGGGGACAGGCCACGCTTGGCCTGGGCGGCGCGCACTCGGTCGGGGTCGTCTCGCAGGAGCCGGGGGTCGATCATGTCGCCAGGCTATCGGCCGCACCGCGTCGCTCCCGGTCCCGTCCCCCACCCCCGGGGCGTCCTATCCTGGCCGCGGCCAGGCTCGTCGCGGGCCGCCTCCCCCTGCCCTGAAGGAGCCCCCGTGCCCGGCCGACCCCGCAGCCTGCCGCTCGGCGCCGGCGTGGCCTGCCTGGTGCTGCTCGGTCTGCTCGCCCTCGGGGTGGAGCGCGGCTGGGACTGGCTGGCCGAGGTCGACGCCGCGGGGAGCCGGGCCGCGGCCTGGACCGCCGACCACGAGTGGCTGCGCGACCCGCTGGGCGTGGTCGAGCTCGCCTTCGGCACGATCGGGATCACCGTGCTCACCGCCGCCCTCGCGGTGCCGCTGTGGTTCAAGGGGCACCGGCGCGCCGCGGCGTACGCCGTCCTGGTCGTCGGCGCGACCGCGCTGGCCACCGTGGCGCTCAAGGTCCTGCTCGGCCGGGAGCGCCCGCCCTGGCAGGACCCCGAGCTGCTGCTGCTCTCCGAGGCCTTCCCCTCCGGGCACGCCTCGTCGATCACCGCGCTCGGCACCGTCACGCTGGTGCTGGTCCGGATGCTGGTGCGGCGCGGGGGGATCCGCCGGCTGACCGCCGTGCTGGTCGCGCTGGTGGTGCTCGCGGTCTACGCGGACCGGGTCCTGCTGGGTCGGCACTACCCCACCGACGTGGTGGGCGGGCTGCTGCTCGGTCTCGGCCTGGCCCTGGTCGGCCTGGTCGTGCAGGACCCGCTGCCGCGCAGCCACGCCCGCCGCAGCGAGCCGCTGCCCGCGGCCGGCCCCGCCGCCCGGGACCTCGCCGTGGTGCTGAACCCCAGCAAGGTGGAGGACGAGCAGGCGTTCCGCACGCTGGTCACCGCGATGGCACTCGAGGCCGGCTGGTCCGAGCCGCGGTGGTTCCTCACCACGCCCGAGGACTCCGGGACCGGGCAGGCCGAGGCCGCCGCGGTCGCCGGGGCCGACCTGGTCGTGGTCTGCGGCGGGGACGGGACCGTGCGCGAGGTGTGCGCCGAGCTGGCCGGGACCGGCGTCCCGGTCGGGATCGTCCCGGCCGGCACCGGCAACCTGCTGGCGCGCAACCTGGCGCTGCCGCTCTACATCCGCGCGGCCGTCGACGTGGCGCTGACCGGGCAGGACCAGGCCGTCGACCTGGTCGAGGTCTCGGGCGACCACCTCGACCGGACCCACTTCATGGTGATGGCCGGGATGGGCTTCGACGCCGCGATCATGGAGGGCGTCAACGCCAGCATCAAGGCACGGGTGGGCTGGCTCGCCTACGTGCTGTCCGGCCTCAAGACGCTGATGTACCCGGCGGTGAAGGTGCGGATCTCCGTCGACGGCGGCGAGCCGGTCGAGACGCGGGCGCGCACGATCGTGGTCGGCAACGTCGGCCACCTCCAGGCCGGGATGCCGCTGCTGCCCGACGCCCGGATCGACGACGGGCTGCTCGACGTGGTGCTCCTGCACCCCCGCCGCTTCCTGTCCTGGATCCCGCTGGCCGTGCGCGTGCTGCTGCGCCGCCGGCGCGTGGACGACCTGGTCAACCGGATGACCGGGCGGACCGTGGTCATCCGCACCGACGTGGAGACCCCGCGGCAGCTCGACGGCGACGTGATCGCGCCGGGACGCGAGCTGCGCATGGAGTGCCTGCACGGACGGGTGCTGGTGCGCGTACCCCGCTGAGGCCGTCAGGGACGGGCGTGGTCGACCGACTCCTGCTCCTCGGGCGACAGCGGCTGGTCACAGCTGTACGCCGCGATGTTCTTGGCGTAGGTGCGGGCCTCGCTGCGGCCGTGGATCGAGGTCAGCACGACGCCGTGCCCCGCGTCGTCGAGCAGGGCCAGCGACCACGACAGGTGCCCGCCCATGTCGCCGAACGCGTCGTACCGCACGACGGCGAGGTTGCGCAGCGCCGCACGGCCCTCGGCGGCCAGCGCGGCGACCTCCTGGCGCAGGCCGTGGAGGTCCTCGGGGAGGGCGTCCACGCCGCCGCCGCGGGGGCGGGCGGTGCGCCGCAGGGCGACGACCGCGAGGACGACGGCGACCGCCGCGAGGAGGGCGACCACGGCGGTGAGCAGCGACAGGACCAGCACGTCGCCGACCCTAGACTGAGCCGGTGACCAGGACGGGACGCATCGCCTACCAGGGCGAGCCGGGCGCCAACTCCCACGCGGTGTGCGCGCACCACCACCCCGACCTGGAGCCGGTGCCGTGCGCGTCCTTCGAGGACGTCTTCGCCGCGGTCGACCAGGGCACCGCCGACCTGGCGATGATCCCGATCGACAACTCCATCGCCGGCCGGGTCGCCGACATCCACCACTTCCTGCCGGGCTCCGGCCTGCACATCGTGGCCGAGCACTTCTGGCGGATCCAGTTCGTGCTGCTGGGGGTGCCCGGGGCGACCACCGCCGGCCTGCGCACCGTGCACAGCCACGTCCACGCCCTCGGCCAGTGCCGCAAGGTGATCCGCGAGCTCGGGCTGACGCCGCAGATCTCCGGCGACACCGCCGGCGCCGCGCGCGAGATCGCCGAGGCCGGCGACCCCAGCCAGGCGGCGATCTCGCCGCTCCTCGCCGCGGAGATCTACGGCCTCGAGGTGCTCCGCGAGGACGTCGAGGACGAGGAGCACAACACGACCCGCTTCGTCGTGCTCTCCCCCGACCTCGTCGAGGCCGAGCCGGGCCGGGGCCCGGTGGTGACCAGCTTCGTCTTCAACGTCCGCAACATCCCGGCCGCGCTGTACAAGGCCCTCGGCGGCTTCGCGACCAACGGCGTGAACATGACCAAGCTGGAGAGCTACATGGTCGACGGCCAGTTCACCGCCACGCAGTTCCTCGCCGAGGTCGACGGCCACCCCGCCGACCCCGGGCTGGCCCGGGCGCTGGAGGAGCTGCGGTTCTTCACGCACGAGATCAAGGTGCTCGGCGTCTACCCGGCCGACCCCTCGCGCCGCTGAGCCTGCCGGGACGGCGCGGCCCCGCCCACGCCTCGCGCCCCTGGGGGCCCCGCCGCCCGCTGCCCCTAGGCTGCGGCCCATGACGTCCCACGCGCCCACCGGCGCCGACAGCGAGGTCGGGATCCTGCGTACGGTGCTGCTGCACCGACCGGGCGCCGAGCTCCAGCGGCTGACGCCCGGCAACAACGACCGGCTCCTGTTCGACGGCATCCCCTGGGTGGCGCGGGCGCAGGAGGAGCACGACGCGTTCGCCCAGGCGCTGCGCGACCGGGACGTCGAGGTGCTCTACCTCACCGAGATGCTCACCGAGACCCTCGAGGACCCCGACGCCCGGGCGACCGCGATCGGCACCGCGCTCTCCGGGCTGGACCTCGGGGACACCATGCGCGGCTACCTGGTCGGCAAGCTGGGCGACGCCACGCCCGCCGAGCTCACGCACTACCTGACCGCCGGCATCCGCAACGACGAGGTGCGCGGCGGCTTCGGCCTGGTCACCTCGCTGCTGCCGCACGACGCGTTCCTCGTCGACCCGCTGCCCAACCTGCTGTTCACCCGCGACTCCAGCTTCTGGGTCCGCGACCGGGTGGCGATCACGTCGCTGGCCATGCCGGCCCGCAAGCGGGAGACCCAGCTGACCGAGCTCGTCTACAGCCTGCACCCGCGCTTCGACGCCGCACCGCGCATCCACGGGCACCGCCTCGAGCACGTCGAGGGCGGCGACGTCCTGCTGCTGGCGCCCGGGGTGATCGCCGTCGGCGTCGGCGAGCGGACCACGCCCGCGGGCGCCGAGCGCCTGGCCCGCCAGGTCTTCGAGGCCGACCTCGCGCACACCGTGCTGGCGGTGCCGATCGCCCAGGAGCGCGCCACCATGCACCTCGACACCGTCTGCACGATGGTCGACGTCGACAAGGTCGTGATGTACCCCAACGTCGCCGACTCGCTCACCGCCTACGCCGTGACCGACGCCGGTCGCGCCGACGACGGGAGCCTGCTGCTCGCGGTCGCGGCGGCCGAGCCCTTCCTGGTCGCGGCCGCCCGGGCGATGGGCATCGACCAGCTCCACCACATCGACACCGGCCTGGACCCGGTCACCGCCGAGCGCGAGCAGTGGGACGACGGCAACAACACCCTCGCCCTGGCCCCCCGGGTGGCGGTGGCCTACGAGCGCAACACCGAGACCAACGCCCGCCTCGAGGAGGCCGGGATCGAGGTCGTGCGGATCTCCGGCTCCGAGCTCGGCTCGGGCCGCGGCGGGCCCCGCTGCATGAGCTGCCCGATCGAGCGGGACCCGCTGCCCGTGGGCTGAGGGGGCTAGGGCGGCCGGAGCCGTGGCGGCGTCCTGGCTGGGATGATGCCCCGGTGAGCGACGACGAGGTACGACCCACGGGCATGCCCCTGGGTGACGCGGTGCAGCGGCTCGAGGAGCAGCTGCTGGACGGGCGCCCCCGGCTGACCCGGCAGGAGGTCGCCGACGCCGCGGGGGTGCCGATCGTGGTGGCCGAGGAGCTGTGGCGCCTGCTCGGCTTCGCCCGGGTCGCCGACGAGGACGTCGCGTTCACCGACGCCGACGTCGAGGCGCTGCGCCTGACCCACGACCTGATGCGGCTGGGCGTGCTCGACGACGACTCCCAGGCCGCGCTGGTGCGCACGTGGGGGCGCAGCTTCGCGAGGCTCGCCGAGTGGCAGACCTCGTTGATGGCGCGCGTCGCGCTGGACGACGGGCGCGACCCCGCCGAGCAGCTGGCCCGGTTCGCCGACGACGTGCTGCCCAGCATCGACCGCCTCCAGTCCTACGTGTGGCGCCGCCACCTCACCAGCGCGGCCGGGCGGCTGCTGAGCTCGGCCGGCGGGGCGCGCGACGCCGCCGAGGCCGTGTCGACGCAGACGGTGTGCTTCGTCGACATCGTCGGCTACACCGCGCGCAGCCGGTCGCTGGACGAGTCCGAGCTGGTGGCGTGGCTGGAGTACTTCGAGGACCAGTGCGCCGGCATGTCGCTCGACGTGGGCGCCCGGATCATCAAGAACATCGGCGACGAGGTGCTGCTCGTGGCCGACGCCCCCGGCCCGATGGTCGGGCTCGCGCTGGCGATGACGGCGCGCGGCGAGGACGAGGACGACCGCTTCCCCCGGGTGCGCGCGGGCGTGGCGACCGGGGAGGTGGTCAGCCGCCTCGGCGACGTCTTCGGCTCGACGGTCAACGTGGCGGCCCGTCTCACCTCGGTCTCCCGGCCGGGGCGGGTGCTGGTCGACGTCGGTACGCACGACGCGCTGGCGCCCGCCGAGCAGCCCGCGACCGCCGGCGACGCGCCGGCGTACCGCTTCAAGCGGGTGCGCCGGGTCTCGGTGAAGGGGTTCGCGCGGCTGGCGGCCTGGACGGTCCGGGCCCGCCCCCCGGGCTGAGGCCGCGGACGGAGGTGGACTTGACGGGCAGGTTTCGAGCTTGTCGGCCCTTGCGATGCCGGACAAGCTCGGAAGTCCCCGGCCGGCCGGGGACTTCTGGGGCCGCCGGACCCCCGCACCGCCGACCTCAGCGGATCGTGACCTGCCGGTTCGCCAGGCCGGAGCGGGCGGCGCGCTCCTCGGGGGTCAGGGGGGTGGTCGCGGCCAGGGCGCGGTCCAGGGCGGTCTTGAAGTCGGCCGCCGGGTCCTCCAGCGCCTCGGCGCCGGTGCCGACCGGCAGGTCCCAGACCGGGGTGAGCAGGCCGTGGGCCCGGAACATCCCGACCAGGCGGCCCTCCGGGATCAGGGTGTCCTCGCCGGCGGCGTGCAGGCGGGCGAGGGCGTCCAGCAGCGCGCCCTCGGGCTCCGGCATCACCCAGCGCAGGTGCTCCTTGGCACCCATCCGGGTCCAGTAGGCGGACCCGACCGAGGTCAGGCGTGCGGTCGGCGCGGCCTGGTCGTCGGCCTGCTCGAGCAGGTCGGCGACCTCGTCGGACCTCTCCGACTCCTCGACCCAGTAGCCGTACCCCTCGTGCACGGTGATGTCGAGCGGCTCGTCGACGACGAGGTCCTGCAGGCGCGGCCCCTCGCCCGGGGGGGCGGTGAGGCCGACGGCGCCGGGCTCGGCCTCGAGCGCGGCCAGGAGGACGGCGCCCAGGTCGCGGGACGGGTCGCCGAAGCCGTGCTGGACCTGGAGGCCGAGCAGCACCTCGCCGGACTCGCGGACCACGGCCGGCACGGCGCCGGGGGCCAGGGAGCACAGGGTGACGGTCCGCCCGTGGGCCTCGACGTCGTCGCGCAGCCGCAGCGGGGCGGTCGCCGCGGGGACCAGCTCGCGCAGGGCGACCACGTCGCCCTCGGAGGCCAGGCCCTCGAAGGGGCGCGCGACGTACACGTCACCCCCGCCGGCCGCGCCGTGGCACGCCTTGTACCGCTTGCCCGACCCGCAGGGGCAGGGCTGACGGGGACCGACCTCGCCGGGCTCGGTGGGGGTGGTCTCGGCGCGCTGCCGGTTGCGGTTCTTCTTGGCCATGGCCGCAACCTATCCGGCGTCAGGCGTCGCGGTCGGGGCGCCCGTCGAGCAGGCCGATCAGGTACGCCGGACGGTCGGTGATCACGGTCGTCACCCCGAGCTCCTGGCAGCGCCGCAGCTCCTCGGCGGTGTTGACGACCCAGACGTGGACCTCGTGCCCGCTGCGGGCCAGCCGCGCGCCGTACCGGCGGTTCTCCATCAGGTCGCCCATCCCCGGACCGACCAGCCAGTCCCGGCCGATCGCGCGCTTGAGCATCGGCCAGGCCGCCGGCCGGTCGATGAGCTGCACGAGCCGCAGGGCGGGGGCGAGGCGCTCGACGCGCTGGAGGGCGGTGAAGGAGAAGCTCATCACCCGGACCGGGGAGCCCGGGCCGTCCCAGCCGAACTCCGCCAGCATCTCGACCAGCCGCTTCTCGACCAGGCCGCCGTAGCGCGTGGGGTGCTTGGTCTCGATCGCGACCTCCACCCGGCGGTCGAGGTCGGCGACGTGCTCGAGCAGCTTGCGCAGGGTGAGCACGCCCGTGGTGGCGGGGTCGGGCTCGGGCGCCTCGTCGTCGAGGTCGGCCCAGGGGTTCTTCCAGCTGGAGAAGTCGAGCTCGGCGATCTCGGCCAGCTCCATCGTCGAGACGGCCCCCGGCGACAGCGTGGTGCGCCGCAGGTCGCGGTCGTGGACGCAGATCAGGTGCCCGTCCGCGGTCAGCCGCACGTCGCACTCCAGCCCGTCCGCCCCGGCGTCCAGCGCGGCCAGGTAGGCGCGCAGCGTGTGCTCGGCGTTGTCGTGGCTGGCGCCGCGGTGGGCGACGACCTTCGGCCTCATGCGCTCCATGGTGGCACCGTCACGGGTCCGCGGGCGGGAGGTGCGCCTGCGCGTAGGCCGCGAGCACGGCCGCCGGCACCCTGCCGCGGTCGGCGACCGACCACCCGGCCCCGCGCGCCCAGGCCCGTACGGCTCCCGCCGTGGGGGGTGCGGGCGGGCGGGGCGCGAGCGGTGGGGCGGGGACCAGGCCGGCCACCCGGTCCGCGCCCGCCGCCTCGGCGCGCACCGCGAGCTCGGCGGCGGCCAGGAACCGGTAGGTCCACTCCTGGGCGAGCCTCCGCGTCTCGCAGAAGACGATCGGCACGCTCGGCCAGGCCACCTGGACCTCCGCGAGGCCGTCGGCGACCACGGCCGGGCGGACGTGCTCGAGCTTGAAGACGCCGGAGTAGCGGTCCTCGACCACGACGGCGGCGCGGGGCAGCGCGGCCAGACCGGCGAGCTGGAACTTCAGCGTGCCGGTGGTCAACGAGGAGACCAGGTCGACCAGGCTCTTGCGCTCGACCGAGGCCAGCAGGACGCCGTCGCGGACCACGCCGTAGTCACCGGCGGCCAGCGCGGCCCGGGACGTGCTGACCTGGCGGTCGGCGAAGGTCCAGGCGTACCGCTCGTGGCTGTCGACGGTGAGCTCGAGGTCGGCCACGCCGGAGGCGCGCGCGGTCGGGACGGCCACCGCGGGACGGGCCTGCTTGCGCGTGCGGGCGGTCTGCCAGAAGATCGCGGACCGCCCCCCGCGGACCTGCGCGAAGACGAACTGCGACCGGTTCTCCCGGCCCCGGTCCAGGACGAGGTCGACGGCCGCGCCCCGGCGTACGCACGAGCGCACCCCCACCCGCTCCACCTCCTCGGCGTCGGCCGGCCACTCCTCGGCGCGGTGGCAGTAGACCTTCGAGGTGCGTGGCCAGGTCTCGCGCGCCTTGAGCACGACCGCGCCCCCGGGCAGCGGGACGCGCAGCAGGAAGGGCAGCGTGGAGTCGCCGTCGGGATTGCGCGCGATGACGAAGTCGTCCGGCACGAGGGTCACCGCGCCCGCAGGTACTTGCCGAAGTGCGGCACGGTGAACGCCACGCTGCCCCGCTCGGCGGAGTAGACGAGGCCCTTCTTGATCAGCCCGTCCCGGGCCGGGGAGAGCGACTGGGGCTTGCGGGCGAGGTGCTCGGCGATGCCGGCGGTGGCCACGGCGAGGTCGCCGGCCTCGACGCCGAGGTCGGCCATCGCGGTCATGTAGTCGCGCTCGGCGGGGGTGGCGCGGTCGTACCGGGCCCCGAAGAACCCGATCGCCAGCTCCTGCTCGGCCTCGGGCGCGGCCGCCCGGACGTCCTCCACCCCGATCGGCGAGCCGACGGCGGCGTCCCAGGTGACCTTGCCGTAGGCCTGCACGAAGTAGGGGTAGCCGTCGGTCAGCGCGTAGAGCGCGTCGAGCGCCGCGTCGTCGAAGGTGACGCCCTCCGTGGCCGCCGGCAGCCGCCAGGCGCGGTCGGCCATCTCCCGGGGGAGCCGGTCGACGGAGACGTAGCGGAACAGGCGCTCGGCGTACGACCGGGACGCCGCCAGCGCGACGGGCAGGTGCGGCAGCCCGGCGCCGACCACGATCAGCGGCGCACCCTGCTGGCTGATCTCGTGGCAGGCGCCGCAGAGCGCGGCCAGCTCGGTGAGGGAGATGTCCTGCATCTCGTCGATGAAGAGCCCGACCCCGACGCCGAGGTCGCCGGCCAGGGTGGCCACGTCGGTGAACAGCTCGACGAGGTCCAGCTCGAGGTCCCCGGAGTCGGCGCGGCCACGGGTGGCGGGGACGCCGGTCGGCGGGGTCCAGCGCACGCCGGCCGAGCGGGCCGTACGCCGCTCCTCGACCGTGGCGCGCAGGGCGAACGACGTCAGGGTGCCGGCGACCTCGTCGACCCGGTCGGGGTCGCGGTGGCGGTGGGCGACCTCGCGGACCGCGGCGTGGACGGCCTGGGCGACCGGGATCCGGATGCTCTGGTCGGGACGCGCCTCGATCTTGCCGGTCCCCCACGCCCGGCGCACCGCCTCGCCGCGCAGCGCGTTGAGCAGCACGGTCTTGCCGACCCCGCGCAGCCCGGAGAGCACCATCGACCGCTCCGGGCGGCCCGCCCCGACCCGCTCCAGGGTGACCTCGAACTGGCCCCGCTCCCGGTCGCGGCCGGCCAGCTCGGGCGGGCGCTGCCCCGCGCCCGGCGCGTACGGGTTGCGGATCGGGTCCATCTCAGGACGGTATCCGCGTGTCTAGCGCGATCCCTAGATGGCGGTGGGCCGGGCGTGGCGCGCGTGGCGGCCGGTGACCGGGACGGCCCGGGCCGCGGCCGGGTGGCCGTCGGCGTAGGCCTGGTCGAGCCCCGACTGCAGCACCTGCATCAGCTGCGCGGCCTCGGGGAGGCCGAGCCGGAACGACCCGGTGCAGACGTTGTCGCGCCACAGCGACAGCACCACGAGGTCCCGCTCGGAGTGCCACGACACCCGCATGGCGCGCTCGGCCCCGCGCGCGTCGAGGAAGATCGCGCCCGTCTCGGGCAGGGGGTGCGGGAGCGGCACCCCTCCATCCTGCCCGCGCCCGGGGCCGCAGGGAAGGAAAAGTCGACAACAGCACCCGCCGCCGACCGGCCTCGGGGCCTCCCCGGCGGTGGCCCGCGTCCCTAGGATGACGCCATGCCGGAGCTCCCCGAGGTCGAGGCGCTGGCCCTCGACCTGCGCCAGCGCCTCGACGGCCGGGCGATCACGAAGATCCACCTGGCCGCGTTCAGCGCGCTGAAGACCTACGACCCGCCGTTGACCGCGCTCGAGGGCACGCTGGTCGACGACGTCACCCGGCACGGCAAGTTCCTCGACATCGAGGCCTCGGGCACCCACCTGGTGCTGCACCTGGCCCGGGCCGGGTGGGTGCGCTGGCGCGACGAGGTCCCCGAGAAGCCGCCCAGCGCGAGCAACAAGTCGCCCCTCGCGCTGCGGGTCGTGCTCGACCCCGAGGCCGGGCTCGACGTGACCGAGGCCGGCACCCGCAAGTCGTTGGCCGCCTACGTCGTCCGCGACCCGCGTGACGTGCCCGGCATCGCCAGCCTGGGGCCGGACCCGCTCACCGACGACTTCACCCTCGACGCCTTCAAGGTCATCCTCGAGCGGGAGGGCCGCAAGCAGGTCAAGGGCGTGCTGCGCCACCAGGGCACCATCGCCGGGATCGGCAACGCCTACTCCGACGAGCTCCTCCACGCCGCGCGGATGTCGCCGTACAAGGCCGCCAGCAGCCTCGACGAGGAGGAGGTGCAGACGCTGTACGCCGCGATCCGCGGCGTGCTCGGCGACGCCGTCGCGCGCAACCGGGGCCTGGCTGCGAGCGAGCTCAAGGGCGAGAAGAAGACCCACATGGCCGTGCACGGGCGCACGGGCGAGGTCTGCCCGGTGTGCGGCGACACGGTGCGGGAGGTGTCGTTCGCCGACTCGAGCCTGCAGTACTGCCCGACCTGCCAGACCGGCGGGAAGCCGCTGGCGGACCGGCGGACCAGCAAGTTCCTGAAATGACCGGTCGGGCCTGGAGCGACCGGGTCCGACGGGGCCGTGCCCCGCTGCTGACCTGGGGGTCGGACGTAGCCGGACAGGCGGAAGTCCTCCGCCACCTTCGGCGCTGCACGTCGTCCCAGGTCAGGGACGTGTCAGCGACGGACGTCGGGACTTGCGCCTGTCCGGCTGCGGGGTCCGGCAGCGCCAGGCGCCCCCTCCCCCGCCTCACCCCTCCGTGGTGGGGTGGCTCGGGGAGGATCGGGGGGTGCCCGGAACCCCCCAGCTCGTCACCGTCTCCCGCCCCCGCGAGCCCGAGGGCGCCGTCCTCGTCCTGCACGGCGGGGGGTCGCGCCGCGACTCCGCCGCGGTCAGCCCCACCCAGCTGTCGGTGCTGCGGATGCTGCCCGTCGCCCGCCGGGTGCAGCGCGCGGGCTCCGGACGGCTGGCGGTGTTCCGGCTGCTGAACTCCGTGCGCGGCTGGGACACGAGCCGCACGCCCGTCCAGGACGTCGACTGGGCGCTCGACCAGCTGCGCGCCGACCTCCCCGACCTCCCCGTCGCCCTGGTCGGGCACTCGCTCGGCGGGCGCGCGGCGCTGCTGGCCGGGGCACGCCCGGCCGTCCGCTCCGTGGTCGCGCTCAACCCGTACGTCTTCCCCGACGACGCGCCCGACCTGCGCGGGCGCCGGGTGCTGTTCGTGCACGGCGACCAGGACCGGATCGCGAGCCCGGCGAAGTCCGAGGCCGTGGCCCGGCGGCTGATGCGGACCACCGACGTCGGGTTCGTCACCGTCACCGGCGGCAAGCACGCGATGCTGAAGCACGGGGCCACCTTCGAGCGGGCGGCGGCCGACTTCGTGGCCGCGACGCTGCTCGGCGACGACAGCGCCGGGCCGGCCGCGCAGGTCCTGGCCGGCGAGCAGTGGGTGACGTCGTGACGCCGGCCGTGCGCTCGTGCGGCTGATCCTGGTCCGGCACGGCCAGACCTCCGGCAACGTGGCCGGGGCGCTGGACACCGCCGAGCCCGGCGCGGACCTGACCGCGCTCGGACGCCGCCAGGCCGCGGCCGTCCCCCGCGCGCTGGCCGACGAGGACGTCGCCGCGGTCTACGCCTCCCCCCTGGTGCGCACCCAGCAGACCGCGGCCCCGCTCGCGCGGACCCGCGGCCTGCCGGTGGTGGTGCGGACCGGGCTGCAGGAGGTCTCGGCGGGCGACCTCGAGATGCGCACCGACGACGAGGCCGTGCTCGCCTACGTCGACCTGATGCGCGCGTGGGTGCAGCGCGACCTCGAGCACCGGCTGCCGGGGGGCGAGAGCGGCACCGCGTTCCTGCGCCGGTTCGACGCGGCCGTCGCCGCCGTCGCGGACGACCACCGCCCGGCGGACACCGTGGTCGTGGTCAGCCACGGGGCCGCGATCCGGGTGTGGGTCGCGCTGCGGACCGCGATGTCCCCCGAGCACGCGGCGGAGCTGCACGTCTCCAACACCGCCGCGGCCGTCGTGGAGGGCTCGCCCGACGGCGGGTGGGAGCTCCTCACCTGGACCGGGGACCCGCTGGGCGGGGCGGCGCTGCTGGACCCGGCCGCGCACGACGTCACCGGTGACGACGTCGAGGACCAGCCCTGAGCCCGGCGTGGCAGGCTCGGGGCATGAGCGAGGTACCCACCGTCAGCCTGGACGCCGTCCCGGACCCCCTGCCCGAGCAGCTGCCCGTCGTCGACGTGCGCGAGCAGCACGAGTGGGACGCCGGGCACATCGAGGGGGCGCGGCACCTGCCGTTGAGCCAGCTCGTCGAGCGGGCCGGCGAGGTCCCCGAGGGCCAGGTGCTGGTGACCTGCAAGGCCGGCGGCCGCTCGGCCCAGGCCGTCGCCTACCTGGCCCAGCAGGGTCACGACGTGGTGAACCTCGACGGCGGGATGCTGGACTGGGAGGCCGCCGGTCGTCCGATGGTCAGCGAGGACGGGCAGCCGCCGCGCGTGGTCTGAGCCTCAGCCCGGACCGCGCCGCAGGTCGAGGGCGGGCGGGAGCGGGGTCGCGAAGAGGTCCGGCAGCGCGGCGAGGTAGTCGCTCCGGTCGATCTCGCTGATCCCCAGGGACCGCAGGTGCGGCGTCGCCCACTGCACGTCCACCAGTCTCGGCCCCGGGGCCGCGCCCTCGCGGAGCAGGTCGACCAGCCCGACGAGCGCCACCTTGGAGGCGTCGCGGGCCCGGTGGAACATCGACTCGCCGGCGAACAGCCCGCCGATCGCCAGCCCGTACAGCCCGCCGACGAGCTCGTCGCCGCGCCAGGTCTCGACGGAGTGGGCCCAGCCGAGCGCGTGCAGGCGCTGGTAGGCCTCCGCGACCTGGTCGGTGATCCAGCCGTGCGGGCGGCGCGGGTCGGCGCACGCCGCGACGACCTCGGTGAAGACGGTGTCGACGCGCACCTCGAGGTCCTGGCAGGAGCGGCGCAGCGACCGGGAGACCCGCAGGTCGTCGAGGCGCAGCACGCCCCGACGCAGCGGGCTGAACCAGTACATCGGGTCGCCGGGGTCGCCCGCGGGCATCGGGAAGATGCCACGGCGGTACGCCTCGAGCAGCGTGCCCGGCTCGAGGTCGGCCCCGATCGCGACCAGGTCGTCGCCGTCGTCGTGCGTCGAGGGGTCCCCGAAGATCCATCCGGTGGCGGGGGGCTCGACGGGCACGGGGCGACCGTAGCGGCTCGCCGGGACCCCGGCGGTGGCCGACCGGGTGGTCCAGGGGCTCCCTAGGATCGAGGGCATGGGCATCATCAAGAACCAGATCGGCAAGCAGATCGGCTCGCGCGTCACCGGGCTCGCGCCGGGGCTGACGACCTCCTTCGTCCGCGAGGCGCTCGCCCGCGCGATCAACGGCGTCGGCCCGCTCCCGCCCGCTGCCCAGGCGGCGGACAAGCAGCTCGCCGAGCAGGACGGGGACCGCGACAAGGCGGTGCGGGAGCTGGTGGAGAACCACGTCCGGTTCGCCGGCGCCCAGGGCTTCGTGACGAACATCGGCGGGCTGGTGACCGCGCCGCTGACCATCCCCACCAACGTCACCGGCCTGGCGCTGGTGCAGTGCCGGATGGTCGCCGGCATCGCGCACCTGCGCGGCTACGACCTCGACGACCCCAAGGTGCGCAACGCGATCCTGGTCACCGTCCTCGGTGAGGACACCGTCGAGGAGCTGCTGCGGTCCAAGAAGCTGCCGGCACCGCCGATGGCGCTGGCCACCGCCCCGGTGCACGACGAGGCGCTCGACGCCACGGTGTCCCGCGAGGTCGCCAACTCGATCATCAGCAGGATCACCGGCAAGCGCCTGGCAGTGACGGTGAGCCGCCGGGTCCCCGTCGTCGGCGGCGTCGTGGGCGCGGGCGCCGACGGCTACGCCACCTGGAAGATCGGGCGCTACGCCGAGCGTGAGCTCCTGCCGCGCGCCGCGCGGTAGACCCGCATCGAGACCCGACCGACCCGGGACCGCTCGAGACCGCGCACGATCCGCTCCCGCCGCAGGTAGGAGGGCCGGAGGTACGACCGCTCGAGCGCGGCCCGGACGTCGTGGAGCTGCCGGTGCAGGTCGTCCTCCACCTCCCGTGCCCGCGCGGACTCGGCCGCACGGTCCTCCCGCTCGCGCACCTGCTCCTGCAGCATCGCCCCGATGGTGGCCAGCGCGGCGTCCGCGACGTCGGCCTCGTCGGGCCGGTCCGGGTCGGCGAAGTCCTCGGCGGAGCCGGACGGCCGCGACAGCAGGTCGTCGAGGTCGCCGACCACGTCGTACCCGCGGTCCCGGATCTCGGCCACCCACCGCACCTGCAGGTCGTGCAGCCAGTCGTGCAGGTCGGGCGGGACCCCCAGCCGGGGCGAGTCGCGCCTCGCCGACAGCGTCTGGTGCGCGACCAGCTCGCGGACCAGCGGCCGGTAGTGCACCGGGGGCACCAGCTTGTTGGTGCGCGCGTTGATCCGGCGCAGCAGCGCGGTCTCCGGCACGCCCAGCGAGGGGTTGCTGCGCGCGGTCTCCCGCTCCAGGTCCAGGTCGTCCAGCCCGAACGCGTGCGAGAACCGCTGCCACAGCTCGTCGGGGTCCCCCCCGGGCGGCGGCACGGTGATCAGGTGGACCCGCTCGGGCGGCAGCGAGGCGCCCCACCGCTCCAGGATGTCGGGGATCTCCTGGACCGCCCAGAACCAGCTGCCGATCCGTGAGGCACGGTCGGGCTCGCGCAGCTGGCCCAGGAAGCGCTCGTAGGTCACCGCGCTGCGGTGCTTGACGTTCTCCTGCCACTCCGCCGGGACCTGCCGGACGAGGTCGCGCGCCGACAGCAGCAGGTGCACCTCCGCCGGCTCGGCCCCGGGCTCGTCGAGGGAGGCCAGCGCCGCGGCGGCCTGGGTCGCGGTGGCCCGGGCCAGGACCTCGTGGCTGATGATCGCGGTGCCGGGGTGGGCGCGCAGCTGGGCGGCCAGCTGCTCCCAGCGGCCGACCGCCTCGGCCTCGAGCCCGCCCCAGGGCAGCCGCATCAGGTCGATGGCCGCCAGGAAGTGGGCGTCGAACCGGTCCGCGGCGTAGAGCACGCCCTGCTCGAGCAACCGCTCACGGTTGCGGAAGAGCACGTCCTGCAGGGAGGACGTCCCGGTCTTGGGGGTGCCGACGTGCACCAGCACGCGCCGCGTCATCTCCGCGATCCCCCCCGTCCCGCTCCGTGGTCCGCCCGGTCGTCCGTCCGGTCATCCGCCCCGGCACCCGGCACCAGGCCGTGCGCCAGCAGCGAGACAGCGACCTCGAGCACGCGCTCGGGGTCCGGCACGCCACGACCGTCCTGGTCCGGGACGACCCCGGGCCGGCCCGGCAGCAGGTCGTCGACGTCGCCCGCGACAGCGTAGCCAGCGCGGAGCACGCGGCGGCGTTGCCGCACGGCGCGTCGCGCCGCCCATGCCGCGTGCTCGGCCGGCAGGACGGGCAGGGGCCCGCCGAGCAGACCGGCCTGCCCGGGCTCGCGGGCCACCGCGCTCAACGCCGGCCGGAGCCGCTCGCGCAGCAGCACCCCGTGCTCGTGGCGCGGGGCGACGACGGCGAGGGCGAGGCGGACCAGTCGGGCGAGCTCGACGGCGTCCCCGCCGAGACCGCCGGCGGCACCGGGGCCGAGCACCCGGGCGAGGTCCCGGGGGCGCACCCCGGCGAGCCGGCCGAGCGCGGTCGGGTCGGTGACCACGACGACCCGCGACGACCCGACCCGCGACGCCCAGGCCTGCGCCTGGCCGGCCACGTCGGCCCCCCGGGGCAGCGGGCCGCCGGCCTTGCCGGCCACCCAGTCACCCCAGGCCGGCACGCCGTCGACGAACACCCGGTGGGCCCAGGTACGGGCGAGCAGGTCGGGCACCGGACCGCCCAGGACGAGCACCCGTGGTCGCCTGCCCCCGGGGGGCCGGCCGCGGCGGCGCATCTCCTCGCGCACCTGCGCGGACAGCCACGGGTCGCCGACGACCCGGGTGCCGCCCCGCACCGCGCGGCGCAGCCGGGCGGTCCTGGCCGGCACGGTGACCGGCGCGGCGGGGTGCGGGGCGCCGGGCAGGGCGTCGGCCAGCAGCAGCGCCGCGACCCGCAGCAGCTCCTCGGCCGGCACCTCGGCCGGGTCGAGCGGAGCCGGCCCGAAGGCGCGTCGCGGGCCCCCGGGGAGCGGGAGGTCGCTGCGGCCGCGGTCCAGGGCGCTGGCCGCCAGGACCCGGTCGCGGGCGGCGGGCGGCAGGTCGCCGGCCGCGTTCACCCGGCGCAGCAGCTCCAGCTGCTGGGCGCCGGGGAGCACCCGGGGGCCGGTCCCGCCCGAGCCGTCCCGACCAGCCGGACCATCCGCGCTGTCCCGACCACCCGGCGCGCCGGCCCAGCCGGCCCAGGGCGTCCGGCCCCCGTCGCGCAGGTGCGCCACCCAGGACCAGGCCCGCGTCGCGGGGTCCGCTGCCGGGACGGTCACCTGGGGCGGATCCGGCGGACCGCCTCGGCCCGCACGCGGCGTGCCACCGACCGCTCCGGCATCGGGCGTCGTGCGGCCTCCTCGGTCATCGCGGTCAGCGCGCGCATCGCCACCCGCAGGCGCCACTTGCGCGACATGGAGTCGGGGTCGGTCCAGTCCTTCTCGCTCACCGGGCGCGGCTCGAGCTCCGCGAGGTCCCCGACGACGTCGATGCCCGCACCCTCGACCCAGGCGCGCCAGCGCGTGGTCTCCTCCTGGGCCCACGGCAGCAGGCTCGGGGGCATCCGTACCGGGGGCGAGGTGCTGCTGCCGTTGACCAGGCTGTCCTCGGCGAGCAGGTTGCGGATCAGGTAGTCGTAGTCGGGCCCGCGGCGCACCTTGCGACCGAGGGTCTCGTTCAGGGTGCGCACGACCTCGGTCTCGGCGGCGCCCATGGAGGCGTTGCGGCGGTCGCTGGGCCGCGGCGCCCAGGCCGGGTCGATCCCGGTGACGCCGCAGAACCGGGTCCAGAGGAGGTCCCCGGGCGTGCCGCTGGGCGGCACCGTGACCAGGTGGACCTGCTCCGGAGGCAGGCCCTCGGACCAGCGCTCGAGCACGCTGGGCAGGTCGAAGGCGTGGGCGAACCACGCCGAGCTGCGGCGGAACTTCTTCACGAAGCTGGCGTAGGTCCAGGTGCGGCCCTGCTTGATGCTCTCCTGCCACGCGGCGGGGACCTGCCGGCCGAGGTCGCGCACGGTGTAGACCACGTGCAGCTCGGAGCCGTCGGCGGTCAGGTCGCGCTTGGCCCGGGCCACCGCGTCGGCACGGGCGGGCGCCAGGATCTCGTGGCTGACCACGACGGTGCCGGTGGTCGAGCGCACCGTGCGCACCAGCGCGTCCCAGGCGCCCTCGGCGTGACCGGGCGCCCCGCCCCAGTCCTGGCCGAGCAGGTCGACCGCGGCGCGGAACTGGAACAGGGCGGGGCTGACCAGGCGGGACCCGGTCGGCACGTGCACGCCGTGGCGGGCCAGCGACCGGGCGTTCTGCGAGAGCCGGTCCTGCAGGTAGGTGGTGCCGGTCTTGGGCGCCCCGACGTGGAGGAAGACGCGGCGGGGGGCTGGTCGACTCACGTCGGCGATTGTGCCGTACCGCCGCCGAGCGCCCGCACCACGGCCGAGGGGCTGGGTCGTCCGAGGTGCCCGGCCATCCAGGCGGACGTCGCGACGAGGGACCCCAGGTCGACGCCGTGCCGGACGCCGAGGCCCTCCAGCAGCCAGACCAGGTCCTCGGTGGCCAGGTTGCCGGTGGCGCTCTCGGCGTACGGGCAGCCGCCGAGCCCGCCCGCGGACGCGTCGAAGGTGGTGACCCCGGCCCGCAGCCCGGCCTGCACGTTGGACAGCGCCTGCCCGTAGGTGTCGTGGAAGTGCAGGGCGAGCCGGTCGGGCCCGATCCCGGCGGCGTCGAAGGCGTCGACCAGGGCGGCCACGTGACCGGGGGTGCCGACGCCGATGGTGTCGCCCAGGCTGAGCTGCGTGGCGCCGAGGTCGAGCAGCCGTCGGCCGGCCTCGACGACCTGGTCCACCGGCACCGGCCCCTCCCAGGGGTCGCCGAAGCACATCGAGACGTACGCCCGGACGTCCGCCCCCGCCGCGAGCGCGCGGGCCACGACCGGGGCGAACATGGCGTGCTGGTCCTCGAGGCCCCGGTTCAGGTTCTTGCGGGCGAAGGTCTCCGTGGCCGAGCCGAAGACCGCGACGTGGCGCATCCCCAGCTCGAGCGCGCGGTCGAGCCCGCGCTCGTTGGGCACCAGCACCGGCAGGGCGCGGGCCGCGTCACCGAGGTCGGCGACCAGGGACGCCACGAGGTCGCCGGCGTCGGCCAGCTGCGGCACCCAGCGCGGGTGCACGAAGCTGGTGGCCTCGACCACCGGCAGCCCGGCGGCGAGGAGGCGCCGCACGAACTCGGCCTTGACCGGGGTCGGGACCAGCTCCTTCTCGTTCTGCAGCCCGTCGCGCGGCCCCACCTCGTAGATGGTGACGTGCTCCGGCAGGCCCGTCACCGGGACCGCCATCGGCAGGCCGGGCGGGCGGCTCACGACGCCCCCTCGGCGGCCGCGTCGTCCGGGTGGTCCGCGTCGTCCGGGTCGGGGTCGACGCGGACGACCACGTGCCCCATCGGGACCTGGTCGCCCACCGCGGCGCCGACGCCGGCGACGACGCCGTCGTGGGGGGCGGTCAGCGCCAGCTCCATCTTCATCGCCTCGACGGCCCCGAGCCGCTGCCCGGTCGCGACCCGGTCGCCGACGGCGACGACGAGCTCGATGACGGTGCCCGGCATCGGCGAGGTGACGTCGGCGTCGCCGACCGCCGCCTCGCTGCGGCGGGCCGGGTCGGGCCGGTCGAAGCGCCACGGGTGGCCCTCGACCACGACCCAGGCGCCGGCCCGGTCGACGACCACCGGGTCGTGACCGGTCAGGTCGCGGGCCCGGGGCCCGAGGTCGACCGGCACCTCGTGGACCTCGCCCGTCGGGTCCAGCAGGCCGACGGTGACCGGGCGCGCGGGGCCGGCGCTGCGCCACCCGTCGCGCGTCTCCCAGGGCCCGGGCCCGGCGACGAGGTGCTCGTCGGCCCAGGCCTGGGCGGCCAGGCGCACGGCGTGGCCGGGCAGGCCCGGCGCGGCCAGCAGCTCCTCGGCGGCGGGACCGTCGAGCCAGGAGGTGTGCACCTCGCCGGTGCCGAAGGCCGGGCTCGCGACCAGCCGGCGCAGGAAGCCGGTGTTGGTGACCACCCCGAGGACGGCCGAGTCGTCCAGCGCCCGGACCATCGACGCCAGCGCCGTGGGGCGGTCCGCGCCGGAGACGACCACCTTCGCGAGCATCGGGTCGTACGCCGTGCCGACCGTGCCGCCCTGCTCGACGCCCCACTCGTGGCGGGCGCCGTCCGCGCGCAGCAGCCGGTGCACCCGCCCGGTCTGGGGGACGAACCCGGCGTACGGGTCCTCGGCGTAGACCCGGACCTCCACGGCGTGCCCGGTGCAGGTGATCTCGTCCTGGGCCAGCGGCAGCGGGCGGCCCTGGGCGACGAGGAGCTGCCAGGCGACGAGGTCGACCCCGGTGACCTCCTCGGTGACGGGGTGCTCGACCTGGAGGCGGGTGTTCATCTCCAGGAAGTAGGCGCCGGCGTCGGGGCCGTCGCCGTCGACGAGGAACTCGACCGTGCCGGCGCCGGTGTAGCCGACCTCCTGGCACAGCGCCACCGAGGAGTCGAGCAGGCGCCGGCGGACCGCCTCGTCGAGGTACGGCGCGGGCGCCTCCTCGACGACCTTCTGGTGCCGGCGCTGCGCCGAGCAGTCCCGCTCGAAGAGGTGCACGACGTGGCCGTGCTCGTCGCCGACGACCTGCACCTCGACGTGGCGGCCGCGCTCGACGTAGGTCTCCACCAGCAGGGTGTCGTCGCCGAACGCCGACCGCGCCTCGCGGCGGGCCCGGGCCACGGCCTCGGTGAGGTCCGCGGGGTCGCGGACGACGTGCATCCCCTTGCCGCCACCGCCGGCGGCGGCCTTCACCAGCACGGGGAACGCCTCCGCCGGGACGTCGTCCTCGGGGTAGCGGGGGGTGACCGGCACGCCGGCGCGCTCGGCGACCTCGCGGGCGTGGTCCTTGCGGCCCATCAGGTCGATGACCTCGGGCGTCGGCCCGATCCAGACCAGGCCGGCGTCGCGGACGGCGCGGGCGAAGCCGGCGTTCTCGGAGAGGAACCCGTAGCCGGGGTGCACCGCCTCCGCGCCCGACTCGGCGGCTGCGGCCAGGAGCCGCTCGACCGAGAGGTACGACTCCGAGGCGGGCGTCGGCCCGAGGCGGCAGGCGGTGTCGGCCTCCCGCACGAACGGGGCGTGGGCGTCGGCGTCGGAGTAGACCGCGACGGTGCGCAGCCCGGCGTCGCGGCAGCCGCGGATCACCCGCCGGGCGATCTCGCCGCGGTTGGCGACCAGGACGGAGGTGAAGCGCTGGGTGGGCTCGGTCATCGGGTCCTCACATCCGGAAGACGCCGAAGTGCGGCGTCTCCGGGATCGGGGCGCGGGCCACGGCCGCGAGGCCGAGCCCGAGCACGCGGCGGGTGTCGACGGGGTCGATGACGCCGTCGTCCCAGAGTCGGGCGGTGGAGTAGTAGGGCGAGCCCTGCTCCTCGTACTGCGCGCGGACGGGGTCCTTGAACGCCTCCTCCTCCTCGGCCGACCACTCGCCGCCGCGGGCCTCGATCCCGTCGCGGCGCACGGTGGCCAGGACGGAGGCGGCCTGCTCGCCGCCCATCACCGAGATCCGGGCGTTCGGCCACATCCACAGGAAGCGGGGGTCGTAGGCGCGCCCGCACATGCCGTAGTTGCCGGCGCCGTACGAGCCGCCGATCACGACCGTCAGCTTGGGCACCACCGAGGAGGCGACCGCGGTGACCAGCTTGGCGCCGTCCTTGGCGATGCCGCCGTTCTCGTACTCGCGGCCGACCATGAAGCCGACGATGTTCTGCACGAACAGCAGCGGGATGCCGCGCTGGTTGGCCAGCTCGACGAAGTGCGCGCCCTTGAGGGCCGACTCGCTGAACAGGATGCCGTTGTTGGCCAGGATCGCGACCGGGTAGCCGTGCACGTGGGCGAACGCGCAGACCAGGGTCTCGCCGTAGAGCGGCTTGAACTCGTGCAGCCGCGAGCCGTCGACGACGCGCCGCAGCACCTCGCGCACGTCGTACGGCGTGCGCGGGTCGGCCGGGACGACGTCGTAGAGGCCCGCGGGGTCCTCCAGCGGCTCCTCGACCGGCTGCGGCTCGAGGTGCACCCGGCCGGGGCCGAGGGTGGCCACGATCGAGCGGACCAGGTCCAGGGCGTGCGCGTCGTCGTCCGCGAGGTGGTCGACCACCCCGGAGACCCGGGCGTGCACCTCGCCGCCGCCGAGCTCCTCGGCCGTGACGACCTCGCCGGTGGCCGCCTTCACCAGCGGCGGCCCCCCGAGGAAGATCGTGCCCTGGTCCTTGACGATCACGGTCTCGTCGCTCATCGCCGGGACGTAGGCGCCCCCGGCGGTGCAGGAGCCCATCACCGCAGCGACCTGGGCGATCCCCCGGGACGACAGCTGCGCCTGGTTGAAGAAGATCCGGCCGAAGTGCTCCCGGTCGGGGAAGACCTCGTCCTGCAGCGGCAGGAACGCCCCGCCGGAGTCGACGAGGTAGACGCACGGCAGGTTGTTCTCCGCGGCGACCGCCTGCGCGCGCAGGTGCTTCTTGACCGTCACCGGGTAGTAGGTGCCGCCCTTGACCGTCGCGTCGTTGGCCACGACGACGACCTCGCGACCGGCCACCCGGCCGATCCCGGTGACCACGCCCGCGGCGGGGACCGCGTCGTCGTACATCCCGGTGGCCGCGAGCGGGCTGAGCTCGAGGAACGGGCTGCCGGGGTCGAGCAGCCGGTCCACGCGGTCGCGGGCGAGCAGCTTGCCGCGGGCCACGTGCTTGGCGCGGGCCGCCTCACCGCCCCCGCGTCGCACGGTCGCGAGCCGCGCGTGGAGCTGCACGGTCTGGGTACGCAGGTCGTCGGTCACGTGCTCAGGTTAGCGATCATTAACCTCGCCGTCGAGTGCCGGCTCACGCGTCGGCGGGGTCCTCCTTCGCCGACCCGGCCCCGCCCTCGGCCTGGGCGTCGCCCGTCGCGCGGCGGGCGGGTGCGCATGGCGTACTCGCGCAGGCCGACCATCGGCGACGGCTCGGCGATGCCGGGCCGTCTCGATGCTGCTCCTCGCGCAGCGCCTTCATCAGCCCGAAGGCCATGAAGACCAGCACCACGCAGAACGGCAGCCCCGCGGCGATGGAGGCGGCCTGGAGCGCGGCCAGCGGATCGGCCCCCCGGCGGCGCCGCCCCGGCGACCAGCAGCACGGCCGCCACGCGCCCCTCGGTGACCGCCCAGAACAGCCGCTGCTGCCACACCGGGTTCGGGTCCCCGCCGTTGGTGAGGATGTCGACCACCAGCGACCCGGAGTCCGAGGACGTGGCGAAGAACAGCACCACCACGAGGACCACCAGCACCGAGGCCAGGGTGGCGAGGACCTCCGGCGACGGGCAGCTGGTCGAAGAGCAGGAACAGGCTGCGGGGTCGCGGTCGCCGGCCTGTTCAGCGCGTTGTCGGGGTCGTCGAGCAGGATCTGCAGCGCCGAGTCGCCGAAGACGGTCAGCCACACCATCGAGGCGCCCACCGGGGCGAACAGCGCGCCGGCGACGAAGGACCGGATCGTGCGCCCGTAGGAGATCCGGGCCAGGAACATGCCGACGAAGGGCGCCCAGGAGATCCACCAGCCCCAGTAGAAGAGGGTCCAGCCGTTCTGCCAGCCCTGGGCCTGCTCGCCGCCGTTGGGGAAGGTCTCCAGCCCGAGGCTCGGCAGGGTCTGCACGTAGGTGCCCACGTTGGCGGCCAGGGTGTTGATGAGGTCGCGGGTGGGCCCGAAGACGAAGACGAAGAGCAGCAGCGCGAAGGCCAGCCACAGGTTGGCCAGCGACAGGTTCCGGATCCCCTTGTCGACGCCGAGCATCACCGAGACGACGGCGACCGAGGTGATCGCGGCGATGATCAGCGACCTGGAGCGGGGTGGTGTTCGGGATCCCGAAGAGCTCGTCGAGGCCGGCGCCGACCTGCTGGCCGCCGATGCCCGAGCGAGGTCGCGAGCCCGAAGAGCGTGCCGAAGACGGCGAGGATGTCGACGAGCGCGCCCGGGCCAGCCGTAGATCCGGTCCCCGAGCAGGGAGTAGAACGCCGAGGCCGGGCGCAGCGGCAGGCCGCGGCGGAAGGAGAAGTAGCCCAGCGAGACCCGAGCACGATGTAGATCGCCCAGGGGTGCAGACCCCAGTGGAAGAAGGTGTAGTTCATCGCGTTGGCCGCGGCCTCGGCCGTGCCCGCGCTCACCGGTGGGCGGGTTCAGGAAGTGGTAGACCGGCTCGCTGACCGCGTAGTAGACCAGGCCGATGCCCATCCCCGCGGTGAACAGCATCGCGAACCACGAGAGGTTGCTGTACTCCGGCACCGAGTCGTTGGGTCCGAGCCTGATCGAGCCGTACCGGCTGAGCATCAGGTAGACCACGAAGACCACGAAGCCGCTGGCGCCGAAGATGTAGAGCCACTCGAAGTTGCGGTGATGAAGGCCAGCACGAGTCGCTCACCGAGGCCACGCTCGGCGGCGAGACGACGCCCCAGACGCAGGAAGGCGAGCACCACGGCGGCCGACCCGAGGAAGACGGGCGGGTTGGTGTGCTCCCTGAGGTAGGAACGCATGAGCGGGGTCCTTCCGGTCGAGAGCGGTCCGGGAGTGTCAGCACTCGTGCCGCGCGCGGCGACGGGCGCGGCACCGACGTTCCACCGTAGGCGCCGCCGGCGTCCGGATTGCCGTCCCCCGGATGCGTCCGGGGGAGCGTCGGCGGGCGGTCCGGCGTGCGGCCGCCTGGTGCGGCCCCTAGCCTGTGGGCCGGTGACCACCAGCCGCGGCCTCCCCGGCCGCCGTGACCAGATCCTCGGCACCGCGGCCGACCTCTTCGCCGGCGCGCGGGCTTCCACGGGGTCTCGGTAGCGACATCGGCGCGGCCTGCGGGATCTCCGGCCCGGCGCTGTACAAGCACTTCGCCGTCCAAGGACGCCGTGCTGGCCGAGATGCTGGTCTCGATCAGCGACCGGCTGCTCGACGGCGGCCGCGAGCGGGTCGCCGCGGCGGCCGACCCGGTGGCGGCGCTGCAGGCGCTGGTGGCCTGCCACGTCGACTTCGCCCTGCGCCACCCGGCCCTGATCGTGGTGCAGGACCGCGACTGGGAGTCGCTGCCCGCGCGGCGCCCGCGAGGGGTGCGGGCGCTGCAGCGCGCGTACGTCGACCTGTGGGCCGCCCAGTGCCGGCTCGACCCCGGCCTCGGCCCGGGACCGCCCGGGCCCGGCCCACGCGGTCTTCGGCCTGATCAACTCCACCCCCCACAGCGCGCTGCTGCCCGAGCCGAGATGGCCGCGCTGCTCGCGCGATGGCCGGGGCGGCGCTGGGGATGCCGCCGGCCCGGGCTGACGGCAGCCGGGGTCGGACAGCGGCCCGGCAGTCGTAGCGGGCGGAACGCAGTACCTCGTCCCGCGCTCGCACCGCGCTGACCTGTGGATCCAGGTCACCGGCCACGGCCGCGCCGACTTCCTTCCTTCCGACTACGCCGGCGGCGGGGCCTGCCGTACGGGCGCCGTTGCGCGGCTACGACGCCTCGCCCCGGGCGTCGTCCGTGCCGCCCCGCTCGGCGGTCGGGAGCCGGTCGCGGTCCTGCTCCACCCGGTCGGCCAGGGGCGCGCCGCCGGGCAGCGCGCGCAGGAAGCGGCGGGCCAGCGCGTCGCGGCGCCGGTGTGGGTGGGCAGGGCGGCGCGGGGGTTGACCAGGTCGCGGTAGCCCGCGACCGCCCAGCCGGTCGCCGCGACCGCGTCGAAGATCCCCGCCGCCGCGCGGCGGCGGGACGACGCCGCGAGCCCGAGCGCGCACAGCGCGTGCACCGCGTCCACCCAGACCCCCATGGCCAGGCCCTCCGGGCTCGGCCGCGCCCCCGAGAGCACCGCCTGGGTCAGGTGGCGGGCCCCCAGCACCCGCCCGGTCCAGATCATCACGGGGTCGTCGTCGATCGCGATCGCGCGCAGCAGCGGCGTGGGGCCGGCCAGCATCACCAGGCCCCAGGCTCCCCGGACGACCTCGATCCGCCGCACGGTCGTCTGCTCGTCCGGCCGGACCAGCGAGGTGGGGTCGATCCTCCAGAGCGCGACCCGGTCGAGCACCTCGCGCGGGGTCCGCACGGCTAGGCGCCCTGGTAGTCGCCGGCGCGCTTCTCGCGCAGCGCGGCCAGCGCCTCGGCGTGGTCGGCGGTGTGGTGCGCGAGGGCCTGCATCGCCGCGGACAGCTCGAGCACCGCGGCCTGGCCCTGGTGCTGGGAGGCCCTGCAGCAGCTTCTTGGCCATCCGGGTCGCGTGCGGCGGGTTCTTCGCGACCCGGGCGGCCAGCGCGTGCGCGGCGTCGAGCAGCTCGTCGGGCTCGACGACCTGCGAGACCAGGCCCCAGTCCAGCGCGGTGGCGGCGTCGACGCGGTCGCCGGTCAGCGCCATCTCGGCGGCCCGGGCGGGCCCGACCGCCTGGGTCAGCAGCCACGCGCCCGCCGTCGCCGGGGATGATGCCGAGCTGGACGAAGCGACTCGGCGAACCACGCCCGGCGTCGAGGCCACCCGCAGGTCGCACATCAGGGCCAGGTCGCACCCGGCGCCGACGGCCGGGCCGTTGACCGCGGCGACGAACGGGACCTCGCAGCGGTAGCATCGCCGCGCGGGATCCGCTGGATGCCGTGCCGGTAGCCGTTGCGCAGCTCCCAGGGGGTCCCGCCGAACATGCCGCGGCGCTCCTCCATGTCGCGCGACGTTGCCGCCGGCGGAGAACGCCGACCCCGCACCGGTGAGGACCACGCACGCACGTCGGTGTCGGCGTCGACGCGCTCGAGGTTCTCGACGAGCGCCGCGACCACGTCGTGCCCCGAGATCGGGTTGCGCTGGTCGGGCAGGTCCAGCGTCCAGGTCTCGACGTGCGGGGTGCGGTCGCGCTCCACGCGCAGGACGTCGCTCATCGGGTCTCCTCGGTACGGGCGGGTGGTGCGGCGGCCTCAGGGTGCCAGACCAGGCCCCACCTGTCGGGCCGGGTGGGTCACCAGAGCCGGTCCAGCTCGGCCGGGTCGTGGTCGTGCCCGAGCAGGTCCAGGATCCGGGCCGCACGCTGCGCGGCGTCCTCCGCGGTCTCGAGGACCTCCTCGGCGTCGTCGCGGCCGGGCCCTGGCCCGGGTTGCGGGTCGCGGCGGTGGTGCAGCGCGGCGAGGAGGTCCTCGCGGGGCAGCCCGCGCAGCTGGAGCAGCACCAGCGGGTCGTCCTCCACCAGCCAGCCGGCCTGGAGCAGCACGGCCAGCGCGTGCGGGCACGGGTCGACCCAGGACGCGCAGGTGCAGGAGGCCGCCAGCTCCGCCCCGTACGGCACGAGCTCGACCCCGGCCTCCTCGGCGTGCTCGACCAGGTCGTGCGGCAGCTCGCCGGCCAGCAGCGCGGCCACCCGGGCGGGGTCCGCGGCCACCGCCTCCACGAGCGCCGCGACCCCGGAGGGGTCGAGGACGGGCAGCGCGACCTCCACGCCCCACAGCTCCTCGGCACCGCGGCGCTGCTCGGTCACCGCCGAGCGCAGGCTGCCGGCGTCGACCCGGACCGCCCCCACGGCGCCGCTCCGGGCCAGGGAGCGGCCGCGGCGCAGGTCGCCCTCGTCGTAGGCCACCTCCTCCACCGCCCGCAGCCACGCCTTCGCCCACCACCGCCCCGCCCACGCGCGACCGCGCCGGGCCGGGACCCGCGGGTGGACCACGGCGCTCACGGCCCGTCCGGCCCGTCCGGCCCGTCAGGTCCCGTCGGGCTGCCGCAGGCGGACGAGGTCGCGCAGCTCGGCGTCGCTGAGCTCGGTCAGCGCCGCCTCGCCGCGCGCCGAGCACCGCGTCGGCCAGCGCCCGCTTGCGCGGCCAGCAGCTCGCCGATCCGCTCCTCGATGGTGCCCTCGGCGACCAGGCGGTGCACCTGGACGGGCCGGTCTGCCCGATGCGGTAGGCGCGGTCGGTCGCCTGGTCCTCGACGGCCGGGTTCCACCACCGGTCGAAGTGGACGACGTGGTCGGCGCGGGTCAGGTTGAGGCCGGTGCCGCCGGCCTTGAGCGAGAGCAGGAACACCGGCGACCTCCCCGGCCTGGAACGCGTCGACCATGCGCCTCGCGCTGCGGGACCGGGGTGCCGCCGTGGAGGAGCTGGTGCGGCACGCCGACGGCGGTCGAGGTGCCGCTCGACAGGCGGGCCATCGCGACGTACTGGGTGAAGACCAGCACCGCGCCGCCCTCGGCGACGACCGTGCCGAGCAGCTCGTCGAGCAGCTCCAGCTTCCCGAGCGGCCGCGCAGCCGGCCGCCGGACTGCTTGCAGGAACTGCGCCGGGTGGTTGCAGATCTGCTTGCAGCCCGGTCAGCAGCGCCAGCACCAGGCCGCGGCGGGCGTCCTCGTCGGCGCGCTCGATGCGCGGCCAGCGTGTCGCGGCAGAACGCCTCGTAGAGCACGACCTGCTCGCGGGTCAGGCGCAGCAGGTGGTCGGTCTCGGTCTTGGCCGGCAGCTCGGGGGCGATGCCGGGGTCGGACTTGCGCCGCCGCAGCAGGAACGGCCCGATCAGGTCGGCGAACTGGCGGGCCTTGGTCGGCTCGAGGCCGCGACTCGATCGGGGCCGCCCACACCTTGCGGAAGGCGTCGCGGCTGCCGAGCAGGCCCGGGGTGGTCCAGTCGAGGATCGCCCACAGCTCGGTGAGGTCGTTCTCGACCGGGGTCCCGGTCAGGGCGACCCGGGCGGCGGCGGGATGGTGCGCAGCGCCCGGGCCGTCGAGGAGCGGGCGTTCTTGACGTGCTGGGCCTCGTCGGCGACCACCAGGTCCCAGGCGATCGCGCCCAGCGCGGTCGGCGTCGCGGCGCATGGTGCCGTAGGTGGTCAGCACGAAGCCGGTGTCGGCGCCGCCCGGGGCACCGGTCGCGTCGAGGTCGCGCGTCCGCCGCCGTGGAAGCGCCGGACCCGCGACCCCGGGGGCGAAGCGGCGGATCTCGGCCTCCCAGTTGCCGAGCAGGCTGGCCGGGCAGACGACCAGGGTCGGGCCCGGCGGCGCCGCGGGTCGGTGCCGGTGCAGGTGCAGCGCGACGAGGGTGACGGTCTTGCCCAGTCCCATGTCGTCGGCCAGGCAGCCGCCGAGGCCGAGGCCGGTCAGCGTGGCCAGCCAGGTCAGGCCGTGCCGCTGGTAGTCCCGCAGCTCCGCCCGCGAGCCCCGGCGGCGGGGGCACCGGCTCCGTCGTGGCCGCGCCGACCAGCTGCTCGCGCACCTTCAGCAGCGACGCGCCGACCACGACCGGGGTGTCGGGGGGCAGGCCGGTGCCCGGCTCGACCGGCACGGTGCCGGTCAGCGCGGCGGCGATCGCACGGGTGGGGGCGACGGTGCGCTGCAGCCGCTTGCGGGCCTTGCGCGCGGTGGCGGGGTCGACGACCGTCCAGCCACCGCGCAGCCTCAGCAGCGGTGAGGCGGCGTCGGCCAGCGCGTCCATCTCGGCCGCGGTCAGGTCCTCGCCGTGCAGCGCGAGCTGCCAGCGGAAGGCGAAGACCGAGTCGGGACCGAGCAGCGGGTCCTGGAGCGGCTCCTCGTGCGGCCCCGGCCCGGTCGCCGGACCCCGGTCCTGCGGGTGGCGGGGGTCGACCCGGTCGAGCACGCTGGTCGCGGTCAGGTCCCGGCCGAGGCTGCGGGGCCACAGCACGTCGACGCCCCGGGCGCCGAGCGCGGCGACCCCGTCCTCCAGCAGGCTCGCGAGGTCCTCGCCGCTGAGGGTCAGCTCCGCAGGCGTGGGCCCGTCGAGCATCCGGTCGAGCACCGGCCACGCCTCGGCCGCCGCGCGCAGCGCGATGGCGGCGTGGGTGCGGGCCCGGACGCCGAACCCGTGACCCGCCCCGTCGGTCGCGTCGGGGTCCGCCCAGAGGTCCACGGCGTCGCAGAGGTGCAGCGGGTCCAGCTCGTCGTGGACCTGGAGCACGAGCCGCACCGAGCCGGCCGACAGGTCCTCCTCGTCGGCCTCGACCCGGAGCGCGAGGCGGACCAGCTGCGGCCGGTCGTCGTCCTCGGCCCGCCGCGCCGGCAGCGTCCGGTCGACCTGCCCCGTCGGGGCGGGTGCGCGCAGCCGGTCGAGCCGGGCAGCCAGCCGCTCCGCGAAGTCACCGGGCGCGACGCGCTCGGCCGGCGCGGGCCCGGGGCGGGCGGGAGGCGGTGCGCGGCATCGTGTCGGCCACGGCGTCCAGCACCCGGCGCACGACGGCCTCGGCCTGGTCGGGCGCGAGACCGTCGTGGGAGCGGGCCAGGGCCAGCTGCGCGACCCGGTCGTCGTCCTCGGCCGGCAGCGGGGCGATCCGCCAGCCGTCGCCGACCGCGTCCGGCGCGAGCCGACCGGCCGCCACGAGGCGCAGCGCCAGCAGCGCCGCGCCGGCCAGCAGACCGACGCTGGGGTGCACGTCGTCGCGGGCGTGGGCCTTGGTGAGCACCGGCAGGGCGGCGCGCACCGGCAGCTCGACCCGTCGGCCCCCCGTCGGCGCCGCGGTGAACGCCACCGACGGCGCTCGCCGGGGCGGCTTCGCGCGGCGGGTCGGCCTCGGCGAAGCTCGGCCGGCCCGGTCAGCGGGACGAAACCCACAGGCCCACCCTCCTCGTCCGACCGCACCAGCCCCGGCGCTAGGCCGCGGGGGGCCGCCGGCCCGGCGACCGCGGGTGTCAGACGATGACCTGGTCGAGCAGCGCCTCGGCCTCGGGACCCGTGGCCACGTCGGCGGGGGCCGGCGGCGCGGGCGGCGTGACCTCGCCGGCGACGTCGCTCAGGCTGATCTCGTAGCCGCCCGCGCGGCCGCGTCGTCGGACTCGGCGATCTCGAGGTCGATCTCCCGCAGCACGCCGTCGTCGCCGACCGCGACCTCGACCTCGAGGTCGACGAGGACGCCGCGCCGGTCAGGGAGAAGGCGCTGCCCAGGACCTGGGCCTCCTGGCCGTCGACGGCGGCCGGCGTCGTCGTAGGTGAAGGTGGTGCGTAGCGGGTGACCTCGACGCCGTCCACCTCCTCGGTCCCGACCTCCTCGACCTCGGAGGCGCCGCGCAGCACGAGGACGCTGCCGACGAGGCCGCCCGGGGTGAAGGTGGTCGACTCGGCCAGCCCGGTGGCCTCGCCCTGCAGCCAGGTGGCGCCGCCGGGGAAGGCGGGACCCTGGCCCTCGGCGCGCACCCACAGCGTCTCACCGTCGGCCTGACCTCGGCCTCGCTGGTCTGGCCGCCCTGGCCGATCGCCAGCCGCAGGTCCGCGACCGTCGGCGTCGTAGTCGACGCTCCCTCGGCGGCAGCTCGAGCCGCTGCCCGGCGATCTCGAGGTCGAGGTCGCCGTCGATGGTGAAGACCCGCGCCGCGACCGTGGCGTCGACGGCGTCCTGCAGGCTGGGCGGCCGCCTCACCGCGGGCGGCCCGCGGCGGCGGGGCTCCGCCGGACTCGACGGCGTCGCCGACGGGGCTCGGTCGTCCGCCCCGGCGTCCCCCGCCCCGCCGGTGCAGCCGGCGAGGGCCGCCCCGTCACCGCCGCGACGGCGACGGCGGCAGGGGCCCGGACGGTGCTGGGGACGCAGCGCATGGGGTTCCTCGCTGACGGGTGGCTGCGCCGAGGCCCACCCTAGGAGCCGACCGGTGCCTGCGCAGCCGTCCGGGAGGATCGGGGCCTGGACGAGCCGACCGGCACCCCCGTCCCCCGCCGCAGCCGGGTCCTCGCCCGGATCATGGACGACGCGGTCCGGGTGCCCGGCACCCAGCTTGGCATCGGCCTGGACGCCGTGATCGGCCTCGTCCCCGGGGTCGGCGACCTCGCCGGCTCGGCGATCTCCGGGGTCGTGCTCTACGACGCCGTGCGCTGCCCGGGTCCCGGTGCCGACCCTCGCCCGGATGGGCGGCAACCTCCTGGTGGACGCCCTGCTCGGGGTGGTCCCGCGTGGTGGGGGACGCCGCCGACGTCGCCCACCGGGCCAACCGCAAGAACATCCGGCTGCTCGAGAGCGCCTGGCGGACCGGCCGGCCGGCGCGCCGGTCCCGGCGCCGACCGTGGCTACGTCGCTTTCCGCGCTGCTGCTGGTCGTGCTGCCGCTGCTGCTCGCGCTCGGTGCTCGGCGTGGTCGCGCTGGTGCTGCTGGTCGCGCCGTGATCTGACGGGTCCTCAGCCATATCGGGCCGGCCCGCTCTTCTCGAAGTGGCCCGCCAGCGCGGCACGCGCCCGGGGCACGTCCTGCGTCGCGACGGCCGCGAGCAGCTCGCCCTGCACGTCGAGCACCCACTGCCGCAGCCCGGGGTCCGCGTAGGCCTCGTACGCCGCGGGCATCACGATGTCGCTGAGCGGGGCGAGCAGCGCCTCGAGGTAGACGTTCCCGGCGGCCGCGATCAACCCGGACCGGAAGCGCAGCGCGTTCTCCGCGAAGGTGGTCCGGTCGTCGGCGGCGTGGGCCTCCCGCATCCACCGCAGCGCGTCCGCGAGGACCTCACGCTGCGTGTCGGTGCACCGCTCGACGGCCAGCGGCAGCGCCTCCACCTCGACGATGCGCCGCACCTCCAGGATCTGCGCGGGCAGGGAGTCGCTGCCCCGGGCCACCCGGGCGGCGAAACAGCCGCGGCTCCAACGGCGACCACTCCTCGACCTCGTTCACCATGCTGGAACGACCCTGCCGCACCACGATCACCCGGGTACCGGCGAGCGACTTGATCGCCTCGCGGACGGTCAGGCGGCTGACGCCGAGACGCTCGGCGAGCTTGGTCTCGGACGGCAGGGACGCGCCCGGGGGGAAGGTCTGGTCGAGGATCAGGTCGAGCAGGTCTGCGGCAGCACGCGCGGTCACGCCTTGGGGCATCTGGTCTCCGGTCCTTGAATCGGGCACGACCATAACCCGACCTGCCCTCCCCGCCGCGTCGAGATCCAGGGACCGGGACGGCATGTGACGCGGGTCTCAGAACCGGCCGGCGACCGCCTCCAGGACCGCCTCGTCGCCGGCGTACGGGCCCTAGGCGCGCGGCCAGTGGGTCACCACGTCGGTGAAGCCGAGGTCGGCGGCCCGGCCCACCATGTCGTCGAAGACGTCGACGCTCTCCAGGGCGAACTGGGGGAGGCGTCGAGCAGCAGGTAGCGGGTCACCGCGGCGGGTCCCGGCCGCGGCGTCCAGCGCCGTCTCGAAGGTGTCCCGCGCCGCCGCCAGCCCGGCCACCAGTCCTCGAGCGCCTCGGCCCGCGGCCCGGTGGTCACCCAGCCGTCGTGGTGCGGGCGGCGTACCGCAGCGAACGCGGCCCGTTGGCGGCCACCAGGAGCGGGACGTCGCGCAGCCGGGGGAGCGTGCGCGCCCCACGGGCGGAGAACCAGCGGCCGTCGGCGTCGACGTGGTCCTCGGTGCGCCGCCGCACCAGGAGGTCGGTGAACTCCTGGAAGCGGTCGACCCGGTCGCGGACGGCCAGGTCCTCAGCGCCGAGGACCCGCGAGTCGAGGTCGCCGCCGGTGCCGACCCCGAGCAGGAAGCGCCCCCCCGAGATGTCGTCGAGGGCCTGGACCTCGCGGTGGAGGCACCGGGTGGCGGAAATTGGGGGACGCGACGAGGGTGCCCAGGCCGACCGCCGTGGTGACGGTCGCCGCGGCGGTCAGGGTCGGCACGGCGGCGTACCAGTCGGACTCGGCAGGCCCCCCCACACCACGTGGTCGTAGGTCCAGGCGTGGTCGAAGCCCATCTCCTCGGCCGCACGCCACCGCGGGGGGCCTCCGCCCAGGGCAGCTCGGGCAGGATCGTGATTCCGTGGCGCATGGGCCCGACCCTAGGGCGCGGGTGGGTCCGGCCGGGAGCAGGCCGTCGCGCAGCGCCGTCGCCAGCGACGGCGAAGCGGCAGCCGGGGCAGCAGCGCGGCCTGCAGCGCGTGGTAGACGTCCGGCCGGCCCGACCAGGTCACGCTGCTCGCGCCGCCGTCGGGCGCCGCTCGTGGACCCAGGACCCGCGGACGGGATCGACGAACCACGCGCCGGCGTGCGCCCACCAGGCGCGGTAGCGGGCGGCGTGCCGAGGGTCGCCGGTGGCCGGGTGCAGCGCCGCGGCGGCCGCCACCGCCTCGGCCGCCACCCAGTGCATCCGCTCCCGGACGACCGGGTGCGCGTCCCAGCCGACGGTGTAGACGAACCCGTCGTGCGCCGTCGGGCGCCCACCCGTCGGGCGGCCGCGGCGTCGGCGAGGGCGACCGCGTGCTCGACCCACCACCGCGGGGCGGCGGCCCCGTTCCGCGGCGTCGCAGTCGCAGGCCACGGCCGGGCCCACTCGAAACCGTGGCCGATGGTGGCGCCGTAGGGCCGGAACGGGTCGGCCGGCCGGTCGCGGTGGTAGTCGAGCAGCGGCCTCCCCGCGGGTCGAAGTGCTCGGGCAGCACCAGTCGTGGGTCGGGGCGAGCCGGCCCAGGACGTGGTCCACGATCCCGGCCGCGACGGCGCGGGGACGTGGTCGCCCAGCACGTCGGCGGCGGCGAGCAGCGCCTCGACCGTGTGCATGGTGGCGTTCAGGCCGCGGTAGTCCTCGAGGACCTCCAACCCGGTCCCACTCCTCGGCCACCAGGCCCGCCGCCGGGCCCGGCCGGGGTCACGAAGCGCTCCAGCAGCACCGCGAGCGCCTCCTCGAGGAGGCTCGGCGGCCCCGGGCCGGTCGGCGGCGACGGCCGACGACGCCGCCAGCGACGACGAAGCGTGCTCGTAGGCGGTCTTGGCGCCGGGGACCGGCCGCCGGGTCGACCCGCGCGTGCCACCCACCGTGGGCCTCGTCGTGGAACACCTCGCGAGGGCGGTCACGCCGTGGTCGGTGAGCGCCGTCGGACCCGGGGTGACCCAGCAGCACCCCGAGCGCGTGGACGTGCGTCATCCGGCAGGTGACCCAGAGCTCCCGCGCCCGCACCGGGTCGAACGTGCCGTCGTCGCGCAGCCAGGCGTAGCCGCCGCCGGGGTGTCGTGCACCCGCGGCGACGTCGAGCAGCCGATGGGCGTGGGCGTCGAGGTCACGCCCTCGGAGGAGGTCAGCAGCGGTGGCGGTGGTGGTGGTGCTGGGGTCATCGGCTCGGCCTCCTCGTGCTCCGGCGTCGGTCCCGTTCGTTCGGGGTCAGGTCTGGGTGGCCAGCGCCAGCGGGGCGACCTCGGCGGCGCCGGCCCGGCGGATGGCCCGGGCGGCCAGCGTCATCGTCCAGCCGGTGACCACCAGGTCGTCGACCAGCAGCACCGGCGCCCGGCGGCGGGACCGTCGGCCTGCAGGTCGAAGCGCCGGCCGACCGCCGCGACCCGCTGGGCGGAGTTGGCCGCGCCCCGGCCCGGGCCGACCGACGGGTCGACGATCGCGAACCGGCCGACGCACCGGGCACCTTGAGGTAGCGCGACAGCCCGTCGGCGAGGTCGGCGACCAGGGTCGGCCGGGTGGCCGACTCGACGCACACGATGGCGTCCACCGCGGGGCGCCAGTCGCCGAGCACCTCGACGACGGCGCGCACCAGCGGCACCGGGACCGGGCCGTCGGCAGTGCGGCGCGGAACAGCTCGCGCAGCGCCTGGCCGTAGCCGAGGTCGGTGAGCCGGGCGACGGCCCGGCCCTCGCTCGGCGCCGTCGGCGATCTTGCCCTTGAGGTCGACCCCGAGGTGGCCAGCGCGGTCGGCCACATCTTGCGGGGCTCGACCACGACGCCCGGGCCGCGACAGCCGCGCCTCGGCCTCCTCGACCGCCGCCTCGGAGACCGTCGGCGGCAGGCTCGAGGCCGCCGCAGTTGTCGCAGCGGCCGCAGCGGCGGCGCTCGGGGTCGTCGAGCTGGTCGCGCAGGTACCGCATCCGGCACCGGTCGGTGTCGAGGTAGTCGAGCATCGCGTGCTGCTCGCGCTCGCGGGCCTCGCGCACCCGCGCGTACCGCTCCTCGTCGTAGGCCCACTCGCTGGCCGGTCGCCTCCCAGCCGCCGCGCACCCGGCGGACGGCGCCGTCGACGTCGAGCACCTTGAGCATCGTCTCGAGCCGGGTGCGGTTGAGCTCGACGTGCGTCTCGAGGGCGGCGGTGCTCATCGCGCGGCCCTGCCTCGGCCAGCACCTCGAGCGTCTCGCGCACCAGCTCCTCGCGCGGGAAGGCCAGCGAGGCGAAGTAGGCCCAGATGTCGCGGTCCTCGATCGCCGGGAGCAGCACGACGGTCGCCTCGTCGGTGCCGCGGCCGGCGCGGCCGACCTGCTGGTAGTAGGCGACCGGCGAGGCGGGCGCGCCGAGGTTGACGACGAACCCGAGGGTGGCGTCGAAGCCCATCCCGAGCGCGCTGGTGGCGACCAGCGCCTTCACCCGGCCGGCGAGCAGGTCCTGCTCGAGGGCCTGCCGCTCGGTCGCCTCGGTCTGCCCGGAGTAGGCCGCCACGTCGTGCCCGCGCGAGCGCAGGTAGTCGGCGACCTCCTGGGTGGCGGCGACGGTGAGGCAGTAGACGATGCCGGAGCCCGGCTGCTCGGCGAGGTGGTCGGCCAGCCAGGCCAGCCGCTGCTCGGCGGTCGTGCAGCCGCACCACGCCGAGCCGCAGCGACTCGCGGTCGAGCGAGCCGCGCAGCACGCAGCACGTCCGGCGCTCGCGGCCGCCGAGCTGCTCGGCGACGTCGGCGGTCACCCGCGCGTTGGCGGTGGCCGTGGTGGCCAGCACCGGGATGCCGTCGGGCAGCTCGGCGAGCAGGGTGCGGATCCGGCGGTAGTCGGGCCGGAAGTCGTGGCCCCAGTCGGAGATGCAGTGCGCCTCGTCGACGACGAGCAGGCCGCAGGTGGCCGCCAGCCGGGGCAGCACCTCGTCGCGGAAGCCGGGGTTGTTGAGCCGCTCGGGGCTGACCAGCAGCACGTCGACCTCGCCGGCGCTGATCGCGTCGTGGATCGGCTCCCAGCTCTCGGTGTTGGTGGAGTTGATCGTCACCGCGCGGATGCCGGCCCGCTCGGCGGCGGCGATCTGGTTGCGCATCAGCGCCAGCAGCGGCGAGACGATCACCGTCGGGCCCGGCGCCCGGCTCGCGCAGCAGCAGCGTCGCCACGAAGTAGACCGCCGACTTGCCCCAGCCGGTGCGCTGCACGACCAGCGCCCGGCGCCGGTCGACCGCCAGCGCCTCGATCGCGCGTCCACTGGTCCTCGCGCAGCACGGCGTCGTCCCGGCCGACCAGGGCGCGCAGGTGCGCCTCGGCCCGGGCGCGGACGTCGGCGCGGGCGCCCGCGTCGGTCGCCCGCCGGGCGCGGCGCTCACCGGTGCTCCTGGGCGCGAGCACGGCGCACGGCCCGTCGTGCAGCGCGACCACGGCGGCCCGCAGCGCCGGCGCGCTCGGTGACCGGGCGTCGGGCCAGGCCACGCGCAGCGTGGCCTCGGCCGTGCCCTCGGCGACGTGCCAGGTGCCGCCGTGCTCGTCGACGCCGGTCATCTCGGCGCTGTGGCCCCCGGGTGGCCGTGGGCCCGCACGATGCGCAGGCTGTCGTCGCGGTGGTCGTCGTTCATGTGCGCGAGGACCGCCTCGCAGGTCGCGTCGTCGAACGGCATGCCGCGAGCCTACGAGCGGGCGCCGACAGCCCCCCGGCGGGCGGTGCGGCCCGCGGCGCGGCCGGCCGTACGCCCCCGGGCCCGCAGCGTGAGGACCACCGCGAGGGGCCACAGCACCTGCGCGCCCGCCACCACCCGCTCGGCCAGGCCCGACCGGGGACCGCCCAGCTCGAGGGAGAACCAGGCGAGCAGCCCGCCCAGCACGGCCGTGGCCACCCACCCGGTGCGCCGCCCGGGCAGGCCGGACAACCCCGGCCACAGCGACAGGGCCACGAAGCTCGCCGTCGCCACGGGCACGTGGGCCGTCGACGGCTCGGCCGCCACGGCGACGCCGACCACCGCCACCCCGCCGGCGCCCAGCACGAGCCGGCCCCACCGGTGCGCCTCGCTCAGCCCGAGGGCGGTGACCACGTGGCAGCCGCCGAGGACCAGGAACCCGGTCGTCATCACCCACCGGTCCTCGGCGCCGACCGCGGCCAGCGCGCTGATGGTGTCGCGGGTGGCGTCGTAGCCTCCGGCTGCCGGGTCGCGGCCAGCGTCCAGCCCCCGATCAGCGCGACGGGGGCGAGGGCGGAGGAGACGAGCGCGGTCCGGTGCACGGGGTCAGCACGCCGCGTGGTCGTCCCCCGCGCCCCCCGTCACCAGATCCGGACGCGCTCCCCGCCGGGTCCAGCCACAGCCCGTCGCCGGCGGCGGTGCCGAAGACCTCGTGGAACTCGTCGAGGTTGCGCACGATGTTGGCGCGGAACTCCGGCGGGCTGTGCGGGTCGATCGTCAGGTACGTCTGCTCCTGCTCGGTGCGGCGCTTGGTGCGCCAGACGTAGGCCCAGTTCAGGAACAGCCGCCGGCGGTCCTCGACCGAGGCGCGGCCGTCCTGGGCGATGACGAACGCGGTGTGCGCGATGGTCAGCCCGCCGAGGTCGCCGATGTTCTCGCCGACGGTCAGCGAGCCGTTGACCGTCTCGCCGGGCAGGTTGCGCGGCGAGAACCCGTCGTACTGCGCGACCAGCGTCCTGGACTTCACCTCGAAGGCGGCCTTGTCGTCGGCGGTCCACCAGTCGTTGAGGTTGCCCGAGCCGTCGTACTGCGCGCCCTGGTCGTCGAAGCCGTGGCCGATCTCGTGGCCGATCACCGCGCCGATCCCGCCGTAGTTCTCGGCCTCGAGCGCGTCGGGGTCGAAGAACGGCTTCTGCAGGATGCCGGCCGGGAAGCAGATCTCGTTCGTGCCGGGGTTGTAGTAGGCGTTGACGGTCTGCGGCAGCATGAACCACTCGTCGCGGTCCACCGGGCGAGCCGATCTTGCGCAGGTGGCGGTCGGTCTCGAGCGCGGAGATCGCCGCGACGTTGCCGACAGGTCGTCGGGTCGATGCGCAGCGCGGAGTAGTCGCGGAACGTCTCCGGGTAGCCGATCTTGGGCCGGAAGGTCCCCAGCTTCTCGTACGCCCGCTGCTTGGTCTCCTCGGTCATCCAGTCCAGCGCGGCCGATCGACTGCGGTACGCCGCGAGCAGGTTGACGACCAGGTCGTCCATCATCGCCTTCGCGCGCGGGGGGAAGTGGCGCCCGACGTACTCCTTGCCGACGGCCTCGCCGAGCCCGCCCTCGACCAGGGCGACGCCGCGCTTCCAGCGGGCGCGCAGCTCGGGCGTGCCGTTGAGGGTGCGGCCGTAGAAGTCGAAGTTGGTCTCGACGAAGTCGTCGGTCAGGTAGGCCGCCGGAGCGCACCACGTGCGCCAGCAGCCACGACTTCCAGTCGTCCAGCGGGGTCTCGCGCAGCACCCGTCGAGGGTGCTCGAAGAACGACGGCTGACGTACGCACGCCTCGGCCAGCAGCGAGGCGGGTCGTTCTCGGGGCCGCTGAGGTTCTGCACGTAGGCGTCCCAGTCGAAGGCCGGGCAGGCCGCCTTGAGCTCCTCGAGGGTGCGCAGGTTGTAGGTCTTCTGCACGTCGCGGGTCTCGGCGCGCTCCCAGTGGCCGTCGGCGAGCCGGGTGTCGAGGGCCAGCACCGCCGCGGCCGCGACGGCGGGGTCGTCGTGCTCGGCCAGGGAGAAGAGCCGCTGAGGTAGGCCACGTACTTCTGGCGGATCTCGGCGAACTTGTCCTCGCGGTAGTACGACTCGTCGGGCAGGCCGAGCCCGCCCTGGGAGAGGTGGAACAGGTAGCGGTCGGAGTTGCGGTCGTCGGTGTCGACGTAGGAGCCGAACAGCCCGTGGCCGCCGATCCGCTCGAACTCGCCGAGGAACGCCGCCAGGTCGCGCACGTCGCGCAGCGCCGAGCTGGCCTCGACCATGGCCCGGATCGGTCGGTGCCGCGGGTCGACCGCCGCCCTGTCCATGAAGGAGGCGTACAGGTCCCCGATCTTGCGGGCCTCCTCCGCGTAGGCGCCGTCGGTGTCGGGCGTGCCGGGCTCGCGGACTGCGCGGCGAAGTCCTCGATGATCTGACGGACGTCGGCCTCGGCCGCGTCGGCGAGCTGCACGAAGGGGCCCCAGCTCGAGCGGTCGGAGGGGATCTCCACCTCGTCGAGCCACCGGCCGTTGACATGGCCGAAGAGGTCGTCCTGCGGGCGGATGTCGACGTTCATGCCGTCGCGGGCGTCATCGAGGATGCTCACCGGACGACCCTAGCCGTCACCTGGGAGGGCTCTCGACACCACTCACCGGGGCGCGCACCGCACGACGTCCCGGCGACACGGCGCAACGCGCCGTCGCGCAGCACCGGCACGGCCTGGCTCACGTCGACCTCGGCGGCCACCTCGACGTCGTCGGCGAAGCCCGCGTAGGCCAGCTCCCGGCCACCGGCGCAGCCGTGGAGCGCGGCCACCGGGTCCCCCTCCACCGTCCGCCACGCGGCGAGGGCCAGCCCCGCCTCCGGGCTCAGCCCGGTGACGCCGCGCCCGACCAGGGCGGACAGCAGCGCCCCGGCACCCCAGACGTCCTCGGCCGCCGGTCGCAGCGAGCCGTCGGGCCAGCGCTCGCCCGAGGCGACCACCGCCAGCGCCGCGCCCCGCAGCAGGGCCGGGGCCAGCGCGTCGGCCACGGCGGAGGCGTTGCGCAGGCACGCGCCCACGACGGCGACACGGCTCCGGACAGCAGCGCGCTGACCGTGGAGCCGTTGGGCGAGGGCAGCACCAGCCGCTCGACCCCGTCGAGCCGTCGCCGCGCAGCATCGCGGCCGGGGAGAGGGTGGGGAGGTCTCGAGACGCTCGCTGCGCTCGCTCCTCGACCACCGGGAACGACGCCACGCCCTCCCCGACCACCGGGAGACGGCGCCACGCCCTCCCCGACCGCCGCTCGGGCCTCGGACCGGCCGACGCGCCAGGACCGCGTCGTGCTTGCGCGCGTACGCCTCCGCGCGCGCGTCGCGCCACGCGAACGGGTGCACCTCGATCCCGCGCTCCACCGCGAGGGTCAGCGTGGTCGTGAACGACAGCACGTCCACGACGACCGCGACGTCGTCGGCGCCGAGCCCGGTGACCACCGCGGCGGCGCCGGTCGGGCCGGTCTCGAGCCGGACGGCGTAGGCCGCCTGCCCGTGCGCGGCGTCAGTCACGGAGCCGGACGACGCCCTTGCCCAGGGTGCGCCGCTCGTCGAGGTCGACCAGGGCCTGCCCGAACTCCTCGAAGGCGTACGTCCGGCCGACCGGCGGCTTGATGACCCCGGCCTCGATCATCGGCACCAGCGCGGCCCACTGCTCCTGCATGTAGCCGGGGCGGACCATCGCGTAGGCGCCCCAGCCGACGCCGCGCACGTCGGTGTTGTTGAGCAGGAGCCGGTTGACCCTGACCTCGGGGATGCCCTGGCCGGAGGCGAAGCCGACCACGAGCAGCCGGCCCAGCGGGGCCAGCGAGCGCAGCGAGTCCAGGAACACGTCACCGCCGACGACGTCCATCACCACGTCGACGCCACGGCCCCCGGTGAGCTCGGTGACCGCGTCCTTCCAGCCGTCGAGCAGGACCACCTCGTCCGCCCCGGCCTGCCGGGCGACCTCGGCCTTCTCCTCGGTGGAGACGACCGCGACGCTGCGGGCGCCGTACCCCTTCGCGACCTGGATGGTCGCGGTGCCGACGCCGCCGGCGGCGCCGTGGACCAGCACGGTCTCGCCCTCGCGCAGCCCGGCCCGCTCGGCCAGCGCGAACTGCGCGGTGAGGTAGTTCATCGGCATCGCCGCGCCCTCCTCGAAGGACAGCGCGTCGGGAAGCGCGAAGGTCGACCCGGCCGGCACGGCGGCCAGCTCGGACGCCCCGCCGTACCCCTGCACCGCGCAGACCCGCTGGCCGGGCTCGAACCCGGCACCGGACACCACCACGCCCGCGACGTCGACGCCCAGGGTGAAGGGCGGCTCGGGCTTCATCTGGTACTCCCCCCGGGACAGCAGCAGGTCGGGGAAGGACGTGCCGACGGCGTGGACCTCCACGAGGACCTCGTCCTCGCCGGCGGTCGCGTCCGGCACCTCCTGCACCACGACGTCGGCGGGACCGGTGAGCGTGACGACCTGGGCTGCGCGCATGGGGCGCAGGCTAGCCGCCGACCCGTCCGCCGACCCATCCGTCCGGGCGACCGTGGCGAACCACCCCCGTGAGTCCGCTCCGATGAGGCTGTCCGACCGCGTGGCGGCGATGACGATGCACGCCGGCGCGCGCTGGTCGGTGCGGTACGGCGAGGAGCTGCGCTTCGCCGGGACCGACCTGCCGGGACCGCGACGCCACCTGGTGCCCACCCGGCACGGCCGGGTCCCGGTGCACGTCTACTCCGACCCGGGCTGGTCGCCCGCCCACGGACCTGCGCTCCGGCCCGCCCACGTGCACCTGCACGGCGGCGCCTGGCTGATGCGCCACCCGTTCATGGACGACTTCTGGTGCCGCTACCTGGTGGCCGAGGCCGGGGTGGCGGTGGTCAACGTCGACTTCCGCACCGGCCCCTACGTGACCTACCCCGTCGCGCAGGAGCAGGCGCACGACGTGCTGGCGTGGCTGGGCGGCCCCCGGTCGTGCTACGGCAACGCGGTCGGGGTCGACGGCACCCGGCTGGGCGTGGGCGGGTTCTCCTCCGGTGGCGGCACGGCTGCGGCGGCCTGCCTGATGGCGCGCGACGACGAGACGGTGCGGCCGCTGCTGCAGGTGCTCGGGGTCCCCGCGCTGGACCTGGCCACCGAGCCGCCGGTGGGCCCGCCCGGACCCGGGCCGTCGATCTCGCCGTCGCTGCGGGGGCTGGTGCGGCGGGTCTACTTCCCCGACCCGGCCCGCCGCGCGGAGGCGTACGCCTCCCCGGTGCTGGCGCCCGACCTGACCGGTCTGCCCCCCGCGGTCGTGATGACCGCGGAGCGGGACTCCCTGCGGGTGGACGGCGACACCTACGCCGCGCGCCTGGCCGAGGCCGGCGTGCCGGTCCTGCTCCACGACGTGACGCCGGGCGCGGACCACTACTTCCTCTCGCACGACCTCGACCGGGCCCGGCTGCTGATGGCGCGGGTGGCCGGGATCGTGCGGGACGTGCTGCTGGACCGACCCGACGACCGCTGAGGTCGGCAGGGGTCAGCGCGGCTCGACCAGGCTCGCCATCTCGAAGTGCATCGGGTCGGTGTAGCTCCAGTCGCCGCCCCAGGCGAAGCCCCAGCGCTTGAAGATCGCGACCACGCCGCGGTCCATCTCCCCGACGGTGCCGCGCAGGTTGCCCGGGACGTTGAGGTCGAGCGCGGTGCCGAAGGAGTGGTTCGACAACGTCGTGGAGCCGGCGATGAAGCGCGGGTAGTAGCAGCCGGCGTACTCGCCGGGGTTGATCTCGTCGGCCAGGCCGGCCAGCGTGATCTCCTCCAGCGCCGCGCGCAGCTGCGGCATCATCGCGGCGTTGCAGGTGACCGAGCCGAGGATCGGGACCTCCTCGGTGCTGATGTACTCGTCCTCCCAGGCCGGCTCGGGGATGACCTGGCTGCCGGCGACGGTGTAGCGGAAGGTGCCGACCGCCTCGGCGACGCCGCCGACGAGGAACGCCTGCTGCGTCGCGTCGGTGTCCAGGCCCTCGCGGGCGACGACGTCCATGTCCTGGATGGTGGCCTGGTCGCCGAGGATCTTCGCGATCTCCGGGCGCAGCGCCTGCGGCGCCTTCTGACCGGTGCGGACGAGCAGCGCGTTGCCGGCCGGGATGCCGAGCTCCTCGCCCCACGAGGTGTTCACGACGGCGTCGACCTGGTCGATCTGCGGAGCGATGGCCCCGACGTGGATCTCCTCCGCGTCCTCCTCGCCCAGCGCGAGCTGCAGGTAGCCGTCACCGTCGACCGGCAGCGACTTCTCGCTGGCGGTGGTCAGCGCGACCTCGCCGCCGGCCACGCGGTCCCACTGCTCCTGGAACAGCGCGCTCTCGGGCGGGGTGAACAGCCGGTACGTCGCCGGGTCGACCGCGGCGACGGTGTAGACGCGCTCCTCGAGCGAGACCTGGGCCATCGAGAGGCGCGAGACCTCGTCCACGCCCTCGACGGCGGCGACCTCCGCCACGACCTCGTCGGCCAGCGGCTCGTCGGCGTTGAACAGCAGCATGTCGGGCGGGGCGATCGCCTCGTCGCGCCCGCGCGGGCCGGGCGGCTCCACGGCGTGCTCGGGGTCGGCGACCACGACGCCGCCCTGCGGGCCGGAGGCCTCCGGCCGGGCCTTCGCGCCGACGGCGCGACCGGTGCCGGCGTCCGCCGCGTCCCCCGTGGCCGTCGCGGGGTCGACCTCGGCCCCGGCCACGGGGCTCGTGCCCGGGTCCTCGGCGGTGGCGGAAGGGTCGCCGGAGGGGTCGCCTGCGCACGCCGTCACCAGGACGGCGACCGCCAGACCCCCGACGACCCGGGCCACACCTCGACGCATCCGCACCCCTCCGGGGAGAAGCGTAGACGCGGGGTCCTACGACCGCGCAGCGAACGGGCGCACCGGACGGCACCCACCGGCGGGCCGACCCGGGTCGCGGGTCGGTCCCACCCGTACGGCATCGTGCTCCTCCGGGGGCACGACCCCCGACGTCGAGACCGACACGTCGCCCTGCGGTCCGACAGGACACCGGGCCCGAGCCGCCCCCGGGCGCGAGGAGGACCACCCGTGGACGCCTTCCTGATCAGCACCGCCGTCATCTTCGTCGCCGAGCTGGGCGACAAGAGCCAGCTGATGGCGATGACCTTCGCCAGCCGCTACCGCGCCCGGGACGTCCTGGTGGGGATCACCGTCGCCACCGCGGTCGTGCACCTGGCCTCGGTCGCGGTCGGGTTCTGGGTCGGGGACGCCTTCGCCGAGCAGCAGGGGCTCATCGCGATCGTCGCCGGCATCGCCTTCCTGGGCTTCGCGGCCTGGACGCTGCGCGGTGACGAGCTCACCGACGCCGAGGCCGACAAGGCCCGCCGCTCCACCGGCCGGGCCGTCCTCGCCGTCGGCGTGGCCTTCTTCCTCGCCGAGCTGGGCGACAAGACGATGCTCGCCACCATCACCCTGGCCACCAGGGAGGGCTGGCTCGGGACCTGGATCGGCAGCACCGTCGGCATGGTCGCCGCGGACGCCCTGGCGATCGCGGTCGGCGCGATGCTGGGGCGCCAGCTCCCCGAGAAGGCGATCCGGTACGGCGCCGCCGCCCTGTTCGCCGCCTTCGGCCTCCTGCTCGTCCTCGAGGGCGCGGGCGTCGTCGGCTGACGGCGGTACCGGCGGACCGGCGGCACCGCCCCACCGTCAGCCGCGCAGCACCCGGGCGGCGACCCAGCCGATGTCGGCGGCGGTCCGGGCGGGCGGGGCGCTGGGCTGCATCACGTGGCTGAGCACCACGCGGACCACCATGTCGATGGCCGCGTCCACCTCGCCCACCGGCAGCGGGACGTCGTAGGACCCGACCCGCTCGGTGACGACCCTCTTGGCCACCGCGAGCAGCGAGCCGGCGTGGGTGGTCAGCAGCGGCAGCAGCTCGGTGTCCGCGCCGTGGGTCGCCGAGGCCACGGCGTGCAGCAGCGGGTTGTCCTGCGCGCGGTCGAGGACCCCCCGCGAGGCCGCCACCACGGCGGCCCGGAGGTCGTCGGGGTGCTCGTCGAAGGCGGTGCCGACCACCGACAGGAACGCCTCGAGCTCGCGCTGCACCATGGCCTCGGCCAGGGCGTTCTTCGCGCCGATCTCGTTGTAGACCGTCTGCCTGCTCACGCCCACCTCGTCGGCCAGGCGCGCCATCGTCACCTTCGCCCACCCCGCACGCGAGGTGAGGTCGACGGCCGCGGCCAGGATCCGGTCGCGGGTGGCGACGGCCTGGTGCGGGCGGGCGGTGGAGGTCACCGACACACTGTAGGCACCGTCACGGGGCGGGCCGGGCGGTGAGCTCGCGGGCCGCGGCCAGCGCCTCGTCGAAGTCCCCACCCGCAGCGATCCGGCGCCGCAGCTTCATCACCACCCGGGGGCGGTCGAGGACCAGCGCCCCGACGACCCGCTCGCCGCGCCGCCACAGCGCCGCCGTCCCCGCGACGGCCCCGTCCACCGGGTCCAGGACGACCACCTCGTCGGCCACGGCCGTGCCGACCAGCTGCAGCCGGTGGCCGTGCAGGTCGGACCAGACGTACGGCACCGCCGCGAGCTCCTCCGCCGACCCCGGGTCGAGCGCGTGCCGCGCGGCCGCGGCGCCCTGCTCGGCGGCGTTGGTCCAGTGCTCGACCCGCAGCAGGTCCCCGCCGACCAGCGGGTGCGGCAGGTGCGCGACGTCGCCCGCCGCCCACACCCCGGGAGCGGTCGTGGCCAGGGTCGCCTCGCACAGGACGCCGCGGTCGCGGGGGTGGAGCGCGACCCCGCTGCCCTCCAGCCACCGGGTCGACGGGGCGACGCCGACCCCGAGCACCACCAGGCCCGCCGGCAGGTGCGTGCCGTCGTCGAGGTCGACCCCCGTGACGCGGCCGTCGTGCGAGGTCAGCCCCGCCACTCCCGCGCCCAGGCGCAGGTCCACCCCGGCGTCACGGTGGAGGCGGGCCACCAGGTGCCCGGTCTCCGGTCCCAGGGAGCGCTCCAGCGGCACGGCCGTCGCCTCGACCAGGGTCACCGCGAGCCCGCGGGCCCGGGCCGCCGAGGCCACCTCCGAGCCGACGAAGCCGGCACCCACCACGACGACCGGGCCCCCGGCGTCCAGCCCGCGCCGCACGACGGCGGCGTCGTCGGGCGTGCGGAGGTGGGTCACCCCGGTCAGGTGGTCGCCGGGGAAGGCGCGCGGCCGGGCGCCGGTGGCGACGACCAGGGCGTCGTACGCCAGCCGCTCCGCACCCAGGACCACCTCGCGGACGGCGGTGTCGAGCCCGGTCACCTCGACCCCGAGGCGCAGGTCCACCCCGAGGTCCGCGCGCAGCTCGTCCGCGGCGCGGAAGGCCACGACGTCGGCGGCACCGGGGGCGAGCGCGGCCTTGCTCAGCGGCGGCCGGTCGTACGGGGCCCGCTCCTCGGCGCCCACCAGCACCAGCTCGCCCCGGTGGCCGGCGCGCCGGGCGGTCTCCACCGCGCGCAGCCCGGCCAGCCCGCCCCCGACGACGACGAGTCGACCACCGGCCCGCACCCCCTACGCCTCGAGCCGCAGCGCCAGCACGGGGCAGGCGTCCACCGCGGCCTGCACGCCCGCGCGGGCGGACTCCGGCGGGTGCTCGTCGTGCACGACCACGTACCCGTCGTCACCGACCTCGAACAGCTCGCTCATCGCCTCGCACATGCCGAGACCCTCGCAGGCCCCCCGGTCGGCCACCACCCGCATCAGGCGTCGCTCCCGGTCATCGGCACGAAGTCGACCTTCTCGCGCACCCCGCAGTCGGGGCAGCACCAGGCGTCGGGGACGTCGGCCCAGGCGGTGCCCGCGGCGAGGCCCTCGAGCTCGTTGCCGACCTCCACCTCGTAGGTGTACCCGCACCCGGGGCAGCGGGCTGCCAGCACCTCCCCGGCCGCGTCCGGCGGAGCGGGCACCGCCGGAGCAGGCGCCGGGCACGGCTCGTCCGCGGCCGCGGCCGCGGCGGGCGCGGGCCAGGCCGCGAGCACGCGCGCGCGCCGCGGGGGGTGGATGTTGGCGCGGGTGACGTCGCCGCCGAAGTGGGCCACCACGCGCGGGTCCATCACCCGACGCCACAGCGGCGGCACCAGCGCGAGCAGGATCATCCCGGCGTACCCCGTGGGCAGGACCGGGGACTCCTCGAAGTCGCGCAGGGCCTGGTAGCGCCGGGTCGGGTTGGCGTGGTGGTCGCTGTGCCGCTGGAGGTGGTAGAGCAGCACGTTGGTGGCCACGTTGTTGGAGTTCCAGGAGTGCGACGGGTCGACCCGCTCGTAGCGCTGCCGGTGCCCGACGCCGACCCGGCGACGCAGCATCCCGTAGTGCTCCATGTAGTTCACGACCTCGAGCAGGCTGAGTCCGATCAGCGCCTGGACCACCAGGAACGGCAGCAGCACCGGTCCGAGCCACACGACCAGGGCGGACCACAGCAGGGCCGACATCACCCACGCGTTCAGCACGTCGTTGCCCGGCCGGTACGGGTGCTGGTCGCGCCGGGCGTACCGCGTGGCCTCCAGGCGCCAGGCCGAGCGCAGCGACCCGAGCACGGTGCGCGGCCAGAAGGCGTAGAAGGACTCCCCCAGCCGGCTGCTCGCCGGGTCCTCCGGCGTGGCCACGCGGACGTGGTGCCCGCGGTTGTGCTCGATGTAGAAGTGGCCGTAGAAGCTCTGGGCCAGGGCGATCTTGGACAGCCAGCGCTCGCTGGCCTCCCGCTTGTGGCCGAGCTCGTGCGCGGTGTTGATGCCGATGCCGCCGATGCAGCCGACCGTGGCGGCCAGTCCCAGCTGCTCGGTCAGCGTCAGGTCGCCGCCGAGGCCCAGCGGGTCCCCCCGGGCCACCAGGTAGGCCGCGCCCACGAAGCCGGCGTACTGCACCGGCAGGAACAGGTAGGTCACCCACCGGTAGTACCGGTCCTGCTCGAGCGCCTCCAGGACGTCGTCCGGTGGGTTGGCCCGGTCCAGGCCGGCGACCAGGTCGACCGCCGGCACGACCACCAGCACCACGACCGGCCCGGTCCAGAACCACAGGCCCGACCCGGTGGCCAGCCACCCGCCGTAGGCGACGAACGCCAGCGACGGCACGACCAGGCCGATCAGCCACAGGGTGCGCTTGCGGTCGCTCCACCCGTCGGTCGACCCCGCCGGGACGGTGCTGCCGCCCGCGGGCCGGGGCGTGCTGGTCCGGGGCGTGCTGGACCGGGCTGGTGCGGGCGGACGCTCACTCACGGCGGGTACCTCCGGTCGCCGGCGCGAGGCGCGCCGGATTGACACGAAGGTACCGATTGTCAATTCAGTTGACAATACCTAGGCGATTGTCAACCCGATGACCTCACTCGTCGTCGACGGAGGCGTGCTTGCCCGCGATCGCCCGGGCCACCGCCTTGGGCACCTCGGAGTTGAAGACCGACGGGATGATGAAGGTCGGGTTGAGCTCCTCGTCCTTGACGACGTGGGCGATGGCGTCGGCCGCGCGCAGCATCATCTCGATGGTCACGTCGGTGGCGCGGGCGTCGAGCAGCCCGCGGAAGACCCCGGGGAACGCGAGCACGTTGTTGATCTGGTTGGGGTAGTCCGAGCGGCCGCTGGCGACCACCGCGGCGTACTCCCCGGCGTCGCCGGGCTCGACCTCGGGGTCGGGGTTGGCGAGCGCGAAGACGATCGCCTTGTCGTTCATGTCCCGGATCCACTCCGCGTCCAGGACGTTCGGCGCGCTCACGCCGATGAAGACGTCCGCGCCGGTGACGCCGGTGTGCAGGTCGCCGCGGACCTTGCGGGGGTTGGTGACCTTGGCCAGCTGGAGCTTGGCGGCGGGCAGCGACTCGTCGTCCCCGGAGAGGCAGCCCTCGCGGTCCCAGACCACGACGTCCTTCACGCCGGCGGCGAGCAGCAGGGTCACGATGGCGGTGCCGGCGGCGCCCGCGCCGGAGACCACGATCCGCAGGTCCTCGAGCTTCTTGCCGACCACGCGCAGCGCGTTGGTCAGCGCGGCGAGCACGACGATCGCGGTGCCGTGCTGGTCGTCGTGGAAGACCGGGATGTCGAGGCTCTCGCGCAGCCGGGCCTCGATCTCGAAGCAGCGGGGGGCGGCGATGTCCTCGAGGTTGATGCCGCCGAAGCCGGGGGCGATCATCTCGACCGCGCGGACGATCTCGTCGGTGTCCTGCGAGGCCAGGCAGATCGGCCACGCGTCGATGCCGGCGAACCGCTTGAACAGCGCCGCCTTGCCCTCCATCACCGGGAGGGCGGCACCGGGGCCGATGTTGCCCAGGCCGAGCACGGCGGAGCCGTCGGTGACCACGGCGACCGAGTTGCCCTTGACGGTCAGTCGCGAGACGTCGCCGGGGTTGTCGGCCAGGGCCTTGCTGACGCGGCCCACGCCGGGGGTGTAGGCCATCGACAGGTCGTCGCGGTTGCGCAGCGGGACCTTCGAGGTGACCTCGATCTTCCCGCCGATGTGGAGCAGGAAGGTGCGGTCGCTGACCTTGTGGACCGTGACCCCGTCGACGGCGTCGACCTTCTCCCGCAGCTGCGCGGCGTGGTCGGCGTCGATGGCCGAGCAGGTGACGTCGATGACGAGGCGGTCGTTGGCCGACTCCGCGACGTCGACGGCCATCACGATCCCGCCGTCCGCCGCGATCGCGGTGGTCACCGAGCCGATCACGGAGTGGTCGGGCTCGGTGTGGAGCCGCATGGTGATGGAGTACGAGGACGTGGTCGCGATCTTGGGCACGGGGTCAGACTCGCGCCCGTGGCCGGTTACCGGCAAGTCACGACCGGGTGGGCCTGCCCCGGGTGGTCGTGCCGAGGGTCTCGAGCATGCCGGTGGAGAACCGGTCGCCCATCTGGTTGATGACGGTCTTCATCGACGCCTTGACCGCCGGCTTGAGGGCACCGGGCAGCGGCAGGTCGAGGGTGATCGAGAGCGAGGTGCGCAGCAGGGTGGCGGCGGTCTCGCCGTCCTGCGGCTCGAGCTCCTCCAGCTCGTACCACCCGTCGACGCAGGCGTTCTCGTCCGAGCCCTCGGGGGCGTCGTGCTTGAACTCGATGCGCTCGAGCTCCACGAACTCCATCCGCTCGGTGAAGGTCGGCGACAGGGTCGTCTTCGGCACCGGCAGCTTGGTCATCGACCAGACCCAGTGCTCGCCGCGGTCCTCGATCCGGGTGACGAACGGGGTGAGCCGGGCGACCGTGTCGGCGTCGCGCAGCAGGTCCCAGATCTGCTGGCGCGTCGCCAGCACGATGGCCTCGGCCGTGGTGGAGGCGGAGAAGGCGGTCATCGCGCCAGCGCCTTCTCGATGTCGCCGGTGATCTTCTCGGGCTTGGTCGTCGGCGCGTACCGCTTCACGACCTGGCCGTCCTTGCCGACCAGGAACTTGGTGAAGTTCCACTTGATCTTGTCGCCGACCAGGCCGCTCTTCTCGGACCGCAGCCAGCGGAAGAGCGGGTGCGCGTCGTCACCGTTGACGTCGACCTTGGAGAACATCGGGAAGGTCACCCCGAAGCTGCGCTCGCAGAACCCCGCGATGGAGGCGTCGTCGCCGGGCTCCTGCGACTGGAACTGGTTGCACGGGAACCCCAGCACGCTGAAGCCCTGCTCGGCGTAGGACCGCTGCAGCTCCTGCAGGCCCTCGTACTGGGGCGTGAAGCCGCACTGCGAGGCGGTGTTGACGACCAGCACGACCTGCCCGTCGTACGCCGCCAGGTCGACGTCCTGCCCGTCGATCGCGGTCGCGTGGTGGTCGTGGAGGGAAGTCATGGGCTCGATCCTGCCAGCCGACCCTCAGCCGGACGGGCGAGCAGCGGGGCGGCGGAAGGCGTGACAGCCGGGCGCGGGCGTCGGATGATGCGGCGATGAGCACGACCCCCGCCCCTCCCCTCGCCCCGACGTCCGCAGGTCCGGTGCTCCGCCGGGCGCGCGGCCTGGCGCGCTCGTGCGGACCGTGGTGGGCGCTGCTCGTGCTCGGCGCCGTCGTCGCCGAGGTCCCGTGGGGGACGGACCTGCTGCTGGCCTACGGCGCGCTGCTCGTGGTCGTGCTCGCCGTGACCCCGTTCACGCGCCGGCTCCGGCGCCGCGAGGAGCTCGCGTACGGCGGCCCGGGACAGCGGGAGCACGTCGAGCAGGCCCTGACCGGGGACCGGGTACACCCGGACGCGGACCTCGAGGCGTGGCGGCGACACCTCCCGATGCTCCGGCTGCGAGCCAGCGACGCGGTCCTGGCGATGCCGTGGGTCGGTCTCGTGCTCGTGGCGTGGCCCGTGCCGCCGGCTGGGAGGAGGCGCGGCGGCGGCCCGCCTCCACCGGCTGCCCTGCTCGGCTGACCGCCCGGTCGTCGCGGCCGTACTGGGTGGGCGTGTCCCGGGGTTCGCGTGCCTTGCACGGCGCGCGAGGTCGGGGAATCCCCGCCCGGGCGGGGATTCCTGGGGCGGGCGGGACGGCTGCGCCCAGGAGGCCCGCGACCTACCAGGCCACGCCCCACCGCAGCATCGCGACCTCGTCGAGCGGCTTGCGGGTGCGCGGCTTCGCCTCCCGCTCGCGCTCGGCGTCGGGGACGGCGGCGGGGTCGCCGCGGTGGCCGACGGCGATGCCGGTGAGGAGCCGGACGTGGTCGGGCAGCCCGAGCGCGGCCGCGACGGCGTCCTTGTCGAAGCCGGAGAACTGGTGGGCCTCCAGGCCCATCGTCCGCGCCTGCAGCGTGACGTGCGCGGCGGCCTGGCCCAGGTCGTGGTGGGCGTACGCCGGGTCCTTCGGGGGCTTGCCGCTGGGCGGGGCGGCCGGGTCCGGTCCGACCTGGGTGCAGCCGAGCAGGACCAGCGCGGGCCGGCGCACCCAGGCGTTGCCGCGCGACAGGTGCTCCTCGAGCACGGCGCGCGTCTCCGAGCCCCGTGCGGCCACCAGCAGCACCCACGGCTGGGAGTTGCCGGCGCTCGGGGCCCACCGGGCCGCCTGCAGCAGCGCGGTCACCTGGTCCCGGTCGAGCGTCTCGGTCTCGTCGAAGAAGGTGGGGCTCCACCGGGAGCGGAGGGGCTCGCCCAGGGCGTCGTCGTTGGTCGGGACCGCGGTCACCGGAGCACCGCCGCCGGCCACGCGGTGGTGTCGGTCAGGTCCGCGACCTGGCCGAGGAAGTCGGCCACCTGGTCGCGGTCGTCGGCCCGCTGGACGGGGTACGTCGTGGGGCGCGTGCGCCGGTCGTGCCAGAAGTGGTGCGTGCCGGGCGCCGACGGCCGGGTGGCGACCAGCCAGACCGCGGTGTCCGCGCCGTCCTCGGCGGTGCGCAGCAGGGGGCCGACGAGCCTGCCGAAGCCGGGCAGCGAGCCGGTGATCCCCGGGGTGCCGGCCCAGCCGGGGTGCATCGAGGCCGCGGTCACGCCGGTGTCCCGCAGCCGTCCGGCCCACGCGTCGGCCAGCACGACCTGCATCCGCTTGGTGCGCGCGTACGCCCGTACCCCGTCGTAGGTCCCCTGCTCGAACTGCAGGTCGTCGGCGCGGAGCCCGGAGGTGTACATCCCGCCCGAGCTCATCCAGACCACGGCGCCGCCCCCGTCGCGTCCCGCCTCGAGCAGCGGGCCGAGCAGCAGCTCGGTCATCAGGTGCGGGCCGAGCACGTGCGCGGCCAGCGTGGCCTCGTGGCCCTGGGCGCTCTCCTGGCGCTCCGGCGGCAGCACCCCGGCGTTGTGGACGAGCCCGTGCAGCGCGTCGACCCGCTCGACCAGGTCCGCGCACCACGCGCGGACGGCGTCGAGGTCGCTCACGTCGCAGAGCTCGCCGACCACCTCGGCGCCCGGCACCTGCGTGCGGACGTCGGCCAGGACGGCGTCGATCTTGTGCTGCGTGCGTCCGAGCACGTGCACGGTCGCGCCGAGGCGGGCGAAGGACAGCGCCATCGCCTCCCCGATCCCGGAGGTCGCCCCGGTGACCACGACGTGCTTGCCCAGCAGGGCACCGGGCGGCGGGTCGGCGGGCCAGAACCGGCGTCGCACGCCGGAGCCGACCCGGGTGTAGCCGAGCAGCACCGAGCGGTCGAGCACGGTGTCGAGGGCGCGGGTGAGGCCGCCGGGGCGCGAGGACATGCCACCAACCTAGGGCGGGGGTCCCGCACCCGCCCGGGTGGCGGTCGCGTGCCCGGCGCGCGGCGTCCGGGCATGCTGGTGCGGTGCTCGACTCCCTCTCGCCCGCGCGCCGCCGGCTGTGGCTCGCCGTCGCCGCGCTCGCGGTCCTCGCCGTGGTCGTCGGATCGGTCGCCCTGGTCGTGGGCCGGGACGAGCCCGCCCCGCCGGTCGCCCAGGGCGAGCTCGGCCCGGTGCTGCTGCTGCCGGGGTACGGCGGCGACGACACCGGCCTCGCCGCCCTGGCCGACGGGCTCCGCTCCGAGGGGCGCACCGTCGAGGTGGTCGGCCCGCCCGGTGACGGTCGCGGAGACCTCCGCGACCACGCGGCCCTGGTCGCCGAGGCCGCCGAGGCCGCCGTGGCCGACGGGGCGCCGTCGGTCGACGTGGTCGGCTACTCCGCGGGCGGGGTGGTCGCGCGGTTCTTCGTCGCCGACCTGGACGGGGACGAGATCACCCGGCGGGTGCTGACCCTGGCCTCGCCGCACCACGGCACCGACCTGGCCGAGGCCGCGGGCCTGGCCGGCACCGGCTGCCCCGAGGGCTGCCAGCAGCTGCAGCCCGACAGCGAGCTGCTCGCCGGGCTCAACGCCAGGGACGAGACGCCCGCTGGTCCGCAGTGGCTGGCGCTGTGGACCGAGGACGACCAGACCGTGGTGCCCCCCACCTCGGGACGCCTCGAGGGCGCGGTCAGCTTCGGGCTGCAGCAGGTCTGCCCGGACCTGGTGGTGAGCCACGGCGAGGTGCCCAGCACCCCGGCGGTCGTCCGCATCGTCGTCGCCGGGCTCGGCACGACCCCGCTCGCCGTCCCCGGCCCCGGGGTCTGCTGACCCGGGGGCACCCGGGCACCCCGGCCGGCCCCTCAGTCCGTGACGTCCTTGGTGGCGAAGTTGGCCCAGGCCGCGCCGAAGAACACCACCACGTACGCCAGCTGCAGCAGCACCCCGCGCACCACGTCGCGCCAGAGGACCGGGTCGCGGAAGAGGTCGACGAACGCCAGCCAGTAGCGGGTGGGCAGCACGTCGCGGACCACGTCGGCGGCGTCCAGGGTGAACAGCAGGGTCGAGGCGATCAGCACCGCCATCGTCCCGAGCGCGGCGCCGAGCGGGGAGTCGGCGACGGTGGAGAGGAACAGCGCGATCGAGGCGACCCCGGCCATGCACAGCACCGCGTACGCCAGGGCCAGCGCGGTGCGTCCGAGCAGCTCGGGCGTGGACAGCGTCGTCCCGGAGACCGAGGTGCCCCCGGGCACGACGGCGGAGCCGGCGGTGACCTCCCCGTTGCCGAGCAGCAGCACCCCCAGGACGTACGCCGTGGCCGCCACGACGGCGATCGTGACCACCACGAACGCCATCACCGCCACCATCTTGGCCACCAGCAGGCTCAGCCGCCCCACGGGGCGCAGCAGCAGGTAGCGCAGGGTGCCCTGCTGCGCCTCGCCGGCGACCGCCTCGCCCGCGGTCAGCGCCACGGCGATCGGGAGCAGCAGCGGCAGCACGATGGCCAGCGCCGCCAGCGGGAACAGCGTGCCGTCGGTCAGCACCGCCGACAGGAAGGCCGGCCCGGTGCCGGGCCGGGGCCCGATCGCGGTCAGCGACAGCAGCACCGCGACCAGGCTCGGCAGGGCGTCGATGAGCAGGATGGTCACCCAGGTGCGACGGCTGCGCAGCATCTTGGAGAGCTCGACGCGGATCACGCGGCGCCCTCCCGGCCGTCGGCGGCGACCCGGGGTGCGGAGAAGTCGTCGGTGCCCGAGCCGGTCGCGTCGAGGACGACGCCCTCCAGGGTGCGCCGCTCGGGGGTCACCTCGACCACCGGGACGCCGGCGCCGACCAGGGCCGCGACCATCGCCGCCGGGTCGTCGCCGCGGACCACCAGCCGCTCGCCCGCGCGCTCCTCGACGGCGCGCCCGAGCACGGCGGCCGCCCGCTCGGCCTGCACGGCACCGACGGTGCGCACCAGCTGGCGCCCGGTCGGCCCGCGCAGGGAGTCGAGGTCGTCCTGCACCACCAGCCGACCGCGCGAGATGACCCCGACCCGTCCGCAGGTCTGCTCGATCTCGGCCAGCAGGTGGCTGGAGACGAGCACGGTGGTGCCGGCGGCGTTGAGGTCGAGCAGCAGCGCCCGGATGTCGCGGATGCCCTGCGGGTCGAGGCCGTTGGTGGGCTCGTCGAGGACCAGCAGCCGCGGCGAGGTCAGCAGGGCCTGCGCCAGGCCGAGGCGCTGGCGCATCCCGAGCGAGTACGCGTGCACCGGCCGCCCGTCGACGCCCGCGAGGCCGACCCGCGCGAGCGCGTCGTCGACCCGGCCCGCGCGGCCGGAGCGCGACCCCCGCCCCGCGGCGTCGTGGAGGGTCAGGTTGCGCCGCCCGGACAGCCGTCCGTACGCGGCCGGCCCCTCCACCATGGCCCCGACCTGCGGCAGCACCTCGGCAGCCGAGCCCGGCATCGGCCGCCCGAGCACCTCGGCGGTGCCGGAGGTGGGCAGCACCAGGCCCAGCAGCATGCGGACCGTGGTGGTCTTGCCGGAGCCGTTGGGGCCCAGGAACCCGTAGACGTCGCCCTCGCGCACGTCGAGGTCGAGGTCGCTGACCGCCGTCACCCGCCCGAAGCGCTTGGTCAGGCCGTGGGTGCGGATCACTGGTCCTCCTCGGGCACGTAGACGGCGCCGGTGCGCAGGTCGGCCTCGGCGGCGCGCAGCGCGGCGAGGTCGAGGGTGCCGGCGACCAGCCACCCGCCGTCACCGGCCCGCCCGCCGACGAGGACGCCGAGCGGGCCCGCCAGCGCCCCGATCGTGTCGTCGGTGGCGACCGCGTCGGGCGTGACGGCGACCTGCTCGCGCAGGGGGTCGGCCTCGTTGTCGCGCAGCGGGATCGCGACCAGCTGGGTCAGCCCCCGGCCGTACACCCCGACCGCGCCGCGCGAGCTCGGCTGCAGGGCGAGGCCGGCGACCTCCGGGGGCGGGCGCAGCGGGGCGTACTGGCTGGCGGCGTCGGCGATGTCGAGCACGTCGACCTGCTGCACCTCGGTGCCGGCCGTCGGCTCCAGCGCGACCACCGCGGCCGGGGGGACCCCCGGGTCGTACTCGCGGACCTCGCTGGTCAGGGCCGGGGTGGAGGACCCCTCGGCGTAGGCCTCGACCAGCAGCGGCACGCCCGTGGCGGGGTCGAGCCACAGGTCGACCCGCCCGATCGTGGTCCGCTCGTCGGCCGTGGCGCCGTCCAGGCGCAGCCCGGCGGCCGGGACCCCGGCCACCCGCCGCGCCGGCAGCGGGGTGAGCGCGGCCGGGTCGGCCCCGACCACGAACCGCCGGGCCAGCTCGGAGGGCAGCAGGTCGCTGGTGCGGGGCAGCCGGATGTCGGGGTCGCGGCTGACCTCGGCCTCCTGCGCCTCGTAGGAGTAGGCGACGGTGACCCCGTCGGTGTGGCGCAGGTCGCTCTCACCCGCGGTGAGCAGCCGGTCGACGCGCCAGGAGCCCGGGTCGCGCCACCACACCCGCAACCGGGTCGTCTCGCCCAGCAGGGACCCCAGGTCGTCGAGGTCGCCGGTCGCCGGCAGCTGCAGGGTCCCCGTGGTCTCGACGTAGCCGCTCCACCCCTGCTCGGGGGACTCGCGCAGCAGCGCGAGCAGCGCGGCGGGGTCCTGCTCGGTCCCGGGGACCGGCAGCAGCCGCGGGGCGAGCGGGAGCAGGACGACGGCCGCGGTCAGGGCGGCCACCACCAGCCAGCGCCGCGGGGGGGTCATGGGGCCCGACGCTACGGGCGCGGACCAATCGCGCCCACCGGTCAGCCGCGCGGGAGGCGGATGCCGTACTGCCCCACCTTGCGGTAGACCGTGGCCCGGCTCATGCCCAGCTCGCCGGCCGCGTCGCGCATGGTGACCCCCGGTCGGGTCAGCACCCGCACGATCTCGTCGCGCTCGAAGGTCTCGATCCTGCTGAGCCGGTGGCCGCCGCCGCTGAGGACCTCGGCCGGCAGGTGCCGGACGTCGACGACGTCGGTACGTGTGGCCGCCTGGCGCACGACCTGCCGCAGCGCCGCGACGTTGCCCGGCCAGGCGTGGTCGCGCAGGGCCTGCTCGGCGGCGGGGGTGAAGCCGATCTCGCGCCCGCGCAGCTGGTGGGCCAGGTGCCGCGCCAGCGGGACCACGTCGTCGGGCCGGTCGCGCAGCGGCGGGACCTGCACGACGGTGCCGACCAGCGGACCGAGCGCGGGCGAGCAGGTCCTCCAGCCGGCCCGCGGTCATCCCCCAGCCCGCCGGGCCGGCCGCGCCCAGCTGCCCCAGGAGGTCCCGCAGCCGGTCGGCGGCCCAGGCCGGCAGCAGGTCGGCGTCACCGAGGAGCACGGTGGTGTGCGCCTTGCCGACCTCCGGCGACCACAGGTCGAGCCAGGTGGCGACGTCGTCCGCGGCCGGGACCCGGGCGGCCAGGACCCGGCCCCGGGGTCGCTCGGCGCGCACGGCCTGGGCGAGCAGGGTGGTGCGCCCCGACCCGCGCTCGCCCACCACGGCCACCACCCGACCGGCCGCCATCGCCGCCCGCACCTGCGCCACGGCGTCGGTCCACGGCGCGGACAGCCCGCCCAGCGAGCCGGAGCCGGGCTCGAGACGCGGCGCCTCCACCCGGTACACCTCGCCGCGCGAGGGTGCCCGGACCGTGCCGCCCCCGGACCGGGCCAGCATCAGCGCGGTGGTGGTCCCGGCGGCGGAGCGGGCCAGCGCGAGCAGCAGCTCGCTGTGGGAGGCCGACCACGTGGTCAGGTTGATCGCGCCCTCGAGCCGCCCGGTGCCCGGGTCGAGCACCGGCACCGCGGCGCAGGTGTAGCCCCGCAGGCTGAGCGCGTAGTGCTGCTCGGCGCGCACGACGGTCGGCGCGCGGTCGGCCAGCGCCAGGCCGAGGCCGTTCGTGCCGGCCTCGCGCTCGGCGTAGGAGAAGCCCGGCGCCAGGTGCACGGCGTCGAGCGCCCGCAGCAGGGCGTGGTCGCCGCTGCGCCGGTCGAGCACGAGCCCGTCGGCGTCGGTCAGCATCAGGCTGACCGGCTCGGCGGCCAGCGACCGGTGCAGGTCGCCCAGCACCTCGCGGCCGCAGGCCACGAACAGCGACTCCGACGGCGGCGACCCGGAGAACCGGGGCTGCACCCCCTCCAGCGGCACGCCGTAGTCCTCGCTGCGGCGCCAGGAGGCCCGCACCCGGTCGGGCGTACGCCCCTCGACCTGCCCCATCAGCCACCTCCGACGGCCGCCCCCCGCACCACGGGCGGCGAGGTGCGGACATCGTACGACCCCGGGTGTGACCCGCGTCTCAAACTGAGACGAGGACCCCCTCGCCGGCCCCCGGGCTCCGACCTAGGTTCGGTGACGTGCTCCGTGACGGCCGTCACGGGCGGAGACGGAGGAACCATGTACACCAAGGACGGCGAGAGCTACTACATCGTCGACTCGCACATCGCCCTGTGGGACGCCCGCGAGGAGAACCAGCGCAACATCCACGGCAAGCAGTTCATCGACTGCTTCTACGACTACCACCGCAACCTCTCGCCGGAGTCCGAGGTGTGGTCCTACGAGGACTACCTGTACCAGGGCAGCGACCGGCTGATGAAGGACATCTTCACCGACGGGTACGCCGACCACGCCGTCTTCCAGCCGGCCTACCTGCACGAGTTCTTCAAGACCGGCTTCGGGCAGTCCGAGGAGGCCTCCGCCCTGGCCGCCAAGCACCCCGACAAGCTGACCTACAACCACAACTTCGACCCCCGCAACGGCGAGCGCGGCCTCGAGCAGCTGCACGCCGACGCCGAGAAGTACGGCCTCAAGGGCGTCAAGCTCTACACCGCCGAGTGGCACGGGGAGTCCCGCGGCTGGAAGCTCGACGACCCGTGGGCCTACCGCTACTTCGAGGCGTGCCGGACGCTGGGCATCAAGAACATCCACGTGCACAAGGGCCCCACCATCCGGCCGCTGGACCGCGACGCCTTCGACGTCGCCGACGTCGACCACGTGGCGACCGACTTCACCGACCTCAACTTCATCGTGGAGCACGTCGGGCTGCCGCGCCTGGAGGACTTCTGCTGGATCGCCACCCAGGAGCCGAACGTCTACGGCGGCCTGGCCGTGGCGATGCCGTTCATCCACACCCGCCCCCGCTACTTCGCCCAGATCCTCGGCGAGCTCCTCTACTGGATCGGTGAGGACCGGATCCTGTTCTCCTCCGACTACGCCATCTGGACCCCCCGGTGGCTGATCGAGAGGTTCGTGGACTTCCAGATCCCCTCGGACCTGAGCGAGTACGCCCCGGTCACGGTCGAGCAGAAGAAGAAGATCCTGGGTCTGAACGCGGCCGCGCTCTACGACCTCGAGGTGCCCGAGGAGCTGCGCCTGCCCGCGGCCGACGAGACCGCCACCGGCCCCCGCGACCCCTCCGCCGCCGACCAGGACCTGGTGGGCGCCCGATGACGCTGCTCTCGGAGGTCGAGGAGCGGGCGCCGGCGGCTGTCGCGGGCCTCCCGCTGACCGAGGCCGAGGTCCGCTCGGTGCTCGACGTGGTGCTCGACCCCGAGCTCGACGAGCCGATCACGGACCTGGGCTTCGTCACCTCGGTCGCGGTGTCCGACGCCGCGGTGGAGGTGCACCTGCGCCTGCCCACGTCGTTCTGCTCGCCGAGCTTCGCCTACCTGATGGCCTCGGACAGCCGGGACGAGATCACCGCCCTGCTGGACCGGCGGGGCGACCCGCGGTCGTTGCTGGTGGAGCTCGACGACCACCACGACTCCGACCGGATCAACGCCGGGCTGGCCGCCGACGCGGGCTACCGCGGCACGTTCGGGCACGAGGCCGAGGACAGCCTCGACGAGCTGCGGATGATCTTCCGCCGCAAGGCGCACACGGCCGCGGCCGAGCGCTGCCTGAGCGGCCTGCTGCGCTCGGACCCGGACCGGACGGTGGAGACGCTCGGGGAGGCACGCCTCGGCGACCTGCCCGCGGGCCACGACCGCGACGCGCTGGTCCGCCGGCGTGCCGCCCTGGGCCTGCCCGTCGACGACGGCGCCGTGGTCCTGGTCGACGCCGAGGGCGTGCCCCCGACCGACGTGCCGATGGCCCTGCGCCGGGCGCGGTCCACCCGGATCTCGATCGACGGCAACGCCCACTTCTGCCGCGGCCTGCTGGCCACCCGCTACCCGGGTTCCGAGGCCGACCAGGCCCCCCGCGCCGAGGAGGCCTTCGTGCCGCTGACCGCGCTCACCACCCACCTCTCCAAGGAGCACCCATGAGCACCATGCGCGCCGTCCAGGTGGTCGGCTACCACCAGGGCCTGCAGATGGCCGAGATCGACGTCCCCGAGGCCACCGGCCCCTTCGACGTGGTCGTCCGCGTCGGCGGCGCCGGGGTCTGCCGTACCGACCTGCACATCCTCGAGGGGCAGTGGGCGGAGAAGTCACAGGTCCAGCTGCCGTACACGATCGGGCACGAGAACGCCGGCTGGGTGCACGCGGTCGGCTCCGCGGTCACCCACGTCCGCGAGGGCGACAAGGTGATCCTGCACCCGCTGATGACCTGTGGGCTGTGCCGCGCCTGCCGCTCCGGGGACGACGTGCACTGCGAGGTCAGCGCCTTCCCGGGCATCGACACCCACGGCGGGTACGCCGACTTCCTGCGCACCTCGGCGCGCAGCGTGGTCCGCATCGACGACTCCCTGGAGCCGTCGGACGTCGCGGCGCTCGCCGACGCGGGCCTCACGGCGTACCACGCCGCGGCCAAGGCGGCGAAGCGGCTCACGCCGCGGGACCGCTGCGTGGTGATCGGCGCCGGCGGCCTCGGGCACATCGGGATCCAGGTGCTCAAGGCGCTCACCCCGGCCGAGATCGTGGTGGTCGACCGCAACGAGGACGCGGTGAAGCTCGCCCTGTCGATCGGCGCCGACCACGGCGTGGTCGCCGACGGGACCCACGTCGAGCAGGTCCAGGAGCTCACCGGCGGCCTGGGCGCGGAGGTGGTCGTCGACTTCGTCGGCGAGGGCGGCGCGACCGCCGAGGGCGTGGCGATGCTGCGCCGGGCCGGCGACTACCACGTGGTCGGGTACGGCGAGAACATCGACATCCCGACCATCGACATCGTCAGCACCGAGATCAACGTCGTCGGCAACCTGGTCGGGTCCTACAACGACCTGTGCGACCTGATGGTGCTCGCCGCGCGCGGTCAGGTCACCCTGCACACGCAGAAGTACGCCCTGGACGACTTCGCGACCGCCGTCGACGACCTCGACCACGGCCGCGTCCGCGGGCGCGCCATCCTGGTGCCCTGACCCCGACCCCGACCCAGCAGGAGGAAGTCCTTGATCTTCATCACCGCGGTGTTCCAGGTGCTGCCCGAGCACGCCGACGACTGGCCCGAGATCTCGCGCGAGTTCACCGAGGCGTGCAACGCCGAGGACGGCTGCCTGTGGTTCTTCTGGTCGCGCAGCGTCACCGACAGCAACCAGTACGTCCTCGTCGAGGCGTTCCGCGACGGTGACGCAGGCGGCGCCCACGTGCAGTCCGACCACTTCAAGAAGGCCACCAGCGAGCTGCCGGCGTACCTCGCCGCGACGCCGCGCATCGTCAACGCCGAGGTGCCCGGGACCGCCTGGTCCGAGCTGGGCGAGATGCAGGTCGGCTGACCCGGTCGGTCACGCCTCGCACGGTCGGCGGCGGACCACTGCCAGCAGGTGGCGGTGGTCCGCTGCTGTCGTCCCCGGAGGTCCGCGGGTCACCCGGTCGCGCGGACCGCCTCGACCGACAGCCCGCACTCCTCGAGCAGCAGCTCGATGAAGTACTCGGCGTCGCGCAGGCAGCTCTCGTCGCGGCGGACGCCGCCGACGGCCACGGCCCCCTCGACCAGGTAGAGGATCCGGGTCGCGACGGCAGCGGCGTCGCGGACCCCGGCCGCGGTGAGGATCCCGGCGATGCCGTCCTCCATGTGTCGCATCGACTCCTGGATCACCCCCAGCGCCTCGTGCTCGGTGTCGGAGAGCTCGGCCGCGGCGTTGATGAAGGCGCTGCCGCGGAAGACCTCGTCCTCGACGGGGTGGGCGTAGCCGCGGACGTAGGCCACGACCTGCAGCGCCGGGTCGTCGCCGACCTCCGCCCAGATCGCGTGCAGCTTGTCCTGCCACTGCTCCTCGCGCTGACGCAGGTAGGCGGCGACGACGCCGTCCTTGCTGGGGAAGTGGTTGTACAGCGTGCGCTTGGAGATGCCGGCCTCGGCGGCCAGCGCGTCCACGCCGGTGGAGTAGATCCCGTCCCGGTAGAAGCACCGCGCGGCGGCGGCGACGATGCGCTCGGAGGTGGTCGGGTCGGCCTCCACGACCTCGTCCGCGGGGTCGTCCGCCGTGTGGTCGAGATCACTCGGCGTGTCGGTGTCCGTCATCTTGCCGACGTTACACCGACCTGTGTATCGTTCTTCCTACACCGACCAGTAAACTGATGAAGGATCTGAGCCCCATGTTCGAGAACTCCCCCGTCGTCGCGCGCCACTCCTCCGGCGTCCGGTCGCGGGCCCGCAGCACCCGTCTCGCCCGCGTCGCCGACCTGGCGCGCACCCCCCGACGCACCTCGCTGACCGAGACGCTCTCGGTCGGCCTCGGGCTCACCCAGCGCTGAGCCCTCACTCGCCGGCGGCGCCCTCCTGGCGGACGATGTCCGCGACCGGGACGGCGCTGGCCAGCTCGTGCAGGTAGCGGGCCAGGACCACGGCCACGGCCGCGGTCGGCACCGCGAGGAACGCTCCCACCACGCCGAACAGGGTGGATCCCAGCACGATGGCGAGCAGCACCACGCCGGCGTGCAGGTCCAGGCTCCGGCCCTGCAGCCACGGCAGCAGCACGTTGCCCTCCACCTGCTGGACGGCGAGGACGATCCCGAGCACGATCAGCGCGGTCACCCAGCCGTTGGCCGCCAGGGCGACGAGCACGGCCAGCACGCCCACGGTCACCGCACCCACGATCGGGGCGAACGCCGCCAGGAACGTGATCACGGCCAGCGGCAGGGCCAGCGGGACCTGGAGCACCAGCAGCCCGATGCCGATGAACACCGCGTCGATCAGCCCGACCAGCGCCTGGGTCCGCACGAAGCTGCCCAGCGTGATCCACGACCGCGTGCTCACCTCGATCACGTGGTGGCCCGCGGCGGGGCTGGTCCACCGGCGCAGGAACGGCAGGAAGCGGCCGCCGTCCTTGAGGAAGAAGAACGTCAGCACGAGCGTGATCACGGCGTTGACCACGATGCTGGCGAGCGCGCCGAGGCCCACCAGGACGCCGGAGGCGATGGTCGCGGCACTGGCCTGCAGGCGCTCCTGCGCCGCCACCACCACGGACTCGATCTGCGCGTCGGTGACGCCCACGCCCAGGTCCGCCACGAACGTCTCGAGGTCCTCCAGACCCGTCGACGCGCTCAGCGCGAGCTCGACGACCTCGTCGCTGGCCGTGGGGGCCAGCAGGGACACGATCCCGCCGAAGACCGCCACGAACAGCAGGACCACCACCCCTGAGGACACCGCCCGGTGCATCCTGAGGCGGCGCTCGAGCAGCCGGGCCGGCGGCTCCAGCACGGTCGTCAGGACCAGCGCCAGCACCAGCGGCAGCAGCACGCTCCACAGCCTGCCGGCCAGGATCCCGAGGACCACGACGCCCACGAACACGATGAGCAGCCGCAGCGTCCAGGACGACAGGTGACGGACGCCGGAGGCCACCGCCTCGGGGTCGAGCGCACGGGCCGAGGCCGTGACGCTGTCGTCGTCCTCGACTGCCAGCACGTCGCTCTGCCGCTGCTGCGGAGTCCCGCGAGGCCCCTGGGGGTCGGGGGTGTCGGCGGCGTCGGCGGCGCCCGGGGACGCCTCCTCGGGGTGCTCGGCAGGGCTCATGGGCTCATCGTGCCCTGCGCCGGCCCGGGCGCGGGACACCGACGGGGCGCGGGGCGTCGCCGGCACGGCACGACCCCGGGGACCTGCACAGCAGGGGCGACGCGGGTGATGATGGTCCCGTGACCTCCTCCCAGCCCGTGCCTGCCGCCCTCCGGACGCCGCGATGAGCGCCGGCCTCTTCGGCCTCCTGGACGACGTCGCGGCGCTGGCCCGCCTCGCCTCGGCCTCGGTCGACGACGTGGGGGCCGCGGCGGCACGCGCGTCGGCCAAGGCGGCGGGTGTCGTGGTCGACGACGCCGCCGTCACCCCGCAGTACGTCCGCGGGCTCGCGGCCGCCCGCGAGGTGCCCATCATCAAGCGGATCGCCGTCGGCTCGATCCGCAACAAGCTGGTCTTCATCCTGCCCGTCGCGCTGCTGCTCAGCCAGTTCCTGCCCTGGGCGCTGACCCCGATCCTCATGCTCGGCGGCGCCTACCTCTGCTACGAGGGCGCCGAGAAGGTCTGGCACGCGCTCGGCCACGGGGCGCACCAGGACGAGGACCCGCGCGAGAAGTCCGAGGACGAGGTGGTCTCGGGGGCGGTGCGCACCGACCTGATCCTCTCCGCCGAGATCATGGTGATCGCGCTGAACGAGATCGCCTCCGAGACGTTCTGGTCCCGGCTGGCCATCCTGGCGGTGGTCGCGGTCGTGATCACCGTCATCGTCTACGGCGCGGTGGCCCTGATCGTGAAGATGGACGACCTCGGCCTGGCCCTGGTCGAGCGGCGCGGGGCCGAGAGCACCGCCGGGCGCCTGGGGGCGCGCCTGGTCAACGCGATGCCCCGCGTGCTCACCGTCATCTCGGTGATCGGCACCGCCGCCATGCTGTGGGTGGGCGGCCACATCGAGCTGGTCGGGCTCGAGGAGCTGGGGCTCAGCGGCCCGTACGACCTGGTCCACCACCTCGAGGACGCGGTGCACGACGCCGTGCCGCTCCTCGGCGGGGTGCTCGGCTGGGTGGTCAACACCGCCGCCTCGGCCCTGGTCGGCGCGCTGCTGGGCGCGGTCGTCGTCGCGCTCGTCACCCTGGTCACCTCCCGCCGGGGCGCCTCCGCGTCCCACTGACCCCGGTCGGCCGGCCGGGAAGTCCCCGGCCGGCCGGGGACTTCCGAGCTTGTCGGGCATCGCAAGGGCCCCCATGTTCGTGACTTGCCCGTCCAGTCCGCACGAGCAGTCCCCACCGACCCCACCCGCCCCAGCCGGACACCCAGGGATGGGGCAGCGGCGGGGCCGGGCACGCACGATGGGGGGGTGCCCCCCACCACGCCGGTCAGCGACCCCGTCCCCGTCCGGCTCGCGACCGGCTCGGCGTCCGCCGACGGCCCGCTGACCGACCGCCTCGACCTGGTCGAGCTCGCCGCCGGTGCGGGGGCCCTGGTCGGCAAGCCGGTCGCGGACGCCCTCGCCTGGGCCGTCGGCGTGGGGCGGCAGGCGCCGCTGCCGGGGAGCGGCGCGACCCTGGAGCGCTGGGAGCTCCTGGCCACGGTCGCCGCGGTCGACCTGACGCTGGCGCGCGTCCTGGAGCCCCACCTCGACGCGCTGGCCGTCCTCGCCGAGGCCCCCGACCAGGGGGCACCGGCGCCGGCCGACGCGACGTACGGGGTCTGGGCCGCCGAGGCACCGCACGCCCGGCTCGAGGCGGTCCGGGACGACGGCGCACCCGGCGGGTGGACGCTCTCGGGCCGCAAGCCGTGGTGCTCGCTGGCCGGCGACGTCAGCCACGGCCTGGTCACGGCCTGGGTCGGCGAGCAGGACCGGGCCATGTTCGCCGTGGCGACCCGACAGCCCGGGGTGGTCGTCGAGGAGGGGACCTGGTCTGCGTACGCGCTGGCCGGGGTGACCACCTCGACCCTGGCCCTGGACGGCGTCCCCGCGGAGCCGGTCGGGCCGGTCGGCTGGTACCTCGACCGGCCGGGCTTCGCCTGGGGCGGCGCCGGCGTGGCCGCGGTCTGGTACGGCGGCGCGGTCGCCCTGGCCCGCCGGCTGCACGACCAGTGCCGGACCCGGACGCCCGACCAGGTCGCGCTGGTCCACCTCGGCGCCGTCGACGCCGCCCTCACCGCGGCCCGGTCCGTCCTCGTCCTGGCCGCCGCGGAGGTCGACGCCGGCCGCGCGACCGGCGCCGACGGCGCCCTGCTGGCCGCCCGGGTGCGCCAGGTCGTCGCCGACGCCGCCGAGGAGGTCTCGCACCGCCTGGGCCACGCGCTCGGCCCCGGTCCGCTGGCGCACGAGGCCGGGCACGCCCGCCGGGTCGCGGACCTCGCGCTCTACCTGCGCCAGCACCACGCCGAGCGGGACCAGGCCGCCCTCGGCGCGGCCCTGCTCGACCCGGTGGCGCCGTGGTGACCTTCACCCACGACCGGGCCGGCACCCCCGCCTCGGCCTGGCGGGCCGACCCCCGCTGGGCCGCCCTGACCGACCGCGACCCCCTCACCGACGTCGACCGGGTGGTCGTGCTGGCCGCGCACCCCGACGACGAGACCCTCGGCGCCGGGGGCCTGCTGGCCACCGCGCACGCCCGGGGCCTGGAGGTCGCCGTCGTGGTGGCCACCCACGGCGAGGCCAGCCACCCCCGCTCCCCGACCCACACGGCGGCGCAGCTGGCAGCGCGCCGCGCCCGGGAGTCCCACGCCGCCGTGGCCGCGCTGGCCCCCGGGTGCGAGCCCCTCCTGCTGACGCTGCCCGACGGCGCGGTCGCACAGCACGAGGCGGCGCTGACCACCGCCGTCGTCGGCGTCGTCGGCGACGGCCGCCGCACGCTCGTCGTCGCGCCGTGGCGTCGCGACGGCCACCCCGACCACGAGGCCGTCGGTCGGGCGGCCGCGGCCGCGGCCGTCCGCTGCGGCGCGGACCTGCGGGAGTACGCCGTCTGGTTCTGGCACTGGGCCACCCCCGACGACGCCCCGTGGGAGCGGTTCACCGCCCTCCGGCTCGACCCCGCCGCGGTCGAGCGCAAGGCGGTGGCCGTCCGGGCCCACCGCACCCAGGTCGAGCCCCTCTCCGACCGGCCCGGCGACGAGGTGCTGCTCGGCCCGGAGCTGCTGGCGCACGCCGCGGGCGACGTGGAGGTCCTGGTGCGCGAGCCGGCCGCGGACCCCGCCCTGGACCGGTTGCACGCCGGCGAGGACGACCCCTGGGGCGTCGACCGGCGCTGGTACGAGCAGCGCAAGCGCGACCTGCTGCTCGCGGCGCTGCCGCGCCGCCGGTACGCCGCCGCGCTCGAGGTCGGCTGCTCGACCGGCGCGACCACCCTGGCCCTGGCGGGCCGCTGCGACCACCTCACGGCCCTCGACCCCAGCCCCCACGCGCTGGCCCGGGCCCGGGCCCGCCTCGCCGACGACCCCGTCGGCGCCGGCGTACGCCTGCTCCTCGGCGCGGTGCCCGACGACCAGCCGCCCGGTCCCTGGGACCTCGTCGTGGTCTCCGAGGTCGGCTACTTCCTCTCCCCCGCCGCCCTCGACGGCCTCGTCGCCCGGGTCCTCTCCGACCTGGCGCGCGGCGGCGCGGTCGTCCTGGCGCACTGGCGCCACCCCGTCGAGGGCTGGCCGCTCGACGGCGCCCACGTGCACGCCGCCTTCTCCGCCGCCCTCCCGGTGGCCGCGACCTACGTCGACCGCGACGTGGAGCTGCTGGTCCTCGGCCACGACGTCCTGCCCGACCCGCATGGCTAGGCCGGCCGCGGTACGCGCGCTCGCGGTGGTCGTCCCCGCGCACGACGAGGAGGAGCTCCTCGGACGCTGCCTGCAGGCCGTCTCGGCGGCCGTCGCGGCGCTCCGGGAGGCCTGCCCGCGGGTCGTGACGACCACCCTGGTCGTGCTCGACTCCTGCACCGACGGCACCGCCGACGTCGCCGCGCAGCACGACGTCCGGACGCTGGCCGTCACCGCCCGGAGCGTCGGCGCCGCGCGCCGCGAGGGTGTCCGGGCAGCGACCCGGGCCGTCACCGCCCGCGAGCCGGTCACCCCCGACGCGGTCTGGGTCGCCTGCACCGACGCCGACACCGTGGTCCCCCCGGACTGGCTGGTGCAGCAGGTGGGCGCCGCCGACGCCGGCGCCGGCCTGGTCGTCGGCACCGTCGTGCCGGACGAGCGCGACCTGGACCCCGCGACGTACGCCGCCTGGCTCGGGCGGCACGGCCCGGGGGCACCCGTGCCCGTGCACGGCGCCAACCTCGGGGTGCGGCTCGACGCCTACGAGGCGGCCGGCGGGTTCCCGCCCGTCGCGGAGCACGAGGACGTCCTGCTCGTGGCCGCGCTGCGCGCGGACGGCGTGCACGAGGCGCCCGGGCTGCCCGCGCTCACCTCCGGGCGCAGGCACGGCCGGGTCGGGCGCGGCTTCGCCGGCTACCTGCGCGACCTGGAGACCACGCTGGTCACCCTGGGCACGCCCCGCAGGCCGGGGGCGCTCGGCACCGACCTCGCGGCGACCGGCGGCGACTGACACCGCCCACCCGCCCCGCACCGCGGGGGCTCAGTCCTCCGGGTCGAGCTCCAGCGGCACCGACGGGTCGATGTCCAGCCCCACGTCGCCGAGCACCGCGTCGAGCAGGGACCAGATCCACCCGGCCAGCAGGTCGACCATCTCCTCCAGGGAGACCCCGCGCGGGTCCTCGACCCACCGACCGGCCGCGGCGTCGACGAAGCCGACCAGGCCGAAGGAGAGGGGCTGGGTCACCTTCACGTCGAGCCCGAGCAGCTCCACGAAGTGGTCGAGCAGGCGGATCAGCAGGTCCGAGATGAGGCGCTTGACGTCGGTGACCACGTTCTCCCCGGCCGCCGTGGTCACCGAGTGGCGCACCAGGTACCGGTAGAGCCCGTGGTGCTCGGTCAGCCACTGCAGGTGCGTGGTGACCGCGCTGCGGATGATGGTCATCGGGCTGGACGAGGCGTCCCAGGACGGGGCCAGGCCCTCGAGGATCATCGTCTCGGCCCGGGCGGCGATCGCCTGGTTGAGCTCGCCCGCCCCTGCGAAGTGGCGGTAGAGCCGGGTCCGGGCGACCCCGGCCTGCGCGGCGATCTGCTCGGTGGACACGTCGGCGCCGTGCTCGGCGATGGCGACCAGCGCGGCCTCGACGAACTCCTCGCGGCGCCGCTGCTGCTGACCGCTCCACCGCACCGCCCGCCCGTCGGCGAGCGCGGGCAGGGGTTCCCCGGGCTCGGCAGGCGGCGTGGACACCCTCCGAGGTTACCCGGCTCACCCGCCCCGACCCTTGCGCAGCCAGGGGGTACGCGATGTACCGTCTACCTACTCGATACACGCCGTACCCCCTACCGGACACGGCGTCGCAAACCCGCTCACGATCTGCTCCCGATCCGCTCCCGACCGCTCACGGAGGTCCTCGCGATGACCACGACCGTTCCCCTGCCCGGCACCCGCGACCCCTCGCAGCGGCTGCTCGACTCCGCCGCGGCCCTGTCCTACGACCCCGCCACCGAGGTCGACTGGGACGCCCCGCTGGACCCGGACCACTACGGGCTGAACCCGGAGTGGAGCACGCTCTACGGGACCGACCTGTGGGAGGAGATGACCCACGCCCAGCGGGTGACGCTGACCCGCCACGAGGTGGCCTCGATCATGAGCACCGGCATCTGGTTCGAGATGATCCTCCAGCAGATGGTGCTGCGCGACCAGTACTGCCGCGACTACGCCGAGGCCGACTTCCGGTTCGCGCTGACCGAGATCGCCGACGAGTGCCGGCACTCCCTCATGTTCGCCCGGGCCTGCTCGACGATGGGCATCGGTGCGTACCTCCCGCGGCGGGCCAGCATCGCGCTGGGCCGCGGCTTCAAGAGCCTCGCCGCCGCCGAGGTCGCCTACGGCGGGATCCTCGTGGCCGAGGAGGTGCTCGACGTGATGCAGCGCGACTGGATGCGCGGCGAGCAGGTGCTGCCGGTGGTCCGGACCACGAGCCGGATCCACGTGGTCGAGGAGTCGCGGCACATGAAGTTCGCCCGGCAGGAGATGCGCGAGCGGATCGAGGGTGCCGGCCCGCGCCGGCGCCGGCTGTCGGCGCTGGTGATCGCGGTCGCGGCCCAGCAGATCGTGTCCAACATGGTCAACGAGGGCGTCTACGCCGCCGCCGGGCTCGACACCACCCGCGCCCTGGCGGCCGCGCGGTCCAACGAGCACCACCACACGATGATGCGCTCGAGCTGCGCGCACCTGATGGAGTTCCTCGACGAGCTCGGCCTGCTGACCCGGCCCGCGCTGGCGATCTACCGCCGCACGAGCATGGTCTGACGCGTGGCCTTCGCCGTCACCCGGTCCTGCTGCAACGACGCGTCGTGCGTGTCGGTCTGCCCGGTCAACTGCATCCACCCCGCCCCGGGCGAGCCCGGCCACGGGACCACCGAGATGGTCTTCATCGACCCCCGCAGCTGCATCGACTGCGGCGCGTGCGCCGACGCGTGCCCGGTCGACGCGATCAAGCCGGTCGACGCCCTGGTCGGTGACGAGCAGGCGTACGCCGCGATCAACGCCGCCCACTTCGCAGACACGCCGGCGCCCGCATGGGGGGCGCCGGAGTTCCCGGCCGCGCTGGCCGGGCACGCCGCCGGACTGCGGGTGGCGGTGGTCGGCACCGGTCCGGCGGCGAGCTACACCGCCTCGGCGCTGCTCACCACCAGCGCCGAGGTCACCATGCTCGACCGGCTCGAGCAGCCCGGGGGGCTGGTCCGCTTCGGCGTCGCCCCCGACCACCGGGACACCCGCAAGATCGGCGCCCGCTTCGAGACCGTCCACCGCAACCCGCGGGTCGAGGTCGTGCTCGGCACCGAGGTCGGCCGGGACGTCACCCACGAGCAGCTGCTGGCCCACCACGACGCGGTCGTCTACGCCGTCGGCGCCTCGGCCGACCGGGCGCTGGGCGTGCCCGGCGAGGACCTCCCGGGCAGCCTGCCCGCGCGCACCTTCGTGGGCTGGTACAACGACCACCCGGAGGTGCCCGCCGACGTGGTCGACCTCTCCGCGGACGGCGAGGGACGTACGGGCCGGGTGGTCGTGGTCGGCAACGGCAACGTGGCGCTCGACATGGCCCGCCTGCTGCTCGCGGACCCCGCCGACCTGGCCGGCACCCCGATCGCGCCGCACGCCCTGGCGGCCCTGGGCGCGAGCGCGGTCACCGAGGTGGTGCTGGTGGGCCGCCGCGGCCCGGACGACGCGGCGTACTCGCTCTCCGAGCTGCGCCCCCTGCTCGCCCGCGCCGACCTCGACGTGGTGGTCGACGACGGACCCGGGGTCGCCGAGGCGATCGCCTCCTCCCCGCCCGGAGCCACGGCGGCGGCGCTGCAGGGCCTCCCGGTCGCCCCGCTCGACCACACCGGGGCGCCACCCGTACGCCGCAGGCTGGTGCTCCGCTTCCACGCCGTCGTGGAGGAGCTGGTCGGCCCGGACCGCGTCGAGGCGGTCCGCCTGGCGCCGGCCCCGGGCGACCCACGCGGCGAGGAGGTGGTCCGCACCGGCCTCGTGCTCCGCTCGGTGGGCCACCGCAGCGAACCGGTCCCGGGCCTGCCCTTCGACCACGCCACCAGCACCGTGCCGCACCGCGAGGGCCGCGTCGTCGATCCCGCCACCGGCCGCACCGTGCCTGCGACCTACGTCGTCGGCTGGGTCAAGCGCGGCCCGCGCGGCGGCATCGGCTCGAACCGCGCCGACGCCGCGGAGACCGTGGGGTCGGTCGTGGCCGACGCGAACGCCCGGGTGCTCTCCCGCGGCCGCGGCTCGGCCCGCTCCTTCCGCCGCGCCCTGCCGAGATGACGCTCGCAGCCGGCCCAGTTGACGCTCGCACCCGGCCCAGATGACGCTCGCAGCCGGCCGAGGTGACCGTCTGCCACGAGCGCGGGCAGGCGGGGTGCGCGGTGCGGCGCCCCCAGGAACGAGCAAGGTCCCGGACCCACCGAGGTGGATCCGGGACCTGCCTCCACGTGCGCGAGGGGGGAGTTGAACCCCCACGTCCTTTCGGACACACGGACCTGAACCGTGCGCGTCTGCCTATTCCGCCACTCGCGCGTGAAGCGGGCGCCACGTTACCCCGAGCCCGCGGGCGAGCCCAATCCGCCCCCGGCCGACCCCCGGCCGACCCCCGGCCGACCCCCGGCGCACCCCCGGCCGCACCCCCGGCGCACCCCCGGCACGCCCGCTCCCCGCCGCACCCCGCGCCCCGCCCGGCGCCCGCCGGACCGCCCGGGGTTCGCCCCGTGGACGGTGGACCCCGATACGATCGCCGCGACCCCGCCGACCCCGGGGTCCGTACGTCGCGCCGTCCGCGACCCGCGCCCCGGGCCGCACACCCGCGGCGTGCACGGCCGGAGGGCCACACAGGCGAAGGAGGTGGGACGCATGGGCAGGTTTCAGCGGTTCGAGAGCAAGCTCGAGCAGGCGGTGTCGAGCGCCTTCGCCAGGACCTTCCGCTCCGCGGTGCAGCCGGTCGAGATCTCCGCCGCGCTCCAGCGCGAGGTCGACAACAACGCCCAGATCGTCTCCCGCACCCGACGCGTGGTGCCCAACGTCTTCCACGTCGAGCTCGCCGGCACCGACCACGAGCGGCTGGCGCCGTACGACCTCGGGGCGACCTTCGCCGAGGAGCTCGACGTGCACGCCCACCAGCAGGGCTACACCTTCCCCGGACCGATCAGCATCGACTTCGCCGTGGCCGAGGACCTGACCACGGGCCGGTTCCGCGTGCGCAGCGAGGCGCAGGGCCGGGTCACCCACCACGCCACGCACACCCAGGTGCGCCGGGCCCGCGCGCTGCTGGTCGTCAACGGCACCCGGCACCCGCTCCAGACGCCCGGCCTGGTCGTCGGGCGGGGCAGCGACGCCGACCTGCGCGTCAACGACCCGGGGATGAGCCGCCGCCACGCGGAGTTCGTCGTCAGCGACGGCGCCCGCGGCCCCGCGGTCGAGGTCCACGACCTCGGCTCCACCAACGGCATCACGGTCGACGGGCACCGGGTCAGCCGTGCGACGCTGCACGACGGCTCGCGCGTGCAGGCCGGCAACACCACCATGACCGTCGCGCTCGTCGAGGAGCAGACCGATGTCTGAGCTGACCCTGTTCCTGGTGCGTGCGGCCTACCTCGCCATCCTCTGGATCTTCGTGCTGTCGGCGATCTCGGTGATCCGCTCCGACATGTTCGGTGCCCGGGTGCCCGAGGCCGCCCGCACCGGCGGTCCGGCCGCGCCGAAGCAGAAGCGGCCCAAGAACAACAAGCCCGCCAAGCCGCGCCGGGGACAGCCCACCCACGTCGCGGTCACCTCCGGCGCCAACGAGGGCATCACCGTGCCGCTCGAGCAGGCCCCCATCCTGATCGGGCGCGGCACGGACGCCGCCATCCGCCTCGACGACGACTACGCCTCGACCCGCCACGCGCGGATCGCCGCCTCCGGCGACCAGTGGTACGTCGAGGACCTCGGCTCCACCAACGGCACCTACATCGGCTCGGTGCGGATCACCCAGCCGACCACGCTGGCCCTCGGGACCCAGGTCCGGATCGGCAAGACCGTGCTGGAGCTGCGCAAGTGACGGGCCTGGTCCTGCACTACTCCGCCATCTCGGACGTCGGCCGGGTGCGGAAGGACAACCAGGACTCCGGGTACGCCGGGCCGTGGCTGCTCACCGTCTGCGACGGCGTCGGCGGCGCCGCCCGGGGCGACATCGCCTCCTCCACCGCCGTCAAGGCGCTGCGCGAGCTCGACGGCCCGCCGGCCGAGGGCGGCGACCTGCTCGACCGGGTCAACGCGGGCCTGGACGCCGCGCACCTCGCCATCGGCCGCCTCGTCGACGACGAGCCCGCCCTGAACGGCACCAGCACCACCTCGACCGTCGCCCTGTTCGACGGCAGCCGGGTCGGCATCGGCCACGTCGGCGACAGCCGTGCCTACCTCTGGCGCGCCGGTGAGCTGTCGCAGCTGACCACCGACCACACCTTCGTGCAGACGCTGGTCGACGAGGGGCGGATCAGCCCCGAGGAGGCCGAGACCCACCCCCACCGCCACGTGATCCTGCGCGCCCTCGACGGCAACCACGACCTCGAGCCCGACCTGTTCGTGCTCGAGGCCGTGCCCGGCGACCGGCTGCTGCTGTGCAGCGACGGCGCCAGCGGCTCGCTGAGCGCCGCCCGGCTCGCCGACATCCTGGCCACCGGCACGCCCGACTACGCCGCCGTCGAGCTGGTGCGCGCCAGCCTCGAGGCCGGCAGCACCGACAACGTCACCTGCGTGGTCGCCGACGTCGTGGACCAGGCCGCCGTCGTCGACGACCCCTCCTTCGCCGAGCTCGAGCCGCTCCTGGTCGGCGCCGCCTCCGAGCTGCGCCGGCGCGGACGCGGCGTCTCCGGCGGGATGGGGCTCTTCCGCGGGCACCGCTCCGGCGACACCGGGGAGCTCGAGCCGGTCGACGCCGAGATCCCCGACGGCGTCCCGTTCGCCATCGCCACCGACCCCGAGGCCCAGCGGTACGCCCCGCGCCCGCCGCGCCGGTTCACCTGGCTGAGCCGGCTGCTGGCCCTGGCCGTGGTGGTCGGCGTGCTCTGGATGGCCACCGCCGCCGCCTGGGCCTGGAGCCAGCGGCAGTACTACGTCGGCGAGTCCGACGGCCAGGTCACGATCTTCCGCGGCCTGGACGCCGAGCTGCCCGGGGTGGCGCTCTCGGAGCCGTACGAGACCAGCGACGTCGCGGTCGACCTGCTCTCCGACTTCGACGCCAACGAGGTCGCCGACGGCATCGACGCCGGCGACCTCGACGCCGCCCGCCGGACCGTCCAGCGCCTCGCCGAGCAGCAGCGCGCCTCCGGGGAGGGATGAGCGTGTCGTCCACGCAGCCGGGGGCCCTGATGGGCTTCGTGCACCGCCGGCGCCGCGGCGCCGAGCTGTTCCTGCTCGTGCTGGCGCTGGCCGTGGGCATCGGGGCCTACGCCGCGGTCGGCCTCGGCGTCGAGGGCGTGGTCCCCGCCGACATCCTCGGCTACGGCGGCGGCCTGGCCGCCCTGATCATCGGGGCCCACGTCGCGGTCCGGTTCGTGGCGCCGTACGCCGACCCGGTCCTGCTGCCGGTCGTGGCCGCGCTGAACGGCCTCGGGCTGGCGGTGATCCGCCGCCTCGACCTGGCCGACGACACCACCTTCGCCCAGCAGCAGCTGATCTGGATGGCCCTGGGCGTGGTGCTGTTCGTCGTGACCCTGCTGGTCCTGCGTGACCACCGCGTGCTCGCCCGCTTCACCTACACCGCCGGCCTGGGCGCGATCCTGCTGCTCCTGGCGCCGCTGGTTCCCGGCCTGGGCTACGAGGTCAACGGGGCGCGGATCTGGGTGCGTCTGGGCCCCTTCGGGCTGCAGCCCGGCGAGGTCGCCAAGGTGCTGCTCGTGGTCGCGTTCTCGGGCTACCTGGTCGTCCACCGCGACGCCCTGGCCCTGGCCGGGCGCCGGCTGCTCCTCGTCGACCTGCCCCGGGGTCGCGACCTCGGCCCGATCCTGGCGATGTGGGCGGTCAGCCTGGGCATCCTGGTCTTCCAGCGCGACCTGGGCTCGAGCCTGCTCTTCTTCGGCCTGTTCCTGGTGATGCTCTACGTCGCCACCGAGCGGCCGGGCTGGCTGGTCGTCGGCGGGGCGATGTTCTTCGGCGGCGCCGCGGTGGCCTACCAGCTCTTCGGCCACGTGCAGAACCGCGTCAACATCTGGCTCGACCCGCTGGCCTACTTCGACCAGTCCCCCGGTTCCGGCCAGCTGGTCGAGGGCCTGTTCGGGATGGCCTGGGGCGGCCTGATCGGTCGCGGACTGGGCCAGGGCAGCCCCGAGCGGGTCCCGTACGCCGAGTCCGACTTCATCATCGGCGCCATCGGCGAGGAGCTCGGGCTGACCGGCGTGCTCGCGGTGGTCCTGCTCTACGGCCTGATCGTCGAGCGCGCCCTGCGCTCCGCGGTGATCTCCCGCGACGCCTTCGGCAAGCTGATGGCCACCGGCCTGGCCGGGGTCCTGGCCCTCCAGGTGTTCGTGGTCATCGGCGGGGTCACCCGGCTGATCCCCCTGACCGGCCTGACCACCCCCTTCCTGTCCTACGGTGGGTCCTCGCTGGTGGCGAACTGGGTGATCATCGCCCTGCTCCTGCGGATCTCCGACCAGGCCCGCCGCCCCGTGCCCGACCTGTCCGCGACCGACGAGAGCCCCGACGACGAGGCGACCCAGGTGGTGAAGATCCAGCGATGAACAAGCCGATCCGCACCATCTCGGTCTTCTGCCTGATCCTCTTCGTGGCGCTGATGGCCAACGCGACCTACCTGCAGTTCTTCAACGCCCGGAACCTCGACGAGGACCCGCGCAACCGCCGGGTGATCGAGGCGGCGTACTCCGTGGAGCGCGGCGCGATCCTGGTCGGGCGCGACGCGGTGGCCGAGAGCGAGCCGGTCGACGACAAGTACGAGTTCCTGCGCACCTACCCGCGCCCGCTGATGTACTCCCACCTGACCGGCTACTTCAGCTTCTTCTCCCAGACCGGCGTCGAGCAGTCGACGAACCCGGTGCTCTCGGGGGAGGACGACCGGCTGTTCGTGCGTCAGCTGGTCGACCTGCTCTCCAACAAGTCCGACGCCGGCGGCAACGTCCAGCTGACGATCGACGCCGCGGCGCAGCAGGCCGCGTACGACGGCCTCTCCGCGCTGGGCGGCGGGGTGCGCGGCTCGGTGGTCGCCGTCGAGCCGGCCACGGGCAAGATCCTGGCCGCGGTGTCGCTGCCGACCTACGACCCGAACGACCTCTCCTCGCACGACCTGACCTCCGTCAGCCGCGCCTACGACGACCTCGCGGGGCGCGAGGACCAGCCGCTGCTGAACCGCTCGCTCCAGCAGACCCTGCCGCCCGGCTCGACGTTCAAGCTGGTGACCGCGGCCGCGGCGATCGAGAGCGGCGCCTACACCGCCGACGACCAGGTCCCCGGCGGTGCCAGCTACCAGCTGCCCGAGACCGTCGGCGACACCGGCCTGATCGACAACGAGGGCCGCGACTGCGGCACCACCACGATCCCCTTCGAGCAGGCCATGGGGCAGTCCTGCAACACCACCTTCGCCGCCCTGGCGGTCGAGGTCGGCGCCGAGGCGATGCTGGAGCAGGCCGAGGCGTTCGGGTTCAACCAGCGCTACCTCGAGGACTGGGGCCCGCAGGCCGTCTCCGTCTTCCCCGAGGAGGCGAACGCGCCCGAGACCGGTCAGACCGGCATCGGGCAGTTCGAGGTGCGCGCCACCCCGCTGCAGATGGCGATGGTCTCGGCCGGGATCGCCAACGACGGGGTCGTCAAGCGCCCCTACGTCGTCGACGAGATCCAGTCGGCCGAGTACGACGTGCTCGAGCAGACCGAGGACGACGACTTCTCCCGTGCGGTGTCCTCGGAGACCGCCGAGGACCTCACCCAGCTGATGGTGGCCACGGTGGACGAGGGCACCGCGAGCCCGGCCGCCATCCCCGGCCGCTCCGTGGCCGGCAAGACCGGCACCGCGCAGAGCGGGCAGGACGACGTGTCGCCGTACGCCTGGTTCACCTCCTTCGCCCCCGCGGAGAACCCCGAGGTGGCGGTGGCCGTCATGATCGAGAGCGCCGACATCCCGCGCGGCGAGATCGCCGGCGGGCAGCTCGGCGGACCCATCGCGAAGGCAGTCATGGAAGCGGTGATCAACCGATGAGCGACCAGCAGCCCCCCACGCGACCCACCCCGCCCCCCGGCGCCGGCGACGGCGGACCCGAGCGGTTCGTCGACGACCGCGGCCGCTACCGCCTCGACTCCCGGATCGCCACCGGGGGCATGGGCGAGGTCTGGCGGGCCACCGACACCCTGCTCGGGCGGACCGTCGCGGTGAAGGTGCTCAAGCACGAGTACTCCGACGACCCGGGCTTCCGCGCCCGCTTCGCCACCGAGGCCCAGCACGCCGCCGCGCTGGACCACCCCGGGGTCGCCCAGGTCTACGACGTCGGCGAGGGACCCTCGCGCGACGGCTCGGGACACCCGCAGCCCTTCCTGGTGATGGAGCTGGTCGACGGCGAGCCGCTCTCCGACATCCTGCGCCAGGGCCAGCAGGCCGGGCGCACCGTGGACCGGGAGGTCCTGCGCGACCTGCTCGCCCAGGCCGCGACCGCGATCGGCGCCGCGCACGTCGCCGGGATCATCCACCGCGACGTGAAGCCGGCGAACCTGCTGGTCACCCGGGACCGCCGGATCAAGATCACCGACTTCGGCATCGCCCGCGCCGCGGACGCCGCCGGGATCACCCAGACCGGGCAGGTCATGGGCACCCCGCAGTACCTCTCCCCCGAGCAGGCGCGCGGCGAGCAGGCCACCCCCGCCTCCGACGTGTACGCCCTCGGCGTCGTCGCCTTCGAGTGCCTCGCGGGGCGCCGCCCGTTCGAGGCCGACTCCCCCGTCGCCACCGCCCTGGCCCACCTGCAGCAGCCGGTGCCGGACCTGCCGCCCGACGTCCCGACCGACCTGGCGACCGTCGTGCGCACGGCCCTGTCCAAGGACCCCGCCGACCGCTTCCCCGACGGGCACGCCTTCGCCGCGGCCCTGCGCGACCCGGCGACGGCGGTCCTGTCGGGCGGCCTGGCGGCCGGGCTCGGCGCGGCGGGGCTGGCCGGTGCCGGTCTCGCGGGGGCCGGGGCCGCCGACGCCGAAGGCACCCGCGTGATGCGTACCGGCGCCGTGCCGGCGGCCCCGGACACCCCGGCCGAGGCGCTCGCGCCGGTCGAGCCGGTCCGGGTCGGCCGCGCCGAGGAGAGCGACGGGCGCGGCCGGGTGCTGCTGCCGGTCGTGATCGGCCTGCTGCTGGTGCTGCTCCTGCTGGTGGCCTACTTCGCGCTCCGCGGCGGGGACGAGACCGGGACGACCGAGCCGGGGTCCGGGGAGAGCTCGGCGACCGCCGACCCCACCCCCGAGCGGACGCGGGAGCCGACCACGGCCGCGCCCACGACCTCGGCGCCGCCGACCTCCGAGGCCCCGGCCACCGTGACGATCTCCCAGGACGACTACCTCGGCGACGACGTCGACGCGGTGGTCGGCGAGCTGGAGGGCCTCGGCTTCGCCGTCGCCCGGTCCGAGCAGGCCAACGACGGCTCGGGCGAGGAGAACGCGGTCACCGGCGTCTCGCCGGACGGCGAGCTCCCCGAGGGTGCGAGCGTGACCGTGTCCTACCTCGGACCGGCACCGGAGGAGACGCCGACGCCCACGCCCACCCCGACCGAGGAGCCCACCGCGGACGCGCCCGGCAACTCCGAGGACGCCCCCGGCCAGACGCCACGGCAGGCACCGCCGGCCACGCAGCCCCCGCAGCCGACCGCCACCGCGAGCACGGAGCCGGGAGCGGCGGCCGGGGACACCCAGGGATGAGCGGGGACTCCGGACCGCTGATCGGCGGGCGCTACCAGCTCGAGGAGCTGCTGGGCCGGGGCGGGATGGCGGAGGTGCGCAAGGGCACCGACTCCCGCCTGGGCCGCACGGTCGCGGTCAAGCGGCTGCGCACCGACCTGGCCAGCGACGACACCTTCCAGGCCAGGTTCCGCCGCGAGGCCCAGTCGTCGGCCTCGCTCAACCACCCCTCGATCGTCGCGGTGTACGACACCGGTGAGGAGATCGCCGACGACGGCGTCGCCCAGCCGTACATCGTGATGGAGCTCGTCGCCGGTCGCACGCTGCGCGACATCCTGCGCGAGGGCCGCAAGATCCTGCCCGAACGGGCGCTCGAGATCGCCAGCGGCGTGCTCGCGGCCCTGGACTACAGCCACCGCGCCGGCATCATCCACCGCGACATCAAGCCCGGCAACGTGATGCTGACGCCCGCGGGCGACGTCAAGGTGATGGACTTCGGCATCGCGCGGGCGATCAGCGACGCGCAGTCGACGATGACGCAGACCGCCGCCGTGGTGGGCACCGCGCAGTACCTCTCCCCCGAGCAGGCCCGGGGCGAGACCGTCGACAGCCGCTCGGACGTCTACTCCGCCGGCTGCCTGCTCTACGAGCTGCTGACCTCGCGACCCCCGTTCGTCGGGGACAGCCCGGTCGCGGTGGCCTACCAGCACGTCCGCGAGCAGGCCCAGCCGCCCTCGGACCACGACACCGACCTCCCGCCCGAGGTCGACGCGATCGTGATGCGTTCCCTGGCGAAGCGGGTCGAGGACCGCTACCAGTCCGCGGCCGAGATGCGGGCCGACATCGAGCGCTACCTGGCCGGTGAGCAGGTCCACGCCCGGGCGCTGGCCGGACCGGTCGGCGCGGCCGTCGGGGCCGGCGGCGGCACCGCCGCCGCGGCCACCGCAGCCACCGCAGCCACCGCAGCCACGGCGGCCGCCACGCCGGTCGCCCCCGCCCGGTCCGACCCGGATGACGGACGTCGCCGCGGTCGGGGCCTGCTCTGGGTCCTGGTCCTGCTGGCCGCGCTGCTCCTGGCCGGCGCGGCGGTCCTCCTGCCACGGCTGGTCGAGTCCCCCCCGGAGCGGGAGTCCGTGCCCGACCTGGTCCGCCTCACCGAGGAGGACGCGCGCGCCGCGATCGGCGAGGCCGGGCTGGGCGTGGGCGAGGTCCAGTTCCGTCCGGACGCGAGGATCGCCGCAGGCCGGGTGGTCGAGCAGACGCCCGACCCGGAGACCCTCGTCGAGCCCGCCACCCCCGTCGACCTCGTGGTGTCCGAGGGCCCCGAGCAGGTGGAGGTCCCCAGCGTGATCGGGCAGCAGCGTCCGGCGGCAGCCGCCCTGCTGCGCGACCAGGGACTCGAGGTCGACCCCGTCCCCGCCGAGTCCGACGAGCCCGCCGGCGAGGTGCTCTCGACCGACCCCGTCTCCGGCACGAGCGTCGAGGTGGGCACCCGGGTCACCGTCACCTTCTCCGACGGTCCGGAGGACGTACCGCCGGTGGAGGGACTCCTGCAGGGCGAGGCCGTGCGCCAGATCCAGGCGGCCGGGTTCAACCCGGTGGTCCGCGAGGACCCGAGCAGCGAGGAGCCCGTCGGGACGGTCGTCGACCAGATCCCCGACGCCGACACCCCGCTGGCGGCCGGCAGCGACGTCAACATCTTCGTCTCCCAGGGCGAGCCCGAGCCCACCGAGGAGCCCAGCCCGACGCCGAGCGACGAGCCCACCGACGAGCCGACCGACGAGCCCACCGACGAGCCGAGCGGCGGGGCGTCCGCCGACCCGACGAAGGGCCCCAAGAACCCCGACGGTCGGGGCAACGGGAACGGTGACAGCGGCCGCGGGCAGGGCGTCGGGCGCGCGGCCGGGTGAGCCGACCCCTCGGTCGGATCAGCCCATCGGCTCCGCGTAGCTGAGGTCGAGCAGGCCGTCGTACGCCGGTGCGACGACGTCGGCCTCGAGCGCCAGCTCCCACCCGACGCCCCCGGCCGGGTCCGCGGCGTCGGCGCGGTAGCCGGCGACGTACGGGTCGGTGTCCAGCGCAGCGGCGAGGTCGGCGGGGTCCCCGACGGCGGCGATCTGGTACGGCTGGGGGTAGGGGATGCCCTGCAGCTGCACCGCGTTGCCCTCGCACTTGATGCCGGTGGTCGACACGATCCGCTGGCCCTCGACGGTGACCGCCCGCGCGCCGCCGGCCCAGAGCGCGTTCACCACGGCCTGGATGTCCTGCTGGTGCACCACCAGCTCGTTGATGTCCTGGACCCCGGCGGTCACCGCGTCGTCGACGGTCTCGGCGGAGGCGTCGGCGAGCACCACGCTGACACCGGGTCCCGCCTCGGGCTCCAGACCGGCCGGCTGCCGGAGCGTCGCGGCCTGCGTACGCACGCCGTCGACCTCGGCCGAGTCGACCGACGCGGACAGCGCGTCCACCTCGGCCGTCAGGCCCGAGGCCCGGGCCGCGAGCGCGTCGTAGGCGCGCGCCTCGCCCTGCACCACGCTGGCCAGGTCGCTGTAGCGGCCGGGTCGCAGGTCGGTGCCCTGGCTGTTGGCGGCGCTGACGGCGAACAGCAGTCCGCTCACCACCACCACGGCGGGGGTGGCCACGCGCCAGCCGGGCCGCAGGGCGCGGCGCGACGCGGCGGGGTGCTCGGGGGCTGGGTGGTCCACGACGACTAAGGTATCCGGCGGACCATCACCCGACCCACGCCGCCGCTCGGTGGCGCCCGCGCGCCCGACGAGGAGCCCCTTCGTGGCCAAGACCAAGCCCCCGACCTACACCGACCCCGACGGGGGCCGGCTGGTGACGGCCCGGTTCGGCGTGGCCCTGCTGATGATGGTGGGCGGCATCGCCTGGATCGCTTTCTACTACCTCGCCGTCCGCGCCGGCACCCCCGTCGTCGGCGAGCCCGCACCGGAGGCCGGCAGCCCCGCCTTCATGGCGGACCTCGGCGACTGGAACTACCTGATCGGCTTCGGGCTGCTCTTCCTGGGCATGATCGTGGCCGCCCATCCCTCGACCCCGCTCGGTCGGGGCCGCGGCGTCGTGGTCGGGATGCTCGGCTCGTTCGTGTTCGGGCTCCTGTGGATCTGCATCTTCTACGTCATCAGCGACGACGTGTCCGTGCTGCCGGTCTTCGACGACCTCGGCCAGCGCAACCTGTTCGTCGGCGTGGCCGCGATGGCCGTCGGCTTCGTCTTCGCCACCAAGTGGGAGTGAGCGCCACCGGGCGCACCCCCTGCTGAACCCGACCCGCGCCGCGGTTGCTCACACCTGTGGAATTCCCTGTGAATAACATCGGTGTAGTTATCCACCGGGTCCTCCACAGGTGTGGAAACCCGCCTGCCGCCTGCCGCCGGAGCCGTCGGCTCAGGGCGTGCTGCTCAGGGCGTGCTGCTCGAGGTGGGCGGGGCCGACGTCGGCGCCGGGGTCGGGGTGGCGGGACTCGTCGTCGGCCTCGAGGACGTGGTCGGGGTCGGTGACGACGACGACGGCGAGGTGGACGGTGAGGGCGACGCCGGCGACGACGACGACGACGACGGCGACGACGACGATGAGGGCGGCGGGGTCGAGGACGACGGCGACGAGGACGACGACGACGACGGGGAGCTGCTCGGGCTGGCTCCGTCCGTGGCCGACGGGCTCGCCGGGTCCTCGGGGCTCGCCGACGGCGACGCGCTCTCCTCCGGCGCGGTCGCGTCCCCCTCGTCCTGCTCCGTCGGGCTGGCGGACGGGTCGCCCGCGATGATGTCCTTGATGCTCTGCTGGAAGCCCTCCAGGTCGGCCTGGATCTGGTCGAGGGGCAGCGTGGTGATGGTGGCCGCGTAGGCGGCGATCTCGGCCCAGACCTCGTTCAGCGCGGCCATGCTGTCGTCCGACAGCGGGCCGGACAGCGTGACGACGAGCTGGCTCGCCAGCGCGTAGGTCAGGCAGCGCACGCAGTTGTAGGTGGCCGACACGGCCAGGTTCTGGGGCACCACCACGTCGGCGTCGCCCAGGGCGAGGACCACCTGGAAGCTGATCGCGACGGCGGCGCAGTCGGTGCAGCTCGCCACGGCGTACGCCTCGTTGGTGTTCGTCACCTGGTCGCCGTCGGCCCACACCAGGGCGAACGCGAGGTCGTAGACGACGGACTCGTCGGTCGTGTTCGCAGCCAGCGCCTGGGTGTCGCCCTCGTCGGGGGGCAGCGGCTCGTCGAAGGGGAAGATCCACGGGGCCGGCTCGGTCCCGTCCGTGTCGACGCCGTCGGCGGTCTCCGGTGCGGGGGCGGTGGTCGACGTGCCGGGGTCCGTCGTGCCGGGGCGTCTGCCGGGGTCGGCACGGGCTCGGCAGCGGAGGCCTCGAGCGCCTCGTCGTCCTGGACGTCCTGGACGTCCTGGCCGTCCTGCGGGCGGGGCAGCATCACCACGGCGAGCTGGGGCTCGTCGCGGCTCGGGAGCGCGGCCCCCTCGGGCCACGCGACCTGGACGGCCCCCTGCTGCCCGTCGCTCAGACCGGGCGGGTAGGTCGGGGCCGGCCGGGCCAGCGCGACCACGTCGGCCAGCGTCCCGCCCTCGTAGGCGGCGATCGGACGGTAGGTCGAGCCGTCCGGCCACCAGACCCACCCCAGGCCGGCGACCAGGGCGGCCGCGGTGACCCCCGCGAGCGTGCGGCGCACCGGCCTGTCCCGGGTGTGCTGGAGGACCGAGCCGACCGTCTGGCGCAGGAGACGGCTCAGGATGTAGCCCACGCCCAGGATGGGCAGGACGAGGGCGATCACGGCCAGGATGCGGGCGAGCACGCCGACCAGGTCGCCCTCGCCCCACGCGTCGCCCAGGATCGCGCCCTGCTCCTGGAGGCTGACCCAGGCGGTCGCGAGCAGCCGGGGCAGCGAGAGGACCATCGTGAGGAGCGCGAAGACCAGGAGCGGTACGACCAGCAGGACCCAGAGCGTCACGACCGCGCGGGCCCACGGCTTGAGCCTGCTGGCCTCCGGGTCGCGCCAACGCCACGGGAGCAGCCCGAGCAGGGTCGGCTTGATCCGGTGGTAGAGGTCGGGCACCCCGGTCAGGTCCGCCAGCACGTGGTACCCGTCGAACCGGATGATCGGGGTCAGCTGCCGCAGCATCTGGAGGATCTGCGTGGCGACGACCAGGAGGAGGGCGTCGTAGCCGGAGGCCCACCAGAGGCCCACCATCGCGACGGCCACGAGGGCGTTGAAGTACAACCCGCCCAGGTCGGTACGGAGCCGGCCGCCCCGACCCAGCCGGTAGGAGTCCGTGACGTCGGTGTAGAAGGCGGGCCAGAACAGGTAGAGGCCGGCGCCCATGGCCCCGGGTGTCGACCCTCCCCTGCGGGCGGCTGCGGCGTGCCCGAACTCGTGGAAGCCCGCCGAGAGGACCGTCACGACGAAGACCAGCAGCAGCAGGCCGGGCCGGCGGAAGGCCTCGTTCGCCGCAGACGCCAGCCCTTCGTCCAGCAGGAGCCACCACGAGATGGCGAGGAACGCTCCCACCACCGCGGTGACCAGGAACGGGTTGAACAACCTCGCGAAGGGGTCGGTCAGCCGCTCGGTCGTGCGCGGATCGGTGACGGTGACCCGGTGGCTCAGGCCGAGCAGCGGGTCGGTCCTCTTCAGCTCCGGCGCAGAGCCGTCCCCCTTGAGGAGGACTCCCAGCGGCCGGAGCTTGCCGTCGACCAGCGACTCGACGTCGTCCGCGGTGACCGCCCGACCGATGCTGGCCCCGACGCCGGCGGCGATCTCACCCTGGGTGCGGCGACCGTCGACCGCCTCCAGGACCGCGTAGAGGAGCGGGGTCAGCTGGATCATCTGGCCGTCGCCACGACGCACGAGCGCGGGCGGGTTGCGGTACCCCGATCCCGGCATCTCGCCGATCAGCGACACTCCCTCCGCACGGTGCGGGACGTCGGAGGCCGGGTCACCGGCCTCCGGAGGCTCGGTGGACGGCAGCCCCGGACCGGGCAGCGGAGGAGAGCGTCACGGATCAGGGGTTCTGGATGTCGGAGGTCTGGTCCGCCGTGGCCTCGACGTCCCCGTCGATGTTCTGGTTGATGATGGCGTCCTGCTGGGCGACCGCCACGGCGTCGCTGTCGATCGACCCGACGTTGGCGGCCACGGCCGCGTCGATCGGGGCAGCCACGTTGGCGTTCGCCGCCACCGCACCGTTGATCGGAGCCGTCACGTCGGCGTCGGCGGCCAGGTTGACGTCGACGTTGAGGAGGTCCCCGTCCATGGCACCGCCGACGTCCGTCGGCAGCCCGGCGGCGGGCACCTCGACGCCCGGCACCTCCGCACCCGGCACCGTGGCCCCCGGCACCTCCGCACCCGGCACCGTGGCCCCCGGCACCTCCGCACCCGGCACCGTCGCCCCCGGGACCTCCGCACCCGGCACCGTGGCCCCCGGCACCTCCGCACCCGGGACCTCCGCACCCGGCAGCGCAGCGCCGTCACCGGCACCGGCAGCACCGACGCCGGCCGCGCCCGACCCGGCGTCGCCTGCTGCCGCCGGGTCCGCCGCCGGGTCCGTGCCCGCGGCGTCGGCGCCGCCGGAGATCTGGCTGTCCTGGGTCGACTCCGCGGTGGCGTCGCCGGTGATGTCCTGGTTGATCATCACGCCCTGGTCGGCCAGCGCGGTCGCGGTCGAGCCCGACGAGAGGATGTTGGCGCCCACGGCGGCGTCGATGGGTGCGGCCACGTTGGCGTTGGCCGCGACCGCGAGGTCGACGGGCGCGGCGACGTCGAGAGCGAGGTCGAGATCGGCGTTGAGGTCCAGGATGGAGACGACCTCCTTGTCCGGCAGGGCCGTCCCGCCCTCCTCGGCCAGCTCGGCGGCGGAGAGGGGTGCCAGGTTGCTCTGGTCGTCCATGATGATCCGTTTCCGGTGCCGTCGTGACGCAGCACGTCTTCGTAGGGGAGCGGTGAAGTCGGGGGTGATGGTATGCGAGCGACCGCCCCCGTGAGGCCCTCCCCCGGGAGGGTGCCCCGGCCTCCCGGGCCGCGGGCCGGGGCAGGTCGAGGACCCGCGCCACGGCGCTGCGGCCGCGCACGCCGCCGTCGCCGGCGCCCCGGATCAGGCCGGTCAGGCCAGGTCGGGCCCGGTCAGCCGAGGACGGCCACGCGGGCGGCGACGGCGACCGAGCACGACGACGGCGACGGCGGCCACGCCGGCCCACTGCCAGCGGGCTCGCTGCTGTCTCGGCGCGTAGACCAGGGCCAGCGCCAGCACGATGCCGCCGAGGAATCCGCCCAGGTGACCCTGCCAGGAGATGAAGCCGCGCCCCACGACGGTGATCATCACGTTGACGCCCAGGATCACCAGGATCGGTTGCAGCGGCGCCTTCACCTTCATCGCCACCACGAGGTACGCCGCGAACAGCCCGAACACGGCCCCGGAGGCGCCGAGGGTCCCCTGGAACTGCGGTCCGGCCCACATCACCAGGGCCGAGGCCGACAGCGCCGAGGCGAGGTACAGCGCCAGGAACCGGGCCCGCCCCAGCAGGCCCTCGAGCTGCGGGCCGAGGACGTAGACGGCGACCATGTTCAGCAGCAGGTGCAGCAGGTCGACGTGCAGGAAGGCGTTGCTCAGCAGCTGCCAGAGCGCGCCGTCGGCGACGCCCGGCAGCCACAGGCCGCCCGAGGAGGTGCAGGCGTCCGCGCCGGAGGCACCGGACCCCGACGCAGCCGCCGTCCGGGCGGAGCAGGAGCGTGCGGACCAGGCCCGACGAGCTCCCCCCGGCCAGCACGGTGGCCAGCCACACGCCGACGTTGACAGCGATCAGCGTCAGCGACGTCGTCTGCGGGTTGGCCGAGCGGCGACCGCCGTACGGCGTGCGCCCCTGCCTGGTCTGCTTGCGTCCCTGCGCCAGGCACTCGGGGCACTGGAACCCCACCGCCGCGTCGTTCATGCAGTCCGGGCAGATCGGCCGGCTGCACCGCTGGCAGCGGATGTGGCTCTCCCGGTCGGTGTGCCGGTAGCAGACCGGCACCGCACCGGCCGCGGAGGAGGCGGGCTGCTGCGTCAGTTGTCCACGACCTCGAGACGCTCGATGACGACGTCCTCGAGCGGGCGGTCACCGGGGCCGGTCGGGGCCTTGCCGATGGTGTCGACGATGTCGCGCCCGGCCTGGTCGGCGACCTCGCCGAAGATGGTGTGCTTGAAGTTCAGCCACGGGGTCTTGCCGACGGTGATGAAGAACTGCGAGCCGTTGGTGCCCGGACCGGCGTTGGCCATCGCGAGCAGGTAGGGCTTGTCGAAGGTGAGCTCGGGGTGCGGCTCGTCCTTGAACGTGTAGCCGGGACCGCCGGTGCCGGTGCCGGTGGGGCAGCCGCCCTGGATCATGAAGCCGTCGATGATGCGGTGGAAGACCAGGCCGTCGTAGAACGGGCCGCTGCGGCCGCGGCCGTCGTCGTAGGACTTCTCCCCGGTCGCCAGGCCGGTGAAGTTCGCGACCGTCTCGGGGGCGTGGTCGGGGTAGAGGTCCACGGTGATCGCGCCGCGGTTGGTGTGGAGGATGGCCTGCTTCGGCATGGGTGAGTGGGTGCCTCTCTCGTCGGTATCGTCGACGTCGTCGCAGGTCGGAAGGGGTCTGTGCCCCGCCGTCGCGGTCGGCGCCGCCACCCGCGCGGGTGGAGGTGGTGCGGGTCGATCCTGCCATGATCGCCAAGCCGGGAGGGTGCCGCCCGCCCCCGCCGCGTGGTCCGGGCGCCCCGCTCGTGATTGGGTGTCACCCCAGACCACCACTGAAGAGGGACGATCGCATGGCACTGCGCAAGAAGAAGAAGACCCTCCTCGTCCAGGCGGGGGGCGTGGGCCTGGCGGCCAAGGCCAAGCCTCACGTCGACTCCGCGCTCAGCTCGGCGAACGACTTCGTCACCCACACCGCGATCCCCGCGCTGCAGGACGCGCGCGACAAGGCCGGTCCCGCGCTGGCCGACGCCCGCGACAAGGCCGCGCCCTACGTCGCCGACGCGCGCGACAAGGCCGCGCCGTACGTCGCCGACGCCCGCGACAAGGCCCGCGAGGTCGGCACGCCGTACGCCGCCCAGGCGCGTGACCTCACCGCGCCCTACGTCGCCGACGTCCGCAGCAAGGCCGCCCCCCACCTCGCCACCGTCCGCGACCGCACCGCCCCGCTGGTCCACGAGGCCAAGGTGAAGGCCGCGCCCGTGGTCGCCGCCGGGGCCGCCGCTGCCGGGTCCCGCGCCGCCGCGGTCAAGGACCTCGCCGAGGCGAAGGTCGCCGAGCTCACCGGCCAGCCGGAGAAGAAGAAGCGCAGCCGCGTCAAGACCCTGCTGGTCCTGGCCGGTGTCGCCGGTGCCGCCGCCCTCGTGGCCAAGAAGCTGCAGGGCTCGCGCGAGGACCCCTGGCAGTCCTCGTACACCCCGACCCCGCCGCCGTCCCCCACCGCGGCGGACGTGCCGCCGTCGCCGGTCGCCGCGGACACCGCCGTGCTGGACGACTCGGCCGGGTCCTCGCCGGACGAGGCCCTCGCCGACGCCGCCGACGCACCGCGCGCCGCCACGACCCCCGACGACCCGGCCGAGGTCGTCGACGTGGACGGGCAGCACAAGGCCTGAGCGTCACCCCACGGACGGCCTGACCCACCGAGGGTCAGGCCGTCGGTGCGTCCGGGGCCGCGGTCGCCCGCGCGGCTCGCCCGTCCCGGCGTACGGCGCCCGGGGCCAGCGGCTCGGGACGGTGCTCGTCGACCCACGCGTCGATGTGGGCCCACCAGTCGTACAGCCACTCGATCCGCGCCTCCCGCCCGCTCGGCACCTCGGCCCGCGGGACCCGCCACCAGCGCATGGTCAGCTGCTTGTCCATCGGGACCTCGCGCCACAGGTCGGCGGCGGTGAGCAGGTGGTCGAGCCCGGTGTGGGCCACCAGCACCACGTCGGCCTCGGGGGCCGCGTCCAGCGCGGCGAGGATGCCGCCGGGCCGGGGCGCCAGGACGTTCCTCAGCGCCTCGGCCCGCTGCGCCATCGGCTCGAGCCCACGCTGGCGGAGGCGGTCGATGCCGCGCTGGCGGCGGTCCGGGGTGAAGTTGCCGCCCTCGGGGAAGATCACGAACGCGTCGTCGTCGTCGAGGTCGGTGGCCAGCGCCGCCACCTGGTCCTCCAGGCTCGCCCCGGCGTCGCCGCCGGGCGTCACGAACCGGGACGGGATCCGGCCGAGGAGCACGCCGGCCAGCGGGTCCCAGGCGAGGGCGTCCTTGAGCACGATCCGGGGCTCCCGGCGGTACCAGTGCAGCAGGGCGTGCACCAGCACCAGCGAGTCGCCGGGCCCGGCGTGCCGGCTGGCGACCAGCAGCGGGTGGCCGGGGTGGGCGTCGGGGTCGGGGCCCTGGGTGACCACCCGCAGGTTGAGCACCCGCTCGGCGCGCCCGAAGAGCACCCAGGTCATGCCCTGGGCCAGGTCGTAGTGCAGGCCCTCCCAGTAGGGCGTGCGGATCCACCGGCCGAACCCGCTGGCCACCCACCAGCCCAGCAGCACTGCCAGGCAGACCGTCTCGATGCTCAGCCAGACCACCAGCAGCCAGAACAGCCGCAGCGCCCGCCACCGCCCGGTCAGCACCGGCGAGACCAGGGCGCTGAGCAGGACCCCGACCGGCAGCAGCACCCAGACCAGGGCGGTCAGCGCCACGACGGCCGGCGCCAGCACGAACCGACGCAGCACCCAGGTGCGTCGCGCGGTCGCGCTGGTCCAGCTCACGGGGAGCCCGTGGGGGCGACGTCGCGCTCGGCGAGGTAGCCGCGGGTGGCCTCGTAGGTCGCCTCGATCCGGCGGGTGACGCCCGAGGTGTCGCGGAACGCCGTCAGGGAGTCGTCGCGGGCCGAGGTGCCGCGCGCCGGCAGCACGTGGCACTCCACCTCCGGCCGGGTCCGGCCGACCAGCTCGAGCTCCCGGGCGAACCGGTGCCGCCGGGCGATCTCGAAGGCCACGCGGGCGACCTGCCACGGGCGCTGCGGCACGGCGAGCGGTCGGTCGACACGGCCGACCTGGAGCACGAACACCCGGGTCGCCCCGAGCTCGACGGCCCGGCCGAGCGGGATCGAGTTCACGATGCCCCCGTCCAGGTAGTGCTGGCCGTCGACCTCCGCCGGGGGCAGCAGGCCGGGTACGGCCGCGCTGGCCATCACCGCCGGTGCGACCGGTCCCCGGGTGAACCAGTGCTCGGCGGCGCGCTCGATGCTCGCCGCGCAGACCTCGAGGCGGACCGGCAGGTCCTCGAAGCGGGCACCTCCCAGCTCGGCCTCGACCCGGCGGCGCAGCGGCCCCGCGGAGTACAGGTGCGTCCCGGTGGTGAGCGCCCGCCGCAGCGTGCGCAGGCGGCGGTCGCCGTACAGCTCCTCGCCGGACTCGGCGACCGAGCGCCAGAGGGCGGTCAGCCGGTCGGTCACCCCCAGGGTCGGGTCGCTGGCGACCAGGGCACCGTTCAGCGCGCCCACGCTCGTCCCGAGCACCAGGTCCGGGGTCACCCCCCGCTCGAGCAGGGCGCGCAGCATCCCGACCTCGACCGCGCCCAGGACGCCGCCGCCACCCAGGACGAAGGCGGTCGTCATCCGACCGGCGCGGGGTCCAGCTCGGCGGCGTGCTCGGCCCGCACCCGGCGGGTGGCGCGCCGCTCGGCTGCGAACGACAGCAGCGGGACGGTGCCGCAGAGCAGGACCACGACGGTGAAGCCGAGGTCCCAGCCGGCCCTGCGGCTGAGCCAGAACGCCGTGACCAGGAAGATCATGTAGAGCCAGCCGTGGGCCACCCCGAGGTACTCGGTGATCGCGACCCCGACCTCGTGCGCGCTCGAGCCGGCCGGGAAGAGCTCCGGCGTGGAGGGGATGACGAACCACATCCCGGTGCCGTCGAAGTTGGCCAGCGGGGTGCCGACGAGGATCAGGACCACCAGCAGGACACCGACGACGGTGGCCATCACCTGGTACCGCAGCAGCGCGCCTCTCACGGGGGCGAACCTACCGGGTCCCGCCGCGTCGACGGCTGGGGGTCGTCGTCCTGCTCGGCACGCCGCGAGTCCCGCACGAACCGCCACCACACGAACCCGGCGAACCCGCCGAAGACGACCCACTCCAGGCCGTAGAGCAGGTTGCGCAGGGCCGTGGTCTGACCGACCGGGGGCAGCTGCTCGACGGTGGCCGGGGCGAGCGCGTCGGTGCCGTCGTTGGTCGCGTCCTGCCCGTGCGGCCAGTCGCCGGGGGCGATCGCGTCGGCCGCGGGCGGCGGGACGACCGCGTACGCGCCGTAGAGGTCGACGTCGACGCGCTGCTGGAGGTCCGCGGTGCGCAGCTGGGGGACCACGTCGTCGGCGGGGTCGGCGTCGGTGATCACCCGACCCTCGGGCGGCTGGAGGTAGACCACCATCGCGGCCTCCCCGGTGGGCGCGGGCGGGAGGTCGGCCTCGTCGGCGGTCCAGCCCCGGACCACCGGCAGCGCCGAGCCCGTCGCGTCGACCTGCACCGGGGTGACGACCCAGAAACCGTCGCGGCCGTCGCTCTCGCGCCCGGAGACCAGGACGGTGGCGTCCTGGATCCACCGGCCCTCCACGACCACGGGTTGACCGACCAGGTCGCCGAGGAAGGGGTCGTCGGGGCCGAGCGCGTCGGTGACCGGCACCGGGTCGATCCGGCTCAGGTCCCGCGCCTCGGCGTCACGCCGCGCGTCCCACGCGGCGAACTGCCAGGCGGCCAGCAGCAGCGCGACGGTGACCAGCACCAGCGCGAGCAGGTGCGCCCCCAGCATCCGGGGGGTCAGGAACGCGCGCACCCCCCCAGGGTACGGACGCCCCGCGGCCGACCGGGCCGAGATGACGCTCCCGCACGTCCGAGATGACGCTTGCCGCGGAGCGGGGTGGGTCGGACGGACGCCTGACGGGGCGCGAGCGTCATCTCGGTGGTCCCTGAGTGTCATCTCGGCGGTGAGGTGGCGGTGAGGTGGCGGTGAGGCGGCGGTGAGGTGGCGGTGGGATGGTGGGGCGGGAGCCCCCTGGCACCCTCCCCGCGCGGGACCGCCGCCCGGCCCGGACCCACGCCCTACGATCCAGTGGTGACGCCGGACGAGCCGATCGATCCCCACGACCTCCAGCGCCGGTTCGACGCGCTGGTCTCCGGGGCCGAGCTGGACGACCTCCGTGCGCTCGCCGACCCCACGGCGCTGGTGTTCGACGGCGCCTTCGCGAAGCGGACCAGCAACCCGCACCTGCGTCACCCCCGCCGCACCGACCCCGCCACCTTCCGGGTCCGGGTCGACCTCGGTGAGGCGCACCCCCCGATCTGGCGGCGTCTCGACCTGCGTTCCGACCTCACCCTCGCCGCGCTGCACCAGGTGCTGCAGACGGCGTACGGCTGGTCGGACTCGCACCTGCACCGCTTCTCGATCGGCGGTGAGCCCTTCGACATGGCGGCGGAGTGGTTCCTGTGCGACTTCGACGCCGACGAGGGCGAGGACGAGGGCACACCGGGCTCCGAGGTCACCCTCGACGAGACGCTCGCGGCCCCGGGCGAGGTGCTCCACTACGTCTACGACTACGGCGACCACTGGGACCTGACCCTCCGGCTCGAGGAGGTCCGACCGGCCACGGGCCCGGGTCCGGAGGCGCGTTGCGTGGACGGCTCGGGCGCCGCGCCGCCCGAGGACTGCGGGGGCCTCCGTGACGCCGAGGACCTGGCCGAGGTGCTGTCGGACCCGGACGCGTTCGACGTCGAGGAGCTCGACCAGCGTCTCGCCTTCCCCGTCGCCGGACTCACCGCGTGGGGCGTCCGCCCCGACCTGGTGGCCCTGCTCGACCGGCTCCAGCGGACACCGGTCGGTGACGACCTCGTCAGCCGCACCGTGGCGACCAGCTCACCCGCGCTCCCCGACGAGCAGACCCTCCGGTCGGGCCTCGCGGCCTACCAGTGGTTCCTGGACCGCGCCGCCGACGGTGGGATACCGCTGACCGCCGCGGGCTTCCTCAAGCCAGCCGTGGTCGAGGCGGCCGCGCTGGTCGTCCCCGCGGCCGGGGACTGGATCGGCAAGCGGAACCGGGAGGACCTGACCGTCCCGATCCTGGCGTTCCGTCAGTCGCTGCAGGACCTGGCCCTCCTGCGCAAGTACAAGGGCACGCTGCTGCTGACCCGGGCCGGCAAGCTGGCACGCACGGACGCCCGCTTCCTCTGGCACCACCTCGCGGCATGCCTGGTCACGGGTCCGGCGGACTCCTTCGACACCCAGGCCAGGCTGCTCGCGCTGCTCTGCCTGGCCTCGGAGCCGCAGGGCCGGCACGAGGGCCTGCTCGCCGAGGCGCTGACCCACCTCGGCTGGCGGCAGCCCGACCGGCGGCCGGTGAGCCGCGAGCACGTCCGCTGGGCGCTCCGGGAGGTCGCGGACGACCTGGCCAACGTCGCCTCCGCGCAGCGCGACCGGGATCTCCCCCGCTCCGTACGTCGCGCCCTCACGCCCGAGGCCGTGATGCTCGCCCGGACCGCGCTCTCGATCGAGGACTGACCACCCCCGGCGAGAGTCATGTCGCCGGTCCTCGAGTGTCATCTCGACAGCCGACAAGCGTCATCTCGGCGGTGCTTTCGGCGGTGCTTTCGGCCTTTTCGGCGGTGGTGGAGCCTAGGGGACTCGAACCCCTAACCCCCTGCTTGCAAAGCAGGTGCGCTACCAATTGCGCCAAGGCCCCGGGCCGACCGGCGAGCGGTCGGGTCCTGCGGGTGGTGCGGTACGGCTAGGCCCGGTCGACCGGGTCGGTGGCCTCGGCCCAGAGCGCCTGCTCGGCCTGCCCGTCGTCGTACTTGCGCTTGGCGACGAGGGCGCCGGCGGCGGCCAGCACGACGAGGACGACCTTCTTCATGGTCTCTCCAACGGTGGTGGGCTGGTGCCGGGCTGTGCGGGATCGTCCAGGTGGTGCTGGTGGGCCTAACAGGACTTGAACCTGTGACCTCTTCCTTATCAGGGAAGCGCTCTAACCGTCTGAGCTATAGGCCCGCTCCGGCCTCGGCCGACACGGTCGACCTGCGGCCGAGGAGTGAGACTACCCCACCCCGGCGGAGCCCGACACAACGGGCTCCGCGACCCCGACGTCGCAGGTCGGGAGGGGTGTGGCTGCGATCAGGCCTGGTCCTCGGAGAGGGTGACCTCGACGCCGCCGAGCAGCGCCGCGGACATGTTGTACAAGAACGCGGTCAGCGTCGCGATGGCGGTGATCAGCACGACGTCGACGGCCGCCACCACCATGGTGAAGCCCAGCACGCGCGAGGTCCCGATGTAGTTCTCCACGTCCAGGTCGGCGGTGTCGGGGCCGCCGACGCTCTCCTGGATGGTGGTGTTGATCGAGTCCCAGACGCCCGCGGCGTCGAGCACCGACCACACCATCGCCACGGCGACGACCGTCACCACGCCGAAGGCGATGGCCAGCAGGAACGACGTCTTCATCACCGTCCACGGGTCGATCCGGGTGAGCCGCAGCCGCGCCCGCCGGGGCGTACGCCCGCCGCCGCCGGCCTTGGTCGCGGTGCCGGTCTTGACCGCGCTGCTGGTCGAGGCGTTGTGCTCGGCCTTCGCCGCGGCGTTGGCGCGGTGCTCCTCGGTCGCCGAGGCGAGCCGGGCCTGGATCCGCTCGACCAACGGGGGCCGGGCGGCGGTGTCGCCGTCGACCGGGCCGCCTGCGGCTCCCGGCGTCGCGCCACCCTTCGCCTGGGCGTCCGCGGCGGGCTTCGGTGCCTTGGGTGCGCTTGGGTGGCTTGGGGGCCTTCGGCGGCTTCGGCGAGCTCGCGCTCTGCGAGCCAGCGTCCGTCGGGGCACCCGGTGCGGGCGGCGCCGCCGGGGTGACGGGGACCTTCCGGGTGGCGTCGTCACCCGGTCCGTCGGTCCGTGTGTCGGCGCTGCGGCCCGCTTGGTCACTCATCGCTGTCGCCCTCCCCGGTGGCGTCGCCGCCCTGGTCGCCGGCGACCTCTGCGGCGTCGTCAGCCGCTCCGGTCACCTCGATCATGTCAGCCGCGGACGGATCGGACGACTCGTCGGCCACCTCGTCCTCGACCTTGGCCTCGACCGAGCGGGCCACCACGGCGACGCTGTCGCCCCTCTTGGTGGTCACGAACCGCACGCCCATCGTCGAGCGTCCGGTCGCGCGGAAGTCGTCGTTGACGGGGCTGCGCACGACCTGGCCGGTGGCGGTGATGGAGAGCACCTCGTCGCCGTCCTCGACGATGAACGCACCGACCAGGCCGCCCCGGTCCTCGTTGGCCAGGGCCATCGCCTTGATCCCCAGGCCGCCGCGCGACTGGGTGCGGTAGTCGCTGATCCGGGTGCGCTTGGCGAAGCCGCCGTCGGTGATGGTGAAGACGTACTGCGGCTTGACCCCGGCGACCTGCTCCGGCGAGGCCTCCACGTCCGGGGAGTCCTCGGTCTCCTCCGCCAGCCCCGCGGCCTCCTCGGCGGCGACCTGCGCGGCGCGGATGACCGACATCGACAGCAGGGAGTCGTCCTCGCGGAACTTCATCCCCGACACCCCGGAGGTGGCGCGTCCCATCGGGCGCAGCTGGGCGTCGTCGGCGCGGAACCGGATCGACTGCCCCCGGCGCGAGACCAGCAGGATCTCGTCGTCGGCGCTGACCAGCTCGGCCCCGATCAGCTCGTCCTGGCCGAGGGTGGGGTGCTCCTCGCGGAAGTTGATGGCGATGATCCCGGCCTGGCGCGGGCTGTTGTAGTCGGCGAGCCGGGTCTTCTTGACCAGTCCGTGCCGGGTGGCCAGCACCAGGTACGGCAGCTGCTCGTAGTCGCGGATCGCGAGCACCTGGGCGATCGACTCGTCGGGCTGGAAGGACAGCAGCCCGGCGACGTGGCCGCCCTTGGCGTCGCGGGAGGCCTCCGGCAGCGTGTACGCCTTGGTCCGGTAGACGCGGCCCGCGGTGGTGAAGAACAGCAGCCAGTGGTGGTTGGTGGTGGCCATCAGGTGCTCCACGACGTCGTCGCCGCGCAGCGCCGCGCCGCGGACGCCCTTGCCGCCGCGCTTCTGGGTCCGGTACAGCGCCCGTGCGGTGCGCTTGGCGTACCCGCCGCGGGTGATCGAGACGACCAGCTCGTCGTCGGGGATCAGGTCCTCCATGGACAGGTCGCCCTCGGCGGCCACGATCTGGGTACGCCGGTCGTCGCCGTAGCTCTCCACGACCTCGGCCAGCTCGTCGGCCACGATCTGTCGCTGCCGGGCGACGTTGGCCAGGATGTCCTCGAGGTCGGCGATGGTCCGCTCGATCTCGGCGAGCTCGTCGATGATCTTCTGCCGCTCCAGGGCCGCCAGCCGGCGCAGCTGCAGCTCCAGGATCGCCCGGGCCTGGATCTCGTCGACCTCGAGCAGCTCCATCAGCCCGTCCCGGGCGTCCTCGACCCCGGGCGAGCGCCGGATCAGCGCGATCACCTCGTCGAGCATGTCCAGGGCCTTGGCGTAGCCGCGCAGGATGTGGGCCCGGTTCTCCGCCGCGCGCAGGAGGTGCTCGGTGCGCCGGCGGATCACCTCGACCTGGTGCTCGACCCAGTTGCTGATGAAGGCGTCGATGGACAGCGTGCGGGGCACTCCGTCGACGAGGGCCAGCATGTTGGCGCTGAAGTTGCTCTGCAGCTCGGTGTGCTTGAGCAGGTTGTTCAGCACCACGCGGGCCACGGCGTCCCGGCGCAGGATGATGACCAGGCGCTGCCCGGTGCGGTCGGAGGTGTCGTCGCGGACGTCGGCGATGCCCTGCACCCGGCCGGAGTCGGCGAGCTCGGCGATCTTCAGCGCCAGGTTGTCGGGGTTGACCATGTAGGGCAGCTCGGTGATCACGAGCATGGTGCGGCCCTTGGCGTCCTCGTCGACGTCGATGATCGCCCGCTGGGTGATCGAGCCGCGGCCGGTGCGGTAGGCCTGCTCGATGCCCTGGCGGCCCACGATGGTGGCGCCGTTGGGGAAGTCGGGGCCCTTGATCCGCTCGATCAGCGCGTCCTGGAGCTCCTGCTTGGTGGCGTCGGGGTGCTCCAGCGCCCACCGGGCGCCCTCGGCGACCTCGCGCAGGTTGTGCGGCGGGATCGAGGTGGCCATCCCGACCGCGATGCCGGCGGAGCCGTTGGTCAGCAGGTTCGGGAACCGCGCGGGCAGGACGACCGGCTCCTGCGAGCGACCGTCGTAGTTGGCCTGGAAGTCGACGGTCTCCTTCTCGATGTCGCGGACCATCTCCATGGCCAGCGGCGCCATCCGGCACTCGGTGTACCGCATGGCGGCGGCCGAGTCGTTGCCCGGCGATCCGAAGTTGCCCTGACCGTTGATCAGGGGCGCGCGCATCACCCAGGGCTGCGCGAGGCGGACCAGGGTGTCGTAGATCGCGGTGTCGCCGTGCGGGTGGTACTGCCCCATCACGTCGCCGACGACCCGGCTGCACTTGGAGAAGCCGCGGTCGGGGCGGTAGCCGCCGTCGTACATCGCGTAGAGCACCCGGCGGTGCACCGGCTTCAGCCCGTCCCGCACGTCGGGCAGGGCCCGGCCGACGATGACGGCCATGGCGTAGTCGATGTAGGCGCGCTGCATGGAGGTCTGCAGCTCGACCGGCTCGATCCGGGCGCCGGTCGGGGTGCCGCCGGTGGGGGTCTCGGTCACGATCGCTCTCTCTGGTTGCTTCTACCGAAATCTAGACTTTTTGCTACACAGCTAGATATCGAGGAATCGGACGTCCTTGGCGTTGCGCTGGATGAAGGAGCGGCGCTGCTCGACGTCCTCGCCCATCAGGATCGAGAAGATCTCGTCGGCGTGCGCGGCGTCGTCGAGCGTCACCTGGAGCAGGAGCCGGTTGTCCGGGTCCATCGTGGTCTCCCACAGCTCCTTGGCGTTCATCTCGCCCAGGCCCTTGTAGCGCTGGACCGGGTTCTCCTTGGGCAGCTTCCTGCCGGCGGCGGCCCCGTCGCGCAGCAGGGCGTCCCGCTCGGAGTCGGAGTAGACGAACTCGTGCTCGGCGGGCTTGTTCCAGCGCAGCCGGTACAGCGGCGGCTGGGCCATGTAGACGAACCCGCCGTCGATCAGCGGGCGCATGAACCGGAACAGCAGCGTCAGCAGCAGGGTGTTGATGTGGTGGCCGTCGACGTCGGCGTCGGCCATCAGCACGACCTTGTGGTAGCGCAGCTTCTCGGCGTTGTACTCCTCCTGGATCCCGGTGCCCAGGGCGGAGATGATCGACTGGACCTCGGTGTTGCCGAGCACCTTGTCGATCCGGGCCTTCTCGACGTTCAGGATCTTGCCGCGGATCGGCAGGATCGCCTGGATGCGCGGGTCGCGCCCCTGGCGCGCGGACCCCCCGGCGGAGTCGCCCTCGACGATGAAGACCTCGCACTCGGCCGGGTTCGTCGACTGGCAGTCCGACAGCTTGCCGGGCAGGCCCGAGCGCCCGAGCAGGCCCTTGCGGTCGCGGGCGAGGTCGCGGGCCTTCCGGGCCGCGATCCTGGCGGTGGCCGCGGCCTGGCTCTTGCGGACGATGTCGCGACCCTCGGCCGGGTTCTGCTCCAGCCACGCGCCGAGCTGCTCGTTCACGGTGCGCTGGGTGAAGCTCTTGGCGCCGGTGTTGCCGAGCTTGGTCTTGGTCTGGCCCTCGAACTGCGGGTTGCCCAGCTTGATCGAGATGATCGCGGTGAGGCCCTCGCGGATGTCGTCGCCGGAGACGCGGTCCTCGCGCTTCTTGATCAGGCCCCACTCCTCGCCCCAGTGGTTGACCTGGGAGGTCAGCGCCGCCCGGAAGCCCTCCTCGTGGGTGCCGCCCTCGTGGGTGTTGATCGTGTTGGCGAAGGTGTGGACCGACTCGGTGTAGGTGGTGTTCCACTGCATCGCCACCTCGAGGCTGGCGTGGTCCTCCACCGACGGGGGCGTCTCGGCCTCGAAGGAGATGATCGTGGGGTTGGCCGCGTCCTTGCGCCGGTTGAGGTGCTCGACGTAGTCGACCAGGCCGCGGTCGTACTTGAACACCTGCTCCAGGCCGCCGCCGGCCGCGCGCTGGACCGCGTCCGGCCGGTCCGCCTCGGCGCTCTCGCCGGCGAGGTCGTCGACCACCGCGTCCGCGACGTCCTCGGCCGCCGGCCGCTCGTCGCGCACCACGATCTCGAGGCCCTTGTTCAAGAAGGCGTACTCCCGCACCCGGGCGGTGATCGTCTCGAGGTTGTACTCGGTGGTCTCGAAGATGTCGGGCGAGGCGTAGTAGGTGATCGTGGTGCCGGTCCGCTCGCCGTCCTCCATCGTCCGCACCTCGACCAGGTCGTCGTCCGGGACGCCGATGCTGAAGGTCTGGCGCCACAGCCGGCCGCGGTTGCGGACCTCGGCGATCACGTGGGTGGACAGCGCGTTGACGACCGAGACGCCGACGCCGTGCAGACCGCCGGAGACCTTGTAGCCGCCGCCGCCGAACTTCCCGCCCGCGTGCAGCAGGGTCAGCGCCATGGTCAGGGCCGGCATCTCCGCGCCCGGCGCGGTGTCGGTGGGGATGCCGCGCCCGTTGTCCTCGACGCGCACCCCGCCGTCGGCCAGCAGCGTGAGCACGATCCGGTCGCAGTGGCCGGCCAGCGACTCGTCCACCGCGTTGTCGACGATCTCCCAGATCAGGTGGTGCAGGCCGCGCACGCCGGTCGAGCCGATGTACATCCCGGGACGCTTGCGCACCGCCTCCAGGCCCTCCAGGACCTGGATCGCCGAGGCGTCGTAGTCGGCGCTGACGTGGTCGCGCGAGGCGATCGAGCCCTGGTCGGCCTCCGGGTCGGCGGGGGTCACCTCCGGGTCGTCCGGCTTCGGCGTGGTGGCGGTGATCTCGTCGGGCGTCGGGGTCTCGTCGGTCACGCACAACCTTCTTCGAGCTGGAGTCAGACAGGCAGGGTCCGGTGGGGACCGGGGCCTGCACAGTCTACCGCGCGTACGCCTGCCGCCCGCGCATCGTCCCCAGCCAGGAGGGCCCGGCGAGCCGCGGGAGGGCCCCAGGCGTCGCGAGAAGCGTGGCTGCGGCGCCGAGGAGGGGGGTCGGCGGGGGCGGATACGGCAGCGCGTGCCGCGAGCGGCTCACAGCGGGCTCCTGCGCCGGCGCGGGCGGCCGGCTCAGCCGTAGGTGTCCCGCGGTCCCCGGGAGTCGCGGGTGGACAACCGGCTCCGCGTCCACCCCGGGGCGCGGGGGCCCAGCACCTCGATCGAGGTCACCACCCCGTCCCCCACCTCCTCGGCCAGCCGCCGCAGGAGCGAGGGGGCCAGCAGCCGCAGCTGCGTCGCCCAGGCGGTCGAGCCGGCGCGCACCACCAGCCGCCCCTCGACGAAGGACTCCGGCGTGCTGTGGGCGGCGACCTCGGCACCGACCAGCTCCTCCCACCGGGCGAACAGGCTGCGGATCCGCAGGTCGAGCTCCCACCCGTGGTCGGCCACGAGCCGGCTCAGGCTGCTGCCCAGCAGCTGCGGGTCGCGGTCGTCGGGGTGCGCCCCGCTCGTGCGCCGCCGCCCCGACCGGGCCTGGGCCGCGGCCGCGGCGTCCCGCGTCGAGGCGTCCCTGCCGCGCCGCCGCCGGGCCGGCCCGGTCGTGCCGACGGTCGCGCGGGCCACCGTGCGGGCCAGGTCCAGCCCGTCGTCGGCGTGCGACGCCTCCGCGCCCGGCTCCGCGCCCGGCTCCCGGCCCGGCTCCTCGGGCAGGTCCTCGGCGGCCACGCCCTCAGCCACCCTCGGCCCGGGTGACCGCACCGTCGGCCACGGTGAAGCGGGCCCCGGCCAGCGCGGCCGGGACGTCCTCGGGCACGGCCGCGGTGACCAGGACCTGCTCGGCCCCGGCGACGCGCTCGGCGAGCTGCGACCGGCGCTGGGCGTCGAGCTCGGCGAAGACGTCGTCGAGGACCAGGATCGGGTCGTCACCGTCGGCGCGGAGCAGGTCGTAGGACGCCAGCCGCATGGCCAGCGCGAAGGACCAGCTCTCACCGTGGGAGGCGTACCCCTTGACCGGCAGCGGGTCGGCCGGTCCGGCGGGCCCGGCGAGGGTGAGGAGCAGGTCGTCGCGGTGCGGGCCCACCAGGGTGACCCCGCGGTCCAGCTCCTCCCCGCGGCGCCGCTCGAGCTCGTCGCGCAGCGCGTCGGTCAGGGCGGCGAGGTCCGGCGCGGCGGGGTCGAGGCCCTCCGGGGCCGGGCACGAGGAGCGGTAGGTCATCGCGACGTCGTCGCGCACGGCGCCGCGCGCCACCGCGGCGTAGGCGGCCCCGGCGTACGGCTCGAGCGCCGTGACCAGGGCGACCCGTGCGGCCCACAGCTCGGCCCCGGTCCGGGTGAGGTGGTCGTCCCAGACCTCCAGGGTGGCCAGCGCGCCCTCGGCCGAGGACCCGCGGCGGGCCTGGCGCAGGGACTTCAGCAGGGTGTTGCGCTGCCGCAGCACCCGGTCGTGGTCGGCGCGCACCCCGGCCAGGCGCGGGGCGCGCAGGACGAGCAGGTCGTCGAGGAACCTGCGCCGCTCGCCGGGGTCGCCCTTGACCAGCGCGAGGTCGTCGGGGGCGAAGACGACGGTGCGCACCAGGCCGACCAGGTCGCGGGTGCGCGGCAGCGGCGAGCGGTTCACCCGGGCGCGGTTGGCCTTGCCCGGGACGATCTCGACCTCGAGCAGCGCCGTACGACCCTCGCGGACGACCGAGGCGCGCACCACCGCGCGGTCGCAGCCGGCGCGGACCAGGGGCGCGTCCGTGGCGACGCGGTGCGAGCTCAGCCGCGACAGGTAGTCGACGGCCTCGACGAGGTTGGTCTTGCCCTGGCCGTTGCGGCCGGTGAAGGCGGTGACCCCGGGGTCGAGGGCGAGGTCCGCGGTGGCCCAGGAGCGGAAGTCGTGCAGGGACAGGTGGGAGACGTGCACCGCGTGGGTCCTCCTCCCGCGCCGCTCCCGGACGGGACGGCCGGCCCAGTCTAGGAGGGCGTCGCCGCCCCGGTCGGGCCCCGGCGGCTCAGGGCGTCGAGCCGCCCGCGGGGGGCTCGGTCCGGGTCGCGTGCCCGCCGAACTGGTTGCGCATCGCGGCGACCGCCTTCATCGCCGGGCTGTCCTCCTGGCGCGAGGAGAACCGGGCGAAGAGCGAGGCCGCGATCGCGGGCACCGGGACGGCGTGGTCGATGGCGGCCTCGACGGTCCAGCGTCCCTCGCCGGAGTCGTCGGCCCAGCCGGCGATGCCGTCCAGGTGGGTGTCGTCCCGGAGGGCGGCGACGAGCAGGTCGAGCAGCCAGGAGCGGATCACGGTGCCGCCGCGCCAGGAGTCGAGGACCTCGACGACGTGGTCGACCATGTCGGCGGCCTCGAGCAGCTCGAAGCCCTCGGCGTAGGCCTGCATCACGGCGTACTCGATGCCGTTGTGGACCATCTTGGAGAAGTGCCCGGCGCCGGGCCGCGTGCCGGCGTGGACGAAGCCCGAGTCGCCCTCGGGACGCAACGCGTCGAAGGCGGGCTGGACCGTGGCCACGTCCTCGACCGAACCCCCGCACATCAGGGCGTAGCCGTTCGCCAGGCCCCACACGCCCCCCGAGACGCCGCAGTCGACGAACCCGACGCCCCGCTCACGCAGGACCGCCGCGTGCTCCTCGTCGTCGGTCCAGCGCGAGTTGCCTCCGTCGACCACCACGTCGCCCTCGCCGAGCAGGTCGGCCAGGGCGCTGACGGTGCTGCGGGTCGGCTCGCCCGCGGGCACCATCACCCAGACGACCCGCGGCGAGGGCAGCTGCGCGACGAGCTCCTCGAGGCTGGCGACGTCCGCGGCGTCCGGGTCCCGGTCGTACCCCACGACGGTGAGGCCGGCCTCGCGCATCCGGGTACGCATGTTGCCGCCCATCTTGCCGAGTCCGACGAGTCCGATGGTCGTGGTGTCGCTCATGAAGCCCCTTGGCGGTGGGTCGTGGTCTCGGGGACGGTCAGGACAGCAGGCGGCGCGGCATCAGCAGGTAGCGGAAGCCGGGGTCCGGCGCACCGTCCTCGACCGAGCCCGAGATCACCACGGGCTTGGCGGCCTGCGTGAAGGCCAGCTCGACCGTGGGCTGGTCGATCGCGGTGAGCCCGTCGAGCAGGAACTGGGGGTTGAAGCCGGTCGTGAGGTCCTCGCCCTTGATCGCGGCCTCGATCGACTCCGAGGCCTGGGCCTCGTCCCCGGTCCCGGCGTCCAGGGTCAGGGTGCCGTCGGAGAAGGCCATCTGCACCGCGGTGTTGCGCTCGGCGACCAGGGCCACCCGCTTGACCGACTCGATCAGCGACGCCTTGTCGACCGAGGCGACGGTCAGCTTCTCGCTGGGGAACAGGCTGCGGACCTTGGGGAACTCCCCGTCCAGCAGCCGGGTCGTCGTGCGCCGCACGCCTCCGGGCGCGTTGCCCTCGAACCCGATCAGGCCCTCGCCGGAGCCGCTCGAGGACAGCGCGATGGTCACCTCGCTGCCCGCGGTGAGCGACTTGGCGGTGTCGGCGAGGACCTTGGCCGGGACCAGCGCGGCGCGGGTCTCGTCCGGGGTGCGCGGCGACCAGTCGAGCTCACGCTGGGACAGACGGAACCGGTCGGTGGCCAGCAGCGACATCGTGCTGCCGTCGATCTCCAGGCGCACCCCGGTGAGCACGGGCAGCATGTCGTCGCGACCGGCGGCGGTGACGGCCTGGGCGACGGCGTGGGCGAAGACGTCGCTGCCCACGGTCCCGGTCGCGGTGGGCATGTCCGGGATCGCGGGGTAGTCCTCCACGGGCATCGTCTGCAGGCTGAACCGCGCCGAGCCGCAGGTCAGCGAGACCCGGGTGCCGTCGAGGCCGACCTCGACCGGCTTCGCGGGCAGGCTGCGGCAGATGTCGGCGAGCAGCCGGCCGCTGACCAGCACGGTGCCCGCGTCGCTGACGTCGGCGTTCAGGTTGGCCCGGGCGGAGGTCTCGTAGTCGAAGCTCGACAGCACCAGGCCGTCGTCACCGGCGGTGATCAGCAGACCGGCCAGGACCGGGACGCTCGGCCGCACCGGGAGGCTCCGGGCCGCCCAGGCGACGGCGTCGGCGAAGACGTCGCGTTCGACTCGGAACTTCACAGTGGCGGTCCTTCGGGTCGAGACGACGTGGGCACGGGCGAGCAGCACACGGCCGCGGGGCGTGGGAGAGGCGATCCTGCCACGTCGCGGCGTGGAGGACGAGGCGGCTGCCCCGGTCCGGGCACCCCGGTCCTCCACAGGTCAGGGTCGTTCCCGGGTCGTCCGTCCATCTGATCCCCCTCCAGGTGAGTGGTCGTAGTAGGAGCGGTGCACTCTGTGGAGGAGCCACGTCGTCGCAGGTCGTGCGGTGCGATCGTCGTCCACAGGCCCTGTGCACGACGACCCGACCAGGCCACGCCGGCCTGTGTGCGGCAGACCGGCCGCCGTCGACGGCCGCGGGACGTCCACAGGCTCTCCCGGGCCCCTCCCCGGTCCGGGGAGGATGGCTGCACATCTTGCAGCGGTGTAGTTCGGGACTGGTGGGACCGGTGGGACCCGCGGGGTCCTGGTCAGGAGCCCTGCTGCCGCGCCTGCAGCTTGACGCGGTTGGTCAGCTCGCTGACCTGGTTGAACACCTGGCGCCGCTCGGCGAGGAGCTGGTTGATCTTGCGGTCGGCGTACATCACCGTGGTGTGGTCGCGGTTGCCGAACTGCGCCCCGATCTTGGGCAGCGACAGGTCGGTGAGCTCACGGCAGAGGTACATCGCGATCTGGCGGGCCATCACCAGGTGCCGGCCGCGGCTGGGCCCGGTGAGCTCCTCGATGCTGAGCGAGAAGTACGCCGACGTCTGCGCGATGATCAGCGGGGCGGTGATCTCGGGCTCCCCGCCCTCGGGGATCAGGTCCTTGAGCACGATCTCGGCCAGCGTCATGTCGACGTCCTGGCGGTTGAGGTTCGCGAAGGCGGTCACCCGGATCAGCGCGCCCTCGAGCTCGCGGATGTTGGTCTGGATCTTCGAGGCGATGAACTCGAGCACGTCGGGCGGCGCGGTGAGCCGGTCCATCGCGGCCTTCTTGCGCAGGATCGCGATCCGGGTCTCGAGGTCCGGGGGCTGGACGTCGGTGATCAGCCCCCACTCGAAGCGGTTCCGCAACCGGTCCTCGAGCGCCTCGAGCCGCTTGGGCGCACGGTCGGAGGTCAGCACGATCTGCTTGTTGGCGTTGTGCAGCGTGTTGAAGGTGTGGAAGAACTCCTCCTGGGTCTGCGTCTTGCCCTCGAGGAACTGGATGTCGTCGATGAGCAGGACGTCGACGTCGCGGTAGCGGCGCTTGAACCGGTCCTGCCGGTCGTCGCGGATCGCGTTGATGAACTCGTTGGTGAACTCCTCGCTCGACACGTAGCGCACCTTCGAGCCGGTGTAGAGGCTGCGCACGTAGTTGCCGATGGCGTGCAGCAGGTGGGTCTTGCCCAGGCCGGAGTCGCCGTAGACCAGCAGGGGGTTGTACGCCTTGCCGGGCGCCTCGGCGACGGCGACGGCGGCGGCGTGCGGGAAGCGGTTCGACGAGCCGATGACGAAGCTCTCGAACACGTACTTGGGGTTGAGCCGGGTCTCCGCCGAGCGGGCCGCCCCGTCCGCGGACCCGAGGGCGGACCCGCCGGGAGAGGGCCGCGTGGGAGCCCCCTGGTCGAGGCCGTCCACGGGGGGCCCGCCCAGGCCGTCGTGCGCCTCCAGGCCCCGGGCGCCCGCGGATCGATATGTCGACATGTCGAGTGGTCGACGTGTCGCTTGTTCGCCGTCGAGGTCGTGGGGGTCGTGGCGGTGGTCCGCCGCGGGGGCCCGTACGTCGGACCGTGACCCGAGCGGCACCGGGCCGGACTCGGTGGCGGCCTCGGCGTCCGTGCGCTCCAGGGCGGGGTTCACCGTGACCGCGATCCGCATCTCGCGGCCGAGGAGCTCGGTCAGGGCGTCCTCGAGCTGGCCGCGCTGGCGGCCCTCGAGCCGGGTGCGGGTGAACTCGTTCGGCACCTCGATGATCGCGGTGTTCTCGTGCACCGTGGCCAGGGCGCTGCTGCGCAACCAGGCCTGCTTCTCCGGCGCGACCTCCTCGACGACCTGTCGCCAGGCCCTCTCGAGGTCCTCGGGTCCTTGCTGCACGTGGCGTCCCTCCTGGTCTGCGGTCGGGTCCTGGAGGAACCCGGTGGCCCCGCCCGTCCGGAGCGGTGGCCTCGTTCTCTCCACAGCATTGTCCACAAGGTGTGCACTTGCGGCCCGGCGGTCGACCCGAGCCCGCCGGCGGTGCGCTGCCCGCCGTCGGGCGAAGGTGTCGTTCCAGGTCAGAGCCATGGACTGCGGCGTCCCGGAGGCACCGGACGGACTGCGCCAGCACGGGGAACAGGGCCGCCCACCCGCGCTCGGGACCCTGGGAACGTAACCCGCGTGGGCACCCGCGGCAACCCGTCCTCCACAGGGCGGCAGGGCCGGGGCCCGGTCGGCGCCGGGGCGTGCGCCGGGACCCCGTGGCGGGGGTCGTCACGGGTTTGACCCCCCGGCGCCGCAGCGCGTACCGTCACTTGGTCATCCGAGGTCGGCGGGTGCCCGCCCGCAGCACGCTGCGAGGCGTACGGCACCGGCCGAAGGCCCACCACCGCGACCTGCCGAGGCCGGAGCGTGGGCACCGACCGCAGCAATCGAAAGAGACGACCGTGAGCAAGCGTACGTACCAGCCGAACAACCGTCGCCGCCACAAGACGCACGGTTTCCGCCTCCGCATGCGCACCCGCGCGGGTCGCGCCATCCTGAGCTCGCGCCGCCGCAAGGGCCGCAAGGAGCTCGCGGTCTGAGCCGCCCGGCGGACCCGAGACCGACCGACTTGTGCTGCCCGCCGCCCACCGCCTGACCGACGCGACGAGCTTTCGTCGCGTGCTGCGGCGTGGGCGGCGTCGTGCTGCCCGGACGGTGGTGGTCAGCGTGCTGGTGCCCGACACCGACGACGGCGTCGCACCCGGGCCCGCCACGGTCGGGCTGGTGGTCTCCAAGGCGGTGGGCGGGTCGGTGGTGCGGACCCGGGTCAAGCGCCGGCTGCGGCACCTGTGCGCCGCCCGCCTCGGGGCCTGGCCCGGCGGGACCGAGGTGGTGCTGCGGGCGCTGCCGCCGGCCGCCACGGCCGGCAGCGCGGAGCTGGCCGCCGACCTGGACCGGTGTCTCCGGGGCCTGCTGGCCGTCGAGCAGGTGAGGTCGTGAGGCAGGTGCTCGTGCTCCTGCTGCGCGGCTACCGGGCCGTGGTCAGCCCGCTCTACGGCCAGGTCTGCCGCTACTACCCTTCGTGCTCGGCCTACGCTCTGGAGGCAGTGGAGCGTCACGGCGCCGCCCGTGGCACCTGGTTGACCGCGCGCCGGCTCGGCCGGTGCCATCCGTGGGCCGAGGGCGGGGTCGACCACGTGCCCGGTCACCAGCCGGCCGCCGCGAACGACGAGCACGTGCTTGACACCCCGACCGCCGGGACGCGTCCCGACACCCAAGGAGCCTGACCAGCCGTGGAAGCACTCTCCGACTTCGGGAACTTCATCCTGACGCCGCTGTACTACGTGATCTCGGCGATCATGATCGGGTTCCACGAGCTGTTCAGCACGTTCCTCGACCCTCGGGGCGGCCTCGCCTGGGCGCTGTCGATCGTCGGGCTGACCGTGGTCATCCGGATCGCGCTGATCCCGCTCTTCGTGCGCCAGATCAAGTCCAGCCGCAACATGCAGCTGATCCAGCCCAAGGTGGTGGAGCTGCGCAAGAAGTACGGGCACGACCGGCAGCGCATGGCCGAGGAGACCATGAAGCTGTACAAGGACGCGGGCACCAACCCGTTCGCGTCCTGCCTGCCGCTGCTGCTGCAGATGCCGATCTTCTTCGCCCTGTTCCGGCTGCTCGACCAGGCGGCGGACGGTGTCCCGCACGGCTTCATGAACTCGGAGCGTGCTCAGGCGTTCGGAACCTCCGACATCTTCGGCTTCGTCCCGATCTCGGACACGTTCTGGCAGTCCCGGACCTGGGGTCCCACGCCGGACCTCAGCGTCATGCTGGTGGCGCTGGTGCTGGTGCTCGCGATGACCGCGACCACGTTCATCACCCAGCGCCAGCTGATGAGCAAGAACATGCCCGCGGACGCCCTCAAGGGCCAGTACGCCCAGCAGCAGAAGCTGCTCCTCTACGTGCTCCCGGTGGCCTTCGGCCTCGGCGGCGTCGCCTTCCCGATCGGCGTGCTCCTGTACTGGACGACCTCGAACCTGTGGACGATGGGTCAGCAGTTCTACGTGATCCGGAACAACCCGGCGCCCGGCACCCCGGCGATGGACGCCAAGCTCGAGCGGGACAAGGCGAAGGCCGTCCGCAAGGGCGAGGTGGTCGAGCCCGAGCCGGAGCCCGACCCGGTCAGCGAGGCGCGCGCCGCGGCCCGTCAGCAGCCGAAGCGACAGACCCGCCAGCAGCGTCAGCAGGGCACCACCAGGCCCAGTGGTGGGTCGCAGAAGAGACCCGCGGGCCAGCGACCCGGGGGCGGACCCAAGCCAGCGAACAAGAAGGGCAAGAAGTGAGCGAGCAGATCGACGAGCGCGACCAGGTGGGGGCCGACGCAGCGTCCCCGGGTGCGGACGACGAGGTCGGCGCGGGCGACGCGGTCACGGCTGAGGCCACTGCGACGACCGAGGCCACTGCGGTGACGGAGTCCGACGACGGAGCGAGCGCGGAGGAGGGCACCGAGGACCGGCTGAGCCGCCTCGAGCAGGAGGGCGACATCGCTGCCGACTACCTCGAGGAGCTGCTGGACATCGCCGATCTCGACGGTGACCTCGACATGGACGTCGACGGGGACCGCGCGGCGGTGTCCATCGTCGGTGCCGACCTCGGACAGCTGGTCGGCAAGGACGGTGAGGTCCTGGATGCGCTCCAGGAGCTGACCAGGCTCGCGGTCTACCGGGAGACCGGGGAGCGCTCCCGGCTGATGCTGGACATCAGCGGGCACCGTGCGGAGCAGAAGCGGCGACTCGAGGAGCTGGCGACCCGCACGATCGCCGAGGTGCGGGAGTCCGGTGCACCGGTGTCGTTGGAGCCGATGAGCCCGTTCCAGCGCAAGGTGGTGCACGACGCCGTGGCCGCTGCGGGCCTGGCCTCGGAGTCCGAGGGGACCGAGCCCCGCCGCTACGTCGTGGTGCTCCCCGCCGGATGAACGATGTTCCACGTGGAACACCCCCTGTGCCGGAGTCGGCACAGGGGGTGTTCCCGTCCGAGGCGCGGGGCACGATCGCCCGGTACGCCGAGCTGTTGGCGACCGAGGGCGTGGTCCGGGGGCTGATCGGCCCTCGGGAGGTGCCCCGGTTGTGGGAGCGCCACCTGGTGAACTCGATGGCGTTGGCGCCCGGTCTGCCGCACGGCTCCCGGGTCGCCGACGTGGGCAGCGGGGCCGGGCTGCCGGGCCTGGTGCTCGCGGTCGGCCGACCCGACCTGACGATCACCCTGGTCGAACCGCTGCTCCGACGCACGACCTTCCTGCAGGAGGTGGTGGACGAGCTCGGTCTTGCCCACGTGACGGTCCGACGCGCTCGGGCGGAGGACCTGCACGGGGAGGCGCGCTTCGACGTGGTGACCTCCCGCGCGGTGGCGCCACTGGGTCGGCTGCTGGAGTGGTGCATGCCGCTGACGGAGCCGGACGGACACGTGCTCGCGCTCAAGGGTTCCCGGGCTGCGGAGGAGGTGGCTGCCGTACGTCCGTTGCTGGGCAGGCACGGGTGGTCGGCCCCCGAGCTCGTGGAGATCGGGCCCGGCGGGGTGAGGGTCGCCCCCGTCGATCCCGTGCCGGCGGGGCAGTCCTCCACCGTGCGCGCCGTGCGCGTTCGCTGGGCGGACCCGTCGCGGGTATCGTCGTCGCTCGGTGCGGGACGCCGGGGTGGGAGCACCCCGGGCCGGCAGCGCCAGCGGGACGGGCGGCGAGGCACCGGACGCAGCACCGGCCGCTGAGCACGTCGGCGGTGCCCACCAGCCGATCCGGATCCGCGGTCCTCGTAGGCCGATGGGTGCACGGTGGACGGGCGGAGGGACTGACCGCTGACCATCCACAAGTTCTGAACCAGTCCACAGGAGGCTTCGTGTCCGACGATCGTGATGTTTCACGTGGAACGCTCAGTCCGGCCGGCAGCGGCGTGGTGACTGCCGCGGAGCTCGCCGAACGCGATGCGGGTTTCGAGGACCAGCAGACGCCCCTGGCACGCGCGGCCCAGCACACGCTGCTGGCGCGCCGTACGTCTGAGTCGAGGGCGCCCGCGGCCCGACCGGGCGCCACCCGGGTGATCGTGGTGGCCAACCAGAAGGGCGGGGTCGGCAAGACCACGTCCACGGTGAACGTGGCTGCAGGCCTGGCCCAGCTCGGTCAGCGGGTGCTCGTCATCGACCTGGACCCCCAGGGGAACGCCTCGACGGCCCTGAACATCGACCACCACCGCGGCACACCGGGCACCTACGACGCGCTGGTGGACGGGGCTGCGCTGGTGGACGTGGCCCAGGCCTGCCCCGAGGTCGACGGGCTCGACGTGGTCCCGGCGACGATCGACCTCGCGGGCGCGGAGATCGAGCTGGTCAGCGTGGTGGCGCGGGAGAGCCGCCTGAAGAAGGCCATCGCTGCGCATCCCCGGGTGGGTGCGGCCGCCCAGGTGGGAGAGGACCGCTACGACTACGTCCTGGTGGACTGCCCGCCGTCCCTCGGGCTGCTGACGCTGAACGCACTGGTCGCCGGCGAGGAGATGATGATCCCGATCCAGGCGGAGTACTACGCGCTGGAGGGTCTCGGACAGCTGATCGAGACCGTGGAGATGGTGAAGGCCCACCTCAACCCGGCGCTGTCGGTGAGCACGATCCTGCTGACGATGTACGACGCGCGGACGAGGTTGGCCGCGGGTGTCGCCTCCGAGGTGCGCGAGCACTTCGGGGACCAGGTGCTGCGGACCAACATCCCGCGGTCGGTCCGGGTGAGCGAGGCGCCGTCGTACGCGCAGACCGTGATGACGTACGACCCGGGGTCGCCGGGAGCGCTGAGCTACCTCGAGGCCGCGCGGGAGATCACCCAGCGTGCGGTGACGGCATGAGCGGTGCGCGGCCCGGCCCGCGTCGTGGTCTCGGGCGGGGTCTCGGCTCTCTGATCCCGACCCAGCCGCCGACCACCGCGCCGGCCGGGGACGGTAGCGACCTCCACGAGGCCGGGGGCGCGGGTCCGGACCCGGCGGGAGGGGGCGCGGTCGGTCGGGACCAGGCCGTGGCGGGCGACGCCCGGGTGGACCCGGAGCCCACGACGGCGTCGCGACCCGGTGCCGAGGAGCTGGCGCCGGTCGACGGTGCCTACTTCGTCGAGCTCCCCCCGGAGCAGATCCGACCCAACCGGGCGCAGCCTCGGTCGGTCTTCGACGAGGAGGCGATGGCCGAGCTGGTGCACAGCGTCCGTGAGATCGGGCTGCTGCAGCCGATCGTGGTGCGTCGTACCGGCCCGGAGTCCTACGAGCTGGTCATGGGCGAGCGGCGGTGGCGGGCCAGCCAGGCGGCCGGGCTCGACCGCATCCCGGCGATCGTCCGGGAGACCGACGACACCGACATGCTGCGCGACGCGCTGCTGGAGAACCTCCACCGCGCGCAGCTCAACCCGCTCGAGGAGGCGTCGGCCTACGCCCAGCTGCTGGAGGACTTCGGGATCACCCACGAGGAGCTCGCCCAGCGGATCGGGCGGTCCCGTCCCCAGATCAGCAACACGCTGCGGCTGCTCCGGCTGAGCCCGGCGGTGCAGCGTCGGGTGGCGGCCGGGGTGCTCTCGGCCGGGCACGCCCGGGCGCTGCTGTCGGTCGACGACCCCGGACTCCAGGACCGGCTGGCCTCCCGGATCGTGGCCGAGGGCATCAGCGTGCGGGCGCTCGAGGAGATCGTGTCGGTCGGTGACCACGGCGACGAGCGCCGGTCCCCCGCCCGTCGTCGTCCCACCGCGCCCGGGCTCTCCGAGATCGCCGACCGGTTGGCCGACCGGTTCGAGACCCGGGTCAAGGTCGACCTGGGGCGGTCCAAGGGCAAGATCACGGTCGAGTTCGCCTCGCTGGAGGACCTGCAGCGCATCCTCGACGTGATGGACCCCCGCAACCGGACCGACCGACCCATCTGAACCGGTCGGGACGCCACGTGCGGATGTTCCACGTGGAACAACGCATCGGGCCGGCGTCGACCGCACCACACCGGGCTGTCGACCGGGGGTAGGTGTCGACAAAGCGATCTGTCGCTGTGTCGACGTGTCGCCCTGTCGACACAGCGACAGGTCTACTTCTTCCGCTTGGCGCGGCGCTTCTCGGCCCGGCGCCGCTTCTCCTCCGCGTCGAGGCGGACGGCCTCCTCCGGGGTGGGGGCGGTGCCGCCGTACGACGCGGGCAGCCACCACGACCCGGGCGGCTGCTCCGCCTCGGGGTAGGTGCGGATGGCGGTGTCGAGCATCGACGACATCCGCTCCTTGAGCTCCCGGGTCTCGGCGACCGGGTCCGCGCCCGTGGGGTGCATCGGCTCCCCGACGCTGATCGCGATGGTCTTGCCGCGTGAGAAGTCCCGGTCCTGGTCCTTGGTCATCATCCGCTGCGTGCCCCACAGGACGACCGGCAGCAGCGGCACGCCCGCCGCGGCGGCGATCCGGACGGTGCCCGACTTGAGCTCCTTCAGCTCGAAGCTGCGGGAGATGGTGGCCTCGGGGAAGATCCCGACCGCCTCCCCGTCGCGCAGGTAGTCGACCGCGGTCTGGAAGGACTGCAGTCCGTCGCCGCGGTCGACCTCGATGTGGTGCAGCGAGCGCATCAGCGGTCCGGTCCAGCGGTGGTCGAACAGCTCCCGCTTGGCCATGAACCGCACCTTGCGTCCCGACGGGTCCGCCGCGAGGCCGCCGTAGACGAAGTCGACGTACCCGATGTGGTTGAAGGCGAGGAGCACGCCGCCGGAGCGGGGCACGTGCTCGGTCCCGGACAGCTCGAAGCGCTGCCCGAGCAGCCGGAACGACGTCTTCGCCGCGGCGATGATCGGCGGGTAGGTCAGGTCACGCACGGTGGGGTCCTCCTGCGGGGTCGGTGGCTCGGGGCGCTGCTGCTGCGGACGGGGTCAGCGCCGACCGGCCAGGAAGTCGGCGATCCTGCCGATGGCCTCCTCCAGCACGGCGACGTCGGGCAGCGTCACCAGCCGGAAGTGGTCGGGGCGGACCCAGTTGAACCCGGTGCCGTGGGTGACCAGGATCTTCTTGGCGCGGAGCAGCTCGATCACGAACGCCTCGTCGTCCTCGATCGGGTAGACCTCCGGGTCCAGGCGCGGGAAGCAGTACAGCGCACCGCGCGGGCGGACCGAGCTGACGCCCGGGATCTCGTTGAGCATCCGGTCGGCGAGCATCGACTGCTCGTAGAACCGACCGCCGGGCACGATCAGCTCCTCGATCGACTGGTAGCCGCCGAGGGCGGTCTGGATGGCGTGCTGGGCGGGGACGTTGGAGCACATCCGCATGTTGGCGATCAGCGTCAGGCCCTCGATGAAGTCCGTGGCGACCTCCTGCGGACCGGAGATCAGGACCCAGCCGGCCCGGTAGCCGCACACCCGGTAGGCCTTGGAGAGCCCGCTGAAGGTCAGGCAGAGGACGTCGTCGCCGGCGGCGAGCGCCGCGTGGTGGTGCACGGCGTTCTCGAACAGGATCTTCTCGTAGATCTCGTCCGAGAACACCACGAGCTCGTGGCGCCGGGCGATGTCCACCAGGCCCTCCACGACCGCCTTGCTGTAGACCGCCCCGGTGGGGTTGTTGGGGTTGATGATCACCAGGGCCTGGGTCTTCTCGGTGATCTTGGCCTCGACGTCGGCCAGGTCGGGGTTCCACCCGTCCGCCTCGTCGCACTCGTAGTGCACCGGCACGCCGCCGGAGAGCGTCACCGCCCCGGTCCACAGCGGGTAGTCGGGTGCCGGGACCAGGATCTCGTTGCCGTCGTCGACGAAGGCCTGGAGCACCATCGAGATGAGCTCCGAGACCCCGTTGCCGATGAACACGTCGTCGACCACGGCGTCGCGCAGGCCCTGCTGCTGGTAGTACTGCGCCACCGCCGTGCGGGCGGGGTAGATGCCCCGCGAGTCGCTGTAGCCCTGCGCCTCGTGCAGGTGGTGGTGCATGTCGGCGAGGATCGCCTCCGGCGCCTCGAACCCGAACGGCGCCGGGTTGCCGATGTTCAGCTTCAGGATCCGGTGGCCCTCGGCCTCCAGGCGCTGGGCCTCGACGAGGATGGGTCCCCGCACGTCGTAGCGGACGTCGTGGAGCTTGCGGCTCTGGCGGATCTGGCGCACGCCTCATCCTCGCAGGTGGGCGGGGTCGCGCGGGCGCAGACGCCCCGCAGCCCGGTGGGCGGGCCTACCATCGAGGGGTGACCCGCCGGATCGTTCCGCTCACGCCCGACCGCCTCGCGGCGATGCCCGGGCCCTGCTCCACGTGCGTGGCGTGGGAGTGCACCCCGGCGGACGCCGGTCGGCTCGCGGCCGACGCGGAGCGACGCTCGGAGGAGAAGCTGGCGTGGGTCTCCTCGGTCCTGCGCGACTGGGGCTCGTGCGGCCGGGTCGTGCTCGACGACGACCATCCGGTGGGGTACGTCGTGTACGCCCCGCCGGCGCTCGTCCCGGGCGCCGACCGCTTCCCGACCTCGCCGGTCTCGCCCGACGCGGTGCTGCTCACCACGGTGTGGGTGGCCCCGGCGCACACCGGACAGGGCCTGGGCCGGGTGCTCGTCCAGCACCTGGCCCGGGACCTCGTGGACCGGGGCGGCTACCGGGCGGTCGAGGCGTTCGGGACGACCCGGGGACCGGGGGGCCCGTGGGGGGCGGGTTCCTGCACCCCGCCCGCGGAGTTCCTGGCCCGGATCGGCTTCGCCACCCAGCGCGAGCACCTGTGGTACCCCCGGCTGCGGATGGACCTGCGGTCCCTGCTGCGCTGGCGCGACGAGCTCGAGGCCGCGGTGGACCGGCTGCGGGGCGCGGTGCGCCCCCCCGTACCGGTCGCGGTCCCGGCCCGGACGCAGCAGACGCGCCCCGCCGTGCGGCGGGACGCGTCTGCCTGAGGTGGAGCGGGGGGCTCAGACGAGGAAGTCGTCGAGCTCCTTGAGGATCGCAGCCTTCGGGCGGGCGCCGACGATGCTCTTGACGACCTCGCCGCCCTGGTAGACGTTGATCGTCGGGATGCCGGTGACCCGGTAGGAGCTCGGGGTCACGGGGTTCTCGTCGACGTTCATCTTCAAGAACGTGATCTTGTCGCCGTGCTCCCCGGACAGCTCGTCCAGGATGGGCGAGACCTGGCGGCACGGGCCGCACCACTCGGCCCAGAAGTCGACGAGGACGGGCTTCTCGGACTTCAGGACCTGGGCCTCGAAGTCGGCGTCGGTGACGGCGGACATGTTGCTCACGATGTCGTTCCTTCCATGCTGCAGGGGTTCGGGGCGACCAGCGGCTGGCGCCGCGTCGGTCGAGGGTGGAACACCGTCCGCCCGCCCGTTGTTCCGGGCCGGCGCGGCGGCGTGCTCAGCGGCCGCTGGTCGCGCCGGCGGTCTGGACGATCTCGGCCACCGTCTCCGGCGACGTGCCGCTGGTGAGGGCCACGTGGTCGATCTCGGCGATGTACCGCTCGGCGTCGAGGGCTGCGGCGCACCCGGTCCCGGCCGCGGTGATGGCCTGGCGGTAGTGGTGGTCGACCAGGTCGCCGCAGGCGAAGACCCCGGCGGCGTTCGTGGCGGTCCCCGGGTGGGTGACCAGCACGTAGCCGTTCTCGTCGAGGTCGACCTGGCCGTGCAGCAGCTCCGAGCGGGGGTCGTGCCCGATCGCGATGAACAGCCCCGTGGCGTCCAGGGGTCGGGTGGCCCCGGTGACGGTGTCGGTCAGGGTGAGGGACTCCAGCCGGTCCTCGCCGTGGATCTCCTCGATCGCGGCGTTCCAGATGATGTCGAGCTTGGGGTCGGCGAACGCGCGCTCCTGCATGATCTTGGAGGCGCGCAGCTCGTCGCGCCGGACGATCAGGGAGACCTTGGAGCCGAACCGGGTCAGGAAGGTGGCCTCCTCGATCGCGGAGTCACCTCCGCCGACCACGGCGATGTGCTGGTCGCGGAAGAAGAACCCGTCGCAGGTGGCGCACCAGGACACGCCGCGCCCGGACAGCTCGTCCTCGCGGGCCAGGCCCAGCTTGCGGTAGCCGGAGCCGGTGGCGAGGATCACCGAGCGCGCCTGGTAGGTCTCGGTGTCCGTGGTCACGGTCTTCAGCGCCCCGGTGAGGTCGACCTCGACCACGTCGTCGGGGAGGAGCTCGGCGCCGAACCGCTCGGCCTGCGCCCGCATCTCGTCCATCAGGGCGGGACCCATGATGCCGTCGCGGAAGCCGGGGAAGTTCTCCACCTCGGTGGTGTTCATCAGCGCCCCACCGGCGGTCACCGAGCCCTCGAGGACCAGGGGGGCCAGGTTGGCACGAGCGGCGTAGACGGCGGCGGTGTAGCCGGCCGGTCCCGAGCCGATGATGATCACGTTGCGGGGGTCGCTCATGACAGGGGTTCTCTCCTCGACGGTACGGCGGTGCACGGCGCCACGGGTCGCGGGCCGTCGGTGGTAGGAACCCATCGCGGGCCGCCGGTGTTCCCGGGCCGCCCGCGGGTCGGCGCGACGGGTGGTCTGCTGGGTGGTCTGCGGGGCGGTCTGCTGGGCGGTCTGCGGGGAGGCTCAGCGGCGCAGCGTCAGGGACCGCACCACGTCGCCGCTGCCGCACTCGACCAGGTCGGCGACCTGGGTCGCGCGGGTGGGGGGACGCAGCACCAGCACCGCGGGTGCCTGGTCGTAGCGCACCGCGACCGCCCGGCCGGGTCCCGTGGCGGTCCGCTCGCAGCTGAAGCCGGGTGCGGGGTCGCGCCGGACCCCCTGGTTCCGTCCCGGCCCGGAGGACGCCGACCGCCGCAGGCTCTCGTCCTGCTGCAGCGCGCGGACCCGCCTCACGTCACGCGCGAACCGGCTCTCCCGCACCGCCGGGGGGTCGTCGACCAGCGCGAGTCGCTCCACCGGCGTCGCGGGACGCGTCGTCGGGCTCCCGGACCCCGCGCCGCCGGCCGGTCGGGACGGCACCGGGTCCAGGGTGTCGGCCTGCGCGTCCGCCCCGCCCTGGTCGCGCTCCTGCGCGGCCTCGGCGCGGTCGGGCGGGGTGTCGCGCGCGGCCCGGCCGGCGCTGTCCACGGCTGCGGTGCCCGACTCCTGACCGTCCGGCGGGCTCACCACCTGGCCGAGGCCGATCCCGACGACGACGACGCTGACCGCGGCCACCAGCAGCGCGGTCGCGGCCCGGCGGCGCCGGTGGTGCTCGGCCCCCCCACGAGCAGCAGGCCCGACGGAGGCCACGGGCCCGGCGGACGGCGCCGGCCCGGCAGCCCCCAGCGACGCCAGGGTCTGCTCGGTGCGGGCGGCGACCTCGGGGGGGACCGGTCCGTCGTGCCGGGCCTCCCGGAGGAGACGGCGCACGGCGGCCTCCTCCTGGGGCGTGGGCTGGGGGTCGGTCACGTGGGTTCCTCTGCCGGCGGGCTGCGATCGGGTCGGGGGGTCGGGCCGGGCCGGGCGTCTGCTCGGGCGTCTGCTCGGGCGTCGGCTCGGGCGTCCGGTGCGGCGGGAGGTCCCCCCGGGGGCGTGGGTGGGACGGGCCGCAGCACCGGCTGGTTCCCCCCGGGCGGGGGCGGAGGGCCGGGGCCGTCGAGATCGGCCTCCAGGAGCGGGCGCAGCAGCACGGCGAGGGCCGCCCGGCCGCGGGAGCAGCGGGACTTCACGGTGCCGGTCGGGCAGTCCAGGATCTCGGCGGCCTCGGCCACCGAGCAGCCCTCGAGGTCGACCAGCACGAGCGCCGCGCGCTGCGGCGCCGGCAGCGTGGCCAGGGCGGCGAGGACGCGTCGGCGTCGGTCCGCCGCGACGGCGGCGGCCGCGGGGTCGTCCACGTCGTCCGCGTCCACCCGGCCGGGCCGGCCGGGGGTCTCGCTCTCCCGCCCGTCCCCGGGGACGTCCTCGGACAGCTGTTCGGTGCGGCGGACCTTCACCGCGCGCAGCCGGTCGAGACAGGCGTTGACCACGACGCGGTGCAGCCACGTGGTGACGGCGGCGTCACCACGGAAGGACCCGGCGCGGCGGAACGCCGAGACCAGGGCGTCCTGGAGGGAGTCGGCCGCGTCCTCGGGGTTCCCGCAGGTGCGCAGCGCGACCGCCCACAACCGGTCCTGGTGGCGCCGCACCAGGACGGCGAAGGCCTCGGCGTCGCCTGCCACGTGCGCGGCGAGCAGGGCGGGGTCGTCCCGGTCGTCGGACCGGTCGTCGGACCGGTCGTCGGACCGGTCGTCGGACCGGGACGGGGACGGCTCAGGCACCGCTCACCCCGACCCCACGACGCTCAGGCACCGGGGACCGCCGTGACGGCGATCTCGCGCAGGCCGCCGGAGAACCCGCCGTCGACCGGGGGCAGCGCCGTCAGCCAGACCACCAGGTAGCGGGCCGCGACGGGCTCCTCGAGGTCCAGGCGGGCCCGGTCCCCGGCGTCGTCGACGGAGGTCACCTCGGTGAGCCCGTCGATCCCCGTCGGCCGGGTGTCGGAGACGAAGACGGTGGCGCTGGTGGGGAGACCGTCGAAGCCCAGGTCCACCGCGGTGACCTCGCGCTCCTCGCCGAGGTCGACCGACAGGCCCAGGCCGGTCTTCAGGCCCTGCGGGCCGAGCTGCTGGAAGTAGGTCAGCGTCGACCACGCCGTCCCCTGGTCACCGTCGACGGCCAGCGGGGCGTCGCCGTCGTCCTCGGAGCCCCCGCCCTGCGGGTCGAGGAGGGCGGCGGTGAGCCCGCGGACGGGTGCCGGGTCGGGGGTCGCGGTCGCGCTCGGCGTCGGCGAGGGGGTGGTGGGCTCCGCGCCGAGCGGCGTACGGCCGCGGCCGAGGTTGTAGGCCACCACACCGGCGACCAGGACGACCAGGAGCAGGGCGATGACGATCCCGACCCGCAGGGCGCGGCGTCCGGGCACCGGCTCCTCGACCACGGGCATCAGCCCGGAGCCGGTGGAGTCGGTCGCCGGGTCGGGCGTCCCGGACTCCCAGGGCCAGTAGGTCGACCCGGTCGGGTTGCCGGCGCCGCTGACGCCGGTGGCCCCGACCGCGGTCGCGGCGGTGGCGGCACCGGTGGCGGCGGTGCGGGAGCGCCGCACGGGGGAGCCGTCGGGCGGGTCGGGGGCGAAGAGCGGTCGGTCCGGGGGGTCCGGCGGCGGAGGGGGAGGCGGTCCGGGCACGGGCCGCGCACGGCGCCCCCCGCCCGTCCCCGACCCCGTGCCGGCGCCCGTCCCGGCACCGGCCGCGGGTGCGTCGTCCTCGAGGGCGGGGAGCGCGGCCTCGGTGGGCAGGTCGCTGACCGCGGGCGTGCGGGTGGTGGGCGTGGCGTCGGCGGGGTGGGGGCGGAGCTCGGGGACCGGGGGCAGCGAGGTCGGGAACCGCTCGCGCACCGGCGGCAGGGTCGCGACCAGCGACTCGGGGATGCCGGACCCGTCGCCGACGAAGGACGTGAGGCGTTCGGCGATGCCGGTCGCGGTGACGTCGAGGCGGCCGCGGGTGTCGGCGTGCGGGTGGAGGACGAGGTCGCAGAGCTGGTCGAGCGGGCGTGGTACGCCGGCGCGCACGCGGCGGGGCCGCAGGACGTGGCCGTGCTCGACCGGGGCGCGGCGCACGTCCGAGCGCGACGCACCGGCCCAGCTCGCCGTCAGGGCGCAGTAGAGCAGGCCGGCCAGGTCGGACACGTCGGTCGAGGTCCGGTCGTGCGGCAGCCCGTGCAGGGCGGCGTCGACGCACAGACCGATCACCCGGACCTGGCCGTGCTGGTCGACCAGGACGTTCTCCGGCGCCAGCCGCCCGTGGCCGATCCCGGCGGCGTGCGCGCGGGCGATGCTGTCGGCCACCTGGGCCACGACCCAGGCGGCGTGGCGGGGGGCCAGGACCTGACCGCCGCCGACCAGGATGTCCAGCGAGACCCCGGAGCCCCACTCGTTGACGACGTAGCAGACGTCGGCGTCGACCGCGGCGTCCAGCACCCGCAGCAGCCGGCGGTCGGCCACGGCCGTGGAGGCCCGGGCCGCGTCGAGCAGGGCCTGGGAGCGGGCGTCGTCGGCGGCGATGGTGTGCAGCGCCACGTGCCGGTCGAGCACGAGGTCGTGGGCACGCCAGAACCTGCCGCTGCCGCTCTCGACCAGCAGGTCGACGAGGCGGTAGCGGCGCGCGAGGACGTCGCCGGGACGGAAGGAGCCGGTCACGGTCGTCGTGGTCCTCCCTGCGCTGCCGCCGTCGTCTGTGAGGTCGTCGCCAGGACCATCGTAGGCCCGCTCACCGGTGGCGTCCCGGGACCAGGCGAGCCGGCAGCCGGGACGTCACGAGCCCGGTGATCGCGGCGACCTCCGCGATCCGCAGCGCCCGGGCGAGCAGCAGGAAGGCCGCCACGTCCACGCCGCCGCCGAGGGCCGCGTGCGCGGCCGACAGGGCCCACCCACGGTCCGGGCTGAGGGCGTCGAGGCCGAGCACCACGCCCAGCGCGAGCCCGGCCGCCACCACGGCGGCCAGGCCCAGGCGGAGCCCGAAGGCCAGCAGCCGGGTCGTCCCGAGGCCGCCCAGGACGCGTCGCAGGACCGAGTAGGAGACCAGCGAGCCGACGGCGTACGCCGCGGTGTAGGCCACCACGAGCGACGGCGCCGTCTGGGCCGGGTCGGTCCGGGAGACCAGCGTGACGGCCACCGCGATGTTGGTGCCCGACACCGCGCACTGGATCCAGAACACCGTCCGGGTGCGCTCGACGGCGTAGAAGCCGCGCAGCATCAGGTAGTGCAGCGTGAAGAAGATCAGGCCGATGCCGAACAGCGCCAGGGTCGGGGCGTAGCGCGGCCAGGTGTCGGCGGTCGCGCCGTGGCCCCACACCACGTGGGAGACGTCGCGGGCCAGCACCGGCAGCAGCAGGCCGAAGGGAAGGATCACCACCAGCGCCGTGCGCAGGGTGGAGGCCAGCCCCGAGGCCAGCGTCGCGAGGTCGCCCTCCGCCGCGCTCGCCGACAGCCGGGGCAGGACCGCGGTGGCCAGCGAGACCGTCACCACCGAGTGCGGCACCATCATGATCAGCATCGCGCTGGAGTAGACGGTGATGCCGGTGCCCTCCGGGCTCTGCGCGGTGCCGCTCGAGGCCAGCCGCACCACGACGGTGTACGCCAGCTGGTTGACGACGACGAACGCGACCGTCCACGTGCCCAGCCGCAGGGTGTGCCCGAGCCCGGTGCCGCGGAAGTCGAACCGGGGCCGGTAGCGGAACCCGGCGGCGCGCAGGTAGGGCACCAGGATGACGAGCTGGGCCGCGATGCCCAGCGTCGAGCCGACCCCGAGCAGCAGCTCCTGGTCGGGCGAGAACGGACCGGACTGCTCCGCGGTGGTCGCGGGCCCGTGCAGGAGCAGGTAGACCACGAGCACGGCGACGGCGAGCACGTTGTTCGCGATCGGCGCCCACATCATCGGACCGAACCGGCCCCGGGCGTTCAGGATCTGGCCGACCAGCACGAACATCCCGTAGAAGAAGACCTGCGGCAGGCAGTAGCGCGCGAAGTCGATCGCCGAGCTGCGCTGGGCGGCCAGCGCGGGCTCGCCGAACTCGGGGCCGAGCAGGAGGTCCATCACCAGCGGCGCGCCCACCACGAGCCCGACGGTCACCACGACCAGGAACAGCCCGGCGAGGGTCACGATCCGGTTGGTGTAGGCCTCGCCGCCGTCGAGGTCGCCCCGCATCGCGCGCACCAGCTGCGGCACCAGCACGGCGTTGAACACACCGCCGACCAGCAGGATGTAGAGCATGTTCGGCACGGTGTTCGCGATCGTGAACAGGTCCGCGTGGAGGCCGGCCCCCAGGGCGGCGGCCAGCAGGGCGGTCCGCACGAAGCCCGACATCCGGGAGAACACGGTGCCGACGGCCATCACCGCGCTGCTGCTCAGCAGGCTGCGCTGGTCGGACTCGGCGGTCCCTGCCTGGGTGGTCCCTGCCTGGGTGGTCCCTGCCGCGGCGGCCCGGCCGTCGGCCCCGGCCTGCTCCGCCGCGCCCGTCGCGTCCTGGGCGGCGTCGGGCTGCGCGTCCCCGCCGCTCACGGAGTGCCGCCCTCGGCGCCGGCGCGCCGACGGTCACGGACCCGGCGGACGGCCCGCAGCAGGATCGCGGCCACCAGCAGCCCCACCCCGGTGGCGATGATCACCCAGATCACGTTGCTGACCTGGGCCGAGCGGATCGGGACCGAGTCCGACGCCGGCAGCGGGCGGCCGTCGACGTCGACGACCCGCAGGTCCACGTTGTGCACCCCGGGGGTCGTGTCGGACGTCTCGATCAGCACGGTGGTGCGCGCGTCGGCCCCGATCTCGACCGGGTCGGGCGTGCGGACGGTGATCCCGCCGTCGACGACCGCCTCGAGCCCCACCGTGACGGGCTGGTCGAGGCCGTTCGTGACGGTCGCCGAGAAGTCCCCCCCGCCACCGGACAGGGTGATGCCGGGCGGCGCGTCGATCGTCACCGCGCCGAGCCTGGTCCGGATCCACGCCTGGGCGGCGCGGGCCGAGGCGCGCGCCGGCGCGGGCTCGCTGCGCGCGTCGTACCCGAGCGTGGTCAGGGCCTGGCCGGCCACCACCGAGGCCACCTTGGAGTTCCGGGTGAGCAGGTTCTGCAGCGTCGCCCCGCTGCGACGCAGGCCGGCAGCGGCCGTGAAGGCCTCGTCGCCGAGGGGGGCGGTCGCGCCGTCGGGAGGCGCGACCAGCTCCTCGGCCCGCACCGGGACGCCGTCCTGGTCGGTGGCCCCGGTCAGCGCGGTGAGCTCCACGTCCGCGTCACGCAGGCCCGCGAAGAAGGAGCTGCCGCTCTGGGCGAGCCAGGAGTCGGGCATCACCACCACCAGCGGCTCGGGATCGACCGCGGGCACCGGGTCCGGCGCGTCGGCGCGCTCGGTGTCCTCCCGCCCGGGTGCCGGCACGGGGTCGTTCGCCGTGTCGGTGTCGGTGACGGGGTCCTCGGTGTCGGGTCCTCGGTGTCGCGGGGGGCGCGGCGGCGGCGAGCAGGGCGGAGGCCTCGCTGGCGTCGACGAGGCGCAGCGCCGCCTCGGCGAGGATCCGCTGGCGCAGGGCCAGGCTGGTCAACGGGTCGTTGGGGGCGGGCCCTCCCGCACCGGCCCCGGAGGAGGCCAGCACCACCGGCCGCCCGTCCACGTCGGCCAGGCTCGGCGCGACGCCCTCCACCATGGTGTCGCTGCCGAGCAGCAGCGAGGAGGGGTCGCGGTCGTCGAGGGCCTCGATCTCGCCGGCGGTCAGGAAGCCGTCGGGTGGTGCCACCACCGGCACCGGGGCCGTGCCTCCCAGGAGTGCGCGCAGTGCCGGGCTGGTGCGGCGCCGAGCCTCGAGGTAGGTGGCAGGAGCGTGCTCCAGGGCCGCGGCCACGTCGACGTCTCCGTAGGGCAGCGCGAGCACCTCGTCGCCGTCGGTGGCCTCGGCGAAGCCGTCGAGCCAGCCCAGCGCCCGCTCGGCGGCCTCGGTGGTGCCGGTGTCCCCGGACTCGGGCGGCACGGTGCCGGGCTCCCCGGTGGCGTCGGCGTCCTCCGAGGGGATCGCGCTGGCCTCGCCGGCCGGGTCCGGCGCCGGGACCGCCGTCCCCGAGGAGTCGAGGTCAGCGCCCGGGTCCGGGGCGGGGTCCGCCGTGGGGGCCGAGCCGCTCGGTGACGGGTCGCCCGCCCCGTCCCCGTCCCCGTCGTCCCCGTCGCCCGGGCCGTCGTCGGTCGGGCGGTCGTCGGTGGGGCCGAGGCTGCGGGGTGGGTTCGCGTTGGCCAGCTGCGCGACGGCCTCGACCACGGCCGGGTCGACCAGCCAGCTGATCGCGTCCTCTCCCGACGCGGCGCCGAAGGCGAGGCGGTCGCGCAGCGCGCCGCCGAGGCCCAGCCGCTGGGCCCACGCCTCGGGGTCGGCCACGGACCCGTCGGCGGCGTAGGAGACCGGGGCGCGCAGCGGGACGACCAGCGACAGCGGCAGCGGGCGGTCGACCCGCTCCGGCAGGAGGGGCAGGAAGGTGCGGGCCCGGCCGTCGGTGAACTCGTCGCGGCCCGCGTCGCTCTCCCCGAGCGCGTGGACGCCGAACCAGTACACGCCGGGCTCGGGCTCCAGGCCGGAGCCGGCCTCGGCGAGCAGCAGCCGGCTGGGCACCGACAGCGAGAACGAGGCGGACTCGCCCGGTCCGAGCACCTCCACCTCGTCCGTGGCCGTCTCGTCCAGGACCCGGTCCCCCACCGGCAGCTCCTCGGGGACCAGGGCCGCCTGGCCGAGCTCGGCGACGTCGTCGATCGGGTCGGCACCGATGAAGCTGTAGAGCCGGACCCGGCGCCAGGTCTCCTCGGTGGAGTTGCTGACCGAGCCGGTGACCTGGACCCGCCCGCTCCGGGGGAGCTGGCCGGGCACGATGTCGTCCAGCTCGACGACCAGGGGCGTGCTGGGCTGCGCGGCGGCGGTCGCGGCGGCGTGCGGCGGTCGGGGCCGGGGCGCCGAGGGCCGGGGCGGCCACCAGGCCGAGCAGCGGGCCCACGAGCAGGCCCACGAGCAGGCCGGGACGGGTCGCCGAGCGGGCGCGCGCGTGCTTGCGTCCCTGCTGGCGGCCCACCCGGGGGAGCCTAGGACATCGACCGCGAGGCGGCGGGGGCGCCGGACACCGGCGCGACGTGGGGGTCCCGGCCCGGGGCGCACCCCCTAGACTCGTCGGTCGTGCCCGACGCCGTCCCCGCCCCCCTGCAGATGGTCGAGGTCCAGCGCGCGATGGACGCCGAGCTGGACCGGCTCGCGTCCGTCCTGGAGCCGCTGGGCGAGGCGTTCGCCGCCGCCGGCCACGAGCTGGCCCTGGTCGGCGGACCGGTGCGCGACGCCATGCTCGCCCGCGCCCACACCGACCTGGACCTGACCACCTCCGCGCTCCCCGAGGAGACCGAGCGGATCCTGGACCGGTGGGGCGACGTGACCTGGGACGTCGGCCGCGCGTTCGGGACGATCGGCTGCCGCAAGGGGCCGTGGCAGGTCGAGGTGACGACCTACCGCACCGACGCCTACGACGCGGACTCGCGCAAGCCCGACGTCGCCTACGGCGACACGCTGTCCGGTGACCTGGGGCGCCGCGACTTCACCGTCAACGCGATGGCCGTGCGACTGCCCGGCCGGGGGTTCGAGGACCCGTACGGCGGGATCGCCGACCTCGCCCACCGCGTGCTGCGCACCCCGGTCTCCCCCGAGCAGTCCTTCTCCGACGACCCGCTGCGGATGATGCGCGCGGCCCGGTTCGCCTCCCAGCTCGGGTTCGACGTCGCGCCGGAGGTGGTCGCGGCGATGACCGCGATGGCGGACCGGATCGAGATCGTCTCGGCCGAGCGGGTGCGCGACGAGCTGGTGAAGACGATCTGCGGGCGCTGGCCCCGACGCGGGCTGCTGCTGCTGGTCGAGACGGGCCTGGCCGACCGGGTGCTGCCCGAGCTGCCGGCCCTGGCGCGCGAGCGGGACGAGCACCACCGTCACAAGGACGTCTACGAGCACACGCTGACGGTGCTCGAGCAGTCGATCGAGCTCGAGGACCGGCTGCCGGGCGACGGGCCGGACCTGGTGTCCCGGCTGGCGGCGCTGATGCACGACGTGGGCAAGCCGCGCACCCGCAGGTTCCTCGACGACGGGACGGTCACCTTCCACCACCACGACGTCGTGGGCGCCAAGCTCACCCGCAAGCGGATGCGGGCGCTGCGATTCTCCAACGACGAGACCGACGCGGTCGCGCAGCTCGTGGAGCTGCACCTGCGCTTCCACGGCTACGGGACGGGGGAGTGGACCGACGCGGCGGTCCGGCGCTACGTGCGCGACGCCGGCGACCAGCTGGCGCGCCTGCACGTGCTCACCCGGGCCGACTGCACGACCCGCAACCAGCGGAAGGCCGCGCGGCTGCGGCGCACCTACGACGACCTCGAGGAGCGGATCGCACGGCTCTCGGAGGCCGAGGAGCTGGCGTCGCTGCGTCCGGACCTCGACGGCAACGAGATCATGGAGGTCCTCGGGATCGGGCCGGGTCGCGAGGTGGGCCTGGCCTACCGGCACCTGCTGGACCTGCGGCTCGAGGAGGGCCCGAAGACGCCCGCGGAGGCGCGCGCCGCCCTGCTGACCTGGTGGGCCGACCAGCCCAGGTGACGCTCGCACCGCCTCGAGGTGACACGTACGGACGTCCCGGGACCTCGGCGGACGCAGCGAGGGCCCCGACGCGGTCGCGTCGGGGCCCTCGTCGTACGACGGTGCCGTCGGTGATCTGCGGGCGACCACCGACCAGGCACTCGTGCCTCGTGCCTAGTCGGTGCCTGGTCTCGTCACGCCCGTCGCGGGCTCGTGCCTCGCCCGCGGGGCTGCTCGACCTGCGGGCGACCACCGACCAGGCACTCGTGCCTCGTGCCTAGTCGGTGCCCTTGATGAAGGCCTCGACGCGGCGGCGGCCCTCCTCGTCGTTGAGCTGCACCGGCGGGGACTTCATCAGGTACGACGAGGCCGACAGCACCGGCCCGCCCTGCCCGCGGTCCTTGGCGATCTTGGCCGCGCGGACCGCGTCGATGATGATGCCGGCGGAGTTCGGGGAGTCCCAGACCTCGAGCTTGTACTCGAGGTTGAGCGGGACGTCGCCGAACGCGCGACCCTCGAGGCGGACGTAGGCCCACTTGCGGTCGTCGAGCCACGGGACGTAGTCCGACGGACCGATGTGCACGTTGCGGTCGTCGATCTTGTCCTTCAGCTCGCCCTCGAGGTTCGAGGTGACCGCCTGGGTCTTCGAGACCTTCTTGGACTCCAGACGCTCGCGCTCGAGCATGTTCTTGAAGTCCATGTTGCCGCCGACGTTGAGCTGGAACGTGCGGTCGAGGGCGACGCCCCGGTCCTCGAACAGCTTGGCCATCACCCGGTGGGTGATGGTGGCGCCGACCTGGCTCTTGATGTCGTCGCCGACGATCGGGACCCCGGCGTCCTCGAACTTCTTGGCCCACACGGGGTCGGAGGCGATGAAGACGGGCAGGGCGTTGACGAAGGCGACGCCCGCGTCGATCGCGCACTGCGCGTAGAACTTGTCCGCCTCCTCCGAGCCCACGGGCAGGTAGGAGACCAGGACGTCGGCCTGGGTCTCGCGCAGCACCGAGACCACGTCGACCGGCTCGGCGGCGGACTCGGAGATGGTCTGGCGGTAGTACTTGCCCAGGCCGTCCAGGGTCGGGCCGCGCTGGACCTCGACGCCCAGGGTCGGCACGTCGGTGATCTTGATGGTGTTGTTCTGCGAGGCGTTGATCGCCTCGGACAGGTCCTTGCCGACCTTCATGTCGTCGACGTCGAAGGCGGCGACGAACTCGACGTCGGAGACGTGGTACTCACCGAAGACGACGTGCATGAGACCCGGGACGACTGCCCCGCGGTCCGCGTCCTGGTAGTACTCGACTCCCTGGACCAGGGACGTGGCGCAGTTGCCCACACCCACGATGGCTACTCGAACCGATCCCATGGGGACTTCCTCTCGTTTCTTCACTGGACTGGCCCCGGGTCTGTCGGGGCGGGGTCTGGGGTGCGTACGACGCCACGCTCGGCGTCGATCAGGTCGGACAGCCAGCGCACCTCGCGCTGGACCGACTCCACGCCGTGCCTCTGGAGCTCGGCGGCGTAACGGTCGACCTCGGCCTGGGTCATGGCGAGCTCGCCCCGGACCCGGTCGAGACGCTCCTGGAGACGGGTCCGGCGTCCTTCGAGGACGCGCAGGCGGATCTCCATGTCGGTGGAGGAGAAGAAGGCGAAGCGGATGTCGAAGTTGTCGTCCTCCCACGCGGTCGGACCCACCTCCGACATCAGCCGCTCGAACTCCGCGGTGCCCTCGGGCGTCACCTCGTAGACGATCTTCGGCCGGCGTGAGGTCGCCCCGGCCGCGCTGATCGCGGTCTCCTCGATGAGCTCGCTCCGCAGCATCTTCTTCAGCGCGGGGTACAGCGAGCCGTACGACAGGACCCGCCCCCACCCGAGCATCAGGTTCAGGCGCTTGCGCAGCTGGTAGCCGTGCATGGGTCCCTCGTGCAGCAGTCCGAGGACTGCCAGCTCGATGGTCTCGCCACGACGTGCCATGCGATGCATCGTAGCGATATATCCGGAGAGTCGAAACCACCGATAGGTCACACGGAAGGGTGAACAGGTGTGCTCCGGCTCACGCCGGTGACCGTGGCGGTCGTGGGCGCTGCCTCTACAGTGGAGCGGCCCTCCGGCATCGGCCGGGCGCGGCGAGCACGATCCCCTAGGTGACGGAGACGAGAAGTTGGCTGGCAAGCGCCGTGCCCCGGGGACCGCCTCCGCGCGGCCGCAGGGCCGTACGGGTCGATCGAGCAGCGCGTCGTCCCCTCGACGGTCCTTCCGCAGCCGGGTGTGGCGCGTGGGCCGCTGGTTCCTCGCCCTCGGCCTGGTCGGGGCGCTCGTGGGGGTGCTGGCGTTCGTCGCGGTGTACCGCGCGATCGACATCCCGGACCCGAACGCCGACTTCCTGACCGAGACCTCCTTCGTCTACTACGCCGACGGGGCGGAGGAGATCGGGGAGTTCGCCACCCAGGACCGCGTGTCGATCCCGTACGAGCAGATGCCCGAGACCATGCGCAACGCCGTCGTGGCCGCCGAGGACCAGACCTTCTGGACCAACCAGGGCATCGACCCGCGCGGCATCGTCCGCGCGGCGTTCAACAACGCCCAGGGCGGGGACACCCAGGGCGCGTCCACGATCACCCAGCAGTACGTCAAGATCCTCTACCTGACCCAGGAGCAGAGCCTCCAGCGCAAGGTCAAGGAGGCGATCCTCTCCCTCAAGGTCCAGCGCAACCAGTCCAAGAAGCAGGTGCTCGAGGGCTACCTGAACACCATCTACTTCGGGCGCGGCGCCTACGGCCTTGAGGCGGCCGCCGAGGCGTTCTTCGACAAGCCCGCCGCCGAGCTGGGCCTGCGCGAGTCGGCCGTGCTGGCCAGCGTGATCAACAACCCCACCCGGTTCGACCCGGACAACGGCCGGGACAGCCGCCGCGAGCTCAAGGCCCGCTACGAGTACACCCTGACCAACATGGCCGAGGTCGGCGACATCAGCCAGGACGAGGCCGACGAGGCCACCCGCCGGCTGCCCGAGTTCCCCGTGATCGAGGCCGACGACGCGTACGGCGGGCAGTCCGGCCACATGCTGCGCCTGGTCCGCAACGAGCTGCAGCGCCTCGGGTTCACCGAGTCGGAGATCGACGGCCAGGGGCTCCGGGTCACCACCACCTTCACGCCCCAGGCGATGGAGGCCGCCGAGGACGGCGCCCTCGAGGCCCGCCCGGAGGGGTTCGGCGACGAGCAGCTGCACGTCGGCGTCGCCTCCGTCGAGCCCGGCACGGGCGCCTTGCGCGGCTTCTTCGGCGGGCAGGACTTCCTGGACTCCGAGATCAACTGGGCCGCCACCGGGGGCATGATCGGCTCGACGATGAAGCCCGTCACGCTGGCCACCGCCCTGGAGAGCGGCTTCTCGCTGACCGACACCTTCGAGGGCAACTCGCCCTACGAGTTCCCCGACGGGCTCGCGGTGCGCAACGAGGGCACCGGCCCCGACGGGCTCGGGCAGGACTACGGCGCGGCGATCGACGCGGTGGCCGCGCTCGAGGACTCGGTCAACACCGCCTTCGTGGACATGAGCGTGCGCATCCCCGGCGGCCCGGCAGCGATCCTCGACGCCGCCAACCGGGTGGGCATCCCGCCCAGCGAGGCCTCCAGCCAGTTCCCCGGCATCCCGAGCACCTCGGTCGACCTGACCGAGAAGGACACGCTGCTGACCCTGGGCCGGGCCCGGGTCAGCCCGATCAACATGGCCAACGCGTACGCCACCTTCGCCGACCGCGGGCAGCAGGCCGACGTCCACGTCGTGGAGAGCGTCACCGACGCCGACGGCCAGGAGCTCTACGCCCATCGCACCGCGACCGAGGACGCGATCGACGAGCCGATCGCCGACGACGTCTCCTACGCCATGCAGGAGGTCGTCGCCGACGGCAGCGGACAGACCGTGCTGCCCCTGGGACGCCCGGCCGCCGGCAAGACCGGGACCGCGACGAACGACAAGGACGAGGTGTCGTCGGCGTGGTTCGTCGGCTACACCCCGCAGCTGTCCACCGCCGTGATGTACGTCCGCGGCGACGGCGACGACGCCCTCGACGGGTGGCTGCCGTCCTACTTCGGCTCCGGCTTCCCCGCGGAGACCTGGCTGGCGGTGATGCAGCGCGCGCTCGAGGGCACCGACGTCGAGGAGTTCCCGCCGCCGGCCAACGTCGACGGCGACGCGCCCGACGACAGCGACGACGAGGCGACCGTCACGCCCGAACCGTCCCCGACCACCAGCGCCCCGCCGGCGCCGCCGCCCACCTCGTCGAAGGCGCCGCCGCCCTCGCCGACGCGGACCCCGACCCGGCAGCCGACCACCAGCGCGCCGCCGACGACCGCACCGCCGACGACGGCACCGCCGACGACCGCGCCGCCGACGACGGCACCGCCGACGACCGCGCCGCCGACGACCGCGCCGCCGGCGAACCCGCCGCCGACGACCCGCGGGCCGACCCGCAGCCCGGGGCCGGGCACGGGTGGCTGACCCGGGTCGGGTGGCCGGACACGTCCACCCGACCCAGGACGACCCGGTCGTGGCCGCCCTCAGCGACGGCGTCGGCGGCCCGGTCGGACCCCGGGCGGGGCGCAGCCGCTGGTGGAGTCCTACGGCGGTGGTGCTGCTGCTGGCCGCGCTGACCTTCGCGCTCGGCACGCTGCAGAAGGCGCCGTGCGCGAGCGACGCGTGGGCCGACGGCCAGACGCGCTACTCGGCGATGTGCTACTCCGACCTGCCCTACCTCTACACGGGCCGGGGCTTCGTGGAGCACGAGTGGCCCTACACCGACGACGCCGGGGTGCGCGGCCGCTTCGAGGCCATGGAGTACCCCGTCGGGATCTCCTACTGGGCCTGGGCGTCGAGCTGGGCCACGCACGCGGTGGTCGGGTTCCCCGCGCTGGGCCCGCGGTACGCCACCCCGGCCGACGAGCTCTTCGGCCAGCCCGACGTGGCGCGCGAGGTGGTGCTGTTCACCGCGGTGAACGCGTTCGGGCTGGCCCTGCTGACCCTGGCCGCGGCGTGGTTCCTGACCCGCGCGAACCCCGGACGACCCTGGGACGCCGCGGTCTTCGCCGCGTCACCGGCGCTGGCGCTGACCGGGCTGATCAACTGGGACCTGCTGGCGGTGGCGCTGGTCGCGGCGGCGCTCTGGTCGTGGTCCCGGGGGCGCCCGCTGCTCACCGGCGTGCTGCTGGGGCTGGGCACCGCGGCCAAGCTCTACCCCGGTCTGCTGCTGGGACCGGTGCTGGTGCTGCTGGTGCGGGCCCGGCGCTGGCGCGACGCGGTGCTCGTCGTGGCGGGGGCGGCGGGCGCCTGGCTGCTGGCCAACGCCCCGGCGTACCTCACCGGTCCGGACGCCTGGGGCGTGTTCTGGGGGTTCAACGCCGAGCGCGGTGCCGACCTCGGCTCCGTCTGGACGGTGGTCTCGCAGATCGGCGACACCACCTTCTCGGCCGGCACGATCAACCTGGTCTCCCAGGCGTTCCTGGTCGCCTGGTGCCTCGGCGTCGCGGCGCTCGGACTGCGCGCCCCGTCCCCGCCGCGCCTGGCCCAGCTCGGCCTGCTCGTGGTCGTCGGGTTCCTGCTGGTGAACAAGGTCTACTCGCCGCAGTACGTCCTGTGGCTGCTGCCGCTGGCGGCGCTGGCCCGTCCGCGCTGGCGCGACCAGCTGGTCTGGCAGGCCGGCGAGGTCTTCTACTTCGCGGTGGTCTGGTGGTACCTCGGCGGCTACCTGCGCCCGGGCGCGGCGGGCGAGGACGAGGCCTACGACGCCCCGGTCTACTGGCTCGGGATCGTGCTGAGGATGCTCGGCGAGCTCTACCTGGCCGCCGTGGTGGTGCGCGACGTGTGGCGGCCGGACCGGGACCCGGTGGCCCGGGCGGAGCCGCTGACCCTGCCGGCCGCGGCGCGGACCGGACCCGCTGCTCAGTCCACCAGGACGCGGTCGAACGACGTGGTCGTGTAGCGGACCCGGACGTCCAGCTCCTCGCCCACCTCCGGCACCGTGGACCCGGAGGGCAGCAGCAGCATCGAGGCCTGCATGTGCGGGGGCTCGGCGAACAGCCGCTGGCGGCCGTCGACGGTGAACGGCGAGCGGGCCAGGCCGGCGGCGTCGAGGCCGCCGCGGGCCAGGACCGCGGCCCGGGCACGCAACCGGCTCTCGCCGGCCGGCGCGGTCAGCCCGATGCCGTGCGCGGTGCCGCCGCTGACCACGAGCAGGTGCCCGGCCCGGGGGGCGGTGCGGCCCCGGTAGCCGTACACCTGTCCCCGGCGCAGCGGGTGCACGTCGAGCACGGTGGAGGTCACCCGCAGCGCGCCGCGGTCGCCCAGCCACAGCGACGTGCCGACCCGGGGCCGGACGACGTAGTCGGCGTAGGTCCGCCGCAGCGTGTCCAGCTCGTCGGCGGAGAGGTGGCTGATCCACAGGGTGCGCGTGGGCAGGTCGGCCGCGACCACGTCGTCCATCAGCCGGAGCACCTCGGCGAGGTGCGAGCCCTGGTCGAGCGGGAGGTGGAAGGCCACCCCCACCACGGACGCCTGCCGCCGCGCGCGCAGCAGCCGGCCCGCGGCCCGCAGCCCGTCGGCGTCGAAGCCGTGGCGCAGCATGCTGGTGCGCCGCTCCAGCACGATCCGGGAGTGTGGGCGGCGGTCCATCAGGGCGAGCAGGTCCTCGAGGCGCCCGACCGTGTGCACGACCCGCCGCTCCAGGAGCTCGTCGAGCTCCAGCTCGGGTCCGAAGGGACGCCACGGGGTCAGCACCAGCAGGTCGCCGTCGAAGCGGCTCGCCACCGTCCCCAGCTCGGAGTAGGTGCCGACCGCGACGGTGTCCACGTCGTGGCCCTGCTCGCGGAGCCAGCCCGCGCGGCGGGCGAGCCGGGGCAGCGTCAGGCCGTACCCGTTGCCCTTGACGACCGGCGCCAGGCCGGGGTTCGCCGTGGCGACGGCGTCGAGGTGGGTGCGCCAGCGGGCGCCGTCGACGTGCAGGGTCAGGCTCATCGGGTCACCGCCGGCTCATGTAGAGGTCGAAGGCGCGGTAGAGCACCCGGTTGAGCGGGAGGTCCCACTCGCCGGCGTGCTCGACCGCCTCGCCGCCGGTGCCGACCTTGAACTGGATCAGCCCGACGTGGGAGTCCTCGGGGTCGAGGGTGTCGGTGATGCCGCGCAGGTCGTAGACGTGGGCGCCGGCCGCGAGCGCGTCGCGGACCATCGCCCACTGCACCGCGTTCGAGCCCCGGACCTCGCGCTTCTCGGTGGAGGAGGCGCCGTAGGAGTACCAGGCGTGGGTGCCGACCCGGATGGCGATCGTCGAGGCGACCAGGTCCCCGTCGTGGCGGGCCGCGAAGACCCGGAAGCGGTCGCGGTCCTCGGCCCCGAGCGCCTCGGCCATGGTGCGGAAGTAGGACAGCGGGCGCGGGGTGAAGTGGTCGCGCTCGGCGGTGTGGACGTAGAGCGCGTGGAAGGCGGCCAGCTCCTCGGCCAGGCCCGCGGGGTCCCCTGCGTCGGCCGTGGTGACCTCCACGCCCTCCTTCGCGGCCTTCTTGATGTTGCGCCGCCACTGCTGGTTCATCGCCTTGAGCAGCTCGTCCTCGGTGCGGGCGGTGCCGTCGGGGTGGACGAGCGGGACCTGGAAGACGTACTGCGGCTGGCCCGCGGCGAACCCGCCCTCCGCGCCCTGGTGGCGCCACCCGAGCCGGCGCAGCCCCGACACGACGGCGGCGCCGAGCGGCTCGCGCACCGACGGGGCGAGGTCGGCCAGCCGGGCGGTCCCGGCGTCGGCGACACCGTCCTTGACCTGCTGCGCGCTCCAGCGGCGGGTGGTCACCGGCGGGCCGATCCGCACGCCGAAGGCGCCCTGGGCCTTCACGTGCGCGGTCATCGGGTCGAGCCAGGCGGCGAGGTCGTCGGCGGCGGCGTCCCAGTCGAGCACCGGCCCCTCGGGCAGGTACGCCAGGGAGCGCCGCACCTTCGGCAGCCGGCGGTAGAGCACCAGCGCGACACCGACCATCTCCTCGGTGCCACCGTCGGCGGGGGCGCGGAACCAGCCCAGCGACTCGCGGCGCCACTCGCTCTTGACCCGGCCCCAGGCCGGGGTCTGCAGGAAGCTGGCCGACGCGCGCGAGCGCAGGTGGGCGAGGTGCTCGTCCTCGGTGACGGGCCGGACGGTGAGGGCGGGGGACACGTCTGGAGGCTACCGGCGGGTGGGCCGTGGCCCGAGCCGGTGGGTCGCCGGGCGGCGGGTCAGAGGCGCTCGCGGAGCCAGGCGAAGTCGGCGACGTGGGCGGCGGCCGGGCCGGGGGTCTCGCAGACGACCGGGGCGCCCGCGTCGCGGACCACCTGCGCCAGCAGGTCGGGGTCGATCCGCCCCTCGCCGAAGTTGGTGTGCCGGTCGGCGCCGGAGCCGAACTCGTCCCGGCTGTCGTTGGCGTGCACCAGGTCGATCCGGCCGGTGATCGCCAGCACGTCCTGCACCACCGTGGTCAGGTCGTTGCCGCCGGCGTGGGCGTGGCAGGTGTCGAGGCAGAACCCCACCATGTCGGCGCCCTCGGCCGCGGAGACCGCCTCCCACAGCCGCCCGATCCGGTCCAGGTGGCGGCTCATCGCCTGGTCGCCCCCGGCGGTGTTCTCGATCAGCAGCGGCAGCGTGAGGTCGGTGGCCTCGACGGCCTTGCGCCAGTTGTCGAACCCCTTCTCGGGGTCGTCGGCCTTCGTGACGTGCCCGCCGTGGACGACCAGGCCCTTGGCGCCGATCTCGGTGGCGACGTCGACGTGCTTCTGCAGCAGCTTGCGGCTGGGGATCCGGATCCGGTTGTTCGTGGTGGCCACGTTGACGATGTAGGGCGCGTGGACGTAGAGGTCCACCCCGGCCGCCTCGGCGTCGGCCCGCAACGCCGCGGCGCCCCCGGCGTAGGCGACCTCCGGCCCGGCGTAGCCCTGCGGATCGCCCAGGAACAGCTGCACCAGCGGCGCCCCCCGCTCCCGGGCCTCGGCCAGCGGGTCGGTCTGGTCGACGTGGGCGCCGATGCGGATCGCGGTGGTGCTCATGCGGGCCAGGGTAGGCGGGTCGGGGGAGGGTGCGGGCGGCCGGCGGGCGGCGGGAAGTCCCCGGCCGGCCGGGGACTTCCGAACTTGTCGGCCTTTGCACTGCCCGACATGTTCGGAACTCGCCCGTCAGGTCCGTTCCGCGAAGCCACCGTGCCGGAACGGCGGGCGGGGTCAGCCGGTCGGCGCCTCGATCGGCCCGGTCTGCCAGAGGTCGGGGTGCCCGGCCAGCCAGGCCCGGCCGTCGCGGCGGCCCAGGTCGCGGGCGGCGTCGAAGAAGTCGGGGTCGAACAGCAGGTAGCTCAGCAGCTCGCCCTGCAGCGGGCTGTCGCTGCCCAGCAGCCGGTGCACCACCTGGAGGTCGGGGTCGGACAGGGTGCCGCGCCACGACTTGTGGTTCTCCCGGAACACCGCCAGCGCGGTGTCGGAGAGGTCGTCGCCGTGCTCGGGCGCGACGGCGACGTACGGCACGACGCGGTACGCCTCCCGCCCCCGTGCCGCGCGGTGCCGGTCGAGGGCCGGGCGCAGGTCGTCGTCCGCGGCCATCGCGTTGGTCTCGGCCAACCGGCGGAGGTCGTGGCGCATCGGGTCGTCCATCACCGCACCGAGCAGGGTCGCGCCCCCGTCGCCGAGGTCGACCGGGGCCCGGTCGAGGGTCGGGTCGGCCGGGCGCGGGTGCAGGCTGCCGGTGCCGATGGCCACGATCCTCTCGGCGCCGAGCTCGAGCGCGGGCGCCAACGGCACCCGGCGGCGCGTGGCGCCGTCGGCGTACCACCCGGAGGCCTCCTCCGGAGAGCCCACGCGCACCGACGGGAACAGGGCCGGGATGGCCGAGGACGCCATCAGGTGCTCCACGCCGAGGCGGGTCCGCACGTACCGCCGGTGGCCGTCCGAGCCCAGGGCCGCCGGCAACGCGGCGTACGCCGGCGCGGTCTCGGTGAACATCACCACCTCGCCGGTGCGGACCGCGGTCGCCACCACCGACAGGGCGTGCACCCGGCCCTGGTCGAGGTTGTCGTGCAGCGACTCCCACCGGATGGCGCGGCCCAGCGTGCGGGCCAGGGGACCGGTGCCGAACAGCCCGCGGAGGCGGAAGACCGAGAGGCCCAGCGTCTCGGAGGCGTAGCGCAGCGCGACGACCGGGACCTGCTGCCACAACGGGCGGATGACGTGCCGCTTGGTGGCCTGGCCGAGGGTGGCCACGAGCCGCTCGACCTGCTCCTCGGCGTCGAGGTGCGCGGTCGAGGTGAGCGAGGCCGCGAGCAGCGCCCCGGCGCTGGTGCCCAGCTGCAGGGTCGGCCGCGTGCCGCGGCGCTCCAGCTCGGGCAGCAGGACCTCGAGCACGCCGACCTGGTAGGCCGAGCGGGCCCCGCCGGCATCGAGCACCAGGGCGACGTCCCCGTCCGGGGCGGGGGAGGGGCGGGACGACGAGGCGGGGGGCACCTGCCGGATGCTAGACCTGCCGTGGCTCCTCCCGGGGGCACGGGATTTCGGCGGGCCCGCACGGCGCTGGTACCTTGTGCTGTCCTCGCGAACAGCCGGACCCGCCGACCGGGTCCGAGCCCCGGGGAGCACAGGCCCTCCTGCCACGGAGATTCCGTGGCCGTCCTAGCCCACAGGAGGTGGAGACAGCCTTGCGCGCTTACGAAGTCATGGTCATCCTTGACCCCAGTCTCGACGAGCGGACCATCGAGCCGTCCCTCGACAAGTACCTCAACGTCATCCGCAAGGACGGCGGCAGCATCGACAACCTCGACGTCTGGGGCCGTCGGCGCCTGGCCTACGAGGTCAAGAAGAACGCCGAGGGCATCTACGCCGTCGTCACGCTGCAGGCCGAGCCGGCCACGGTCAAGGAGTTCGACCGCCAGCTCACCCTGAACGAGTCGGTCCTGCGTACCAAGGTCCTCCGGCCCGACGCCCACTGATCGCAGGCGTGCCTGTGGACAGCCGCTGACGGCTGTCGGCGCGGCACGGCACGATCGGCGGACACCGCACCGGACACCGCACCACCCCGACCCAGGAGATCCCCATGGCAGGCGAGACCGTCATCACCGTCGTCGGCAACCTCGTCGACGACCCCGAGCTTCGCTTCACCCCCTCCGGGGCGGCCGTGGCGAACTTCCGCATCGCGTCGACGCCGCGCACCTTCGACAAGAACACCAACGAGTGGAAGGACGGCGAAGGCCTGTTCCTCTCCTGCTCGGTGTGGCGTCAGGCCGCGGAGAACGTCGCCGAGTCCCTGCAGAAGGGGATGCGCGTGGTCGTGCAGGGGCGGCTCAAGCAGCGCTCCTACGAGACCCGTGAGGGCGAGAAGCGCACCGTCGTCGAGCTCGAGGTCGAGGAGGTCGGGCCGTCGTTGAAGTACGCCACGGCCAAGGTCGCCCGGGCCAGCCGCTCCGGCGGCGGCAGCGGTGGCGGCGGCTCGTACGCCGGGGGTGCCCCCCAGGGCGGCTCCGGCGGCCAGGGCGGCCAGGGCGGCCAGGGCGGCTCCGGCAGCGGTGGCGGCGGCTCGTACGGCGGGGACGACCCCTGGGCCACTCCCCAGCAGGGAGGCCAGGGCGGTCAGCAGCGCCCGTCCGGCGGCCAGCAGGCCGACCCCTGGGGGGCTCCGGGCGTCGGCTCGGAAGAGCCCCCCTTCTGATCCAGCACCCATCCACCATTCCGGTCCCGACACCACCACGGACCGGGCTCATCGAAGGAGAGCACCGCAATGGCCAAACCAGTGGTCCGCAAGCCGAAGAAGAAGGTCTGCCAGTTCTGCAAGGAGAAGGCGACCGGCGTCGACTACAAGGACGCCGCCCTGCTCCGCAAGTTCATCTCCGACCGCGGCAAGATCCGCGCGCGTCGGGTCACCGGCAACTGCGTCCAGCACCAGCGCGACGTCGCCACGGCCGTGAAGAACGCCCGTGAGGTCGCCCTGCTGCCGTACACCTCGACCGGTCGCTGAGAGGACTGACGACATGAAGCTCATCCTGACCCAGGAGGTCGACGGTCTCGGTGCCCCCGGGGACGTCGTGGACGTGAAGCCCGGCTACGGCCGCAACTACCTCGTCCCGCGCGGCGAGGCCCTCGTCTGGACCCGCGGTGGCGAGAAGACCGTGGAGTCCATCAAGGCCGCCCGCGGCGCCCGCGCCGTGCGGGACCGCGACCACGCGGTCGAGGTCAAGGCCGCGCTCGAGGGCTCGACCGTCGACCTGCCGGTGCGCGCCGGTGCCGGGGGCCGTCTCTTCGGCGCCGTCACCACCGGCGACATCGCCTCGGCCGTCGGCACCGCGTCCGGCGAGAAGATCGACAAGCGCACCATCGTGCTCGGCAACCCGATCAAGTCGCTGGGCCGGCACACCGTCGGCGTGCGCCTGCACGAGGAGGTCTCGGCCACGGTGACGCTCAACGTCGTCCCCGCCTGACCGAGCCACCCCGCACCCCTCACGACGGCCGTCCCCCTCCGGGGGGCGGCCGTCGTCGTGTCCGTGCCCGCCCCGTCGAGGGTGGTGCCGCCGCGGGCGCGGCGTCGCGCTGCGCCCAGGGACGACCGGCGTCGACGACGAGCACCACGACCGTGCCGACGGCCGCCAGCTGGGCAAGGCCCGCGGTCGGCCCCGCCAGCGCTGCCACGCCGGCGCCGAGCACGACCGCCGGCAGCAGCGCGACGGTCGCGGTGAGCGTGCGCAGCGAGCCCAGCCAGCCGGCGGCGGCGAGGTCGCCGGCGGCCCGGGCCGCGGCGGTGAGGGCGTGCAGCAGCATCCCGGTCGCGGCCAGGGCAGGCAGGGAGACCGCCCAGGCCAGGGCCGGGTCCGCCGCACCCAGGTCGGCCGACACCCCGGGCACGACCAGGGCCAGCGAGGTCAGGGCGGCGAGGACGACCAGGACGAGCACGACCGTGCGGTGCGGCAGGTCGCGGGGGAGCCGCACGACCGCGAGCAGCACGAGCGCCCAGCCCAGCGGGTCGGGCGTCGCGTCGTACCCGCCGGCGTCCACCCGGAGGACGACCAGGAGGAGGCCGAGCGCGGCGAGCAGGAGCGGCTGCACCCGCCCACCCTGGCACGCCCCGGCACACCGCCGCGCACGGCCGGTGCGTCGCCGGCACCACCCGGGGGTCCGGTCAGGGCCCGGCCCCGGTGACCAGCCAGGCGTCGCCGCGCTCGCGGTGCACCAGGGCCAGCGCCCGGGCACCCATGAAGACGAAGCCGAACACCGCCCACACCCCGACCAGACCGGCGCCGGCACCGGCCACCAGGAGCACGACGGGGCCGTGGGCGAGCAGCACCAGGACACCGGCGCGGGCGAGGTAGGCCCCGTCCCCGGCACCGATCAGCACCCCGTCGAGGACGAACACCACCCCGGCCAGCGGCTGCGCCAGCGCGGCCACGAGCAGCACCGGCAGGAGCCGCTGGTGGACCCGCTCGTCGCCGCTGAGCAGGGGTCCGACGAGCGGCGCGGCCGCGGCCAGCACGGCGCCGGTGACCAGACCGCCCAGCAGGCCCCACCGGACCATCCGCCGGGTCACCGCCCGGGTGCCGTCGACGTCCCCCGCACCCAGGTAGCGCCCCGTGATGGCCTGGGCGGCGATGGCGAGCGCGTCGAGCACGAACGCCAGGAACGTCCACAGGGTCATCGCCAGCTGGTGGGTGGCGAGGTCGACGGTGCGCTCCGTCGCGGGCGCGAGCGCGACGGCGTACGTCGTGGCCAGCAGGGCAGCGCGCAGCGTCAGGGTCCGCACCACGAGCGGTCCCGCGGCCCGGGCGGCCTCGCGGACCCCCCGGGTGTCGGGCCGCAACGAGGCGCCCTCGCGGCGCGCGCCGCGGACCACGACCGCGACCAGCACGCCCGCGCTGAGCAGCTGGACCGCCACGGAGGCGATCGCGGAGCCGGCGATGCCGAGCGCGGGCACGGGACCGGCGCCGAAGACGAGCAGGACGTCGAGCCCGAGGTTGGCCACGGTCCCCAGCACCGCGACGACCAGCGGGGTGCGGACGTCCTGGAGCCCGCGCAGGACCCCGGTGCAGGCCAGCATCACCAGCAGCGGCGTCGTCCCGAGCGCGGCGATGCGCAGGTAGACCGACGCGGCGTCGGTCACCCCCGCGTCCGCGCCGAAGAACCCGACCAGGGGGTCGGCGAGCACCAGGAGCCCGGCCGTGGCCACGAGGCCGATCAGCACGGCCAGCCAGATGCCGTCGACGCCCTGGGCCAGGGCACCGGCCCGGTCACCGGCCCCGACCCGGCGCGCCACGCCGGCCGTGGTGCCGTAGGCCAGGAAGATGCAGAGCCCGACCACGGTCTGCAGCACCGTGGCGGCGATCCCGAGCCCGGCCAGGGGGACGGTGCCGAGATGGCCGACGACGGCGGCGTCGCCGAGCAGGAAGAGCGGCTCCGCGACCAGGGCGAGGAACGCCGGCACCGCCAGTCGGAGGATCTCCCGGTCGTGTCGTCGCAGGTCAGCGCGGGCGGGCGGGGTCGGCACCTGGCTCCTGCTTGACAAGGGGCCGTTCGACCCGGTGGATAACAAGGGCTGTTCTGTGGAAAGTCTGTCGCAGGCCACCCTGCGGCGTCGATGCGGGGCGGGGCTTGACAGGGACGCCGGGTGGACCGCACCGGTACCGATCTTTCTCGACTGCACAGGCCGCCGCCGGCATCGTTGCAGGTCAGAACGGGTCTCCAGCGTCGACTCCACTTGGTTGTCCACAGGGTCGCCCACACTCACCCCACAGGTTGTCGCACGTCCCCGACGGTTCTCCCCAGGTTATCCACAGGACCTGTGGACAACGGGCTTGGTCGGGACCTCCGCGGGGCCGTACGGTCGCGGTTCCCGGTCGGTCTCGGACGGCTGTCGGTGGATGCTCCTAGCGTCGTGCCTGCGGTCGTCGAGCGCCCCCACGACCGTCCGCCGACCCCGTCGAGGAGGGCACCGCGTGAGCGTGACCGAGTCCCAGGACCGCTTCGCCGAGCCTCCGTTCGAGGCGTGGGGCGACGGCCCGATGCCCTACGCCCCGGGCGAGGCGCCGTCGTCCTCGCCGGGTGCGCGCACCCCCCCGCAGGACATGGCCGCCGAGCAGTCCGTGCTCGGCGCGATGCTGATCTCCAAGGACGCGATCGCCGACGTCTCCGAGGTCCTGCGCGGCACGGACTACTACCGCCCCTCGCACGAGACGATCCACGACGCGGTGATCGACCTGTTCGGTCGCGGTGAGCCCGTGGACATGGTGACCGTGTCCGCCGAGCTGCAGCGCCAGGGCCACCTGCAGCGGGTCGGCGGCGCTCCGTACCTCCACACCCTGGCCTCCAACGTCCCGATCGCGGCCAACGCGCAGTTCTACGCCGAGATCGTCCGGGAGAAGGCGATCCTGCGCCGCCTCGTCGACGCCGGCACCAAGATCGTCCAGATCGGGTACGCCGGGGAGGGCCAGGTCGACGACGTCGTCGACCGCGCGCAGGCCGAGATCTACACCGTCACCGACAAGCGCAGCAGCGAGGACTTCGCCCCGCTCGCCGACATCATGGACGGCGTCCTCGACGAGATCGAGGCGATCGGCAACCGCGAGGCCGGCCTCTACGGCGTGCCCACCGGCTTCGCCGACCTCGACGACCTGACCAACGGCCTGCACTCGGGGCAGATGGTGATCGTCGCGGCGCGTCCCGCCATGGGCAAATCGACCCTGGCTCTGGACTTCTGCCGGGCCGCCTCGATCCACAACAACCTGGCCAGCGTGTTCTTCAGCCTCGAGATGACCCGCTCGGAGATCACGATGCGGCTGCTGTCGGCGGAGGCGAAGGTGCCGCTGAACCACATCCGCAACGGCAAGATGGACCAGGCCGACTGGGACAAGCTGGCCCGCCACATGGGGCGAGTCTCGTCCGCGCCGATGTTCATCGACGACTCGCCCAACATGACGATGATGGAGATCCGGGCCAAGGCCCGGCGACTCAAGCAGCGCCACGACCTCAAGCTGATCGTGATCGACTACATGCAGCTGATGACGTCGGGCCGCAAGGTCGAGTCCCGCCAGCTGGAGGTCTCGGAGTTCTCGCGCCAGATCAAGCTGCTGGCCAAGGAGCTCCAGCTGCCGATCATCGCGCTCTCCCAGCTCAACCGTGGTCCCGAGCAGCGCAGCGACAAGCGCCCGATGATGAGCGACCTCCGCGAGTCGGGCTCGCTCGAGCAGGACGCCGACATGGTGATCCTGCTGCACCGCGACGACGCCTACGAGAAGGAGTCGACCCGTCCCGGCGAGGCCGACCTGATCGTGGCCAAGCACCGCAACGGCGCCACCCGTGACATCACGGTGGCCTTCCAGGGTCACTACTCCCGTTTCGTCGACATGGCGCACTGACCGCCCACCCACCTCGGCTCGGCGATCTGGTGCCAGCAGGTGGCACCAGGAGCGACCCGACACCGCCCGGGGCCGGGTCGATGTGCCATCTGTATCCACTGGGCAGACGCAGACCACACATCGACCTCTCAGGGCGCTGACGTCCCCAACCAGTCGACGCGGCCCACCGGCGGGCCAGGATCGGGTACCTCGTCGACCTGCCACCCCGGCAACGCGGCGTCGGCCTGGGTGCTGGAGAAGGCGGCCCTCGACACCGACCCGCGAGCCGCACGACACTGACCGGGCCATGACGACACCGCCGCACCCCGCCGACACCCACGACCTCATCCGGGTCCACGGCGCCCGGGAGAACAACCTCAAGGACGTCAGCGTCGAGCTCCCGAAGCGGCGGCTGACGGTCTTCACCGGTGTCTCGGGGTCGGGGAAGAGCTCGCTGGTCTTCGCCACGATCGCCGCGGAGTCGCAGCGGATGATCAACGAGACCTACAGCGCGTTCGTGCAGGGCTTCATGCCCAGCCAGGCGCGCCCCGACGTCGACGTGCTCGACGGCCTGACCACCGCGATCATCGTCGACCAGGAGCGGATGGGTGCCTCGCCGCGGTCCACGGTCGGCACCGCGACCGATGCCAACGCCATGCTGCGTCGCCTGTTCAGCCGGCTGGGCGAGCCGAGCATCGGCGGGCCGCAGGCGTACTCCTTCAACGTCGCCTCGATCTCCGGCGCCGGCGCGGTGACGACGCAGAAGGGCGGGAGGGAGACCAGGGAGCGACGCTCCTTCCAGATCACCGGTGGCATGTGCCCGCGGTGCGAGGGCCGCGGCGCGGTCAACGACGTCGACCTCACCGCGCTCTACGACGACAGCCTGTCGCTCAACGACGGCGCGCTGCGGATCCCGGGCTACAGCATGGAGGGCTGGCACGGCCGGATCTTCCGCGGCTGCGGCTTCCTCGACGCCGACAAGCCCATCCGGGACTACTCGGCGCGCGAGCTCGACGACCTGCTCCACAAGGAGCCGACCAAGCTCAAGATCGACGGCATCAACCTGACCTACCTCGGGCTGGTCCCCCAGATCAAGAAGTCGTTCCTGGCCAAGGACGTCGACGCCATGCAGCCGCACGTGCGGGCCTTCGTCGAGCGTGCCGTCACCTTCACGACCTGCCCCGACTGCGACGGGACCCGCCTCACCGAGGCCGCCCGCTCGTCGGTGATCGGCCGGGTGAGCATCGCCGACGCCTGCGCGATGCAGATCAGCGACCTCGCGACCTGGGTGCGGGGCCTCGACGAGCCGTCGGTGGCGCCGCTGCTCTCGACGCTGGGCCGCACGCTGGACTCGTTCGTCGAGATCGGCCTGGGCTACCTGTCCCTGGACCGCCCCGCGGGCACGCTGTCCGGCGGCGAGGCGCAGCGCACCAAGATGATCCGCCACCTCGGCTCCTCGCTCACCGACGTCACCTACGTCTTCGACGAGCCGACCATCGGCCTGCACCCGCACGACGTGCAGCGGATGAACGAGCTCCTCCTGCAGCTGCGCGACAAGGGCAACACCGTGCTGGTCGTCGAGCACAAGCCCGAGGCGATCGCGATCGCCGACCACGTCGTCGACCTCGGACCGGGGGCCGGTACGGCGGGCGGCGAGATCGTCTTCCAGGGCACCGTCGCCGGGCTGCGGGCCAGCGACACCCTCACCGGCCGGCACCTCGACGACCGCGTCGCTCCCAAGCAGGTCCCCCGCACACCGACCGGCGTGCTCGAGGTGCGCGGCGCGCGCACCCACAACCTGCGCGACGTCGACGTCGACGTCCCGCTGGGCGTGCTCACCGTGGTCACCGGGGTCGCCGGGTCCGGCAAGAGCTCCCTGATCCACGGCTCGATCGCTGGTCGTGAGGGTGTCGTGGTGGTCGACCAGAGCGGCATCAAGGGCTCGCGGCGCAGCAACCCCGCGACGTACACCGGCCTGCTCGAGCCGATCCGCAAGGCCTTCGCCAAGGCCAACGGTGTCAAGCCCGCGCTGTTCAGCGCGAACTCCGAGGGCGCCTGCCCGAGCTGCAACGGCGCCGGGGTGATCTTCTCCGACCTGGGGATCATGGCCGGCGTCCCGACGCCGTGCGAGCTCTGCGAGGGGCGCCGCTTCGACGCAGCGGTCCTCGACTACACCTTCGCCGGCTCGGACATCAGCGAGGTCCTCGCCCTGTCGGTGGCCGACGCCGAGCAGTTCTTCGGCGCCGGCGACGGACGGTTGCCCGCGGCGCACCGGATCCTGGTCGACCTCGTCGACGTCGGGCTGGGCTACCTCACGCTGGGCCAGCCCCTCACCACGCTCTCGGGCGGCGAGCGCCAGCGGATCAAGCTCGCCACCCGGATGGCCGAGCAGGGCGCGACCTACGTGCTGGACGAGCCGACCACCGGGCTGCACCTCGCCGACGTGGAGAACCTCCTGGGTCTGCTCGACCGCCTCGTCGACGCGGGCAGGACCGTCGTGGTGATCGAGCACCACCAGGCCGTGATGGCGCACGCGGACTGGATCATCGACCTGGGCCCGGGCGCCGGGCACGACGGTGGGCTCGTCGTCTTCGAGGGCACGCCCGCCGACCTGGTGGCCTCGCGCGCGACGGTCACCGGGGAGCACCTCGCGGCGTACGTCGGCGAGCCGGCGCCGCGCGACCCTTGACACCGCAGCGCGGAGGGACGACCGTCTGCGACACCTATCGGGTCTCCCAGGGAGAACAACGTGCGCCGTCGGTCTCGTCTTGTCGTCCTTCCCGCGATCGGTGCGCTGGTCGTCGGCGCGCTCGCCGGCGCCCCCGGCTCCCTCGCCGCACCCCCGGCCGCGGCCCCCGACTCCGGGGGGCTCGAGGTCTACGTCGGCGAGGTCGCCCCGGCCCGGCTGCCCGACCTGGTGGCCCTCGGCATCGACCGCCACGAGCTGGAGCTGGCCCCGGTCGCGGGGAGCCAGGACGCCCCCGGCGACAAGGGCCTGGTCGAGGTGGAGGTGGTGCTCAGCGACGAGCAGGCCGACGAGCTCGCCGAGGACGGCCTCGAGCTCGAGGTCAAGCAGGTCGACGGGCAGACCGTCACCGAGCGGGCCGACGCGAGGGCGGCCGACGGGCACGAGGTCTGGCAGACCTACTCCGGTGCGGGCGGCATCGCCGAGGAGCTGCGCGACCTCACGGACGCCAACCCGCGGGTCACGAAGCTGGTCACCGCCGGGCAGAGCGTGGACGGCCAGGACATCCTGGCGGTGAAGGTCACCGACCGGGCGCGGCGCACGCGCGACGGCTCCCGCCCGGCCGTGCTGTACCTCTCGGCCCAGCACGCCCGGGAGTGGATCACGCCCGAGATGACCACCCGGCTGCTGGCCCGGGTCGTCGAGCGGTACGCCGCGGGCGACCGCCGCACCCGCCGGCTGCTGGCCACCACCGAGCTGTGGTTCCTGCCGGTCGCCAACCCCGACGGCTACGACTACACCTTCACCGAGGGCAACCGGTTGTGGCGCAAGAACCTGCGCGACAACGACCGCGACGGGTCGATCGCCCCCGGTGACGGCGTCGACCTCAACCGCAACTGGCCCTACAAGTGGGGCTACGACAACGAGGGCTCCTCGCCCCAGCCGGCCAGCGAGACCTACCGGGGCCCGGGACCGGCCTCCGAGCCGGAGACCCAGGCGCTGGACGCGCTGGCCGACCGTGTCGGCTTCGAGTTCCTCGTCAACTACCACTCCGCCGCCGAGCTGCTGCTCTACGGCACGGGCTGGCAGGTGGCCACGCCCTCGCCGGACGACCTGATCTACGAGGCCCTGGCCGGCGACGACGCCGAGCCCGCCGTGCCCGGCTACGACCCGGACCTGTCCGCGGAGCTCTACACCACCAACGGCGACACCGACAGCGGGATCACCGAGGAGTACGGCACGCTCGGGTTCACGCCCGAGATGTCGACCTGCGAGGCCGCCTCCGAGGTGGATCCCGACGACGAGTGGCGCGCCGAGGACTGCGGCAGCGGCTTCGAGTTCCCCGACGACGAGCAGCTGGTGCAGGGCGAGTTCGAGAAGAACGTCCCGTTCGCGCTCTCCGTGGCCCGCTCGGCCGGCGACCCCGACGAGCCGCGGTCCTCGCTGGACCGCGACGCCCCGGCCTTCGACGTCGACTCCTTCGACGTCTCCTACGGCGACCCGCAGACCGTCGCGGTGGACGCCCGTCGGTCCCTGCGCGCCAAGCGGCTGAAGTTCCGCGTCGACGGCGGGCCGGTCCAGCAGGCCGCGGTCCGGCGCTGGCGCGGTGGCGAGACGTACGGGCGCGACAACGACGCCTACTACGCCGAGTACCGCGGCACGGTCGAGGGCACCGAGGTCGGTGACGTCGTGACCGCGTGGTTCACCGGCCGCGATCCCGGGACCCGTCGCGACCCGGGCTCGGCGCTGCGCAGCGAGCGCCTCCGCTACACCGTGGAGCGCGACAGCGACGCCGACGTGCTGGTGGTCGCGAACGAGGACTACACCGGGGTCAACCCCACCTACCCCGCCGGCACCGACGCCCCGGCGTACGCCGCCGCGCACGTCAGGGCGGTCGAGGCCGCCGGCTACACCGCCGACGTCTGGGACGTCGACGCCCAGGGCGTCCCGCACGACCTCGGCGTGCTCGCGCACTACGACGCCGTGCTGTGGTACCTCGGCGACAACCGGCTGACCCAGGACCCCGAGGACGAGGAGACCGAGACGCCGTTCGGACCCCTCCCCGATATCTCGGTGGCCGAGCGGGCGCAGGACCTCACGATCGCGGTCCGCGACTACCTCAACGAGGGCGGCAAGCTGCTGCACGCCGGCGAGACCGCGCAGTACCAGGGCCTGCCCGGCATCAGCGACGCCGTCGGCGGTCTCTACTACGGGCTGAACGGCGACCGGACCGCGGAGTGCGTGGTCGACGACGGCGCGGGCTTCTTCGAGGACTGCCTGATCCTGGCCGACGACTTCCGGCAGTACTGGCTCGGCGCCTTCAGCCGGTTCGACGTCGCCGACCCGGTCGGGGTGCGCGGTCTCCCCGGGCCGCTGAGCGGGTACGACGGGACCTTCGGTGGTCCCGTGGTCGACGGGAGCAACCCCCTCGACGAGGCCGGCAGCTTCCAGGTCACCAGCGACGTGCTGCCGGTCGAGGACTTCCCCCAGTTCGCCAGCCGGGGGGCGGCGACCTACCCGGTGCGGCCGGGCGACCCGCTCGCGCCGGTGGAGGGCGAGCGGTACGCCGGGGTCCTGCACGCCGACGACTCCTGGGCGCGGCTGACCCGCACCGTCGACCTGACCGGCGCCACGGCCGCGGCCCTGACGATGCAGACCTCCTGGAACACCGAGGAGGGCTACGACCACCTCGTCGTCGAGGCTCGCACCGCCGGAGGGGACGACTGGACCACCCTGCCCGAGGCGGGCGGTGCCACCACGGACGAGCCCCCCGCGGAGTGCGAGGCCGGCTTCTTCATCGCGCTCCACCCGTTCCTGCGCTCCTACCTGGGCGGTGACGACTGCCGCGCACCGGGCACCACCGGCACGTGGAGCTCGCTGACCGGGGTGGGCGGCTGGGAGGAGCTGACCTTCGACCTGGGTGCCTTCGCGGGCGACCAGGTCGAGATCTCCGTCAGCTACGTCAGCGACCCCTCCAGCGCCGGCGTCGGGGCGTTCGTCGACGACACCCGGGTCGAGGTCGACGGCGTGGACCGTCCTGGGCTCGCGGACGGGTTCGAGGGCCCCACCAGCCTCTGGTCGCCCGGCACCACGCCGCCCGGCAGCCCGCCGACGTCGACCGAGTGGCAGATCGGGGGGCGGCTGGTCGACAACGCGGCCGCCACCGCGACCGAGGACACCCTGCTGCTCGGCTTCGGGCTGGAGCAGCTCGCCTCCGACCGGGACCGGGAGCGTCTGGTGCGCCGCGCGCTGGCAGGGCTGCTGGGCAGCTCCTGAGCGGAGGCGGCCGAGCGGGAGGGGCGTGGTCGTGGAGCCGTCGCAGATGCTGACCAGCCCGACCGGGCAGTCGCTGGCGCGGCTCGCCGCGGGCGCCTGGGAGCGGTGGGGGGACGACACCACCACCCTGTTCGAGGGTCGCCGGTGGACCTCGGCGGAGCTGGGGCGCCGGGCCCGGGCGGTGGCGGGCGGGCTGTCCGGGCTCGGGGTCCGGCCCGGCGACCGGGTGGTGGTGCTGATGGCGAACTGCCCCGAGGTGACCGTGACCTACCAGGCGGCCTGGTGGCTGGGAGCGGTGACCACCCCGGTGCTGTTCCTGCTCACCGAGGACGAGCTGCGACACGTGCTCCACGACAGCGAGGCGGTCGTGGTGGTGACCACGCCCGAGTTCGTCGACACGGTGCTCGCCGCGGCCCGCGGGGTGACGTCGGTGCGCCACGTGGTGGTGGCCGGCGCACCGGCGGGGGCGCTCGCGCAGGGCAGCGTCTCCCTCGAGGACCTCGAGGGAGAGGACGAGGCCGCCCCGGCCGACGTCGACCCGACCGACCTGGGCGCGCTGCTCTACACCGGCGGGACCACCGGACGCTCGAAGGGCGTGATGCTCAGCCACGACGCGCTCTCCGCCGCGGCGTGGGCGTCGGTGCTGAACTCGACCGACCCGCGTCACACCGTCTCGGTCCTCCCGCTGCCGCTGGCCCACGTCTTCGGGCTGATGGTCTCCACCATGGGCCTGCACGCCGTCCAGGCGGGGACCACCGTGCTGATGCGGTGGTTCGAGCCCGCGACCTACCTCGGCCTCGTCGCGGCGGAGGGCGTGCACGTCGGCCCGGTCGTCCCGGCGATGCTCCGCTCCCTGCTGACCCAGCCGCTGGAGGACCACGACCTGTCCACGCTGCGGCGGCTCACCTCGGGCGGGGCGCCGCTGGCGGCGGAGGTCGTCGAGCAGCTCGCCCGGCGGCTGCCGGACGTGGAGGTGGCCGAGGGCTACGGCTGCACCGAGAGCGCCGCCCTGATCTCCAGCACCCCGTTCGGCGCCGTGCGGCGGGGCAGCGTCGGCCGGCCGGTGCACGGCATCGAGCTGCGGATCACCGCCCCCGACGGCGCGGAGGTGCCGGCCGGCCAGGACGGGGAGATCTGCGCCCGGGGACCCTCGATGATGCAGGGCTACTGGCGCGCTCCGGACGCGACGGCGTCGACCCTGCGTGACGGGTGGCTGCACACGGGCGACGTCGGCCGGCTCGACGGGGACGGCTACCTCTACGTCGTCGACCGGATCAAGGACCTGATCATCCGCGGCGGCTTCAACGTCTACCCGCGCGACGTCGAGGAGGTCCTGATGGCCCACCCCGACATCGTCAACGCCGCGGTCGTCGGTCGCCCCGACGACGTCCACGGCGAGGAGGTGGTGGCCTTCGTGCAGCCTGCCGCCGGTGCGACGCTGGACCCCGACGCCGTGCGCGCGTACGCCCGCGAGCACCTCTCCGCGGTCAAGTACCCCCGCGAGGTCCACGTCGTGGAGCAGGTCCCGCTCACCTCGGTGGGCAAGCTGGACCGCAAGCGGCTGCGGGCGTCCGGGGCCGGCTGAGGAGGGCCCACGCGCCCCAGGAATCCCCGCCCGGGCGGGGATTCCCGGGCCCCGCGCGCCTTGCAGGGCGCGCGAACCCCGAGAAACGCCCACCCAGTCCGCGCGCGACAGCCCACCCGATCCTCAGCCGCCCCCATCCGACCCACCCGCCCCTCAGCCGGTGCCCTCAGCCCGACCCGTCCCCCAGCAGCAGGTCGAGGGCCGGCGGGAGGTCGTCGAGGCGGCCGATGCTGGCCACCCGGGCGTCGACGGACCGGGCGAAGCGCCGCGCCTCCTCGTCGTCGGAGGCAGGCGCCAGCACCACCAGCTCGTCCAGCGCCCGCGCCGCGGCGGTGGGGTCCAGGTCGTCGGTCGCGCGGCAGTCCGAGAGCAGCACCGTGACCCGCCGGGCCGCCCGCGCCGGGGCCAGCTGGTCGCGCGCGGCCCGCAGCGCCGCGTCCAGCGACGTCATCCCGTGACCGCGCAGCCCGAGCACCCGCTCCACGGTCCGCAGCGGCGGTACGGGCGCCAGCAGCTCGACCACGACCTCCGCGCGGCGGTCGAAGGCCACCACGGCCAGCTCTCCGGTGCACCGCAGCGCGACCGCGGCGGCCGCCATCGCGGCGGTGACCAGGCGGGGCCCGTCCATCGAGCCCGACCGGTCCAGCAGCAGGCACACCGCGGTGTCCGGGCGGTGCCAGGAGGTGGCGACGAGGTCCTCCAGCGACGGCCGGGTGCCGGCCGCGCGCGCCCCGGCGACCACCTCCAGCGAGGCGTCGAGGTCCAGGTCGCCGCCCTGGTGCGCGGGCCCGCGGCGCAGCCGTCCCGACCCCGTGCGGCCCCGTGAGCCCGACCGGGCGCGGTCGAGCACCAGGCGCGGCACCAGCGCCTGCACCTGCGCCCGGAGCCGCTCGTCGGTCGCCCGGCTCATGGCCGCGAGCAGGGGCAGCACGTCGTCGGGGTCCTCGCCCAGCGCCTCCCTGAGCGCGTCGACGTCCAGCTCGCCGACCTCGGGGGAGAGCTCGGCGAACCGGGCGTTGCCGGACAGCTCGGCGCGCGGCGTGGAGCGCTCGGGGCGCCCCCGGCGGGACTCGCGCGGCTCGCCCGGGGCGGGGCTCGGCGGCGCGGCGGAGGCGCCCGCCCCGGCCGGGGGCGGGCTCAGGCTTCCCCCGGGGGCTCGCCCTCCCCGCGCTGGTCGTCCTCGTCGGCGTCGTCGGGTCGGGGGCCGAAGTGCTCGGCGTACAGCTCGGCGATCACCTGCTCGGGGGTCCGGCTCGACGACTCGTCGACCCGCACCCGCCCGCTCAGGGCGACCAGCGCCGAGTCCAGGCCGGCGTCCCAGTCGTCGGGGGCGACGCCGCGCGAGCGGGTCAGCTCGTGGGCCAGGCCCGCCAGGTCGAGGGCGCCGCGCACCGACGACCCGACCCGGATCTCAGGGTGGGTCCGGGTCGCCCGCACCAGCGCGACCGCGGCCGCGCCCCATCCCGGTGACGGAAGGGTGCAGCGGCCGGCCACGATCTGCTCCTCCGCCTCCGCGGACTGGTAGCCCATCGTGATCCGGCAGGTGCGGTCGTAGACGGCGCTGGAGACGCGGGCGGTGCCCACGGCGTCGTACGGGTTCATCGCCGCGACCATCCCGAACCCGGGCTCGGCGCGGACGACCCCGAGCCGGGGCACCGTGATCTCGCCCTCGGACATCACCGTGAGGAGGGTGTTCAGGGTCTCCTCGGGCACCCGGTTGAGCTCCTCGACGTAGAGCAGCCCGCCGCCGCGCAGCGCGTCCAGCAGCGGTCCGTCGACGAAGACGTCGACGGCGTAGCCGCGCTCGAGCACCAGCGCGGGGTCGAAGTGCCCGACGAGTCGGGCCGGGGTCAGCTCGGCGTTGCCCTCGACGAGGACGAAGGCGGAGTCACGGCGGCGGGCGACCTCGCGCAGCAGCGTCGACTTGCCGGTGCCCGGGGGGCCCTCCAGCACGACGTGGGCGCCGCTGCGCAGCGCGGCCTCGAGCAGCTCGCTCTCCCGCGCCCGGCCGACCACCTCCGGGGCAGGGGTCGAGCCCGCCGCCCCGGAGGGGATCCTGGTCATCGGTGTCGGTTCTCCTCGCCCACCTCAGTGGCTGTGGACGACGACGCCGCGGACGTTCTCGCCGTTGAGCAGGTCCTCGTAACCCTCGTTGACCTGGTCCAACGTGTACGTCTTGGTGATGATCTCGTCCAGCTTGATGTCGCCGGACTGGTACAGCCCCAGGATCCGGGGGATGTCGGTGGTCGGGTTGCAGTCGCCGAACAGGCTGCCCCGGAGCTGCTTGCGGTAGAGCGTCATCACCGAGCCGGGCAGCTGGATGTTCATCTCGTCGAGCTTGTTCAGCCCGGTCAGCACGACCACGCCGCCCTTGCCGACGGAGTTGAAGCCGTCGCCGACGATCTCGGAGGTCAGCAGCCCGGGGGTGAGGATCGCGGAGTCGGCCATCTGGCCGCGGGTCAGGTTCGTGATCGTCTCCATCGCCTCGCCGGCGCTGGCGAAGGCGTGCGTGGCGCCGAGCTCCATCGCCTTCTCCCGCTTGTTGGCCAGGGGGTCGACCGCGATCACGTTCTTGGCGCCCGAGAGCGCCGCACCCTGGACCGCGTTGATGCCGATGCCGCCGACGCCGATGACCACGACGGTCTGGCCGGCCCTCACCTCGGCGGTGTTGACCGCGGAGCCCCAGCCGGTCGGGACGCCGCACCCGACCAGGACGGCCTTGTCCAGCGGGAGGTCGTCGTCGACCGGGACGCAGGAGTTCTGGTGGATCACGCCGTACTGGCTGAAGGTGCCGAGCATGCACATCGCGCCGTACTGCCCGCGCGGGCCGGTGATCGGGAACCGCTCGCCGGGCAGGTAGCCCTCGAGGATCGTCGCGCCCATGTCGCAGATGGACTGCTGACCGTTGGCGCAGTAGCGGCACGAGCCGCAGTTGGGGATGAAGGAGCACACCACGTGGTCGCCGACCTTGACCCGGGTCACGCCCGGGCCCACCTCCTCGATGACTCCGGCGCCCTCGTGGCCGAGCACCATCGGCAGGCGCGCCTGGAGGTCGCCGTGGGCGATGTGGACGTCGGAGTGGCACAGCCCGGCGTGGGTGTAGCGGATGAGCACCTCGCCCGCCTGGGGCTTGTCGAGCTCGAGCTCCTCGATCTCGATGCGCTGGCCCGTCTCGTAGACGACGGCGGCCTGAGTCTTCATGCGTGCTCCCCTGGTCGGCGGTACGCCACCGTGCGCGGCGCTGTGACACCGGTCACGCTCGCAGACCGGGGGCCCGTCAGGTGTTCAGCTTCTGGACAGCCGGACCGGGGCGCGGGCTACTGTGACCGCGACCACACCAGCTCGATCGCGGACCACGCCTGAGGGGGTCGAGGTGAGCCTCACCGGGGAGATGCGCGCGCCGATCGCGGAGTCCTGGCGCCGCGCCGGCCTGGCGGGGGTCGACCCCGCCTCGGCCCTGGAGGGCCTCACCTACTCCGAGGTCGACCCGCGCGGCCCGCTGCTGGCCGCCGCCACCCCGGTGCTCGACGACCTCGGTGACCAGCTCAGCGGCACGGTCTTCAGCACCCTGCTGGTCGACCGGGACGGCCGGGTGGCCCAGCGCTGGTGCGGCACCCGGGGGCTGGAGCGGGCCTTCGACGACCTCGGTGTCGCGGTCGGGGTGAGCATGCTGGAGGAGGCGGTCGGCACCAACGCGCCGGGCACGGTGCTGGAGACCCGGGAGCGGATCGCGGTGCACGGCGAGGAGCACTACGCCGTGCCGCTGCGCGGCTTCAGCTGCTACGGCCACCCGATCTTCCACCCCGTCACGCGACGGATCGAGGGGGTCCTGGACATCACCTGCGTCGCGGCGGCGGCGGACCCGCTGCTGCGCCCGGTGGTGGCCCGGGCCGTCGCCGACATCGAGCAGCGCCTGCTCGACGGGAGCCGCGTCAGCGAGACCGAGCTGCTGCACGCCTTCCAGGCGGCGTCGGGGCGACGCCGGGCGGTGGTGGCGATGCTGGACGACCTGACCATGTCGAACCGGACCGCGCTCGACCTGCTCGGCCAGGTCGACCTGACCCTGCTGCGGATGCTGGCCCAGGACGTCGGCACCTCCGGGTTGTCGCGGGAGATCACCCTGGAGTCCGGCGTGCCGGCCCGGGTCCGGGTCGAGCGCGTGCCCCGCACCCGCGGCGGTGCGCTCGTGCACGTGGAGGCGCTGGCCCGGCCGCGCAGCCCCCGGAACCGGACGACGCCGGTGCGCCGGGTGCCCACCGGCCCGGCGCTCGTCGCGGGTCCGCCGGGCACCGGCCGGACGACGTACGCCGCCCGTCTCGCCGGCGACCACCGGGTCGCGGTCCTGACCGCGGCACGTGCGCTGCTCGACGGGCCGCAGGCCTGGTCCCGCGACTTCGCCTCGCTCGTGCGCGCCGGGCAGGGCACGGTCTGCGTGGACGGGGTCGACCTGCTGCCCGACCACCTCGTCGACCTGGTCGCCTCCCACGTCGCCGACGGCGTCGCGCCGCGGGTGGTGCTGATCTCCGGGCCGGTCGAGGACCTCACCGGCCGCGCGGCCGCGCTGGTCTCGGCCTGCACCGACCGCACCGAGCTGGCCCCGCTGGCCGCGCGCACCGCCGACCTCCCCGACCTGGTCGCCAGCCAGCTGGCCGACCTCGGCTGCGACCCGTCGGTGCACCTGGCCCCCTCCGCGCTGGCCGCCCTCGGGGCCCAGCCGTGGCCGGGCAACCTGCGCGAGCTGCGGGCGGTCCTGGAGCACGCCGTCCGGGTGCGGGGCCTCGGCGCGATCACCGTCGACGACCTGCCCGAGGCCCACCGCGCCCGTGCCGGGGCCCGCACCCTGGCCCCGATCGAGCGGGCCGAGCGGGACGCGATCGTGGCCGCGCTGGACCAGCACCACGGCAACAAGGTCCGCGCCGCGTCCGCGCTGGGCATCTCCCGGACCACGCTCTACGCCAAGCTGCGCTCGCTGCGGATCACCGCGTACTGAGCGCCGACGACCCGCGGGACCGCCCACCCGGCCCGGTCGGGGTCGCCGGCCCCGAACCCGCGCCAGGCATCCTGGTGCGGTGAGCAGCGCCCCCGCGACCCCCCGGACCACCCGCCTGGCGCGCGCCCGGGCCGCGCTGCGCCGCGACAGCCCCGTGCCGGGCGGCGTGCCCGAGCTCGCGCGCGCGGTGCTGGTCCTCGAGGTGCTGATCGTGCTGCTGCTCTCGCTGGGCCGCTCCGCGGTGTACTCCGTGGTCACCCTGCTGGAGGCCGTCACCGCCCCGGGGCCGCTGTCCGAGCAGGCCGCCACCCTCAACGGCTCGGTCACCCCGGACCGGCCGTGGTTCGACCTGGCCTACCAGCTGCTGCGGATGGGGTTCGCCGTCGTGCCCGTCCTGCTCTGCGCCTACCTGCTCGTGCGGTCCGGCACCCGGCTGCGCGAGGTGTGGTTCCGTGGCGCCGGCTGGCGCGACCTCGGCTCCGGCGCCGTCGTCGCGCTCGGCGTCGGCTCGCTCGGGGTCGTGTTCTACCTGGCCACGTTCGCGCTCGGCACCAACCTCACCGTGGTCGCCCAGGCCCTGCCGGAGCAGTGGTGGCGCTACCCGGTCCTGGTCCTGTCGGCGCTGCAGAACTCCGTCGTCGAGGAGTTCGTGGTCCTGGGGTTCGTGCAGGTCCGGCTGCGTCAGGCCGGGTTCGGCGACGTGGGCGCGATCGGCCTGGCGGCGCTGCTGCGCGGCAGCTACCACCTCTACCAGGGCCTCGGCGGCTTCGTCGGCAACCTGGCGATGGGGCTGCTCTTCGGCTGGCTCTACCGCCGCTGGCAGCGGGTGACCCCGCTCGTGGTCGCGCACACCCTGCTCGACGTGGGCGCCTTCGTCGGGTACGCCGTGCTCGCCGGCCGGGTCGACTGGCTGCCCACCCTCTGACCCGGTCGTCGGGCACCGGTCAGAGCAGGGTGACCCAGAAGTCCCAGAACCGCTCGAGGATGGCGCCGGCCAGCAGCAGGTACCAGCCGAGCACGACCAGGTACCGCACGTTCCACAGCGCCCCGACCACGCGGGGCGCCCGGGTCGTCCCGGCGCCGCCGGCGACCAGCGTCGACCACACCGCCACCGGGATCGTCACCGCCCACACCACCAGGCACCAGGGGCAGAGCGCGTTGATCTCGTACAACGTCTGGTAGGCCAGCCAGTGCACGAAGCCCAGCCCGGCCAGGCCGCCCAGGGCCAGCCCGGCCAGCACCCCGCGCGGCAGCCGGGCGCCGAGCGCCAGCGCGAGGCCCAGGGCGACCACGGCGGAGAAGCCGACCAGCCCGAGCAGCGAGTTCGGGAACCCGAGGACCTCGGCCTGGTCGCTGGCCATCACCGACCCGCAGGACACGATCGGGTTGAGGTCGCAGGCCGGGGTGAAGGACGGGTCGGCGAGCAGGCGGAGCTTGTCCACGGTCAGCGTGAAGGCCGCCAGCAGCCCGAGCGCGCCGAGCAGCACCAGGCCCACGCCGTACGGGCGCAGGCTGATGTCGGAGGCGGACAGGTCGACCTCGGGCCGCTCCACCTCGCCCGGGCCGCCCCGGGGCTGCTGCTGGTCCAGCGTGCTCATGGCGCCAGCCTAGGGGGCGGGGACGCGCGGCCGGGGCCCGCAGAACCGGGTCTAGGGTCGTGGCGTCGGCGCGCCCGCGCCCGGCCCGACCCCGAGAGGATCCCCGCGTTGCACGCACGCGTCACCGAGACCCGCTGGCTCACCCCGACCCTGGTCCGGGTGGTGCTCGGCGGCGACGACCTGGCCGGGTTCGGCACGGGCCCGGCGACCGACGCGTACCTGAACCTGGCTCTCCGGCCGGAGGGGGCGCCCTACGACGTCGTCTTCGACCCCGCCGCGGTCCGCGAGCAGCACCCGCGGGCGACCTGGCCGGCGCGGCGTCGCTACACGGTGGCCGACTGGGACCAGGAGCGGCACGAGCTGAGCATCGACTTCGTGGTCCACGGCGACACCGGGGCGGCCGGGCGGTGGGCGGCGAACGCGAAGCCCGGCGACGTGCTGGTCTGGGAGGGCCCCAGCGGCGGCTACCGGCCCGACCCGGAGACCGAGGTGCACCTGATGGTGGGCGACGAGTCGGCGCTGCCCGCCGTCGCGGCGTCCCTGCGCGTGCTCGCGCCGGGGGCACGGGCGGTGGTCCGGCTGCTCTGCGACGGGCCGGCGCACGAGCTGGCGCTGGAGACGGCGGCCGAGCTGGACCTGGTCTGGCTGCACCGCCGTCACGACGCCCGCGACGTCGACCTCCTGGTCGACGCGGTCCGCGCCGCGGACCTCCCGGAGCCGGCCGCGGGGCGGGTCCACGGCTTCGTGCACGGCGAGGCGGACGAGGTCCGGGCGGTGCGGCGCCACCTGCTGGCCGGTCGTGGGATGACCCGCGCCGACATGTCCTGCTCGCCCTACTGGCGGCGCACGATGACCGACGAGGACTGGCGCGCGGTCAAGGGCGACTTCGTCGCGGCCATGGAGGCCGACGCCTGAGGTCGACGCCAGAGGTCGAACCAGAGGTCGTGGTCGGCTAGGTCGGCGTCGGCAGGTGCACCGAGAAGGTGCTGCCCTCGCCGGCCCTGGAGGAGACCTCGATCCGGCCGCCGTGCCGCTCGACCACCCTCCCGGCGATCGCCAGACCGAGGCCGCTGCCCGGCCGACGTCGGGCCTCGGGGTCCGAACCCCGGTCGAACTCGGTGAACAGGCCCTCCTGGTCCTCGGCGGAGATGCCCAGGCCCTCGTCGACCACCCGCAGGACGGCCCTGCCTCCCGGTCGCGGCGGCGCGTCCAGCTCCAGGCGCACGACGGCGCCGGCGTCGCTGAACTTGATCGCGTTCGAGGCCAGGTTGAGCACGAGCTGCTCGAGCTCGTCACGGTCGCCCCGCACCACGACGCCCGGGTGCGCGGACGCGAGGTCGACCCCCACCCCCGCCTGGTGCGCCTGGGTGGCCAGCTGCTCGGCGACGGCGTGCACCACCGCGGTGAGGTCCACGGTGCCGTGCTCGACGCCGACCGGCTCGCGGAGCCGGGTGAGGGTCAGCATGTCCTGCACCAGCACGAGCATCCGTTCCCCGCTGGCCTGGATCGCCTGGTGCGCCCGACCGGTGACCGCGGGGTCGTCGCGGACCATCTCGAGGTTCCCGAGGATCGCGGCGAGAGGGTTCTTCAGCTCGTGGACCACGGTGGTGATGACCTCGGCGCGGTGGGCGTCGAGCCTCTCCAGGCGGCGCAGCACCTCCTGCTCCCGCAGGCGGACCCGCGCGGTGCCGACCACCCGGCCGAGCTCGCGGGCGACGTCCAGGGCCGCGTCCTCCTCGGCCTCGGTCCACGCTCCCGAGCCCTCGGCCCGGGTCAGCACGACGTACCCGAGGCACTGCCGCGCCGAGCCGAGCGGCACCACCACGAGCTGCGCGTGCCCCAGGGACCGCACCCAGGCGTGGACGCGACGACGGCTGCTGCCGGCGATCACCTCGTCGCCGGCCAGGTGGCGCTCGTCGACGACGACGGTGCGCCGCCCGGCCCAGCAGGCCTCGGCGGTCCGTCGCGCGGCGGCGAAGACCAGGGTCTCGTCGAGACCGGGCCACCCCTCCTCGCCGGACGCCGCGTCGCGCAGGGTCCGCCCGAGGTCGGCGGGGAAGCTGACCGCCTCCCAGGCGCCGCCCTCGTCGGCCAGGAGCTGGATCCAGACCTGCTCCGCCCGGAACCCCTCCAGGAGCGGGGGCACGCAGGCCGGCAGCACCTCGGTCAGCTCGGGGGAGTCCGAGGCGACCGAGACGAGCCGGCGTACGGCCGCGGCCAGCCGGACCCGCTCCTCCAGGCGCTCTCGTGCCCGGGCCTGTCCGACGGCCAGGCCGATCTGGACGGCGTACATCTCGATGATCGCCCGCGCCTGCGGGCCCGGCCGGCACCCGTCCTGCGGCAGGTCGAGCGACATGATGCCGAGCAGGGCCCCGTCGGGGCCACGCAGCGGGGCGTAGAGGGCGTCGTCGGGCAGCCAGGCGTCCGGCGTGTCCAGGGCCGGTTCGCTGGTGCGCCACACCGCGGTCTCGTCGAGCGCGGTGTAGCGCCCGGCGGGGACGAAGCGGAGCTGGCCCCACTCGTCGGCGACGGCGAGCTCGTCGAGGAACTCCTCCACCGCGTAGCAGCACCCGGCCAACGCCTCCTGGGCCGGACCGACGACCAGGGTGACCTCGAAGCAGCTGCACGGGGTCAGCAGGTTCACCGCCACCCCGGCGAAGCCGAGCACGTCCCGCACGCCCTCGGCGGCCGCGCGCAGCACCTCGTGCAGGCTGCCCCCGGTGTTGAGCAGGAGCAGCACCCGGTGCAGGTCGCGCAGGGCGGCTGCCTGGGACGTCGCCGGTGCCGGCGTCAGCAGGGAGGGCGCCGTCAGCGGCGACCGTGCCGTCAGCAGGGACGGGGGCGGTGCCGGTGACAGCGAGGAGGGTGGGGGGGTGCTCGGCATGGGGCGGTCCTCGGGGGTGGGTACCACGAAGGGTAGGCGCCCCCGGGGACAGCCGTACAGTTTTCACTCATCCCGTGGCCCCTGCCCGCGCCGCGGGTGGGCTGGCTAGCCTCCCCGGGTGGGAAGACGCGCACTCGTCCTCGGCGGCGGCGGCATCACCGGGATCGCCTGGGAGCTCGGCCTCCTCCACGGCCTCGCCGGCCTCGGGGTGGACCTGTCCGGGGCCGACCTCGTGGTGGGGACCTCCGCGGGGTCGGTGGTCGGCGCGCTGCTGCGCTGCGCCCCGGTCGCCGGCACGGACCTGGCCGCGCTCTACGAGACCCAGCTCGCCCCGCCCGCGCCCGGGCCGGCCGCGCGGCTCGCGCCGACGATGGTGGCCCGGATGGCCCCGCCCTTCCTGCTCCCCGGCAGCGCGGAGCGCAAGCGCGCGCGCCTGGGCCGGCTCGCGCTGCGGCACCCCGGGGACGGGGAGGAGCGGGTGGAGGTCATCCGCGGGATCGTGCCCTGGCAGGAGTGGCCGGAGGCGGCGCTGCAGGTCACCGCGGTCGAGGCCGAGACCGGGCGGTTCACCGTGCTCGACCGCTCCGCCGGGGTCAACGGCGTGCCGCTGGTGCGTGCGGTCGCCGCGAGCTGCGCGGTCCCGCTGGTCTGGCCCACCGTGGCCATCGGCGACCGGCACTACCTCGACGGGGGCTTCCGCTCGGCCGCCAACGTGGACCTCGCCGCCGGCTACGACGACGTCGTGGTCCTCGCGCCGCTGCCGCGGGCCTTCACCCGCGCCACCTCGATCCCGGCCCAGCTCGCGCGCACCGGGTGCACCCGCTCGGCCGTGGTCGTGCCGGACGCGCAGGCCCTGGCCGACATCGGCCGCAACGTGCTGGACGCGGCGCGTCGGGCGGACGCCGCGCGGACCGGGCTGCGCCAGGCCTCCGTCGTCGCCGGGCGGGTCGCCGCCGCCTGGGGCTGACGACCGCGGCGGCCCGGGCGGCTAGGTTCGGGGGGTGAGCGAGCGCGAGCCGGCCCGCACCCTGCTCCCGGGGCTGGAGCCGTTCCACGTCGAGGTGCCCGGCGCGACCCTGCGTGGCCGCTGGTCCGGGCCGGCCGCGGGCGCGCGCGGCGTCGTCCTGCTCCTGCACGGCTACCCCCAGACCAGCGCGATGTGGCACCACGTCGCCCCGGCCCTGGTCGCGGACGGGTTCACCGTGGTCGCACCCGACCTGCGCGGGTACGGCGCCTCGGTGTGCCACGACGACGACCTGACGTTCCGCGCGATGGCCCGCGACCAGCCCGGCCTGCTGCGGGGTCTCGGGCTCGACCCGACCGGCGTGCACGTCGTCGGCCACGACCGGGGGGCCCGTACGGCCCACCGGCTGGTCCTGGACCACCCCGGAGCGGCCCGGTCGGTGGCCCTGCTCGACATCCTGCCGACCCTGGAGGTGTGGCGGCAGATGGACGCCTGGCTGGCGCGCCGGTACTTCCACTGGACGTTCCTCGTCCAGGGCGCGGGGCTGCCGGAGCGGCTGATCGGGGCCGACCCCGGCGCCTGGACGGACCACGCCCTGGGCGCGCTGGGCGGCACGGAGGGGATGACGCCGGAGGCGCTCGCGGAGTACGCGGCCGCGGCCCGGGACCCCGCCGTGGTCCACGCCTGGTGCCAGGACTACCGGGCCGGCGCCGGGGCCGACCTGGAGCACGACCGCGCCGACGTCGGCCGGACGGCCGGGCTGCCCACGCTGGTGCTCTGGGGCGAGGGTGGCGTCGTGGGCGCCCGCGCCGACCCGGTCGAGGTGTGGCGCTCGTGGTTCCCCGCCGCGGTCGGTCGTGGCATCCCGGGTGGGCACTTCCTCGCCGAGCAGCATCCCGCCGACGTCCTGGCGGCCCTGCGCCCGCACCTGGCCGGCGCCGGCTGACCGGGCCGCGCCGACCGGGCCGCGCCGAGCCGGGCCGGCCCGGCTTGGGCGGGGTGGGCAGGCTGGGCGCATGGGGCGGACACGCAGCGCACGGTGCACGGGCGGGCTCGCCGCCGCCGCCGTTCTCGGCCTCGGGCTGCTCACGGCCTGCGGCGACGAGGGCCGCGCCGCGGGGGACGACCCGGACACCGGGGGCCGCGCGAACGCGCCCTCGGAGACGACCGCGACCGGGTCGCCGCAGGACGTGGCGCCCGAGGAGCTCGCCGTCTCGGAGGTGGCCACCGGGATCACCAGCCCCTGGGGCGTCGTGGAGCTCGACGACGGCGACCTGCTCGTGGCCGAGCGGGACACCGCCGACATCCTGCGGGTCGACCGCGCCACGGGCGCGCAGACGGTGGTCACGACCGTGCCCGGTGTGGTGACCGGCAGCGAGTCCGGCCTGCTCGGTCTCGCGATGCCACCGGGGCAGGACCGGCTGCTCGCCTACTACACCGGCGACGAGGACGCCCGGGTCGTCTCGATGACCTGGGACGGTGCGCGGCTCGGCACGCCCGCACCGGTGCTCACCGGCATCCCGACCGGCGCGGGCTACCACCAGGGCGGTCGGCTGCTGGTCGGACCCGACGACGTCCTCTACGTCGGCACCGGGGACAACGGCGACCCGGACAGCGCGCAGGACCCGGACTCGCTGTCCGGCAAGGTCCTGCGGGTGACCCTCGACGGCGAGCCGCACCCCGACAACCCCGGGGGCACCGCGGTCCTCAGCTCCGGTCACCGCAACGTCCAGGGCCTCGCCCTCGACGACGACGGGCGGCTCTGGGAGGCCGAGTTCGGCGACGCGGCGTGGGACGAGATCAACCTGGTCGAGCCGGGCGGGAACTACGGCTGGCCCGAGGTCGAGGGCAGCGGCGGCGAGCAGGTGGAGGGCGCCGACTACCTCGATCCCGCCGCGGTCTGGCGCACCGGGGACGCCTCGCCGTCGGGGCTCACGGTCTGGGACGGCTCCTTGTGGCTGGCCTCCCTGCGGGGCGCGATCCTGTGGGAGGTGCCGCTGCCGGCGGCCGAGGGCGACCCCGTGGGGCAGCCGGTGTCGCACGTCGCGGGCGAGTACGGCCGGCTGCGCACCGTGCTGCCGAGCGAGCGGGGAGGCCTGCTGCTGACCACGTCCAACACCGACGGCCGCGGCGACCCGTCGGCGGACGACGACAGGGTGCTCGCGCTCGCACGCTGAGCGTCCGTCCGTCGGGGTCCCGCGGTCGCCGGGGCCGCAGCCGCACCCGCCGTCCTCCGATCCAGCAGTGGCTACTCCGGCAGCGCGGACGTCGGCAGCGCGCCCAGCCCGGCGAAGGCCGCGAGGTACGGGCCCACGTCGCCGCGGACGGTCCACGACCGCAGCTGCGCCTCGGTGCGCCGCGACGCCAGCGCCCGGGCCAGGTCGAAGTCGTCGGCCTCGACGCGGGTCGGTGCGGCGTCCGGGGGGCCGTGGCTGACCCAGGTCCACCCCGGACCCACCAGCGCGATCGGCGGCAGGTCGACCACCCGGTCGGCGAACCGGTCGGCCATCCGCCTGCGGACGATCGCCACCTCCGGTGCGCCGCGCGCTCCGGGCCGGTCGAGCGCGCCACGCAGGTCCTGCTCGTGGATCACCACGTCGTTGAGGGGGCGGGTGCCGTGCTCGCCCATCCAGGTCGCCAGGTCGTCGCGGAGCGCACGCCACTCGCCGACCAGCGTGGCGACGTCCCGACCCTGGCGCCGCGTCACCTGCCGGCCGGTCCACCCGGCGTCGTGGTCGTCCGGCTCGTCGCCGTCGAGCACGTCGGCGCCCAGCCCCACCATGTGCGAGAGCAGGTCGCGCACGGTCCAGTCCGGGCAGGCCGGCACCCGCCGCTGCACCGCGGCGGGGCTCTCCTCCGCAGCGGCCAGCACCAGGTCGCACACGCGGTCGACGGCCGCCCGCCAGCGCAGCACGGGGTCGGCGGGGTCGGCGGCAGCGCGAGGTCCGGGGTCGGTCACCCACGTCATTGAAGACCCCCTGCCGGTCCCGATCCACCCCCAGGCAGGTGGCGGACCGGTCCAGACCGCTGCGACGGTAGGGGCTCTGCGCGGACCGCGACCCCGGGCCGGCATCCACCGCCGCCCGGTCGCCCCCCTGGTCCCGCCCCCCGACGAGAGGAACACACCATGGGCAAGCTGACGATGCTGGCGGCCGGAGCCACCGGGTACGTGCTCGGCGCCCGCGCCGGTCGCGACCGCTACGACCAGATCACCGCCACCGCCGGGTCGCTGTGGCGCGACCGCCGGGTGCAGGCCCGCAAGGACCAGGCCGCGGACGTGGCCAAGCAGGCGGCCTCGAGCGCCGCCAGCCAGGCCGGCGACGTCGCCCAGCAGGTCGCGAGCAACGCCAAGCAGGCGGCGGGCTCCGCCAGGGCGAGCGTGCAGGACGCGGTGTCCTCGGACGGCACGGGTTCCACCACCGGCGGTCCGGTGATCCCCTCCACCGACGCGGTCCCCGACTCCGGGGTGACCCCCGGCGACCTCGCCCCCCCGGCCTTCCCGGCCGACCCCGGGCAGCCCGCGCCGGGCGAGCCCGGCACGACCGGCGCCGCTCGATGAGCGGGACCCCCGCCGAGGGCCAGCCGACCACCGGCCGGCTCGTCCACGACCTCACCGAGCAGACCCGCGAGCTGGTCCGCGGCGAGGTCGCCCTCGCCAAGGCCGAGCTCGGCGAGACCGTGAAGCACGCCGGCATCGGAGCCGGGCTCTTCGGGGGCGCCGGCCTCGTGGCGCTGTACGGCGTCGGGGCCCTGGTGACCGCCGCGATCGCCGGGCTCGCCGTCGTCCTCGACGTGTGGCTGGCTGCGCTGGTCGTCGGCGTGCTCCTGCTCGCGGTCGCCGGCGTCGCGGCCCTGCTCGGGAAGAAGCAGGTCACCCAGGCCACCCCGGCCGTGCCGGCCACCCAGCGCGGTGTCCAGCGCGACGTCGCCACCCTGAAGGAAGGCACCCACCGTGGATGACCAGAACCCGGTCCCCGGCCCCGACGGCACGAACGAGCCGGGGTCGTCGAGCCCCGAGGTCGCCCGGCTCGAGGCCGACCTCGAGCAGACGCGCGAGCGCCTGGCCGAGACCGTCGACGCGCTCGGCGCGAAGCTCGACGTGCGGACCCGTACCACCGAGAAGGTGAGCGAGCTCCGCGACCAGCGCGGCACCGAGATCGCCGTCGCGGCCGGCACCGCCGTCGCGCTGCTGGTGGTCCTCGTGGTCTGGCGCCGGCGCGGCTGACGTGGTCGACCGCACCGATGCCGCGGGCCCGGCCGAGACCGAGGACCGGGTCACCGCACCCCACCCCGAGGACGACGCGAAGCCGGACGACCCCACGGACCTGACCAGGCCGTCGAGGCGGTACGCGCTGCGCGCGTCCCTGCGCGAGTTCGGCGAGGACCAGTGCACCGACCTCGCGGCGGCGCTGACCTACTACGCCGTGCTGGCGCTCTTCCCCGGCCTGATCGCCCTGCTCTCCCTGGTGGGACTCGTGGGACGCGGACCGGACACCGTCGACGCGCTCCTGCAGGTGCTGCGCGACGTCGGCGCCGGCTCGACGGTCGGGACCGTCGAGCCGATCATCCGCGGCCTGGCCACCGCCCCCGGTGCGGGGCTGGCCTTCGTCGTCGGCCTGGCCACGGCGCTGTGGTCGGCGTCGGGCTACGTCAACGCGTTCGGTCGGGCGATGAACCGGATCCTCGAGATCGAGGAGGGCCGGCCGGTCTGGAAGCTGCGCCCGGTGATGCTCCTGGTCACCGTGGTCACGGTCGCCCTGGCCGCGCTCGTCCTGCTCGCACTGGTCCTCACCGGACCGGCCGCCACCGCGGTCGGCGACGCCGTCGGCCTCGGCGGGACCGTCGTCCTGGTCTGGAACATCGCCAAGTGGCCGGTGATCCTCCTCGTGGTCGGGGCGATCGTGGCGCTGCTGTACTACGCCACGCCCAACATCAAGCAGCCCCGCTTCCGCTGGATCTCGATCGGCGCGGGCGTGGCGATCCTGGTGTGGGTGCTCGCCTCCGCCGCCTTCGGGCTCTACGTCGCCGGGTTCTCCAGCTACGGCAAGACCTACGGGTCGCTGGCAGGGGTCATCATCTTCCTGCTGTGGCTGTGGATCACCAACCTGGCCCTGCTGTTCGGCGCCGAGATCGACTCCGAGCTCGAGCGGGCCCGGCAGCTCCAGGCCGGGATGCCTGCGGAGGACGACCTCCAGCTGCCGCCCCGCGACACCCGCACCATGGTCAAGGCCGAGCAGAAGCGGGACAGCGACCGGCGCCGGGCGCGCGAGCTGCGGCTCACCAGCGGTCGCGCCCTGGACCCCGACGAGGACCCCGGACCCGACCCGGCTCCCGACCCGGGGCCCGACGGTCCCCGGGACGGCCGGACGAGCTGATCGGGCCGGGCCCGCGCGGAAGGGCCCCGCGGGGCCGGTGCCGTGGTGGACTACGCGGGTGCGCCTGCCCAGCACCCTGACCCGCGCCGTCGGACCGCTGCTGCTGCGGCGGGCCGGACGGGGCGACCTCGACCTGCGGACCCTGAGGTTCCTGCCGGCCTCGATCACGCTCCCCGTGCGCCGTGCCGGCGTCGACCCCCTCCCTGCCCTGGGCAGGGCGCGTGAGCAGGAGCCGGTGCGCCGGCTCGCCACCCTCTTCGGCAGGGACGTGTGGCTGGTCACCGGCTACGACGAGGCCTGCGCCGTGCTCGGGGACGCCGCCTCGTGGAGCAACGAGCTCGGGCGGCTCGTCTCCCAGGACGGCCTCGGCGACTCCGAGCAGATCGGCGGCCTCGGGATGACCGACGCGCCCCTGCACACCGAGCTGCGCCGCTGCCTGACCCCCGAGTTCACGCGCCGCCGGCTGGCGCGCCTGGCTCCCCGCATCGACGCCGTCGTCGCCGCCCGTCTCGACGCCACGGCCGCGGTCGGCCCCGAGGTCGACCTCGTGGCCGAGTACGCCTTCCCGGTCCCGTTCGACGTCATCTGCGAGCTCCTCGGCCTGCCCGTCGAGGACCGGGCAGCGTTCCGGTCCCTCGGTGCCGCCCGGTTCGACCTGACCCAGGGCGGGGCCGGCGTCTTCGGGGCGGCGGCCGAGACCCGGGAGTTCCTCATCGAGGCGGTGTCCCGGCAGCGCGTCGACCCCGGCGAGGGCCTGATCGGCGCGCTCCTGCGCGACCACGGCGACCGGCTGGACGACGTCACCCTGGGCGGCCTGGCCGACGGCGTCTTCCTCGGCGGCTACGAGACCAGCGCCTCGATGATCGCCCTGGGGGCCTACCTGCTGGCCGGGTCCCCGGAGGCCGGGCGTGCGTTGCGGGGTGACGACGCGAGCGTCGACGCCGTCGTGGAGGAGATGCTGCGCCACCTCAGCGTGGTGCAGATCGCCTTCCTGCGCTTCGCCCGGCGCGACGTCGAGCTGGGCGGGCGTACCGTCCGCGAGGGCGACTGCGTCGGGGTGTCCCTGCTGGCCGCCGACCGCGACCCGCGCCTGACCGGCGGCGACGACCGGTTCGACCCGACCCGGGGGCCGGGTCGGCACCTCGCCTTCGGGTGGGGGATGCACCGCTGCCTGGGGGCCGAGCTGGCACGGATGGAGCTGCGGGCGGCGCTGCGGGGCCTTGCCCACCGCTTCCCCGACCTCGCGCTCACCCAGGACGACGCCTCGCTGCCGTGGCGCGACCTGTCCGCGGTCTACGGCGTGGACGCGCTCCCGGTCCGGCTGTGGCCCGCCGCCCCCGCCGGGCAGGCGTCCCACGAGCCCGCCGCGCGGAGGTACGCCGGGCGGCTCAGCGTCCGAGCCGCAGCCGACGCGCTGCGCCGCTGAGGCCGCTGAGGCCGCTCGTGCCGGTGCCGCCGACGAGCCCGGCCAGCGCCGAGCCGAGCGCGCCGACGGTGGCCAGCCCGACCGAGCCCCAGGTGAAGTGGTCCTCCCACCGCACGATGCGACCGCGGCGCACCACGAAGGTCCCCTGCACCGGGAAGCCCACCGCCACCGCACCGGTGCGGATCGTGTCGACCCGGTCGGTGAGCACCACGTCGCCCGCGGCTGCGATGTGGCGCATCGTCACCTCCACGGCCACGCCCCGGGCGTCGAGACCCTGGAGCACCGCCCCGACCCGGCGGCCGCGCAGGGTCGGCAGGCCGGTGTTGCGCCACACGACGTCCTCGTCGAGCAGGGCCACCGCACCGGCGGGGTCGCCGGTCTGGAGGGCGATCCAGAAGCGCTGGACGACGTCGAGGGGCGCCACCTCGGTGGCGGTGTCGGCTGAGGAGACCATCCGAGCAGCCTAGGACGCCTCCGTCGGCGCCGGCCACCGCGCCGGCGCCGCGCCTGCTCGGATCGTGTCGGTCACCGTCCTGCCCCGGTGGCCCTAGGGTGACCCGCGTGGACCGGTCGGGGGTAGTCGTGTTCGGCGGGGCCAACCTCGACGTGCTGGCGCGCAGCGCCACCCGGGCCCTGGCCGGCACCAGCAACCCGGGGCAGGTCACCCGGACCCCGGGTGGCGTGGGCCGCAACGTCGCCGAGAACCTCGCCCGGCTGGGCACCCCGGTACGCCTGGTGGCCGCGGTCGGCGACGACGCCGGTGGCGCGTTCCTGGTGGAGCAGACCCGTGCTGCCGGGGTCGACGTGGGCCTGGTGCGGCGCGTGGGGGCTGCCACGGGCAGCTACACCGCCGTGGTGGACAGCGACGGCGAGCTGGTGGTCGCGGTGTCCGACATGCGCGCGACCGAGCTGCTCGGCGTCGAGGACGTGGAGGCAGCCGCGGGCGCGGTGTCCGCCGCGGCGCTCGTCGTGGTCGACGCCAACCTGGGCGCGGCCACGGTGGCCGCCGCCCTGGGCACGGCCGCCCGGCACGGCACGCCCGTGGTCCTGGAGCCGGTCAGCGTCACGAAGGCACGCGCCCTGGGGTCTGCCCTGGGCCGCTTCCCGGTGCTCGCGGTGACCCCCAACACCGCGGAGCTGGCGGCGCTCACCGTCCCCGACCACCCGGACCCGCCCGGGCTCGAGGAGCAGGTGGCCCTGCTGCACGCCCGCGGGGTCGAGCAGGTGTGGGTGCGGCTGGGTCCGGAGGGCTCGCTGCTCAGCACCTCCGAGGGCCTGACCCGCCACGCCTCGGTCGACGTCGAGGTCGTGGACGCCACCGGCGCCGGCGACGCGATGCTCGCGGCCTACTGCCACGCCCTGCTCACCGGCGCGGGTCCGGTGGAGGCGGCGGCGTACGGCCAGGCGGCGGCGGCGCTGACCGTGGCGGGTCCGCACACGGTGCGCCCCGACCTGACCGACACCCTGGTGCGGAGCCTGCTGTGAACGGCCCGCACCCGCTGCTCACGCTGTCCGACGAGGTGTCCGCAGCGCTGGCCGAGGGCCGACCCGTCGTGGCGCTGGAGAGCACGATCATCAGCCACGGGATGCCGTACCCGCGCAACGTCGAGATGGCCGTCGAGGTGGAGGCCCTGGTCCGCGACGCGGGCGCCACGCCGGCCACGGTGGCCGTGCTCGGCGGCCGGCCACGGGTCGGGCTGACCCCCGAGGACCTCGAGCTGCTCGGCAGCGACCCGCGCGTGACCAAGGTCAGTCGCCGCGACCTGCCGTACGTGGTGGCCCGCGGGCTGCACGGGGCCACCACGGTGGCCGCGACCATGCGGCTGGCGTCGCTGGCCGGGGTGCGCACCTTCGTCACCGGCGGTCTCGGCGGCGCCCACCGCGGGGCCCAGCAGAGCTTCGACCTGTCCGCGGACCTCACCGAGCTGGCCGTCACCGACGTCGCCGTCGTGTCGGCCGGGGTCAAGAGCATCCTGGACATCGGGCTGACCCTGGAGGCGCTGGAGACGCTCGGCGTCCCGGTCCTGGTCGAGGGGAGCGACGAGTTCCCGTCCTTCTACTCGCGAGAGAGCGGGCACGGCGCCCCGATGCGGGTCGACGGGGCCGCCGAGGTGGCGGCGGTGATGCGTGCCAAGTGGGACCTCGGCCTCACCGGCGCCGTGGTGGTGGCCAACCCGGTGCCGGAGGCGGACGAGATCCCCGCCGCCGAGATGGACGGCGTCATCGCGCGGGCGCTGGCCGACGCCGACGGCCGCGGCCTGCGCGGCAAGGACGTCACGCCGTACCTCCTGGGCCGGATCGTCGAGCTCACCGACGGCGCCAGCCTGCGCACGAACATCGCGCTGGTCCGGCACAACGCGCGCCTCGGGGCGGCGATCGCCCGGGAGTACGCCGCGGGCCCGTGATCGCTGGCGCGGGCCTCCGGGCGCCCGCGGTGGGGTCGTCGGTGGGGTAGGGCAGGGTGTGGGCGTGCACTTCGTGGGGGTCGACCTGGCCTGGGGCGAGCGGGGCCCCACGGGGCTGGCCGTCCTGGACGCCGACGCGCGCCTGCTGCACGTCAGCACCGTGCGCACCGACGACGAGGTGGCCGAGGCGCTCGCGGCGTACGTCGAGGGGCCCTGCCTGGTCGGGATCGACGCGCCGATCGTCGTGGTCAACGCGACCGGCTCACGTCCGGCCGAGCAGGCGCTGGGGCGCGACTTCCGGCGCTTCGAGGCCGGGGCGCACCCGGCCAACACCGGCAAGCCCGAGTTCGCCGGCGGCACCCGCGCCGCCCGGGTGTCCAAGCGGCTGGGGCTCGACGTCAACCCCCGCAGCCGTCGCGCCCGTCGCGCGATCGAGGTCTACCCGCACGCCGCGGCCGTGGCGCTGTTCGGGCTCGAGAAGACGCTGAAGTACAAGGCCAAGCCCGGCCGCGACCTGGACCTGCTGCGCCGCGAGCTGCTGCTGCTGGTCGGTCACGTGGAGACCGTCGTCGGGGTGGAGGAGACCTGGGCGACGTTGCGCGGGCAGGTCGAGACCGCCACCCGCAAGAGCCAGCTGCGCGTGGTCGAGGACCAGGTCGACGCCGTCCTGTGCGCCTACGTCGCGTGGTTCGCCGAGCACCACCCGACCCGGACGACCACCTACGGCGACCTCGAGACCGGCACCATCGTCACCCCGGCCCTGCCCGTCGAGCGGCTCCCGGGGGGCTCGGGGGGCGTCGGCGGTTCGGGGGGCCCGGGCGGTGGTGCGGGCGGCGAGCGGACCTGGCGGCTGGAGGACCCCGTCCGTGCCGCGGTGCAGGAGTACGCACGCCGCCGGCCCGCCCTGGTCGAGGCCGGCCGGGGGTTCGTCGAGCTGGTCACCTCCGTGCTCGACGAGGCCGGGATCAACTACCTCTCGGTCACCGGCCGCACCAAGAGCGTGGCGTCGTTCGCCGAGAAGGCGGAGCGCTGGGTGGGCGGGGCGGCGGCGTACCCCGACCCGTTGCACGACGTCACCGACCAGCTCGGGGTCCGGGTGATCACCTACGTCCGGGGCGACGTCGCGGCGGTCGCCGACCTGCTCGACGACCAGGTCGTGGTCAAGGACGACCGCGACATGGGGCTGGCCACGGCGCAGCAGGGCCGGTTCGGGTACGCCAGCCGGCACCTGCTGATCGGGCTCGACGCGGCCCGGGAGAGCCACCCCCACTGGGCGCCGCTGCGCGGGCTGGTGGCCCAGGTGCAGGTCCGCACGGTCCTGCAGCACGCGTGGGCGGAGTTCGAGCACGAGGCCCGCTACAAGGGCAGCGTGCCGGCCGAGCACGCCAGCGACCTCGACCGGCGCTTCACCCTGGCGGCGGGGCTGCTCGAGCTGGCCGACCAGGAGTTCTCGACCATCCGCGACCGGTTGCGGACCCCGCCCCCGGCGGCGGCGGACCGGGCGGACGCCGCCGGCGCGCTCCCCGGTGCCACCGCGCTCGACCCCGACGACCCGCGGCTGGACCCCCGCGAGCTCGCGGCGTTCCTCGCCGGGCAGTACGCCGACGCCGGCTGGTCGCGCACCGACCACTACGCCTGGATCTCGGGCCTGCTGCTGGAGCTGGGCATCACCCGGTTCGACGAGCTGGGGGAGGTCCTGCGCGACGGCCGCCTCGACGACCTGAACGAGCAGCTCGGCTACCGCTTCCCGCCGGGCGCGGTGCGGCGCCTCGACGACGCGCTGCTGGCGGCGTACCGCGACCGCTACGTCGACCTGACCGGCAACGCCCGTCGCCGCGACCTGCTGCGCCAGCGGCTGGAGCGGATGACCGACACCGCCTGAGGTGGTCCAGCCCGGCCCGGTCGGCGCGAGGTTCCGGGGTGGCACGGCTGGCCCGTCGGTCGGTCGGTCGGTCGGCCGGCCGGGGTCAGGTCGCCGGGCACGCGGTCGGGTCGGCGTACCGGGTGGGGGACGCACTGGGTAGGCGTTCCCCGGACTTCGCGTGCCGTGCAGGGCGCGCGCAGTCGGGGAATCCCCGCTCAGGCGGGGATTCCTGGGGTAGGCGGGACGGGTGGGACCGGGCGGCAGCCCGCCCAGCGGCCAGGTCGGCGTACCGGGTGGGGGACGCACTGGGTGGGCGTTCCTCGGACTTCGCGTGCCGTGCAGGGCGCGCGCAGTCGGGGAATCCCCGCTCGGGCGGGGATCCCTGGGGCAGGCGGGACGGGTGGGACCGGGCTGGGGCCAGCGCAGCCCGCTCAGCCCACCGGCGCCCGCGTGATCCGGTACCGCACGAACGACGGCACGGCCAGGGAGGCGACCACGGTCAGCACGACCACCAGCAGACCGCCGCCGGCCGAGGCGACCGCGGTGCCGACCGCCGCAGCCGCGACGCCGTGGCCGACGTCGGCGATCCTCGGCCCGCCGGCGACCACGACGATGAAGATGCCCTGGAGCCGTCCGCGCACCGCGTCGGAGGCGGCGCTCTGCAGCATCGAGGTGCGGAAGGCCGCCGAGGCCATGTCGGCCGCACCGCCGACGACCAGCATCAGCACCGCGGCCAGGAGCATCGGGCGCTGCCACCCCCCGCCGAGGCCGGCGACGCCCACGGCGACGCCGAACCCGGTCATCGCCACGCCCCACACCAGGATGCACACCACCACGGCCCGGCCGTGCGCCTCGACCCGGGACACCCACCCCGAGAACACGCCCCCGACCACGGCGCCGATCGGGATCGCGGCGAACAGCAGCGCGAAGGCCAGCCCGCCGCCCGCCGGCCCGCCGAACGACTCGTCGGCGATCTGCGGGAACAGCGCCCGCGGCATCCCGAAGACCATCGCGATGATGTCGACGACGAAGGACATCATCAGCACCGGCTGCGTGCGCAGGTAGACCACGCCCTCGACCACCGAGCGCAGGCCGGGGGTCCGCGCCCGCCCCGCCCCCTCCTCGCGCTCGACCGGCAGCGGCGGCAGGCGGAGCACCGCCGACAGGGTGGCGAGCAGGGTCACCGTGTCGACGAGGTAGAGCCAGGAGAACCCGATGACCGGGATCAACGTGCCGGCCACGAGCGGCCCCGCGATGGCGCCGGCCTGCATGACGGTCATGTTCAGGGAGTTCGCCGCCGGCAGCAGCCCCGGTTCGAGCAGCCGCGGCAGCACCGCGCTGCGGGTCGGCTGGTTGACCGCGAAGAACGCCTGCTGCACCGCGAACAGCGACAGCAGCAGCCACACGTCCGTCGAGCCGACCGCGGCCTGGAGGTAGAACAGCCCGCTGGTCACGATCAGCCCGGTCGTGGTGATCACCAGCAGGGTGCGCCGGTCGAACACGTCGGCCAGCGCCCCGCCCCAGAGCCCGAAGACCACCAGCGGCACCAGGCCGAAGACGCCGGTCAGGCCGACGTACGCCGACGAGCCGGTCTGGGCGTAGATCTGCGCCGGCACCGCGACGACCGTGAGCTGGGCCCCGACGACGGTGACGATGTTGGCCAGCCACAGCCGCCGGAAGTGCGCGTTGCGCAGGGGCCGGGTGTCGGCCACGAGTCCGCGGAGCTGCACGCGGAGGGACGGTACGCCCCGCCGCGCGGCACCGATGAGTCGGGCGCGCGACCCCGGTCAGCAGCACCATGAGGACCATGCCGACCCCGCTCCCGGGCCCGACCACCGCGACCCGTCCCGGCCCGCTCGACCTGACGTTCACCGAGACCCTGCTGCTCAGCCCGGCGACCGGCGGCTGGACCTACCTGGTCTGGCCGGGGTCCGCCGAGGTCTTCGGCACCCGGGGCCGGGTGCGCGTCCGCGGCACGCTCGACGGCGTGGCGTTCACGACGTCCTTCATGGCCCTCGGTGACGGTCGGCACAAGCTGCCGGTGGCGGCCGCCCTGCGCCGCGAGGTGGGCAAGGACGTCGGCGAGACGGTGACCGTGCACCTCCAGGAGCGGCTCCCGTGAGCGGGGAGGTGAGGCTCACCGCCGAGCTCGAGGCGGTCGGCGGCAACAACGCCGGGTTCGTCGTCCCCGACGATGTCGTCGCCGGCCTGGGCGGCGGGGGACGGCCGAAGGTGGTCGTCACCGTGAACGGCGCGACCTTCCGGACCTCGGTCGCGCGGATGGGCGGGCGCTACCTGCTCGGGCTCAACGCCGCCCGACGCGCCGAGGCGGGGGTGGCGGCCGGCGACGTGCTGGAGATCGCCGTCGTCCTGGACGAGGCACCTCGCACCGTCGACGTGCCGGCGGACCTGGACGACGTCCTGGCCGGTGACCCGGCGCTCGCCCAGGCCTGGGCGGGGTGGTCCTTCACGAAGCAGAGCGCCGCCGCCACGTCGCTCACCTCGGCGAAGAAGCCGGAGACGCGCGCCGCCCGCCTGGTCAAGGTCGTCGACTCGCTGCGGTGACTGTCGGTAGTTTCTCGCCATGACGCCTCCCGTCGCTGCGCCGCAGCCGCCCGACGCCGCCTCCCTCGTCGCCCGGCTGGACGGCCTCGGCGTGCTGGGCGTCGCCATCGGCTGGGTCGACAACAACGGCATCGTGCGCTCGCGGGTCGTCCCGCTCGAGCAGCTCCCCTCGGCGCTGGTCAAGGGGGTCGGCATCACCGCGGCGTTCGGCGTCTTCGACTCCCACGACGGCATCACCTTCGCCCACGAGGGGCTGGCCACGCCGTCCGGCGACGTACGCCTGGTGCCGGTCGTGGACGACCTGGACAGCATCGTCCCGCTCGCCGGCCAGCCGGGCCTGGCGTGGGTGCCCGGCCGGCAGCTCTCCGCCGACGGCGACCCGTGGCCCTACGACCAGCGGGCGGTGCTGGAGCGCCAGGTGGCCGCGGCCGCCGAGGCCGGGTTCGAGGTGCGGGCCGGGTTCGAGGTCGAGATGGTGCTGACCCACGACACCGAGGACGGCGGCTGGCACCCGGCCCGGCGGGGCCCGGCGTACTCCGCCAACGCGGTCCTCGACGTCCACGACCTCGTCGAGACGCTGCTGCGCGACCTGCGCGACAACGGGGTACGGGTGGGGCAGCTGCACGCGGAGTACGGCGAGGCGCAGCTGGAGCTGTCCCTGGACGTGGCGGACGCGCTGGACATGGCCGACGCGCAGGTGCTGACCCGCCAGACCGTGCACGCCGCGGCCCGCGCCCACGGCCTGCGGGCCAGCTTCGCCCCGTTGACCACGACCGCGGGCGCGGGCAACGGCTGGCACCTGCACACCTCGTTGGTCGACGCGGCGACCGGCCGCAACGCGCTCACCGGCGATCCCGCGGCGGGCGGTGACGAGCACGGCCTGTCGGCGGTCGGCCGCGGGTACCTCGCCGGGCTGCTGCGGGACCTGCCCGGGATCACGGCGGTGACCGCACCGAGCACCGGGTCCCTGCTGCGGCGCCGGCCGGGCTACTGGGCGGGCGCGTACGCCTTCTGGGGCGTGGAGAACCGGGAGGCCGCGCTGCGTCTGGTCCCGGCCGGCCGGCTGCTCGGCAGCGAGGTCACCAACGTCGAGCTGAAGGCCTGCGACGCCTCGGCCAACCCCTACCTCGCGCTCGCGGTGACGATCGGGGCCGGCCTGGCCGGGGTCCGCGACGGCCTCGAGCCCCCGGCGCCGGTGCAGGAGGACGTCGGGACCTGGGACGACGCCCGCCGCGACGCCGCCGGGATCCGACCGCTCGCGACGTCCTTCGAGGAGCAGCAGGCCCACCTGCTGGGCAGCGACCTGGTGCGGGAGGTGCTCGGCGCCGACCTGCTGGGCGCCTTCGCGGCCTGCCGCGCCGCCGACGCCGCCTGGGCCGAGGACCGCAGCGTCGAGGACGTGGTGGCCTCGCTGCGGTGGCAGTACTGACTCCCCGGGCGTCCCGGCCGGACCCGGCCTGGCTGCTCCCGGGGGCCGGGCGCGTCCTGGCCGCGCACGCCGCCCTGCTCCCGCAGCCGGACCAGCTCTGCGGCCCGTTCGCGGCCCGCTCGGCGCTGCACGCCCTCCTCGCCGACGCCGACGTCCCGGACCTGCCCACCCTCGCGCTCGCGGCCGGCACCCACGTCTGGCCGCACGACGAGCCGGCCTGGCGACCGGCCGGGGCGCCGCTGCGCACCGACGCGTGGTCGGGCCTGCCGCGCACCGACGACCCCCGCCGGAGCGGGACGGACGCGGGACCGCTCGCGGGCGGCCTGCCGTCCGCCGCGCCGGTGGCCGTGGTCCCCGTCCCGGCCGGTGCCGGTGCCGGTGCCGACGACCACGCGCCCTGGGGTCGGCTGCTCGGCGCGCTGCGCGGGGCCGAGGACCCCGTCGCCGTGGTGGCCAACCTGCGCACGGGACCCACCTGGCCCCCGGGGCACCCGCTGGCCGGGTGGGACGTGGGGCACTTCGTGGTGCTGGTGTCCTTCGACGGCGAGGAGGTCGGCGTCGCCGACAGCTACGTCGAGGCCGGCGCGGAGGCCTGGCCCCCGGGGTGCCGCGGCGTACCCCTCGCGGACCTGGTGGCGGCGCTGGCCGCGCCCCCCGGACGGGGGCTGCTGCTGCTGGTCGACCCCGCGCACGAGCAGGCCGTACGCCGGCTGGTCGCCGGGGCCGGGCTGGTCGCGGCCCACGGTGCCTGGTGAGGTCGTCCGTGACGGGACCGGACGTCACCGATCCTTCAGTCACGGAAGGGTGCGGGGTGCGGAGTAGCCTCCGCGCATGACCCGACCCGTGCCCGAGACCCCCGGACCCGGCCAGGAGTCGGTGTGGGACTACCCCCGGCCGCCGGCGCTGGACCACAGCAGCGAGCGCGTCGACATCGTGCTCGGCGGACGCACGATCGCCTCGACCGACCGGTCGGTGCGCGTGCTGGAGACCAGCCACCCGCCGACGTACTACGTCCCGGTCCTGGACTTCGTCGAGGGTGCCCTGCGGCCCACCGTCGGCTCCAGCTTCTGCGAGTGGAAGGGCGTCGCCTCCTACTTCGACGTGCTCGGCGACGAGCGCGGCGAGGTCGTCGCCCCCCGCGCCGCGTGGACCTACCCGGAGCCCACGCCCGGCTTCCGCGACCTGCTCGGCATGGTCGCGGTCATGCCCGGCGCGGTCGAGCTGTGCACGGTGGACGGGGAGGTCGTCGTGCCGCAGCCCGGCGACTTCTACGGCGGCTGGATCACCGCCCGGGTCGTCGGCCCGTTCAAGGGCATCCCCGGCAGCCGGTTCTGGTGACCGCTCCGCACCGCGGCCCCCGCCCCACGACCGACAGGACGCCTGCGTGAACGCTCCCGCCCCGACCTCGATCGACCACCTCTCCCTCCCGCGGCGCCTGGCCCGCTCCGTGCCGCCCGTGCTCGCCGGTGCGGTCGTCGGCGGGCTCGGCACCCGGCCCACCTCGCCCTGGTACCGGAGCCTGCGCAGGCCGTCCTGGGAGCCGCCCCCCTCGGTGTTCGGCCCGGTGTGGACCGCGCTGTACGCCGCGGTGGCGGGCGCGGGCGCCTCGATGCTCGAGCGGGTGCCGGTCGACGACCGGCACGACCTCGAGCGCGCGCTGTGGCTGAACATGGCGCTGAACGCCGGCTGGTGCTGGCTGTTCTTCGTCGCCGAGAGGCCGCGGTGGGCGCTGGCCGAGATCGTGCTGCTCGAGGCCTCCACCCTGGACCTGGTCCGCCGGGCGCACGCCGCCGGCGACGACCGCTCCGCGCTGGCCCTGGCGCCGTACGTCGGCTGGAACGCCTTCGCGGCCGCGCTGAACGCCGAGATCGTGCGCCGCAACCCCTGACCCCGACCCCCGGCCGTCCGACCCGGAGGGACGGGCGGGCCGTGGCAGGGTGAGCAGGTGAGCTCTCCCGTCCCGCTGTCCCTGCCCGCCGTCGAGGTCGCCGAGGAGTGGGTGCAGGCCGAGGCCGCCGCCGGGCTCGACCGGGCCCGCAGCCTGGTCGACGCGCTGCGCGCCGCCCCGCCCACCGACGCGCTCGAGGCGCTCGGGGCGTGGGACGAGATCCAGCTCGCGCTGTCGAACGTCGCCGCCACGGGGTCGCTGCTGAGCAACGTGCACCCGCTCGAAGGGGTGCGCGAGGCGGCCGAGCAGGCCGAGCAGGAGGTGATGCGGATGCTGACCCGGCTCGGCCTCGACCGCGAGCTGTACGACCTCTTCGCCGGTCTCGACGGCTCCCGGCTCGACCCGCAGGCGTCCCGGCTCCTGAGCCGGACCCTGGACGACTTCCGCCGGGCCGGGGTCGACCAGGACGACGCGACCCGGGAGCGGATCACCGTGATCAACGAGCGGCTGACCGAGCTGGACCAGGCCTTCGGCAAGACGATCCGCGACGACGTCCGGACGGTGCGGGTGACCCCCGACCGGCTGGCCGGGCTGCCCGAGGACTGGCGGGAGGAGCACCCGGCGGGCGCCGACGGCCTGGTCAGCGTCACCACCGACTACCCCGACGCGGTGCCGGTGCGGATGTTCGCCCACGACGCGGGCGTCCGCGCCGAGATGACCCGGGCGTCGCTGAGCCGCGGCTGGCCGGCCAACGAGACGCTGCTGCAGGAGCTCTTCGCCCTGCGCCACGAGCTGGCCACCCTGGTCGGCTTCGACGGCTGGGCGTCGTACGACGCCGCGGTCAAGATGATCGGCGACGGCGCCGCCATCCCGGCCTTCATCGACCGGATCGCCGAGGCCGCCGAGGAGCCGATGCGCCGCGACCTCGCGGTGCTGCTGGCGCGCTACCGCGAGGACAACCCCGGGGCCGAGGTCGTCGCCCAGCCCGACGCGTCGTACTACGAGGAGGTCGTGCGCCGCGAGCAGCTCCAGGTCGACGCCCAGCAGGTGCGCACCTACTTCGACTTCGCCAAGGTCCGCCAGGGCCTGCTCGACGTGACCGGCCGGCTGTTCGGGCTGCGCTACGAGCACGTGCCGTCCGCGCCGGTGTGGGCCGAGGACGTCACCTGCTACGACGTCTACGACGCGACCACGCCCGACGGCGGGGACGACGTCACCGAGCCGTTCGGCCGCATCTACCTCGACCTGCACCCGCGCCAGGGCAAGTACAAGCACGCCGCCCAGTTCACCCTCGCCGACGGCGTCGCCGGCCGGCAGCTGCCCGAGGGCGTGCTGGTCTGCAACTTCTCGCGCGGGCTGATGGAGCACGACCACGTGGTCACCCTGTTCCACGAGTTCGGCCACCTGGTCCACCACGTGCTCGGCGGCCGCGGCCGCTGGACGCGCTTCGCCGGCGTCGCCACCGAGTGGGACTTCGTGGAGGCGCCCAGCCAGATGCTGGAGGAGTGGGCCTGGGACGCCGACGTGCTGCGCACCTTCGCCACCGACGCCTCGGGGGAGCCGATCCCGGCCGACCTGGTCGCGCGGATGCGGGCCGGCGACGACTTCGGCAAGGGCTACCACGCGCGCACCCAGATGTTCTACGCCGCGGTCTCCTACTGGTTCCACCAGGACCGTCCGGCGGACCTGACCGCCCGGATGCGCGAGCTCCAGGAGGCGTACTCGCCGTTCCCCTACGTCGAGGGCACCCACTTCTTCGCCGGCTTCGGCCACCTCGGCGGCTACTCCTCGGCCTACTACACCTACATGTGGTCGCTGGTGATCGCCAAGGACCTGTTCTCCGCCTTCGACGCGGGCTCGATGGCCGACCCGGTCGTCGCCGCCCGGTACCGCGACCGCGTCCTCGCCCCGGGCGGCGCCAAGGACGCCGCCGACCTCGTCGCCGACTTCCTCGGCCGCCCCTACACCTTCGACGCGTACGCGGAGTGGCTCGCGCGCTAGCGGTCCGTCCCACTGGCCCCAGGAGTCCCCGGTCGGCCGGGGACTCCTGAACTTGTCGGCCTTTGCAATGCCGGACATGTTCGAAAGTCCCCGGCCGGCCGGGGACTTTGGCTTGTCCCGCCCCGACAGTCGGCGTACGCTCACGATATATCGCGACTGACTCACCGAATGTCGTGACCGCACGCGCCAGCGTGGCACCCAGCCGGAGGAGCAGACATGAACCAGGGATTCCCGGGCCAGTGGGCCCGCCACATCGACGCCGTGTGGGGCGCCCAGCAGCGGCGTACGGCGGGCGGGCCGCACGGGCCCGGTGGCGGACCGGCCGGCGGACCGCCGCCGTGGCTGGCCGGCCTCTTCGGGATGGGCCAGGGCCCGGACCAGAAGCCGCAGCGCGCCCGGCGCGGGGACGTCCGCTCAGCCATCCTCGACGTCGTCCGCGCCGCCGCCGAGCGCGGCGAGCCGGTCAACGGCTACCAGGTGATCCAGCAGATCGCCGAGCGCAGCGACGAGGCGTGGCGCCCCAGCCCCGGCTCGGTCTACCCGACGATCAGCCAGCTCGAGGACGAGGGCCTGCTCCTCACCGACGAGACCCTCGGCCGCAAGAGCCTGCGGCTCACGGCCGCCGGGGAGGCCTACGTCGCCGAGCACGCCGCCGAGCTGGCCTCGGTCTGGGTCCCCTTCCGGCGTACGCAGCCCGGCGCCGGCGCGGCGGACGACCTCGCGGCGGCCGACGGCAGCGGGGCGTCCTGGCGCGACCTCAAGCCCGAGATCGGACAGGTGATGAGCGCCGTGTGGCAGATCGTCACCAGCGGCTCGGAGGCGCAGAAGACCGCCGCCGCGGCCGTCCTCGTCGAGACCCGCCGCCAGCTGTACGGCATCCTCGCCGACGGCGAGCAGCCGGACGCCGACCCCACCGAGCAGCGCACCGGCGAGGCGGGTGGCCCGCGATGACGTCACCGGCCGACCGGCCGCCGCACCCCTCGCGGCTGCGGGTCGGCGACCAGGAGCGGGAGGCGGCCGCCGCCGCGCTCGGCGAGCACTACGCCCACGGCCGGCTCTCCCGCACGGAGCACGCCGACCGCCTGGACGCGGCCTGGTCCGCGCGCACCCGCGCCGACCTCGACCTGCTCTTCCACGACCTGCCGGTCGTCGGGTTCCGGCCCAGCCCGCCCCCGGCGCCGGCCTCCCGCGGCGGGTGGCCCGGTCGGCCGGGGTCCGGGCCCGGGCCGTGGCTGCTCGTCCTCGCCCTGGTCGGGGCGCTGGCGGTGCTCACCAGGGTGCCGGTGGGGCTCGTCGTGCTGGTCGTCGTGGTCGTGCTGGTGGTCCGGGGCCGACGCCGCCGCAGCACCGGGCACCTCGGGCGCTGACCCCGCCCCGCCCCCCGCCCGGCCCCGCCCCGGCCACAGGCTGAGCCGTACCCTGGTCACAGGATCAACCTGTGGTGTCACAACTCACCCCCCGCTACCGGAAGCACGTGGCGCGCCTCAGGGTTGTACCTGCCGGACCGCCGTGCACCGACCCCCCAGGAGTGAGCCAGTCGTGAGGAACATCCGCGTCGCCGTGATCGGCGCCGGGCCCGCCGGGATCTACGCCGCCGACATCCTGACCAAGGAGCACCCCGAGGCCCAGGTCGACGTCATCGAGCGGCTCCCCGCGCCGTACGGCCTGGTCCGCTACGGCGTCGCGCCCGACCACCCGCGGATCAAGGAGATCATCAAGGCGCTGCGCCGGGTGCTCGACCGCGACGGCATCCGCTTCCTCGGCAACGTCGACTACGGCACCGACGTGACGCTCGAGGACCTGAGCGCGATCTACGACGCCGTGATCTTCTCCACCGGCGCCATGTCCGACCGCCCCCTGGACGTCCCCGGGGTCGACCTCGAGGGCAGCCACGGCGCCGCCGACTTCGTCAGCTGGTACGCCGGGCACCCCGACGTCCCGACCAGCTGGCCCCTCGACGCGGAGCAGGTCGCGGTCGTCGGTGCCGGCAACGTCGCCCTCGACGTGGCCCGGATGCTCGCCAAGCCGGCCGACGAGCAGCTGACCACCGAGGTGGCCGACAACGTCTACCAGGGCCTGAAGGCCAACCGCGCCACCGACGTCCACGTCTTCGCCCGCCGCGGCCCGGCCGAGATCAAGTTCTCCCCGATGGAGCTGCGCGAGCTCGCCCACTCCCCGAGCATCGACGTGCTCGTCGAGGAGGAGGGCTTCCAGATCGACGACGACGGCCAGTCGCGGATCAGCAGCAACAAGGGCACCCGCCTGGTCGTCGACACCCTCCTGAAGTACCTCGAGGCCGAGCCCACCGGTGCGCCGCACCGCATCCACATCCACATGTGCCAGAACCCGGTCGAGGTGCTCGGCGAGGACGGTCACGTGGTCGGCATCCGCACCGAGAAGACCGAGATGGACGGCACCGGCCAGGCCCGCGGCACCGGTGAGTTCGTGGAGCACCCCGTGCAGGCGGTCTACCGCGCGGTCGGCTACCGCTCCTCGGCCCTGCCGGGCCTGCCGTTCGACGAGTCGCGCGGGGTGCTGCCCAACGACGGCGGCCGCGTGATCGACGAGGACGGGTTCGCGCTGCCCGGGGTGTACACGACCGGCTGGGTCAAGCGCGGCCCGGTCGGCCTGATCGGGCACACCAAGTCGGACGCCAACGAGACCGTGACGAACCTGCTCGCGGACCTCGACAAGCTCCCCGCCCCCACCGCCGACGACGACCTGCTGGTGCTCCTCGCCGAGCGCGGCGTCGAGGCCACCGACTGGGAGGGCTGGGCACGCCTGGACGCCCACGAGCTCGGCCTGGGCGAGGCCGCCGGCCGCGAGCGGGTCAAGGTCGTGCCTCGCGAGGAGATGCTGCGCCTCTCGCGCGGCTGACCCAGAATGGCCCGCGGCGCGTCCGCGCCCGCAGCCCCAGGAGAGCGTCCGTGACCACGCAGCGACCCGCGCAGCCCGAGCCCCGTACCCGACGCCTGGCCTTCACCGGCACGATCACCGGCGTGGGCAGCACGTCGGGCGTCCGCGTGGTCGTCGGCCACTGGCGCCGCTCGCCGCTCGGGGCCTTCGCCGACGCGATGGTGCAGACCGCCGACGGGCGCCGCGTCCTGCTGGCCCCGCGCCAGGACGTCGCCGACCTGGTCGCGTCGACGTACTCCTTCGACGAGGTGCGGGTCGAGCCGGTCGAGTGCGTGGCCGTGCCGTCCTGGCTGACCTTCGCCTCGACCTCGCTGCGGCTCTCGGTCGGCGTGGGGCGGCGCACCCCCACCGGCTGGGCGCTGCGCGCGGTGCCACGTCCGCTCGCGGTGGCCCCGGCCTGGACGCTGGTCACGGATCCCGCGGCGCGGCTGCTGCAGCGCGGGGTGCGGACGCGGGGGCGGACCGGGCAGGGGCCGGAGGCCCGACGCGAGTGGTACGGCGCCACCGACCACCACCGCGTGCACGCCCTCGCGGGCTCGTGGGAGGACGTCGCGCTGGGCTCCCTCGCCGACGTCAGCCCGGCGACCTCCTTCGGGTTCTCCTCCAGCCCGGCCGCGCCGTCGCGCACCGACGTCGTCTCCACCGTCGAGCTGTAGGCGGCCGATCCCGCTGCCCCACGGAGCTACCCCACGGGGGCGAGGTCGCGGACCCGTCCGCCGAAGGCGGCCTGCAGCAGGTCGGTCATCTCGAAGGTGCCCGGCCGCGGCCCCAGCGTCGGGACGAACCCGGGAGCGGCCAGCAGCGACGTACGGCTGCCCTGCACCGCGCGGTGGAACGTCTCGACGACCAGGCGGGCACCGACCCCGGTCATCACGCCCCCGTTGACCTCGGCCTCGCGCAGCACGTAGAACCACAACGGCGTGCGCTCCACGAGCAGGTCCTGCTCCCGGGGCTCCAGGGAGGACAGGTCGGTCCCGCCGTCGCCGCGCAGCAGCTGGTCGCGGGTCAGCGGGGTCACCGTGACCCCGACCTCGGCCAGGCGCGTGAGCATCCCCTGGCCGGTGGCGAGGTGCAGCATGGCGGCCCGGACGAGGTTGCGGAAGGCCAGGTTGCGGTTGATCGGCGCGACGTCGTCGTCCCCGCCGAAGGTGCTCGGCGGGATCAGGGCGAGCGGGTCGGTGAGGCGGGTGTCGATCCGCATCGCGCGGTTCAGCCTCCCGGGAGGGGCCAGCCGGGGGCGGCCCGCCGCCTCGAAGTCGTAGAGCCGGCGCCAGTCCGCCACCCAGCTGCTGATCAGCGTGGTGTCCCCGCCGAGGTCGCCGCCGCCGCCCGAGAAGGTGAACAGCAGGTCCAGCGAGCCGGCCCGCCCGGGGAAGCGGGCGTTCCAGCTGTAGTCCCCGCGGACCATCGAGTGCCCCAGCCGGAACGCCGCCGCCGCGAACTCCACCGGCATGGTCGGCACGTCCAGCGGCCCCGCGTCCGGCTCGACCAGCTTCCTCCCGGCGAGCCACACGTCGTCCACCACGGCCGGGTCGCAGATGCGCGGGAGGTAGTCGTGCCGCAGCAGCCACTGGTAGTGCAGCGTCACCTCGCGACGCGCGCGTCGGAACAGGCGCACCGGCCCGGCACCGCGGACGTCCCCGACCGCGGGGGGGTCGGTCCGCCGGTCGACGACGGCGTTGTGCAGGTGCAGGAAGGCCAGGTGGGTCTGCGCGACCGCGAGGTTCTCGTCGTTGCGCGGGTCGGCGACCACCGCCGTACGCCGCCCGGCCAACGGTCCTCCGGAGCGGCGGGGCAGGTCGTGCCCGGGCAGGTCGGGGAGGTCGTCGACCCCGCGCGAGGTGCCGACCCGCAGGTGCACCCCGTCCTCCTCGTAGAGGACCGCGGAGCCCTCGCTCGCAGGACCCGCCCCGTAGACGGAGTCGAGGTCGAGCGTGGGCGACCGCGCCTGCAGCAGGTCGGCGGGGGACACGTCGTCGCCGAGCATCACGTCGGTGACGTCCATGGTGAGGTCGTGGTCGACGAACTGGCCGAGGTAGGTGTACCCGGCCGGCACCTGGCCGGGCGGGCCGCCGCGGCCCGAGGTCATCTCCCGGGCGATGGTGCGGGTCAGGCCCGCGGGGAGGGGCCGGCCGCGTGGGCCGACCCGGCTGAACCGGAACGAGGGGACCTCGGCGGAGGTCGGTGCCCGGGCGGGGTCGGCCTCGGGGAGCGGGTCGTCGTCGGCGAGCGAGTCGAGCGGGTCGGGCACGTCGCCCCGGCGACCACCGGCCTGGGTGGCGACCACCCCCTCGCCCACGACGTAGAACGTCTCGGCCGCGTGTCCTGGTCGGTGGCCCATGGTGCTCCCCCCGGAGGTCTGCTGACCTGGCACGATGCCACCGACGCGGAGCGAGGGCAAGGAACGCGGGCCGACGTGGCCCGGCACACCGGCGTGGACGGGGGTGCGCAGCGGCCCCGGAGCGGGGACGACCCCGCTGCGGGAGCAGGCTCGGTCAGGCGGCCTCGACGATCGTCGGGTGGGACGCCGTCACGACCAGGGAGGCGGGGGCCCAGTGCGCCACGGGACGGGTGCGTCCGGACGCGTCGGTCTCCAGCGTCCACCGCATGACGAGTGCCGGGTCTTCGTTGGTGTCGTGCATGAGCCGCCTCCTGTTCACCTGCTGTTCACCTAAACTAGCACGGCCGTCCACCCCGCACAGGTGAACGACAGGACGAGCCCGGCCCCGGCGGCGCCGGTCAGGTCAGGTCAGGTCAGCACAGCCGGGCGCGGCCCTGCTGGACCGCCAGGACCGCGCACAGCGCGGCGAGGACCGCCAGCACGGCAGCGACCGGGACCTGTCCGGCGAGCGTGGTGATCATCAGGGGGAACCCGAAGCCGAGGTAGGCGGTGGCGTAGAAGCCCGCGGACACGGTGCCCAACCGCCCCGGGCTGGCCAGGGCGGGCAGTCGCGCGATGCCGCTGGCGAGCGCGAGGCCGCCCCCGGCCCCGAGCACGGCGGAGGCCGGGACGGCCAGCAGCGGGAGCGCCGGCAGGGCCGCGGCCACCGCCGTGGCGCCGAAGCCGACCACCCCGCAGACGGCGGCGACCGGGGCGGTGCGCGGTCCGAGACGACCCTGGAGAGGAGCGGCGAGGGTCCCGGCGCCGAGGGCGAGGCCGGCCATCAGCCCGGTGACCGCCACCGGTGCGACCGGGAACCCGACGAGGACCGGCACGGCAGCGATCGTGCTCGCCGGGAAGGCGTAGACGCACACCGCGAGCGGCGCGACCACCAGCAACGCGGTACGCCGCGAGCCGTCGCGGAGCGCGCCGGTCGAGGGCGCGCCCGGGGTCGTCGGGTGCCGGACCAGCGACTCGGCGACCGTCCAGGAGACCCCGAGCGCGGCCACCAGCACGACCACGTGCAGCAGGTACGGCAGGACCAGCGGCCACGGTCCCCACTGCCCGATCAGGCCGGCGTACGCGGGCCCGATCGCGAAGCCCCCCGTCATCGCCATCGCGGCCGCGCGCGGACCGGTGACGCTCCCGCGCCGTGAGGCCGTCTCCACCAGCCAGGCGCTGCCGACGCTGAACACCGTTCCGGAGGCGGCGCCCTGGAAGAACCGGACGAGGTAGAGCAGGGGCTCGCTGCCCGCGGCGAGGACGAACAGCAACGAGGCCAGGGCTGCGAAGAGCGCCCCCGGCAGGACCACCCGACGGCGTCCGACCTGGTCGGCGACCCGGCCCGCGAACGCGAGCGCGAGCATCAGGCCGAGGGCGTACACGCCGAAGAGCGCGGTGAGCGACGTGTCGGTCATCGACAACCGGTCGCGGTAGACCAGGAGCAGCGGCGTGGGCACGTTGGTCCCGGTGGCCACCGCCAGCAGGAGTGCCGCGAGCCGACGTTCGGGGCTCCAGGTCACGGTGGCAGCCTCACACGCCCCGGGTCTGTTCGGCGACACGGTCCCCCGGCGCCGAGGCCGCGGGGTCGCGTCGGGGCGCTGGGTAGCCTGGCCGGATGGCCCTGACACTCGGCTCCGGTCCGCTCGCCGCGGGCTCCTCCTCCACCGCGCGGCTGAACTTCAGCCTCGCCGAGGCCCCGGCGCACCGGCTCGTCCTCCAGCCCGACCAGCGCCGGATCCGGGCGCTGGTCGGCGACGTGGTGGTGCTCGACACCGTGCGCGCCCACCTCCTGCACGAGTCCGGGCTCCTGCCGGTGGTCTACGCACCGGAGGACGACTTCGCCGACGGGGTCTGGCGCGACTCGACCACGTCGACCCACTGTCCGTTCAAGGGCGACGCGGCCTACCGCAGCCTGCAGGTCGACGCCGCGACGGTGGACGACCTGCAGTGGCGCTACCCCGACCCGCTGGCGTCGGCGTCCTGGCTGGCCGGGCTCGCCGCCCTGGACTCCCGCCGGGTCGACGCCTGGTTCGTCGAGGACGACCGGGTGGTCGGCCACCTGCGCGACCCGTACCACCGCGTCGACGCCCACGTCAGCTCACGCCGGGCGGTGGTCCGCCGCGACGGGGAGGTGGTCGCCGACACCGCGCACCCCGTCCTGGTCTTCGAGACGGGCCTGCCGGTCAAGGTCTACGTCCCGCCGGCGGACGTGCGTCCCGGCGCGATCTCGTCCGGCTCGGGCCGGCGGACGCTCTGCCCGTACAAGGGAGAGGCCACCTACTGGGACGTCGGCCCGCTGGCCGACGCCGCCTGGAGCTACGAGACGCCGCTGCCGGACGCGCTGCGGGCGCAGGCGCACCTGTGCTTCGACGACTCGACCGACGGGCTCACCGTCGAGCTGGACTGACGTCACCCCCGCAGGTGTCGCGCGTCCCGCCCACGCGGGCATGATGTGACCGTGACCACACTGCGCCGACACCTCGCCGCCCTCGTCTGCGCCGCCGTCGCCGGCGGTCTCGCCGCGGGCCTGCCCGCCGGGTCCGCCAGCGCCAGCGGGGCCGCCGGGTCCGCCGGGTCCGCCGGCGCCGCGTCCTCCGCAGGTCAGGCGGCGCCCGGGGACGTCCCGCCGCCCGGCGCGAACGACTTCGACTGCCGCCCCGACCGTCGGCACCCGCAGCCGGTCGTGCTGGTCAACGGCACGTTCGAGACGATGGAGAAGAACTGGGCGACGATGTCGCCCTACCTGGCCGACCGGGGGTACTGCGTCTTCGCGTTCAACTACGGCAACCGCGCGACCGGTCCGATCGGGAAGTCGGCCCGCGAGCTCGAGCGCTTCGTCGGCAGGGTCCGTGGGGCCACCGGCGCCCGCCAGGTCGACCTCGTCGGGCACAGCCAGGGCGGGATGATGCCGCGCTACTACCTGAAGTTCCTCTCCGGCGCCCCCCGGGTCGACGACCTGGTCGGCATCGCCCCCTCCAACCACGGCACCACGATGTCGATGGAGGCGCGCGGCGGCTCGCCCTGCAAGGCGTGCGAGCAGCAGGCCGCCGGCTCGCGGTTCCTCGAGCGCCTGAACCGCGGTGGAGACACCGTCCCGGGCCCGGACTACACCGTGATCACCACGAAGAACGACGAGGTGGTCACCCCGTACCGGTCGCAGTTCCTCGACGGCCCGCGCCGGCGGGTGACCAACGTGGTGCTCCAGAACAAGTGCCCCGGCGACCAGATCGAGCACGACCAGGCGCCCAACGACCCGGTCACCCAGCAGATCGTGGTCAACGCCCTGCGCACCGACGGCCCGGCCCGCGAGAAGTTCGAGCCGGACTGCCTGCCGGTCTGACGGCTACGCGCCGAGCACCGTGACGCAGGTCGCACGGGTCGCCGAAACGACGCCAGTGCCCCGGACCGACTATCGTCGTCGGGTGAGTGAGCAGAGCGCGGACGTCGCGGAGACCCAGACCACGACCTTCGCCGACCTCGGTCTCGGCGAGGCAACCCTCGCCGCGGTGGCCGACGTCGGATACGAGAGCCCGTCGACCATCCAGGCGCGGACCATCCCGCCGCTGCTCGAGGGGCGCGACCTGGTCGGGCTGGCCCAGACCGGCACGGGCAAGACGGCCGCCTTCGCGCTGCCGATCCTGGACCGCCTCGACGTCAAGCAGAAGACCCCCCAGGCGCTCGTGCTGGCCCCGACCCGCGAGCTGGCGCTCCAGGTCTGCGAGGCGTTCGAGAAGTACGCCGCGCGGATCAAGGGCGTGCGGGTCCTCCCGGTCTACGGCGGGCAGGCCTACGGGGTGCAGCTCTCGGCGCTGCGCCGGGGCGTCCACGTGGTCGTCGGCACCCCCGGCCGGATCATGGACCACCTGGAGAAGGGCACGCTGGACCTCTCCGAGCTGCGCTTCCTGGTGCTCGACGAGGCCGACGAGATGCTGAACATGGGCTTCGCGGAGGACGTGGAGACCATCCTGGCCGACACGCCCGACACCAAGCAGGTGGCACTGTTCTCGGCCACGATGCCGCGCCAGATCCGCGCGCTGTCGAGCAAGTACCTCAGCGACCCGGTCGAGATCACCGTCAAGAACAAGACGACCACCTCGGCCAACACGACGCAGCGCTACCTGATCTGCAGCTACCCGCAGAAGGTGGACGCCCTCACCCGGATCCTCGAGGTCGAGAACTTCGAGGGGATGATCGTCTTCGTCCGCACCAAGAACGAGACCGAGACGCTCGCCGAGAAGCTGCGCGCGCGCGGGTTCTCCGCGATGGCCATCAACGGCGACGTGGCGCAGGTGCAGCGCGAGCGGACGGTCAACCAGCTCAAGTCCGGCAAGCTCGACATCCTGGTCGCCACCGACGTCGCCGCCCGCGGCCTGGACGTCGAGCGGATCAGCCACGTCGTGAACTACGACATCCCCACCGACACCGAGTCCTACGTCCACCGCATCGGACGCACCGGCCGCGCCGGGCGCAGCGGTGTGGCGGTCTCCTTCGTCACCCCGCGCGAGCGCTACCTGCTCAAGCACATCGAGAAGGCCACCCGGCAGCCGCTCACGCAGATGAGCCTGCCGTCGGTGGAGGACGTCAACACCACGCGCCTGAACCGCTTCGACGAGCAGATCACCGAGGCGCTGAGCTCCACGGACCTGCCGTTCTTCCGCGACGTCGTGGCCCACTACGTCCGCAACCACGACGTGCCGGAGGCCGACGTCGCGGCCGCGCTGGCCATCGCCGCCCAGGGCGGCACGCCGCTGCTGCTGGACCCCGAGCCCGTACGCCCGGCGCGCACCGAGCGCGAGCCCCGGTCCGACCGCGGCGAGCGCTCCGACCGGCCGGCGCGCAGCAACGACCGCGGCCCCCGCCGCGGCGACGGCGCGGCGCTGGCGCAGTACCGGATCTCGGTCGGCAAGCGCCACAAGGTCGAGCCCCGCCAGATCGTGGGCGCCATCGCCAACGAGGGCGGCCTGCAGCGCAGCGACTTCGGCGCGATCTCGATCCGCCCCGACTTCTCGCTGCTCGAGCTGCCGGCCGACCTGCCGCAGTCCACGCTCGACGCCCTGGCCTCGACCCGGATCAGCGGCAAGCTGATCGAGCTCCAGCGCGACAAGGGCCCCGCGATGAACCGCAGCGGCGGACCGGCCCGGGGCGGCAAGCCGCCGTACCGCGGCCAGCGCGACTGACCGACCCGGCCTCCTCGACGACCCCGGGGAGACGGACATGACGAGACCCGCCACGCGCATCGCGTGGCGGGTCTGGTCGTAGGACGGGGTTGTGCGGTCAGGCGTTGCCGGCCTGCGAGGCGGCCTCGGTCTCGCTGGTGGCGCCCTCGGTGGACAGGTGGCCGCCGGCGTTCTCGAGGTGGGCGCGCACGAACCAGTGGAACAGCTCCAGCTTGTCGACCTGGCCGATCAGCATGTCCTCGGTGATCGGGTCGAGCTCACCGGCGGTCGTGATGGCCTCGCGGTGGCTCGTCAGCACGCCGTGGTAGACGACGTCGAGGGCGCCGAGGTGGGCCTGGGTGACGTCGCGACGCAGGGAGTACTCCTCCCACTGGCGCTCGGACACGATCGAGCCGGGCGTGCCCTTGGGCGACCCGCCGAGGGTCGCGATCCGCTCGGCGAGGTCGTCGGCGAAGGCACGCACCTCGTCGACGTGGGGGTCGATCATCTCGTGGACGGCGATGAAGTGGGGGCCGACCACGTTCCAGTGCACGTGCTTCAGCGTCAGGTGCAGGTCGTTCATGGCGTGGAGACGATCCTGCAGCAGGCCCACGAGGGTGCGGGCGTCGTCCTCGGACATGCCAGGGGTCGTGTAGTAGATCTTCTCGGTGCTCATGGTTCGACCGTAGTAGCGCCCGGGACGGGGTCAGGTCACCCCTGGGGACCTGGCCGCCCGGGTAGGCAGCCCCGCCGGCGGGGGCCGGCGACCGCGGGGATGGGTCACACTGGCGCCATGCTCGGAGCAGCCCCCGTCCGCCGCGCCCCACGCCCCGCCCGTCCGGGCACGCCCGTTCGCGACGGCGGTCCTGCTGCTGCCGGTCGTCCTGGCCGGCTGCTCGGGCGGTGGGACCGAGACCCCGGACCCGCAGGAGCCGGCCCTGGCCCTGGCGGCCGCGCTCGACGGCGGGGTCGAGGACGGGGAGCTGGCCGGCCTCGCCTTCGTCGAGTCCGACCCGGAGGACGTCGCCGCGGACTGGGCCGCCATCACCGAGGGACTCGGGGGGCTGACCCCCACCGTCACGCTCTCCGGCCTGGCCGAGACCGAGGACGAGCCGGTCCCGGAGGAGGAGACGGCCGCGGCGACCCTGGACTGGTCCTGGGACGTCGCCGGGGAGCCCTGGACCTACACCACCACCGTCCCGATGCGGCTCCCGGTCGCGGAGGCGGACGCCCCCGGGGCCTGGCAGCTGCAGTGGAGCAGGACGGTGGTCGAGCCGACCCTGCGCGAGGCCACCACGCTGGTGCTGACCCCGGTCGCCGCCCGGCGGGGGGAGGTCCTCGGCGCCGACGACGAGGCGCTGGTGACCGAACGGCTGGTGACCCGGGTGGGCATCGACCGGACCCAGGTCCGCGCCGGTCGGGCGGGGGCGTCGGCCGACGCCCTGGCGAGGCTGGTCGACGTGGCGCCGGGGCCGTTCGCCGAGCGGGTCGAGGACGCGGGCGAGGCGGCGTACGTCGAGGCGGTCGTGCTGCGCACCGAGGAGGTCCCGCCGGACGTCAGCGTCGGGGTGGAGGACATCCCGGGCGCGCGCCTGGTCTCCGACCGCCTGCCGCTGGCCCCCACCCGGGACTTCGCCGCGCCGATCCTCGGCACCGTGGGCGAGGTGACCGCCGAGATGGTGGAGGACGACCCCGGGTCGTACTCGCCCGGGGACGTCGCCGGGCTGTCCGGGCTCCAGGCGCGCTACGACGACCTGCTGCGCGGCACCGACGGAGCGGTGCTGAACGCCGTGGCGTCCGACGGGCGGGAGCGGCGCCTGGTGCGGGTGCCCGACCAGGACGGCGAGCCGCTGCGCACCACGCTCGACGCGGACCTGCAGCTGCTGGCCGAGGACGTCCTCGCCGACGTCGGGCCGGCCAGCGCCCTGGTGGCCCTGCGCCCGAGCGACGGGGCGGTGCTCGCCGCCGCGAGCGGGCCCGGGGCGGACGGGCTGAACGTGGCCACCTACGGCCAGTACGCCCCCGGGTCGACCTTCAAGATCGTCTCCGCCCTGGCCCTGCTCCGCGGCGGCCTGACCCCGGACTCCTCGGTGCCGTGCACGCCGACCGTGACCGTCGACGGACGCGCCTTCGAGAACTACGACGACTACCCGAGCGGGTCGCTGGGCGAGGTGCCGCTGCGCACCGCGGTGGCGCAGTCGTGCAACACCGCGATGATCGCCGAGCGCGACCGCGCCGGCGCCGACGGGGTCGCCGCGGCGGCTGCGGCCCTGGGCCTCGGGGTGGACCGCGACCTGGGCTTCCCGGCCTACTTCGGACAGGTCGGCAGTCCAGGGTCCGAGACCGCGCGCGCGGCCACGATGATCGGGCAGGGCGAGGTGCTGGCCTCGCCGATGGCGATGGCGGCGGTGATCGGGTCGGTGCAGCAGGGCGCCCGGGTGACGCCGCGGCTGCTGCCCGACCTCGAGGTGGACGACACCGCGGGCGACGCCCAGCCGCTGAGCGCCACCGAGGCCGAGCAGCTCCGCGGGATGCTCCGGGCGGTGGTCACCGCCGGGAGCGGGTCGGCGCTGGCCGACCTCCCCGCCCCGCCGGTGATCGCCAAGACCGGCACGGCGGAGTTCGAGCAGGCCGGCGCGCTGCGGACCCGCGCCTGGATGGTGGCCGCGCGGGGCGACCTGGCCGTCGCGGTCCTGGTCGCCGAGGGACCCTCCGGGTCGTCCACGGCGGGTCCGCTGCTGGAGACGTTCCTGCGCACGGCCGGCTGACCGAGGGCGGGAGGAGAAGGGAACCCCTCGCCGCATGGGGTCGGCGAGGGGCTCCCGGTCGTCTCCAGATGCTCCCTCCGAAGCCGACACCTCGACTATACGCGTCGCGCGAGGAGCCGCAAGGACCGTCGTGTTCACCCTCGGGGCCGGTCCGGCGGGGCGGTTCGCGTGCCACAGTGGCGCCCATGAGTCACGTCGACGCCCTCGAGCTGCTGCCCGCCGACCACCGTGAGCTCCTCGTCGGCGGCCGGTGGCGGCCGTCGTCGGACGGTGCCCGTCTGGAGGTGACCGATCCCGCCGACGGCGCGGTGCTCTGCGACGTCGCCGACGGCACCGCGCAGGACGCCACGGCCGCGCTGGACGCCGCGGTGGCCGCGCAGGCCGGGTGGGCGGCCACGCCCCCGCGCGAGCGCGGTGAGGTGCTGCGCGGGGCCTTCGAGCTGTTGATGGAGCGCGCCGACCAGGTGGCGGCGCTGATGAGCCTGGAGATGGGCAAGCCGGTCGCGGAGGCGAAGGGCGAGGTGGCGTACGGCGCGGAGTTCTTCCGCTGGTTCGCCGAGGAGGCGGTGCGCATCCACGGGCTGTGGATGCAGGCCCCGGCCGGTGGCAGCCGGATCCTGACCATGAAGAAGCCGGTCGGGCCGTGCCTGTTCATCACGCCGTGGAACTTCCCGCTGGCCATGGGCACCCGCAAGATCGCCCCGGCCGTCGCGGCCGGCTGCACGATGGTGCTGAAGCCGGCCTCGCAGACCCCGCTGACGATGCTGGTGCTGGCGGGGGTCCTGGCCGAGGCGGGCCTCCCCGACGGGGTGCTGAACGTGGTGCCGACGACCCGCGACGCCGCGCTGTCCACCACGCTCCAGGCCGACGACCGGCTGCGCAAGGTCAGCTTCACCGGCTCCACCGCCGTCGGACGCACGCTCGTCGAGCAGTCCGCCCCCGGGCTGCAGCGGGTCAGCATGGAGCTCGGCGGCAACGCGCCCTTCCTGGTCTTCGAGGACGCCGACCTCGACGCCGCCGTCGACGGGGCGATGGTCGCCAAGATGCGCAACATGGGCGAGGCCTGCACCTCGGCCAACCGGTTCCTGGTGCACTCCTCGGTCGCCGAGGCGTTCGGCGCCCGGCTGGCCGAGCGGATGGGCGCGCTGACCGTCGGGCGCGGGCAGGACGACGGCGTCGACGTCGGCCCGCTGATCGACGCCAAGGCCGTGGAGTCGGTGACCGGCCTGGTCGAGGAGGCGGTCGCCGACGGCGCGCGGCTGCTCACCGGAGGCACCGCCCTGGAGGGCGCCGGTCACTTCGTCGAGCCCACGGTGCTGGTCGACGTCGCGGCCTCCTCGCGGATCAACCGCGAGGAGATCTTCGGCCCGGTCGCGCCGATCACGACCTTCGAGACCGAGTCGGAGGCCGTGGCCAGGGCCAACGACACCGAGTACGGCCTCTCGTCCTACGTCTTCACCCGCGACCTGGCCCGCAGCATCCGGGTGGCGGAGGGCCTCGCGTTCGGGATGGTCGGCCTGAACACCGGCCTGGTCTCCAACGCCGCCGCGCCCTTCGGCGGCATGAAGGCCTCCGGCTTCGGCCGGGAGGGCGGGTTCGAGGGGATCGAGGAGTACCTCGAGACGACGTACGTCGCGCTGCCCGTGCCCGCCGCGGACTGACCGACGTCCGGGGGCTGACCGGGACGCGCGTGGAGGTCCTCGGCGCCGCAGCTGTAACGCTGTGTTACTCCATCTGGGGCGGCGTCGCGACGGGGCGGTAGATGAAGTAGCACAGCGTTACAGCGACGGGTGGCCCACCACGTCGACCAGGGCGCGGCGCGAGGTCACGCCGAGCTTGCGGTAGGCGCGGGAGAGGTGCCACTCGACGGCCTTGACCGAGAGGCCCGCGGCGGCGGCGATCTCGCGGTTCTTCGCGCCCCGTGCGGCCGGTTCGACGATGCGGCGCTCGGCGGCCGTGAGCAGCTCCAGGTGCGGCCACCGCGCGGGGGTGCCCGGGTCGTCCAACAGTCGTCGGGCGCGACCCAGCAGCGGCCACAGGCCCTCGGCCAGGGCGTAGCGCTCCACCGACCGGAGCAGTCCGCGGGCCTCCTCCTCGGCTGCGAGGTCGGCAGGTCCGCCGACGCCGAGCAGCAGCAGGCCGGCCAGGTCGGCGTCGACCTGGGCGGCGAGGCGCTGCGCAGGGACGCCGTCCAGGGCGCGCCGGGCCTGCAGCAGGTAGGACTGCCGGCACCCGGTGGTGTCGAGGACGGCGAGCACGCGCAGCGCGTGGGCGGTGCCGTGGGGCGACCCGGCGGCCGTCGCGAGCGCGAGGTGGTCGTCGGCCAGCAGGACCGCCTCGTCGCGCCGGCCGAGCCGCACGAGTGCCAGCGCGGCGGCGACCCGCCACGGCGGTCCCTCGCCGTGGCCGGCACCTGCGTGACCGGCGCGGGCACGGTCGGCCAGGGCGCCGGCCGCGTGCAGGAGGTCGACCGCCGCGGCGGCCTCTCCCTGCGCGGCCGCGAGCTCCCCGGCCGCGTGCAGGTGGTGGGCTCGCGCGACGTCGCCGTCGGCGTCCCTGGGGTCGTCGGGGTGTCCCGGGCGCAGGTCCACGCCGTCGAGCACGGATGCCGCGGTGCCCAGCTCGCCCTGGGCCAGCAGGGCGTCGACCAGCCCGGCCCGGGCCGCGGCCGCGACCGCGGGGTCGGGCAGCCCGACGAGCTGGTCGAGGGCCGCCCGCGCGTCCCGTACGCGACCTGCGCGCAGCGCGTCCTGAGCGAGCCGCAGCCGGGCGGTCGCCGGCAGGGCGGCACGCGTCGGTGCGGCGGCCGCGTGGGGCCTCGGGTGGGTCGTGGCGGCCGGGGTCCGGAGAGGTGCGGGGGGCGCGGGGGGCGCGGGGGGCGCGGGGGGCGCGGCGTGGGGGGAGAACACTCCCGGACCCTAGGGTCCCCGCGGCGCGCGCGTGGCAGGACGACGAATCCGGTCGGCCCGGTTCAGTCCGGGACGGCCGCGCGCCCGAGGTGGGCCAGCAGCCGGGCGGAGGCGCCGGCGCCGGGCGGCGGGACGAGGGGCGGGCCGAAGCGACCGGCGCGGTCCTCGGCGGGGGCGAGCGCGTCGGCGGCAGCCACCAGCCCCCGGGCCAGGTGGCCCGGCAGGCGACGCAGGCGAGGGTCGGGCGGGCGTCGTACGGAACGGGCCACGTCGTTGCCGTGGACGGCGATCTCGAGCGCGGCCGTCAGGACGACGGTCGTCGCGGGCACGGCGGCCCCGCCGACCTCGACCACGGCGGCGGGCCGGCGCCAGGCCTCCATCAGCTGCCGGGTCTTCTCCACGAGGTCGTCGGTGGTGGCGACCGGGCGGACGAGCAGCGCGGGGCTGGCCGGGCTCAGCCACACCCGGCCGCCGGCCGCCTCGGTGAAGGCGTCGAGGGCGTCGTCGAGGTGCGCCAGCAGGTCGGCCAGGCACCATCGCGCTGCACGGCGTCGGGAGCGCGAGGTCGTCGGGGGGCACCACGGCCAGCACCGACCGGGCGTAGCCCACCGCCTCCCCGAGCAGCTCGACGCCCGGGGGCGTCGGGGTCATCAGACCGGGGCGTGGTCGGCCGGCAGGTGGTCGGGCAGTCCGAAGCGGGCGAACAGGTCCGGGTCGAAGAACGCGCCGACGTGGGCCACCCGGTCGCCCTCGAGGGTCAGCACCTGCAGCTGGAACGGCGTGAACCCGCCGCCGGGACCGCGCATGTACAGCCCGAACGCCGGCTGGCCGTTGGCGGTGGTGCGCAGCATCGGCATGTCCCGGGAGCCGCCGGGGCACTGGGTGTCGATGAGCTCGCCGATCGTCGTCGAGCCGGAGTACCAGCCGACGAACGGCGGCATCTCCCAGACCGCCTCGGCGGTCAGCAGCGAGACGATCCGGTCGATGTCCTTGCGCCAGAACGCCTCGACGTAGCGGGACAGCAGCACCTCCTGCTCCGCGGTGAGGTCGTCGGTGACGGTGTCCTCGGTGAGCCCGCGGTCGGCCATCGTGGCGTGGGCGCGCTGCAGCGCGGAGTTGACCGCGGTGCTCGTGGTGTCGAGCGCCTCGGCGACCTCGGCCGCGCTCCACCGCAGGACGTCGCGCAGGATCAGCACGGCGCGCTGGCGCGCCGGCAGGTGCTGGAGCGCGGCCACGAACGCGAGCCGGATGGTGTCCCGCTCGGCCACCGTGACCGCGGCGTCGGGGATCGGCTCGAGCCAGGGGATCTCCGCGTCGGGCGCCAGCTCGTCCGCGGCCCGGGAGCCGGGGGCGCCCAGCCCGGTGGGCAGCGGGCGGCGGGGCCGACCCTCGAGGTTGGTCAGGCAGACGTTGGTGGCGATGCGGTACAGCCAGGTCCGCACCGAGCTGCGTCCCTCGAACCCCGCGGAGGACCGCCACGCCCGGAGCAGGGTCTCCTGCACGAGGTCCTCGGCCTCGTGGGCCGAGCCGCTCATCCGGTAGCAGTGGGCGAGCAGCTCGCGGCCGTACCGCTGGGTCAGCGCGTCGAAGTCGTCGAGCTCGGTGCCGGTCCTGCCGGTCTCGATCTCGGTCATCGGGTTCTCCTGGGTCAGGCTCATCGAGGGTGCCTCCGCTGGTCGTCAGTGTGCCTGTCCTGACCGACCGCGGTCGAGGCCCGTCCTCATCGGGGCCCGGCCGGCTCGAGCGGAATCAGCTCGAGGAGGTCTGCGTCGACGGCGGCTTCCACTCGTAGGGCTGGACGACGACGAAGCCGTCGCCGTGGAAGGCGTACTGGAAGGCCTCCCCGGAGCCACCGCGGATCAGCGAGCTCATCTTCATGCTGTTGACCACCTGCGGGACCAGGTTGGCCGACCAGGCCACGCACGCCTGGACGTCGACGAAGGTCGGCTGCTGGCGGCAGTCCAGCAGCACCGGCTGCCCCACGGTGCACAGCGCCACCGTGCCGTGGCCGCTCAGCGTGGTGTTGAACAGCCCGCCCGCCATGATCCCGGCGCCCTTGGTGCGGTTGATGTCCCACGCGAGCCCGGCGTCGAAGGCCAGCAGGTTGCGGCCGTTGACGCTGAGCCCGTCCCCGGTCAGCTCGACCTGGAACAGGTACCCGGCCTCGTGGGCGAAGAAGACCTCCCCCCGCCCGCTGACCCGCATCAGCGGGTTGTCCTCGGCGGTGACCATCTTCTTCAGCAGCTTCATCGCGCTGCCGGCACCCTCGTGGGCGAAGGAGACCTGGCCCTGGAAGGCGACCATGGAGCCCTTGACGGCCAGCACGTCCTCGCCGAGCGCGACGCGCAGCATCTGCGGGTTCTGCTGGGTGAAGCGCTCGGTGGCCTGGACCTCCTGGTGGCCCTGCTCGAACAGGCTGCTGCGCATCGGTGATCTCCTCCGGTCGGTGGCTGACGGTCCTGCGAGAGTGCCACGACCGGGCCGCCGGTGGGGAGGGTCAGGCGAACGTCCAGACCATCAGCTCGGTGGCCACCGCGGCGACCACGGTGGCGGCCGACGCGGCCTCGGGGCCGTCGACGACGAGGGTGTCCCCGGCGGACAGCGGCTCGGCGAGGCTGAAGCGGAGCAGGGCGCCGGTGACCACGAAGACGTGCCGCAGGGCTCCCGGCGGCGAGGTGTCCGGTCCGAGCGCCAGCTCCTGGCCGGCCTCCAGCCGGACCACCTGGAGAGCGGCGCCGGTGGTGCCCAGCCGGAGGGGGGCCAGCTCGCCGCCGGCGACGCCGGGCCCGGCGGCCAGCAGCGCCGTTCGGCCGTCGAGGTCCTTCGGTGCCGGCGTGGTCGCGGCGTACGCCGGTGGTCGCCCGGCCTCGTCGGGCACCAGCCAGGCCTGGACGAACCGGGTCGGCGTGCCGGGCGCCGCCGTCTCCGCGTGCTCCACGCCGGAGCCGGCCGAGAGCAGGGCCGCCGACCCGGGGGTCAGCCGCCGCTCGGTGCCGAGGGAGTCGACGTGGTCCAGGGCGCCCTCGACGACCCAGGTGACGACCTCGAGGTCCTCGTGGCGGTGGGTGCCGAAGCCGCGTCCGCCGCCCAGGACGTGGTCGTCGTGGCAGACCATCGGGCCCAGACGCAGCCGCTCGGGGTCGTAGTGCGGGCCGAAGGAGAGCGCGTGCCGGGTCAGCCGTCCCGCGTCCCGGCTGGTGAAACGAGCCATTCCCCGTCGGATCTGCACAGTCACGGGCATCATTGTGCCCGTGTCTGCTCCAAGGTCCGGCCAGGTCACCCCGCCGGGCGCGGGGCTCCCCGTGCTGCCCCCGGGGTTCCGCTTCGGCGTGACCAGCTCGGCGTACCAGGTGGAGGGCGCCTCCGACGTCGACGGTCGCGGCCGGTCGGTCTGGGACACCTTCGCCCAGGTGCCCGGGGTGGTCGCGGACGCCACCACCGGGGACGTCGCCGCCGACCACTTCCACCACGTCGAGGAGGACGCGGCGCTGCTCGGACGCCTCGGCGTCGACGACTACCGGTTCTCGGTGTCGTGGACCCGGGTGCAGCCGGACGGGCGCGGACCGGTCGAGCCCCGGGGCCTGGACTTCTACGACCGGCTGGTCGACCGGGTGCTGGAGGCCGGCGTGTCCCCGGTCGCGGTGCTGCACCACCACGACCTGCCGCAGGGTCTCGAGGACGACGGCGGGTGGCTCAACCCCGAGACGGTCCGGCGGTTCGCCGACCACGCCTCGGTGGTCGCCGAACGGCTGGCGGACCGGGTCGCGGCCTGGATCCCGGTCTACGAGCCCGCGGTGATGAGCGTGCTGGGCTACGGCAACGGGGTGTACGCCCCGGGGCGCGCGCTCTACTTCGACGCGCTGTGGGCCGCGCACCACCTGCTGCTCGGGCACGGCCACGCCACCATCGCGCTGCGCGCGGCCGGTGCCCGCGAGGTCGGCTGCGCCAACCACCACGCGCCGATGTGGCCGGCCAGCGAGGACGCCGCCGACGTCGGGGCGACCAAGCTCTTCGACTCGGTGTGGAACGGGTTCTACCTGGAGCCGATGCTGCTGGGCCGCTACCCGGCCGACCTGGCCCCGCTGATGGAGGACCTCGTGTCCCCGGGCGACCTGGCCGTCATCCGGCAGCCGCTGGACTTCTACGGGGTGAACTACGACGGACCGCTGCGCGTGGCGGCCGCCCCCGAGGACGCGCCCTCGCCCTGGCAGGTCCTGGAACCGATGGGGCACCCCACCACCGACGACGGCCGGGCGGTGGTGCCCGACGCGCTCCGGGAGTGGCTGGTGGTCCTGCGCGCCCGGTTCCGCGCGGCCCTCCCGCCGATCGTGGTCACCGAGGTCGGCTGCGCGGTGGACGCCGAGCCGGACGCCGACGGGGTGGTGCACGACGAGGCGCGCGACGACTACCACCGCGCGCACCTGCAGGCGGTCGCCGAGGCGGTGCGCCGCGGCGTCGACGTCCGCGGCTACCACGCCCGGGGCCTGCTCGACGGCTTCGAGTGGACCGCCGGCCACACCCACCGGTACGGGTTCGTCCACGTCGACCGGGCCACCGGCCGACGCACCCCCACCGCCTCCTTCGACCGGTACGCCGCGCTGATCGCCGCGCAGCCGCGGCACGCGGGGTAGGCGCCCGGGCCGGCTCGTGGCCGGCGTCGGAAGTCCCCGGCCGGCCGGGGACTTCTGAGCATGTCGGCCTTTGCAAGGGCCGACAAGTTCCAGACCTGCCCGTCAAGCAGGCCCGACCGGCCCGCTCAGCGGCGCCCGAGCCCGCGGACGGTCCAGCCGGCGGCCCGCCACGGGGCGGGGTCGAGGGTGGTGCGGCCGTCCAGGAGCAGCGGGCGGCGTACGGCGGCGCCGACCGCGACGGGGTCCGCGGCCGCGAACTCCGGCCACTCGGTCAGGTGCAGCAGCAGGTCGGCGTCGCGGGCGGCCTCCAGGGCCGAGCCGACGTGGTCCAGCTCCGGGGCCCGGCGGCGGGCGGTCTCGCGGGCGGCCGGGTCGTACACGGCGACCGAGGCACCGCCGGCCTGCAGCGCCGAGGCGACGGCCAGCGCGGGGGAGTCGCGCACGTCGTCGCTGCCGGGCTTGAACGCCGCCCCCCACACCCCGATCCGGGCGCGGCGGACCGAGCCGCCGAGCATCGCGGTGGCGGCCTCGACCGTGCGGGTGCGCTGGCGCAGGTTGACGTCGTCGACGACCCCGAGCAGGTCGGCCATGCTGTCCACGCCGAGCTCGCCGGCGCGGTGGCCGAAGGCACGGACGTCCTTGGGAAGGCACCCGCCGCCGAACCCGATCCCGGGTGAGAGGAAGCGGCTGCCGATCCGTACGTCGTGGCCCAGCGCCTCGGTCAGCGCGACCACGTCGGCACCGGCGGCGTCGCAGACCTCGGCGACGGCGTTGACGAACGAGACCTTGGTGGCCAGGAAGGCGTTCGCGGAGACCTTGACCAGCTCCGCGGTCGGCAGGTCGGTGACCAGCACCGGAACCCCGGCGTCCTCCAGCGGCGCGTAGAGCTCGCGCAGCACCTTGCCGCCGAGACCCACGCCCTCGGGGCGCTCGGTGTCGAGGCCGATCACGACGCGGTCCGGGCGCAGCGTGTCCTCGACGGCGTGCCCCTCGCGCAGGAACTCGGGGTTCCACACCAGCTCGGCCTCGGCGCCGGCGGGAGCGAGCCGGGCGACCCGGCGCGCCAGGCGGGCGGCCGTGCCGACCGGGACCGTGGACTTGCCGACGACGAGCGACGGCCGGTCCAGGTGGACCGCCAGCGCGTCGACCGCCCCGTCGACCTGGGCCAGGTCGGCGCCGCGGCCGTCGCTGCGCTGGGGGGTGCCGACGCACAGGAAGTGCAGCTCGGCGTGGGCGGCGGCGTCGGCGAGCGAGCCGGTGAACCGGAGCCGGCCGGACGCCACGTGCGTGGCCAGCAGCGTGTCCAGGCCCGGCTCGTGGAAGGGGAGCTCGCCGGCGGACAGCAGGTCGCGCTGCCTCGCGTCGGTCTCGACCCCGAGCACGTCGTGGCCCAGCTCGGCCAGGCACGCGGCGTGGGTGGCACCCAGGTAGCCGCACCCGATGACGGAGATCCTCATGCGTCCAGCGTGCGTGGTCCGGGTGGTCGCCCGGTACCCCTCGCGGGGGGCGACCGCTGCCCGGCGCGCCGCGGGGTCAGCCGACGGCGGCGGCGAGCCGCTCGACCATCGTGGTCAGCCGGCCCGGGCTGGTGGCGACGTTCAGGCGCACGTGGCCGACCAGGCCGGGCTGGTACGCGTGCCCCGCCGCGGGCGCCACCCGGTGGTCCGCGGCGACCGCCGCCGGGTCGTCGTGGCCGTAGGCGCGCAGGTCGACCCACGGCAGGTAGGTCGCCTCCAGGCGGCGTGCCCGGGCGCGGGGCAGGTGGGTGGCGAGCAGCGTGTCGAGCAGGTCGCGCTGGCGGCCGAGCCGGGCCACCAGGGCCGCCCGCCAGGCGTCGCCCTCGCTCCAGGCCACCCGGGCCGCGATCATCCCGAGCGGGGAGTAGGCGTGGTTCTGCGGCAGCGGCACCCCGCGCAGCACGGCACGGTCGGCCGGGTCCGGCGCCACCACGAGGGCGCAGTGCAGCCCGGCGGTGTTGAAGGTCTTCGACGCGCTGGTCACGCACACCGCCCGCGGGTCGACCGCGGCGTACGGCGTGAACCGCACGCCGGCCGGCAGCCCCGGCAGGACGAGCGGGCCGTGGATCTCGTCGCTGACCACGCGTACCCCGAAGCGCTCGGCCAGGTCGCGCAGCGCCTCGAGCTCGGCGAGGCGGGGCACCCGGCCCAGCGGGTTGTGCGGGTTGCACAGCAGCAGGGTGCGGGCGCCGGCCGCGAACGCCTCCTCGACGGCCACCAGGTCGAGCGCGGTCGCGTCCTGGTCGGGCGCGTCGGGGTCGGTGGTGACGGTGACGGCCTCCCGCCCGGCCAGCGCGACGATGTCGAGGAACGGCGGGTAGCAGGGCAGCGGGACCACGACCGGCCCCGGCGGGCACACCGTCTCCAGCACCAGGCGGATCCCGGCGATCACGTCGCCGGTGACCACGCAGGCGTCCGGGTCGACGTCGTGGTCCCAGTGTCGCAGGGACCACCCGGCGAAGGCCTCGCCGACGCCGAGGTCGCCGAACGGCGCGTACCCCGCGGTGCCCCGGCGCACGGCCGCGGCGACCGCGTCGGCCACCGGTGCGGCGAGCTCGTAGTCCATCTCGGCGACGAACGCCGGCAGGGTGCCGGGCGGCACCGAGCCCCACTTGAGGGGCAGGGCGTCGCGCAGGACGTCGTCGGGGAGGTCGCGGACCAGGTCGCTCACGTCGGTGACGCTACGCGGGGGCGCCGACGCGGGTGCCGGTCGCGGGGCGCCCGGCGAGGTGGTCGCCGAGCCCGGCCGCGACGCGGGTGCCCTGCTCGATGGCCCGCTTCGCGTCCAGCTCCGCGGCGAGGTCGGCCCCGCCGACCAGGTGCAGGCGGGGCCGACCCGCCTCGGGCAGGGCGGCCAGCGCGTCGTACAGGCCGCGCACGGACTCCTGGCCGGCGCACAGCACGACGTGGTCGACCGCCAGGACGCGCTCGACGCCGTCCACGACCACGTGCAGACCGGCGTCGTCGACGTGGGAGTAGGTGACGCCGCGGACCTGCTCGACGCCCGACTGCTTCAGCACCGCGCGGTGCGCCCAGCCCGACGTCTTGCCGAGGTCGCGGCCGATCGTGGTGGTCCGGCGCTGGAGCAGCGTCACCTGCCGGGCCGGCGTGCGGGGCGTGCGCGCGGTCAGGCCGCCGGGGTTGCCGGCTCGGGTCGCCGACGCCCCAGTGGTCCTTCCAGGCCTGGAGCGTCTCGGTCGGGCCGTGGGCCAGGAAGTGGCTGGTGTCGACGCCGATCCCACCGGCCCCGACCACCGCCACCCGGGCGCCGGGGACGACCTCGCCGGACAGGACCTGCGCGTAGGTCACCACGCTGGGGTGGTCGACGCCCTCGAGCGCGGGCACCCGCGGCTCGACGCCGGTGGCGACGACGACCTCGTCGAAGCCGCGCAGGTCGGCGACGGTCGCCACGGTGGACAGCCGCACGTCGACACCGAGCACCTCGAGGCGACGCGCGTAGTGGCGCAGCGTGTGCGCGAAGTCCTCCTTGCCGGGCACCGCCATCGCGTAGCGGAACTGCCCCCCGATCTCCGGGCGCTGCTCCAGGAGGGTCACCGCGAGCCCGCGCTCGGCGGCGGAGACGGCCGTGGCCAGCCCGGCCGGCCCGGCGCCGACCACCGCGACGCGGGCGCGGGAGCGGGTCGGGGAGAGCACGAGCGTGGTCTCGCGGCAGGCGCGCGGGTTGACCAGGCAGGAGGCCGTGCGGTTGACGAAGACGTGGTCGAGGCAGGCCTGGTTGCAGGCGATGCAGGTGTTGATCTCGTCCGCGCGACCGGCGGCGGCCTTGGCCACGAACGCGGGGTCGGCCAGCAGCGGGCGGGCCATCGAGACCAGGTCGGCCTGGCCGGTGGCCAGCACCTCCTCGGCCATCTCGGGGGTGTTGATCCGGTTGGAGGCGCAGACCGGGACCACGTGGCCCGAGGCGTGCAGGTCGCCGCGGAGCCGCGCGGTGGCGTCGCGCCAGGCCCCCGGCGGCACCTGGGTGATGATCGTGGGCACCCGCGCCTCGTGCCAGCCGATGCCGGTGTTCAGCACGGTGACGCCCGCGCCGACCAGGCGCTGGGCGAGCTCGAGCACCTCCTCCCAGGTCTGGCCGCCCTCGACCAGGTCGAGCAGGGAGATCCGGTACACGACCGGCAGGTCGCCGCCGACGAGCTCGCGGGTGCGCCGCACCACCTCCAGCGGGAAGCGCATCCGCTTCTCGGCGCTGCCGCCCCAGGCGTCGGTGCGGTCGTTGGTGCGCGGGGCCAGGAACTGGTTGATCAGGTAGCCCTCGGAGCCCATCACCTCGACCGCGTCGTAGCCGGCCTTGACGGCCAGCGCGGCGGTCCGCGCGAAGTGGGTCGCGGTCCGGTCGACGCCGCGCGAGGAGAGCGCGCTGGGCCGGAAGGGCGTGATCGGGGACTTGCGGCGCGAGGCCGAGACGCTGAGCGGGTGGTACCCGTACCGCCCGGCGTGCAGCACCTGCAGCGCGATCGCCCCGCCGTGCTCGTGCACCGCGCCGGTCACCTCGCGGTGCCGCATCGCCTGCAGCCGGGTGGTCAGCTCGGAGGCCAACGGCTTGAGCCAGCCGCGCTTGTCGGGGGCGTAGCCGCCGGTGACGATCAGCCCGACGCCCCCGCGGGCCCGCTCCGCGACGTAGGCCGCCAGCCGGGGCAGGTCGCGCACGCGGTCCTCGAGACCGGTGTGCATCGAGCCCATCACCACGCGGTTGCGCAGCCGCAGGCCGCCGAGGCCGCCGACGCTGCCGTCCCCGCCGAGCGTGATCGGCGCGAGCAGGTGGGGGTACGGGCTGCTGGCCGGGGCGGTCGGGCTCGCGGGGTGGTCGGTCATGCGTGTGCCTCCAGGTACTCGGTGAGCCAGGTGACCCAGAACCGCTCCAGGCCGATCCCGCCGCGCAGCACGAGGTGCCGGTCGAGGTCGGGTCCGACGAGGGCGGCGGGGTCCGGGTAGTCGCGCTCGGCCAGCTGCTCGTAGTGCGTCAGCCGGGCGGTGTGCTCGACCAGCTGGTGCCGCGCGAGGTCGAGCACCGCGGCGCGGTCGCCGTACGACGCCCCGCGCAGCTTGACGGCGACCTCGCTGCGGAAGGTCTCCATCGGGGTCGGTGCGGCCAGCCAGGCGGCGAGGGCGTCCTCGCCGGCGGGGGTGACCGAGAACGTGCGCTTGTCGGGGCGCCCGGTCTGCACCACGGTCTCGACCGCGACCCAGCCGTCGGTCTGCATCCGCGCCAGCACGCGGTAGATCTGCTGGTGCGTGGCGTGCCAGAAGTACCCCAGGGACCGCTCGAACCGGCGGGTGAGCTCGAGGCCGGAGCCGGGCTGCTCGCGCAGCGCGACCAGCAGCACGTGCTCGAGGGCCATGCCGGCATGGTGCCGCACCTATGCAACGAGTTGCAAGCGTGGGGCGTGCGGCCCGCCTCCCTCGTCCACCCGGTCCCGTCGCGCGCCCGCCCGCGTGGACGCAGGTGCCGGTACGCCCCCGCCCGGCCTACGATCCGGCCATGCCGCTGCGCCGTCCCGCCCGCCCCGCCCGCCCCGTCCGGGTCTCCCTCGTCACCGTCCCGCTGCTCGTCGCCGCGCTCGCCTGCGCGCCGGTGGAGGAGGAGGCCGCGGAGGACGCCGGCGACGGCGCCGCGTCGCCGGCGGCCGAGGCGTGCGCGCCCGACCAGCTCGACCTGCAGACCCCCGGGACCCTGACGGTGGGCACCGACTCCCCGGCCTTCGAGCCGTGGTTCGCCGACGACGACCCGACCAACGGCGAGGGGTACGAGTCGGCGGTGGCCTACGCGGTGGCCGACGAGCTCGGCTTCGCCGAGGACGAGGTGGAGTGGGTGACGGTCGGCTTCAACTCCTCCTACGCGCCGGGGCCCAAGACCTTCGACTTCGACATCAACCAGATCTCGATCACCGCGGCGCGGGAGAAGGCCGTCGACTTCTCGGCCGGCTACTACCAGGCCGCGCAGGCCGTGGTGGCCCTCGAGGGCACCGCCGGCGCCGAGGCGGCCTCGCTGGCCGACCTGACCGACCTGCGCCTGGGTGCGCAGACGGGCACCACCTCGCTCACCGCCATCCGCGACGTCGTCCGGCCGACGACCGAGCCGCTGGTCTTCGACGACACCAACGCCGCCAAGCAGGCGCTGCAGAACGACCAGGTCGACGCGATCCTGGCCGACCTGCCGACCGCGTTCTACATCTCCGCCGTGGAGATCGGGGGCTCCACGATCGTGGGGCAGTTCCAGCCCGAGACCGGCGAGCAGGAGGAGTTCGGGATGCTGTTCGAGGAGGGCTCGTCGCTCGTGGCGTGCGTGGACCAGGCCCTGGCCGCGCTGACCGAGGACGGCACCCTGGCCGACCTGGAGCAGCAGTGGCTCTCGGACTCGGTGAAGGTGCCGACCCTGCCGTGACCACCGCGGGTGCCACCGGCACGACCTGGGTGCCGAGCGAGCGCGAGCGAGAGCGGCGCGAGCTGCGGCGGCGGCGTCGGTGGAGGTCGGTCCTGGTCGCCGGCACCGCCGTGCTGCTGGTCCTCGGCGGGCTGGTCGTGGGCCTGGTCAGCTCCCCGGGGTGGTCGACGGTCCAGGGGGCGTTCCTCGACCCGTACCACGCCCGGGAGTCGCTCCCGGCGATCCTCGACGGGTTCTGGCTGAACGTGACCATGTTCCTGATCGCCGAGCCGCTGATCCTCGCGCTCGGTCTCGGGCTCGCCCTGGCCCGCCAGACCCGGGCGGCGGTGCTGCTGCCCCTGCGGACGCTCGCGGTGCTCTGGACCGACGTCCTGCGCGGCATCCCGACCCTGGTCCTGGTCTTCCTGCTCGTCTTCGGGATGCCCTCGTTGCAGCTGCAGGGCGTGCCGACGTCGATCTTCTTCTGGGCCACGGTGGCGCTGGTGGTCTCCTACAGCGCCTACGTCGCGGAGGTCTTCCGCTCCGGCATCGAGTCGGTGCACCCCTCGCAGCTGGCCAGCGCCGACGCGCTCGGGCTGTCGCGGGGCCAGGCGATGCGGTTCGTGGTGGTGCCGCAGGCCGTGCGCCGGGTCGTGCCGCCGCTGCTCAACGACTTCGTCTCGCTCCAGAAGGACACCGCGCTGGTCGCCTCGGTCTCGCTCTTCGACGCCCTGTTCAGCGCCCGCGACTACGCCAACTACAACTTCAACTACACCCCGTACGTCGTGGTCGCCGCCTTCTTCGTCGTGATGACCGTGCCGCTGGCCCGGGTCACCGACGCCCTCGGGCGCCGCTACGCCGAGCGTGAGCGGGCGGGCGCGCGGTGAGCGGGCCGGGGAGCGGGCCGGTGAGCGGGCCGGTGAGCGGGCCGGGGAGCGGGGCCGGGAGCGCCCTGCTCGAGGTGCAGGGGCTGCGCAAGGCGTACGGCGCGCGGCTCGTGCTCGACGACGTCGACCTGCGGGTGGGCGCCGGTGACGTGGTCTGCCTGATCGGGTCGTCGGGGTCGGGCAAGTCGACCCTGCTGCGCTGCGTGAACCTGCTCGAGGACATCGACGACGGCAGGATCCTGCTGGAGGGCCGCGAGATCTCCGACCCGCTGGTCGACCAGCGCGAGGTGCGCTCGCGGATGGGCACGGTGTTCCAGTCCTACAACCTCTTCCCCCACCTGTCGGTGCTCGACAACTGCACCCTGGCGCCCCGACGCGTGCACGGCGTGCCCCGGCGCGACGCCGAGGCGCGCGCCCGAGCCCTGCTGGAGGAGTTCGGCCTGGCCGAGCACGCCCACCAGCACCCCGACCGGCTCTCGGGTGGCCAGCAGCAGCGGGCGGCGCTCGTACGCGCCCTGTGCACCGAGCCGCGGCTGCTGCTGCTCGACGAGATCACCGCCGCGCTGGACCCCGAGCTGGTCGGGGAGGTGCTGGCCATCGTGCGCCGCCTGGCCGAGCAGGGCACCACGATGGTGCTGGCCACGCACGAGATGTCGTTCGCCCGCGAGGTCGCCACCACGGTCTGCTTCCTGCACCAGGGGCGGGTCCTCGAGCAGGGCCCGCCCGAGCAGGTCCTCGTCGCGCCCCGCGAGGAGCGCACCCGGCAGTTCCTGCGGCGGGTGCTGCCCGGCTGAGGCGGTCCGGGCCGGGCTTGTCGGGCGAGTTTCGAGCTTGTCGGCCCGTGCCATGACCGACATGTTCAGAAGTCCCCGGCCGGCCGGGGACTTCGCGGCGCCGGCCGCACCGCCCCCGCGCGCCCCGCGTGCCAGGATGCCGCCCATGACCGAGCAGGAGCACGAGCAGCAGGAGCACGCGCTGGGGCGCGGCACCGGACCGCTGCGGGGGATCAAGGTGGTGGAGGTCGCGGGGATCGGGCCCGGGCCGCACGCCGCGATGATCCTCGCCGACCTGGGCGCCGACGTGATCCGCGTGGAGCGGCCCGGCGGCTCGTTCCTGGTGGGCGGGCCCGGCGACCTGCTGAACCGTGGCCGGCCGAGCGTGGCCCTGGACCTGAAGCAGCCCGAGGCGGTCGCCACCGTGCTGGACCTCGTCGCGGGCGCGGACGTGCTGCTCGAGGGCATGCGCCCCGGGGTCACCGAGCGGCTCGGGCTGGGCCCGGCCGACTGCCACGCCCGCAACCCGCGCCTGGTCTACGGCCGGATGACCGGCTGGGGGCAGGACGGCCCGCTGGCCACCGCCGCCGGTCACGACCTCAACTACGTCGCGCTGTCCGGCGCGCTGTTCGGGCTCGGCCAGGACCCGGCCCGACCGCACTTCCCGACCAACCTCGTCGGCGACTTCGGCGGCGGGTCGACGTACCTCGTGATCGGCGTGCTCGCCGCCCTCCTCGAGGCGCGCCTGTCCGGGAAGGGCCAGGTCGTGGACGCCGCGATCGTCGACGGCACCGCCCACGTCAACGCGATGACCGCCGCGTTCGTCGGGGCCGGCACCTTCCGCGAGGAGCGTGCGGCCAACCTGCTCGACGGCGGCGCGCCCTACTACGACCTCTACCGGACCTCGGACGGCGAGCACATGAGCGTCGGGGCGCTCGAGCCGCAGTTCTTCGCCGCCTTCCTCGACCTGCTCGGCATCGCCGAGGTCAGCCCCGGCCAGGCCGACCTCGACCGGTACGACGAGATGCGCGACCTGATCACCGCCCGCTTCGCCTCGCGCACCCGGGCCGAGTGGACCGAGGTCTTCGAGGGCACCGACGCCTGCGTGGCCCCGGTGCTGCGGATCACCGAGGCGCACGAGCACCCGCACCTCGCCGCCCGCGGCACCTACGTCGAGCACCACGGCCGGGTGCAGCCCGCCCCCGCGCCGCGCTTCTCCCGGACGACCGCGACGCTGTCCACCCCGCCGTCCGCCCGACCCGGCGCCCAGACCCGTGCCGCCCTGGAGGCCTGGGGCGTCACCGACGTCGACGGCCTCCTCGCGCGCGGCGTGGCCGTGCAGGCCGACTGAGCGCGCCGCGGTGCGTCCCTTCCTCTTCCTCGGCACCCGCGCCGAGGACCTCGCCGCCGACGGCGAGTACGACGCCGTCCTGCGCTTCACCGGTCTGGCCGAGCGCGACCTGCGCCGGGTCCGCCTCGAGCGCGACGAGCTGCCCCCGCTCGACCTCGACGACTGGTCGGGCATCGTGCTCGGCGGCGGCCCGTACAACGTCAGCGATCCCGACGACCTCAAGTCCCCGGCCCAGCGCCGGGCCGAGGCGCGCCTGGCCGACCTGGCCGCCCAGGTGGTCGCGGCGGACTTCCCCTTCCTCGGCGCCTGCTACGGCATCGGCACGCTGGGCCGGCTGCGCGGGGGACGGGTGGACCGCACCTTCGCGGAGCCGATCGGGGCGGTCACCGTCACCCTCACCGACGCCGGGTCCACCGACCCGCTGACCGCCGACCTGCCGGGGTCCTTCGACGTCTTCCTCGGCCACAAGGAGGCCGTCTCGGCGCTGCCGGCCGGTGCGGTGCTGCTGGCCTCCTCGCCGGCCTGCCCGGTCCAGGCGTTCCGGATCGGCACCCGGGTCTACGCCACCCAGTTCCACCCCGAGCTCGACGTCGAGGCGTTGTGCACCCGGATCGAGATCTACCGCCACCACGGCTACTTCGAGCCGGCCACGGCCGAGGCGGTCAAGGCGGCCGCACGCACCGCGACCGTCACCGAGCCCACCCGCCTGCTGGCCCGGTTCGCCGCGCTCTTCGCGCGCGACTGACCGGGCCCCCTCTCCGTGAGGGGGAGCGCGGCGCTCGGGCGGCGTGGTTCAGTGGGCGACATCGAGCGCGGCACCGGCCGCGCCACCAAGGAGGCGACCAGCATGGCGATCGGCGACAAGGCTGAGAACAAGGGCGAGAACCTCGGCGGCAAGCTCAAGGAGGGCACCGGCAAGGCGACCGGCAACGACCGCCTCGAGGCCGAGGGCAAGGGCGACCAGGCGTCGGCCAACCTCAAGGACGGCGTGGAGAAGGTCAAGGACGCCGCGAAGAACATCACGGGCGGCAGCAACAAGCACTGACGCAGCACCGCCGTGGCGAGGGGCGGGCACGGTCCGCCCCTCGTGCGGACCTCACCCCGCCCCCGTCCCGTACCGCCGAGCCCGAGGGGTGATGCACGTGCAGGCCTGGTTGCAGCGCGCGTTGTGGGACGTCGTCCCGCGCGACCACCGCCAGACCCAGGAGGACCTCCGGCGCCGCCAGCTGATCACGGCCGGCTTCGTGCTGGTGGGCGCGGTCGTGCTGGGGTTCCTGCTCCGGATGGAGCCCGGCAGCACGGAGTTCTACGTCACCTCGGTGGCGGTGGCGATGGTCTGGTTCGCCGGCGCGTTCGCGTCCGGGCCGCTGCACCTCGGCCGCATCCCGATCGGCACCGACCTGTCCGGGCCCACCAAGCGGCCGATCACCGCGCCGCTCGCGCTGGGCGCGGCCCTGGCGCTCTTCTTCGTCGCCGGCGGGCTCGTCGTGGCGCAGGTGCCGTGGCTGTCGGACCAGGTCGCGAAGGTCATCTCCTACGCCGACGAGGGCGCGCTCCCCCTGCTGATCGTGATCACCGCGATCAACGGCATCGCCGAGGAGCTGTTCTTCCGCGGCGCGTTGTACGCGGCGATCACCCGTCACCCGATCCTGTGGTCGACCCTGGCGTACGTGATCGCCACGGCCGCGACCGGCAACGTGATGCTGGCCTTCGCCGCGATCCTGCTGGGTCTGGTCGTGGGGCTCCAGCGTCGGGCCTCGGGCGGCATCCTGGCTCCGATCATCACGCACTGCGTGTGGTCGCTGAGCATGCTGGTGACGCTGCCCTACATCTTCGGCACCGCCTGAGCCGTCCCGCCGGGCCGCCGACCACGCGGTCGGCGCGGCACGAGGAGGGTCAGCGGGCGCCCGACTCCGCGATCGCCCGGCGGACGGCCTCCTGGTAGGCGACCGGCTCCCCGGGGACGATCTCGCGGATGCGCTGCTCGGTGACGACCACCTCGGTGGCCATCGAGTCGATCAGGTTCTTGCCGGTCGTGGCGTCCACGTCGGTGACGAAGCCGATCCAGTGCGAGGACAGCTTCGGCGTGAGCACGGGCACGGTCACCACGAACGGGCGGCGCCCGTTCATCACCTCGGCGGCCTCCTGGAGCATCTGCAGGTAGCTGAGCACCTCGGGGCCGCCGATGTCGAACGTCTGGCCGAACGCGGCCTCGCGGTCGACCACGCCGGCCAGGTAGCGCACCACGTCCTCGATCGAGATCGGCTGCGTCTTGGTCTTCGCCCACTTCGGGACCACCATCGCGGGCAGGTTCTTGACCAGCTGACGGGTGATCTCCCAGGAGATGCCCCCGGCGCCGACCACGATCGCCGCGCGCAGCACCGTCACCGGCACGCCCGCCTCGGCCAGGAGCGACTCGACCTCACGGCGCGAGCGCAGGTGCGCGGAGAGGTCGCCGTCCTCGTCGCCGAGACCGCCGAGGTACACGATCTGGCGCACCCCCGACTCCTTCGCGGCGCGACCGAAGGCGCGTGCGGCGTCGGCGTCCTTGCGCTCGAAGTCGTTGTCGTCCAGGGAGTGCACGAGGTAGACCGCCACGTCGACGCCGGTCATCGCGGCCTCGAGGCTGGGCACGTCGGCGACGTCGCCGTAGACCGCCTCGCCCGGACCGGCGTAGTCGTCCGGGCGGCGCGTCATGGCCCGTACGGTGCAGCCCCGTTCCACCAGGGCCGGGACCAGGCGCGCGCCGACGAAGCCGGTCGCGCCGGTGACCAGGACGGAGACAGGTTCAGCCATGGCCTCACAGTAGGGGCCGGCGGCGGTCCGCACCTCGCCCACGTGGGTCGGGTCCGGCTCAGGCTCCCGGTACGGGCGGCTCACGCCGCTCGGCGCGCGCGGCGCGCTCGGCGATGCCGGCCCGTTTCGTCTCGTCCATCCCGAGCTCGTAGGCGTGCACGAGCCCGTTGATGGACAGCGGCTTGAGCCGCTCCACGACGTCCTGGACGGTCTCCGGTGACGCCCCGGACTCCTGGTAGACCGGCCAGACGCGGGTGCGGAAGACCTCGTACAGCTCGCGCGCCACGGCGCGACCGTGCTCGGCGTAGACCGCCGCGGCCGCCCGCGCCGCCTCCAGCGGGAAGCCGACGTCGAGCAGGCCCAGCCCGACCGAGAGCTGCGAGACGGCCACCTCGTACCGACCCGCCGGCCCGTCCGGCCCGTCCGGCCCGTCCGGCCCGGCCGGCCCGGCCGGGCGGACGATGCCGAGGGCCTGGAGGGTGTCCACGTCGGCGTCGTCGAGCGGACGGCCGGCCCGGCTCTCGAGGTCGCCGCGCGACATCGTCACCGGGAGGTCGACCTGCCACGGCGCGAGCATCGTCCGGCGCAGCGCGATGTCCTCGGGGCTGGCGCCGGCGGGGATGCCCCCGACGTACCGCTCGATCGCGGCGAGGGTGAACCCGTGGCTCTGCAGCTCCTGGACCAGCTCGAGCCGGGCCAGGTGGTCGCGGCCGTAGTAGCCCGACCGCCCGCGCCGCACCGGGGGCGGGACCAGGCCGCGCGAGGTGTAGAAGCGCACGGTGCGCACGCTCATCCCCACCCGGGAGGTCAGCTCCTCGAGGGTCAGCAGGTCCTTCTCCACCGACCGCACCTCCTCCGGGTCCGGGACGCCGCGGCGCCCGGTGACCCACGCCACACGTCCTGCTTGACCACGATGACAGTGATGGTGTCACAATCGGGGTACGCGGTCGTCGGGGACCCGGCCCGCGGCGCACTCGACATCTGGGACGGTCATGGCTGAAGCATTCGTGTACGACCACATCCGCACGCCGCGCGGCAAGGGCAAGACCGTCGGCAGCCTGCACGAGGTCAAGCCCGTCGACCTCGCGGTCGGCCTGCTCGAGGAGGTACGTCGCCGCAACCCGGGGCTCGACCCGGCCCGTGTCGACGACGTCGTGCTCGGCGTGGTCTCCCCGCTCGGCGACCAGGGCGGCGACGTCGCGAAGACCGCGGCGCTGGCCGCCGGCTACCCCGACACCGTCGCGGGCGTGCAGCTGAACCGCTTCTGCGCCTCCGGGCTCGAGGCGGTCAACCAGGCCGCGCAGCGCGTGCGCAGCGGCTTCGAGGACCTCATCCTGGCCGGCGGCGTCGAGTCGATGAGCCGGGTGCCGATGGGCTCCGACGGCGGTGCCTGGGCGATGGACCCGGCCACCGCGCTGAGGACCGGCTTCGTCCCGCAGGGCATCGGCGCCGACCTGATCGCCACCCTCGGCGGCTGGACCCGCGACGACGTGGACGCCTACGCCGCGGAGTCGCACCACCGCGCCGCCAAGGCCTGGGCCAACGGCTACTTCGCCGGGTCCGTCGTGCCGGTCACGGACCGCAACGGCATCACCGTGCTGGAGCACGACGAGATGGTCCGCCCCGACACCAGCCCCGAGAGCCTCGCCGGGCTCAAGCCGTCCTTCGCCGGGATCGGCAAGGACGCCGGCTTCGACGACGTGGCGCTGGAGAAGTACCACTGGGTGGAGCGGATCGACCACGTCCACCACGCCGGGAACTCCTCGGGCATCGTCGACGGCTCCGCGATCGTGGCCGTCGGCTCCGAGCAGGTCGGCACCGACCTCGGGCTGACCCCCCGGGCCCGGATCATCTCGGCGGCCGTCTCCGGCGCCGACCCGACCATCATGCTCACCGGACCGGCCCCGGCGGCCCGCAAGGCGCTGGCCAAGGCCGGCCTCGACGTCGACGACATCGACCTGTTCGAGATCAACGAGGCCTTCGCCGCCGTGGCGATGCGGTTCATGCAGGACCTGGGCATCTCCCACGAGATCACCAACGTCAACGGCGGCGCGATCGCGATGGGCCACCCGCTCGGCGCCACCGGCGCGATGATCCTCGGCACCCTGGTCGACGAGCTCGAACGGCGCGACCTGCGCCGCGGCCTGGCGACGCTGTGCGTCGGCGGCGGGATGGGCATCGCCACCATCGTCGAGCGCGTCTGACCGCGGGGTCGCCCCCGCTGCACCGCCGACCCGCCGCCGACCCGCACCCCGCAGACCCGCGCCCCGCAGACCCGCGCCCCGCACCGCAGACCCCCGGAGGACTCCCCGTGAGCACCAGCACCACCGAGCAGACCCGTACCGCCGTGCGCTACGAGCGCGACGCCGACGGCATCGTCACGCTCACCCTGGACGACCCCGACCAGTCCGCGAACACGATGAACGACCTGTACCGCGCCTCGATGGCCGCGGCGGTCCGACGGCTGCACGACGAGCTGGCCGCCGACGCGGGCAGCATCACCGGCGTCGTCGTGGCCAGCGCGAAGAAGACCTTCTTCGCCGGTGGCGACCTCAAGCAGATGGTCACCACGACGCGCGACGACGCGCCGCGCGTGTTCGCCGAGATCGAGGACGTCAAGGCGGCGCTGCGGCGCCTGGAGACCTTCCCCCGCCCGGTCGTGGCCGCGATCAACGGCGCCGCCCTCGGCGGCGGGCTCGAGATCGCGCTGGCCTGCAACCACCGGGTCGCCCTGGACCGTCCCGCCACCCAGCTCGGCCTGCCCGAGGCCACCCTCGGGCTGCTGCCCGGCGGTGGTGGGGTGACCCGCGTCGTGCGCATGCTCGGCCTGCAGACCGGGCTGATGGACGTCCTCCTCCAGGGTGCCCGCTTCACCCCGGCCCAGGCGCTCGAGAAGGGCCTGGTCGACGCGCTGGTCCCCACCCGCGACGAGCTGCTGCCCGCGGCGAAGGCGTGGATCGCCGCCCACCCCGACCAGGCCGCCAACCCCTGGGACGTCACGGGCTACAGGATGCCCGGCGGCACCCCCCGGACCCCGGCGCTGGCGCAGCTCCTCCCGGCCTTCCCGGCGCTGCTGCGGCAGCAGACCAAGGGCGCGGTCTACCCCGCCCAGCGCGCGATCCTCTCGGCGGCGGTCGAGGGCGCCCAGGTCGACTTCGACACCGCCTCGCGGATCGAGTCGCGGTACCTGACCTCGCTGATCACCGGCCAGAACTCCAAGAACATGATCCAGGCGTTCTTCTTCGACCTCCAGGCCATCAGCTCCGGCTCCCTTCGGCCGCAGGGCATCGCGCCGTGGCGGCCGACCAAGGTCGGCGTCCTCGGCGCCGGGATGATGGGCGCCGGGATCGCCTACTCCTGCGCGCGCGCCGGGCTCGAGGTCGTGCTCAAGGACGTCGCGCAGGACAACGCCGACCGGGGCAAGGCGTACTCCGCGGGCCTGCTGGACAAGGCGATCGCCAGGGGTCGCTCCACGGAGGAGAAGAAGGCCGCCCTCCTCGACCGGATCACCGCCACCGAGGACCCCGCCGACCTCGCGGGCTGCGACCTGGTGATCGAGGCCGTCTTCGAGGACCCCGCGCTGAAGGCCACCGTCTTCGCCGAGGTCGCCCCGCACGTCGACGCGGACGCGCTGCTGTGCTCGAACACCTCCACGCTGCCGATCACCGGTCTCGCCGAGGGCGTCGACCGGCCGGCCGACTTCATCGGGCTGCACTTCTTCTCCCCGGTCGACAAGATGCCGCTGGTCGAGATCATCCGCGGCGAGCAGACCACCGACGAGGCGCTGGCCAAGGCCTACGACGTGGTGCAGCTGATCAGGAAGACCCCGATCGTGGTGAACGACAGCCGCGGGTTCTACACCTCGCGCGTCATCGGCACGAGGGTCACCGAGGGCCTGGCGATGCTGGCCGAGGGCGTGCACCCGCGCAGCCTCGAGCGCGCCGCCACCCAGGCCGGCTACCCCGTCGGCACGCTCCAGCTCTCCGACGAGCTCAACATGGAGCTGATGGCCAAGATCGAGAAGGCGACCCGCGACGCGCACGAGGCCGACGGCCGCGCGGTCGTCGAGCACCCCGGCCAGGCCGTGGTCCGCCGGATGATCGAGCTCGAGCGGCCCTCGCGGCTGAAGGGCGCCGGCTTCTACGACTACGCCGACGGCCGTCGTACCGGCCTCTGGTCAGGCCTGGCGCAGGAGTTCCCGGTCGCCGAGCAGCAGGTCCCGCTGGTCGACGTGCAGCAGCGGATGCTCTTCGCCGAGGCGCTCGAGACCGCGCGGTGCTTCGAGGAGGGCGTGGTCACCGCCGCGGCCGCCGCCAACATCGGCTCGATCATGGGCATCGGCTTCCCGCCGTCGACCGGGGGCGCCGCGCAGTACATGACCGGCTTCCAGGACCCCGCCGACGACACCGCCGAGATCGGGCTGGCCGCGTTCGTGCGACGCGCCGACGAGCTGGCCGAGGCGTACGGCGACCGCTTCCGCCCCACCCCGTGGCTGCGCGAGCTGGCGGCCTCGGGCGGTTCGTTCCCGGCCTGACGCGGCCGCTGCCCGGGTCCCGCGGGACCCGGGGAAACGCCCACGCGCGGCGGGGCGGCGGGCGAGGATGGGCCGGTGAGCGCCGGTCCCCTCCCCACCGCCCCCTCCGGGCCCGTCCCCGGCCGTGCCGTGCCGGTCCCGGCGGACGACTCCGTCGAGGTGCACGACCTGCACGTCCGCTTCGGGGCCGTCGAGGCCGTCGGCGGGATCAGCCTGACGGCGCCCGCCGGTCGCGCCACGGCGCTGCTGGGACGCAACGGGGCCGGCAAGTCGACCACCATGCGGGTGCTCGCCGGGGTCGTGCCGGCCACCTCCGGCGAGGTGCGGGTGGGTGGGCTCGACGTGCGGCGCGAGCGGCTGGCCGTGCAGCGCCTGGTCGGCTACTGCCCCGACGTGGGCGGTCTGGTGCCGCGGGCGACGCCCTGGGAGCACCTCCAGCTCGCCGCCCGGCTGCGGCGGCTGGGACCCGGCTGGGAGGACCGCGCCCGCGACCTGCTGGAGCGCTTCGAGCTCGGCGGCGTCGCCCACCGGGTGACCTCGGGCTTCTCCCACGGCATGGGACGTCGGCTCTCGGTGGTGCTGGCCGCGGTGCACGAGCCGTCGGTGCTGCTGCTCGACGAGCCCTTCGACGGCGTCGACCCGATCGGGGTCGAGGCCACCTTCGACGTCGTCGCCGACGCCCGCGCCCGCGGCGCCTGCGTGCTGGTCTCCACCCACCTGCGCGAGCTGGCCGTCGAGGTCTGCACCGAGGTGGCGGTGCTGCGCGCCGGGGCCCGGGTGGCGCTGCTGCCCGCAGCCCGGATGCTCGGGGAGGACGGCGCGCATGAGTACCGCAGCCTCCTGGACTGACGCGGCCCGCCGGGAGGCGCGCAGCTCGCTGGTCGACGTCGGGCACCTGGTCCGGTTCCGGGTCGGGACGCTGCCACGCCGCACGCTGCGCGGGGGACTCGTCGCCGTGCTGGGCGTCTCCGCGGGCAGCGCGACGCTGCCGGCGTGGATGCCCGGGGCCGGGGACCCGGACGGCCGCGCCACCGACCTGCTCCTGCTCCTCGGCACCGGGCTGACCTCGTTCCTGCTGCTGGGCGTGCTCGCCGCGGCCACGGGCGGCGGCGGGAGGGAGCTGATCGCGCGCGACCACGCCGCGGCGTACCCCGTCGGGCCCACGACCGACCACCTCGGCGCGCTGCTGCTGGCCCCGCTGACCATCGCCTGGCTGCTGCAGGCGTGGCTGCTCCTGGGGGCGACGGCCTACGCGCTCGGCCCGGGACCGCTGCTGGTCTCGGCCCAGGTGGTGGTCCTGCTCTGGCTGCTCGCCGCGACCGCGGTCGCGCAGGCGGTCGGGTGGAGCCTGGAGGCGGTGCGCCGCGGGCCGTACGGCGTCCTGCTCGTGCGGGGCCTGGGGCTGGTGGTGGTCCTCGGCGTCACCGGGCTGGTGGTCACCGACCGGATGCTGCCGCTGCTGGACGCCTCGCCGACGACCGTGGTGGTGGTCGGGCTGGTCTCGCCGCCCGGGCTGCGCTGGGCGCTGACCGTGGCCGGGCTGCTGGTCGCCCTCCTGGTCGCCGTGGCGCTCGGCGCCGTGCCGGCCCACGTCGCAGCACGGCGGCTGCCGGTCGACGAGGCGCGCGCCGAGACCGGCACCCACCGGGCGCGCCCGGCTCCGCGCAGCGACCTCGCCGCGCTGCTGCGCGTGGACCGCGCCTCGGTCTGGCGCGCCGTGCCGACGCGGCGCGGGGTGCTCGTCCTGGCCGGCGGACCGGGCCTGGTCGCGGTGCTGGGGGACCTGCCGTGGGAGTCGGTGACGGTCCTGCCCGGGCTGGTCGCCTCGGGGGCGGCGCTGCTCTTCGGGGTCAACGCGTGGTGCCTCGACGAGCGGGGCGCCCTGTGGCGGGAGAGCCTGCCGGTCGATCCGGGCACCGTCTTCACCGCCCGTGCCCTGGTGCTGGCCGAGCTGCTGCTGGTCGGCTCGCTGGCCACCGTCGCGCTGGCCGCGACGCGCGCCGGCGTGCCCACCCCCGGCGAGGCCGCCGCGGTCGCGGCGACGCTGCCCGTGGTGGTGGTGCAGGTCGTGGGGGCCTCGATGCGGTGGTCGGCGGCCCACCCGTACCCCGGTGACCTCCGTTCGGCGCGGGCCACCCCGGCCCCGCCGCTGGCGATGGTCGGCTACTCGGCCCGCCTCGCCCTCGTCACGACCCTGACCGGGGTGCTCTTCTCGCTGCTGGCGCAGCTGCCGGGCTGGCACGTCCCGCTGCTGGTCGCGGTGCCGATGCTCGGCTGGTCCCTGGCCCGGCTGGTGCGCCAGCACCGTGCGTGGGCCGACCCGCTGGTGCGGGCGCGGGTGGTGGGGGCCGTGGCCGGGTAGGTCGGTCGGTGCCGGTCAGGCGCGCAGCGCGTCGGCGTAGGCGTCCGAGGCGAGGAACGCCGGGACGAAGTGCGCCGCGGAGGCGGCCAGGTCGAGGTCCGCGATGTCCACCGGGTCGACGAACACGATCTGCCGACCCTCGCCGACCGTGATGTCGGCGTCGGTGACGCTGGTGGCCGCGGTCCACAGGAAGTACCGGGTGACGGCCCGGTCGGGCCCGCCCCACGAGGTCTCCTGCCAGCACCGCAGCCCGTCGCTCCACCTCAGGCCGGTCTCCTCGAGCAGCTCGCGGTACGCCGCGGCCTCCGGGTCCTCGTCATCCTCGACCTGCCCTCCGACCATTCCCCACTGATCGGGCGCCGTCGGGGCGTTCTCGTCCCGCTCCTGCAGCAGCAGGCGGCCCCGGACGTCCACCAGGAGCACCACCGACACGCGTCTCATGAAACCGACCCTGGCAGGTCGCTCCCGGGTCCGGGCGGTGACCGGCGGGCCCGCTAGCCTGCGCGGGTGACCCTGGTCCTGGTGGTGCGACACGGTCAGGCCTCCTTCGGCGCCGACGACTACGACGTCCTCTCGGACCTCGGGTGGGAGCAGGCCCGGGCGCTGGGCGCCCACCTCGCGGCCCAGGGCGTGCGCCCGGAGGCCGTGGTCCGCGGGACCCTGCGGCGCCAGCGCGAGACCGTCGAGGGGCTGCTCGCCGGGCTCGCCGACGCCGGTGCTCCCGGGCCGGACGCCGACGCGGTCCGCGTCGACGCGGGGTGGGACGAGTTCGACCACCTCGGGGTGGTCGCCGCGCACCCCGACCTGCCCCAGGGCGGGACGGCCTCGCTCGACCGCCGCGAGTTCCAGCGGGTCTTCCTCGAGGCCACCGGGCGGTGGGCGCTCGACGAGGCCGGCGCGGGCGACTACCCGGAGACCTTCGCCGACTTCGTGGCCCGGTCCCGCCGTGCGCTCACCGACGCCTGCGCGCTCGGCGGGGTGGTCGTGGCGGTGACCTCGGGCGGGCCGGTCGGGGCGGTCGCCGCCGGTCTCGTCGACCCCGACGGCGCCGACCGGGCCACGCTGGTGCGGCTCTGGGAGCGCTTCAACACCGTCTGCGTCAACTCGTCGGTCACCCGGGTCCTGGTCGGGTCGACCGGCACCCGCCTGCTCACCTTCAACGAGCACACCCACCTGGACCGGGCGCGGGTCTCGTACCGCTGAGCCGGACGCCCGGAGGGCCCGGCAGCGCGGTCAGACCATCCGGCGCAGCAGCGGCTGCGGGGCGTGCCGCAGCACGAGGGACAGCGGCGCCCACGGCAGCGGCGGCACGCACGCGGAGGCGACCCGCTTCTCGATCGCGGCGACCATCGACCGGACGCCCTTCTCGGTCGAGGACATCAGCGGGCTCGAGGCCGGGTCGACGTCGTTCATCTCCGAGACGATGTAGCCGGGGTAGAGCACGGTGAGGTCGATGCCGGGCACCCCGCGCCCGGCGCGGCCGTCGCCCAGCTCGGTGCGCAGGCCCTCGACCAGGTGGGCCAGGAACGCCTTGGAGGCGGCGTACGTCGTGACGGCCCGCGGCAGCCCCCGCAGCGCGGCGACCGACGAGACGACCACGAGGTGGCCCCGGCCGGCGGCGCGGAACAGCTCCACCGCCGACTCGACCTGGGCCAGCGCGCCGAGCACGTTGGTGGTGGCGGTCTCCCGGTTGGCGGCGTCGCCGCCGGTGCCCAGCGGGGCACCCTTGCCGAGCCCGGCGTTCACCACCACCCGCTCGAGCCCGCCGCCGGCCGCGAAGTCCGCGTCGAGGGCCCGGAAGCAGGCACGGACCGCGTCGGGGTCGGTGACGTCGAGCGCCGCCACCTCCACCCGCCGGCCGGGGTGGGCGGCCGTGATCTCGTCACGGAGCTCCTCGAGCCGGGCGGTGCGGCGCGCGCAGAGCGCGAGGTCGTGCCCGCGCGCCGCGAGCTGACGGGCCATCTCGGCGCCGAGGCCCGACGACGCGCCGGTGATCAGGGTGGTGGTCATCCCCGGAGTCTGCCCGGGCCCTCCGGACCGCGGTCGTGAGGCCGGTCCCGCGAGGAGGTGCTTGACACCGCCCCGCGCATACCCGGTATACATACGCATGCATACCGAGTAGGTCGGGGTGCGCGGAGAGGACGTGGTCGTCGTGTCGGTCAAGCAGGCGCTGCTGGCGCTGCTCCAGGAGCAGCCCATGTACGGCTACCAGCTGCGGGCGGAGTTCGAGCAGCGCACCGGCGCGACCTGGCCGCTGAACGTCGGGCAGGTCTACACGACGCTGACCCGTCTCGAGCGGGACGGCCTGGTCGAGGATGCCGGGGCGGACGCCGAGGGCCACGTGGTCTACCGGCTGACCGACCAGGGCAGCGGCGAGGTCGCGGCCTGGTTCACCACGCCGGTGGCCCGGACCCAGCCCCCGCGCGACGAGCTGGCGATCAAGCTGGCGCTGGCCGTGACCGTGCCGGGCGTCGACGTGGGCACGGTGGTGCAGCAGCAGCGCTCGGCGACGATGCGGGCCCTGCAGGACTACACGCGGCTCAAGCGGCAGGCCGGCGACGACCTCGCGTGGTCGCTCGTGGTCGACTCGCTGATCTTCGCCGCGGAGGCCGAGGTGCGGTGGCTGGACCACTGCGAGGCCAGGCTGCGGCGCGCCGCGATCGAGGGGCGCCGCCCGGCCGGGGAGCGGGCCGGCGACGCGGCCCCGACGGGCATCGACGGGGTGCGGTCGTGACGCCCGAGGTGGCCGCCCGGCTGCTGCGCGACGAGCGCCGGTGGTTGGCCGGCAGCCGGGAGCGGCTGCGAGCAGTCCGACCCCGCCGCCGTCCCACCCCCGCTCCTGCCCCGAGCGGGCCCGCCCGCGCCGCCGTTCCCGTCCCGACCGAGGAGATCCGATGACCGCCGTGCTGCAGCTGACCGACGTGACCCGGGTGCACGGGGAGGGTGCCACCGAGGTACGCGCGCTGGTCGGGGTGTCCTTCACCGCCCACGCCGGCGAGCTGGTCGCGGTGATGGGGCCGTCCGGCTCCGGCAAGTCGACCCTGCTGACGCTGGCGGGGGGACTGGACCAGGCCAGCTCCGGGCGCGTCGAGGTCGAGGGGGTCGACCTCGGCACGGCCGGTCAGGCCGAGCGGGCGCGTCTGCGCCGCACCGCGGTCGGCTACGTGTTCCAGGACTTCAACCTGATCCCGGCGCTGACCGCGGCCGAGAACGTCGCGCTGCCCCGCGAGCTCGACGGCGAACGCCGCCGCTCGGCCCGCGCCGCGGCGCTGCGGGCGCTGGAGGAGGTCGGCGTCGCCGACCTCGCGGACCGCTTCCCCGACCAGATGTCCGGTGGCCAGCAGCAGCGGGTGGCCATCGCCCGGGCCGTGGTCGGCGAGCGCCGCCTGGTGCTCGCCGACGAGCCCACCGGCGCGCTGGACACCGAGACCGGCGAGGAGGTGCTGCGCCTGCTCCGGGAGCGCTGCGACGCCGGCGCCGCCGCGGTGATGGTGACGCACGAGGCCCGGCACGCGGCCTGGGCGGACCGGGTGGTCTTCCTGCGCGACGGCCGGGTGGTCGACGACACCGGCGCCACCCCGGTCGACGCCCTGCTCGAGCCGAGCGCCCGGTGAGTGCGGGTCGCGGCGGTCGGGCCCGGGGCTGGGTCACCGGCTGGCGGGTGCCGCTGCGGATCGCGCGCCGCGACGCCCGCCGCGCGCGGGGGCGTACGGCGCTCGCCCTGACCCTGCTCGCGCTGCCGGTGCTCGCGGTCACCGCCGCGGACACCCTGTACGCCACCAGCGGGGTCACCGGCGCGGAGTCGCTCGAACGACGCCTCGGCGCGGCCGAGGCCCGGATCGACCTGCTCGGGTCCGGACGGGCGGCGCAGTCGTTCGACCCGCAGGACGGGGCGCGGTGGAGCGGGAGGGGTGCGACCGACGTGGACGCGGTCGCCGCCGTCCTGGGTCTCGACGACCTGCCGTCGCAGAGCGTCCCGCTGCGCGAGGGGCAGGTGCGCTTCGACACCGACCGCGGCCGGGAGGACGCGCAGGTGCTGGTGACCGACCTGGCCGACCCGCTGGCCGCCGGGCTGGTCGACCTCACCGCCGGCCGGCTGCCGACCTCCCCGGACGAGGTCGTGGTCAGCCCGACCCTCGCGGACCGGGGCCCGGGCGTGGGTGAGGACCTCGTCCTGGCGTCGGGCGCGGCGCTGAGCATCGTCGGCGAGGCCGAGTCCGCGGCGATCGCCGGCCGGCCGTTCGCCGCGGCGCTGCCCGGCTCGGCGCTCGAGCCGACAGGCACGGAGTCGCTGCTCGTCGGCGGGGACCCGGTCTCCTGGGACGAGGTCCTCGGGCTCAACGACCTCGGCGCGCTGGTGGTGTCGCGGGCCGTGCTGACCTCCCCGCCGCCCGACACCGCGGTGGTGGCCCAGTTCCGGGCCGGGCAGGACCTGGACGACGCCGCGGTCACCGCCGCGGTCCTGATCGCGGTGATGGTGCTGATCGAGGTGGTGCTGCTGGCCGGGCCGGCGTTCGCCGTCGGCGCGCGGCGTCAGGCGCGCACCCTCGCGCTGGTCGCGGCGACCGGGGGCTCGCCGCGCGACGCCCGCCGGGTCGTGCTCGCCTCGGGCGTGGTGCTCGGTGTCGGCGGCTCGGTGCTCGGCGTCGTGGTCGGGCTCGTCGCCGCGTGGGCGCTGCGTCCGGTGCTCCAGAGCTACTCGGTCAGCCGGCTCGGACCGTACGACGTCGAGCCCCTGCACCTGCTGGCGGTGATCGTGTTCGGGCTGATCAGCGCGCTGCTCGCGGCCGCGGTGCCGGCCTGGTCCGCCTCGCGCCAGGACGTCGTGGCGGTGCTGGCCGGTCGACGCGGTGACGCCGCGCCGTCGCGCCGCTCCCCCGTGGTGGGGCTGGTCCTGGTCGCGCTGGGCGCGGGGCTGGCGACGAACGGCGCCCGGGCCGAGCAGGGCGGGGAGACCTCGATCGCGCTGGCCGCCATCGTCTGCGTGCTCGGGATGCTGCTGCTGGTCCCGGTCGTGGTCGGCGCCGTCGCCCGTGCCTCGCGCGGCCTGCCGCTCGCGCTGCGCTTCGCGGCGCGGGACGCGGCGCGGCACCGCAGCCGTACCGTCCCGGCGGTGGCCGCCGTGGCCGCGACCGTCGCCGGTGTGGTCGCCCTGGGGATCGGGGCGAGCAGCGACGAGGCGCAGTCGGCCGCGGGCTACACCGCGCTCCTGCCGGTGGGCGACGCCGCGGTCTCCTTCGGCCACGACCGGACCGGGCGGGCAGCAGGTGCCGAGGAGGTCCGCGCTGCCCTGGGGTCCGTGCTGCCCGCCGGGACGGTGGACCGGGTGGAGGAGGTCCAGGGCGTGGTGGCCGACGGTGGGTACGTCGAGCTGCGGGCCCCGGGTGCCGCGGGCCTGCTGTCCTCGGCCGGTGGATTCCTCGCCGGGGACCTGCTGGTCGCCGAGGCCGGTCTGCCGTCGTTCCTGCGGGGGGTGGAGGACCTCACGGCGGAGCAGCAGGAGCGCGTCGAGGAGGTGCTGGCCGCCGGCGGCGTGGTCGCCCTGAGCGACACCGGCGTCACCGGGGTGGACGAGGTGCGGGTCCTGGACGCCCCCGCGGGTCGGGGCGGCGTCGAGCGCACCACGCTCCCGGCGACCACGGTGCCGGTGGAGCCCGGGCAGGCCAACGCCCAGGGGGTCGTGTCCGAGGCCGGGGCCCGGGCCGCCGGGCTCGAGGTGGCCACGACGGCGCTGGTCGTCCGGGGCGGCCTCTCCGCCGAGGAGGCGCAGGACACGAAGGAGGCCGTCGCCGGCCTCGCCGGACCCGCCTCCCTGTACGTCGAGCGCGGCTACCAGCCTCCTGACGAGGTCCGGATCGTCCAGCTCGTCCTCGGCGGGCTCGGCGGCCTGCTGATGCTCGGCGGCACCCTGACCGCGACCTTCCTCGCCCTCTCCGACGCCCGGCCCGACCTCGCCACCCTGGGCGCGGTGGGCGCCGCGCCGCGGACCCGGCGCACGGTGGCGGCGGCGTACGCGCTGGTGGTCGGCGCGGTGGGCTCCGCGCTCGGGGCCCTGGTGGGGCTGGTGCCGGGGATCGCGGTCACCTACCCGCTGACGCGTCCGATCGACTACGGGTCCGGGGTGACCGGGCCGGCGCACTACCTCGACGTGCCCTGGGTGCTGCTCGGCGTGGTCGTCGTCGGGCTGCCGCTGCTGAGCGCCCTGGTCGTCGCGGTGACCTCGCGGTCCCGGCTGCCGCTGGTGGCACGGCTGGAGTGAGGCTCCCGCGGGGTCACGCCGGCAGCAGCAGGCGGGCGGCGAGCCCGGCGGCGCCGACGGTGAGGAGCACGAGCACCGCGACCCACACCGGTGCCGGCACGTGCGTGAGCCGGGCCAGGACGTCGGCGTCCGAGGTGCGCCCGCGCTCGTGACGACGGTCGCGGCCCAGCTCGACGGCCGCCCGCACCGCCCCGAGGAGCAGGAACCAGGTGCCGACGTGGGCGGCCGCGGACTGCCACCGCGGCTCGGCCCACCAGGACACGGCCGCGACCAGGGCGAGGGACGCGCCCACGGCGAGCAGCCCGTACGCGTTGCGCACCCACAGCAGCAGCCCGGCGAGCAGCAGCACCGCCAGCCACAGCACGGCCAGGGCCCGGCCGTCGGCCAGCAGCACCGCCGCGGCCAGCCCGAGCGCCGCCGGTCCCGGGTAGCCCGCGACGGCGGTCGCCACCATGCCCGGCCCCCGCGGCCGCCCGCGGGAGAGCGTCAGGCCCGAGGAGTCCCGGTGCAGCCGGACGCCGTCCAGCCGGCGGCCGGACAGCACGGCGACCGCGGCGTGCGCACCCTCGTGCGCGACGGTGACCGCGACCCGGGTACGCCGCCAGCTCCCCGGCAGGGCCACGACGGCCAGCGCCACGAGCGCGCACAGCCACCGGACGGGCTGCGCGGGCGGCGCCTGCGTGCCGAGCACCTCGCCCCAGACCTCCCGCACCACCTCCACCCACCAGAACCTACGGCCGAGATGACGCTCGCACCGTGCCGAGGTGACGCTCGCGGCGCTTCGAGGTGACGATTTCGGGCACGTGCGCCCTCCGTGCAGGTCCGGCACGACCCCGACAGACTTCCCGACAGTCTTGACTGTTTGTTCCGGCGAGCGCGACACTCGGCCCGTGAGCAGCGTCGCGACCGCACGGGTCCCCCAGGAGGAGCGGACCCGTGCCATGCGGGCCCGGCTGCTGGAGGCGACCGTCGAGTGCCTGACGGAGCGTGGCTTCGCCGGGACGTCCACGACGCTGGTCTCCCAGCGGGCCGGGGTCAGCCGGGGCGCGCAGCTGCACCACTTCCCGACCAAGGAGGCCCTGGTCGTCGCCGCCGTCGAGCACCTCTCCGACGTACGCCGCAGCGAGCTCGTCGCCGCGGCAGCGGCCCTGCCCACGGGCGAGCGGCGCACCCGCGCCGTGCTCTCGATGCTGGCCGACCACGTCACCTCGCCGGTGTTCGCCGCCGCCCTCGAGCTGTGGGTGGCCGCGCGGACCGACCCGGGACTGCTCGACGCCGTGGCGCCGCTCGAGCAGCGCGTCGGGCGCGAGACGCACCGGCTGACCGTCGAGCTGCTCGGCGCCGACGAGCAGGCGCCGGGCGTGCGCGAGCTGGTGCAGGCCACGCTCGACCTGGTGCGCGGCCTCGGCCTGGCCGACACGATCAGCGACGACGCCCGTCGCCGGTCCCGGATCCTCGACGAGTGGGCGCGCGTCCTCGACGCCGCGCTGGAGGAGCGCGCCCCGTGAGCACCGACGCCCTGCTGGACGGTCTGCTGGCCGACCTCGCCGCCGAGACCGACGCGCTGCGCGCGGTCGTCGCCGACCTCGGCACCCGTACGCCCGGCTGGGCCTCGCCCACCCCGGCCCCCGGCTGGACCGTCGCCCACCAGGTCGCCCACCTCGCCTGGACCGACCGCGCCGCGACCCTGGCCGCGACCGACCAGGACGCCTGGGACGCCCTCGTCCTCGACGCCGCGGAGGACCCCGACGGGTTCGTCGACCGCGCGGCCGAGGAGCTCGCGGCCGAGCCGACCACCGACCTGCTCGCCCGGTGGGACGCCGGCCGCGCGGCGCTCGCCGACGCGCTCCGGGCCCTGCCCGCCGGCCGCAAGATGCCGTGGTTCGGGCCCCCGATGTCGGCCGCGTCGATGGCGACCGCCCGGTTCATGGAGACCTGGGCGCACGCCCTGGACGTGCACGAGGGGCTCGGCGTCCCGGTCGCGCCGACCGACCGGGTGCGCCACGTCTGCCACCTCGGGGTCCGCACCCGCGACTTCGCCTACGCCACCCACGGGCTGACCCCGCCGCCGGCGCCGTTCCACGTGGCGCTCGTCGCGCCGTCCGGCGAGCGGTGGACCTGGGGTCCGCAGGAGGCCGCCGACCGGGTGCAGGGGTCCGCCTGGGACTTCGCCCGCCTGGTCACCCAGCGCGTGCACCGCGACGACACCGACCTGGTCGCCCGCGGCGCCGGGGCCGACCGCTGGCTCGGCATCGCCCAGTGCTTCGCCGGCCCGCCGGGCCAGGGCCGGGCGAGCGCCGGTGGCTGAGGACGTCCTCCGCGTCGGCAACTGCTCCGGCTTCTACGGCGACCGCCTCTCGGCGATGCGCGAGATGCTCGAGGGCCGGACGACCGGGCCCGACGGCACCCCCCGCGCGCTCGACGTGCTCACCGGCGACTACCTCGCCGAGCTCACCATGCTGATCCTCGGTCGCGACGCGATGCGCGACGCCTCGCTCGGGTACGCCCGCACCTTCCTCCGCCAGCTGGAGGACACCCTCGGCCTGGCCCTGGAGCAGGGGACCCGCCTCGTGGTCAACGCCGGCGGCGTCAACCCCGCCGGGCTCGCGGACCGGGTCCGCGAGGTCGCGCGCGGCCTCGGCCTCGACCCGGCCGTCGCCCACGTCGAGGGCGACGACCTGCGCGACCACGCCGCCGCGCTCGGCCACCCCGGCGCCCTGACCGCGAACGCCTACCTCGGCGGCTTCGGCATCGCCCGGGCCCTCGACGCCGGTGCGGACGTCGTGGTCACCGGCCGCGTCACCGACGCCTCCCTCGTCGTCGGCGCGGCCGCCGCGCGCTTCGGGTGGACCCCCGCCGACCACCACGCGCTGGCCGGCGCGACGGTCGCCGGCCACGTCCTCGAGTGCGGCACCCAGGCCACCGGCGGGAACTTCTCCGGCTTCACCCGGCTGCCGCGCCGCCACCTCCCGCTCGGCTTCCCGCTCGCCGAGGTCGAGGCCGACGGCTCCTGCACCGTCACCAAGCACGACGGCACCGGCGGTGCGGTCACCCTGGACACCGTCACCGCGCAGCTGGTCTACGAGATCCAGTCGACCCGCTACCTCGGCCCCGACGTCACCACCGAGCTGGACACGGTCCGCCTCGAGCAGGTCGGCGAGGACCGCGTACGGCTCTCCGGCACCCGGGGCCAGGCGCCGCCGGCCAGGCTCAAGGTGGGCGTCAACGAGCATGGCGGCTTCCGCAACTCCGTCGAGCTGGTCCTGACCGGGCTCGACCTCGACGCCAAGGAGGCGTGGGTCCACGAGCAGCTCGACCACCGCCTCGCCGCGGCCACCGTGACCTGGAGCCGCGGGGCCACCCCCGGCACGGACGCCGAACGGCAGGAGGACGCCTCCTGCGTGCTGCGCTGCACCGCCCTCGACCCCGACGCCGACGCCGTGGGCCGGGCGTTCACCGGCCCGGTCGTCGAGCTGGCCCTGGCCTCGTACCCCGGCTTCACCCTGACCGGCCCGCCCGCGAGGCCCACGCCGTACGGCGTCTTCCGGACGGCGTACGTCGACCGCGCCGCCGTCACCCACACCGTCGTCCTGCCCGACGGGACCCGGGAGGTCGTGCCCGACCCGACCGACCTGGCCGCACCCACCGGCGCCCCGGGGCGCCTCGACGACCACGGACGCCGGCCCTCGCCGTACCCCGCCCCCGCCGACCGCCTCACCCGTCGCAAGCCGCTGGGCACCTTCGTCCACGCCCGCTCCGGGGACAAGGGCGGGGACGCCAACGTCGGCTTCTGGGTCGCCCACGACGCCCCCGGGGACGAGGCGAAGCGCGCCGACCGGATCGTCTGGCTGGGCAAGGTGCTGAGCCCGGAGAAGATCCACGAGCTGGTCCCCGAGTCGGTCGGGCTCGACGTCGACGTCTACCTGCTGCCCCACCTCGGCGCGGTCAACGTGGTCGTCCACGGGCTGCTCGGCGAGGGCGTCGCCGCCTCGACCCGTCTCGACCCCCAGGCCAAGGCGCTCGGCGAGTGGCTGCGCAGCCGGATGGTCCAGATCCAGGAGGGGCTGCTGTGAGCACACCCGCACCCGCACGGTCCGAGGTCCACGAGCTCGGGGCCGCGTTCGCGCGGCGCGAGGTGGTGCCGCACCTCGACGCCTGGGAGGAGGCCGGGGAGGTGCCCCGCGCGCTGCACCGCGCGGCCGCGGAGCAGGGCCTGCTCGGTCTCGGCTTCCCGGAGAGCGTCGGTGGCCAGGGCGGCACCCTGCTCGACACCGTCGACCTGCAGGAGGGGATGCTCTCGGCCGGCGCCTCCAGCGGTCTGCTCGCCGCGCTCCTGACCTCCGGCATCGCCCTGCCGCACCTCGTGGCCGCCGGCTCCGCGGACCTCGTCGACCGTTTCGTCCGCCCGACCCTGGCCGGGGAGCTGATCGGGTCCCTGGCGATCACCGAGCCCGGCGGCGGCTCCGACGTCGCCCGGCTCCGGACCACCGCGCGCCGCGACCCGGCCGCGCACGACGGCCCGGCCGGCCCCGACTACGTCGTCGACGGGGGCAAGACCTTCATCACCTCCGGCGTCCGCGCCGACTTCGTCACCACCGCCGTCCGCACCGGCGGGCCCGGCCACGCCGGCATCTCCCTGCTGGTCGTCGAGGCCGGGACGCCCGGCCTCACCGTCGACCGCAGCCTGCGCACGATGGGCTGGCACTGCGCCGACACCGCCGAGCTCGGGTACGCCGGGGTGCGGGTGCCCGCGGGACACCTCGTCGGACGCGAGGGCGACGGGTTCGCCCTGATCGCCGGCGCGTTCGTCTCCGAGCGGGTCGCGCTGGCCGTCCACGCGTACGGCATCGCCGCCCGCTCGCTCGCGCTGGCGGCGGCGTACTGCCGGGAGCGCGAGACGTTCGGCCGCCCGCTCGTGGGCCACCAGGTCGTGCGCCACCAGCTGGTCGAGATGCATCGCCGCGTCGAGGTCGCCCGCAGCTACACCCGCGAGGTAGCCCGGCGCCACGACGCCGGGGAGGACGTCGTCGCCGAGGTCTGCCTGGCCAAGCAGACGGCCTGCGAGGCCGCGACGTACGTCTGCGACCGCGCCGTGCAGCTGCACGGCGGCGCCGGCTACCTGCACGGCACCGAGGTCGAGCGGCACTACCGCGACGCCCGGATCCTGCCGATCGGCGGTGGTGCGACCGAGGTGCTGACCGACCTCGCCGCGAGGCTGCTGGGGTACGCGTCGTGAGCGCCCCGGTCGGCAGCGCGGCGAACCGGGAGTCGAACCGGGAGGCGATGGAGGCCAAGCTGGCCGACCTCGCCACCGAGCACGCGCGCGCCGTGGCCGGCGGCGGGGAGAAGTACGTCGCCCGCCACCACGCCCGCGGCAGGCTGATGCCCCGCGAGCGGATCGAGCTGCTCGTCGACGAGGGCTCGGCGTTCCTCGAGCTCTCCCCGCTGGCCGGGTGGGGCTCCGACTTCGCGGTGGGGGCCAGCATCGTGACCGGGATCGGGGTGGTCGAGGGCGTCGAGTGCGTGATCACCGCCAACGACCCGTCGGTCAAGGGCGGGGCCAGCAACCCGTGGACGGTCCGCAAGGTGTTCCGCGCCCACCAGGTCGCGGAGGAGAACGGGCTGCCGACCATCTCGCTGGTCGAGTCGGGCGGCGCCGACCTGCCCACGCAGAAGGAGATCTTCATCCCGGGCGGGAAGCTGTTCCGCGACCTCACCCGGAGCTCGGCTGCGAAGCTGCCGACGATCGCCCTCGTCTTCGGCAGCGCCACCGCGGGCGGCGCGTACGTCCCCGGGATGAGCGACTACACCGTGATGGTCGCCGAGCAGGCCACGGTCTTCCTCGGCGGCCCGCCGCTGGTCAGGATGGCCACCGGCGAGGTCTCCGACGACGAGTCGCTCGGCGGCGCCGAGATGCACGCGCGCACCTCCGGGCTGGCCGACTTCCTCGCGGTCGACGAGCGCGACGCGATCCGGATCGGGCGGAGGATCGTGGCGCGGCTGAACCGGCGCAAGCCGCCCGCCCCGGCGACCACGGCGTCGTACGCCGGACCCGACGCCGACCCCGAGGAGCTGCTCGACCTGGTCCCGGCCGACCTCAAGGAGCCGTTCGACCCGCGCGAGGTGATCGCCCGCGTCTGCGACGGCGTGAGCGCGACCAACGGCGTCGCGTTCGACGAGTTCAAGCCGCTCTACGGCGCCTCGCTGGTGACCGGGTGGGCCCGCATCCACGGTCGCCCGGTCGGCGTCCTGGCCAACGCCCGGGGCGTGCTGTTCAGCGAGGAGGCACAGAAGGCCACGCAGTTCGTCCAGCTGGCCAACCAGACCGACACACCGCTGCTGTTCCTGCACAACACCACCGGCTACATGGTGGGCAGCGCCTACGAGCAGGGCGGGATCATCAAGCACGGCGCGATGATGATCAACGCCGTCTCCAACTCCACCGTGCCGCACCTGACGGTGATCCTCGGCGCCTCCTACGGCGCCGGGAACTACGGCATGAACGGCCGCGCCTACGACCCCCGGTTCCTGTTCACCTGGCCCAGCGCGAAGTCGGCCGTGATGGGCCCGGCGCAGCTCGCCGGCGTCCTGTCGATCGTGGCCCGCGGCTCGGCCGAGGCCCGGGGCCAGGTCTACGACGAGGAGGGTGACGCCGGCATGCGCGCCTACGTCGAGCAGATGGTCGAGGAGGCCTCGCTGCCCTACGCGCTGTCCGGGATGCTCTACGACGACGGCGTCATCGACCCCCGCGACACCCGTACCGTGCTCGGCCTCTGCCTGTCCGTGATCGAGAACACGACCTGGTCCGGAGCCGCCGGCTACGGCGTCTTCCGGATGTAGGTGCTGCCCATGATCCGCACGCTGCTCGTGGCCAACCGCGCCGAGATCGCCTCCCGCGTCTTCCGCACCTGCCGCAGCCTCGGCATCGCCACGGTCGCGGTCCACAGCGACGCCGACGCGGGGCTGCCGTACGTCGCCGAGGCCGACGTCGCCGTGCGCCTGCCCGGCGACGCGCCGGCCGACACGTACCTGCGCGCGGACCTGCTCCTCGAGGCGGCCCGGCGCTCCGGTGCGGACGCGGTCCACCCCGGGTACGGGTTCCTCTCCGAGAACGCCGACTTCGCCCGCGCCGTCGAGGCGGCCGGCCTCACCTGGGTGGGGCCCGACCCGGCCTCGATCGCGGCGATGGGCGACAAGATCCGGGCCAAGCAGATCATGCGGGAGGCCGGCGTCCCCGTCCTGGACGCACCCGGCTCCCCCGGGCCCGGCGACCTGCCGCTGATCGTGAAGGCCGCCGCCGGCGGGGGCGGGCGCGGGATGCGCGTGGTGCGCGACCTCGCGGTCCTCGACCGTGAGGTGGCGGCGGCCTCCGCGGAGGCGCTCGGCGCGTTCGGCGACGGCACCGTCTTCCTCGAGCCGTACGTCGAGCGCGGTCGGCACGTCGAGGTCCAGGTCGTCGGCGACGGCCGCGGGGGCGTGCTCGTGCTCGGAGAACGGGACTGCTCGGTCCAGCGCCGGCACCAGAAGGTGCTCGAGGAGTCGCCGGCGCCCGACCTGTCCGAGCAGGTCCGCACCGCGCTGCACGACGCCGCGCGGGCGGCCGCCGCCGCGATCGACTACCGCGGTGCCGGCACCGTGGAGTTCCTGCTCGACCGGGCCGCCGACCGGTTCTTCTTCCTGGAGATGAACACCCGGCTCCAGGTCGAGCACCCGGTCACCGAGCTGGTGCACGGCGTGGACCTGGTGGCGCTGCAGCTCGAGGTCGCCGAGGGCGGGTCCGGTGCTGGTGGCGGTGGTCTCGAGACGCTCGCTGGCGCTCGCTCCTCGACCAACGGGGGGGCCGGCGCTCGCTCCTCGACCGACGGGGGAGGCGGCGCTCGCTCCTCGACCGACGGGGGAGGCCGGCGCTCGCTCCGCGACCGACGGGGGAGGCGACGGGCACGCGATCGAGGTGCGCCTCTACGCCGAGGACCCGGCCGACGGGCACCGGCCGCAGAGCGGCACGCTGACCGCCTTCGAGATCCCCGCCGAGGAGGGGGTCCGGGTGGACACCGGGTACGTCACCGGCTCCGTGGTCTCCACGCACTACGACGCGATGCTCGCCAAGGTCGTCGTGCACGCCCCCACCCGGACCGCGGCCGCGCGCCGGCTCGCCGGCGTGCTGCGCCGCTCGCGCCTGCACGGGGTGCGCACCAACCGCGACCAGCTCGTCGCGGTCCTCGGCTCGTCGGCGTTCCTCGAGGCCCGGCTCAGCACCCGGTTCCTCGAGGACCACCCGCCGCCGACCCCCGTCCGCGACCCCGGGGCCGCGGTGGCCGCCGCGCTCGCGCTGGCCGAGCGGGCGCGCGCGGCGCGTACCGTCCAGCAGGGCCTGCCCGTCGCGTGGCGCAACGTGCCCAGCCAGCCCCAGCTGACCGAGCTCGCCGAAGCCGGTGCCGACGAGCCGGTCCGGGTCGCGTGGTGGGGCGGGCGCGACGGGTACGCCGTGGCCGGCCACCGCGTCGTCGCGGCGGGCCCGACCTCGGTGACGCTGGAGACCGACGGCGTCGCCACGACGTACGCCGTCGCGGTCCGCGGGGACGTCGTCGACCTCGACTCCGCGCACGGCCACGTGACGCTGACCCGGGTCCCCCGCTTCGTCGACCCGGCCACCGCCGTGGCCGGCGGCTCGCTGCTCGCGCCGATGCCCGGCAGCGTGGTCTCGGTGCTGGTCGAGCAGGGCGCCGAGGTCACGGCCGGCCAGGCCGTCCTGGTCCTCGAGGCGATGAAGATGCAGCACACCGTGACCGCGCCGCGGGACGGCACCGTGGTCCGGCTCGACGTCGGGCCCGGCGCGCAGGTCACGTCCGGGCAGGTCCTAGCAGTGGTGGAGGAAGCATGAGCGAGGCGTACACCGAGTCCGAGGAGCGCCAGGAGCTCCGCAAGGCCGTGGCGAGGCTGGCGGGAGGGTACGGCCGCGCGTACTTCACCGAGAAGGCGCGCACGGGCGGCAAGACCACCGACCTGTGGCTCGACATCGCCCGGCACGGGTTCCTCGGGATCAACGTCCCCGAGGAGTACGGCGGGGGCGGCGGCGGGATCGGCGACGTCGCCGCGGTGTGCGAGGAGCTGGCCGCCCAGGGCTGCCCGCTGCTGCTGATGGTCGTCAGCCCGGCCATCTGCGGCACCATCCTGGTCCGCTACGGCTCGGAGGAGCAGAAGCGGCGCTGGCTGCCCGGCATCTGCGACGGCACCGGCACGATGGCCTTCGCGATCACCGAGCCGGACGCCGGCACCAACACGCACGACATCACCACCCACGCGCGCCGCGACGGCGACGGCTGGGTGCTGAACGGCCGCAAGACCTGGATCTCGGGTGTGGACGAGGCGGAGAACGTGCTGGTCGTCGGGCGGGCGCACGACGCGCGCACCGGGAAGGTCAAGCCGGTGCTGTTCGTGGTCCCCACCGACGCCCCGGGCCTCGAGGCGACGATGATCCCGATGGAGATCGTGAGCCCGGAGAAGCAGTTCCAGGTGTTCCTCGACGACGTCCGCCTGCCCGCCGACGCGGTGGTCGGCGACGAGGACGGCGGGCTGGTGCAGCTCTTCGCCGGTCTGAACCCCGAGCGGATCATGGCGGCGGCCTTCTCCCTCGGGCTGGCGCGCTACGCGCTGCGGCAGGCGACGGCGTACGCGAAGGAACGCGCCGTCTTCGGCACCCCGATCGGTGCGCACCAGGCGATCGCGCACCCGCTGGCCGAGAGCCACATCGAGATCGAGATGGCCCGGCTGATGAACGCCCGGGCCGCGGCGCTGCTGGACGCCGGCGACGAGACCAGGGCCGGGGAGGCGGCCAACATGGCCAAGTACGCCGCCGCCGAGGCCGCGGTGCACGCCGTGGACCGGGCGGTGCAGACGCACGGCGGCAACGGGATCAGCCAGGAGTACGGCATGGCCGGCCTGCTCGTCGCGGCCCGGGCCGGACGGATCGCGCCGGTCTCCCGCGAGATGATCCTGAACTACGTCGCGATGCACAGCCTGGGGCTGCCCAAGTCGTACTGAGACCGCCGGGCGCGGTCGCGTCGGGACGGGCGGGTGGTCGCGGGGCGGATACCGTACGGGCGTGGCCGACGTCGTGAGCAGGGCCGACCGCCTCCAGCGGCGGCGCGGCGTGCTCGGCCTCCCGATCGGGGTGCTCTACAAGTTCTTCGACGACCAGGGCAACTACCTGTCCGCGATCCTGACCTACTACGCCTTCATCGCGATCTTCCCGCTGCTGCTGCTGGCCTCGACCATCCTGGGGTTCCTGCTGCAGGGGAACCCCGACCTGCAGCAGCAGGTGCTGACCTCGGCGCTGGCCAACTTCCCGATCATCGGCGACGAGCTGGGGCGCCCCGAGCGGCTCCAGGGCTCGACGCTCGGGGTCGCGGTGGGCATCCTGGCGGCGACCTACGGCGCCCTCGGGCTCGGGCAGGCGATCCAGAACGCGATGAACATCGCGTGGTCGGTGCCGCGCAACAGCCGGCCCAACCCCTTCCTGCTCCGGCTGAAGAGCCTGGGGCTGATCGTCGCCTCCGGGGTGGCCGTGCTGGGCGTCACCACGGTCTCGGTGCTCGGCGCGAGCACCGACGTGCTGGGGGCCGACCTGGCCGCGATCGTGCGGGTGGGGATCTCCCTGGTGACCACCGTCGCGGTCGGGCTCGGGCTGACCGTGCTCTTCCGGCTCGCCGCCTCGCGCCGGCACGGGTTCGGCCGCTCCGCGCCCGGGGCGTTCGTGACCGCCGTGCTCTGGCAGGGCCTGCAGTACCTCGGGACCGTCTACGCCCAACGCGTCGTCGCCGAGACCTCGGGCGTGAACGCGACGTTCGGGCTGGTCCTCGGCCTGGTCGGCATCATCTACCTCGCCTCGCTGATGGGCGTGCTCGGCATCGAGGTCAACGTGGTCCTGGCCCGCCGGCTCTGGCCCCGGGCCCTGCTCACCCCGTTCACCGACGCCGTCGACCTGACCGACGCCGACCGCCGTGCGTACGCCGCCTACGCCCAGATGCAGCGCCACAAGGGCTTCGAGACCGTCACCATCCGCTTCGACCAGCGCAACGGCGACACCCACGAGTTCGTCCCCGACCCCGACTCGCCCAAGGACCAGGTGGAGACGGGGTCGATGCCGGTGGTGACGCAGGCGATGCAGGCCGAGGCGCGGGAGCGGCAGCGGTCGCGGTCGCGCCCGGAGTAGCGGCACCGCGCGCCCCGTACGCCGCAGAAGTCCCCGGTCGGCCGGGGACTTTCGAACATGTCCTGCTGTGCAACGGCCGACAAGTTCAGAAGTCCCCGGTCGGCCGGGGACTTCCCGGGGAGCGCCACGCTCAGCCGCGCGACTTCTTCACGCCCGGCGGGAGCGGGAAGAACATCGGTACGCGGGCGGCGTAGTCGTCCCAGCCCTCGCGCTGGCTCATCTTCTTCTCCAGCAGCTTGGCGCCGGTGACGTTGCGGATGAAGAACGTCATCGCCACCGGGGCGACCAGGGTGGCCAGCCCAGCGGCCCACCCGGACGCGGCGCCGCCGACCAGCCACAGCCCCCACCAGACGGTGGCGTCGCCGAAGTAGTTCGGGTGGCGGGTCCAGCCCCACAGGCCGCGGTCGTTGATCTTCGGCCGGGACTCGCGGGGCTCGGACATGAACGCCTTCAGCTGGGCGTCCCCGACCGCCTCGAAGGTCAGCCCGACCGCCCAGACCAGCACGCCCAGCACCAGCGCCGGCCACCACACCAGGTCGGTCGCCACGCCGACCATCACCGGCAGCGCGACCAGCCACATCACCGAGCCCTGCACCAGGAAGACGCGGCGTACGGCGACCGCCAGCCCGACCTCCTCCAGCGACCCGCCGAGCATCTCGGCGTACCGCGGGTCCTCCTCGCCGGCGTGCTGCGTGCTGAACCTGCTGCGCACGTGCCAGGCCAGCCGTCCGCCCCAGATCGCGACCAGCACCAGCAGGAGCCACCGCTGGACGGTGGCCCCGTCCCCGGCACCGTCCGGGCCGCCGACGGCGGTGGCGACCAGCGTCGAGACGACGGCGACCACCACGAAGCCGGAGCCCCAGGCGACGTCGACCACGGCGACGACGCCCAGCCGCTTGCCCCACAGGGCGGTGCCGGCCATCAGTGCGGTGATCGCGACCAGGCCGGCGGCGAGGGTGGTCAGGACGAGCGGGAAGGTCTCCACACCACGACGGTAGCGGGGTGGGTCACCAGGCCCGTTCGCCTGCCAGGGTGTGCGCGCCGCCGGGACGGACCATCAGGATCTGGTCGACGCCCATCCGGCCGTCGCGGAAGGCCATCGACCCGCCGACGAGGTACAGCCGCCACACGCGCACGACCTCCTCGCCGACCAGCTCGGTGAGCCGCTCGACGTTGGCCTCGAACCGCTCGAGCCAGCCGGCCACGGTCAGCACGTAGTGCTCGCGCAGGGCGTGCACGTCGCGGACCTCGAGTCCGCCGCGCTCCAGCATGGCGACGGTGTCACCCACGGGACGCATGTACATGTCGGGAGCGATGAAGGACTCGATGAACGGGCCGCCGCCGGGCCACTTCCCGGTACGCGACATCTGCTGGACCAGCACCCGCCCGCCCGGCTTCACCGCGCGGCACAGCACCGACGCGTACGTGGCGTAGTTGTCCTGCCCGACGTGCTCGCCCATCTCCAGGGAGCCCACCGCGTCGTACTCCTCGCGGGGCGAGGGGACGGCGTCGCGGTAGTCCTGGAGGCGGATCTCGACCCGGTCGCCCAGGCCGCGCTCGGCGATCCGGGCGTCGATGAACTTCTTCTGCTCGGCAGCGATCGTCACGCCGGTGACCTGGGCGCCGAAGTGCTCGGCGGCGTGCAGCGACAGCGAGCCCCAGCCGCACCCGACGTCCAGCATCCGCATCCCGGGCTCCAGGCCGAGCTTGCGACAGACCAGGTCGAGCTTGGCGCGCTGCGCCTCCTCGAGGCTGACGTCGGGCTTGACGTGGTAGCCGCTGGAGTAGGCCATCTGCGGGTCGAGGATCAACGAGTAGAACTCGTTCGACAGGTCGTAGTGGTGGCTGATCGCGCGACGGTCCCGCAGCTTGCTGTGCAGCCGGCCCTTGACCTGCGCCTGCGAGGCCGGCGGACCCGGCGGCAGCCCGATCAGGCCCAGCGCCCGCAGCTCCTTGACCGCGCCCAGCAGCGCGCCCGGGGTGACCCTGGCCCCGCTGAGCCGTCGGTCGCGGGCCACCGCGAAGGAGTGGGTCAGGGCCCGGTCCAGGTCCCACCCGTCCTGCTGGGGGACGTCGAGCTCGCCGGTGACGTAGGCCTGCGCGGCCCCCAGCTCACCGGGGTGGCGCAGCAGCCGGCGTACGGCGGCCGGCGAGCGCAGCTCCACCAGCGGCCCGGTCCCGTCGCCCGCCTCCGAGCCGTCCCAGGCCCGCAGGCGGACCGGCAGCGGACCGCCGAGGAAGGGTTCGACGACGGCGGCCAGACGCTCGGCCAGGGTCGGGGCAGGGGTCACGGCTGCTGCTCCTTGGTCCAGACGAGCTGGTTCACGTCGAGGTAGTCGGAGGCGAAGCCCGCGCGGGAGTACTCCAGGTAGAAGTGCCACATCCGCAGGAACGTCTCGTCGAACCCCAGGGCCAGGACCTCCTCGCGGCGGGCGGTGAAGGTCTGGTCCCACAGCCGCAGGGTCTCGGCGTAGTGGTGGCCCATCGAGAGCCGGTCACCGAGCCGCAGCGAGGTGTGCTCGCGGCTGAGCTCGTCGAGGACCTGCACCGAGGGGAGGAACCCGCCGGGGAAGATGTACTTGTTGACCCAGGTGTAGGTGTTGCGGGTGGCCAGCATCCGGTCGTGCGGCATCGTGATCGCCTGGATGCCGGCGCGTCCGCCGGGCGCCAGCGAGCGGTCGATGGTCTCCAGGTAGGTGCGCCAGTACTGCCAGCCCACCGCCTCGATCATCTCCACCGACAGCACGACGTCGTAGGTCCCGCTCACCGCGCGGTAGTCGACGAGCTCGACCTCGACCTGGTCGCTGAACCCGGCCGCGGCGACCCGCTCCTGGGCGAGCTTCTGCTGCTCGCTGGACAGCGTGATCGTGGTGACCGTCGCACCGCGACGGGCGGCCCGGATCGCCAGCTCGCCCCAGCCGGACCCGATCTCGAGCACCCGGGTGCCCTCGCCGACCCCGGTCACGTCCAGGAGCCGCTCGAGCTTGCGGTCCTGGGCCGGCTCGAGGTCGGCGAGCGCGGGTCCGCCGTCCTCCCCGGCGCGGGGCGTCAGCGCGCGGTGGTGCGGGCCGACCGCGTCCTCGGCCGTGGCGTGCTCGGCCTGGAACAGGCCGCTGGAGTAGCTCAGGGTGGGGTCCAGGAACAGCTCGAACATGTCGTTGGACAGGTCGTAGTGGTGCGCGATGTTGCCGCGCGTCTGGTCCTCGGTGTTGCGGTGCAGCGCCGGCGGCCGGGCGACGTAGAGCGCGCGCAGCCGCTGCAGCGGACGCGGCACGAGGTCGGCCATCTCCGCGGCCAGCACGGCGAGGAACCCGCCGAGGTCCTCGGCCTCCCAGGCGCCGGTGAGGTAGGCCTCGCCGAACCCGATCAGGCCGTCGGTGCCCACGCGGGTGAAGAACTCCTCGGGGCGGTGCACGACGGCGACCGGGCCACCGCGGCCCAGGCTCCGGGCCGGGCTGCTCGCGGTGGCGGCGAGCTCGACGGTGACGTCGAGGCGGCGCAGCGCGGCGGTGAAGATCCGGCGCGCCAGCCCCGCCGAGACCCGGGCGCGGGGTCCGGTCGGCACCACGTGGAGGCCGGGCCAGCGGTCGGCCCCCCGGTCCGCACCGGGGACCTCGGGCGTGGCGGGGGCCGACGCGTGCGGGGCGGTGCCGGGCGTGGTGCGGGGGGTGGTCGACCGGGGGTCGGGGTCGAGTGTCATCGGACACCTTCCTGGTGGTGCGCGGGACGTGGTCGGACGGGCAGGCGGCGCAGCCAGAGCCAGACGCCGTGGACGTGGATCAGCACGGAGCCTCGCAGGGCCGCGGGCGCGGCCCGCCACGCGGTACGGCGGTCGGCGCCGGGCTCCCGGCGGCCGTCGAGGGAGGCGCTGAAGCGGGCACCGTCGTCGGTGCGGAGGGTGACCGAGACGTGCAGGCGCTCGTCGGGCACCGGCACGGCCAGCTCGTACCACCCGTCGGTGCCGTGGAACGGCGAGACGTACATCGCCTTCTCGGTCCGGGCCCGGCCCTGCTCGTCGGGGTGCACGACGTACGCGTGCCGGTCGCCGTAGGTGTTGTGCACCTCGACCACGGTCGCGGCGAGGTCGCCGGTCGCGTCGAAGCACCAGAACACCGAGATCGGGTTGAAGACGTAGCCCAGGGCGCGGGCGTGGGCGGTCATCAGGACCTGCCCGCCGCGCAGCCCGCCCTCGGGCACCGCTCCCTCACGGACCAGCAGCGCCTCCACGTTCTCGCGGATGCTGCGCTCGGGGTCGCCGAGGTGGTCGCGGGCCTCGAAGCGGCCCAGCAGGCCGTGGTCGGGCAGGTCGTCGAGGTCGACCAGCCAGGTCCGGGTGCGGTGGGTGAAGGCGCGCTGCCAGGGCCGGCGGCGGGTGTGGCGCACGGTGGTGGCGAAGACGCCGGTCAGCGCCCGACGCTCGCGGGCGGCGGCGGCTCCGGGGGCCTGCTCGGCCTCCGGCCAGGCCAGGCCGACGCGCTCGGCGGCGACGAGGCCCGAGCGCGCGCCGTCCTCGTGGAAGCCCCACCCGTGGTACGCCCCGGCGAAGGCGACCCGGTCGCCCGAGATCCCGGGCAGGCGGGCCTGCGCCGCCACCGAGGTCGGGTCGTAGAGCGGGTGCTCGTACTCGCGGCGTGCGATCACCGTGGTCGGGTCGACGACGTGCTCGCCGCCGAGGGTGACCAGGTAGTGCGTGTCGGTGGGCAGCCGCTGCAGCCGGGTCAGGTCGTAGGTGACCATCACCTCGCCCGGGCGCGCCTCGGCGTCGAGCGGGCGTCGGAAGTTCCACGACGCGCGGGCGTCGGTCGCGACGGGCAGCAGCGAGGTGTCGGTGTGCAGCAGGGCGGTGTTGGCGGAGTACGGCATCGCGCCCAGCACCTCGCGCTGGGCCGCGGTCGGCTCGGCCAGCATCGCCAGGGCGTGGCCGGGGTGCGTGGCGACCACGACGGCGTCGTAGGTGGCGACGTCGCCGTTGCCGTCGGTGACCTCGACGCCGTCGGCGGTCTCGAGCAGCGAGGTGACCTTGGTGCCGAGCCGGACGTGCTGGAGGTGGGCGGCGACCTTCTCGACGTAGGCGCGGGACCCGCCGGTGACGGTGCGCCACTGGGGGCTGCCGAACACGCCGAGCATGCCGTGGTGCTCGAGGAAGGTGAACAGGTAGCGAGCGGGGTAGTCCAGGGCGACGTCGGGGTCGCAGGACCAGACCGCTGCCACCAGCGGCTCCATGAAGTGCCGCACGAAGTACGCGCTGAACCGGCCCTCGGCCAGGAACTCACGCAGCGTGACGTCCTCGACGACGGACGGCTCGGAGGGGGTCCGGGACCGGGTCACGACGGCCTTGGCGCTGCGGTGGAAGCGGGGGATCTCGGCCAGCATGGCGAGGTAGCGCGGCCGGCGCAGGTTCTCCGGCGTCGGGAACAGGCCGCGACGGCCGAGCGCACCGGCCCACTCCAGCCCGGTCTGGTCGTCGCGGATCGACATCGACATCTCGGACGGCTGCGTGGCCACGCCGAGCTCGGCGAACATCCGCAGCAGCACGGGGTAGGTGCGCGGGTTGTGCACGATGAAGCCGGTGTCGATGCCGAGGACCTGCTCGGTGCCGTCGGGTCGGCGGTCGACGACCTGGTGGGTGTCGGCGTGGCCGCCGAGCCGGTCGTCGGCCTCGTAGAGCGTGACCTCGGCGGTGCGCGAGGCGACGTACGCCGCGGTCAGCCCGGCGACGCCGGAGCCGACCACGGCCACGGACCGGGGGGCGGTACGGGTGGTGCGTGCGTCCATCAGGCGGTGTCCAGCGTGATGTAGGCGACCGGCTGCGTCGTCGGGCGCGGCGACCCTCCGGCGGGCTCGACGGTGACCCCGACGGCCTCGGCGTCGGTGGCGTCGCCCTCGAGCAGCAGGGTGTTGCTGCCGGCGGTCATCAGCCCGGCCGGCTCCATCGCACCGTCGATCCGCAGCCAGAGCTGGTAGACCTCCGAGCGCGACAGCGCGGGCATGTTCTGCGTCGAGATCACGACCTGGCCGAGATCGCGGGAGCGGACCACCGTGGCCGTGGCGGAGCCGTCGACCTCGGGCAGGTCGGTGGCGTGGGTCTCGGCGTCGGGGGCCGCCAGGACCGCCGCGGTCGGGTCCGGGAGCGCCTGCTGCACGGTGGGCTCGTCGGCCCAGGGCTGGGTGACGGCAGCGCCGACTCCGACGGCGGCCAGCACGGCGGCGGCCGCGACGGCCAGCACGACCGGACGGCGGCGTCGCTCGCGGTGCGCGGCGAGGTCGGCGACCTCCGCCTGCGGTGCGACGACCGGCGGGAGGGGCCGGACCCGGGCCACGTCGGCCAGGACCCGGGCGCGGAGCTCGGCGGACGGCGCCAGCGGCGTGGTCGCAGCCAGCTCGGCGCCGGCCTGGCGCAGGCTGGCGACCTCGGTGCGGCACTCGTCGCACAGGGCGAGGTGCTGCTCGAACTGGTCGCGCTCGGCGTCGTCGAGAGCATCGATCGCGTAGGCGCCGGACAGCGCGTGAACGTCGGTCATGCTCGTGCTCCTTCTTCCGGTGTCTGGCCCACCCCGAGCGCGTCGCGCAGCCTGATCAGGCCGTCGCGGATGCGTGTCTTGGCGGTCCCGATCGGTAGGTCCAGCATGGCAGCGACCTCGGTGTGGGTGTAGCCACCGAAGTACGCCAGCTCGAGGGCCTCGCGCTGGATCGGGGTCAGCGTGCGGAGCGCCCCGCGGACCCGTCGCGCCTCGAACGAGGCGTGCGCCTCGTCGGCGGTGGAGTCGTGGGGGACCGCGTGGTTCTGGTGGTGGTAGCTCTCGTCCCGCCGACTGGCTGCCTCGGCGGAGCGGACCCGGTCCACCGCGCGGCGGTGCACCAGGGTGAGCAACCAGGAGATGGCGCTTCCCTGGTCCGGGTCGAACCGGTTCACGGTGCGCCAGACCTCGAGGTAGCCCTCCTGGACGACCTCCTCGGCCTGGGCCGGGTTGCGCACCACCCGCAGCGCGAGCCCGTAGGCACGCGAGGAGGTGGCGTCGTAGAACGCCGCGAAGGCCCGGTCGTCACCGCGAGCGGCCTGCCGGAGCAGGACGCCGAGCTCGGCGGTGGAGACCGGGCCGGCGGCCACGTCAGGGGTGGAGCCGGACGGCGGCACCTCCGGTTCGGAGGTGCCGCCGTCCACGGGCTCGAGAGTGCTCACCCGTCCATCCTGTCGTGTCTCACCCGAGGAGGGGTGAGATCAGGCCGTGGGCATGAGCACGGAGTCGATCACGTACACCGTGGCGTTGGCGGTGGGGACGTTGCCGCAGAGCACGGTGGCGGGGCCGCCGGCGTTCTCGACGGTCACACCCTCCTCGGCGTCGCCCGACACCTCGAGGGTGTCACCGTTCAGGGTGTCCTGGGTGCCGGCGATCTCGTCCGGGCCGAGCTGCTCACCGATGACGTGGTGGGTCAGGATCTGCGTGAGGAGCTGCTTGTCCGCGAGGACGGCCTCCAGGTCCTTCGGGGGGATCGCGGCGAACGCGTCGTCGGTCGGGGCGAAGACGGTCAGCGCCTCGGCGTCGTTCAGGGTGTCGACGAGGTTGGCCTCGGTCGCCGCGGTCACCAGGGTGCCGAGCAGCGGGTTGTTGCTGGCGGCGGTGCCGACCGGGTCCTGGACCATGCCGTCGAACGAGCCGGGGCCCGAGGTCGGGACGGCGCTGCAGGCCTCACCGAAGGTCTGAGCCATGGCGCCCTCGGCGGCCGACTCCTCCTCGGTGGGCTCCTCGGCGGGCTCCTCGGCGGCCTCGGAGGAGGGGGTGGTGTCGTTGGCCTCGGTCTCGGTGGCGTCGTCGCCACAGGCGGCGAGGGTCACGGAGAGGGCGATGGCCGAGGCCGCGAGGCCGGCGTTGCGGCGGATGTTCGTGGTCTTCATGGGGTGTGCCTTTCGTACGGGGTTTTCTCGCTGATGTCGGGTGTAGTTCGGTGCCACGGGTGGTGCGGATTGGTCGGATCGGGGGTGATCGGGGAGTTTTTTCATCCCCCGGGTCCCAGCACCGTCCTGCGCCGTCCTGCGCCGTCCTAGGGAGCGGACGGTCAGGCGTTGACGGTGACCTGGAGGCTCTGGATGCCGCTGGAGCCGCCGGGGAAGGGGTCGGCGCGCTCGCTGGTCTGCACGTCGCCGTTGCCGTCGGTGACGCGCGCGGCGACGGCGTGGGCGCCGGGCGTGGCGTCCCAGCGGTAGAACCACTGGCGCCAGTAGTCGTTGTCGACGTCGGGGCCCAGCTCGGCCTCCTGCCACGGTCCCTCGTCGACGGAGACCTCGATCTTGGCCACGCCGCCCTGGGTCTGCGCCCAGGCCACGCCGCCGACGATCACCTCGCCGGCGGTGAGCTGCTCGAAGGCCTGCGGGGTGTCGATCCGGGTGGAGATCTTGATCGGGGCGTTCGTGTCCCAGTCGCGCTGGGTCCAGTAGGACTCCTGCTCGGCGTAGGTGGTCAGCGTGAGCCGCTCGACCCACTTGGTGGCGCTGATGAAGCCGTACAGGCCGGGGATGACCACCCGGGCGGGGAAGCCGTGCTCGCGCGGCAGCGGCTCGCCGTTCATCCCGATCGCCAGCATCGCGTCGCGGCCGTCGGTGGCGAGGTCGAACGGGGTCGAGATCGTCATCCCGTCGACGTCGGTGGCGAAGATCTGGTCGGCCTTGGTGCTGTCGATCCCGGCCATGTCCAGCAGGGCCATCAGGGGCACCCCGAGCCAGCGGGCGCCGCCGACGAACTCCCCGCCGACGCTGTTGGAGACGCAGGTCAGGGTGATGTCGCGCTCGATGAGCTCCATCGCGGCGATGTCGTCGAAGGTCAGCACGACCTCCTGGTCCACGTCGCCGTCGATGGTGAGGGTCCAGCTGTCGACGTCGACGATCGGGACGTCGAGGCGGGTGTCGACGCGGTAGAAGTCCTCGTTCGGCACCTGGAGGGGCGAGATGTCGGAGAAGCGCTCCTCGAGGCCGGTCGGCAGCGCCGGCAGGGGCTCGGCGGCGGCGGGCAGGGTGATGTCGGCGGGAGCCGACCGCAGCCGGCCGACCAGGCGCCCGGCGCCGGCCAGCGCGGCGGCCAGCACGACCATGGACCCCGCGCCGAGCAGGACGCCGCGGCGCCCCACCCCGGAGCCGGTGCCGGCCTCGTCGGTCGCGCCGGCCGGCCGGGCGCGGCGCGCCAGGCGGTCGAGGAAGGCGAGGGCGCCCACGCCGACGACGGCGGTGGCCAGGGCGGGCACCACGTCGAGCGCGCCGGCGCCGGCGTTGGTCAGCGCAGCGGCTGCGGCGATGGCGACGAGCACCACCAGCAGGGCCGCGCCGAGGGTGAACCGGCGGCGGGCCAGGACCCCGGCGAGGCCGGCGAGGAGCAGCACGCCCACGATCACCGACCCGATCAGGATCGCCTTGTCGGCGGCGCCGAAGGTGCGGATGGCCCACTGCGCGAGCGGCACCGGGGTGCGGTCGATGACCGCCGAGCCGACGGCGAGGACAGGGGAGGAGGCGGGGGAGGTGAAGGCGGCCACGAGGTGACCGGCGCCCATCCCGACGAGGGTGGCCAGCACGCCGAAGGCGGCGTAGGCGGAGCGGGATCTCATAGGGGGTGTTCGGAGCGGACGGCCCGACGGATGGGCCGGACGGCTGCGCCACGGTGTACGGCCGGTGGGGCGTGGTCGGTGGGGTGCGGGCGGTCGGGGCGGGTCGGTGCGGCCCTATGATGGGCGACCGCGAGAGCGGCCCCACGGAGCCGCTCGCGGTCGTCCGGCCCGCGTTCTTGGGGGGAGCAGCCGTGTCCGAGGAGCTGGTGGAGCGCGAGGTCGCTCACGAGCAGGCCGTCGTCGACACGGTGTACCTGCGTCTGGAGGAGGCCGGGGTGGCCGCCCGGCGGCTGGCCCGCGAGGGCCACGAGCGCGGCCGGATGGGCCACGAGGGCGGCCTCGTGGAGCGGGACGCGATGGTCTTCCAGGCCGCGCGGCGCCTCGCGCAGCTCGACGCCGCCCGCGAGGGCCTGGTGTTCGGCCGCCTGGACCTGGACCCGGACCTCGATCCCGAGCCGCGCTACATCGGCCGGCTCGGGCTGCGCGACGCCGACCGCGAGTCGCTGCTGGTCGACTGGCGGGCCCCGGCCGCCGCGGTGTTCTACCAGGCCACGGCGGCCACGCCGGCGGGCGTCGTGCGCCGGCGGGTGCTCCGCTCGTCCGGGCGCGCGGTCGTCGGGGTCGAGGACGAGCTGCTCGACGTCGAGGCCGCCGCCCGCCTCGAGGCCGCGGGCGTCACGCTGCCGGTCGTCGGCGAGGGCGCCCTGATGGCGCAGCTCTCCCGCGCCCGGGACCGCACGATGCACTCGATCGTGGCCACGATCCAGGCCGAGCAGGACGAGGCGATCCGCGCCCCGAGCCGCGGCGTGGTGGCCATCTCGGGCGGTCCGGGCACCGGCAAGACCGTGGTCGCGCTGCACCGCGCGGCGTACCTGCTCTACTCCGACCGGAGGCGCTACGAGACCGGTGGCGTGCTGGTGATCGGGCCCAGCGGGGTCTTCATGCGCTACATCGAGCGGGTGCTGCCCAGCCTCGGCGAGACCGCGGTGGCGCTGCGCTCGCTCGGCGAGGTCGTCGAGGGCGTGGTGGCCTCGCGCCACGACCTCCCGGCCGTCGCCGACGTCAAGGGGTCGGCGCGGATGGCCGAGCTGCTGCGCCGCCTCGCCCGGGAGCCGGTGCCCGGGGCGCCGGCGTCGTTCCGGACGTTCTGGCGCGACGACGTGCTCGAGCTCGGACCGGAGCAGCTGACCCGCGTGCGCCGCCAGCTCGTGGGCCAGGGCTACCGCAACCGCCAGGTGGACCGGGTGGCGCCGGCGCTGCTGGACGCGCTGTGGCGCCAGGTCCGCGGCGACCGGGGCCGGGAGCGGGGCCGGGAGGCCTTCGACGACGACCTGCTCTCGCTGCCGGCCTTCGTCGACTTCGCGGTGGGCTGGTGGCCGCCGCTGCACGCCGTCGACGTGCTCGGGTGGCTGCGCGACCCCGAGCTGCTGGCCCGGGTCGGGCGGGGCCTGCTCGAGGACGACGAGCAGCGGCTGCTCACCAAGTCCTGGGGCGACGGGCCGGTCGCGACCGTGGCGAGCGCCGCCAAGGGCGCCCTGTCGGTGCAGGACGTGGCCCTGCTCGACGAGCTGCGCTACGTGCTGGGCGACGTGCCGGCGCTGTCCGTCGACCGCGACGACCCCCTCCGCGCCGTCGACGAGGCGCTGGAGGGGCGGGTGGACCTGCAGGAGCTGACCACCGCGGCGGACCGGGAGTACGCCCCGTCGGGCCGTGCCTGGAGCGCCCCCACGGCCAGCATCGAGGACGACGGGTACGCCCACGTCCTCGTCGACGAGGCGCAGGACCTGACCCCGATGCAGTGGCGGATGGTCGGCAGGCGGGGGCGTACGGCGTCCTGGACGATCGTCGGCGACCCCGCCCAGTCGTCGTGGCCGGTGCCGGCCGAGGCCGACGAGGCGCGCCGGGCGGCGCTCGAGCGCAAGGCGGTCCACGCCTTCCACCTCTCGACCAACTACCGCAACTCCTCGGAGATCTACTCCTACGCGGCGGCGTACGCGCGACGGGTCGGCCTGGACGCCGACCTGCCCACCGCCGTGCGCTCGACCGGGGTGGACCCGCGCGAGGTCGTCGCGGCCGACGAGGAGCTGGAGGCGGTCGCGCGGCGCGAGGTCGCGACGCTGGCCGACCAGGTCGCCGGCACGGTCGCGATCGTGGTCCCGGCCGCCCGGCGGTCCGAGGTCAACGCCTGGCTGGCCTCGTGGGAGGAGCGGGCCGAGGACGCCCGCGGCGCCCGCGCGGCGGTCGACTCCGCGGTCGTGCCGTCGGGGGAGGACCGGGTGGTCGTGCTGACCGGCCTGGACACCAAGGGGCTGGAGTTCGACGGCATCGTGGTGCTGCGCCCGCAGGAGATCGAGGACGAGTCGGTCACCGGCCGCGCCACGCTCTACGTCGTGCTCACGCGGGCCACGCAGCTGCTGACGACGCTGGGCTGACCCGGCCCCGCCTCCGCCTCGCCCCTCGCCCTCGCCCGCCGAGCGTGAGCACGAGCAGCAGCGCGACCACGACCGCGGCGGCGAGCGCGGCGCCGACCACGCCGTCGGCGTAGCCCGCGGGCGACGGGTCGGCGCGGCGCACGGCCGTGGCCAGGCTCCCCAGCAGCGCCACCCCGAGCGCGATGCCGAGCTCGGCGGCGGTCTCGGAGACGCCCGAGGCGCTGCCGGCCCGCTCGGGCGGGGCGGAGCCCACCATCCGGTCGGTGCACAGCGCGGTGACCAGGCTGACCGCGAACGAGGCCAGCGCGAAGCCCGTCACCAGCGGGGCCACCTCCCCGCCCCGGGCGGTGACCGCCACCACCAGGAAGCCGACCAGACCGACCGCGAGCCCGGCGGCGATCACGGTGGTCGGCCGGACGCGGCGGACCGACCAGGGCGCCACGACCGAGCCGAGCAGGCCGAGCGCCGCGGCCGGGACGGTGGTCAGCCCCGCCTCGAGCACGCCCAGCCCGTAGCCGTTCTGCAGCAGCTGGAGCAGGAGGTACTGCAGCCCGGCGAAGCAGAACAGCGCCCCCAGGTGGGTGACCACGGCCCGGGCGAAGGCCGGCTCGACCAGCATCGCGACGTCGAGGACCGGGGTGCGCAGGCCCCGCTGGCGGCGCACGAAGACGACCCCGGCGGTGACGCCGAGGAGCAGCGCCAGGGCGGCGGGCACCGAGGGCCCCTCGGCCGCGGCCTCCTTGACCGCCCACACGACCGGGATGACGGCGCCGAGCGAGAGCACCACGCTGGCCGGGTCGATCGGGTCGGGGTCGACCGCGGTGTGCTCGGGGAGCAGGAACGGACCCACGACCAGCAGCAGCACCATCACCGGCACGCCCATCAGGAACACCGAGCCCCACCAGAAGGACTCGAGCAGGACGCCACCGACCAGCGGCCCGATCGCGCCGCCGACACCGAGGCTGCCCATCCACACCGCGATCGCCGTGGTGCGCTCGCGCGGGTCCTCGAACATCGTCCGGATCAGCGACAGCGTGGAGGGCATCAGCGTCGCCCCGGCCACCCCGAGCAGCGCGCGGGCCGCGATCAGCAGCTCCGGGGTCGGCGCGAACGCCGCCGCCGCCGAGACCGCGCCGAACACCGCCGCCCCGACCAGCAGCAGCCGGCGCCGACCGGTGCGGTCGCCCAGGGTGCCCATGGTCAGCAGGAACCCGGCGATCAGGAAGCCGTAGACGTCGACGATCCACAGCAGCTGGGTGGGCGACGGGTCCAGGTCGCGGGCCAGCACCGGGGCCGCGAGGTGCAGCACGGTGAAGTCGAGGGAGATGATGATCGTGGGGAGCGCGAGGACGGCGAGGCCGAGCCACTCCGTGCGCCCGGCCAGCCGGGGCGTCTCCACGTCGTTGCTCATCTCGCCGCCGATCCTCGCACCCGTCGGTGGGCGTGGCCTCCTCCGCCCGGGCGCGGCCCGACCGGCCGGGCGGCCCTAGGCTGCGGTCATGGCCGACCCGACCGACGCCCGTGCCGCGATCGAGGCGCTCCAGGGGCACGAGGCGTGGGCGATCATCCGGCGCTCGACGCGGGCCGGTGACCGCGACACCGTCGGTCTGGTCGGCGGGAGGCGCACGGTCGTGGCCTCGCTGCTCGACGTGCCGCTGGAGGAGGGTCCGCCGGCCCCGGGGCGGACCGCCGACCGGCTGCTGGCCGTGCCGTTCCGCCAGGTCGCCGAGCGCGGGTTCCCGGCGCACGACGACGGCACCCCGCTCGTGGTCGTCGACATCGAGACCGAGCAGGAGTTCTCGGTCGCCGAGGTGGTGGCCGCGATCGACGACGTCGAGGTCGCCTTCACCGACCGCGGCGGGTTCGAGACCGACGACGAGACCTACGCGGGCCTGGTCCGCACCATCATCGAGGACGAGATCGGGCAGGGCGAGGGCGCCAACCTCGTCGTGGGCCGGCACTACCGCGCGCAGGTCGAGGACTGGGGCCCGGCGCGCGCGCTCGCGGTCCTGAAGCGGCTGCTGGAGCGGGAGCGGGGGACGTACTGGACGTTCTGCTTCTTCACCGGCGACCGCTACCTGATCGGCGCCACGCCCGAGCGCCACGTGAGCGTGCACGACGGGGACGTGCGGATGAACCCGATCAGCGGCACCTTCCGGATCCCGCCCGACTCCGACGCCGACGCCCAGGGCGACCTGAAGGCCGGCCTGCTGGACTTCCTGCGCGACGAGAAGGAGGTCTACGAGCTGTTCATGGTGGTCGACGAGGAGCTCAAGATGATGTGCGACCTCTGCTCGGAGGGCGGGCAGGTCCTGGGGCCGTTCCTGAAGCCGATGAGCCGGCTGGTGCACACCGAGTACCTCCTCGCCGGGCGCAGCGGCCGCGACCCCCGCGAGATCCTGCGCGACACGATGTACGCCGCCACCGTCACCGGCTCGCCGGTGGAGAACGCCTGCCGGCTGATCGCGAAGCACGAGACCTCGGGGCGCGGCTACTACGGCGCCGCGCTGGCCGTCCTGGGCCGTGACCCCGCGGGCGGTCCCGTGATGGACAGCCCGATCGTGATCCGCACCGCCGACGTCGACCTCGCCGGCAACCTCACCGTGACCGCCGGCGCCACCCTGGTCCGCGACTCCGACCCGCACGGCGAGGTCGCCGAGACCCACGCCAAGGCCGGGGGCATCCTCTCGGCCTTCGGGCTGGTGCCGCCCGCGCCGACGCCGCGGCTCGACATGGCCGAGCTGGTCGCCGACGAGGACGTCCTGCTCGCGCTGAACGCGCGCAACCGCCGCCTGTCGGGCTTCTGGCTGACCGACCAGGACGACGCCGCGCCCGACCCGCGCCTGGCCGGCCGGAGGGTGGTCGTCCTGGACGGCGAGGACGACTTCGTCAACATGCTGCGCCACCTGCTCGCGGTGATGGGCCTGGTCAGCGAGGTGGTCCGGCACGAGGACCTGCCGGCCGACCCCGCGGCGTACGACGGGTTCTTCGACGACCACGACCTGGTCGTGGTGGGGCCCGGCCCCGGCGACCCCCGCAGCGACGACGACCCGAAGATGGGCCGGCTGCGGGCCGCGGTCGGTGCCCTGCTCGCCCAGCAGAAGCCGTTCCTGGCGATCTGCCTGGGCCACCAGGCGCTCTGCCACCAGCTCGGGGTGCCGCTGGCGTACAAGGACATCGTCTTCCAGGGCACCCAGTCGCCGGTCACCGTGGGCGGGCGGCGCGAGCGGGTGGGGTTCTACAACACCTTCGTGGGGCGCCCGGACGCGACGACCGTGCTCCCGGCGGGGGTCGGGGTCGACGTGGACCCGGTCACCGGTGACGTGGACGCCCTGCACGGGCCGCACTACCGGGGCATCCAGTTCCACGCCGAGTCGATCCTCACCGAGCACGGCTACGACCTCGTGCACGACCTGGTCGTCGACCTGCTGGAGCCGGTCCTCGGGGCCTGAGGTGCCCGTCCCGGTCCCGGCACGTCCCGCGGACGTGCCCCAGGCGCGTCCCGTCCCGGACGTCGTGGTCGTCGACCACCACGACTCCTACACCCACAGCCTGGTGCACCTGGTCGCGGCGGTGACCGGGGTGCTGCCGACCGTGGTGCAGCACGACGAGACCGACGCCGCCGCGGTGCTGGCCCACTCCCACGTCGTGCTCTCGCCGGGGCCCGGGCACCCCGACGTCCCGGCGGACTTCGCGGTCGGCGCGGCGGTGCTCCGCGGGGCGGCCGCGACCCGTACCCCGGTGCTCGGGGTGTGCCTCGGGATGCAGGGCCTGGTCACGACCTACGGCGGCCGCGTCGACCGCGTGCCGCCCGGGCACGGCGTGCTGGCCACGGTGCGCCACGACGGGACGGGCGTCTTCGCCGGCCTGCCGGACGGCTTCGACGCGGTGCGCTACCACTCGCTGGCCGCGGTGGCGCTGCCGTCGTGCCTGCGGCGCACCGCGGTCGACGAGCGGAGCGGGCTGACCATGGGCGTGGCGCACGTCGACCTGCCGCAGGTCGGCGTCCAGTTCCACCCCGAGTCGGTGCTCACCGAGCACGGCGCCGCGCTCGTCGCCGGCTTCCTGGCGCTGCGATGAGCCCGGACGAGGCGCTGGCCGCGGTCGGCGGGCACCCGCGCAGCGCGTGGCTGGACGGGCCGTGGACCGACGGGCCGTGGCTGGGCCTGCTCGAGGACGCGGACCCCTCGCTGACCTACGACGCGGCCACCCGCACGGTCACCCGGCACGCGGCCGGGCGGAGCGAGGTCGTCGGCGACGACCCGTTCGCCGCGCTCGAGGAGGCGCTGGCCGACGGGCCCGCCGAGGCCCGGTGGGTCGGCTGGGCGGGGTACGCGGCCCGCCCGGACCTGCCCGCGCGCACCGGTGCCGCGGGCGGGCTGCCCGACGCCGTCTGGATGCGGCCCTCGCGGTGGGTGGCGGTCCGTCCCGACGGGGGTCGTGTGCCCGAGCACGGTCCCGGCACCGTGCTCGGGCACACGACCTCACCCGCGGGGCCGGCGCCGGTCGGCGAGGTGCCGGGCTGGTACGCCGCCGCGTTCGCGGAGGTCCAGGAGCAGCTGCACGCCGGCAACACCTACGAGGTGAACCTGACCTACCGCGAGGACCTCGTCCGGGACCGGCCGCCGCTCGAGGTGTACGCGGCGCTGCGGGCGGCCAGCCCCGCGCCGTACGCCGCCCTCGTCCGCCACGACCTCCCGGGCGCGCGCGCCTGGATGCTCGGCTCGTCCCCCGAGCGGTACGCCCGCGTCGACCACGACCACGACGGGGCGCGACGGATCGAGACCCGCCCGATCAAGGGCACCCTGCCCCGCGACGCCGACCCGGCCGCCGACGCGGCGCTGGCCGCACGCCTCGCCGCCGAGCCCCGGTTCCGCGCCGAGAACCTGATGATCGTCGACCTGCTGCGCCACGACCTGGCCGTGGTCGGCGAGCCGGGCTCGGTCGAGGTGCCCTCGCTGATGGCCGTCGAGTCCTACGCGGGGGTGCACCAGCTGGTCTCGACCGTCCGGGCCCGGCTGCGGCCCGGGACCACGACCGTCGGGGCGCTGCGCTCGCTCTTCCCGGCCGGGTCGATGACCGGGGCGCCCAAGCGCCGCACGATGGAGGTGATCGGGGACGTGGAGGACTCGCCCCGGGGCCCGTACGCCGGGGCGGTCGGCTGGGTCGGCGCCGACGGCCGGGCCGACCTCGGCGTGGTGATCCGGACCCTGACCACCGCCGGGGACGGTCGCTGGCAGCTCGGGACCGGGGGCGGCGTCACCGTGCAGTCGACGGCGCCCCAGGAGTGGGAGGAGTCGCGGTGGAAGGCCGCACGGCTGCGCGCGGCGCTGCTGGGCCGGGACGTCAGCCGCTGACGGCTCCCGCACCCGTGGCGGGCGCGGGCAGCGGGACGGGGTCGGAGCCGGGCCCGACGGTGAGCGGCTGCCGGTTCCCCGGCAGCGTGAGCACGAAGCGGGCGCCACCGGCGGGGGAGGCGGTCACCTCCACCTCGCCGCCGTGGCGGTGGGCGGCCTGCTGGACGATCGACAGGCCCAGTCCCGACCCCGGCATCGAGCGGGACTCCTCCGCCCGCCAGAAGCGCTCGAAGACGTGCGGGCGGTCCCGCTCGTCCACGCCCGGGCCCTCGTCGTCGACGGTGAGCGCGCCCTCGTGCAGGCGTGCGGTGACGGTGCCGCCGGTCGGGCTCCACTTCGCCGCGTTGTCCAGCAGGTTCGTCACCGCCCGCTCGAGGGTCCCGGCGTCGCCGACCACCCACCACGGCTCGAGCGCCACCTCCAGGCGCACCGAGGGGGCGCGCAGGCGCACCCGTGCCACGGCGGACTCCACCACCTCGGTGAGGTCCACCGACTCGACCGCGGGGGCGACGCCGTCGTCGCGGGCCAGCTGGACGAGGTCGCCGATCAGCGTGGTGAGCTCCTCGATCTGGGCGCGGACGTCCTCGATCAGCTCGCGGCGCGTCTCCAGGGGCAGGGCCGGGCCGAGGTCGCCGGACTCGGCCTGGCCCAGCAGGTCGAGGTTGGTGCGCAGCGACGTCAACGGGGTGCGCAGCTCGTGGCCCGCGTCGGCCACCAGCTGACGCTGACGGTCGCGGGAGGCGGCCAGCGCGGCCAGCATCCGGTTGAAGGCGGTGGCCAGCCGGGCGATCTCGTCGTCGCCCTCGACCGGCATCGGGGTGAGGTCCTCGGTGCGCGCGATCTGCTCGACGGACCGGGTCAGGCGCCGGACGGGTCGCAGCCCGTTGCTGGCCACCACCCACCCGGCCATCGCGGCGACCGCGACGCCGAGCAGCCCGAAGACGAGCATGACGGCGCCCAGCCGGGCCAGCACCTGCTGCTGGGAGTTCAACGACTGCGCGATCAGCAGGGCGGTGCCGTCCTCGGGCGAGGGCACCGCCGCGACCCGGTAGTCCTCCCCGGTGGTGGCGGCGATCGTGCGCAGGCTGGAGGACCGCCCGCCCTCGGCCACCTCGGCCTCGGGCGGCGTGCGGCCGAGCGAGAGCGGCGGCCCGTAGTCGTAGGTGTGCACGCGCGCGTCGTCGGCGTAGAGGAACGCGATCCGGACGTCGGCGGCGCCCAGGGCTGCCGACGGCACCTGCGCCAGGGCGGTGATCTGGCCCAGGGTGGGCGAGGAGGCGGCCTGCTCCGCCCGGGTCATCAACGAGTCGTCCAGGCTGCTCTGCAGCTGCGAGCGCACCGTCATGTACGCCGCGAACGCCACCAGGGCCACGGTCAGGCCCACCGCCATCGTGGTCAGCCCGATCACCCGGCTGGCCAGCGACCGCCGGTAGCGCCAGCCGCGCCGGCGCACCTCAGGCCTCCTTCAGCACGTAGCCGACGCCGCGCACGGTGTGGATCAGGCGCCGCTCGCCGGCGGCCTCGGTCTTGCGGCGGACGTAGCCGACGTAGACCTCGAGGGAGTTCGCACTGGTCGGGAAGTCGAAGCCCCAGACCTCCTCGAGGATGAACGAGCGGTCGAGCACCCGGCGTGGTCGGCGCAGGAACATCTCCAGCAGCGCGAACTCGGTGCGGGTCAGGTCGATGCCGCGCCCGGACCGGTCGACCTCGCGGGTCGCGACGTTCATCGTCAGGTCGCTGAAGGCCAGCACCTCGTCGTCCTCGCCGGGGGTGGGCGTGGTCCGGCGCAGCAGCGCGCGGAGCCGGGCGAGGAGCTCCTGGAGGGCGAAGGGCTTGGTGAGGTAGTCGTCGGCGCCGGCGTCGAGGCCGGCGACCCGGTCCCCGACCGCGTCGCGCGCGGTCAGCACCAGCAGCGGCACGTCGTTGCCGGCCGCCCGCAGCGCCCGGGTCGCCTCGAGGCCGTCCAGGCGCGGCATCATCACGTCCATCACGACCACGGCCGGGTCGGTCTCGCCGATCACGGCCAGCGCCTCCGCGCCGTCGGCGGCCAGCCGGACGGCGTACCCGTTGAACTCCAGCGAGCGCCGCAGCGACTCCCGCACGGCGCGGTCGTCCTCGACGACCAGCACGCGCGGCCGCTCGGCGGGGGCCGCGCCGCCGCCGCCGCTGCTGCCGCTGCCGCCGGGGGTGCTCACCACCCCACTGTGCCAGCCGGGGCTGAGGCCCGCCTGAGAGACGGCTGGTCTACCATCGCGCCGTCAGCGGGCCCGGGCGACCGGGCCACCGGCACCGGGGGGACGCAGCAGATGGCTCGACGAGGGGGACCGCCTCAGCACCTCGACGCGCGCCCCGACCTGCGTCCCGGCCCGCGCCGGGGGCCGGGACGGCTCCCGCTGCTGGTGTCGTGCGCGCTGGTGGTCGTGGTGGCGGCCGCGGTGGTCGCGACGACGCGCACGCCGGGCGGCGCTCCGGCGGGGGTGGCCGCCGTGCAGGTCGGGGCCGACGTGGGTGCGACGAGCGGGCCGGTCGCGGGGCGCGAGCCGGCGGCGGAGCGCTCCCGGCCGCCGGTGGCGACCCTGGTGGCCCGGGTGGTGCGGGTGCCCCGGATCGCCGGTCGCGACGACGGGCGTGCGCCGGTGGTCCGGCTCGACGTCTCCCGGTCGACCGACCCCGACGGCGACCGGCTCACCTTCGGGTGGGACCTCGACGGGGACGGGCGCCACGACGACGGGACCCGTCCCGACCCCCGGGTGCGCCTGGCCGGGGACGCGCCCGCGGTCGTCTCGGTCCGGGTCGCCGACGGCACCGGCCTGACCGACCGGGCCCGCCTGCGGCTGCCGGTCGGCGCCCGGGGCCGAGCGCCCGCCGGCGCTCAGAGGTAGCGGCGGGCCGCCCGCGCGGCGCGGGCGCCGTAGCCGCCGCCGAACAGGCAGGCGTGGACCAGCAGCGGGTGGACCTGGTGCAGGGCGGTGCGGTCCTCCCACCCCGCGCTCAGCGGGGTGAGGTCGGCGTAGGCCTCGAGGACGCGGGGCAGGTGCGGGAGGCCGAACAGCGCGAGCATCGCCAGGTCCGCCTCGCGGTGACCGGCGTACGCGGCGGGGTCGATCAGGCGGGGGCCGTGGGTGCCCCACAGCACGTTGCCGTTCCACAGGTCGCCGTGCAGCCGGGCGGGGCCCTCCTCGGGCACCAGCGCCGTCAACCGCCCCACCAGGGCCTCGACCGAGACGGCCTCCGCGGCGTCGACCGCGCCACGGTCCCGGGCCAGCCTGAGGTAGGGCAGCACCCGGCGCACGGCGTAGAACTCCGCCCAGGTCGGTGCGGTGCGCTGGGGCAGCGGCAGACCGGCGATCCAGCCGTCGCCCGCCCCGTCGGGGGCGCCGTACGCCGGGGCGCCCGCGGCGTGCGTGCGGGCCAGGCGCCGGCCGAGGTCGGCGGCGGCGTCGGGGGTCGGTCGGCCCGGCTCGACCCAGCGCAGGACCAGGACGTCGTCGGCCACGGCGAGCACGTCGGGGACCTGCACGCCGCCGGTGGGCTCGGCCAGCCACCGCAGCCCGGCGGCCTCGCGGGGGAACATGCCGGCCGGGGGGTGGGCCATCGTCTTGACGAGCACCGTCGAGCCGTCGGAGACGCGGAGCCTGGTCACGGTCGCGACGTCACCGCCGCTGACGGCGGCCGACGACACGACGGCGACGCCGAGGAGCTGCTCGACGCGACGGGTGGCGGTGGTCGGCCTCACCGGGGTCGCCCCGGGCTCTCGAGCAGGGCCGGCAGGGCGGCCACGAGCGCGTCGCTGACCCGGCGCACCATCCGCAGCACCTCCTCGAACCCGTCGTCCCCACCGTAGTAGGGGTCGGGGACGTCGGCACCGGTGCCGACGGGGTCCAGGGAGCGGAACAGCCGGACCCGGTCGGGCTCCGGCGGGGCCAGGGCCAGGGTGTCGCGCAGGTTCGCCCCGTCCATCACCAGCAGCAGGTCGTGGGCGAACCACGACGGGTCGGTGGGGTCGAGGTGGCGCGCCCGGTGCGTGGACGCGTCCAGGCCGTGCGTGGCCAGGGCGGCGGCCGCGCGCCGGTCCATCGGGTCGCCGACGTGCCAGGCGCCGGTGCCGCAGGAGTCGAGCGCGACCCGGTCGCCCAGGCCGGCCCGGTCCACGGCGTCGGCCAGGACGACCTCGGCCATCGGGGAGCGGCAGATGTTGCCCAGGCAGACCAGTGCCACGGCGTACCGGCCCGGGGTGCGGGGCGCCGGCAGCGCGGGGCCGTTCACGCCCGCTCCTCCCGGTCCAGGACCGCGTCGAGGAGCCAGGTGACCACGGTGACCACCACGGCCCCGCCGACCGCGGACCAGAAGCCGTCCACGCGGAAGCCGAGCCCCAGCCGGTCCGCCAGCCAGCCGGTGAGCAGCAGCACCAGGGCGTTGATCACCAGCAGGAACAGCCCGAGCGTGAGCAGGATCAGCGGGAACGACAGGAGCGTCAGCACCGGTTTCACCAGGGCCGAGACGACGCCCAGGATCAGCGCCACCCCGAGCAGGGGCAGGACCTTGGACTCGAGCTCGGCGGTGCCCGAGCGCGGACCGGTGAACCGCAGCCCGTCCAGCAGCCCGGTGGCGGCGGCCAGGGCCAGCGCGGTGGTCAGCAGCCAGGTCAGGAGTCGGGTCACCGGGGCATCCTCCCAGCCGGGCCCCACGCCGGTCCCGGCCGTGCAGCGCCGTGCGGCGAGGTCCGGCGAGGTGCGGCGCCCCGGCGGCGAGGTGCACCGACGGTGCGGCGTCAGCCGAGGCCGAGGGCGCCGATGACCTGGACCGCGGCGTCCTCGAGGTGGTCGCAGAGGAACGCGCCCGCACCGTCGACGTCGTCGGCCTCGAGCAGCTCGACCAGCGCCGTGTGGGTCTCGGCCTGGTCGTGGGTGTTGCGGCGGATCCGGTCCACCTGGGCCAGCGCCAGCTTGAGCTCGGTCATCAGGGCCTCCGCCGCGGCGAGCAGGCGCGGGCTGCCGGTGAGCGCGACCAGCGAGACGTGGAAGGCGAGGTGGTGCTCGTTCAGGGCGCGGAAGGAGTCCCCGGCCGCGACCGCGTCGGTGTAGCGCTCCAGGGCCTCGCGCACCCCGCGGCGGTCGGCGGGCGCGGCCTCGCGCCACCCGCGGACGCCGGCGCCCTCCAGGACCAGCCGGGCCCGGCAGATGTCGCGCACCGACGACGCGGCCGGGCGGGCGACGCTGACGCCGCGGTGCGGCTCGCGGGTGGCCAGGCCCTCGGCGACCAGGATGCCCAGGGCCTCCCGCACCGTGGACCGCGAGACTCCCAGCGAGGCGGCCAGCGCGACCTCGCGCAGGGGGGTCCCCGACTCGACCTCGCCCTCGAAGACCGCGCGACGCAGCTCCTCCGCGGCACGGTCGACCGTCGAGGAGTGGTCGAGGTGCAGCGTGGCGAACGCGGTGGTCGGCCCGGACATGCCCCCCATCATGCCCACCCGGCGAGGCGATTTGGCGAGCGGCGTCGGAGCGGGCACACTGCTGTTGTCCGATTGTCCGACAATCAGCGGCGGCAGCCGCGAGGCAGGGGTGCTGGCATGACCGAGCTGACGTGGGGGCGGCACTACGCCGCGGTGGAGCCGACGGCGTTCCGGGTGGACTACGCCATCAACCCGTTCATGGACCCCGCCGTGCAGCCCGACGCCGCGCTCGCCCATGCCCAGTGGACCGAGATGGTCCGGGTCCTGCGCTCCCTCGGCGCCCGGGTGGACGTGCTGCCCCAGCGCGAGGACGCACCCGACATGGTCTACGCGATGAACCTCGGTCTGGCCCTGCCCGGCCCCGCCGGCGACCGGGTGGTCATGTCGCACATGCGCTACCCGCAGCGTCGGATGGAGACGGCGACGGCCGACGCCTGGTTCTCGGCCCGCGGGTGGAGCGCGTCGTACGTCGGCCGCGACGGCGTCGGTGCCCACCTCGAGGCCGGGGACGCCTTCGCCTTCGGCGGCGACCTGGTCGTCGGCTACGGCCCGCGCACCGAGGAGCTCGCGCTGAAGGCGCTGGCCACCGACCTGGGCCTGCGGGTGCGGGGGCTGCGGATCACCCACCCCGGGATGTACCACCTCGACCTGGCCCTCTGCCCGCTCGACGACCGGCGCGCGATGGTCTGCCCGGCCGCGCTGGACGACGCCTCGGCCGCCGCGCTGCTCGCGCTCGTGCCGGAGCCGCTGGTGCTGACCGAGGAGGAGGCGCTGACCACGTTCTGCGCCAACTCCGTGGTCGTCGGACGCACCGTGGTGATGCCGGCCTGCCCGCCGCGCGTGCGCGCGCAGCTGGAGGAGTGGGGCTTCGAGGTCGTCCTGGTGGAGGTGGGCGAGTTCCACAAGGGGGGCGGCTCGATCCGCTGCCTGACCAACCCGCTCGACGTCACCCTCGGCCGGGACCTGGCCCCGGTGCCCGGCGGCGAGGTCGTGCTGCCGGGCTGACCCCGCCGCACCGGAGCCGCGCCGGAGCCAGATCGGGTCGTCACGGCCCGGGGTGCGTAGCCTTCGGCAGGTGTTCCCGGTGGGTGGCTACGACGTGATGGTGCTCGGCGCCCTCGTCGCCGGCGCCGTCCTCGGCCTGATCGGCTGGGTGCTGGCCAGGCGGCTCGGCATCGCCGGGTGGACCGCCGCGGGGTTCGTCTGGACGGTCGTGGTGATCGCGCTGGTGACCCTCATCCCCGCCGACGCCGACCCCGGCGTGGTGCTGGCCGAGGACCGCCTGGCCGGCTGCTCCTTCGACATCGGCGGCCCGGCGCCCGACGGCTTCTGGATCTTCTCCGGCGGTCAGCGGCTGCTCAACACCGTGGCCTTCGTGCCGTCCGGGGCCTTCCTGGTCCTGACCGCCGCCCGGTGGCGCTCGGCCTGGCTGACGGTCCCGGTCGGGCTGGTCGGGCTCGCGGGCTACTCGGTGGCGATCGAGGCCGTCCAGCTCGGGCTGGCCCGCATCGACCGGGCCTGCGACGCCACGGACGTCATCGACAACGTGACCGGTGCCGTGGTCGGCGTCGGGGTCGGCCTGCTGCTCGCGCTGGTCGTGCGGCCCTGGCGCGACCGCCACGAGCGCCGACGGCGTGCCGGGCAGGACGACGGGCAGGGCGTCGGGCCGGGCGTCGGGCCGGGCTAGCCTGCGGGCGTGACCGCACCCCAGCCCCGCGCCCACGTCGAGCGCATCCCGGCCTACGTGCCCGGCCGGCCGCCCACCCCGCGGCCCGGGACCACGACCTACAAGCTCTCCTCGAACGAGAACCCGTACCCGCCGCTGCCCGGGGTGGTCGAGGCCGCGCACCGCGCCGTCGACTCGATGAACCGCTACCCCGACATGGGCAGCGCGCTGCTCTACGGCGGGCTGGCGGACCGCCTCGGGGTGCCGGTCGAGGACCTCGCCGCGGGCACCGGGTCGGTCGCGCTGATCTACCAGCTGCTCACCGCCTACTGCGACCCCGGCGACGAGGTCGTGCACGCGTGGCGCTCCTTCGAGGCGTACCCGATCGCGATCACCTCCGCCGGTGCGGTGTCGGTGCGCGTCCCGGTGACCGCCGACGGCCGCCACGACCTGGACGCGATGGCCGGGGCGATCACCGCGCGCACCCGCGTGGTGATGGTGTGCACCCCGAACAACCCGACCGGGCCGTCGGTGACGCAGACCGAGCTCGACGCGTTCCTGGCCCGCGTCCCCTCCCACGTGCTCGTCGTGGTCGACGAGGCGTACCTGGAGTTCGTCCGGATGGACGACGCCGTCGACGGCCTGGCGACCTACCGCGGCCGGTCCAACGTGGTGCTCTTCCGCACCTTCTCCAAGGCCTACGGCCTGGCCGGGTTCCGGGTCGGGTACGCCGTCGCGCCGGCCCCCGTCGCCGCCGCGCTCCGCGCCGTGTCGCTGCCGTTCGGGGTCTCGACCGTCGCCCAGGTCGCGGCCGTGGCCTCGCTCGACGCCGAGCAGGCCCTGCTGGAGCGGGTCGAGGCCCTGGTGGCCGAGCGCGACCGGGTCGTGGCCGGGCTGCGCGAGGTCGGCTGGGACGTGCCCTCGCCCCAGGGCAACTTCGTGTGGTTCGACCTCGGCGAGCGGACCGGGGCGTTCGCCGCCGCGGCCGAGGAGGCCGGCATCGTGGTCCGCCCGTTCGCCGGCGAGGGCTGCCGGGTCTCGATCGGGGAGGACGAGGCGAACACGCGCCTGCTCGAGGTCGCCGCCCGCACCCCGCGGGGGTGAGTCCGCCGCCTCCTAGGCTCGCGCCATGAGCGACGACCCGACGTACACCGAGAAGGGCCGGCCCTTCGAGCGGGACACGAACTACATCCCCGACCGGATCACCGCCCGGCCCGGCACCTCCGCCGACCCGTACGTCGGCAGCCTCGACGTGGAGACCTGGCCGGTCGAGCCGGGGCGCTACCGGCTGGCCGCCGCCAAGGCGTGCCCCTGGGCCAACCGCGCCATCATCGTGCGCGAGCTCCTCGGCCTGCAGGACGTCGTCTCGATGGGCCTGGCGGGGCCCACCCACGACGCCGACTCGTGGACCTTCGACCTCGACCCCGGCGGGGTCGACCCCGTCCTGGGCTACGAGCGGCTCCAGCAGGCCTACCTCGCCCGCGACCCCGACTACCCCCGGGGCATCACCGTGCCCGCGATGGTCGACGAGCCCACCGGGGCCGTGGTCACCAACGACTTCCCCCAGATCACGCACGACCTGTTCTTCGAGTGGCGCGAGCACCACCGCGCGGGAGCCCCGGACCTGTGGCCGGAGGACGTCCGTGAGGAGATGGAGGAGGTGATGCGGCGGGTCTTCACCGAGGTCAACAACGGGGTGTACCGGTGCGGCTTCGCCGGCTCCCAGGAGGCCTACCAGGAGGCGTACGACCGGCTCTGGGCCGCGATGGACTGGCTCGAGGAGCGGCTGACCGACCGCCGCTTCCTGATGGGCGCGGCGATCACCGAGGCCGACGTGCGGCTGTTCACGACGCTGGCCAGGTTCGACGCGGTCTACCACGGCCACTTCAAGTGCAACCGCAACAAGCTCACCGAGATGCCGGCGCTGTGGGGCTACGCCCGCGACCTGTTCCAGACGCCCGGCTTCGGCGAGACCACCGACTTCGACCAGATCAAGGCGCACTACTACGTGGTGCACACCGACATCAACCCGACCGGCGTCGTCCCCGCCGGTCCCGACCCCGCGGTGTGGCAGACGGCCCACGGCCGCGAGAAGCTGGGCTGACATGGCAGGCACGACCGACGGACTCCAGGTCGAGGGCGCGCGCGTCCTCGTGGCCGGCGCCACGGGCGTCATCGGCGGCAAGCTCGTGACCGCGCTCGTCGAGCGGGGTGCCCGCGTGGTGCCGGCGGGCCGCGACGAGGAGCGGCTGGCCGCGCTCGGCACGCAGTGCGGCACCACGCCGCAGGTCCTCGACGCGGTCGACGGCGACGCCGTACGCCGCGCCGTGGACGCCGCCGTGGCCGAGCTCGGCGGGCTCGACCTGCTCGTGGTGACCGTCGGGGCGGCCGGCTTCGGCAAGGCCGTGGACCTCGACGCGGCGGTCACCGAGGAGCTGTTCGCGGTGAACGTGCAGGCACCCATGGCGCTCGTCCGGGCCGCGGCCCCGGCGCTGACCGAGGCCGAGCACGGCACCGCCGTGGTCCTCTCGGCCATCCTCGCGGACCTGCCCACGGTCGGCATGGCCGACTACTCCGCGGCGAAGTCCGCCCTGTCGACGTGGCTCGGGGTGCTGCGCAAGGAGCAGCGCCGCGCCTTCCGCGTCGTCGACGTCCGCCCGCCCCACCTCGACACCGGGCTGGACCAGCGGGCGCTGGCCGGCGAGCCGCCGCGGCTGCCCGAGCCGGTCGCCTCCGACGAGGTCGTCACGGCGATCCTCGAGGCCCTGGCCGGCGACAAGGGCGAGCTGGTCTGGGAGGCCAAGGAGAAGAGGCTCACGCCGCGCTGAGCCCCCGGGTCGCGATCTGCCGCCACCTGGGGGCACCCCGGCCTGGGGACGACGTCGCCAGGCGCGCGCTGCTGGTCGCTCCTAGGCTGCTGGTCATGGGTCACGACCACACGCACGCCGCCGGGCGCGCCGCCGACCGGTCCAGGCTGCGGTGGGCGCTGCTGGTCACCGTCACCGTGCTGGTCGTCGAGGTCGTGGGCGCCCTGGTCACCGGCTCGCTCGCCCTGCTGGCCGACGCGGGGCACATGGCGACCGACGCAGGGGCGGTCGTGCTCGCGCTCGGGGCGTCGTACGTCGCGGGTCTCGGCGGGGGCCGCCGCTCCACCTTCGGGCTGCACCGCGCCGAGGTGCTGGCCGCCGTCGCGAACGCTCTCGTGCTGCTGGGTGTCTGCGCCTTCATCGTCTCCTCGGGGCTGAGCCGGCTGCGCGACGCCCCCGACGTCGACGCGCTGCCGATGCTCGGCTTCGCGCTGGTCGGGCTGGTGGCCAACGGCGTGTCGCTGACCATCCTGCAGCGCTCCGACACCGGCTCGATCAACCTGCGCGGCGCCGCCGCGGAGGTGTTCGGCGACCTGGTCGGGTCGCTGCTGGCCGTGCTCGCGGCCCTGGTCGTCCTGGCCACCGGCCGGCAGGAGGCCGACCCGGTCGCCTCCCTGATCATCGCCGCGCTCATCCTGCCGCGCGCCGTGCTGCTGCTGCGCGACGCCGGCGCCGTGCTGCTCGAGATCGCGCCGGAGGGTCTCGACCTCGACGACGTCGAGCACCACGTGCGCCACGTCCCCGGCGTGGTCGACGTCCACGACCTGCACGCCTGGACCATCACCAGCGGCCTGCCGAGCCTCTCCGCCCACGTCACGGTGACCGACGAGGCCCTGGCCGCGCGGGGTGTCGGTCCGATCCTGGACGAGCTGTGCCAGTGCGTGAGCGACCACTTCGCGGTCCGTCACGCGACGTTCCAGCTGGAACCGGCCTCCCACCGCGCGCACGAGGACCTCGGCGAGGTGCACTGAGGCTCGGGTCGCGGTCGATGTGTGATCTGCAGCCACCTGGTGGACACGATCCGCACATCGACACCGGTCACGGGCAGTGGGGGCAGCGCGCCACCGTGCCCGACCAGCCGCGCCGCTGGAGGACTCGCCCCACGCGCAGCGCCGTGCGGCAGGCGTCGCGGGTCACCTGGCGCCACCCGATCCGCAGCGTCACGCCCCCGTCCGCGGCGACGGTGTCGAGATCCCGGTCCAGGTCGTCGGCGCGAGCGCGCGGTGAGTCGTGGAACTGCCGCCCGTCCAGCTCCACGACGACGCCGTACGCGAGGTGGTCGGCGTCGCGGTAGACGACGCCGCCCGCGGTGCGGACCCGCAGCTGGCGGGCCGGCGCCGGCAACCGGTGCGCCCGCTCGACCCGCACGAGGTACTCCCGTTCCAGCACCGAGCAGGCCCCGTCGGCCAGGTCCGTGAGCATCTCCAGCAGCAGCGCCCGGGCAGGGACGCCGCGCCGCCTCACCAGCGCCTCGGCGATCGCTCGCGGGTGGCTGCGCCTGGTGTGGCAGAGGCGGGCGAAGGCCGCGAAGGCGGCGTACGGGTCCGGTGCCGCTGCGGCGACCTCGACCACGGCCTCCTCGAGGCGCAGCCGGGGCAGGGTCGACAGGGGTGCGACGCGCTGCTGGAGCCGCGCGGTGCGGTGCGCGAGGACTCCCGGCACCGGTCGCACGCTCCTGCCGGAGGCGATGGCCACGTGGACGGGTCCGTCCTGCGGAGGGTCGGGCAGGGCCGACGCCCGGGTCAGCCAGGCCGGGTGGTGGGCCAGCACCGCAGCCCAGGCGCGTTGGTCCCACGTGAGCGGCCCGGTGTGCGCCACGAGCACGCCGGGGTGGACGCGTGCGAGCTCGCGGCGGCGGACCATCCTGACGACGTCGTGGCTCTGCAGTCCCGCGGCCAGCAGCTGGCGCCGCGCGACCACGCCGTCCTGGCGGCCGAGCAGCTCGCCGAGCGAGACCGGCCCCCACCCTCCCTCGGTCGGTCCAGCCGTCGACGGATCCACGGGACCAGCCTGCCGCCGGACGCTCGTCGTGCCTGCGGCGCAGGACAGACCTGTGCAGGGCATGGTCGAGGTGCGGCCTGTGCGCACCCGGTGGACGTGATCCGCACCTCGACCGGCCCCGCACCCTCACCCGGCCCGCGCACCTACGATCTTCTGCGTGCCCCTGCCTCCCCCGCTCGCCCGGCTCGCCCAGGTCCACGGCGTGGACACCGCCTACGAGGACTGGCGCGACCAGCCCGTGGAGGTGCCCGAGGCCACCATCGTCCGCGTCCTGACCGCGATGGGCGTCGACGCCTCGGACCCCGCGGCCGCGCTGCTCGAGCACGAGTCCGCCCCGTGGCGTCGGGTGCTGCCGCCCGCGGTCGTCGCCGTCGCCGGGGAGGCCGTGCCGGTCGACCTGCACGCCCCCGACGGCGTGCAGCCGCCCCCGCTCCGGCTCGACCTCGAGGACGGCAGCAGCCGCGACCTCCGTACGCCGGAGCCCGCGGACACGCGCGAGGTGGACGGCGCGACCGTCGTACGCCGTCGGGTGCTGCTGCCCGGCGACCTCCCGCTCGGCTACCACGAGCTGGTCGCCGGGGACGCCCGGTGCCGCGTGGTGGTCACCCCGCCCGTGCTGGGCCTGCCGGCCGGGCTGGGCGAGCGGAACGGGTGGGGCTTCGCCACCCAGCTCTACAGCGTGCGGTCCCGGCAGTCGTGGGGCGTGGGCGACCTGGCCGACCTGGCCGACCTCGCGGTGTGGTCCGCGGGCCTCGGTGCCGACTACGTGCTGGTCAACCCGCTGCACGCGGCGGAGCCGGTCGCGCCGCTCGAGCCCTCCCCCTACCTGCCCACGAGCCGCCGCTTCCCGAACCCGCTCTACCTGCGCGTCGAGCGGATCCCGGAGTACGCCGACCTGGCCGCCGAGGACCGCGCGGTCGTCGACGGGCTCGCGGCCGAGGTCCGTACGGCGCTCGGCGACCTCGACGCGATCGACCGCGACACCTCCTGGACCGCCAAGCGCCAGGCGCTGCGGGTCGTCCACGACGCCGGCCTGACGCCCGGGCGCCGGCTCGCCCTCGAGGCGTTCGTCGCGCGCGAGGGGGCGTCGCTGACCGAGCTCGCCACCTGGCGCGCGCTGGCCGCCGAGCGGGGCCCCGACTTCCGGGAGTGGCCCGAGGAGCTGCGCGACGCCCACGGCCCCGCGGTGGCCGCCGCCCGCGAGGAGCTCGCCGCCGAGGTCGCCTTCGAGGTCTGGCTCCAGTGGGTGCTCGACGAGCAGCTCGCCGTCGCCCAGGCCGCGGCGACCGGCGCCGGGATGGCGCTCGGCACGATGCACGACCTCGCCGTCGGCGTGCACCCCGGCGGGGCCGACGCCTGGCGGCTGCGGCAGGCGTACGCCGAGGGGGTCCGCGTCGGCGCGCCGCCGGACGCCTTCAACCAGCGGGGCCAGGACTGGGGCCAGCCGCCGTGGACGCCGACCGGTCTCGAGGCGACCGGGTACGAGCCGTTCCGCGAGATGGTCGCTGCGCTGCTGCGCCACGCCGGCGGGGTGCGCATCGACCACGTGATCGGGCTGTTCCGGCTGTGGTGGGTGCCCGAGGGCGGGTCGCCCGCCGACGGCACCTACGTCCGCTACGACCACGCCGCGATCATCGGCGTGCTCTGCCTGGAGGCGCAGCGCGCCGGGGCCGTCGTGGTCGGGGAGGACCTCGGCGTCGTCGAGGACTCCGCGCGCGCCTACCTCCTCGAGCGCGGCGTGCTCGGCACCTCGATCCTGTGGTTCGAGCGCGACGAGGACGGCGACCCGCTGCCGGCGCAGGAGTGGCGCGAGCTCTGCCTGGCCTCGGTCACCACGCACGACCTCCCGCCCAGCGCCGGCTACCTCACCGGCTCCCACGTCGACCTGCGCGAGCGGCTCGACCTGCTCACCCGCCCCGCCGCCGAGGAGCGCGAGGCCGACGAGGCCGAGCGCGCGTCCTGGCTGGCCGAGGTGCGCCGGCAGACCGGGCTGGCCGAGGACGCCCCGGTGCAGCAGGTCGTCGAGGCCCTGCACGGCTACCTGACGCTGACCCCGAGCCGGCTGCGCAACGTGGCGCTCACCGACGCGGTCGGCGACCGGCGCACCCAGAACCAGCCCGGCACCAGCGACGAGTACGCCAACTGGCGCGTGCCCCTCTCCGGGCCCGACGAGCGACCGGTCTCGCTGGAGGACGTGCTCGCCTCGGACCGGGCCCGTACCCTGGCGCGGGTGATCAGCGCGCAGCAGGACGCCCCGTGAAGCCCCAGGTGCTCGAGCTCGTGGCCGTGGAGCACGCCACCGGCGGACGGGCCGAGCAGACGCCGAGCGGTCCGGACGCGGACGACGACAGCGACAGCAGCGTCAGCAGCGGCACCGATGCGCACTGCGGCCTGTGCGGGCTGACCGTCGACCCCGACGCCTGGGCGGCGGTCGGCGAGGAGCTCGGCGTGCCGGTGAGCCTGCACCGCAGCGACGACCTGTCGCCCGAGGAGAGCCCGGTCGTGCGGGAGGTCGGCACCCCGGTGGTGCTGGCCCGCTTCGACGACAACGAGTTCCACGCCGTCGTGCTCTCCGAGCGGCTCGAGGTCTTCGACGGCGACGTCTCGAGGCTGGTCCGCGAGGTGCGCCTGGTGGCCGAGCAGCAGGGCTGGGCGCTGCCCGCGGGTGCTGCCGAGGCCGGGTCGGAGCCGGAGACCGTCTAGACCGCCCGGCGCGCCGGCCCTGCCGGCCGGGTCAGGCCGTGCCGTCCTGGGCGGTGGCGTTCTTCTCGTCGGCCTCCGCGGCGTGGGCGAGCTTGACCAGGGTGGCCTCGATGCCGCGTCGGGCCTTCCCGGGGAAGCCGCCCACCCGGAGGCCGAGCCGGACCGGCGCGGGCACCCGCGCCAGGTCCCAGGTCTCGGTCACCCGGGTGCCCCCGGCGACGGGCTCGAGCTCGTAGCGCCAGCGGTGCGGGGCGAAGTGCTTCCAGGCGATCAGCCGGTCCTGCTCGAACTCCACGACGGTGTTCCTGGTCCGGTACGCCGCACCCTGCTTCATCCCCATCCCGAACGTGGAGCCGAGGGTCAGCGTCTCGGGGCCCTCCACCGCGCCGCGCAGGGTGCCCGACCCGTCGATGCGCTGGTGCTGGCGCGGGTCGGCCAGGATCGCGAAGACCCGGGCGGGGGAGGCCTCGATGACGGTGGAGGACGAGATGTCGCGGGAGCTCATGGGCCCACCGTAGGCAGCCGACCCCCGTCGGCGCTCCGGGGCGGGGCGGGATGGCGACAGCGCGAGGCGGTTGGGTACGTTGACCCTCGACCTGACTGTGGTCGGGGTCACAGCGCCGCCCACCCGTGCGGCGCGGGCCCCACCACGACCGGACCGGCCGGACGGAGACCCCGTCGCACCGGTATGAGCGAGGAGCCGACGTGAGCCCGACCCCACCGCACGACCCGTCCTTCGGGCCCGACCTGGTGGAGGTCTTCGGCCCCCAGCAGTCCGACGGCGGCCCCGAGCTGGTGCAGCTGCTGACGCCCGAGGGCGAGCGCGTGCACCACCCCGAGTTCGACCTCGACTTCTCCGCCGACCACCTGCGCGCGCTGTACCGCGACATGGTGCTGACCCGGCGGATCGACACCGAGGCCACCGCGCTGCAGCGGCACGGCGAGCTGGGCATCTGGGCGCAGCTGCTCGGCCAGGAGGCCGCCCAGATCGGGGCCGGGCGCGCCCTGCGCCCCCAGGACCACGTGTTCCCCACCTACCGCGAGCACGGCGTCGCCTGGTGCCGCGGGATCGACCCGCTCGACCTGCTCGGGCTGTTCCGCGGGGTCGACCACGGCGCGTGGGACCCCGCCGAGAAGCACTTCGGTCTCTACACGATCGTGATCGGCGCCCAGGCGCTGCACGCCACCGGCTACGCGATGGGCATGCAGCGTGACGGCGTGGTCGGCACCGGCGACCCCGACCGGGACGCGGCGGTGGTCGCGCACTTCGGCGACGGCGCCTCCTCGCAGGGCGACGTCAACGAGGCGTTCATCTTCGCCGCGTCCTACAACGCCCCCGTGGTGTTCTTCTGCCAGAACAACCAGTGGGCCATCTCCGAGCCGATCGAGCGGCAGAGCCGGATCCCGCTCTACCAGCGCGCGCTCGGCTTCGGCTTCCCCGGCGTCCGCGTCGACGGCAACGACGTGCTGGCCACGTACGCCGTCACCCAGGCCGCCCTGCAGCGCGCCCGCGACGGCCAGGGCCCGACGCTGGTCGAGGCGTACACCTACCGGATGGGCGCCCACACGACCACCGACGACCCGACCCGCTACCGGCTCTCCGACGACGTCGAGCACTGGAAGCTCAAGGACCCGATCGCCCGGGTCGAGGTGTACCTCAAGCGCAACGGCCTGGTCGACGAGGCGTTCCTCGGTGACCTGAAGAAGGAGGCCGACGAGCTCGGCCACCACCTGCGCGAGGGCTGCAAGGCGCTGCCCGACCCGGAGCCGGGGGCGATGTTCGCGCACGTCTACGCCGAGGAGACCGAGGAGCTGCGGGTGCAGCGCGAGGGCTTCGCGGCCTACCACGCCGGCTTCGAGAGCGAGGGGGCACGATGAGCACCACCCGGATCACCCTGGCCAAGGGCCTGAACATGGGGCTGCGCAGGGCGATGGAGGACGACCCCAAGGTCCTGCTGATGGGTGAGGACGTCGGCAAGCTCGGCGGGGTCTTCCGGATCACCGACGGCCTGCAGAAGGACTTCGGCGAGGACCGGGTCATCGACTCGCCGCTGGCCGAGTCCGGCATCGTCGGCACGGCGGTGGGCCTGGCCCTGCGCGGCTACCGGCCGGTCGTGGAGATCCAGTTCGACGGCTTCGTCTACCCGGCCTACGACCAGATCGTCTGCCAGGTCGCGAAGATGAGCTACCGCTCCAAGGGCCGCTCCCCGATGCCGATGGTCATCCGGATCCCCTTCGGGGGCGGGATCGGTGCGGTCGAGCACCACTCGGAGTCGCCGGAGGCGCAGTTCGCGCACACCCCGGGGCTGAAGGTGGTGGCCTGCTCGAACCCGGTCGACGGCTACTGGATGATCCAGCAGGCGATCGCCAGCGACGACCCGGTGATCTTCCTGGAGCCCAAGCGGCAGTACCACGCCGACAAGGCCGACCTCGACGACACCGCGCGCCCCGACCCGCTGTTCACCTCGCGGGTCGTGCGCGCCGGCACCGACCTCACCGTGCTGGCCTACGGCCCGACGGTGAAGACGGCCCTGGCCGCCGCCGAGGCCGCCGCGACCGAGGGTCGCTCGCTCGAGGTGATCGACCTGCGCACCCTCTCGCCGCTGGACATGGGGCCCGTCCTGGACTCCGTGCGGCGCACGGGCCGGGCCGTGATCACCCACGAGGCGCACGTCAACCTCGGGATCGGGGCGGAGGTCGCGGCGCGGGTCACCGAGCAGTGCTTCTACTCCCTCGAGGCCCCCGTGCTCCGGGTCGGCGGGTTCGACACCCCCTACCCGGCGTCGCGGATCGAGGAGGAGTACCTCCCCGACCTCGACCGGGTGCTGCACGCCGTCGACCGCTCGTTCGAGTTCTAGGCCAGGAGACCCAGACATGGCTGAGTACAAGCTGCCCGACCCCGGCGAGGGGCTCACCGAGGCCGAGATCGTCACCTGGCGCGTCAAGGTGGGCGACACGATCGAGATCAACGACGTGGTGGTCGAGATCGAGACCGCGAAGTCGCTGGTCGAGCTGCCCTCCCCGTACGCCGGCACCGTGGCGGCCCTGCTGGTCGACGAGGGCCAGATGGTGGAGGTCGGCACCCCGATCATCCGCATCGTCGACCCGGCCGAGGCGGCCTCCGCCGCGGACGCCCCGGACCGTCCCGCGCCGGACGCCGCACCGGCTGCCGGGTCGGACGCCGGGTCGGACGCCGGGCCCGCGATGGAGATCGACCTGTCGAACCCGGCCGCCAGCGGCGGCGGGGAGGGCGAGAGCCTGGTCGGGCGCAACAAGGCCGACCGCGGACCGGTGCGCCGGCGCCGCAAGGGCGCGGCGTCGCCCTCGACCGACGCCGGGTCCAACACGCAGATGCAGCTGCAGGGCGCCTTCGCCCCGGGCGGGGCCCTCTCCGACGAGGTCGTCTCCTCCGACGAGCCGGCCGTCCCGGCCACCTCGGCGCGCGAGCCCCTCCCGGAGGCCGCCCCGGCGCTCGTCCCGGCCCGGGCCACCACCCCGCAGGAGGCCCGGGCCCTGGCCACGCCGCCGGTCCGCAAGCTGGCCAAGGACCTCGGGGTGGACCTGGCCTCCCTGACCGCGAGCGGTCCCGCCGGGACGGTGACCCGGGAGGACGTCCAGGCCGCCGCCTCCGGCCGCGCGGCGACCCACGCGGCCCCGTCGACGGACACCGCGCCGCCGGCCCAGCACGCCGGGGCGCGGGAGACCCGCGAGCCGGTCAAGGGCGTGCGCAAGATGATGGCCGGTGCCATGGTCGGCTCCGCCTTCACCGCCCCCCACGTGACCGAGTGGGTCACCGTCGACGTGACCGCCACCGTCGAGCTGGTGGAGCGGCTGCAGCAGCACCGCTCGCTGCGCGGGCTCAAGGTCGGGCCGATGCTCGTCCTGGCCCGCGCGGTCACCCTCGCGGTGCGCCGTACGCCGGAGATCAACTCGTGGTGGGACGAGCAGGCGCAGGAGGTCGTCGTGCGCCACTACGTCAACCTCGGGATCGCGGCCGCGACCCCACGTGGGCTGGTCGTCCCGAACGTCAAGGACGCCGACGCGATGACGCTGCCGGACCTCGCCGCGGCCCTGGGCGAGCTCACCGCCACCGCCCGGGAGGGCCGGACCACCCCGGCCGACATGGCCGGCGGCACCCTCACGATCACCAACGTCGGGGTGTTCGGCGTCGACGCGGGCACCCCGATCATCAACCCGGGGGAGTCGGCGATCCTGTGCTTCGGGGCGATCCGCAAGCAGCCGTGGGTCGTCACCCGCGACGGCGTGGACCAGGTCGTGCCGCGTCAGGTCACCACGCTCGCGCTGTCCTTCGACCACCGCCACGTCGACGGCCAGATGGGCTCGCGCTTCCTGGCCGACGTCGCCGGGATCCTCGAGGACCCGGGCTCCGCGCTGCTGTTCTAGGTCCCGGGGACCGTCGACGTGGGCGTGCGGCGGTCCGCCTGCGCCCGCCCGAGCCGCGCGTCCGGGTGCGGCGGGTGGCAGGCGGCGTCCGCCCGGGGGAGGGTGAAGCGGAAGGTCGACCCGGCGCCGAGGGTGCTCTCCACCCAGATCCGGCCACCGTGGGCCTCGACGAGGTGGCGGGTGATCGCCAGCCCGAGACCCGCCCCGCCGTGACCGCGGTGGTCGCCGGACTCGACCTGGTGGAAGCGCTCGAAGACGGACCCCAGCTGGTCGGTCGGGATGCCCCGACGCCCTGGTCGCTGACGACGACCACCACCTCGCCTGCGGTGGCCGAGGTGGTCACCGAGACCGTCCCGCCCGCGGGGGTGAACTTCACCGCGTTGCCGAGGAGGTTCACGACGGCCTGCACGACCCGGTCGCCGTCGACCACGACGTGCTCCTGGGCGGGGCCCTGGACGAGCCGGACGCCCCCCAGCGCCGCCGCCACCGACACGGCGTCGACCGCGTCGGCGATCAGGGGGGCCAGCGGCTGGGCCCGGGGGTGCAGCGGGAACGACCCGTGCTGGAGCCGCTCCAGGTCGATGATGTCGTCGACCAGCCGGCTGAGGCGCCGGGTCCCGCGCAGCGCGCGGCCCACGACCTCCGTCGCAGCCGGTGTGAGCGCGCCGGCGTCACCGTCGGCCAGCAGCTCCAGGGACCCGTGGACGGACGTGAGGGGGGTACGGAGCTCGTGGCTGACCGAGGCCACGAACCCGTGCTTCATCGCCTCCAGCCGCTGGTACTCGGCGGTCAGCAGCCGCAGCTCCTCCGTGCGTCGGGCCACCCGTTCCTCGAGCCGACGCCGGAGCCGGTGCCGGTCGGCGGTGATCGCGACCTGGCGCAACCCGGCCAGGGCGAGGGTGATCCCGGCCAGCAGCGAGCCGGACCACCCGGACCCGCGCCCGAGGATGACGAACAGGGCGAGCGCCACGGCAGCGGTCAGGTCGGGCAGCACCGGTGTCACGATCCCGGTGGTGTGCCGCTGGACGGTCCGGACGGCACCGTGCCGGGCCACGGCCACGATCGCCCCGGCACCGAGCAGGACCGGAGCCAGGATGAACGCCAGGTCGACCACGGTGCCGATCGTGTCCACGCCGCGCACGCTGAGCAGGGCGTACCCGTTGTCGGCGAACGTGTAGGCCGCGAAGCAGAGCCCGATCAGGACCACGTCGGGCCGGGGGTCGCCCTGGCTGCGCAGGAGCAGCGCCAGGACCAGGCAGACCAGGAGCACGTCGGTGACGGGGTAGACGAGGTACGTCGCGACGTCGAGGGGTGACCCGCCCAGGCGCGCGACCTCGCCGAACACCAGGACGTCGCAGGCCAGCAGGCCCGCCGACCCGAGCACGGCCACGTCGTAGAGGAGCGGGCCGAGCTGGTCGCCCCAGGCCCGCAGCCCACCCGTGGTCACCGGGTAGAGCAGCAGCCCGACGGTCGCGGGCACCAGGGCCAGGAGGTACAGGGCGTCCGCGACCGAGAGCACGGGCGGGTCGCCCTCGGCGCCGCCGAAGGCGAGCCACAGCACGTCCGCCGCCGCGTAGAGGAGCAGGGCGCCGGCGAACGACCCCCAGGCCCAGCGTGCGGCCCGTGCGGTGCGCGCCGCGGCGTAGAGGCAGGCCGCGGCGCCCAGCACGCCGGTGACGACCGTGAGGTTCTCGCTGGACGGCGTGCCGGTCCGCCAGGTGTAGAGCACGGTGCCGAGCAGGGCCGCGGCGGCGAGGAGCGCCAGGCGAGCCCTCGACGCGGTCGGCAGGGCGCCACGCGGCAGGGACGACAGCACCGACCAGCCTTCCGCGACGTGGGGGACCGGACGCCCGACGCGAGGGCGCCCCGGCAGGAATTCTCCCAGGCCGGCGGGCCCCGTGGGGTGGAACGGCGGGAGTCGTCCGGGGTGGGTGGCCCCGTCTCAGCCGGCCTCGCGCTGCACGGTCAGCCGGGGGACGCCGCCCAGCCCCAGCCGGTAGCGGACGTGCGGCGCGTGGTGGGCCAGCGCCTCCCACAGCGCGGCGTGCGCCGCCCAGGGCAGCGGCTCGTCACCGGTGTGCCAGGAGTCGCCGAAGGCGATCCAGACCGGGGTCCACCCCGCGGCGAGGTCCCAGGCGCCGCGCCTGGCCATCAGCAGGCGCCGACGGACCTGGAAGGCCATCCGGGGGCCGTCGTCGGCGATCGGGGCGGTGGCCACCGGCCACACCCACAGGTCGAGCGCCATCAGCTCCAGCTCGAGGTCGCGCAGCACCGCGGGGTCGACCAGCACGGTGGCGACGTTCTCGTGGGGCGGGCGCCTCATGGCGGGCACGCTACCCACGGCCTCCCCGCGACGGAAGGGTCCGCGCAGCCGCTGTGGACCGCGGCTACCCCGCGGCGGCGTCGACCGGGGGAGTCTGCTCGCCGAGCAGCCAGGCCTCGAGGAACGCGGTCAGCTCGGTGCCGGTCTCCTCCTCCAGCCACGCCCAGTAGTCGTCCCGGTCGGTGGCGACGTCGTCGCGTGCGGCCGGCCAGGCCCGCACCATCGAGGCGAAGGCGTCGTCGCCGAGGTCGGCGCGCAGCTCGTGCCACATCAGGGCGGGCGGGAAGTAGACGGTGCCGTCGCCGAACTTGTCGGGGTCGAAGGCGGCGGGCGGACCGGCGTACGCCCGTCGCTCGGCGTCCCCGGCGGCGATCTCGTCCATCGCCTCCTGGAGCGGCCGGCCGCCGTGCTCGGCCTCCCACGCCAGCTGGAGGTACGTCGCCATGCCCTCGTTCATCCACACCTCGCTCCAGTCCGAGGGACCGACCTGGTCGCCGTACCACTGGTGGGCGAGCTCGTGGACGACCACCGGCGGCGACGTGGTGTAGGCGCCGTCGCCGAGGGTGATCATGGTCTGCGTCTCCATCCCGCTGTCGCCGTCGACGACCACCAGGCCCAGGGTGGGGAAGGGGTAGGGCCCGAGCCGCTCCTCCAGCCAGTCGAGCGCGTCCGGCGCCACCCGCAGGTGCGCCATCCGGCGCGGGCGCAGGTCGGGCGGGGTCCAGTAGCTGATCGGGGTGCCGCCCGACGACGTCTCCTCGGTCACCTCGAGCTCGCCGGTCGCCACGGTGACCAGGTACGACGCCGCGGGCTGGTCGAGGTGCCACTGCGTGCGGGTCGTGCCGGCCTCCTCGGTGCGGGAGACCAGCTCGCCGTTGGAGACGCCGACCCACGGCGAGGGGACCTCGACGGCCACGTCGTAGAGCGCCTTGTCGGAGGGGTGGTCGTTGACGGCGTACCAGCTGTAGGCGCCGTAGGGCTCCTGCATCGTCCACGTCTCCCCGGTCCGCGTGGTGTGCCAGCCGGTGGTGGAGACGTCGCTGCGGGCGGTGGGCGCCGGCACGGGCTCGGGCGTGCCGGTGTAGCCGAGGGTGAGCGCGTAGCGTCCGTCGGCCTCGACCGGGGCGTCGACCACCAGGTCCTTGCCCTCCCGGGTGACGTCGACCGGCTCCCCGTCGAGGGCGGCGTCGGTGACCTCGAGGGGCTCGCCCAGGTCGAGCCGGAACGAGCCGGCCGTCGTCGTCGCACGGAAGGTGAGCACCTCGGTCGCGGTGAGCAGGCGGCCCTCGGGGTCCCAGGCGAGGTCGAGGTCGTAGTGCAGCGCGTCCACGCCCGGGTCACCGACCTCGGGGTACAGCGAGTCCTCCTGCGGGTCGCTGAGGGCGGCGGCGTACGGGTCGTCGTCCGGTGCGGACCCGGCCCTCTCGTCGGACCGTGGCGCGGAGCAGCCCGCGAGCAGGCCCAGGACCAGGAGCAGGACCAGGCCCGCCGGCGGGAGCGCGGCCGGGAGGGGGAGGGTCCGGCGGGCGGGTCTCATCGGCGGGGTCCTCGCGGTGGTGGTCGGGCGGCCTCGGCCGCGGTCCCATCATGCCCACTGCACGGTCGTCGCCCACCTCCGCGCGGGCCGGCACCGGCCCGGTGCGGCGCGCGGACCGGGCGTCTCCTACGTTGGCGCCCGTGCGCAGCCTGCTGATCCGCGACGCCCACCTGGTGCCGCTCGAGCCCGCCCCGGACACCGCCGCGTCCGCCGCGCCTGCCGCGCCCGTCGACGTCCTGGTGGAGGACGGCCGGGTGACCGGCGTCGGTCCCGGGCTGCGTCGCCCCGCCGGCGTCGAGGAGGTCGCCGCGGACGGCCGCTGGCTGATGCCGGGACTGTGGGACCAGCACACCCACCTGGGCCAGTGGACGCTCGGACGGGAGCGGCTCGACCTGTCCGAGGCGCGCTCGCCCGAGGACTGCCTGCGGCTGCTGGCCGACGTGCTGGGCGAGGACGCGGGGGACGCACCCGTCGTCGGCTTCGGCCACCGGCCCGGTGGGTGGTACCGCCGGGCCAGCACCGTCGAGCTCGACGAGGTCGTCGGTGACCGGGTCGTGGTGCTGATCGCCGGGGACGCCCACCACGCCTGGGTCAGCTCGGCGGCGATGCGCGCCCTCGGCATCGAGTGGCGCGACGGCGTGGTCGCCGAGAACGACTGGTTCCCGGCGTACGCCCGGCTGGACGAGCTGGTCGGCGCGGAGGGCACCTCGCCGGCCGCCTACCGTCGCTCGCTCGAGGCCGCCGCCGCGCTGGGCGTGGTCGGGGTCGTGGACTTCGAGTTCTCCGGCGGCGCGGACGCGTGGTGCGAGCGCTGGGAGGCCGGCTGCGACCTGCTCCGGATCCGGATGGCGACCTACGCCGACGGCCTCGACGCCGTGATCGGGGCGGGGCTGCGCACCGGTGACCCGCTGGCGCGCGACCCGCTGCTGACCATGGGGCCGCTGAAGATCATCAGCGACGGGTCGTTGAACACCCGCACGGCGTGGTGCTGCGAGCCGTACGCCGACGCCGAGCGCGTCCAGCACGCGCACGGAGCGCCGAACCAGAGCGGCGCCGAGCTGGTCGCCCTGCTCACCCGCGCCCGGGAGCACGGCCTGGAGGTCGCCACCCACGCCATCGGCGACGCCGCGGTGACGGGGGCGCTGGACGCCTACGAGATCAGCCGGGCGCGCGGGTCGATCGAGCACGCCCAGCTGGTGCGGCGCGACGACGTGGACCGGATCGCCCGGCTGGGCCTGCGTGCCAGCGTCCAGCCGGCCCACCTGCTCGACGACCGCGACCTGACCGAGCTGGTCTGGCCGGGCCAGGCCGAGCGGTGCTTCGCGTTCCGGTGGATGCTCGACGCCGGCGCCCGCCTGGTGCTCGGCTCCGACGCCCCGGTCTCGCCGCTGGACCCGTGGCTGGCCATGGGCGCGGCGGTCCACCGCTCCGCCGACCTGCGGGAGCCCTGGCACCCCGAGCAGGCGCTGACCACGACCGAGGCGCTGGCCGCGAGCACCGACGGTCAGGGCACGGTGGCCGTCGGCTCCCGCGGCGACCTGGCCCTGCTCGAGGCCGACCCGCTGGAGTTCGAGCCGGACTCGGCCGCCTCCGACGGGCACCTGCGGGCGATGGGCGTGGCGCTGACCGTGGTCGACGGGCGGGTCACCCACCGCGCGCTCTGAGGCGGCGGGGGCGGGTCAGCCGCGGCAGGCCGCCATCCAGGCGGCGGCCGCGTCGGCGGTCCTCGGCAGCATGGACGGGTCGACGTCGCAGGGGACGCTGGACGGCGGCGGGGGCGGCGGCGGCTCGCGGTGGTCCGGGATCGCCGCGACCGCCGGGGCGGTCGAGGCGACACCGGCGAGCAGCAGCCCGGCCGCGGCGGCGCGGACGGCGAGGGCGGTGCCGCGGCCCCGCGACCGGGCGGGCTGGCGGTGGACGAGGGCGGCGGTGACGGTGTCGTGCATGACGGGACCTCCTGGTCGTGGCGTGCCTCGGACGGTGTCCCAGCCCGGTCCCAGCCCGGTCCTGCCGCGGTATCGGCCGGGTATCAAGGCTGTTGACCGGTCCAGAAGCCCCGGAGGACAGTGCCTGGGATGGGCATCGGTGTGCTGGGGCCGCTCACGGTCGACGGGGACGTCGGCGCGCCCGGCCCCCGCGACCGGGTGGTGCTGGCGGCGCTGACGGTCGCCCGGGGCCGCGTGCTCTCGGCCGAGCAGCTGGCCGACGCGCTGTGGGGCGAGACCCCGCCGCCGTCGTCGGGCAAGGTCGTCCAGGGGTGCGTGATGCGGCTGCGGAAGGTCCTCGGCCGGCAGGCGATCGAGACCTCACCCCACGGGTACCGGCTCGTCGTCCAGGGCGACGACATCGACGCGACGAGGTTCGAGCACCTCGTCGGCCGGGCTCGGGAGCTCCTCACCCTCGGCGAGCCCGAGCGGGCCGCGTACGCCGTCACCGAGGCGCTGGGGCTGTGGCGCGGGCGTCCCCTGGAGGAGGTCGAGAACTGGGCGCCGGCGCGGACCGAGGCGGGTCGGCTGGTCGAGCTGAGGCTGGCCGCCGAGGAGCTGGGCGTCGAGTCCGCCCTGAGTGCCGGCCGCTACCAGGAGGTGCTCGCCGAGGCGGGCAGGCTGGTCGAGGAGGCGCCGGTGCGCGAGCGCCGCTGGGCGCTGCTCGCGCTCGCGCAGTACCAGGCCGGACGCCAGAGCGAGGCGCTGCGCACCCTGCACCGGCTGCGTGCCGTGCTGGTGGGCGAGCTCGGCATCGATCCCAGCCCGGACGTGGCGGCCCTCGAGCAGGCGATCCTGCGCCAGGACCCCTCGCTGGTGGCGGCGACCGGGTCGGTCGAGCCGAGCGCCACCTGCCCGTACCGGGGGCTGACCCCGTACGAGGTCACCGACACCGACGCCTTCTTCGGCCGCGAGGCCGACGTGACCGACTGCCTGCACCGCCTCGGCTCGACCGGGGTGCTGGTCGTGGTCGGGCCGTCGGGGAGCGGCAAGTCGTCCCTGGTGCGCGCCGGCATCGCGGCAGCCCGTGAGCGCGCCGGCCGGTCGGTCGTGATGATCACGCCCGGGCCCCACCCGATGGACTCCCTCACCGCGGTGTCGGCCCCCGGGCCGCCACCGGTCCTCGTCGTCGACCAGGGGGAGGAGGTCTTCTCCCAGTGCGAGGACCCGGCGGAGCGCGACCGCTTCTTCGTCGCCCTCGCGGCGCACGCCGAGCGCGCCGAGCTCGTGGTCGTGCTCCGCGCGGACCGGATGGGGGAGGTGGTGGCGCACCCGGACCTCGCCCGGCTGGTCGAGCGTGGGTTGTACCTGCTCGGGGCGATGGCGGAGGACGACCTGCGCGCCGCCGTCTCCGGACCCGCGCGGCAGGCGGGTCTCCTGCTGGAGCCGGGGCTGGTCGACCTGCTCGCGCAGGAGGTGCAGGGCAAGCCCGGCGCGCTGCCCCTGCTGTCGCACGCGTTGCGTGAGACCTGGCTGCGACGTCAGGGGCGCACGCTGACGGTCGCCGGGTACCAGGCCAGTGGGGGCATCCGGGGCGCCGTGGCCCAGTCGGCCGAACGGGTGTACGAGCACGCGGGTCCGCGTGCCCAGCCGCTGCTGCGAGAGCTGTTCCTGCGACTGGTCGCACCCGTCGGCGAGGGGGAGTCGACGCGCAGCCGGCTGCCGCGCCGGCTGGTGGCCGGCGACGCCGAGCAGGAGCAGCTGGTCGAGCTGCTCGTCAGCGCTCGCCTGGTGACCAGCGACGACGGCGTCCTGGAGCTGGCCCACGAGGCGCTCACGGCCGCCTGGCCACGGTTGCGGGGCTGGCTGGAGGACGACACCGGGGGTCGACGGATCCAGCACCACCTGACACCCGCCGCGGACGCGTGGCAGGCGATGGGGCGTCCCGACAGCGAGCTCTACGGCGGCACCCGGCTGGCGGAGGCCGTGGAGTGGCGGGAACGGTCCGCGCCGCACCTCACGCCGACCGAGCTGGCGTTCCTCGACGCCTCCCGGGCCCGGCTCGGGGCGGACCTGCGCGAGGCCCGTGGGAGGGCCGAGCGGGAAGCCTCGGCGCGGCGCCGGACCGCCCGGCTGGCAGGGGTGCTGGCGAGCGTGCTGGTGCTGGCCCTGGTGGCCGCCGGTCTGGCGGTGCGCTTCCAGCACGATGCGTCCGCCCGGGCGCGCGACGCCACGGCGGCCGGCACCCTCGCCGAGGCGAACCGGCTGGCCGCCCTGTCCACGAGCGTCGGTTCGCTGGACGTCTCGCTGCTGCTCGCCGCGGAGGCGGCGCAGGTGGCGGACACGCCCGAGACGCGGGACGGGCTGCTGGCCGCGCTGGTCGAGCACCGCCGGGCGGTGACGCGTCACCCAGGTCGGTGCCCCGGTCGACCAGATGTCCCTCGGCGACGACGGGAGGACGGCGTTCGTCGACCTCGGGCGGAGGGTGGTGGCCTGGCGCGTCGGCTCGGCGTCGCCCCCGGCCGACGTGCACGCCTGGAGCTATTCGCTGGACGTCGACGCGTCGCCGACCGACGACCTGGTGGCAGCCATCGACTCGAGCGACCGGGGGGTGGAGGTGTACGACGCCGCCGGCGCCGAGCAGCTGTCGGTGGGATCGCTGGGCGGCTGGGTCCGGCAGATCTCCTACAGCCCCGACGGTGGACGGCTCCAGGCGGTGGTCGGCACGCCCGAGCCGGACGGCGGCTGGGCCGGCGACCTCGTCGCGATCGACACCGTCTGACGGGCGCCGCCACCATCCTGCGCCGAGCGGACGGTGGCGTCCGTCGGACCCGCGGCTTCCTCGAGGCGTCCTTCTCCGACGACGGCTCCACGGCGGTCACCTGGGTCGCCACGAACGGGCCGTCCGGGCCACCTGGGCCGAGGCCGCCGGCGGTGCGAGGACGGGCTTGCGGCTGGAGCCCCGTCCGGCCGACAGCCTCGGCTTCGTGGCGCTGCCCGCGGGTGCGGCCCAGCGGTGGGCCGACGGGGCGGTCACCCTCTACGACCGCACGGGGCGGGCGACCCAGGTGCTCGAGGCGCACCGCAAGCCGGTCATGGACGTCCTCGTGGCACCGGACGGCACGTGGGCGGCGAGCACGGGCGAGGACGGGTCGGTCGTCCTCTTCGACGTCGACGCGGACAGCGGCCTCTGGTCTCAGCGGGAGACGCTGAGCGGCCACTCCGGAGGAGTCACCGCTGCCGAGCTCTCGCCCGACGGTCGGACGCTGTACACCGCGGCCCGCGACCAGACCGTGATCGGGTGGGACGTGAGCGCGGACGCCGGCTTCGGCTCGGCGTACCCGGGCCTGGGAGACCGCTGGATCGCCAACCGGCCGGACACGGTCGTGCCGGGTCGCCTCGTGGTCGCCCCGACTCGCCCCTGTCCCGTCAGGCGACGACGGCGTGGTGCCGGCGACGGACACGTTCCCGTGTCGGCGACGTTCCTCGACCCGGCCACGGGTCGGGTGGTGGACCAGGTGCGGGTCGGCAGGACCGTCGAGGGTCCGTTGATGGGGTCGTCCGTCGCCGTCAGCCCGGACGGCCGGATGGTCGCGGTCACCTCGAGCCTCGCGACCACGGTGCTCGACACCCGGACCCGGGAGAGGCTCGGCCGGGTCGCCCTGCCCCCGGCGGGGGACGGGTACCCGCACGAGCTGGTGTGGTCGGCCGGGTGGACCCGGGACGGCGAACGTCCTCCTCCTCGGTGCCGAGGGCGACCTCGACGGCGGCCACGACGGTGGCCTGGTCGAGGTCGACCCGGACACCGGGGCGGTGCGACGACGGGTGGAGCTCGGGAGCAACGTGCAGGTGATGGAGCAGAGCCCGGACGGCCGGGTGCTGGCCGTCGGGGAGTCTCCCGCGCGGGGATCACTCCGGCCCTGAGGTGGTGCAGCTGCTGGACGCCGCCACGCTGGAGCCGTCTGGCCCCTTGCGCCTGACCGACGACGACCTCACCCACGACCTGTCCTTCTCCCCGGACGGGAGCCGGCTCGCGGTCGGCGGCGCGCTCGGGCTGCTCACGGTCTTCGACCTCGGGACGGGGTCGAGGGCCCACGAGCCGATCAAGGTGCAGGACCACTTCGTCCAGCAGGTCGAGTGGACGCCGGACGGGCAGACCGTGCTCGCGTCGGGGGCCGACGGGAACGTCGCGCTGTACGACGTGCCGCGCGACGTGGTGCGGGCGGTCCCGCTGCCCGGCTCCAGCGAGCTGGCGACGTCGGCCGACATGGTCAACGGCTACACCCACCTCCTCCCCGGCACCTCCGACGAGGTCGTCGCCCTCAGCGGAGCGAGGTCCGGGCACCGCTACCCGATGGACCCGACCGTCTGGCTGGACGAGGTCTGCACGGTCGTCGGGCGCGACCTCACCGAGGCCGAGTGGTCCCGCTACGTGCCGGAGCGTCCGTACCGGCGCACCTGCGGCTGAGGCGCCCGCGGCGGTCAGCCGTCGACGAGGTCCCCGACCGCGTCGGCCACGGCCTCCTGCTCGACGGCGAACGGGTGGAAGGCCAGGGCCCGCTCCGGGTCGGTCTGCACGCCGTTGACCCACGGGTCGTCGGAGCAGACGTCGTGACCGCGGCTCATCCCGAGCACGTCGATCACGTCCGCGTCGCTCGCGCGGGCGCCGGCCATCACCGCCTGCGACAGCGCGGTGTTCACCTCGCGCACGTAGGCGTAGTCGCCCGCGGCCAGCGGTGCGGCCTCGCAGCTGCCCCGGGCGGGGAGCAGCTGGGGGTAGTCGACCACGACGATGCGGGCCTGCGGGGCCCGCTGGCGGATGCCGGTGACGATGGCCTCGACGAGACCGTCCACGCGGCGCACCGCGGGCAGGAGGTCGTCCGGTCCGCCCCGGAGCGTGTCGGTGCACGGGGAGCCGTCGGGATCGTCGGCGGCCAGCGGGAGGCAGTCCTGGAACAGCGTGCCGAACAGCTCGACGTCGTTGCCGCCGATGCCGAGCGTGACCAGGTCGGTCCCACGACCGAGCGCGTCGAGCTGGGCCGGCTGGGCGCCGGACCGGGTCTGCTGCACCCCGATCATCGAGGTGGTGGTCGCCCCCACGCAGCTGACGTCGGTGAGCTCGTAGCCCAGCTCGGCGGCGACCAGGTGCGGGTAGTTGCCGTCGGAGCGCAGGCAGCCGTCGGAGGTGTCGGTCGACGGCACCAGCGGGGCGGCGGTGTAGGAGTCGCCCAGGGCGACGTACTGCTCCCCGTTCGACGGCGCGGGCGCCGGGGTGTCGGTCGGGCTCGACGGGGCGGGCGAGGACGGGGCGGTCGAGCCCGGCGCCGGTCCGGCGGCGTCCTCGCCTCCTGCGTCGCTGCCCGCGCACGCGCCCAGCAGCAGCGTCAGGACCGCGAGGCCGGCGACGGGCCCGGGCAGGCGGGGGCGTCCTGCCGGACGGGGGGGCATCGGCATGGCGACAACCTACGGGAGGGCTCCCAGGGCGATGACCAGCCGCAGCACGGTGGTCGGGTCCTCGAGGTCGTCGCCGTAGAGCTCGCGCAGCTGCTGCAGGCGGTAGCGGACGGTCTGGGGGTGCACGAACAGGTCGGCGGCGACCTCCTCGCGGCGGCCCTGGTGCAGCAGCCAGGACCTCAGGGTCGCGGTCAGCTTCTCGACCGCGGCCGGCTTGAGGTCGGCCAGGGGGGCCAGTGCCCGTGCCTGCAGGTCCGCCAGCGCCTCGGGGTCGGCGGTGAGCACCAGCTGCGCGAGGTGCTCCTCGGTGTCGCCGTCCAGGCCCAGGGCGTGCGCGCGGCGCGCGCGGTCGACCGACCGGCGCACGTCGGTCCAGGGGCCGGGGGGGCCGGCGACGACGCCGCGGTCCTCGACGCGCCGCAGCGTGGTGGCCCGGGCCCGGCCGTGGCAGTCGGGCACCAGCAGCACCGCGGCGTCCTCGAGGCCCGCGACGTCGGTCACCGGGAGGGTGCCCGGCGGCAGGGCGGCGAGCACCGGGCGTACCTGGGCCGAGGGCACGACCAGGGCGGTGAGCGTGCTCGGCGGGGTCCACCCGGCCTCGTCCGCCGCGGCGGTGACGGTGGCGGCGGGGGACTCGTCGAGCAGGTGGCGGGCCAGCCGCTCCAGCAGCCGCTCCCGGACCCGGCCGGCGGTGGCCAGCTCGTCGTCGTGGCCGGCCACGCTGCTGGCCGACAGCTCGTCGATGTAGGCGAAGACCAGCTCGGCGAAGGAGGCCGTCTGCGCGGCGCCCAGCCCGTGGTCGACCGCGACGCCCGACATCTCGCGCCAGGAGACCCGCGCGCCGATCCGGTAGGCCTGGAGGAGCGCCTCGGTGCTCCGCCCGCCGCGGGCCTCCCCGCGGCCCAGGGCGTACGCGCCCTCCACCGCGGGGGCGGTCGGGGTGCGCGGGTCGCTGCCGCGGCGGCCCGCGGCCAGCGACAGGAACCCGCCCAGTGCCGTCTGCACCGCGGTGCGGATGGTGCTGCCCATCCGGCCGCCGAGGTCGTCCTCGTAGGACGGCACCTCGGCGATGATGGCCGCGACGACGTCGTCGGCGACCCGCGGCAGCTGCGCGCGGATCGCCGCGGCGGCCTCGGCCGGGAGCTGCAGACCCCCGCTGACCTGCTCGTGCACACCACCTGCGGCCATCATCCACCATTCCTTCGTCTCGACCGAACAAAGAGTAGCGCTGGAATCACGTCGTCGGCACAGGAAATTGTGCCGGGAGTCGAGCAGACTAGGGGCATGAGCTCCTTCTCCTCCCTGCGCATCGGCCCGTCCTCGCGCCGCGGGCGTGCCACGGCCGGCCTCCGCGCCGCCGTGGGCTCGCGCGTGCGCCGGGTGGCCGAGGCCGCGGTGACGCCGCTGGAGCTCGACGACGTGCTCGACGTCTTCAGCCCGCTGCGCGCCGGTGGCCCGCTGCGCGGGCGGATCGTGGCGGTCCGGGCCGAGACCCGCGACGCCGCGACCATCGAGATCAAGCCCGGCGCCGACTGGGCCGGCCACGTGCCGGGGCAGTACGTCCGGATCGGCCTCGACGTCGACGGGGTGCGCCACTGGCGCGCGTACTCGCTGACCCACGGCCCCCGCGCCGACGGCCACGTCGCCATCACCGTCAAGGCCGTGCCCGACGGCCACGTCAGCTCCTACCTCGTGCACGGTGCGCGCCCGGGCACCCTGGTGCACCTCGAGCAGGCCGCCGGCGAGTTCGTGCTGCCGCCGCAGACGCGCAAGCTGCTCTTCGTCACCGCCGGCTCCGGGATCACCCCGGTGATCGGGATGCTGCGCAACCTCTTCCCCGCCACCGACGAGGGCGTGCTGGTCCCCGCCCAGGGCGCGCACCGCGACATCGTGGTGGTGCACGTCGCGCCCAGCCAGCCCGACTCGATCTTCCACGACGACCTGGTCGCGCTGGACGCGGCCGGCGCGATCCGGCTGGTGGCCCGCTACGACGACGAGCACGGCGTCCTCGACGTGGGCTCGATCGGCGAGCTGGTCCCCGACCTGGCCCAGCGCCGCACGTTCGCCTGCGGGCCCTCGGGCCTGCTCGACGCCTTGGACGCGCACCACGCGGAGCACGGCCTCGAGCTCTTCGTGGAGCAGTTCCGCACCTCGCGCGTCGCGCCCGGCGAGGGCGGCACCGTCACCTTCACCGCCTCCGACACCGACGTCGAGATCGACGGCGCCACGCCCATCCTCGACGCCGCCGAGGCGGCCGGGATGCTGATGCCCAGCGGCTGCCGGATGGGGATCTGCATGGGCTGCGTGCTGCCGATGCGCGAGGGCTCGGTGCGCGACCTGCGCAACGGCGCCATCACCACCGCGGTCCCCGGCGAGACCGACCCGCGCGGCGTGCTCGTCCAGACCTGCGTCAACGCCCCCGCCGGCGCCTGCGAGATCGACCACTAGCAGCTTCCCCCGCCCCACCCGGGCCCACCCAGACCTGACCCACCCGACCACCGTCACACCACGGAGGCACCCATGACCGTCATCACCAAGAAGCCCGAGAACCCCACCGCGCACCTCACCGAGGCCGACGTCGAGCAGATCGGCGTCGAGCTGGACGCGATCCGCCAGAGCATCATCGACGACCGCGGCGCGTCCGACGCGGCGTACATCCGCCGCATGGTCGACGTGCAGCGCAAGCTCGAGCTCGGCAGCCGCGCGGTCCTCCTGGCCAGCGCCTTCCCCCCGGCCTGGGTCGCGGGCACGATCGGCCTCAGCATCGCCAAGATCCTCGAGAACATGGAGATCGGGCACAACGTCATGCACGGCCAGTGGGACTGGATGCGTGACCCGAAGATCCACTCCAGCACCTGGGAGTGGGACAACGCCTCCACGGCCGAGGGCTGGAAGCACTCGCACAACGAGGTCCACCACACCTACACCAACATCGTGGGCAAGGACAACGACCTCGGCTACGGCATCATGCGCGTCGACGAGGACCAGCGCTGGATCCCGATGTACCTCGCGCAGCCGCTGTGGAACGCGATCAACGCCTGCTTCTTCGAGTACGGCATCGCCGCCTACGACCTCGAGCTCGGCAAGAACCTCTCCATCCCGAAGGACAAGCGCAGCGACGAGTTCAAGCGCCGCGCCCGCAACACGGTCACCAAGATCCGCAAGCAGGCGACCAAGGACTACCTGGTGAACCCGGCCCTGGCCCTGCCGTTCGGCGGGTTCCTGCCGGCCCTGGCCGCGAACTTCACCGCCAGCGTCGTGCGCAACGTCTGGTCGCACTCGGTGATCATGTGCGGTCACTTCCCCGAGGGCGTCGAGACCTTCGAGCGCAAGGCCATCCCCGAGAACGAGACCCGCGGCCAGTGGTACGTCCGCCAGATGCTCGGCTCGGCCAACATCTCCGGCTCCAAGGCGATGCACCTGATGACCGGCAACCTGTCGCACCAGATCGAGCACCACCTCTTCCCGGACCTGCCGTCCAACCGGTACGCCGAGATCGCGCCCCAGGTGAAGGCGCTGTTCGACAAGTACGAGCTGCGCTACCACGAGGCGCCGCTGCCCCAGCAGGTCGGCAGCGCCTGGCACAAGGTCGTCCGGCTGTCGCTGCCCAACGGCTTCATGACCACCACGACGCCGAAGAACCTGCCCAGCCAGCTGAAGCTCCTCTACGGCATGGCCACCGGCGGCCCCAAGGTCCGCCGCGCCGCCCAGGCCCGCCTGGAGCAGCAGGCCCGCCGGATCAAGGCCGCCAAGGCCGCCTGACCGGTCGGTCGCCCTCCGGGGCACCCGCGCGACGTCGTCCGGCGCGCACCGCAGCCGCGGTGCGCGCCGTACGACGTCCTGGGGAGCGCGGGGTCCGCTCAGCCCAGGTACCGCACGTCCAGCGGGCTCTCCGCCACGTCGGGGAGGTCGGCCGCGTCGTCGACGTCGAGCGCGGCCCCGGCCAGGTGCACCCGGAAGGCGCGGCCGTCGGGGCGTTCGCTGACCGCCTCGACCAGCGTGCCGTCGCGGAACAGCAGCCCCACCCCGTCCTCGGCGGCGTAGCCGGCGGGCAGGGCACCGGTGCCGACCAGGTCGAGGTACGTCGGACGCCGGTCGGCCTCGCCGTCGTAGTGCGGGCACGACGAGCCGGGCAGGAACCCCAGCCCGTCGTCCAGCGCGCTCAGCGGGCCGTGCGAGTCGGTGACCGAGGCGTCGAACCAGCAGTTCATCCCGGCGCTGACGCCGGCCAGGACGACCCCGTCGGCCAGCGCCCCGGCCATCGCGACGTCGAGACCGTGCACCCGCCAGAGCGACAGCAGGTTCAGCGTGCTGCCGCCGCCCACGAACACCGCGTCCTGGTCCAGCAGCGTCGCGGCGAGGTCCGAGCCGTCGCGCCGGAACAGGGACACCACCGTGGTCTCGGCGCGGTCGCCGACGGCGGCCTCGAACTGCGCGGCCTCGTCGTCGGCGTCACCGCTCGCGGTCCCGACGAAGGCCACCCGCGGGCGGTCGCGACGTCCGCGCTGCTCGGCGCGAGGTCGGGCGAGGTCCAGCAGGAGGTCGTCGAGGAGCGTGCTCCCGCCCGCGGTGAGGCCACCACCCCCGAGCGCCAGGACGGTGCCGGTCGGTCGTGACGGGAGGCCCGGGTCGGCGGTGGTCATGCAGCGAGGGTGCCACCCCGGGCGCCCGGGCCCCCGCACGCGTCATCTGGGCCGTGCGCGAGCGTCATCTGGGCGTGCGCGAGCGTCATCTGGGCGTGGGACGGCGGCGCTCAGGGCGCCCCGCGCGGCTCCCCGGGGCCCTCGTCCTGCGCGGAGAGCTCGTCGACCTCGAGCAGGTCGGTGCGCACCCGGCCGCCGCGGACGGCGGCGCGCCCGATCATGTGGCTGGCCACCGGTGCGGTGACGAGCTGGAAGAGCACGACCAGGCCCAGCAGCGCCACGGTCGAGGGGTCGCGCAGGCGCAGCCCGACCCCGACGGTGATCAGGATCAGCCCGAGCACCTGCGGCTTGGCGGCCGAGTGCATCCGCGTCAGCACGTCGGGGAAGCGCAGCAGCCCGACCGCGGCGACCAGGCTGAGCAGCGCGCCGAGGACGAACAGCACCCCGGCCACCGCGTCGGCCACCCCGCCCCCGCTCACAGCAGGCCCCCGCCGGTCGGGCGGCCCGTCGTGCCGTCGTCCCGGTCCGCGGAGGCGTGCTCGTCGCTCGCCGGGTCCTCGTCGAGGCGCGGCTCGTCGACCGCGTCGCTGCCGGGGAAGAACCGGGCGATGCTGACCGAGCCCACGAAGCCGAGCAGGGTGAGCACGAGCAGGATCGGTACGGCGTCGGCGTCGCGCGAGGCGGCGACGTCGAGGGCGATCCCGGCCAGCAGGACCGACGCGAGCACGTCGAAGGAGATGGCCCGGTCGAGCATGGTCGGGCCGAGCACCATCCGCAGCACGACCAGCACCGCGGCCAGGCCCAGGACGGCGCCGGCGAGGAACAGGGACACGGTCACGGGGTCGCCTCCCGTCGGGTGAAGGCCCGCAGGACCCGCTGCTCCTGCTCGAGGGCCGAGGCGCGGGCGCGCTCGACGGCGGCGGGGTCGGGGGCGTCGAGGACGTGCAGGAAGAGCGTGTGGGTGGCGCGTCGCGTCTCGACCACCACGGCGCCCGGGACCAGGGAGACCAGCTCGGCGACCACGGTCAGCACCAGGTCGGAGGACGAGACGAGGTCGACCTCGACGATGGCGCTGCGCGGCCGGTCGCGGCGCATCGTGACGAGCGAGACCCGTCCGCTGGCGACGACGACGTCGGCCAGGAACCGGCCGAGGAGCACCAGGGCCGGCCACGGCCGCACCACCCCGTCCGCGCGCAGCCGGGGCAGCGGGAAGACGACGCAGACCGCGACGCCGACCAGGGCGCCGGACAGCAGGAACTTCGGCGCCGGGCTGCCCCACAGGGCGCACCACACGACGGTCAGCCACAGCACCATCGGCCACTGGACCAGGCGCAGGCGGCTCACGGCGCCGGCTCCTCGCCCAGGACCGCCGCGAGGTACGGCCGCCGGTCGGTGAGGTCGTCGGCGGCCCGGTCGGTGTAGCCGTAGAACGGCCCCCCGACCACGCTCAGGGCCAGGCTGACGCCCACCAGCACCACGGCCGGCCCGGTCATCAGCCGCGGCAGGCGGTGCGGGAGCGCGTCCTGCTGGAGCAGCTGGTGGAGGTCGCGGTCCGGGTCGTCGTCCGCGCGCAGCGCGCGGGCGGTCTCCAGGTCACCGGGGCCGAAGGTCACCGGCCCGAGGTGGACGTGGTCCCCGTGCCGCTCGGCCAGGGTGCTGCCGTCGGGCTCGAGGATCGAGGTGGTCATCTCGTGCGCCTGCTCCGGGGAGCGCCAGAAGGCCAGCGCCCACGTCTTGATCACGGCGTACAGCGTGAGCAGGCTGGTCAGGACGGCCGCCCCGACCAGCACCAGCGCCAGCGGGGAGCCGTCGGCCAGCCCGGCCTGCAGCAGCCCGGTCTTGCCGAGGAACCCCGACAGGGGTGGGATCCCGGCCAGGTTCATCGCGGGGACGAAGAACAGCACCCCGAGCAGCGGCGACAGCCGCGCGAGCCCGCCGAGCCGGAGCAGCGAGGTGCTGCCGGCCCGGGTCTCGACCAGGCCGACCACGAGGAACAGCGCGGTCTGGATGGTGATGTGGTGGGCGACGTAGAACACCGCCCCGGACAGCCCCGCGGTCGAGGACAGGGCGATCCCGAAGACCATGTAGCCGATGTGGCTGACCAGGGTGAAGGACAGCATCCGCTTGATGTCGGACTGGGCGATCGCCCCCAGCGCCCCGATCACCATCGTCAGCAGGGCGGCCACGAGCAGCAGCACGGTGAGGTCGCTGTCGGGGAAGAGCAGGGTCTGGACGCGGATGATGGCGTACACCCCGACCTTGGTGAGCAGCCCGGCGAAGACCGCGGTGACCGGCGCCGGCGCGGTGGGGTAGCTGTCCGGCAGCCAGAGCCCCAGCGGGAACACGGCGGCCTTGATCGAGAAGGTGACCAGCAGCAGCAGCTGGAGGACCAGCGACACCCCGGCGGGCAGCGCCTCGACCCGCAGCGCGACCTGGGCCAGGTTCAGGGTGCCCACCGCGGAGTAGACCGCGGCGATCGAGACCAGGAACAGCATCGAGCTGACCAGGTTCACCACGACGTAGATCGTGCCGGCGCGCACCCGGGCGGTGGTCCCGCCCAGGGTCAGCAGGACGTAGCTGGCGAAGAGCAGCATCTCGAAGCTGACGAACAGGTTGAACAGGTCGCCGGAGAGGAAGGCGTTCGAGACGCCGGCCACCAGCACCAGGAACGTGGGGTGGTAGATCGAGACCGGGGCCTCGCGGTCGTCGGTGATGCCCTGGCCGATCGAGTAGACCAGGACGGCCAGGGTGACGACCGACGAGACGAGCAGCATCAGCGCCGCCAGCCGGTCGGCGACCAGCGAGATGCCCAGCGTCGAGGACCACCCGCCCAGGGTGAGCACCTGCGGGCCGTCCCGGTCGACGACCACCAGCAGGGTCGCGGCGATGGCGACCACGCAGGCCAGCACGGTGGTGCTGGTCCAGCGCTGCAGGGTGGGCCGCCCGGACAGCATCAGCGCAGCCCCGGCCCCGAGCAGCGAGAGCAGGACGGGCAGGGGCAGCAGGGCGCTCACGCCGAGCCCGGTCATCCTCGGTCCTCCTCGGGTCGGGCGCGTCCGCGGTCGTCGAGGTCGTAGCCCTGGGAGGTCTCGTCGGCCTCGGCGAGCCGGCGGATGCCGGCGTCCTCCACGTCGTCCTGGACCTCGTCGTGCCCGTGCAGCTGCCAGCTGCGGTGCGCCATGGCCAGCAGGAACGCGGTCGTGCCCAGGGTGATCACGATCGCGGTCAGCACGAGCGCCTGCGGCAGCGCGTCGGCCATGTCCGCGGTGGGGGCGCTGCCGTAGATCGGCGGCTCGCCGGGCTCGCCGGCCGCGACCATGAAGCCGAGGTTGACCCCGTTGCCGAGCAGGACCAGGCCCACCAGCACGCGGGTGAGGCTCCGCTCCAGCATCAGGAAGACACCGGTGCCCACGAGCACGCCGCAGGTCGCGACCAGGGTGAGGCTGACGTTCATCGCGGCGCCGCCCCGTCCCGCGGCCCGGCCTCGACCTCGCGCTCGACGCGCTCGCCGCGGTCGCGGGCCTGCTCCTCGCGCAGGATGTGGCGGTCCAGGCGCGAGCCGAAGGTGCGCAGCACGTCCAGGACGAGCCCGACGACGACGAGGAACACCCCGATGTCGAAGCCGACCGAGCTGACCAGGTGGATCTCGCCGAGCAGCGGCGGGTAGAGGTAGACGTCGTAGGTGCGCTGGGCCTCGCCGCTGACCACCAGCGGTCCGAGGCTGGCCAGGGCGGCGAGGAACAGCCCGGTCCCGATCAGCACGCCGGCGTCGACGGGGGCGGCCTCGTCCAGCTCGTACCGGCCGCCGGCGAGGTAGCGCACGACCAGGGCGAGACCGGCGACCATGCCCGCCACGAACCCGCCGCCCGGCAGGTTGTGGCCGGCGATCAGCAGGTAGACCGCGAAGACCATGACCGTGTGGAAGACGAGGCGGGTGACCACCTCGAAGACGATGGAGCGGCGCTCGGGGCTCAGCGTGCGCGGGCCGGCCAGCCAGGCCCGCCGCCCGCTCCGCGAGGGCAGCTTCGCGACGTCGCGCGGGTAGGGGATGTCGCGCACGCGGCGGATGCCCGAGGTGCGGCTGTCGATGAAGATCAGGCTGGCCACCCCGGTCGCGGCCGCCACCAGGACCGCGATCTCGCCCATCGTGTCCCAGGCGCGGATGTCGACCAGGGTCACGTTGACGACGTTGCGGCCGTAGCCGAAGTCGTAGGCGGCGTCGGGGAACGCCTCCGAGATCGGCCGGGCCGTGCGGGCGTTGGCCGTGACCAGGAGGAAGCCGGACACGGCCGTGCCGACGGCGGCGCCCAGGGCGGCGCGCCACCAGCGCCGCACGCTCAGCGGCCGGTCGCTGAACAGCGGGGGGAGCCGGCGCAGCACGAGCACGAAGACGACCAGGCTGACCGTCTCCACCAGCACCTGGGTCAGCGCCACGTCGGGCGCGCCGTGGAGCAGGAAGATCAGCCCGGCGCCGTACCCGGTGACGCCGGCGAGGGCCACGGCCCGCAGCCGGCGACGCGACCGGGCCGCGGCCAGGGCCGCCAGCACCGTCACCAGCGCGACGGCGCCCTGCGCGGGGGAGTCCCACAGGCGTACGCCCAGCGGGCCGCCCTCGGTGCCGCCGGTGAGCACCGCGACGGTGGCGGCGCCGGGGAGGGCGAGCACGACCAGCAGGATCACCGCGAGGTACGTCGGCACCGACCCGCGCTGGATCAGGCCGGTGGACTCCACCGCGAACCGGTCCACCCGGCGCAGGCCGAGGCGGTACGCCGCGTCGGCGGTGAAGCGGGTGCCGACCCGGGCCGCGAGCCGGCAGTAGTGGTCCTGGTGGCGGAACAGCAGGAGACCGAGCAGCAGGGCGGCCGCGGAGAGCGCCAGCGGCAGCTCCAGGCCGTGCCACAGCGCGAGGTACTCCTGCTCCTCCCCGGCCGGGAGCAGGTCGGCGTACCCGTCGAGGGCGTCGGTCAGCACGCCCCCGGCGAGACCCAGGACGACCGTCAGCCCGGCCAGCACCACCGGGGCGAGCGCGAAGGGCGCCGGCACCGGGGTGACGGCGGTGGCGGCGACGCCGGGCTTGCTGGCGAAGGCGCCCCACCAGAAGCGCAGGGTGTAGGCCGCGGTCAGGGCGGAGCCCAGGAGCAGCCCGGCCAGCACCGCCCAGCCGACGGCCGGCGGGAGGTCGGCGCGGGTGCCCTCGGTGATCTCGAGCAGGGCGGCCCACACGGTCTCCTTGCCGACGAAGCCCACCATCGGCGGGACGCCGGCCATCGACGCGCCCGCGACGGCCGCGGCGACCGCGACCACCGGCATCCTGCGCCCGACCCCCGACAGCGCGCGCAGGTCACGCGTCCCGGTCTGGTGGTCGACGATGCCGACGACCAGGAACAGGGTGGCCTTGAACGCCGCGTGGGCCAGCAGCATCGCCAGGCCGGCCAGCGCGGCCGTCCGGGTGCCGAGGCCCACCAGCACCATCAGGAAGCCGAGCTGGCTGACCGTGCCGTAGGCGAGCAGCAGCTTGAGGTCGAGCTGGCGCAGCGCGCGGGCGCCGCCGAGCAGCATCGTGGCCGTGCCGAGGCCCAGCACGACCAGGTGCCAGCCGGGCGTGGTCGAGAACGCCGGGGCCAGCAGCGCCACGAGGTAGACGCCGGCCTTGACCATCGAGGCCGCGTGCAGGTACGCGCTGACCGGCGTCGGTGCGGCCATCGCCGCGGGCAGCCAGAAGTGGAAGGGCACCTGGGCGGACTTGGTCAGCGCCCCGACCAGGACCAGCAGCAGGGCCGTCGTGGTCGCGGCGCCGGCCGGCGGGTCGGCCAGGATCGCGCTGATCCGGAACGTGCCGGCCTGCTGGCCCAGCACCAGCATCCCGACGAGCATGGTCAGCCCGCCGAGGGTGGTCACCAGCAGCGCCTGCATCGCGGCCAGGCGCCCGTCCCGGTCGGTGGGCCGGAACCCGATCAGCAGGTAGGAGAAGACCGTGGTCAGCTCCCAGAAGACGTAGAGCAGGAGCAGGTCGTCGGCCAGCACCAGTCCGAGCATCGTGCCGACGAACGCGGTGAAGGCCAGCCCGAAGCCGGTCAGCGACGCGGCCGGGGTCTGCTCGAAGTACCACGTGCAGTAGGCCAGCACGAGCACGCCGACGCCGGCCACGACGAGCACCATCACCCACTGCAGGAGACCCATCCGCAGCGCGAGGTCCAGGCCGAGGGCGGGCACCCAGGGGGTGACCGACGTCGCGGCGCCGCCGTCGGTGACGGTGCCGGTCCAGGTCAGCGCCCACCCGAACGTGGCGGCCGGCACCCCGGCCAGCACCAGGAACGCCCAGCGGCCGAGGCGGCGGACCAGCGCAGGGGCCGCGCACGCGGCCAGTGCGTGGGCGAGGACGACGGCGAGCACTCTCGGCCTCTCGACGGCAGGGGAGGTCAGGGGCGGGGTCTGGGGCGGGAGGAAACGACCCCGACCCACGGCGAGCCTAGTGGGACGGGTGTCTCCGTCCGGGCGGGCCGGGCGGGCCGGACGGTCCGGCACCCGGAGCGCACCTCCTAGGCTGCCCCCATGTCGAGCCTCGCCACCCCCCGCGTGTCCTGCGAGGTCGAGGACGAGGTCGCCCGGGTCCGGCCCGCCTCGCCGGAGGGGCCGAACGCTCGGTGAGCCTCGCCGCGCTCGGTCGGGTCCTCTCCCTCGCGGCCACGCTGGTCCTCTGGCTCCTGGTGGTGCGGGTCCTGGGCCCGGCCGGGCTCCTCCTCGGCGCGCTGCTGCTGGTGCTGCCCCGGGTCGGGCCCCGCGTACGGGGCTGGCTGCGGCCGCGCAGCCGGGCCTGGTGGGAGGTCGCGCTCGGCGGTGTCGCCGTGACCGGGCTGCTGGTCGCGGTCCTCGTCTGGGCGCCGGCCGGGCGGCTGCCGCTGCCACCGTCGGCCGGGACCTGGGTCACGCCCTCGTTCGTGGGCAGGGCGGCGGTCACCGACCCGCTCCCCGCCGTCGCGCCGGGCCCGCCGGGTCCGCTGGGCGACTCGCCCGAGGTCACCGGTGCCTGGTTCGGGGGTGCCGACTGCGGTGAGCTGGCCGCTCTCCCCACGGGGTGGCTGGTCGCCGTCTGCGCCGCGGGCGGCGAGGACGACGAGCCGGGCGGCGGGGACCGGGTGCTGCGGGTGCTGGACCCGGGGACGCTGCGGCCGCTGGTCTCCCGCGACCTGCCCCCGGCGCCGTCCGGTGCCCCGGCCCGGTGCGGGCGGGGGGTCGTGGTCGTCGGGGACCAGGTGGTGGTCGGCACCGCCGGCGGGACGGTCGAGGTGCTGGCGACCACCGACGCCGCCGGCGAGCCCGACCTGACCCTGGCCGGGTCGACGGACCTGCGGGCGGAGCTGGCCGAGGGCGAGTGCCTGGTCGCGGTGGCCGCGGACGCCACCGGCCTGTGGTGGGCGGGGTCCGCCGGCCGGGTCGGGGTGGTCGACCCCGAGGACGGTGTCTCCTCCCTGCGGCTGCCCGGGTCCGTGGCGAACCCGGTCACCGTGTCGGACGGCACGGTCTACGTGGTCACCACCGAGGTCGTGGCCGCCGTCGGGCCCGACCCGGCGGGCCGGCTCGAGGTGCGGTGGCGCTCGGTGTACGACGCCGGCACGGGCGTGCGCGACGGCCAGGTCAGCCGCGGGAGCGGCACCGCGCCGGTGCTCCTCGACGGCACCGCGGGGTCGGGCCCGCTGCTGGCGCTGGCGGACAACGCCGACCCACGGGTGCAGCTGCGCCTGGTGCGGGCCGGGGACGGGTCGCTGGTCTGCCAGACCGCGCTGTTCACCGACGACGCCAGCGCGGTGGAGGCCGACCCCCTGGTGGTGGGCCCGGCCGGCGTGGTGGTCGCCAACGCCGCCGGGTGGACCGGGCCGGGCCGGACCGTGCTGGGCCGCGCCCCCGCCGGCGGGCTGGCCCGGGTCGACCTGGTCGACGGCGGGTGCCGGACCACGTGGACCTCCGAGGTGGTGTCGCCGTCGGTGCGTCCGGCCGTCTCGCCCGTCACCGGCCTGGTGCACGCCTGGGCGGTGCGGCCCAGCTGGTGGGGTGTCGACGCGTGGTACCTCACCGGCCTCGACGCACGCACCGGCGAGCTGCGGTTCGCCGCCCGGGCCGGGACCGGACCGGCCTACGCCGGGCGCCGCGGCGGCGTGCTGCTGGGCGCGGACGCCGCCGCCACCGTGGCCACGGCGGGCGGGCTGGTACGCGTCGCCGACCGCTTCCCGACGCTGGACGGTTCCCCTTCCTCGGGAGGGTGAGCGGGTGACCTACGCGCACGCGCGCACCGGGCGGGGGTCGTCGGCCTACGTCCGTCGGTGGAACCTGAGCTTGTTGCCGGCGATGAGGGTGGTGTCGTAGCGCTTGTCGTGGACGCGGTGGTGGTGGTGGGGGCAGAGCAGGCGGGCGTGGTCGACGTCGGTCGGGCCGCCCTCGCACCAGGCGTGGTCGTGGTGGACCTCGCACATGCCGGGCGGCCAGTCGCAGCCCTCGGCGGTGCAGTGCTGGTCGCGGGCGCTGATGACGTGGCGCTGGGTACGGGTGTGGAAGCGTCTGCGGCGTCCGGCGTCGAGGACGACCGAGTCGCCGCCCATGACGACGGGCAGGATGCCGGCCGAGCAGGTCATCCGGCGGGCCTGGGCGGCGCTGAGCGGCTCACCGGTGTCGAGGCGGGCGGGCCCGAGGCCGGTGATCAGGGTGGCGAGCTCGGTGATCACCACGGCGGTGGCGTCGGTGCCGCCGGCGGTGGGGAGGCCCTCGGCGGGCAGGGACTCGATCAGGGTGCAGAACGCGGCACCGAGGCGCTGGGGGGTGGGGCGGGGCACCACCCGGTCGACCGGTGCGGAGTCGTCGTCGTCGTGCGTGGCGGGGTTCTCGACCGCGGCGCGGTGGCGCGGTGAGGCCAACGCGTAGAGCGCCTTCTTGAGCATCGCGGCCTGGGCTTGGGGCAGGGTGGCGCGCAGGTAGGCGCGGCCGTGGCCGTCGAGGGTGAGGGTGAGGCGTTGGGTGTCGCGGGCGCGGGCCTCCTCGGCCTCGAGCTTGGCCTGTTCGTAGGCGTCGGCCTGGTGCGGGGCGACGACGTGGAGGATCCGTCGGCCGAGGATCTTCAAGGTGGCGGGGTCGTGCTCGGCGGCGTAGGTGGTCAGTGTCTTCTCGGCGAGGTCGACCTGGGCGGGGTCGAGGTCCTCGGGGAGCTCCTGGAGTGCGTGGGCGATGACGCGGGCCTGGTCGAGCGAGACCTCGCCGCGTGCGCAGGCGTCGGCGAGGGTGTGCCAGCGGTCCTGGAGCGCGGTGGCGAGGCGGAGGAGGCCGGTGGTGGTGGGGCGGTTCTGGTGGGTGGCCACGGCCCACCAGGCCCCGGCCGACGTCGCTCCGGAATCGAGGTGCACCTGCACGGTCTCGGCGTGGGCTGCGACCCGCAGGGTGAGGGCGTCCAGGCGCGCCCGCAGCCCGGCCAGGGCGATCAGGGACTCGCGGGTGGCAGCGGCGTCGAGACCGATCAGCGACGCCTCGTGCAGGGAGGCGACCTCGGCCGCGAGGGCACCGACGCGGGCCGGGACGGGGTGTCCCGGTCCGGCGCTGGTGTCCTGCTCGTCGGTGGCCATGAGAGAAGTCAAGCACCGACCACCGACAGCCCTCCTGCTCAGGACCATCCTGGCGACTCGTCGGACCGACTATCGATCAGGTGTTCGATCTAGGTGAGGACGGGAAGGAGATCGACCGGCCCCTCGTGGATGATCACCCCGTGAGCACCCCCCGCACCCCCCGTCGCCCGGACGTCACCACCGTCGAGCTGGTCGGCGGGATCGAGCGGCGCGAGCTCGTCCTCGACGAGTACGACCCCACCTGGCCCCAGCGCTACGCCGAGCACGAGGCGCGCATCCGTACCGCCCTCGGCGCGCACGCGGTCTCCGTCGAGCACGTCGGCTCGACCTCGGTGCCCGGGCTGGCGGCGAAGCCGATCATCGACGTCCTGGTGACGGTCGAGGACATCACCGCGGAGGAGGACCACCTGCAGCCGCTGCTCGCGGCGGGGTACCTGCTGCGCGTGCGCGAGCCCGGCCACCGGATGGTCCGCACGCCGGACCTCGACGTCCACGTGCACCTCCACGAGGCCGGGGACGCCGACGCGCAGGACAAGGTCCGGTTCCGGGACCGGCTGCGGTCCTCGGCGGAGGACCGCGCGCTCTACGAGGGCACGAAGCGCCGGCTGGTGACGCAGGACTGGCCCGACATGAACGCCTACGCCGACGCCAAGGGCGACGTCGTCGCGGAGATCATGGCCAGGTCAGCCCCACGGTCCGCTCGCTGAGCTCCCACAGCGCACGCTGGTCCTCCGGGTCCTGCGCGGCGCTGCTGGCCGTGACGACCTGGGGCCGTCCGCGCGTCTGGCCCGGCCCGTCCGGACCGCAGTAGGTGCCGCCGGGGAGGTCGGCGGTGGCGGCCATCAGGGTCGGCCACGCGCCGAGGGCGGCCGGCTGCGCCACGGCCCGCACGGCGGCGTCGAGGACCGAGGACGCGCGACCGGCCAGGGTCCCGCCGCCGGTCCCGCCGCCGGTCCCGCCGCCGAAGCGCCCGTTGGCGACCAGGTGCGTCCCGGCGAGACCGGGGTGCGCCGCGGTGGCCATGACCGGCAGCCCGGCCTCCCGCAGCCGGCGCTCGAGCTCGAAGGTGAACAGCAGGTTCGCCAGCTTGGACTGCGCGTAGGCCTGCCACGTGCGGTGGCGGCCCTGCTGACGCGGGTCGCCGAGCGGGGCGGTGCGGGCCCGGCGGTGCATCAGGGAGGAGACGGTGACGACCCGCCCGCCCTCGGAGGCGATGAGCTGCGGCAGCAGCAGCCCGGTCAGCAGGAACGGACCGAGGTGGTTGGTCGCCAGCTGCAGCTCGAGACCGTCGGGCGTCCGGCGGTCCGGGGTGCCCATCACGCCCGCGTTGTTGACCAGCAGGTGCAGCGGTCCGAGGTCGGCGGCCCGACGGGCCGCCGACCGCACCGAGGTGAGGTCGGCGAGGTCGACGACCAGCTGCTCGGGCTCGGGCTGGTCCCCTCCGAGCTCGGCGGTGATCGCCCGGGCGGTGGCGTCCAGCTTGGCCCGGGTCCGCCCGGCCAGCACCACCCGGGCGCCGCGTCGGGCCAGCTCGAGCGCGGTGTGGTGCCCGATCCCGCCGAGGCTGGGGCCGGTGACGACCGCGGTGCGGCCGGCCTGGTCCGGCAGGTCCGCGAGGGACCAGGGGGCGACCGCGGCGGAGCCTGCGGAGCGGGGAGCGGCCATGCCGCTCAGCCTAGGTCCGTCCCGGCCAGGGTCACCGCCAGGAGCAGCATCACCACGCCGATCAGGGCGTCGAGCACCTGCCAGGACCGGGGGCGGGAGAGCAGGCGGTGGGCGCGGCGCGCGCCGTAGCCCAGGGCGAGGAACCACACGGCGCTGCCGGCGACCGCGCCCAGCCCGAACCACCACCGTTGGTCGGGGCCCTGCGTGGTGGCCACCGAGCCCAGGAACAGCACGGTGTCGAGGTAGACGTGCGGGTTGAGCCAGGTCAGCGCGAGCGCGGTCAGCACGGCCGTCCGACGGCTGCCGGCGCCGTGCTCGGCCGCCCGGAGCGCGCCCGGCCGGACCGCGCGGCGCAGCGAGAGCACGCCGAACCCGACCAGGAACGCCACCCCGCCCCAGCGCACGGCCTCGAGCAGCCACCCGGCCTGGGCGACCAGGGCGCCGACCCCGGCCACCCCGGCCGCGATCAGCACGGCGTCGGAGACCAGGCAGACGGTCACCACGGCCCCCACGTGCGCCCGGGCCAGGCCCTGGCGCAGGACGAAGGCGTTCTGGGCGCCGATGGCCACGATCAGGACCAGGCCGGTGGCCAGGCCGGTGAGCAGGGCGGTCGCGGCGGTGGCGGGGTCGAGGGAGGGGAGCACAGCCCCGACGGTAGGGGCGGCGCGAGGTTCAGGCCAGCAAAAGAAACTGCGCGATCATCAGCAGCGCTTACGATGACGTGGTGGACCCCGCTCCCGCCCAGCTCGCCGCCCTGGCCGCGATCGTCGACCACGGCACGTTCGAGGCCGCCGCCCGCCACCTCCACGTCACGCCGTCCGCGGTGAGCCAGCGGATCCGCGCGCTCGAGCAGGCTGCGGGACAGGTGCTGCTCCGTCGCTCGACGCCCTGCCGCCCGACGGTCGCGGGCGAGGCGCTGGTCCGGCTGGCCCGGCAGACCGCCCTGCTCCGCGCGGAGGCCGCCACGGTCCTGGCCGGCCCGGGCAGGGGCCCGGTGGTCCTGACCGTGGCCGTCAGCGCCGACGCGCTGGCCACCTGGTTCCGGGGGGTCCTGGCCGAGCTGGCCCGCCCTGCGCCGGACGGCTCGGTCGTCGCGCTGCGGCTGCACGTGGAGGACCAGGCGTACTCCGCAGACCTGCTCCGCCGCGGCGAGGTGCTCGGTGCGGTGACCTCGGAGCCGGGGGCCGTGCAGGGCTGCTCGAGCGAGCCGCTCGGGGTGCTGCGCTACCACGCCGTCGCGGCGCGCTCCCTGCTCCCGGACGGGCCGGCCCCGGGGGCCCCGGCCGGCCTGCCGATGGTGGTCCTGAACGAGCAGGACGACCTCCAGCACGCCGTCCTGCGCGCCCGTGGCCTGCCCGAGCCGCCGGTGGTGCACCGGGTGCCGACCTCCGCCGACTTCGCCGAGGCGGTCCGGCTCGGCCTCGGCTGGGGGCTGCTGCCCGAGCCCCAGCTGGCCCCGATGCGGGCCGCGGACGAGGTGGTCGACCTCGGCCCGGACCCGGTCGACGTGGCGCTGCACTGGCAGCGCTGGCGGCTCGACACCCCGGCCCTGGACCGGCTGAGCGAGGCCGTACGGCGGGCCGCCCGCGCGGGGCTGACCTGACCGTCCGTCACCCGGCCAGGCTGGACGGGTGCGCGGACCCGGTGTCCAGCCGGCTGATCTCGACCGCCGCGACGACGGCCTCGGCCTCCACGGCCTCCGGGTCCTCGGCGCCCAGGCGAGGGACGCCGTCGACCGCGAACGAGCGTGCCTCCTCCAGGGCCACCGCGCGCGACCACAGGAAGCCCTGGGCCATCACCGCACGGTGGTCGCGCAGCCAGGTGGCCTGCTGGTCCAGCTCGACGCCCTCGGCCACGGTCTCCAGGTGCAGCGCGTCGCTCATCGCCAGGATCGCCTCGACGACCGAGGAGGCGTCCTCGGACCCGCCCAGCCGCGCCACGAACGACCGGTCCACCTTGAGCACGTCCACGGGCAGCACCGCCAGGCTGGACAACGAGTTGTAGCCGGTGCCGAAGTCGTCGATGGCGACCCGCACACCGAGCTCGCGCAGGCTCGCGAGCGCGGCGACGCCGCGCTCCACGTCCTCGAGGATGACGGTCTCGGTCACCTCCAGCACCAGCCGCTCGGCCGGCAGCCCGCTCCTGGCCAGGGCGTTGACCACGGTGTCGTGGAAGGCCGGGTGGCCGAGCTGCTGCGCCGCGACGTTGACCGCCATGAACAGCGGGCCGCCCTCCCGGTCCAGCGTGGCGCCCGCACGGCAGGCCTCGTCCAGGACCCAGGCGCCGAGCGGCACGACCAGGCCGGACTCCTCGGCGACCGGGATGAAGTCCGCCGGCATCAGCAGGCCCCGCTCGGGGTGCTGCCAGCGCACCAGCGCCTCGAAGCCGGTCACGGTCTGGGTCTCGAGCTCGATCGTCGGCTGGTAGTGCAGGACCAGCTGCCCGGCACCGATCGCCTCGGCCAGCTCCCCGCGCAGCGCCAGCAGCTCCATCGCCCTCAGGTGCAACGACTCGTCGTAGCGCGCCAGGCAGCCCTTGCCGAGCGACTTGGCGTGGTACATCGCCACGTCGGCGTTGCGCATCAGCTCCTGGCTCGTGCTGGCCCCGGTGCCGGTGCCGGCCAGGCCCAGGCTGGCCCGGAGCTGGTGGCGACGACCGTCCACGACGATCACCTCGTTCAGGATCTCGAGCATCCGGCGTGCGGCGCTGTCCGCGGCGTCGAGGTCGGTGTCGTCGAGGAGCACCGCGAACTCGTCGCCGCCGAGGCGCGCCACCGTGTCCTGGGGGCGGAACCCGGTGCCCATCCGGCGCGCGGCGGCGACCAGCAGCTCGTCGCCCGCCTGGTGGCCCAGGCTGTCGTTGACCAGCTTGAAGTCGTCGATGTCGAGGAAGAGCACGGTGAGCTCCCCGCCGACGGCCTCGCGCCGCTGGAGGGCGTGGTCCAGCCGGTCGGTGAACAGCTGCCGGTTGGCCAGGCCGGTCAGAGCGTCGTGGAAGGCCTGGTGGGTCAGGCTCTCCTCGAGCCGCCGCCGGTCCGTCACGTCGCGCAGGGTCAGCACCCACCCCCCGACGCTGGGCTCCTGGTGCAGGTCCTTGACGGTGGCCTCGAGGACCACCGCCCGCCCCCCGGCGTGGGTCGCGCGCAGGGTGAGCAGGTGCTCGTGCTCGTCCCCGGCCAGCGCCCGGGCCAGCAGGGGGCGGTCGTCCTCGTCGACGAGGTCGACGAACCGTCGCCCCCGGACCTGATCGGGCCGCAGGCCCAGCACCGGCAGCGTCGAGGGGCTGACGAACGTCGTGGTCGAGTCGGCGTCCAGGACGGCGACGACGTCGGTGCTGTTGCGTACGAGCGCCTCGAGCCGGCGCTCCCCGCGGGCGGCCACCTCGGCGGCGGTCAGGGCCTGCTGGACCGCCCGGTGGCGCCGGGCCAGCCGCCGGAACCACGTGAACCAGCCCGCGCACACCACCACGAACATGGCCAGCAGGAGCAGCAGCACGGCACGGTCGACGGCCTCGCGCTGGTCCTCGACCCCGCGGGCCGTGGCGGCGAGCGCGTCGCGCAGCGCCACGTCGGCCCCCGCCTCCCCCCGCGCGCCGGCCGAGGCCGCTGCGGCGACGGTGGCGGCTCCCGGCGCGTCGGAGCGGACGAGGCCGTCCACCGCGGCCGCCAGCCCGTCCTCCGTCGCCCGGTCCGGGCCGACCCGGTCGGTCAGGGGCAGCACCGCCTCCACCCGGGCGAGGGCCACCCTCCGACCCTCGACCGGGTCGTCCAGGTGGTACAGCCGCACGACGAGGGCGAGCTCCGCGGTGAGCACCGCGAGGATCGCCAGCAGGCGCAGCACCCGTGTCGCGCTCGCGCGGCGGGTCGGACGAGAAGGACGCATGGTCTCAGGATCGGCACGCGTGCCGGCCGGCTTGACCCCAGTCCAGACCGATCCGGGCGCCCCGGGCGCCCCGGTCCGCCCCGGGGTCGCCTCAGCGGCGGGGCGTCTGCCGACCGCTGACCACGCCGAGCACGATCGCCAGCGCCCCCACGGCCAGGCAGATCCACCCGACGACGTCGGTCTGGACGACGTCGGTGACCGCCCGGGGGAGCTCGATCGCCTCGAGCGCGAGGATCGCGCCGACGAGCATCAGCAGGACACCTGCGCCAAGACCCATGCCCCGAGCCTAGGGCGTGGCTCAGAAGGCCGCGTCGTCGAGATCCATGACGGAGGAGTCGACGGCCTCGGCGATCGCGCGTTCGGCGGCGACCCCGGGCAGCCGGTGCTGGCAGAAGAACTGCGCCGCGGCCACCTTGCCCTCGTAGAACGCCTGGTCGCGTCCGCTGTCGCCGGCCAGCCGCGCCAGGGCGACCTCGGCCTGGCGCAGCATCAGCCAGGCGCAGACCACGTCGCCGAGCACCATCAGCAGGCGGCTGGTGTTCAGCCCGACCTTGTAGACGTGGGCCGCGTCCTGCGCCGTGGACATCAGGTCGTCGACCATGTGCCCGACGATCGCGTTCGCGTCCTGGAGCGCCGTGGCCAGCAGGGTGCGCTCGTCCTTCAGCCGACCGTTGCCGGCCTCGGTGGCCAGGAAGCGCTCGATCTCGGAGGTGAGGTGGCCCAGGGCGCGGCCCTGGTCCTTGACGATCTTGCGGAAGAAGAAGTCCTGGCCCTGGATCGCGGTGGTGCCCTCGTAGAGGGTGTCGATCTTGGCGTCGCGGACGTACTGCTCGATCGGGTACTCCTGGAGGAACCCCGAACCCCCGAGGGTCTGCAGCGACTCGGTCCCGAGCAGGACCCAGGAGCGCTCGGAGCCGTACCCCTTCACGATCGGCAGCAGCAGGTCGTTGACGGCGGCGGCCAGCTCGGCGCTCTCGCCGCGGTGCTCGGCGAGCATCACCTCGTCCTGCCAGGTCGCGGTGTAGAGGACCAGGGCGCGCATCGCCTCCGCGGAGGACTTCTGCACCATCAGCGAGCGGCGCACGTCGGGGTGGCGGGTGATCGGGACGCGCGGGGCGGTCTTGTCGGCGGCGCGCGTCAGGTCGGCGCCCTGCACCCGGGTCCGGGCGTACTCGAGGGCGTTGAGGTAGCCGGTCGACAGCGTCGCGATCGCCTTGGTGCCCACCATCATCCGGGCGTTCTCGATCACCTGGAACATCTGGGCGATCCCCTGGTGCACCTCGCCCAGCAGCCAGCCCCGGGCCGGCTCCCCGCCACCCACCGACGGGTCGCCGAAGGTGACCTCGCAGGTGTTGGAGACCTTGATCCCCATCTTGTGCTCGACGCCCGTGACGTAGACCCCGTTGCGCTCGCCGGTCGGCTCGCCGGTCTCGTGGTCGAAGTGGGTCTTCGGCACCAGGAAGAGGCTCAGCCCCTTCGTGCCGGGCCCGCCCACGCCCTCGACGCCGACCGGGCGCGCGAGGACGAGGTGCAGGATGTTCTCCTGCAGGTCGGACTCGGCCGAGGTGATGAAGCGCTTGACGCCCTCGATGTTCCAGCTGCCGTCCTCGTTCGGGGTGGCCCGGGTGCGGCCGGCACCCACGTCGGAGCCGGCGTCGGGCTCGGTCAGCACCATCGTGGCGCCCCAGCGGCGGTCGATGACGTGCTGCGCGATCCGCTGGTCGCGCGCGTTGCCGTTGCGGTGGACCACGGAGGCGAAGGACGGGCCCGCGGCGTACATCCACACCGGCGCGTTGGCGCCGAGGATGAGCTCGCCCATCGCCCAGTTCAGGCTGGAGGGGGCGGCCTGGCCGCCGAGGGCCTCGGGGATCTGCAGGCGCCAGTACTCCGCGTCCATCCACGCGTGGTAGCTCGCCGCGAACGCGGCCGGGACCGGCGCGGTGTGCGTGGCGGGGTCGAAGACGGGCGGGGTGCGGTCGCTCTCGACGTACGACGCGGCGAGGTCGTCGCGGGCCAGCCGGTCGACCTCGCCCAGGATCTCGCGGGCGGTGTCGCGGTCGACCTCCCCGAACGGGCCGGTACCGAGGACGTCGCCGCGGCCGAGGACCTCGAACAGGTTGAACTCGATGTCGCGCAGGTTGCTGCGGTAGTGGCTCATGGTGCGGCGGGCTCCTTGCCGGTCGGTCGGTCGACGCTGATGTTACCGGTCGGTCTACTGCTCGGTAACATATCGTAGGGCCCGGGCCCGGGCGCGGCAACCCACAGGACCGCCACCGGCGGACCCGGCGTCTGGGACACTCCTCCCGTGCGCGTCTCAGCCAAGTCCGACTACGCGCTGCGGGCGCTGGTCGAGATGGCCCGGGCCGACGACGACCGGGCGATCAGCGCCGAGGAGCTCGGGCGGCGCCAGGAGATCCCGCACGGGTTCCTCCAGGCGATCCTGGCCGACCTCCGGCGTGCCGGGGTGGTCCGGTCGCAGCGGGGGCAGGCCGGCGGGTGGCGCCTGGCGCGCGACGCCTCGGGGGTCAGCGTGGCCGACGTGATCCGGGCCGTCGACGGCCCGCTGGTCTCGGTCTACGGCCTGCGACCGGAGGGCGTGAGCTACAACGAGCACGCCGAGGTGCTGCAGCGGGTCTGGATCGCCGCGCGCAGCGCGCTGCGCGAGGTGTTCGAGGACGTCTCCATCGGCGACCTCGCCGCGGGCCGGCTGCCCGAGGCCGTGGAGGCCCGGACCCTGGACCAGGACGCCTGGGAGCCGCACTGACCCCCGCACCCCCGTCGGGCTGGCCCCCGGGCGCACCGCCGTCGAGGCGGACCGGCGAGGTGGAGGTCAGGCCGTGGCGGTCCGGCGCCACCGCGGGACCTGCTCGGTCTCGGCCAGGCGTGCCTCGAGCGTCTCGTTGCGGCGGCTGAGGCGCGCGAGGTCACGGCGCGCCTCGGCGAGGGCGCGGGTGGTGCGCAGCAGCGCGCCGTCGAGGTCGGGCGGGGCCGCCGGGGCGGCGGGCGACAGGTCGGCGAGGTCGCCGCGCACGTCGTGACCGCCCTCGACCACCGCGGCGCGCCAGTGCTCGGCCCGCTCGCGCAGGCGCTGGTGACCGGCGGGGTCCAGCGGCCGCGCGGCGGGGGCCGGCCCGGGCTCCAGGCCGGCCAGGGACAGCGAGCGGGTGCCGAAGCCGACCACGCGGCCGAGCTCGCGCCAGGCGGACTCACGGCCGGCGTCGCCCGGGGGCACCACGACCACGTGGAGCCGGTCGGGGTCGCGCACGGCACGCCGCCAGCGGGTCAGCACCGAGGCGAGGTCGGTGTCGGGGTCGCCCGGCTCGGCCCAGCCGTCCGGCGCGGCGACGGTGACGACCACGTGCAGGCGCAGGCCCGGCAGCTGGGTGGTCAGCAGGTCGATCTGGTCCTCGGTGGCCCCGGCCAGGGCGGTCTGGCTGAGCAGCACGGTGGAGCGGCCCTTGAGGGCGCGGCGGGCGATCCCGGCCCAGGCGCCCTCGACCTCCTTGCGGCGGTACCCCCACTCGCGGTGCCGACGGCGCAGCTCGATCGCGGCCCGGAAGGACTCCTCGCGGGCCTTGGTGGGGACGAGCACGTCGAGCTCGGCGAGGTTCGAGCGGTGCCGCTGGACGGCGGTGTCGAGCACGTCGCCGACCCCGGGGAGCCCGACGTGGAGGTACACCCTGCGCTTGGCCATGCCTCAGCCTGACGGGTCCGGGCCACGTGGCGGCGAGGTGCGCACGGCCCCGCGGCGGCCGCCGGGTGAACACCCGGTGACCGCCGGGGCGGGGCCTCAGGACAGGGCGCGCTGCAGCCAGGTCACCAGGGGCCGCAGCGCCTCCCAGTCCTGGCGCACCCGGACGCCGATCTCCGCGGTGTGGATGACCGGGTCGAACCCGTGGTCGCGCCCGACCACGATCGTCTTGTGACGCAGCAGCCCGATCCGCGGGTGGTCGGCCGGGTAGCCCCGCGGGGAGGTCTTCAGCCGTTCCCCGCCGACCTCGAAGCCGGCGCCCTCGAGCGTGGTCAGCGTGCGCCGCAGCGCCGGGCCGGTGCGGTCGTCGGCCATCGCCGCCCGCAGCGCCGCGAGCCGCTCGCCGGAGGCCTCGTAGACACCCGCGCCGGCGCGGACGCCGCGCGGGCTGAGCTCGACGTACCAGCCCCACGACGGCCCTGCCGGCACGAAGCCGCCCTGGTGGGTCTTGTAGGGCGTCTTGTCCTTGCTGAAGCGCACGTCACGGTAGGGCCGGAAGATCTTGGCGGTCCGCCCGTCGGGGGCGAAGCGGGGCGCGAGGTCCTCGATCAGGGCCGTCATCGGGGCCCGGACGGACTCCTCGTACGTCTCCCGGTGGGCCTCCCAGTAGGAGCGGGTGTTGTCCATCTCGAGGTCGTCGTAGAAGTCGAGCGCGGCGACGGGGAACCCGGTGAACGGCACGGGGAGAGCCTAGGCGCCGTGGGGACACGTGGAGCGGACGACGAGACTCGAACTCGCGACATCGACCTTGGGAAGGTCGCGCTCTACCAACTGAGCTACGTCCGCAGGTGACCGGCGGACCGGTCGGGCACGAGGATAGACGATGTCGGGCCGCTCAGGCCCCGCCGGGGGAGTACGGGCGCCCCAGCGTGGGGTAGCGGGGGGCCATGCCGTCGCCCGAGGAGCGCCCCGTCAGGCGCCGGTGCACCCACGGCAGGGCGGACCCCCGGGCCCACGCGGCGTTCTCCCGGAACCGCTGCCGGGCGTCCGGTGCGACGACGACGCGGGGCGACGCGGGCGGGAGGTCGTGCTCCACGCCGAGCGAGGCGAGGACCTCGGTCGCCATCCGCAGGTGGCCGGCGGGGCCCATGTGCATGCGGTCCTCGTCCCAGAAGCCCCAGTCGCGGTACTCGCGCAGCCGCCAGAAGTCGACGACGCCGGCGCCGTGGTGGTCCGCGGCGGCGCGGACCAGCTCGTTGTAGAGCGCGAACCGTCCCCGCACCGCGCGGTAGATCGCCGAGCCGCCCGGGTCGAAGGCGGTGAAGACCAGCACCCGCGCACCGGTCGCGGCCAGCCGGCCGATCGCCTCGTCGTAGCGCTCGACCATGGCGTCGAGGTCGACCCGGGGGCGCAGGATGTCGTTCGCGCCGGCGTACACGGTCACCACGTCCGGCTCGAGCGCCAGGGCCGGCGCGAGCTGCTCGTCGAGGATTCCGTGCAGCTTGCGGCCGCGGATGGCCAGGTTGGCGTACCCGAAGTCGTGCCCCGCGGCGTCGGCCCGGGCGGCCAGGACCTCGGCCACCCGGTCGGCCCAGCCGCGCAGGCCGTTCGGGCGCGCGGGGTCGGGGTCCCCGACGCCCTCGGTGAAGGAGTCGCCGAGGGCGACGAAGCGGCGGTACGCGGCGGTGCTCACCGCCGCATCCTGCCAACCCCCGCCGGGACGACCCTCCCGACCGCCCGGGACGACCCTCCGGACCGGCCGAGACGACGCTCCGGACCGGCCGAGATGACGCTCCGGACCGGCCGAGATGACGCTCCCCGCGCCTCGAGGTGACAGCTCCGGCGGCAGTAGGGTGCGGGGCGTGCTGCTCAGCGACCGCGACATCCTGGCCGAGATCGACGCGGGGCGGGTGGCGATGGAGCCGTGGGACCCCGAGATGCTCCAGCCGTCGTCGATCGACGTGCGCCTCGACCGCTACTTCCGGGTCTTCGAGAACCACAGGTACCCCCACATCGACCCGGCGGCCGACCAGTCCGACCTGACCCGGATCGTGGAGCCGGACGGCGACGAGGCCTTCATCCTGCACCCGGGCGAGTTCGTGCTCGGGTCGACGTACGAGGTGGTCACGCTCCCCGACGACGTCGCCGCCCGGGTCGAGGGCAAGTCCTCGCTGGGCCGCCTCGGCCTGCTGACCCACGCCACGGCCGGGTTCGTCGACCCGGGCTTCTCCGGGCACGTGACCCTGGAGCTGGCCAACGTCGCGACGCTGCCGATCAAGCTCTACCCCGGCATGAAGATCGGCCAGTTCTGCTTCTTCCGGCTCTCGTCGGCCTCCGAGCACCCGTACGGGTCGGCCCGCTACGGGTCGCGCTACCAGGGTCAGCGGGGCCCCACGCCCTCGCGCTCCTTCCAGGGCTTCCACCGCACCCCGATCTGAGCCGGGCGGCGGGGCCCCACCCCACGACCAGAAAGTTAGGTTAGGCTTACCTCAGTTCCCGAGCTGAGGAGTCCGACCGTGCGCCGACCGACCCGCCCGACCCGCCCGACCCGAGCACCCCGCCTGGCCCGCGCAGCCCACCTCGTCCCGGTCGTCGTCCCGGTCGTCGTCCTGGCCGTCGCGGGCCTGGCGGCCTGCAGCACCGGGGCCGCCGACGGGGCCGTGACCGAGGCGGTCGAGCCCACCAGCGAGGTGGACGCCGACGCCTTCCCGGTCACCATCGAGCACGCCCTCGGCGAGACCACCATCGAGCAGGAGCCGACCCGGGTCGTCGCGGTCGGCTACGCCGAGGCCGACTTCGTGCTGTCCCTGGGCGTGGTCCCCGTCGGTGCCGCCGCGATCACCTACGCCGGCAACGAGAACGAGTCCTCGGACTTCTTCGACGAGGCCCTGGCCGGGATCGACGGCGCCGAGCAGCCCGTCCGCCTGGACGAGACCGACGGCGTGCCGGTCGACAAGATCGTGCGCCTCGAGCCCGACCTGGTCACCGCCACCGCCTCCGGGATCACCCAGGAGGAGCACGACCGGCTCACCGGGGCCGGCATCCCCGTCGTGGCCTACCCCGAGGCGCCGTACACGACCACGTGGCAGGAGTCGCTCGACCTCGTCGGGCGGGCCCTGGGTCGCTCGGAGCTGGCCGACCAGGTCGAGGCCGAGACCGAGCAGCTGTTCGCGGACACCGCGGCGGAGCACCCCGAGCTCGAGGGCGCGTCCTTCGTCTTCGGCGGACCGGACGCCGGCGACGGCTCCTCGTTCTACGTCTACACGCCCGAGGACAACCGGCCCCGGCTGCTCGCCGAGCTCGGGATGGTGAACACCGACTTCGTGGAGCAGAACAGCGAGGAGGGCCAGTTCCTCTTCAACGTCTCCTCCGAGCGGGCCGCCGCGCTCGACGCCGACGTCTTCCTGACCTACGCCACCTCCGAGCAGGAGGTCGACGACCTCGCCGACAACCCGCTGACCCGCCAGGTCCCCGCCATCGCCGACGGCCGCTGGTACGCCACCGTCGAGCCCACCGAGGCGGTCGGCTTCTCCGCGCCCTCCCCGCTGTCGCTGCCGTCCGCGCTCGAGGAGTACGTGCCGCACGTCGCCGCGGCCCTCGAGGGCGACGGCTCCGGGTCCTGACCCGGACCGGCGAGGACGAGGAGGCGGCAGTGGGCGCGCTGGGACTGCTGGACCGGCCGCGCACGGGGACCGGTCCGCGTCCCGCCGGCGCGGCGGTCCTGCTCGTGGCGGCGCTCCTGCTCGCGGCGCTCGCCTCGGTCGCGGTCGGCTCCCGGGCGGTCCCGCCGCAGGCGCTGCTCGAGGCGGGGCCGGACCGGGTCGTGCTGGAGTCGCGCGCGGTACGTACCGTGCTCGGCGTCATGGTCGGGGCGGCCCTCGGGCTGGCCGGCGCCGCGATGCAGGGGCTCACGCGCAACCCCCTGGCCGATCCGGGCATCCTCGGCGTGAACGCCGGCGCCGCGCTGGCGATCGTGCTCGGCATCGTCCACCTCGGGGCCGGCGGGCTGCACGCCTTCATGCTGCTCGCGTTCCTCGGAGCCGCGGTCGCCTCGGTCGTCGTGCACGCCGTGGCCGGCCTCGGCCGGGACGGCGCCACCCCGGCCGCGCTGACGGTCGCCGGGGCCGCCTTCGCGGCGGCCGCCGGCAGCTGGACGGTCGCGGTGCAGATGGTCGACCGGACCGCGCTCGACGTGATGCGCCGCTGGCAGGTCGGCTCGCTCGGCGGTCGCGACTGGGACACGGTCGGGACGGTCGCGCCGGTGCTGCTCGGCGGCGTCGTGGCGGCGCTGCTGCTCGGCCGCACGCTCAACTCCCTGGCGCTCGGGGACGACCTCGCCCGGGGCCTGGGCCGCCGGACGGGCCGGGACCGGGTCCTGGTCGGCGTCGCGATCGTGCTGCTCGCCGGCACGGCCACGGCCGTCGCCGGACCGATCGCCTTCGTCGGCCTCGTCGTCCCGCACCTGGTCCGGGGCTCCACGGGGTCCGACCACCGCCTCCTGCTGCCGCTCTCGGCGGGGTACGGCGCGGTGCTGGTGCTGCTGGCCGACACGACCGGCCGGGTGGTGCTGCCCCCGGGGGAGGTCCAGGTCGGCATCATGACCGCGGTCGTCGGCGTCCCCTTCTTCCTGCTCCTCGTGCGCCGCGGACGGACCGGCCTGTGAGCGCGGCGGCCCCGCCTGCGTCGGCGCGCGAGGAGGTGGCCGTACGCCCGGACCTGCGCAGGTCCGCCCGGCGCCCGCGCCGTCGTCGCCGGCTGGTGCTCGGTGGCCTCGCCGCGGCCGTGGTCGCCGCGTTCGCGGTCCGCGTGCTGCTGGGCGACTACACCGTCACCGTCCCCGACCTCGTCCGGATCGTCCTCGGGCAGCAGATCCCCGTCGCGAGCTTCGTGGTGATGGAGTCCAAGCTGCCGCGCGCCGTGCTGGCCCTGCTCGTCGGGCTGGCGCTCGGCAGCGCGGGGTCGCTCTTCCAGAGCCTGCTGCGCAACCCGCTGGCCAGCCCCGACGTGGTCGGGGTGAGCATGGGCGCCAGCGCCGCGGGGGTGCTGGCCCTGCTCGTGCTGGGCCTGCGCGACGGCGCGGTCTCGCTCGTCGCCGTGGCCGGCGCGGTGGTCGTCTCGGTCGTGGTGCGGTGGGTGGCCGGCACCACCGGCGGCTACCGCCTGGTCCTGGTCGGCGTCGGGACGGCCGCGGCGATGGTCTCGGTCGTGCACTACCTCCTCGCGCGCTCCAGCGTCTACGACGTGCAGCTGGCCCTGCGCTGGCTGGTCGGCAGCGTGAACAACGTCCCGTGGCCGACGATCGGCGCGCTGGCCGCGGCCCTGGCCGTGCTGCTGCCGCTGCTGGCGGTCCTGGCGCGGGCGCTGCCGGCGCTGGAGCTGGGCGAGGACGCGGCCGCCGGCCTCGGGGTGGGCCGGCACCGCACCGACGTCCTGCTGCTCGTCGGGGTGCTGCTGACCGCGGTGGCCGTGGCGGCCGCGGGACCGGTCTCCTTCGTGGCGTTCATGGCGGGGCCGATCGCCCGGTCCCTGCTCGGCGGGCGGCACAGCCTGCTGGGCGGCGCCCTCGTGGGGGCCGTGCTGATGCTGCTCGCGGACCACGTGGCGGCGTACCTGGTCCCCGGCGTGGTGCTCCCCGTCGGGGTGGTGACGGGGGCGGTCGGCGGACCGTTCCTGCTGTGGCTGCTGGCGCGCGGCGCCGCAGGAGGAGGAGCCCGATGACCCGGTTGCGCACGGAGGCCGTGAGCCTGGGGTACGGCGACCGCACCGTGGTCCACGACGTCACCGTCGAGGTGCCCGACGGGCGGGTGACCGTCGTGGTCGGCCCGAACGCCTGCGGCAAGTCGACCCTGCTGCGTGGCCTGGCCCGGCTGGTCCGGGCGCGTGGCGGCAGCGTCCTGCTCGACGGGGAGGTCATCCACCGGCGCCCCACCAAGGAGGTCGCGAGGGTCCTCGGGCTGCTGCCGCAGGACCCGGTCGCCCCCGCCGGCGTGACCGTGGCCGACCTCGTCGGCCGCGGACGGCACCCCCACCAGGGCATCTTCTCGCGCTGGGGTGCGGGCGACCGGTCGGCGGTCGAGGAGGCGATGGTCCTGACCGGCACCGCCGACCTGGCCGACCGCGTCGTGGACGAGCTCTCCGGGGGTCAGCGGCAGCGGGTCTGGATCGCGATGGCGCTGGCCCAGGGCACCGACCTGCTCCTGCTCGACGAGCCCACGACGTACCTCGACGTGGCCCACCAGGTCGAGATGCTCGACCTGCTCGCCGAGCTGAACGCCCGGTCGGGCACCACGATCGTGATGGTGCTCCACGACCTCAACCTCGCGGCCCGCTACGGCCACCGGCTCGTGGCCATGCGCGACGGCGTGGTGCTGGCCGAGGGCACCCCGGCCGAGGTGGTGACCTCGGCGACCGTGCGGGAGGTCTTCGGCCTCGACAGCACCGTGATCACCGACCCCGTCTCCGGCACCCCGCTGGTGGTGCCCATCGGGCGTGCTCACGCCCCCGTCCCCCAGGAGGACTCATGACGACCGACCCCGGCACCGGCGTCGACGACGACCTCGCACCCCCCTTCGTGCTCGGCGAGGTCGCGGTGGTGGCGGTGCAGCGGCTCTCCCCGTCCTTCGTGCGCGTCGAGCTCGGCGCGCCCTGCCTGGCCGCGACCGGCGTGGACGGCGGCTGGCTGGACCAGCGGTTCAAGCTGGTCCTCCCGTGCCCGGACGGGTCCCTGCCGCCGCTGCCCGGGGCCGGCGCGGACTGGTGGGAGGCGTGGCAGGCGCTGCCGGTGGAGGAGCGCGGCACCATGCGCACCTACACCGTCCGCGACGTGCGCGGGGTCGGCGAGCACCGCCGCCTGGTCGTCGACATCGTGGTGCACGAGCCCGTCGACGGGGAGCCGGACGGGCCGGGCAACCGGTGGGCGTCGACCGCGGCGGTCGGTGACCGGGTGCTGGCGCTGCTGCCCCGGCGCGGCCACGACTTCGGGGGGCGGGAGTTCGCACCGGCACCGACCGACCGGGTCCTCCTGGTGGCCGACGAGACGGCGGTGCCGGCCGTGGCCGGCATCCTGCGCGACCTCGCCCCGGACGTGGCCGGGTGCGCCCTGCTCGAGGTGCCCACCGCCGCCGACGTGCAGGCCCTCGAGGGCCCTCCGGGCGTCGAGGTCCGCTGGCTGCCGCGCGACGGCCTGCCCCGCGGGGAGCTGCTGCACGCCGCGACGGTCGCCCGTCTCGGCGTCGCTCCTCGCGCGCTGCCCGCGGTCGACGGCGACGGGGGTGACGCCGAGGTGTGGGAGACCCCCGTCCACTCCTCCTCGGGGGAGCAGGTCGCCCCCGACCCGGGCCCCGACCCGAGCCCTGACCCGGGCCCCGACGTCCGCGACGGGCTCTACGCCTGGGTCGCGGGGGAGTCCGGGGTGGTCACCGGCCTGCGTCGGCACCTGGTGCGTGAGTGCGGGATCGACCGGCGCCAGGTCGCGTTCATGGGCTACTGGCGCGAGGGCGTGTCGATGCGCGGCTGACCGTCCCCGGCGCGCCGTCCTCCTCGGGAGGACGGGGCCGGGGTGACGGGGCGTGAGGGGCGGGTGGGGCAGAAGGTCCCCCTGGGGTCTTGCGCACCCTCCCGACCGAGGTGTGGACTCCTCCGGTGCTGCCCGTGATCCCGCAAGCCACCATCATCTCGGCGAGCTTCGTCGACTACCTGATCGTGGCGCTGTACTTCGTCGTCGTGCTCGGGATCGGCGTGCTCGCGCGTCGCCAGGTCTCGGACTCCGTGGACTTCTTCCTCTCCGGCCGCTCGCTGCCGGCCTGGGTCACCGGCCTGGCCTTCATCTCCGCCAACCTCGGGGCCGTCGAGATCATGGGGATGTCGGCCTCGGGGGCCGAGTTCGGCCTTCCCGCGACGCACTACTTCTGGATCGGCGCGATCCCGGCGATGCTGTTCCTCGGCGTGGTGATGATGCCGTTCTACTACGGCTCCAAGGTGCGCTCGGTGCCCGAGTTCATGCGCCGCCGGTTCGGCACCGGCGCCCACCTCGTCAACGCGCTGTCCTTCGCGCTGGCGCAGCTGCTGATCGCCGGCGTCAACCTCTACCTGCTCGGCAGCATCATCCAGGCGCTGCTCGGCTGGAACCTCTACGTGTCGCTGGTCGTCGCCGCCGCCGTGGTGCTGTCCTACATCACCCTGGGCGGGCTGAGCGCGGCGATCTACAACGAGGTCCTGCAGTTCTTCGTGATCGTGGCCGCGCTCCTGCCGCTGACCCTGATCGGGCTGAACCGGATCGGCGGCTGGGGCGGGCTGACCGACAAGATCACGGCCGCCGCCGCGTCGAACCCCGACTCGGCCACCGCGGCGGAGCAGCTCAACTCCTGGCCCGGCAACGCGCTCTCCGGCTTCTCCAACGACTTCCTGTCCGTCGTGGGCATCGTCTTCGGTCTCGGGTTCGTGCTCTCCTTCGGCTACTGGACGACCAACTTCGTCGAGGTCCAGCGCGCGATGGCCTCGAACTCGATCTCCGCGGCCCGCAAGACGCCGATCATCGGCGCCTTCCCCAAGATGTTCATCCCGTTCATCACGATCGTGCCGGGCATGATCGCCGCCGTCCTCGTCACCGAGATCGCCTCGCTGAAGGCCGGTGAGACGGTCGCCGGCGGGGCGGAGGGGACGGTGCAGTACAACGACGCGCTGCTCTACCTGATGCGCGACGTCCTTCCCAACGGGCTGCTGGGCCTGGCCATCACCGGTCTGCTCGCCGCCTTCATGGCCGGCATGGCCGCGAACATCTCGGCGTTCAACACCGTGCTGTCCTACGACCTGTGGGAGCAGTACGTCGTCAAGGACCGCTCCGACGACTACTACCTCCGGGTGGGCCGGTGGGCCACGGTCGTGGCGGCGGTGGTGGCGATCGGCACCGCGGTGTTCGCCTCCGGGTTCAGCAACATCATGGACTACCTGCAGGTGCTGTTCGGGTTCTTCAACGCCCCGCTCTTCGCCACCTTCATCCTCGGCATGTTCTGGAAGCGGATGACGCCCACCGCGGGCTGGGTCGGCCTGGTCGCCGGCACCCTGTCGGCCGTCCTCGTCGCCTTCCTCTCCGAGGACGCCTTCGGCGCGGCCAGTCTCGGCATCATCCCGCTGGGGGGCCAGGGTGCCGCCTTCGTGGCCGCCGCGACCGCCTTCGTGGTCGACATCGCGCTGAGCGTCGTCGTCTCGCTGGTGACCCGGCCCAAGGACCCCGCCGAGCTCAGGGGCCTGGTCTACTCCGAGACGCCCAAGGAGGACCTCGTCGACGCCGACGAGGCCGGCTACCCGTGGTACCGCCGCACCATGCCGCTGGCCGGCATCGCCCTGGTGATGGTCATCGCCCTGAACTTCGCCTTCTGAGGAGCACCGCATGAGCAACGAGCACCAGTCCGGGTCGCCGGTCGACCCGGCGATGTCGGCGACCGAGAAGGCGGCCTTCGAGGAACGCACGCACACCGCCGGCGCCTTCGACATCCGCAACGTGATCGGCGGCCTGCTGGCCGTCTACGGCGTCATCCTGACGCTGACCGGCCTCGTCGCCGAGAGCACGCCAGGAGTGCCGAGCGAGGCCGACTACAACAGCAACCTGATCGCCGGCGTGGTGCTGCTGGTGGCCGGCGTCGGGTTCGTCCTCTGGGCCCGCCTGCGGCCGGTCGTCGTGCCCGTGCAGGAGAGCGACGGCGCCGAGGGCTGAGCCCGGCCGCACCTGGCGGTCGTCCCCGGGGCACGGTGCGTCCACAGGTCCCCGGGTGCGGACCGGTGCGGCCGGCGCACCCGCGGCACGCTGCCCACCGGGCTGAGCGGGCCGGACGTACGCCGGCTGCTGCGCGGGCGTACCTGGACCGCGCTGCTGCCCGGTGTCTACGTGGACCACACCGGCCGGCCCTCGTGGGACCAGCAGGCCTGGGCGGCGGTGCTCTGCTGCTGGCCGGCCGCCCTGCACGGCGGGTCCGCGCTCCGCGCCTACGACGGACCGCACCTCGGGGAGCGCAGCGGCGAGCGGGTGATCGTCCACGTGGCGGTGGACCGGCGACGCTCGCGGCCGGCCCCGCCGGCGGGCGTGGTGGTGCACCAGGTCGCGCGCCTCGACGAGACCGTGCTGTGGAACCTCGGGCCGCCGCGGCGGCGCTACGCCGAGGCGGTGCTGGACGCCGCTGCGGAGGCGCAGACCGAGCTGGACCGGGTGGCCGTGCTGGCCCGCGCCGGCACCACCCGGCGGACGACCGCCGCGCAGCTGCTCGCCACCCTCGCGCTGCGCACCCGCCACCCCCACCGGCGCTGGACGCAGGGAGTGCTGCAGGACGTCGCGAACGGGACCTGCTCGGTCCTGGAGCACCGCTACCTGACCGGGGTCGAGCGCGCTCACGGCCTTCCCCGGGCGCAGCGTCAGAAGCGCGAACGGGGGATCGCCGGCGTGGTGTACCGCGACGGCGACCTCGAGCGCGACCTGGACGTGGCCGCTGCCGGACGGGCGACGGTCCGCCTCGGGCTGGGGCCAGGTGCTGCAGAGGCCGTGCCGGACGGCCTGCAAGGTGGCGGCGTTCCTGCGGCAGCACGGCATCGAGGCGTACGCCCGTCCCCGCGGTCCCACGTGCCCGGCCGGGCGGCCGCTGCCCGGAGCCACGGCCGCCGCACGACAGCAGCGGATCGCTGCCACCAGGTGGCAGTGATCCGCTGCTGTCGTGTCCGGGCCGACGGCTCGGCGGCCCTCAGAGGTCGAAGAGGCTGCTCGACCCGCTGATGTCGGCGTCCGTACGCGGCTGGTGCTGCTCGCCCGAGGCGGCCGGCTGCTCCGGGGCCGGCTGCTCCGGGGTGCTGGGTCCCGGGGTCTGGGCGTCGGCGGGGCGTTCGTCGGCCGCCGGCTCGTCGACGACCTGCTCCTCGACCTCGACAGCGCGTGCCTCGGCATCGGCCTCGGTGATCCCCGCGTCCGCGGTCTCGGCCTCGATGGCCTCGGCCGTCGCGGTCTCGGTGTCGGCGTCGATCCCGTCCGGGGTCGCCGGGGTCGCTGTCGTCGCGGCCGCTGTGGAGGTCGGGGCGGCGGCGGCCGGGGCGGTGGTGGAGGCGATCGCGGTCGGGGCCGCGATGTCGAACATCGACCGGCGGGCCGGGTCCGTGGTCCGCGTCGACACCGCCGGAACCGGAACCGGAACCGGAGCAGCCGGGCTCGGGGCCGAGGCCGGGGCCGCGATGTCGAACATCGACCGGCGGGCCGGGTCCGTGGTCCGGGTCGGTGCCGTCGGAGCTGCCGCTGCTGCGGGTGCCTCCGTCGCCTCTGGCGCCGGTGCTGCCGCGGGTGCCTCCGCCGCTGCGGGTGCCTCCGGCCGCTGCGGGTGCCTCCGGCGCCGCGGGCGCCGGTGCTGCCGCGGCCGGTGCGGGTTCGTCGGCGACCAGGTCGAACAGCGACCCTCCGGACCCGAGGTCTGCTGCCGGCTTCGGTGTCGTCGGCGCGGCCGGTGCCGGAGCCTCCGCTGCGGCCGGTGCCTCCGCTGCTGCGGGTGCCTCCGTCGCCGCGGGCGCCGGTGCTGCCGCGGCCGGCTGGCGGGTTCGTCGGCGACCAGGTCGAACAGCGAGCCCCCGGACCCGAGGTCCGCGGCCGGCTTCGGTGCCGCAGCCGGTGCCGCAGCCGGTTCCGCTGTCGCCGCGGTGGCCTTCGCGGCGGCAGGCTCAGCCTTCGCGGCGGCCGGCTCGGCCGGCTCGGCGGGTGCGGGCTGGGCGGCCTTCGGGGCGGGCTCGTCGCCGCCCAGGTCGAAGAGCGAGCCCCCGCCCACCTTCGCAGCCGGCTCGGCGGTCGGCTCGGCAGTCTTCTCGTCGGTCTTCTCGGCGGTCGTCCCGGCGGCGGGCGCCGGCGCGGCCGCGGCGGGCTGGTCGCCCCCGCCGAGGTCGAACAGCGAGCCGCCGGACGACGCCGGTGCAGCGGCCTTCGCCTCGGCCGGCACCGACTTCTCCGAGGACGCCGTGCCGGGCTTGTCCTCCGTGGGTGCGTCGACCGAGCTCTCGGCCGGGGTGTCGAAGAGCGAGGACCCGCCACTGGCCTTGGCCAGCGGCCCGGCGTCCGCGGTGCGGGTGACGGACTGCTCGGTGCGCATCTCGTCGTCGGGGCTCGGCTCGGCGTGGGTCGCCTCGTCGTCCTCGACCAGGGTCGCCGTGCCGCCGCCGGCCGGGGCGGCAGCGGTGGCCGTACCGGCCGCGGCGGTGTCGGTGGCGGCAGCGTTGGCGGAAGCGGCGGCGGGCGCCCCGCCCGGGGCCAGCTTGGTCGCCTGGACGCCCTTGACCGAGGCCAGCAGCATCTGGGCCACGTCGAGGACCTCGACCTCCTCGCGGGCCTCGCCCTTGTCCTGGGCGGCGGTGAGGCCGTCGGAGAGCATCACGCGGCAGAAGGGGCAGCCGACGGCGATCTGGTCCGCCCCGGTGCCGATGGCCTCGTTCGTGCGGTTCATGTTGATCCGCTCGCCGGTGTTCTCCTCCATCCACATCCGCGCCCCGCCGGCGCCGCAGCAGAAGGAGCGCTCGGAGTTGCGCTCCATCTCCACGACCTCGGCGCCGGGCAGGATCTGGAGCAGCTCGCGCGGGGGCGAGTAGACGCCGTTGTGCCGTCCGATGTAGCAGGGGTCGTGGTAGGTGATCGAGCGCTTCGCAGCGCCCGCGCCCTCGGCGACCGGGGTGAGCCTGCCCTCGCGCACCAGGCGGTTCAGCAGCTGGGTGTGGTGCACCACGTCGAGCTCGATGCCGAGCTCGCGGTACTCGTTCTTCAGGGTGTTGAAGCAGTGCGCGCAGGTCGAGACGACCTTCTTGACCTTCGCCTCCTTCATCGTCTCCACGTTCTGCTGCGCCAGGCCCTGGAAGACGAACTCGTTGCCGGCGCGGCGGGCCGGGTCACCGGTGCAGGTCTCCCCGGTGCCGAGCACCCCGAAGGTGACGCCGGCCATGTCGAGCAGCTCGGCGACGGCGCGCGTGGTCTTCTTCGCCCGGTCCTCGTACGCCCCGGCGCACCCGACCCAGAACAGCCACTCGACCTCGTCGAGCGACTCGATGTCCTGACCGACGACCTTGACGTCGATGTCCAGGCCCTTGGTCCAGTCCAGGCGCGCGGAGGCGTTCATGTTCCACGGGTTGCCCTTGTTCTCCAGGCCCTTGAACAGCCCGTTGAGCTCGGCCGGGAAGTTCGACTCGACCAGCACGGCGTAGCGCCGCATGTCGATGATGTGGTCGACGTGCTCGATGTCGACCGGGCACTGCTGCACGCACGCGCCGCAGGAGGTGCAGTTCCAGAGCACGTCGGAGTCGATGACCGCGGCGCCGCTCTCGGGGTTGTAGAACCAGTCGTCCCCGGTGTCGCCGACCAGGGGTCGCTCCACCTCGCGGGTCAGCGTGTCGTTGCCCTCGAGCAGCGCGGCGCGGTCGCCCTCGGCGGCCTGCAGGTAGGGGGCCTTGGCGTACGCGTGGTCGCGCAGCGCGGTGATCAGCAGCTTCGGCGAGAGCGGCTTGTCGGTGTTCCAGGCCGGGCACTGGCTCTGGCAGCGGCCGCACTCGGTGCAGGAGGTGAAGTCCAGCAGGCCCTTCCAGCTGAAGTCCTCGACCTTCCCCACGCCGAGCACGGTGTCCTCGTCGAGCTCCTCGAGGTCGTCGAGGCTGACCGGCTCGCCGCCGGACGTCAGCGGCTTGACCCGGCCGAGCGCGAGCGAGCCGTCGCTCTCGCGCTTGAACCAGATGTTGAAGAAGGCGGTGAAGCGGTGCCAGGCCACGCCCATGGTCAGGGTCAGCGAGACCACGATCATCCAGGTGAACGAGATGACGATCTTGAGCATGGCGAACAGGAAGATGAGGTTGGCCAGCGTGCTCTCCGAGAGCCCCGAGAGGGCCTCGCCGAGCCAGAACGTCAGCGGGAAGTGGAAGGCCGAGGCGAGGTCGTCGCCCTCGGCGGCGGCCAGCGCGTACTCCAGGCCGCGCAGCGTCACGATGCAGACGCCGACCCCGAAGATGACGGCCTCGACGAAGTAGCCCTGCCACATCGAGGAGCCGTACAGGCGGCCGCGCGCGCCACGCACCCGCTCCTTGGGCCGCGTCACGCGGTACGAGAACAGCCCGACGATCGCGGCGAGCATCACCCAGGTGAACAGCTCGGTGGCCCACTCGAAGAGGAAGAAGTGCCCGATGAGCGGGAGCGCGAAGTGGGCGTCGAACAGCTGCCCGAAGGCGGTGACCAGGGTCAGGAAGAGCAGCCCGAAGCCGGTCATCACGAACCAGTGCGCGCCGCCGACCCAGGTCCACTGGAGCATCCGGGTGTGGCCCAGCGACTCCTTGAGGAGCGTCAGGGACCGGCCCGCGGGGTTGTCGGAGCGCGAGGCCGGCGCCCCGGTGCGGACCACCGCGACCATGGCCGCGATCGCCCGGACGAACAGGGTGGTGCCGACGGCGGCGATCGCCAGGGAGACCACGATGGCCACGATCTGCATACGGGTGTGCTCCTCGTCCTCGAGCGCGTCCGGGGGACGTGCGCTGCGAGCCTAGGTCCGACGGGCCAGGCCGTCAGTCCCCTGGTCCGGTGAGGGGCATCGTACTCGGCGGTAACCTCACGGACGGTCGGGGTGCGACGCCGTCCCGGTGCCGGGGGCCTCGGGGGTGCCCGGAGCCTCGGGGGTACGCGGGGCGCCGCGGTGCGAACCGCCCTGCGCGGCCTGCGGGTCGGTGACCGGAGCGGCCTCGACGGGCTGGGTGGGCTGCGCCGGAGCGGGCTCGGGCGGCTGCGGCGCGTAGTCCTTGCGGCGGTGGTTCACGTCGGGGTCGAGACGGTCCGCCTCGCGGACCTGGTCCTCCACCCGCGCCTGCTCGGCCTGGTGGCCGATCCGGGCCTCCTGGGCCCGCTGCTCGGCGCGCGCGGCCTCCTGCCGGGCGATCTCCGCGTCGGCCTCGGCGCGCTGCGCCTCCGCGCGGCTGAGCTGCACGTCCGGTGCCTGCGTGGCGGCCTGCCGGCGCAGCACCTGGGCCTGCTCGCGCCCGGCCGTGGCCTTCTTCTTGCGCGCCGCGAGCGCCGCCGCCACGACGACCAGCAGCAGGACGAGGACGACGATCACGACGATGACGGTGGTGGTGGTGCTCATGGGGACTCCTCGGTGGGGGAACCCCTCAACCTGTCAGCGCCTGCCGGTGGGGTCTCACACCCGCCGGGGGGGCACCGGGCTGGTCAGACCGCGGCCTCGTGCGCGGCCACCGCGGCGCTGAGACCGCGGGCCAGTCGCTGGACCTCGAGGCCGAGCCGGCCGCTGAGCGCGTTGGTCGGTCCCCGGCGGTGGGTGAGGGCCACGGCGGCGGGCAGCCCGTGGGGCAGGCCGCGCACGGGCGCGGCCACGCCGGCCAGGCCGGGGCGCAGCTCGTTGTCCTGCACCGCGAACCCCTGGTGGCGGACCCGGCCGAGCACGGCCTCCAGGGTGGCCAGGTCCCCGGGTCCGCGTCGCTGGTGGTCCTCGAAGGCGGCCGGGTCGCTGTAGAGCGCACGCAGCTGCTCGACCGGGAGCTCGGCGAGGATCGCCCGACCGGACGCGCAGAGCCGGGAGGGCAGCCGGGTCGGCCGGGTCAGCAGGGGCGGCATCTGCGTGCCGCGCTCCTCGTGCAGGACCACGACCTCGCGGCCCTCGCCGACCGCGAGGTAGCCGGAGATGCCGAGCCGGTCGACCAGCGCGGCCAGCGGCGCGCGCGCGACCCGCAGGAGGACGTCCTGGCCGGCGAAGCCGAGCCCGACCTCGTGGGCGGCGAGGCCGAGCCCGAAGCGGTGCTCGTCGGGGAAGTGCACGACGAAGCCCTCGTCGATCATGGTGTTGAGCAGGTGGTAGGCCGTGCTGCGAGGCAGGTCGCACGAGCGGGCGATGCACTCGAGCGGGACGGGGCTGGCGCTGCCCGCGAGGTAGCGCAGGACGCGCAGGGTGCGGGTCGCGGAGGGGACGTGGCTGACCGACATGGGTGTCACCGGGGGGGTCGGGGGCGGGGGGTGTGGTGGGTCGGGCGGGTCGACCGACGACGGGGGTCGACGGCCGGCGTCCCGGGGGTGCCGTGGCCCGCCCCGGACGGTCGTGCGGGGGCACGGCCGGGGAGCGGGGCGTCGGACGGGACGGACCCTGTGCTGCGACGGTAGGGCTCCGCGCGCGCCCCGTCAGGGGTTCTGCGCAGAACGTCCCGGGTCGGGGCGGCGGGGACGGAGCGTCCACCCCGACGGGTGAGGGTCCCCCCGGGGCCGGCGGTCACGACGGCGGTCACGCCTCAGCGCCCGGACGACACCGCGTCGTGCAGCGCGAGGGTGCGGCGGGCCGACTCGACGTGCAGGTTCTCGACCATCCGGCCGCGGAAGGTGACCACGCCCGACCCGGCGCCCTGCTCCCAGGCGTCCAGCACGCCCCGGGCGTCCTCGACCGCCCCGGCGGAGGGGGAGAAGGCCTCGTTCGCCCCGGCGACCTGTCCGGGGTGGATCAGGGTCTTCCCGTCGAAGCCCATCTCGCGGCCCTGGCGGCACTCGGCGAGGAAGCCGTCGGTGTCCTTGACGTCGTTGTAGACCCCGTCCAGGACCACGCGGCCGGTCGCGCGGGCGGCCAGCAGCGCGAGGGACAGCCCGGTCAGCAGCGGGGCCCGGCCGGGGACGTGCTCGGCGTACAGCTCCTTGACGAGGTCGTTGGTGCCCATCACCAGCACGCTGAGGCGGTCCGACGCGGCCGCGATCTCCTCGGCGTGGAGCATCGCGCGGGGTGTCTCGAGCATCGCCCACAAGGTGGTGCGGTCGGGGGCGCCGTGGCGCTCCAGGGCGTCGGCGAGCGCGTGGACGGCGGCGGGGCTGTCGACCTTGGGCACCACGATCGCGTCGGGACCGGCCGCGCACGCGGCGGCGAGGTCGTCGTCGTGCCAGGCGGTGTCGGCGCCGTTGACCCGGATGGTCAGCTCGCGGTGGCCGTACGCGCCCGAGGCCGCGGCGGCGCAGGCGGCGTCCCGGGCCCCGGCCTTGGCGTCGGGGGCGACGGCGTCCTCGAGGTCCAGGATCAGGGCGTCGCAGTCGATGTCGCGGGCCTTCTCCAGCGCGCGTGCGTTGGAGGAGGGCATGTAGAGCACCGAGCGACGGGGACGGAGCAGCTCCGGCTCGTCGGCGGCGCTCACGCGGAGCCCTCCGCGGCGGGGATGGCGTCGTACTGCGCGCGCAGGTCGGGGTCGATCGCGCCGAGCCGGTCGGCGAGGTCGACCATGACCAGGCACTGCTTGAGGGAGGCGTCGTCCTCCATCTTCCCGTCGAGCATCACCGCGCCGGTGCCGTCACCCATCGCGGCCACCACCCGTCGCGCGTGGGCGACGTCCTCGACGCTGGGGCTGAAGACGCGCCGGGCGACGTCGACCTGCTTCGGGTGCAACGTCCACGCGCCGACGCAGCCGAGCAGGAACGCGTTGCGGAACTGGTCCTCGCACGCCACGGTGTCGGCGATGTCGCCGAACGGGCCGTAGTAGGGCGACAGCCCGTGCATCGCGCACGCGTCGACCATCCGGGCGATCGTGTAGTGCCACAGGTCCTGCTGGTACGTGGTCCGCGCGGCGCCGATCGCCTCCGGGCTGCCGTCGGCCGGGTCCTGGCGGACCAGGTAGCCGGGGTGCCCGCCGCCGACCCGGGTGGTCTTCATCCGGCGGTCCGCGGCGAGGTCGGCCGGGCCGAGGGAGAGCCCCTGCATCCGCGGGCTGGCCGCGCAGATCTCCTCGACGTCGGCCACGCCGCGCGCGGTCTCCAGGATGGCGTGCACCAGGATCGGGCGGTCCAGGCCGGCCTTGGCCTCGAGCTGGGCGAGCAGCCGGTCGACGTAGTGGATGTCCTCGGCGCCCTCCACCTTCGGCACCATCACCACGTCGAGCCGGTGCCCGATCGCGGGCACCAGGGTGGTCAGGTCGTCGAGCGCCCACGGGCTGTCGAGCGCGTTGATGCGGGTCCACAGCTGGCTGCGGCCGTCCGGGCCGCCGAGGCCCTCGGTCTCCTGGCCGACCCGCACCAGGCCGTCGCGGGCCGCGACCTTGTCGCCCGCCTTGACCGCGTCCTCGAGGTTGCCCAGCAGGACGTCGACCGTGCCGACCATGCCGGGCACCTTGCCGGCCATCTTGGCGTTGCTCGGGTCGAAGAAGTGGATGGCGCGGCTGGGTCGGGCCGGGACCTCGCGGACCGGCGTCGGCGCGCCCACGGCCAGCGGGCGGAAGAAGTCCTTGGCGCTGCGTGACATGGCGCGGAACCTAGCAGCGCACCGGGTCGGGTGGTGTGACCGATCCGACGGCCGCCCGGGCCCGCGGGTCAGCGGGCCCGCTCACGCCCCGCTACGACGAGCGTCCCGACGAGCGCCACCACGGGCGCCGTCCGGACCGCCACCACGGTCGCGGCGGTGGCCGGACGGCGTCCTCGGCGGCGCGACGCCCGGCCAGCGCGGCGGCGCGGGCCGCACGGCGCTCGCGCCACCCGGCGAGCGTCTCGTCGACGTCGCGCGGCATCGTGATCAGCGGCGGGGTCCCGTCGACGGGGGTGTAGCGGGCCCGGATGACGCGGGCGTTGAACTCCTCGACCTCCTTCGCCACCTCCCTCTCGACCGCCAGCGCGTCGAGGCGCGCGTCGAGCTCGGCGTCGTCCTTGCGCAGCTGCAGGCTGGCCGGCAGCACGGTGATGTTCTCCCGCTCGACCAGCCGCCTCAGCCACCAGTCGGGGTCGTGCGACGCGCCCAGGTCCCGGATCGGCTTGCCCGCGCCCGGCAGGTCGTCGAAGTCGCCGCGCTCCATCGCGATCCGCAGCTGCTCCTCGACCCAGGTCTGCTGCTGCTGCATCCGCATCGCCGCGGCGGACCGCCCGGTGCGGGCGTCCTGCTGGGGCGAGTGGCGCTCGCGCTGCTCGTCCCGCTCGGCGCGCGCGAGGCGGTCGCCGAGGTCGAAGTCGTCGGGCGCCGGGCTCATCGCCGTCCCAGCCTACGACTCCGGCGCGCCCGGACAAGCCCCGCCGAGGTGACCCTCCCGCACGCGCCGAGATGACGCTCCCGCACGTCCGAGGTGACGCTCGCGGCGCCCCCCGAGCGCCGCGAGCGTCACCTGGAGGCGCTGCGAGCGTCACCTGGGCCAGGTGCCGCGGTGGACCACCTCGTCCAGGGGCCGCCGGCGTCGCCGCGACGCCGAGCCCGTGCCGGCGACCCCCGCCGGGTCGGGGTGCCCGAGCGCGACCACGCCCACCGGCTCGTGGTCGTCGGGGATCGAGAACGCGGCGTGGACGGCGGCGTACCGCTCGCGGGGGATGCCGAAGAAGCAGCCGCCGAGGCCCTCGTCGACCGCGGTGAGCAGGACCAGCAGCGAGGCCATCGCGGTGTCGAGGTGCCAGTAGGGCATCGCCCAGCGGTCGGGGTCCCGGTCCGTCCAGCCCTTGTCCGGCTCGGCGTAGCGGTCGAGGTACGCCGCGCGGCTGCTGCAGGGGAGGACCAGCACGGGGGCGGTCATCATCCCGGTCAGCCACCGCCCGGGGGCCGCGAGCGCGTCCGGGTCGAGGCAGGCCTCCCAGTAGCGGCGCACGTCGGCGGGCGTGTCGAGGACGAGGAACCCCCAGCCCTGGGTGAAGCCGGCGCTCGGGGCGCGGGTGGCGTGGTCCAGCGCCCGGTCCACCACCGCCGGGTCCACCGGCTGGTCGGTGAAGCGACGCACCATCCGCCGCCGGCGGACCACCTCGCGCAGCTCCACCGGGCCGAGGGTAGTGCCGGTCCTCCTAGGCTGGGCCGATGGCGACCACCGACCTCCCGCCCGGTCTGCCGGACACCGCGGGGGAGACCCGGCACCGGTTCAGCGTGATGCGCCCGACGGGCGGCGACGAGCCCCGGGTCGGCCCCGACGGCCTGCCGCCGGGGCCCCGGTGGCCGGCCCTGCTGCAGACCGTGGCCCTGCTGCGCCACCGGCACCGCTTCCACCCCTGGCTGGCTCGCAGGTACGGCGACCGGTTCACCGTGCGGCTGGTCCCGGGCGGCCAGCCGCTGGTGCTGTTCACCCGGCCCGAGGAGGTCCGGGAGCTCTTCGCCGCCGACCCGGCGGTCTTCCAGGCCGGGCGCGCCAACGGCATCCTCGGTCCGATCATGGGCCGGCACTCGCTGCTGCTCCAGGACGGCGCCGAGCACCAGCGCGCCCGCGCCCTGCTGATGCCCGCCTTCCACGGCCGGGCGCTGCGCGACTACCGCGGCCTGGTGCGCGACATCGCCCGGGACGAGGTCGCCGGGTGGGCCGACGGCGCCGAGCTGGACACGCTGGACCGGATGAACGCGCTGACCCTCGAGGTCATCCTGCGCGTCGTCTTCGGCGTCACCGACGAGCGCCGCCTGGCCGCGCTGCGGCCCCGGGTCCGCGACACCGTCGACGTCAGCCCCGCGGTCCTGCTCGGGTGGAGCTACCCCGTGCTCCAGCGCTTCGGGCTCTGGCGCCGCACCGTGGTGACCCAGCTCGAGCTGGACCGGCTGATCTTCGCCGAGGTGCGCGAGCGGCGCGACGTGGGCGACCTCGAGCAGCGTACGGACGTGCTGTCCCGGCTGGTGCGCGCCAGCCGCGACGCCGAGCGTGAGGGGCGGGCCGAGGACGTGCTGGGCGACACCGAGCTGCGCGACCAGCTGGTCACCCTGCTGCTCGCCGGGCACGAGACGACCGCCAGCGCCCTGGCCTGGGCGCTGTGGGAGCTCGGCCGCCACCCGGACCTGCTCGCCCGGTCCGTCGCGGCCGCGCGCTCCGGTGGCCCGGACGGCGACGAGGACGGTGACAGGGCCGGTGACAGGGCCGGTGGCAGGGACGCCGACAGCGACGGTGACGACGGCTGGCTCGAGGCGGTGGTGAAGGAGTCGATGCGGCTGCACCCGGTCATCCCGATCGTCAACCGGACCCTGGTCGAACCGGCCACGATCAACGGCCTCGACCTGCCGGCCGGGGTCACGGTCGGCCCGTCGATCGTGGTCTGCCACGCCCGGTCCGAGGCGTTCCCCGACCCCGCGGACTTCCGCCCCGACCGCTTCGTCGGGGCCAACCCCGCGCCCCACACCTGGATCCCCTTCGGGGGCGGCGTGCGCCGCTGCCTCGGCGCCGGGTTCTCGCTGATGGAGGGGGTCGAGGTGCTGCGGGCGGTGCTGGAGGCCTGCGACGTCGCGGCGGTCGGGCCCGACGAGCCGAAGGTCCGCAACATCACCAGCGTCCCGCGCCACGGGGCGCGGGTGCGGGTCACCCGGCGCCGACCACGGCACTGACCCCGGCGCCGACCCCGGCGCCGACCCCGGCGCCCGCTCCCAGGTACGTGGGCCGACTCCCCCGACGGGTCAGCGGTCGAGCTCGGCCAGGGCCTGCCACGCGCCGGCCACGACCTCGGCCTCGGTGGTGTCGTACACGTCGGCGAGCAGCCGGTCGGTGAGGTCGCTGTCGTCCGTGCCGGTCCCCGTGGCGACGCCGGAGCGGTAGCCCTCCATCAGCGAGCGCAGCGCGGTCGGACCGCCGCGGGCCAGGAGGTGCTGGGCCGCGGCCTGGGCGACCAGGTAGTTCACCGCCGGGTCGAGCGGGAAGAGCCCGGCGCTGGGCAGCCGCCGCGGCGCGGCCTGGGTGCGCTCCCACAGCTCCGGGGTGACCCGCAGGTCCCGCGTGGTCAGCGGGTACCAGCGTGCGTACTCCGCGACGCCCTCCGAGAGCCACATCGGCAGCACCCCGGCGTAGCGCCGCAGCAGCAGGTGCACGACCTCGTGCCGCAGCAGGCCGGGGTCGGCGGTCAGCTCGTCGGCGGTCAGGTCGGGGTTGATCCGGATCGTGCCGCCGCTCAGCGTGGTCCGCCGGCCCTGCTCGTCGAGGTCGAAGACCCCGGTGTAGATGGCGGCGGCCTCCTGCTCGCCGATGGTGTCCAGGCGCACGGTCGGCCCGTTGTCGGTGGCGTCGACGAGGACCCGCCGGTCGGGGACCACCTGGAGCAGGGCCGCGTCGGCGGTCACCGCGTCCTCCACGATGTCGGCGAGGTCGTCGGCGAGGCCGGTGTCGTCGGCGTCGGTGAGCACCACCAGGCTGCCCCGGTCGGCCACCGCCAGGGGCTCGCCGAACCACGGTCGCAGCTGCCCCTCGTCACCGGCCACCGGCTCCGGCGCGGTCTCCTGGCCGACCAGCCACCGCCCGTCCCGGCGCACGTAGGTCATCCGGACCACGTTGCCGACCGCCCCGGTCATCACGTCCGCGACCTGCACGTGCTCGACGGTCTGGAACCGGACGACCGGGTCGCCGGGGACGGCGCGACGCACCGCGTCGGGCAGGAGCTGGTCGCCGGTCGTCTCGTAGTCGTACCGGGCCAGCCGCAGCCGGGCCAGGTTCGCGAACAGCGTCCGCTGCTGCGCCACGAGGCGGGGGTCCCGGTCGTCCACGGTGGCCAGGAAGCGGGCCTCGTCACGCAGCCGCACCGCCTGCGCGCGCCGGGCCAGCAGGGCGTCGACCGCCCTGCGGTCGGCCTCCCCGGCCTGGTACGCCGGTCGTGCGCCGCTCGACGCCCCCGGCATCGGGCTCGCGGTCGTGCCGGGGGCCGGGGCGCCGCCGTCGGTCGCGTCGCCCCGACCCGGCGCGCCGTCCGCGCCGCACCCGGTCAGGGCGGGGCCGAGCAGGAGGAGCAGGGCCGGCGCCACGAGGCGGGCGCGGGCCCGCGCACGGGCCGGCGCGACCGGCACCCGGGGCAGCCTCACCCGGGCACCCTAGGCGCTGGTCGGGGCCGCCGGGTTGGTTCGCGGGACGTGCCCCGCGACAATGGGGGCGACCGACCCCACTCTGCCGCCTGGAGCACCCGTGACCGACCCGTCCCGCCCGTCCGAGCGCCACCCCGTCGTGACCGGGGTCGTGGCGCTGGTCGCCGTCGGTCTGGTCGTCGGCCTCGTGCTCGGCGGCGTCGTCTGGGCCGGAGCCCGCTACGCCGGCCTCGACAGCAGCGCGACCGCCACCGACGGATCGAGCACCTCGGCCGAGCAGGGCGACCGGATGGTCCTGCCCCGCCCGAAGGAGACCAAGGCCAACCCGAACCCGCTGGTCACCCTGGCCCCGATCCCCGGGGGTGACCCGTCCCAGTCGGCGGAGCCGCGCGAGCGCAAGAAGAAGAAGGTCGAGGAGGGTGAGATCACCCTCTCCGCGGGCCAGCCGGCCGTGGGCGTCTTCGACCAGATCGACCTCACCGGGCAGTACACCGGCGGCGACGGCCGGGTGCTGCAGGTGGAGCGCTACGAGGGCGACACCTGGGTCGAGTTCAACGCGACCGTCGCGGTCACCGCCGGCACCTTCTCCACCTTCGTCCAGAGCGGCCAGACCGGGCCGAACCGGTTCCGGATGGTCGACAGCAGCGACCGGACCATCTCGAACCCCGTCACCGTCCGCGTCGGCTGACCCGACGCCGCGAGCCCGCCCCCCGGGTGCGGGGGACGGGCTCGACGTGACGGGCTCGACGTGTCGGCTGGGGGACTCGTCAGTCGGGGACGTAGTCGAAGGTCGCCGGGTCGGGCCCCGTACGACCCGCGGTGCCGCGGTCCAGGCCGCTGATCGTGGCGACCTCCTCGGGCGTGAGCGAGAAGTCGAAGATGCCGAAGTTCTCGGTCATCCGCTCGCGCTTGGTGGACTTCGGGAAGACGATGTCGCCCCGCTCGACGTGCCAGCGCAGGGTCACCTGCGAGGCGGTCCGGCCGTGCTTCTCGGCGATCTCGGTGATGGTCGCGTCGTCCAGGACGGCGCCCTTCGCGATCGGCGACCACGCCTCGACCTTGATCCCGTGGCCCAGGGAGGCCTCCCGCACGGCGTCGTTGGTCCAGTAGGGGTGTGCCTCGACCTGGTTGACCACGGGGAGCACACCGGTCTCGTCGGCCAGGCGCTGCAGGTGGTCGGGGTTGAAGTTCGAGACGCCGACCGAGCGGGTCAGGCCCTCGGTGACGAGCTCGGCCATGGCCTTCCACGTCGACACGTAGTCGCCGTCGTACAGCGTGGGCAGCGGCCAGTGGATGAGGAACAGGTCGGTCCGGTCGAGCCGGAGCTTGGCCAACGACTCCTCGAAGGAGCGGCGGACGTCGTCGGGCCGGTGGTTGCCGTTGTTCAGCTTGGTGGTGACGTAGTAGTCGTCGCGCGCGAGGCCGGACGAGGCCAGGGCGTCGCCGACGCCGGCCTCGTTGCCGTACATCTGGGCGGTGTCGATGTGGCGGTAGCCGACCTCGAGCGCGGTCGAGGTGACCTCGGCGGTGTCCTCCGCCGGGACCTGGAAGACCCCGAACCCGAGCTGCGGGATGGTCGTCTGGTCGAGGAGCGTGATGCTGGGAACAGTCATGCCCCCTACAGCGACCGTCGACCCCCTGCTATTCCGTGGCTCAGGGTCGGCGCGACAGGATCGGGGCATGGACGCACCTGCTCCGGACCGCCTTCCCGACTACAGCGAGTACGACACGCGCCTGGCCGCCTACGTCCTGCTGACCGAGGACCGGCCCGGCGGACGACGCGTCCTGCTCGCGCTGTGGAACGAGGGCGACCGGCCGCAGTGGACGCTGCCCGGCGGCGGCGCCGAGCTGCACGAGAGCGTCGAGCAGACCGCGGTGCGGGAGGTGCGCGAGGAGACGGGGTACGAGGTGACCCTCGGCGACGTGCTGTGGGTCAGCAGCTACGTGATCGCGCCCGAGCGTCGCCGCCGCGACACCGACCGGCCGATGAAGGCGGTGCGCGTGGTCTTCGAGGGCCGCGTCACCGGGGGACGGCTGCGCGACGAGGTCGGCGGCAGCACCGACACCGCGCGGTGGGTGCTGGTGGGCGACGTGGCCTCGCTGCCGCACGTGTCGCTGGTCGAGGAGGCCCTGGCCCGTCTCCGCTAGCCGAGATGACACTCGCACCCGGCCGAGATGACGCTCGCAACGCCTCGAGATGACGTTCGCGTTCAGCCGACGGGTGGGCCGACCGCGAGCGCGACCGCGGTCAGCGCGGCCACCGCGGCCACGCCGCCGAGCGCGGCCCGCGCCGGTCGCCGCAGCAGACCGGCGACCGCCCTCTCGGCAGGGCCGGCGGGCGTCGTGCCCGGGGCCCGGAGGCGCCAGCCGGCGTCGAGCAGGCCGCGCCCCTCGGTGTCGCGGACGAAGGGGATCGTGAGGAACGGGGGTACGGCGGCGGCCAGCCCGAGCAGCCCGCGTACGAGGCTCCACCGCTGGTCGACCCACACCACCAGCGCCGTCAGCACGTAGGCGATGAAGACCACGCCGTGCACCATCCCGAAGACCGACACGGCCACCTCGGTGGTCCGCGTGACGTACTTCAGCACCATGCCCACCAGCAGCAGGCCCCAGGTGACGGCCTCGGCGACGGCGACCGCCCGGAACAGGCGGCGGGGGCTGGCGAGCAGGCTCATCCTCCTAGGATGCCCCGGTGCCGACGACGACCACGACCAGGCCGCGTGTGGCCCTCGCCACCTGCGCGGAGGAGCCCGGGCTCGACGAGGAGGGGCGGCTGCTGCTGGCCGCCCTCGGCGCGGCCGGGGTCGACGCCGTGCCCGCCGTCTGGGACGACCCGGCGGTGGACTGGGCGGGGTTCGCCCTGGTCGTGGTCCGCTCGACCTGGGACTACCCGCGGCGGCGGGGCGAGTTCCTCGCCTGGGTCGACCACGTCGCCGAGGTGGGCCGGCTGCTCAACGAGCCGGGCCTGCTGCGGTGGACCACCGACAAGGTCTACCTCCGCGCCCTGGCCGAGGCCGGGGCGCCCGTGGTGCCCTCGGTCTTCCTCGGCCCCGACGAGGACCCCGAGCACCCGCTGCTCGACGTGGCGCACGTGGTGAAGCCGACCGTCTCGGCGGGCTCCCTGGACACGCTGCGCCTGGGGCCGGACGAGGTCGACCGGTCCGTCGCGCACGTGCGGGCCGTGCAGGCCACCGGCCGCACGGTGCTCGTCCAGCCCTACCTGGACACCGTGGACACCCACGGGGAGACCGCGGTCGTGTTCCTCGACGGCGCGTACTCGCACGCGATCCGGAAGGCGGCGCTGCTCCGCGAGGGCGCCGGGCTGGTCGACGGCCTCTTCGCCGAGGAGGAGATCACCGCCCGCGAGCCGTCCCGGGCCGAGCTCGAGGTCGCGGAGCGGGCGCTCGCGGCGCTGCCGGCCTCGGCGGCCCCGCCGCTCTACGCCCGGGTCGACCTGCTCCACGACGACTCCGGCCCGCAGGTGCTCGAGGTGGAGCTGTGCGAGCCGTCGCTGTTCCTCCAGCACGCCCCGGGCGCCGCCGACCGCCTCGCCGCCGCCGTCGTGGCGCGGCTGGGCTGAGGGCGCGGCCGCGCTACGGCAGCAGGCCGTGCTCGCGGAACATCTCGTCCAGCAGCGCCCGGACGACCGGCTCCTTGACCCGGTTGTAGTCCATCCCGGTCCCGCCGGCTGAGCTCGTCGCGGCCGCGGCCTCCCGCTTGGCGGCGGCGTACCGCTCGCGGACACCCGCGTGCCCACGCAGCCGGTCGCGGAACATCAGGTGGCGCACCACCTCGGGGCAGTCGGGCCCGAAGACGTGCAGCGTCACCGACGGCTCGCGGTCGCGGTGCACCAGCAGCCGGTGCTCGTGCCACCACGGCTCGCGCAGCCGGTGCACGAAGCCGCCGGCCACCAGGTCGGGGACGTAGGCCTGCTCGTCGGCCGGATCGGCCACGACCAGGTCCAGGTCGAGGACCGGCTTGGCCGGCAGGCCCGGCACGGCGGTCGAGCCGACGTGGTGCACCTCGAGCGCGCGGACCCCGAGCAGCCCACGGACCTGGTCGACCACCCGGCGCGCCTCGCCGGCCCAGGCCGGGTCGTGCTCGAGCACCCGGATCTCGACCACGTCCCCGCCCTGCCCCGGCAACCGGGACTCGGCGTCGGGCCGGGCGCTGTCGTGGTGGCGGACGATCTCCGCGTCGCTCGGGCACACGCGACCCATCCTCACCCCACCGCCGGGAACAACCACCCCCGGCCTCCCGTTGCACCCACTGAACGAACTTGAGTTGAACGCACTCAACTCTTCTGCCACGATTGCGGCAGCCAGCTGAACAGCACCAGCGCCCGCGGTTCCCGCGGAAGCCCCCCATTCCCCCGGATCCCCGGGCAGTACTCAGGAGGTACTCACCATGGCACGAGCCGTCGGCATCGACCTCGGCACGACCAACAGCGTCGTCGCGGTCCTCGAGGGTGGAGAACCCACCGTCATCGCCAACGCGGAGGGCGCCCGTACGACCCCCTCCGTGGTCGCCTTCGCCAAGTCCGGCGAGGTCCTCGTCGGGGAGGTGGCCAAGCGCCAGGCCGTCACGAACGTCGACCGCACCATCCGCTCCGTCAAGCGCCACATGGGCACCGACTGGAAGCAGAAGATCGACGACAAGGACTTCACCTCCCAGCAGATCAGCGCCTTCGTGCTGCAGAAGCTGAAGCGTGACGCCGAGGCGTACCTCGGCGAGACCGTCACCGACGCGGTGATCACCGTGCCGGCGTACTTCAACGACGCCCAGCGCCAGGCCACCAAGGAGGCCGGCGAGATCGCGGGCCTGAACGTCAGCCGGATCGTGAACGAGCCGACCGCGGCCGCGCTGGCCTACGGCCTGGACAAGGGCGACGACCAGACGATCCTGGTCTTCGACCTCGGTGGCGGCACGTTCGACGTGTCCCTGCTCGAGATCGGCGAGGGCGTGGTCGAGGTCAAGGCGACCTCCGGCGACAACCACCTCGGTGGCGACGACTGGGACAACCGCGTCGTCGAGTGGATGGTCAAGAAGTTCAAGGACAACAACGGCGTGGACCTGGCGGCCGACAAGATCGCCAAGCAGCGCCTGCAGGAGGCCGCGGAGAAGGCCAAGATCGAGCTGTCCTCCTCCAGCGAGACCACCGTGCACCTGCCCTACATCACCCACGGCGAGTCCGGCCCGCTGCACTTCGAGGAGCGCCTGACGCGCTCGGAGTTCCAGAAGCTGACCTCCGACCTGCTCGACCGCACCAAGGCGCCGTTCCAGGCGGTGCTCAAGGACGGCGGTGTCGCCGTCGACAAGATCGACCACGTGGTCCTCGTCGGCGGCTCGACCCGGATGCCGGCGGTCCCCGAGGTCGTCAAGAGCCTGCTCGGCGGCAAGGAGCCCAACAAGGGCGTCAACCCCGACGAGGTCGTCGCGGTCGGCGCCGCGCTCCAGGCCGGTGTCCTCACGGGCCAGGTCAAGGACGTGCTGCTCCTCGACGTCACCCCGCTCTCCCTGGGCATCGAGACCAAGGGCGGCGTGATGACCAACCTCATCGAGCGCAACACCACGATCCCGACCAAGCGCTCGGAGATCTTCACCACCGCCGACGACAACCAGCCGTCGGTCGAGATCAAGGTCGCCCAGGGCGAGCGCCAGATGTGGGCCCAGAACCAGCAGCTCGGCAACTTCGAGCTGACCGGTCTCCCGCCGGCGCCGCGCGGCGTGCCGAAGATCGAGGTCACCTTCGACATCGACGCCAACGGCATCGTCCACGTCTCCGCCAAGGACCAGGGCTCCGGCAAGGAGCAGTCGATGACGATCTCCGGCGGCTCCGCGCTCGGCAAGGACGACATCGACCGGATGGTCCGCGAGGCCGAGCAGTACGCCGAGGAGGACGCCCAGCGTCGCGCGGCCGTCGAGGCCCGCAACCAGGCCGACGGGCTGGTCTACACGACCGAGAAGTTCCTCGGCGAGAACGCCGACAAGCTGCCCGAGGACGTCAAGACCGAGGTCCAGGCCGACGTCGACTCCCTCAAGGCGACGCTGGAGAACGCGGAGGCGACCTCCGAGGAGATCACCGCGGGCACCACGAAGCTCAACGAGTCCAGCCAGAAGATGGGGGCGGCCATGTACGCCGCCGCGGAGGCCGAGAACGCCGCCGCGGGCGGGGCCGACTCCTCGACGGGCGCTGCTGACGACGACGTCGTCGACGCCGAGATCGTCGACGAGGAGGCCGACGGCACCACCGACGCCACGTCCGAGGACGGGTCCAAGTGACCCAGGACCCCGTGGGTGCGCCGGAGCCCCAGGACGACGCGGTGCCCGAGGACCCGACGCCGGCCGACGTGGCCGGCGCCGGGGAGGCCGCCGACGCCGTCGAGGGGGAGTCCGCGGAGGAGCCCGTCGCAGCCGGTGGCGACGTCGAGCAGGACGCGGTCGACCTGGCCGCGGACGACGCGCTCGCCGTGGCCCGGATGGAGTCCGCCGAGCGCCTCGCGGACCTCCAGCGGCTCCAGGCGGAGTTCGTGAACTACAAGCGGCGGGTCGAGCGCGACCGCGACCTGCTCAAGGAGAACGCGACCTTCAAGGCGCTGGCCCCGATCGTCGAGGTGCTCGACACCATCGACCGGGCCCGGGAGCACGAGCCGCTCGACGGCGGCTTCAAGGCCGTCGCCGAGCAGCTCGAGCGGACGGTGGCCGGTTCCGGGCTGCTGAAGTACGGCGCGCCCGGCGACGCGTTCGACCCGACCGTCCACGAGGCGCTCTCCCACCTGGGCGAGGACCCCGAGGTCACGGTGACCAGCTGCAAGGTGGTCGCCAAGTCGGGCTACAAGATCGGCGACCGCGTGGTCCGCGCCGCGCAGGTGCTCGTCGTCGACCCACCCGCCTGACGGCACCCAGCAGCACCCAGCAGCACCCAGCACAGCACGACCAGTCGGTACGCGGGCCGGGCCGCCCGGCCCGCGTACCCGGCCGGCGGACCCGGCCCGGCGCCACCGCGCCGGAGCCGGCAGGAGCGATGATGAGGACGGGAGGTGCGTGATGGCCGACGACCAGGGCTTCCGGCCCGACTGGGCCGGCAAGGACTTCTACGCCGAGCTCGGGGTGGCCAAGGACGCCTCCGCGGCGGACGTCAAGAAGGCCTACCGCCGGCTCGCCCGCGACAACCACCCGGACTCCAACCCCGGTGACACCACCAAGCACGACCGGTTCAAGAAGGTCGCCGAGGCCTACGACGTCGTCGGCGACAACGACAAGCGCGCGAGCTACGACGAGATGCGCCGCCTCCAGGGAGCCGGCGCCTTCGGGGGCGGGTTCGGCGGCGGGGCCCGCGGCGGCCAGCCCGGCGGCGTCAACGTCGAGGACCTGCTGCGCGACCGGATGGGCGGCGGCGGCTTCGGTGACATGTTCGGCGACCTCTTCGGGGGAGCCGGCCAGCAGCGCCGCCCCCAGCCCGCCCGGCCCCGCAAGGGCCCGGACTCCGAGGCGACCGCGACCATCTCCTTCGCCGACGCCCTCGACGGCGTCACCATCTCGTTGCGCCTGGCCTCGGACGCCCCCTGCCCGAGCTGTTCGGGCACCGGCGGCAAGCCGGGCACCCGGCCCCACGTCTGCGCGGAGTGCGACGGCGCCGGCTACGTCGTGAGCACCTCCGGCGGCGCGTTCTCGATGAACGAGACCTGCCCGCGCTGCGCAGGTCGTCAGCTCGTCTACGACGAGGCCTGCCCCACCTGCTCCGGCTCGGGCCGCGGCCGGTCCAACCGCACGATCCAGGCCCGCATCCCGGCCGGGGTCAAGGACGGCCAGCGGATCCGGCTCAAGGGCAAGGGCGCCGCCGGGGAGAACGGCGGCCCGGCGGGCGACCTCTTCGTGACCGTCAAGGTGAGCCCGCACCGGCTGTTCGGCCGCGCCGGCGACAACCTGACCCTGGACGTCCCGGTGTCCTTCGACGAGGTGGCCCTCGGCGCCGAGATCAAGGTGCCCACCCTCGGCGGTGCGCCCGTGACGCTGCGTCTGCCGCCCGGGACCCCCAACGGGCGCACCTTCCGGGTGCGCGGCCGGGGTGGTCCGCGCGCCGACGGGTCCAAGGGCGACCTGCTGGCGACCGTGGCCGTGCAGGTGCCGGCCGTGCTCGACCAGGCCGCCCGCGAGGCGGTCGTGGCCTATCGCGACGCGGTGGCCGGCAAGCCCCTGCGGAGCAGGTTGTTCGAGGAGGCCTAGTGATGCCGCGCGAGCCGTTCTCCCCACCGCCCCCCGAGGCCGCGGTCTACGTCATCAGCGTGGCCGCCGAGCTCACCGGGCTGCACCCGCAGACGCTGCGCACCTACGAGCGGCTCGGCCTGGTGACGCCGGGCCGCACCGGCGGGGGCGGGCGCCGCTACTCCTCGCGCGACATCGAGCAGCTGCGCGAGATCGCCCAGCTCACCTCGGCCGGGATCGGTCTCGAGGGAGTCCGCCGGATCCTCGAGCTCGAGCGCGAGAACGCCGTGCTGCGGCGCCGCTCCGCCGAGCTCGAGGTCGAGCTCGAGGCGACCCGCGCCGCGCTCCACCAGGCCTCCCAGGCCGGCCTCGGCCGGCCCCGGCCCGACGTCCCGGTGCTGCCCAACAAGCTGCCCGTGCTCCGCCCGCGTGGCATGGACGCCTCCGTCGTGGTCTGGCGCCGCGGGCGCTGACCCCGCCGCGGGCGCCGACGACCGCGCTAGGAGTCGGTCAGGGTCGGCAGCCTGACCGTGAAGATCGAGCCCCGGTCGGCGCCGTTGCGGTGGTGCACGTCGCCGCCGTGCGCGAGGGCCAGGCGACGCACCACGAAGAGCCCGAGCCCCGTGCCGCGGGCCGAGGCGCCGGGCGCGCGGGAGTACTCCTCGAAGAGGTGGTCGCGGAAGGACTCGACCACACCGGGGCCCTGGTCCTCGACCGTGAGGTGCACCCACGGCCCGCGCTCCCCGACGGTGACCACCACGGGCGCCGCGCCGTACTTGCGGGCGTTGCCGACCAGGTTGGTCACCATCTGCTCCAGCCGTCGGGGGTCGGCCCGCACCCGCAGCGGCGCACCCGGGTCGCGGTCGCTGCCCAGGACGTGCAGCGCGACGTCGGGGTGGGCGGCCAGGACCGCCTCCAGCGCCTCGACGACGTCGAGCGGCTCCGGGCGCAGCTGGAGGGACCCGCTGCGGGCCTGGGCCGAGGTCAGCAGGTCCGCGGTGAGGGACTCCAGGCGGGCGGCCTGCCGGGCGACCGAGGCGACCATCGCGGCCCGGCGGGAGGGGTCGAGCGCGCCTCCCCCGGGGGCGAGCACCTCGGCGATCCCGCTGAGGACCGTCACCGGCCCGCGCAGCTCGGACGCCGTCGTGGTCACCGCGGCGCGCAGGTCGGCGACCTCCTCGTCGGCGGGGTCGGGCACGGCGTACACGACCACCGAGACGCCGGTACGCGCCCCGTGGACCGCGAGCCGGGCCCCGTCGCGCAGCAGCCGCACCCGCACCGACCCCCCGGGCCCCTCGGACCCCTCGGACCCCTCGGACCCCTCGGACGACGGCCCCACCACGGCCGCCCAGACCTCGGGGAGCTCCTCCCGCAGCGACGTCAGCGGCCCGGCGGTCAGGCCGAGCAGCTGGGTGGCGGCCCCGTTGGCGAGGCGCACCGTCCCGTCGGCGAGGTCGGCCACCACCATGGCCACCGGTGCGTGCTCGACCAGGAGCGCAGCGGGGTCCTGGGCGGGGACCGGCTCCGCAGCCGGGTCCGGGCCGGCCGGCAGGGCGTGGGCGGGCTGGTCGCCGGTGAGGAGGTGCCCGCGCCGCGCCTCGCTCTCGGTGGCGATCCGGCGGAGCCGGTCGACGATGGCGGGCAGCCGGGTCCCCTTCTCGACGTACCCGTCGGCCCCGGAGACCAGGGCCTGGTCGCGCATGGCGGTCGCCCCGAAGCCCGAGAGCACCACGATCGTGGAGGTCGGGCACGCCCGTCGCAGGTGGGGCAGCGCGTCGAGGCCGTCCATCAGCGGCATCGCGAGGTCGAGCACGACGAGGTCGGGACCGGTCCGGCGGGCCGCGTCGATCCCGGCGCGACCGTCCCCCGCCTCGCCGACGACCTCGAAGTCCTCGGTCTCCTCGAGCGTGATCGCGAGCAGCTCGCGCAGGTCAGGGGTGTCGTCGACGATCAGGGTGCGTCGCGCCCGGACGGGTGCGGCGCCGACGGACTGGTCCGTCACCTGCGCTCCCGCGCGCCGGCCTCGAGGGGAGCCGCAGACCGTCGCGGCGTGGGCACGCCGCCGTCGAGCAGGCCGGTCACGGCCGTGCTGACCGAGGTGATCGCGTCGTCGAGGGCGTCCAGCGCCCGGTCCACGTCGCCGCGCTCCAGCGACATCCGGGCCACGAGCAGGCGCTGCAGGAGGTGGTCGTCCGCGTCGAGCCTGCCGCCCTCGCGCCGTGCCGGGGCGTCGAGCGCGGCGGCGCCGAGCGCGGCTGCGGCGGGGACGCCGGGTCGGCGCGGTCGGCGCGGTCGGCGCCACGACGCGGGGGTGACCGCCACGAGGGCGGCCGTCAGGCCGGGGGACCGGGACGCTCGTCCCACCTGGCCACGGGCGCCGGGAGGGAGGTCGTGGCGCACCTGGTCACCCTAGGTGAGGAGCCCGGGGCCTGGTCAGGGCCGTTGTGCCCGTGATGGGCCCGACCTGCGTCCCTCTCCTCACCCTGCGGGGGGCGGGTGCCACTACCCTGCCCGGACGGGTCCGCGGTGTCGCGGGCCGTGGCCGGAGGGTGTGGGGGCTCGTGGACTGGCTGGGCCTGGACGGCGCCACCGACGCGGTGGTCACGTGGTGGAACCACCTCCACTGGGTCCACGTGCTGACCATCCCGCTGTTCACCGGCGTCGTCGGCTTCCTGATCAACTGGTCGGGTCTGTGGATGCTGTTCAGCCCGGTGCGCTTCCACGGCGTACGCATCCCCGGCCTGCGCGAGCTCGCCTCCGTGCTGCCGCGCACGCTGCAGGAGATCCCCGGCCTCCTGCAGGGCGGCGTGGGCTGGCAGGGCATCGTCCCGGCGCGGGCGGCCAAGATGGGCAGCATCGCCGTCGACAAGGCGATCGCGAAGCTGGGCACGCCCTCGGACTTCTACCAGCAGCTCGAGCCCGAGCGGATCGCCGAGCACGTCGTCGCCAGCTTCGGCCCCGAGATCCCCGCGCTCGTCGACGAGGTGATGCGCCAGGAGCACCCGCGGCTGTGGCGCGACCTGCCCGGCCCGGTGCGCGACGCGGTCGTGGAGCGGGTCCAGCGCGAGGTCCCGGCCGTGGTCACGCGGGTCACCGACGAGATCGGCGAGCACATCGACCAGCTGCTCGACCCCAAGATCATGGTCATCGACCACTTCCGGGAGAACCCGGCGCTGGTGGTGCGGATCTTCCGCGACTTCGGGCAGCGCGAGCTCGACCTGATGGTCCGCTTCGGGTTCGTCTTCGGCTTCGCGCTCGGCGTCCCGGTCGCCGTGATCGACAGCATCGTCGGGCAGTGGTGGCTGCTGCCGATCCTCGGCATCGTCGTCGGCTGGGTGACCAACGCCCTCGGGATGTGGCTGATCTTCGAGCCCACCGAGCCGCGCCGCATCCTCGGCGTCCGGGTGCACGGGCTGTTCCTGCGCCGCCAGGACCAGGCCGCCGAGGTGTACGCCCGGATCATCGCCGAGGACGTGATCACGCTGGAGCGGATCGGCGACTTCCTGCTCAACGGCCCCCGCGGCGACCGGACCCGTCAGATGCTGGCCTCCGCGCTGCGCCCGGCCATCGACCGGGCGGCCGGGCCCGCGCGCGGCGCCGTACGGGTGGCGATGGGGGCCGAGCGGTTCGACAGCATCCGCGACTCCGTGGCCCGGGAGGCGGTCGGCCGGACCCTGAAGCCGTTCCGGGACCGGGACTTCAACGTCCAGCAGGCCGAGCGGATCCAGGAGCTCGTCGCGCAGCGCACCAAGGAGCTGCCGCCGGGCGACTTCGTGGAGATGATGCGCTCGGCGATCCGGGAGGACGAGTGGATGCTCTACGCCCACGGCGCCGTGATGGGCCTGGGCGGCGGGTTCCTCCACCTCGCCTTCTTCGGGGTGGGAGGCTAGGACACCGTGAGCAGCATGGTCCCCCGTGATCCCCGTGATCCCCGTGAACGCCTCGAGCGCGCCGCCGGTTCGGTGCCCGGCCTCGCCCGCGTCGCCGCCTCCGCGGCCTGGCACACCACCGGCTGGGGCGTGCGCACCGGTCTGCGCGGCACCCGCCGGGTCGCCCGCGCGGCCACCTCGGCCGACGAGGCGGCGGCGCTGATCGACGACGTGACCGAGACCGTCGGCGTGGTCGGCGACCTGGCCCGCAAGTTCTCCACCGGCACCCCCGTCGGCCGGGCCCTGATCGAGGCCGGCGCCGCCCTCGGCGGGCTGGCCGACGAGGGCCGCGAGACGGGCGGGCGGGCCGACGGGGCCGCGCCCGAGGCGTACGCGGGTCCGGGCCCGCACGAGGGACGCGTCGTGCGCGGCTCGGTGGTGCGCGACGACCGCCCCGACCCCCAGACCCTGCGCGAGCTCGGCCAGGACCTGCTGCGCCGCTCGCGCGACGTGTGGGCCACCGACGAGGACCACCCGGCGTACGCCCGGATCCTCACCGAGCTGGCGCCCGACGAGGGGCGGATCCTGCTGCTCCTCCTGGAGGGCGGCCCGCAGCCCAGCGTCGACGTGCGCACGGGCGGGCCGGTCGGCATGGTCGCCTCGCAGCTCGTCGCCCCCGGCCTGAGCATGATCGGCAGCCGGGCCGGGTGCCGGCACACCGAGCAGGTGCCGTCGTACCTGAACAACCTGTTCCGGCTCGGGCTGGTGTGGTTCTCCCGGGAGGCGCTGCGCGACCCGCTGCAGTACCAGGTCGTCGAGGCGCAGCCGGACGTCCTCGCGGCCGTGCACTCGGTGCGCTTCGCCAAGGTGGTGCGCCGCAGCATCCACCTGACCCCGTTCGGGGAGGACTTCTGCCGGGCCTGCCTGGTCGTCGAGGAGGCGCAGGACGCGGTCTTCCCGCAGCACGCCACGCCGGACAGCGGGGACCCGGGCGCGTCCTGAGGCCCCGGTCCGGGTGGTGCCGGGCTACGGCGCGGCGGGCAGGTGCAGGCTGAAGACGGCCCCGCCGGCGGGCCCGCTGTCGCAGGTCACCTCGCCGCCCATCGCGCGGGCCAGGGTGCGCACGATGTAGAGCCCGAGGCCGGTGCCGCCCGAGGCGCCCTCCTTGCCCCGGGTGAACTCGCCGAAGACCCGCTCCACCAGGTCGGTGGTGACCCCGGGGCCGTGGTCGACGACGTCCACGACCACGCGGTCCGGGTCCGCGTCGTCGCCGCGGACCAGCACCTCGACCGGGTCGGCGCCGTGCAGGTGGGCGTTGGACAGCAGGGTCCGCAGCGCCTGCGCGAGGCGTACGGGGTCCGCGCGCACCGCACGGTCGTCGGTGACGGTGACCGGGACGATGCTGCCGACGTCGGCAGGCGACACGACGAACCGGTCGTGCTCGGCGGCCACCCGGCGGGCCACGGCGCCGGCGTCGACGTCGGCGAGGTCGACGCGCAGGGTGCCGCGCTGGATGTGGGAGGCGGTGAGGAGGTCGGCGGTGATGCTGTCCAGCGCCCGGGTCTGGCGCACGACCGCGGCGACCCAGCGCTCGTGGTCCGTGGTCGAGACGAGCTCGCCGTCCTCGCGCACCAGGGTCTCGGCGATCGCGCTGAGCACGGCGACCGGGCCGCGCACCTGCTGCGCGGCGGTGCTGATGGCGCGCCGGAGGACCCCGACGTCCTCGCGGGAGGAGTCGAGGTAGACCAGGACCGACCCCCCGGTGCGTCGCAGCGTGGCCCGGGCCCGGCCGCCCTCGAGGTCGACGTCGAAGGACGCGTCGGCGTCGAGGCGGTGGTAGGAGACCATCGAGGCGAGCTCGGGGGCGTAGACGGCCAGCGGGTCGCCGGGCCGGGCCGAGCCCAGCAGGCGCTGGGCGACCGCGTTCACCGAGAGCACCCGGAACAGCGGCTCGTCGGCGAGCTCGACGACCCCGAAGGGCGCCAGCGCCAGTGCCTCGTTGCTGCCGGCCAGGCGCTCGGCGGCGTCGGGCGCGGTCGCGGCGGGCTCGACGCGGTCGGTGGCCACGGCGCCGCCGGCGGGGACCACGTTCAGGGCGCGGCCGCTGCGGCCGGCAGGCGCCGCGCAGACCGTGCGGACGTAGTCGAGGATCGAGGGGAGCGGGGCGCCCTTCTGGACGTAGCCGTCGGCGCCCACGGCCACCGCGCGCGCGGACATCTGCTGGGCGCCGAACCCGGAGAGCACGATGATCTTCGCGGTGGGCACGAGGCGCCGGATCGCGGGCAGGGCCTCGATGCCGTCCATCACCGGCATCGCCAGGTCGAGCAGGACGACGTCGGGGCGGTGCTCGCGCACGGTCTCGATGCCGGCCCGGCCGTCGCCGGCCTCGGCGACCACCTGGAAGCCGCCGCGGGTCAGTGCGAGGGCCAGCAGCTGCCGCAGGTCGTCGGTGTCGTCGATGACCACGACGCTCGGGGAGGGCGCGGGCGCTGCGCTGTTCAACTCATCGGCTCCGATCGCAGTGGTTCCAGGGTGACGATACGCAGGCCGGGGCCCTCGCGTGACCTATTCGGCGCATGCGCCGCGCTTCGGTCCCGCGCGGCGGTCGACGGCCGGCTGCTCGGAGCGCGGGAGGTGCCGGGCGCGCTATCATGACGCTGAGGAAAGTTGAGTGCTCATCACTCACGTTTGACCAGGAGGAGCCATGGCCCAGTTCGGTGCGGAGAAGTTCACCACGCGCAGCCGGGAGGCCGTCGAGGCCGCCCAGCTGGCCGCGACGACGGCCGGCAACAGCACGACCGACCCCGTCCACCTCCTCGTGGCGCTGCTGCGGCCCGACGACGGGACGGCCCGCAGCCTCGTCAGCCGCACGGGCGCGGACCCGGCCGCGCTGCTGGCCGGCGCCGAGCGGGCCGCTGCGGCGCTCCCGCGCGCCTCGGGGTCGACGGTCCAGCAGCCGGCCGCCTCCGCGGCGCTGACCCGCGTCCTCGCCGGCGCCCTCGACCTGGCCTCCTCGCTGAAGGACGACTACGTCGCCACCGACCACCTGCTGATCGCGCTGGCCGGGACCGAGTCCGGCGCGCAGCGGCTGCTGCGCGACGCCGGGCTGACCGAGCAGGGACTGCGCGAGGGCCTGACCGCGGTGCGGGGGAACCGCCGGGTGACCAGCCAGGACGCCGAGTCCACCTACGAGGCGCTGGAGAAGTACAGCGTCGACCTGACCGCCCTGGCCGAGTCCGGCGCCCTCGACCCGGTGATCGGCCGCGACTCCGAGATCCGCCGGGTCGTCCAGGTGCTGTCCCGGCGGACCAAGAACAACCCCGTCCTGATCGGGGAGCCCGGGGTCGGCAAGACCGCGGTGGTCGAGGGGCTGGCCCAGCGGGTCGTGGCCGGCGACGTCCCCGACTCCCTCCGGGGCCGGCGCGTGCTCTCGCTGGACCTGGCCGCGATGGTGGCGGGGGCGAAGTACCGCGGCGAGTTCGAGGAACGGCTGAAGTCGGTGCTGGAGGAGATCAAGGACGCCGGCGGGCAGGTGATCACCTTCATCGACGAGCTGCACACCGTGGTCGGCGCCGGTGCCGGCGGCGACTCCGCGATGGACGCCGGCAACATGCTCAAGCCCATGCTGGCCCGCGGCGAGCTGCACATGATCGGGGCCACCACCCTCGACGAGTACCGGGAGCGGATCGAGAAGGACCCCGCCCTGGAGCGCCGGTTCCAGCAGGTGCTGGTCGGGGAGCCCAGCGTCGAGGACACCGTCCAGATCCTGCGGGGCATCCAGGAGAAGTACGAGGCGCACCACGGGGTGCGGATCACCGACGCCGCCCTCGTCGCGGCGGCCACGCTCTCGGACCGCTACATCCCCGGCCGTCGGCTGCCGGACAAGGCCATCGACCTGATCGACGAGTCGGCCTCGAGGCTGCGGATGGAGATCGAGTCCTCGCCCGAGGAGATCGACGAGCTGCGCCGCCGCGTCGACCGGATGAAGATGGAGGAGTTCGCCCTCGCCAAGGAGTCCGACGACGCCTCGGTCGAGCGGCTCGCGGTCCTGCGGGGCGAGCTCGCCGACGCGGAGGAGGAGCTGCGCGCGCTGGAGGCCCGCTGGGAGCAGGAGAAGAGCTCGCTGGAGGGCGAGGGCGAGCTGCGCCGCCAGCTCGACCAGCTGCGCGGCGAGGCGGACCGGCTGCTGCGCGACGGCGACCTCGCCGCGGCCAGCGAGATCAACTACGCCCGGATCCCCGAGCTGGAGCGCCAGATCGAGTCCGCGGCCGCTGCGGAGAAGAACGTCGTCGAGCCGCTGGTCGGCGAGGAGGTCGGCCCCGAGCAGATCGCCGACGTCGTCGAGGCCTGGACCGGCATCCCCACCGGCCGGCTGCTCCAGGGCGAGACCGGGAAGCTGCTGGAGATGGAGGAGGTCCTGGGCCGCCGGCTGGTCGGTCAGCGCGAGGCCGTGGCCGCGGTCAGCGACGCCGTCCGCCGCTCCCGGGCCGGGATCGCCGACCCCGACCGCCCGACCGGGTCCTTCCTCTTCCTCGGCCCCACCGGCACCGGCAAGACCGAGCTGGCCAAGTCCCTGGCGGACTTCCTCTTCGACGACGAGCGCGCGATCGTGCGCATCGACATGAGCGAGTACGGCGAGAAGCACTCCGTCTCGCGGCTGGTGGGCGCGCCCCCCGGCTACGTCGGGTACGACGAGGGCGGTCAGCTGACCGAGGCGGTGCGGCGCCGGCCGTACTCGGTGGTGCTCCTCGACGAGGTCGAGAAGGCGCACCCGGAGGTCTTCGACGTCCTGCTGCAGGTGCTCGACGACGGTCGGCTCACCGACGGCCAGGGGCGCACGGTGGACTTCCGCAACACGCTGCTCGTGCTGACCTCGAACCTCGGCTCGACCTACCTGGTGGACCCGACGCTGGACGAGGAGAAGAAGCGCGAGTCGGTGCTGGCGACCGTGCGGGCCTCGTTCAAGCCGGAGTTCCTGAACCGGCTCGACGAGGTGGTGCTCTTCGCGGCGCTGGGCCGCGAGGAGCTGACCCACATCGTCGACCTGCAGCTGGCGCTGCTGGAGCGGCGGCTGGCGGTGCGCCGGATCGTGGTCGACGTGACCCCGGCGGCGCGCACCTGGCTGGCCGACACCGGGTACGACCCGGCCTACGGCGCCCGGCCGCTGCGCCGGCTGATCCAGACCACGATCGGCGACCCCCTCGCGCGGCTCCTGATCGGCGGGCAGGTCGGTGACGGCGCGACCGTGCGGGTCGACCTCGCCGCGGACGGCGGGGGACTGGCGGTCGGCTGAGGCGTACGGCCGCTCAGGCGGGGTCGGTGACCACCGAGCGACCCTCGGGGTCGACCCGGTCGAGCACCTTCAGCAGGGCCCGGCGCAGCTGCGCGAGCTCCTGCGGCCGCATCGCGTCGATCACCAGGTCGCGCACGTGCTCGACGTGGCCCGGGGCGGCGGCGACCAGGGCCTGCCAGCCGGCCTCCTCGAGGTGGGCGACCTTGACCCGGCGGTCCTCGGGGTGGCCGTCGCGGCGCACGTAGCCGCGCGCCTCGAGCCGCTTGACGACGTTGGACAGCCGGGACAGCGACCCGGCCACGACCGAGGACAGCCGCGACATGGGCAGCGCGTGGTCGGGCTGCTCGGAGAGCATCGCCATCACGACGTACTCGAAGAGGTTCAGCCCGGCGTCGCGCTGGAGCTGGGCGTCCAGCGCCGCCGGCAGCGTGGTCAGCGTGCGCGAGAGCGCCAGCCAGCTCTGGCGCTCCTCGGCGGAGAGCCACCGGGGCTCCGGCTCCGGTCCTGCGTCCGCGTCCGCGACCTGCGTCCGAGCCCACCGTGTCGTCGATCACGCCCCGATCCTAGGGCATTACTTGCATCTTGAAGTTTCAACCGTTACGGTTACATCAACGTTGAACCAATCAACCCCGACCTCAAGGAGCTCCTCATGGGCATCTTCAGCCGCTCGACCACCTCCGCCTCCGACACCGCCGACGCCACCGCGCCGGCGAACCCCGCCCAGGCCGCCGGCGTCGCCGTCGCCGAGGCACCCGCCTCGGCCGACCTGACCGGCGACTACACGATCGACCCGAGCCACTCGCGCCTCGGCTTCTCGGCCCGCCACGCCATGGTCACCACCGTCCGTGGCGCCTTCGGCGAGTTCACCGGCACCGCCCACGTCGACGCCGCGGACCCCGCCGCCTCGACCGTGGCGCTGAGCATCCCGGTCTCCTCGATCAGCACCGGCTCGCCCGACCGCGACGCCCACCTGGTCTCCGCCGACTTCTTCGACGCCGAGAACCACCCCGCGCTGACCTTCACCTCGACCTCGGTCGCGCGCAACGGCGACGAGTGGGCGATCACCGGCGACCTGGTCATCAAGGGCACCTCGAAGTCCGTGACCATCGACTTCGAGTCCACCGGCACCGCCACCGACCCGTTCGGCTACCAGCGCGCGGGCTTCGAGGGCAGCACCACGATCAACCGCAAGGACTGGGGCCTGACCTGGAACGCCGCGCTCGAGACCGGCGGCGTGCTGGTCTCCGAGAAGATCAAGCTGGACTTCGACATCTCGGCCATCAAGAACGTCTGACCGTGTCCGGCCCCGTGTCCGGCCCCGTGTCCCTGTCCGCGACCTCGTCGACGGCCCGCGCCGACGCGCGGATCGACCCCGGGCACCCGTTCGCCGCGCACCTGCGCGCGGCGTCCGCGCTCGCCGGCTCCCGCCCGCACCGGGCGTGGACGCCGGCGGACGGGCCGCTGCCCGCGCTCTACCTGAGCCACGGCGCACCGATGCTGTTCGAGATGCCGGGCTGGATGGGCGAGCTCCACGCGTGGGCGCAGCGGCTGCCGCGCCCGCGCGGGATCGTCGTCGTCTCGGCGCACTGGGAGAGCGCACCGACCGCGCTGTCGGCGCCTGCCCCGAGCGACCTGGTCTACGACTTCGGCGGGTTCGCGCCGATGTACTCCCAGATGCGGTACGACACCCCCGACGCGACCGCGCTCGGCGCGCAGGTGGCCTCGATGATGCCGACGGGCGAGGAGCTGCACCAGCACCGCACCCGCGGACTCGACCACGGCGCGTGGGTGCCGCTGAAGATCATGTACCCCGAGGCCGACGTGCCCGTGGTGCAGCTGAGCATGCCCACGCACGACCCCGCCCGGCTGATGCGGCTCGGACGCCGGCTGCGCGACCTGCGGGCGCAGGGCGTCCTGGTCGTCGGGTCGGGCTACCTGACCCACGGCCTGCCGTACCTGGACTGGTCGCGGCCCGAGCTGGTGCCCGGCTGGTCCTCGGACTTCGACCTGTGGGCGGCCGACGCGCTGCGCGCCGGCGACGTCGACGCGCTGGCGTCGTTCCGGGACCGCGCGCCGGGCATGCCGTACGCGCACCCCACCGTCGAGCACTTCACGCCGCTCTTCGTCACCCTCGGTGCGGCCGACGACCCGACGGCCGCCCCGACCACCGCGATCGACGGGTTCGAGATCGGGTTGTCCAAGCGGTCGTTCCAGGTCGTCTGACCCCGGCCGGCCGGCCGGGGCGGTGGGCGGTCGGGTCAGGCGATCCGCGTGAGCCGGTTGATCGTCAGCCCGTTCTCGTCGAGCAGCCCGCCCATGATCTCGGCGAAGCGCACGAGGTGCGGGGTGGCCAGGTGGGCGTCGAGGTGCGCGCCGGACTCCCAGTTCTCGTAGAGGAAGAACGCCCCCGGCGCGTCGACGCTCTCGTGCAGGTCGTAGTTGACGAAGCCGTCCTCCTGGCTGGTCGGCTCGACCAGCGCCTCCAGCTCCGAGCGCAGCTCGTCCTCCTTGCCGGGGGCGGCCTTCATGGAGGCGATCACGGTGAGCAGGTCGCGGCGGTCGTCGGTCGGTGTGGCCATGTCGTTCCCCCAGGGGTCGCGGTGGTGGTCGTGGTGGTGGTCGGTCGGAACCTAGGACACGGGCGCGTGCTTCCGCCAGGTCCGCCCAGGGGGTTACCTTTCGCGGCGTGAGCAGCGAGTCGGCCCGGCGGCGGGTGGCGCAGGAGATGGCGGAGGCCGCCACCGCGTGGCTGGGCTCCCTCGACGACGCGCAGCGCGCGGTCGGGACGGGCGCGGCCCCGGGCGAGGGCGACCACGACGCCGAGCGCCGTCGCTGGTTCTACACCCCGACCGACCACGGCGGGCTGACGCTGCACGACCAGGGCCCCGGGCAGCAGCGGGGCGCGATGCGCCTGGTGGCCACCGGCCTGTCCCGGGCCGGGTACGTCACGGTCGCGACCACGATGGGCCTGGAGAACGTGCTCGACCGCCTCGAGGGCTTCGTGGCCGGCTTCGACCGGGAGCGCGGGCGCGACCCGGGGCTGTACTACCTGCGGGTGTTCGGCGACCCCGGCCCGGAGGGGGCGTGGGGCTGGCGCTTCGGCGGTCACCACGTGTCGCTGAACAACCTCGTCCTCGACGGCGTCCTGGTGTCCACCACGCCCTGCTTCATGGGCGCCGACCCGGCCTCCTCGCCGCTGCTCGGCGGTGCGGTCAACCGTCCGCTGGCGCAGGTCGAGGACCTCGCCCGCGCGCTGGTCACCTCGCTCCCGCCGGAGCTGGCGGCCCGGGCGGTGCTCTCGCCCAAGGCGCCGTCGGACTTCGTCACCGCGAACCGCACCGTGGTGGGCCACGGCGACCGGGTGATCCCGCTGGCCGGCATCTGGCGCGACGCGCAGTTCCCCGACGCCGTCGAGCAGCGCAAGCTGCAGGAGCTCAGCGACGCCATCGACGCCGCGGCGGCGTACGAGGAGGTCGACCACGTGAACGTGGAGTACACCCTCGCGCCGCGGGGGGTCGCCGGCAGCGAGCTCGACGGCGCCCAGCGCGACCTGCTCCGCGCGTTGCTCGCGACGTACCTCGACCGGGTGCCCGAGGGCGTCTCCCCGATGCCGGACTACGGCGAGGAGGAGCTCGACGCCGTGCACGTCGCGTGGGCCGGTCCGCTGGAGCCCGGCGCGCCGCACTACTACCGGGTGCAGGGTCCGCGGCTGCTGATCGAGTGGGACAACACCCAGCGCGGCGCCAACCACGCGCACTCCGTCTGGCGCGACCCCACCGCCGACTTCGGCGCGGACGTCCTCGCGAGGCACCACGCGGACCACCACGCCGACCGGTCCTGAGGGCCCGCGGGGGCGGCGCCGGCGTCCCTTGACAGCCACCGGGGCCGCGAGGATTCTCGGCTCGTGGAGCGTGCGCGCGTCCAGGTGCGACGGTCCGCCCAGCCGAGGGGAGGGCCGGCATGGCCCCGAGACGTCGTCAGTGTGCCGCCATGCAGGAGTACGAGCGGCTGCTCGAGGAGCAGCCGTCGTTCCGCGCCAACCAGCAGCGTGCGGAGCAGGCCACCGCCCGCGCCCTGACGTCCGGCGAGGCCGAGCGGGTCGCGCGGCGGCTCGTCACGATCCCGGTCGTCGTCCACGTCGTGCACCGCACCGCGGCCGAGGACATCAGCGAGGAGCAGGTGCAGAGCCAGATCGACGTGCTCAACCACGACTTCCGCGCCACCAACCCGGACGTCTCCCAGGTGCCGGCGCCCTGGCAGGGGCTGGTCGGCGACGCCAAGATCGAGTTCCGGCTGGCCCGCAAGGACCCCGCGGGCAAGCGGACCGACGGCATCGTCCGGGTGCCGACCGAGCGCCGCTCGTTCGGGCCCGGCGACGACGTGAAGCGGGCCAGCAAGGGCGGGTCGGCGGCCTGGCCGGCCGACGCCTACCTCAACATCTGGGTGTGCACGCTGGGCGGCGGGCTGCTCGGGTACGCCCAGTTCCCCGGCGGCCCCAAGGCGACCGACGGCGTGGTCGTGCTGAACACCGCCGTCGGGACCGGGGGGACCGCGGCGGCGCCGTTCGACGGGGGGCGGACGCTCACCCACGAGATCGGGCACTGGCTGAACCTGCGCCACATCTGGGGCGACACCCTCGACTGCAGCGGCGGCGACCGGGTCCCGGACACCCCGAACTGCGAGGGACCGAACACGGGGGCGCCGACCTTCCCCGTCGTCACGTGCGGCAACGGCCCGCACGGCGGGATGTTCATGAACTACATGGACTACGTCGACGACGCGGCCATGTTCATGTTCACCGCCGGCCAGGTGACCCGGATGAACGCCTGCCTCGCCGGGCCGCGCTCGTCGTTCGCGACGACGTGATGGTCGACGGGAGGAGCAGGTGAGGACCGACGACGTCACCGGCCGCTGGGTGCACGTGCGCGAGGAGGACACGGCCGAGGAGATGGTGTTCCGCCCGGTCGGCACCGCGCTGCCCCCGGCCCGGGGGCGGGTGGCCTTCGACCTGCGCGCCGACGGCACCTTCGCCGAGACCGGCCTCGGCGCGAGCGACGCCCCCGAGGAGGCCAGCGGCAGCTGGGACCTCACCGACGACACGCTCACGCTGAGCGAGGGGGCGACCCAGGGCGTACCCCGGCGGATGGCGGTGCTGGCCGCGGGACCCGAGCGCCTCGTGGTCCGCAAGCCGTAGCGCGGCCGACCGCGACCCGACCGCGACACCAGCCACGACACGACGACCAGGACGACAGCAGCGGATCACTGCCACCAGGTGGCAGTGATCCGCTGCTGTCAGTGCGGTCCCCGGCGGGGAGGCGTCAGCGTCGCTTGCGCGGCGCGCAGGCCCGGCCGACGTCGACCTTCTCGCCGCGGTCGACCACGACCCGTCGGCTGGCCTTCACGTCGCCGCGACCGCCGGTGCAGGTGAGCTGCCAGGCCTCCTTGATGCCGCTGGTCTGCGGCGGCTCGGGGCCGGAGAACGAGACCTCGCCCTCCCACTCCGCGACGGCGCCCTCGTAGTTCTGCGCCTCCACGGTGTACGTCCCGGCGACCGGGTCCGGGATGGTGATCACCTCGGGGTTGTCCAGGGTGGCACCGGAACCGACCGTCGAGCCGTCGGGCCCGGTGACGAAGAAGTCCCAGTCCGCGCCGTCGGGCCACGCGATGCTCACCCGGGCGAAGCCGTTGTCGGCGTCGGGCAGGCCGTCGACCTCGAAGGTGGTCTCCTCCGACTCGCCCTCCGCGGGCACGCCCGGGGGGTTGGTCAGGGTGACGCTGTCCTGCGGCGGCGCCTCGGCCTCGCGGCCGTAGCGACCGGCGACCAGCGGCCGCGTCGAGGGGTTGACGTCCATCCGGAACCGGCCGCCGTCGGAGCGGTAGTCGGTCGTCAGGTGGTCCTCGAAGTAGATCTGGCTGCGCGTGGAGCCGTCCGCCTGCAGGACCGGCGAGGTGGGCGAGACGTGGGTCTTGCTCACCGTGACGGTGCGCCCGGCGGGCGCCCGGCCGACGATGCGGGAGTGGTACTCCGGCGCCATCGCGGCCTCCATGGCCTGGAAGTACGCCTCGCGGTTGCCGCCGCCGCTGTCGGCCGCGACCGTCGCACCGGTGTACTCGCCGACCACGGCGTCCTCGTAGGCCGGGTGGAACCCGTCCGGGCCGATCTCGAAGGTGTAGCCGAACCCTCCGGTGATCCAGTAGCTCCAGTCCTCGGTCGAGCCGGAGGTGTCGTAGAGCTGGTAGGAGGCCTGGCTGACGTAGCCGTTCTCGTCGGCCCAGGAGTCGGCGAGCTCCTTCAGCGCGACCTCGTCGGGGGCCTTGCCGGTGGAGGCGATGGCCGGCGGGCGCAGGATCAGGTTGGAGTACGTGTGGTTGCTGATCATCATCGTGACCGCACGCTCGGAGATCAGGCTGCGCACGGCGTCGCTCTCCGGCTCGCTGCCGGGGGAGTCGCCGCGGAACACGTCGCTGGACCAGTTCGGGCTGGCGCCGCCGCCGCCCCAGAAGCCCGGGTAGTTGCGGTTCAGGTCGGTGCCGCGCAGTCGTCCGGCCGGGTTGTCCTCGCAGGTGCCGCCGAGGAAGGCCGCGGGGGTGCTCTCGGAGATGGCGCAGTTCTTGCGCTTCATCTCGTAGTCGAAGGTCGAGAAGTCGCCCAGCGCCTCGGCGCCGCGCGAGACCTTGAAGCCGTCGACGTTGACGACGGGGACGATGATCAGCCGCGAGCGGCTCAGCAGCTCCTCGGCGCGCTGGTCGCCGGCGGCGTACGACTGGAGCACGTCGAAGCCGAACTCCAACGTGTTCTCCGAGCTGGGCCACTCCCGCGCGTGGTGGGCGCCGAGCAGCAGGAAGACCGGCTTGCCGTCGGCGACGTCGTCGGCCCCGGCGGTGATCTCCAGGCCCTTGATCGGCTCGCCGAGGACGGTGCGCCGCTCGAGCGTGAGCGGCTTGGTCAGGCCGGGGTACTGACGCGCCAGCATCCGCATGTCGGAGAGGTACTCGTCGTAGGTGCGGTAGGCGGTCCGGCCGCTGGGCAGCGGGGACTCCGCGACGCGGGCGGAGTACGCCGAGTCGGCCTTGCGCTGGCGCTCGGCCTGCGCCTCGAGGTCGCGCACCTCGACGGTCCAGGTGAAGCCGGCGTCGCGCAGGGTCGCGCGGTCGGCGTCGTTGTAGAGCACGACCTCGATGCCGGACTTGTCGGCGTGCTCGGTCGGGTCGAGCCCGAGCGCGAGCACCTCGTTGCGCTTGGAGACGGTCGGGGCGTCGACCATCACGACCTGCACCCGGTCGTCGGGCCCGTTGCCCGGCTCCCCGCTGGCCGGGCCGGTGGCCACGGGTGAGGCCAGGGTGAGGGCGACGGCGCTGGTGACGCTGGCACCGAGCACCGCCATCCGACGGCGCGATCGAAGACGTGGACGCATCAATTTCCTCCCGAGAGCGCGAAGCACCGGATGCTTCGCAGTGGAGGACAGCCAACACGGGAAGGAGCGACTTGTCGAGGCCCGACCCCGGTGGTCGGAACCCTCGGAGGTCGAGGAGCGAGCGAAGCGAGCGTCACGAGACCAGGCCACCCCGGTGGTCGAGGAGCGAGCGCCAGCCCCGGTGGTCGAGGAGCGAGCGCAGCGAGCGTCACGAGACCAGGCCCCGCCGGTGGTCGAGGAGCGAGCGCCAGCCCCGGTGGTCGAGGAGCGAGCGCAGCGAGCGTCACGAGACCAGGCCCCCCCGGTGGTCGAGGAGCGAGCGCAGCGAGCGTCACGAGACCAGGCCCCGCCGAGCGCCACGAGACCCTCGCCGGACGACTACACGACCTTCCCCGGGTTCATCAGCCCGCGCGGGTCGAGCGCCCGCTTCACCGCGCGCATCAGCGCCCGCTCGACCGGGTCGCCGTAGACGTCGGCGAGGTCGCGCTTGGCCGACCCGAGCCCGTGCTCGGCGGAGATGCTGCCGCCGAGGCGGGCGACCTCGTCGTAGATCACGGCCGACAGCGCGTCGGCCCGCTCGAGCAGCGCCGAGTCCGGGGCGCCGACCGGCGTCGACAGGTTGTGGTGCAGGTTGCCGTCGACCACGTGGCCGGCGACGTCGCCGGGGGAGGCGGCGGCGGTCAGCACGCCGGCCGGTCCGAGCGCGGCGGTGAGGGCGTCGAGCAGGCGGTCGGGGACGGTCATCGGGGCCTCCGGTGCGCGGGGTGGACGGGGTGGTTGGCTGCGCGCCGTCAGCCGAGCAGCAGCGCGATCAGCAGCGCCACCGGCAGGCAGCCGAGCGTGGTCACGAGCACGACCTCGCGGGCCAGCGTCTCGCCGACGCGGTAGCGGGTCGAGTGCAGGAAGATGTTCTGCGCGGTCGGCAGCCCGGCGACGATCACGACGCCGAGCAGCGCGCGGCCGTCGAGGCCGCAGGCGGAGCCGACCGCCCACGCCACGACCGGCATCACGCCGAGCTTGAGCACGGTCGCGGTGACGACCTCGCGGCGCTGCCCGGCCCGGCCGAGCGGGGGGCTGAGGTGGAGCGCGGCGCCGTACGACAGGAGCATCGCGGGGATGGCGAGCCCGGCCAGCAGCCCGACCGGTCGGCCGAGGACCTGCGGCAGGGTCCACCCCGAGACGGCGAGGACCAGCCCGATCGCCGAGCCGATGGTCAGCGGGTTGCCCGCCAGGCGACGCACGACGGTCCCGGCGCCGGTGCCGCGGCCGGCGCGGCGGTCGAGCCAGGCCAGGCTCAGCGGCTGCACCACCAGCACCTGCACCAGCAGGGTCGGCACGACGACGGCTGCGTCGCCGACGACGTAGGCACCGACGGCGATGCCGAGGTTGCCGGCGTTGACGTAGGACGACACCAGCGCGCCGATCAGCACGTCGCCGCCCTCGTTGCGCCACACCAGCCGGGAGACGAGCGCGAAGACCAGGAAGCAGGTGGCCAGCGAGACCGCGGAGGCGACCACGTTGGCGGTGGTGTCGGCCCCGATCTCCAGGCGGCTGATGGTGGTCAGCATCAGCGCCGGGGTGGCGACGAAGAACGCGACCTCGGCCAGGGTGCGTTGCGCGCGCTCGTCGATCACGCCGCGGTGGGCCAGGAGTGCGCCCACACCGATCACGGCGAGGATCGTGGTGAAGCCGGTCAGCAGGTCCACGTCCGACCTCCCCCGCGCAGCCGGTGACGGGTCCGGCGATGCTCGGACGGCACTGGACGATGTCCGCCGGCGCTGCCTACGGTCCGGCCGTGACCACCGCTCCCGCAGTCGTGACCGTCGGCCCGCTGATGCCGGACCTGGTGGCCGCGCTCGAGGAGCGGTACGCCGCCCGCCCGCTCGAGGAGCTGGACGAGGGCAGTGGTGCGGGGGTGCGGGTGGCGGTGACCACCGGGCGTACGGGCGTGCGCGCCGACGTCCTCGACCGGCTGCCCGACCTCGGCGCCGTCGTGCACTTCGGGGTCGGCCACGACCGCACCGACCTCGCCGCCCTGGCCGCGCGCGGGGTGGTCGCCTCGACCACGCCCGACGTGCTGACCGACTGCGTCGCCGACACCGCGGTGGGGCTCGCGATCGACGTGATGCGGCGGCTGAGCGCCGCCGACCGGTTCGTCCGGCGCGGCGAGTGGGCGCGGCCGGGCGGCGGGGCGTACGCGTTCCCGCTGACCCGCAGGGTCAGTGGCGCGCGGGTCGGCATCCTCGGGCTCGGTCGGATCGGCAGGGCGGTCGCTGTGCGGCTGGAGGCGTTCGGGTGCGCGGTGTCCTACACCGGCAGCGGGCCGCAGCCCGGCGTCGACCTGCGGTTCGTGGCCGACCTCGTCGAGCTGGCCCGGGAGGTCGACGTGCTGGTGCTGAGCTGTGCGCTCACCGACCGCACCCGCGGCGCCGTCGACGCGGCGGTGCTCGACGCGCTCGGCCCGGACGGCTTCCTGGTCAACGTGGCCCGCGGGGCCGTGGTCGACGAGGCCGCGATGGTCGCCGCGCTCGAGGGCGGCCGGCTCGGCGGGGCGGGGCTCGACGTGTTCGCCGACGAGCCGCAGGTGCCCGCCGCGCTGCTCGAGCGCGACGACGTGGTGCTGCTGCCGCACCTGGCCAGCGGCACGGTCGAGACCCGCGCCGCCATGCGCGACCTGGTCCTGGCCAACGTCGCGGCGTTCCTCGACGACGGTCGGCTGGTCACCCCGCTCGGCTGACGGGGGCACGGGGGTCACGGGTCGCGCAGCCGGACGTGCTGGTCGGGGTGTCCCACGGGGGAGCCGGCGCCGGGGCGGCGGGATCGACCTGATCACTGGCGCTCCTCCAAGTCATGGGATAAGTTGCTCACTCATCATACAAGTACGGCGGTCGAGCCTGTCGAGACCCCGTGAGTCCTCCGAGGAGCACCCGTGTCCGACACCATCCGCAGCCTCACGCTGTCCCACGTCGTCCTGCCGCTGGAGACGCCGGTCAGCGACGCCAAGGTCCTCACCGGACGGCAGAAGCCGCTGACCGAGACCGTGCTGCTCTTCGTCGAGATCACCACCGAGGACGGCTTCGAGGGCATGGGGTTCAGCTACTCCAAGCGCGCCGGCGGCCCGGCGCAGTTCACGCACCTGCGCGAGGTCGCGGAGGTCGCGATCGGCCAGGATCCCTCCGACATCGACCGGATCTACCAGTCGCTGATGTGGGCCGGCGCCTCCGTCGGCCGCTCCGGCGTCGCGACCCAGGCCGTGGCCGCGCTCGACGTGGCGCTGTGGGACCTCAAGGCCCGCCGCGCCGGCCTGCCCCTGGCCAAGCTGATCGGGGCGTACCGGGACTCGTGCGCGGTCTACAACACCTCCGGCGGCTTCCTGCAGGCGTCGGTGGAGGAGATCAAGGAGAAGGCGACCGCCTCGCTCGAGATGGGCATCGGCGGGATCAAGATCAAGGTCGGCCAGCCCGACTGGCGCGAGGACCTGCGCCGCGTCGAGGCGGTGCGCGAGCACCTCGGCGACGGGCCGATGATGGTCGACGCCAACCAGCAGTGGGACCGTGCCCGCGCCCGCCGGATGTGCCGCGAGCTGGAGCAGCACGACCTGGTCTGGATCGAGGAGCCCCTCGACGCGTGGGACGCCGTCGGCCACGCCGACCTCAGCCGGGTCTTCGACACCCCCATCGCGACCGGCGAGATGCTGACCTCGGTGCCCGAGCACATGGCGCTCGTCGACGCCGGCTACCGCGGCATCGTGCAGCCCGACGCCCCCCGCATCGGCGGGATCACCCCCTTCCTGCGCTTCGCCACCCTCGCCGCGCACGCCGGCCTGGCGCTGGCCCCGCACTACGCGATGGAGATCCACCTCCACCTCGCCGCCGCGTACCCCACCGAGCCCTGGGTGGAGCACTTCGAGTGGCTCAACCCCCTCTTCGACGAGCGCATCGACATCCACGACGGCCGCATGTGGCTCCCCTCCCGCCCCGGCCTCGGCTTCACCCTCAGCGACCAGATGCGCGCGCTCACGAAGGAGACGGTCACCATCGGCTGACCGGCGGTCGAGGAGCGAGCGAAGCAACCCGGAGGTCGAGGAGCGAGCGAAGCGAGCGTCACGAGACCCCAACCCGGTGGTCGAGGAGCGAGCGAAGCGAGCGTCACGAGACCCCAACCCGGTGGTCGAGGAGCGAGCGAAGCGAGCGTCACGAGACCCGGTGCCCTCAAACCCGGTGGTCGAGGAGCGAGCGAAGCGAGCGTCACGAGACCCGGCAACCACCACGTGATGAGGTACCCCCGTGAAACCCACCGGCACCCTGACCAACCGCGTGGTGTCCGGCCTCAAGGACGCCATCCTCGACGGCGAGCTCGACCCCGGCGCCAAGCTCCCCTCCGAGGCCGACCTCGTCGCCGAGTACGGCGTCTCCCGCACCGTCGTGCGCGAGGCGGTCTCACGCCTCCAGGCCGAGGGCCTCGTGGAGACGTTCCAGGGCCGCGGATCGTTCGTGCTGTCCGTCCCGGAGCCGTCCACCTTCTCCCTCGAGTCGTCCGCGATCCGCACCCACCACGACGTCCTGGCGATGGTCGACTTCCGGATCGGCGTCGAGAGCGAGGCCGCCGCGCTCGCCGCCGCCCGGGTCACGCCGGAGTCGGCGAAGGCCGTGCAGGCCGCGCTGGCCCAGCTGACGGAGGTCGGCCACGAGGGAGCCGTCGAGGCCGACTTCGCCTTCCACCGCGCCGTCGCCGCAGCGACGGGGAACCGGTTCTACCTCGACCTGCTCGACTCGCTCGGCCCGATGATGATCATGCTGCCGCGCACCCGGCTTCCGGACGAGTACTCACTCTCCGACACCGCCCACGTCGAGCGGGTGCACCGCGAGCACGAGCAGGTGGCTGCCGCGGTGGTGGCGGGCGACGCCGAGACGGCGCGAGCGGCCATGCGGGTGCACCTCGGGAGCACGCGCCGGCGGCTGACCCAGGGAGCCGGGTAGTCGCTCCGCGCCGCCTGCTGCCATGCATCGACCCGGCACGCACCGGCGTCAGGTGCCGTCCTCGGTCAGGCTCGTGGGCGGCAGCCAGTCGGCCCCGAGCAGCTGGGCGAGGTCGGCGAGACCGGTGGTGTCGCTCCCCACCGTGTCGGAGGCCGCGGCGATCCGCTCCACCATCACCCTGCCGACCTGCTCCTCGACGGTTCGCTCGGCGTACGCGACGTGCCACGGCGAGACCTGGTGGTCGCGGTGGGTGCGGCCGGTCACCTGGCGTGCGGCGATGCCCGAGAAGCGGGCCTGGTGGAAGACGCCGACCCGCGGCTCGGTGCTCGCCTGGTGGCCGTCGGGGAGGGTCTCGCCGGCGTGCAGGCTGATCGAGGCGACCGTGGTGAACACGCAGACCTTCGCCTGCCCGGTCTGGAACCGGAGCCGCTCGGCCTCGGGGTCGAACCGGCCGCGGCCGTAGATCGTGGCCACCTCGATGCCGGCGTCACGCAGCCGGTCGGCGATCGGGTCGGCGGCGGTCGCCACGAACTCGACCGAGCAGGCCACCTGCCGCTCGGCCTGGACCTGCTGCGCGATCCAGGCGACCGTCGAGTCGACCCGGATCAGCCCGGCCTTCTGCCGGAAGCGCAGCAGCGCGGCGCGGCCCTTCGTGACGCTGCGGCCCCGTCGCGCGAGGTCCATGTCGCGGCAGAACTCACCCCACTCGGCTTCGTACGCCGTCCGCTCCGCCGGCGTGAGCGCCACCGGCATGCCGGAGATCGGCACCGGCCCCCACGGTGCGGCGCGGTGCAGCATCGCCGGGGGCCGCACGTCGGCGAGCCAGCTGCGTACCAGCTTGAGGTCGGCGGCGCGGCGCGCCGGGTCGGTGGTCCAGGTCGCGCCGGAACGGCCCTGCTCGACCCCGACGCCGTGACGTTCCAGCGCGGTGGCGAACGCGGGACCGGGTTGCGCCGCGGAGGTCCACGCGCGCATCGGCTCCTCGAGCACCTGCGCGTAGGCCGGCGCGAGGTACGGCAGCTCCAGCGGCGTGTGTCCGGGGGTCGCGGTGGTCGCGATGACGAAGGGCGCCGTGTCGTGCGGCTTCCCGTGGCCCGAGACCCGTGCCCAGTGCTTCCACCGCTTCGTCGTCGTACGCCGCAGCGCGTGGGCCTCGTCGGCGATGATCACGTCCCAGGTGTGGTCCGTGACCTTCTCCAGCCGGTCCCACGTGATCACGACCCACTCCAGCCCGCCGTCGCCCAGCGCGGTGATCGTGCGGCACCAGTGGCCGATGGTGATGGCGGCGGGCCGGTCGGCCACGACGAGCACGCGTCGCGCACCGCGGAGGTCACCCACCGCCAGCGCACCGAGGACCGCGGAGATGGTCTTGCCGACGCCGGGCTCGTCGGCCAGCAGGAACTGCCGGCCACCGGCCGAGGCGCGCTCCGCGATCGCGTCGGCCGCCTCGAACTGGATCCTCCGGGGCTCGAGCGCGTCGGTCGGTTCGGGTGCGGGGCGGGGCTGTCGGGGTTGAGCGTGTTCTCGATGAACCGACCGAGCGTGTACGGCCCCGGCGCGTAGGGCGCGAGGTCCGCGGGCAGGGCGCGCCCCACGTGCAGGTGGGTCTTGACCGCCGGGTGCCACGAGGCGCCGTCGACCTGGGTCCCGTACGGGACGTCCAGCACCCACAACCGCTCACCCGGCCCCGCAGCCGGCAGGGGCCGCTGCTGCGTACCGCGCCGGCGCCTGGGCGTGCTGCCACGCCGAGCGCTGGAGGTGCGACGACTGGGCATGTCCGGACGCTAGCGGGGACTCACTGCGAACAGGACCGGCGCGCACGCCGCGCGCGGCGGGGTCGGCCGCGCTGAGCAGTTGAGCGACGCGTGTCCGCGGATCGCTTCGATGCGCTCACGTCTGCCTGGTGCCTGCGGCTGGGACGTGGTCGCGTAGGAAGCTGAGCTGGTCGGCGATGACGCTGGTGAAGAGCGGTTCGATGTAGGGGTCGAAGTGGCCGCCGGGGTAGACGTGCACGGTCGGGGCGGCCATGCGGGCAGCGGTCTCCTCGGCGACGCGGCGTGGGGTGATGGCATCCGCGTCGACGATCTGGACGAGTGCGGGGCAGCGCACTCCTGCCGCCCACCGCTTCGGGGAGTACAGGCCGATCTTGAGGACGATCCTGGCGGCGACGGTGGTCGGGTAGTCGCCGGCCTTGAGCCCGGACTCGGCAATGAGCTTGTCCATGCCGGGGACGGCGTCGGGGGAGGTCATCACGGCGGTCTGGCCGGGGGCGCCGGTCGAGTCGACATAGACGGGGGTTCGTCCGGTCCAGGCTCTGACCTGGTCGCGGACGCCCAGGCGGGAGACGCGCAGGCTGGGCATCAGGCCGGTGGATCGGACTGCCGCGGGGCCGCTGACGTGGGGGACCTGGGCGATGATCGCCGCGAGCGGTTCCCCTTGTCCGGCCAGGCTGATGACGTGGCCGCCGGCGAACGAGGTGCCCCAGGCCACCACCTTCGACGGGTCGACTCCGGGCAGGGTGCGGGCGAACGCGAGTGCTGCGGTCCAGTCCGCGTGCTGCATCGAGACGTCCAGCACCTGTCGTGGTGTGCCGTCGCTGTCGCCGAACCCCCGGTAGTCGAAGGTGACGACCGTGTAGCCCTCGGCGGCGAAGCGTTCGGCGAAGGCAGGCAGGCGCAGGGCCCGCACGGCGCCGAACCCGTGGGCCATCACGATCACTGGAGTCGGCGCCTCGGCACTCCGCGTGGGGCGGAAGACGGTCGCAGCGCAGGTGACCCCGCGCGAGGCGAAGGAGCCACGCTCGGTGGTGAAGGGAAGGTCGGGCATGGCGGGCATCGGTTTCCTTCTGGGCGGCTCGAGTGGCTGGTGGGAGCGAGCTTCGAGTGCGGGGTCAGTGCGCGAACGGGTCGTGGTCGCGACTGAAGCGGTACTGAAGTGATCGGGGGATCGGGCGCGGGGCCGCTGGGTTGGTGAGGTCGGCCGCAAGGACCTCGCAGCCCACCCCGTGTTCGGCGCGGAGCTCTACCGCCAGGTCCGGCAACCGGTTCTCGCGTCGCGCAACGAGCAGGAGCGGGTGGCCCCCTGCGAGCAGCCTGGCGAAGCTCGCGCCGATCCCGGTTGATGCGCCGGTGATCAGCGCCGTACTGCTTTCTGGACTCACCTGCCGCCTCCGGTGCTCGCTTCTTGACTGCGATACAAGACGATAGAGTCTCCTCTTGAATGGCGGTCAAGATAGGGTCGGTGTGTGCCGCGCAACAGACGACCCCGGGACCGCGACGAGAAGCTGAGCGAGATCGTGACTGCCGCGGCAGAGCTCTTCAGCGAGGCTGGGTTCGAGCAGACGTCGATGGCACGCATCGCCCGGGCCGCCGGCGTCACCCCCACCACGATCTACTGGTACGTCGACGACAAGGACGCCCTCCTGGTCGCTGCCCTGGACCACCTGCTCGCGGAGGCGCTGCAGCAGTTCGACCAGCAAGCCGGTGCCCCGCTCGTCGACCAGGTGATGTGGGCCCTGCGGCAGCTCGAGGGCCACCGCACCCTGATCAGCGTCGTGCACGCCCGCAGCGAGCAGTCCACCGTCGTTGCCACCTGGCACGACGGTTTTCACGCGCTGATGGACAGCCTCGTCACCGACCACCTCGCCACACAAGGCGTACCCGAGCTGGACCGATCAGCGACGGCGAGGCTCACCACCTTTGCGGTCGAGGGTCTCCTGTCGCATCCCACCAGCGCTGACGAGACCCGTGCCGTTCTCGACCTCGTCCTCTCGCGGCAGGACCGCGCCACCCGACAGCCGGACCGGCGCTGACGCCAGCGCACGTCACTGGCCTACACGAGCGACGCGTGTTGCCGACCGTCGCGGCACGTGTGTGGGCGCCTCGACCTGACGCGGAGGCGGCGAAGTGACGCACTTCGAGGCGCATGCTGGCGCGCCCACGACGCTCATCGCGGATCACTTCATGGGTGGATCGTCGGTCCTGGGGATCGATGGGCTGTGCCCCACGGTCGGCGTGTGGAGCCCGGCACGACCGCGGGGCGGTCTACTGCGCGACGATGGTGACGTGCACATCATGGATGCCCTGCTGCGTGCTCAGGAGGCCGCCGCTCCCGAAGTGGGCCGCGGCCAGCTGGCCGACTACATCCCTAGCCTCGCGGCGGTGGATCCACAGCAGTTCGGGATGGCGATCGCCTCCTGCGACGGCCAGGTGCACGTCATCGGTGACGCCGACGTGCGCTTCTCGGTGCAGAGCATCAGCAAGGTCTTCACGCTGGCGTTGGTCGTCGCAGCCGAGGGAGAAGGCATCTGGGAACGGGTGTCTCGCGAACCGTCGGGCAACCCGTTCAACAGCCTGCTCCAGCTCGACCAGGAGGCGGGGCGTCCGCGCAACCCGTTCATCAACGCCGGGGCGCTCGTCGTCACCGACCGGCTGCACTCGCTGACCGGCGACGCGTACGGCGCCCTTCGCGACCTGATGCGCAAGGAGAGCGGCCGCGCCGACGTGCGCAGTGACCCTGAGGTGGCCAGTTCGGAGCTCGCGGCCGGCCACCGCACCACGGCACTCGCGCACCTGCTTGCCAGCTACGGGAACCTGGAGTGTCCGGTTGACCAGGTGATCGACCATTACGTCGCACAGTGCGCTCTCTCGATGACCTGCCGCGAGCTGGCGCTTGCCGGGCTGTTCCTCGCCCGCGACGGGGTTCTCTCAGACGCAACGCGTCTGCTCAGTGCGCGGCAGACCAAGCGGGTCAATGCCGTGATGCTCACGTGCGGTACGTACGACTCGGCCGGCGAGTTCGCCTACCGAGTCGGACTGCCGGCCAAGAGTGGCGTCGGTGGCGGCATCCTGGCCGTCACCCCCGATCGGGGTGTGGTCTGCGTGTGGAGTCCCGCGCTCGGCCCGTCGGGCAGCTCGGCGGCCGGGTTGGCCGCGCTGGATGCGTTCACCACGTACTCCGACTGGACGGTCTTCTGAGCCTCGGCCAGAGCGAGGGGCGAGCGCCGAACTTCAACGGAAGCTGGTCACCCTCGTCCGCACGGCCGCGAGAACTAACACGGCGCAGTGATGCGCGTTGCTCCCGGGGCAGCAGTCGGGTGTTCCTCGAGCGCCATCCAGCGGGCTGCCTTCAAGGCAGGTCGGGATCGGGGTGGTCGGTCGCGAACTGCTGCGCAGCGCTGGCGACGATGAGTCCTTGGTCAAGCAGGTACTCGACGGCGCGGCGCTGGGCTCGAACGTCACGAAAGGCGTGCCACGGCGCAACCAGTCCGGGGTGGTGTTCGTAGAGCTGGTTCCTAAAGCGCCTGAACGCTCCCCGCCCCTGGAGAGACTGGGCCAGTCGTCGGCTGGCGGCGTTGTCCCTGATGCCGTCAGCGAAGTCGGCCATGTCCTCGTACCAGACGTAGGAGGGGAGAGGGTCGATGGGAATGAGATCCAGCTCGTCGATCTCGATGGGGTTCTGCCCGTCGATGCCGGTGTCGCTAGTCCAGAACGCCACCTCACCGGTGCGCGGGTCGATCAGCCATCGGTGTTCGTAGTCGGTTTGATCCGCCAGCGCGGTGGCGATCTCCTCAACGTCGATTCCGCCCAGGTCGAGCATCTGCTCAGGGTAGGACCCGAGCCGGGCCTTCGGGAAGAACGGCTTGAACGGCTGCAGGACTCCAGCCCACTCGCGGCAGAACGATGCAGACCCAGACTGGCACGGTCCGCAGACGATAGTTGCGTTCCGTGCCGACGGGGCCGGGCTCGTGCTGGCCGACCCGGAGGGGGAACTCATCGCACCGCCGGGGCGGTCACCCCGGGCGCCAGTCGGATCGCAGCTGTCGATAAATGAGCGGCGGGTTCTCGTGCTGCAGGGGAGTATGGGCCGCGATGCTCACCGCGCTGCGCAATTACGCCGCTCCGCCGTCCTCACTGGCCGGCCGCCTGTCGATGCAGTCGCTGCTCTTCGCCACGGGCGAGGGCGCTTTTCTGGCAGGGTCCGCTGTCTACTTCGGCATCATCTTGGGGCTGTCGCTGGGACAGGTCGGCATCGGGCTCACGGTGGCGGCGGCCGCCAGTTTCCTCGTCGCCGTACCGGCCGGGAAGCTCGTCGACCACTTCGGCCCCAAGCGCATGTGGTCGCTGAGCGCTGTCCTCCAGGGGGCGTTGTTCCTGGCCTGGCCGTTCATCGACAGCTTCGCGCAGTTCATCGCGCTTGCGGTGGTGATGGAAGTAGCTGGAAGCCTAGGCGGTGCCGCTCACGGCGCGTACGTCCTCGACGTACTGCCACCCGGTGAGCGCGTCGAGTCCCGGGCGTACATGTATTCCGCGCTCAACGTGGGCTTCAGTGTCGGGGCGTTCTTGGGAGGCGGCGCCATCGCCTTTGGTCCCGATGTGCTGCGCTGGGCCCCGGTCCTCACCGGGGTCCTCTTCATGGTCAACGCGGTAGCCATCCTTCGGCTCCCAGACGCCTCCCATGACGTTCGTACGGATGAACCTCGCCAGCGGCCAGAGGGGCCGCCGGCCATTCGCAACCGCAGCTGGTTCGTGGTGACCTTCTTAACTGGTGTGCTGTGGTCCAACCAGGTTCTGCTGCACACGGTGATCCCCCTCTGGCTGGTTATCGAGACCGACGCTCCCCACGAACTCGTGGCGGTGCTCTTCGCCACTAACACCTTGATGTGCATTGTGCTGCCCCGCGTAACCTCGCGCGGCATCCGCGACATCGACACCGCGCTGCGCGCGGTGCGTCTCTCCGCGGTCTTCTTCGCCCTCACCTGCGTGGTCACGCTTGCCACCCACGAGACCGTCGGCTGGGTCACCGTGGTCTTGTTCTTCATCGGCCACATCGTCCTGACGTGGGCCGAGCTCTACCTCTCCGCCTCCGGGTGGACCTTTGAGGCCGAGTTGATGGATCCCCGCAGGCGAGGGGACTACCAGGGCGTCTCCGAGCTCGGCAACACGCTCGGCCGGTTCTGGGCGCCAGCGGTCTACGGTTTCCTTGCGATGGAGTGGGGCGCGTTCGGCTGGCTCACGATCGCCGCCATCGTCGGCGTCGCGGCGGCTGCCATGCACCCGGCAACCCGCGCCGGACGGCGCTACCTCGAGAAGCACGTCCCGCCCGATGTGCTGGTCGACGCACGTGCCGGTGCTCGCGAGGAGGCGCCGGCTCCTTCGACCACGCTGAGCGAGCCGCTCGACCCCGGCACCACCATCACCGACACCCCGCTCCCGCGCTGAGCACGTTACAAGCCGGATTCGGGGTTGGTGGCGCGGGCGTAGCCATCGCGACGGTCGAGGTGCATCTCATGGGCGAGAGCATGAGGCCGTGCGGGCACGCCCACAGGCGGTGGAAAGACGCCACTCCAACGGTCCCGAATGACGATCCCCATCCGGGGACCTGCAGGAACTCGTGCCGGACCGCACGCTCATGCCGACGTGCCGGGGCGCCGCGTGCGAGAGCGGACGGCGGCCGCTGATCACGTCGCTCCGCCTGCCGTCCTCGTCCACAGGGCACAATCTGGCTCCTGCGGTGGTCGGCGGCGTGGGGAAGAATTGTCGTATGCACGCTGACCTCTCTCGCTTGCCCGCCGGCACCGGCGGCTGGGTCGCCCTCGTCAACTACGCATTGGCGCTGGGCGACCTGTCGGAGGTCGACTACTTGGAGTTGAAGGGCGCGCTGTCGTTCACCGGGCGGCAGGACCGCAGGCGATCCGCTGTCGTGGTGAGCCGAGCCATCCTTGGCATGGCCAACCGCATGCCCGATCTCGCCGAGAAGCACCTGGGCGGGTCAGGCGTGGTGTTCGTCGGCATCGACGAGTCGCAAAACCTCGTGGGGCGGTGGCCGTGGACGCGGCGGTGCTCCGTGATTTTGGTCGAACAGTACGTCGGTGAGGAGGGCCCGACGTGGGACCACCAGTTCATCAACCACACGGACGGACTCGTGCTGGCGGTGATCGTCGATGCTCCGCAGTGGGGAGATCGCATTCACGCATGCCGTAAGGACTACTCCGACGACTCGTCCAAGCTGGCCGTCCGCGACGGTGAGGTGCTGGTCCGAGTCCCAGGTCAGACCCGGCCAGCGACTCGCCACGACCTAGCCAATCTAGAGCGCCGACGCGCTAAGGCTCCCCACACCGGTGCGCAGGTAAGCGTGTCCGTATGCCGGGGGTTTCGACCGGACCAGCCGCGCCAATGTCCGCGAGCTCATCGAGGGCATGGTGGAGGCGGAGAGGCAGACCAATCATGGACAGCATCCCGGCGCCGGTCCGAGGAGTCCGTATAGCAGCAGCATCCAGGCAATGTTGAGCAGACGTCGGGTCGTCCCGACCGGCGCAGCCCTCAGCAGTTCCGCGCTGACGTGGAGCAGTGGCAGGAGGAATGCCGCGAGGCGTCGGACGGCGTCGTCACAGAGTTCTTGCGCCATACCCTCGACCACGGCACGTTCGTGATCCGCAACGAGTCGGACCGCTACCTCGAGAACGTCCGCGTTCAGGTAGCGTTCCCGCCCGACGTCTCGGTGCTGATGGCATCGGACACGGACTATTGCGACCACGGGGGCCAGTTCAGGCCGTTCCAGATGCTGCCGGATGCTCCCGGCGAAGTCGGCGACTTGAAGCCCTACGCCCTCGACTACACGGGCTCCTGCCAAGGATCAAGCCCGTGGTCCCAACCTCCCCGCGCCCAACATAAACGTGGAGGTGACGCCGGCGGGGTGCATCGTTTCCTGGTACGTGGGAGACCTCCCTCCCCGCGCGACGGTCAACTCCGATGAAGAGTTCGCGCTGTTCACCGACGAGAACCTGCACGTCCACAACCACGACGCGACCGATCACGACCACGAGCCGATGCGCTCCGAGATCGGCGGCGCGTCGGCGGTGACAGCTCGGGCGGTGGACCACGTGTTCCAGGGGGAGGTCGCGGTGGCCTGCCGGCAGGAGCCTGGCGCGCTCGCGTTTTGGCGACGGGGCACTCCTGACTAGCAGCGCGAGGCCGTTCAAATCGGGCAATGGAGCGCCGCAAACAACAGAGGCTGCGACGTTAGGCTCCACTCCTGCACGCTGAGGCAGACGGCTCCTGTTGGCCGGCCGGGGGCTCGCCAACTCCGACCGTGAGCCATTATTCGGGGACCGGTGCGCGCGCTGACGAGTGCCCTCCTTCGATTGGGCGGGGTCGGCCACACCTCGACGTGTTTGGGAGCGCTGGACCGCGAGCACTCCTACCGCTAGCCGCACGCCCCGGACTGATCCGCAAGCGGGCGACGGGGTATAAACTGCTTTGATGACAGCTTTGGCCAGCCAGACTGTCGGCGCCGGAAAGTACGGTCTCTCGCATGGCGCCACCGACGAGAGATCCCATCCGCTGCCGAACGCGCCCACGATCGGAGATGCTCCGCTTCACGAGCCCAGCTGGGAGCGACTCTT
>CAWAGJ010000002.1:0-240829 GCA_963781475.1 uncultured Actinomycetota bacterium | reverse complement strand
TCGGCGAAGGACCTCCAAGACCTCTCCGCCCTGATCGGCGAGCGCGACGAGAAGACCGACACCGTCTCCGTCGGCGACTACGGCTCCCGGTCGCTCCAACGCTCCGTGCGACGAGTGCCGGTGATGCCGCCAGAGGTGATTCGCACCCTGCCATTCGGCACCGCTCTCGTACTGCTCCGCAGCGCCCCGCCGCTGGTCACCGACCTACGTCCTTGGACGGCTCGCAAGGAAGCCGAGCGACTCCGCGATCAACGAACCCAGGTCGAAGCGGCACTCCGCCGCCGCTAGGAAAGCAGTCTGGCGACCGCATCCAGGTCGCGGTCGTGATTGCGAACGATCTTGCCGCGCTTGTTCTCAAAGGCTTCCAGGGATATCACCACCAGCCGGAGGCCGTGCTGAGGAATGAGCTGACGGCGCCGCTCGTCATACAGCGCTCGCTGTTCACCGCGAGGCACGCCCGAGACCGTGATCCTGTCGGGCTTGTCGAAGAACGCGACCGCCTCGGTGTGCTGCCGCTCGTAGAACTCGACAACGAGGCTGCGACTGGGCCAGTAGGCATCCACCGGAAGTGCGGTTGCTCTCCCAGTTTTCGGAGACGGGTCACCAAGAAGCCACGGGAACCTGTGTTGGCGTAGGCCCGCCTCTCCCAACGCCTCGTCACAAAGATCGACGACGTAGAACTCGTCGCTCTGTGCGCGGCCACGACCACTGCTCTTCATCGGCAACGAGCGTAACCATCCAGGCAGATCGTCGCCGCTGCACACCTGACTCCTGAGAGCGGATGCCATCCGGGCACCGCCCGACGTCAGGAGTCAGACGATGACGATTCCCACCCAGATGAGCCTCCACGGGTTCATCGCGACCGCGCCCGAGCTCACGTTCACCGGCAAGGGGCACGCCCGGTTCTTCTGCCGGGTCGGCATCGAGCAGCACCGCAAGGAGGTCGACGGGTCGTTCACCAAGCTCGACCCCGTCTTCTGCGACATGGTCCTGTTCGACCGTGCGGCCGAGCGGGCCTACCCGCGGTTCAAGCCGGGCGACCAGATCGTCGCTTCCGGCTACATCCACGAGTACGAGCAGGAGCGACCCGGCGGTCCCAGCGAGATCCGCGAGCAGTTCGTCGCCCGCCGGATCGGACACGACTGCGCCCGCACCCGCTACGTCGTGGACCGCAACCCGGCCAAGCAGCCCGACCCGCCGACCAACGAGATGAACGTGGTCAACGAGCCGGCCCAGGCCGTCAGCATCTGAAGGCCACCGCGATGAGCACCGACGTCGAATCCGGCCAGCAGACGCTGGAGTTCGAGGGCGGCGACTCGTTCGAGGAGTTCGGCGGTCCCGACGCTGTCTTCGGGACCGCCGACTTCGACGATGAGCGCCCGCTGCGCCCGATCAACTGGAACCTCCTGACCGCGGACGAGGCATTCGACGAGTGGCACGACCTCGACGCGTGGGTGAACTGGCTGCGCCACACCTACGGCCTCCCGCCGACGGTGGTCCCACCGTTGTGGCATCGCCACGACGAGCTGATCTGGGAACTCTCTGCGCTCCACACCCACTGGCTCAACGCCTACGACCCCGAAGGCTCGCCCGTCAGCACCGCTCGGCGTGGCATCGCGACTTCGCCGAGGCCCGCAACCGGCTCCGCGAGTGGGTGTCCCTGTAGCGGTACGCGGCTGGACCGTGACCGGCCGACCAGGCAGACCGCGTGGCCCGGCGAAGCCGCCGTACGAGCCCGCGCCGGAGGTCGAGATCGTCGACCGCGACGCCGACTTCGCCGCGTTCGTCGCCGAGGACCTCGCCGCCCGCCGAGCGATCGAGGACGCGGTCCGCGTTCGCCTGCGTAGCCGCGCTCCCGTACACAGCGGCACTTTCCACCGGCTTGTCCACAGCCACGACCACTCGTGCTCGGCGTACCCGCTCGACCGCTCCACGGTGAAAGACATGCCGACCATCTCCGCCTCGAAAGGACTCACCCATGCTGCTCGCCCACGCGGTGACCCTCGCCGAGGCCCGCTCCTACGTCGCCGCCCTGGCCGACGCCGCGCTCACGACCGATGCGTCGATCGAGTACGACCGCGTGCTGCTCCAGATCGACTTCATCCACGGCGACTACATCCCCGGCATCAGCCCGGTCCCGGTCACCGACCGCGACGTGCTCTTCGAGGTCGCCGAGTCGGCCATCGAGGACCTCGTCAGGCACGGCATCGACTCCCTGACCGTCGAGCTCGTCCTCGACATGCTGTGGGCCGCCCGAGAACTGGATGCGCCCTGATGTACGGCGAGACCAGCGGGATGCTCCGCGACGCCCTGGGTGAACTGCTGCGCCAGCACCGCATCCAGCAACGCATCGGCGGCGCCGGCCTGCACACGGTCCCCGAGACCACGACTGCCCGATGAGCGGAAGGTGATCGGTGAGCAGATCGCGCGCTACCGCTACGCCGTACTCGTCTGGAGCCACCAGGCGATGCGTGCCGCCAACCCGCGCATCAACCTCGAAGGAAGCACCGGCCGCACCCGTGGCCCTGCCGAGGAGCTGCGCTATCGCCTGGAAGCCACTCTCGGCGCGATCGAGGTCAACCTGCCGACGATGGACGAGCTGGTCACCGAGCAGCCGTTCGCGCTCGTCGACACTTGGCGTCAGGCGGCTCGTGCCTGCGTGCTCGGCGAGCACGACTTCGCCAACGGCGTCGGGTACGGCCGTCTGTCCGAAGCCCAGTGCCTGACCGTCATCAAGGACGCCGCCGACGTGGTGCGTGCGGTCGTCAGCCTCGACCGTCGCTACGCCAACATCCCCGGCTGGCAGCCACTCAAGGAGCCGGGCCGCCTTGGACGTGCGGCCGAGACGTGCGCGACATGGGCCGGGATACGGCGAGCCGGACTACACCGTCGACCTTCGCGGATGGCGGCCCGAACCAACGCTGATCGAAGGACCCGGGCTGCCCGGCATCACCGGCGTACTCCAGGCCCAGCACAACCTGCTCATCCACCTCGGAACGTTCCCCACCGCCCACAACCTGCGTGTCGTGCTCGACTCCCAACGCATCGTCTCCCGCGAAGCCGCCCGCCGACTCCAAACCGTCGACCCGACCGTCGCGGTCCGGTGGGAGCGGCGTGCTGAGACCTACGGGCGACTCGTCCACGAGACCCGTGACCTCGGCGGCATGGTCGGCAACGGCGGACCCGCCGCCGGCCAAGGCTCGGTCGCGGCCGTCCGCATGGAGAAGCTCGGCCGAGACGGACTCTCCGATCCCCCGCAGGCCCGACGGCTCCAGCGGGTCAGCGCGGGCATCGACGACCGGATCTGCAACGTCATCGAGCACGGCGTCGCCCAGCGCCTCTACTTCCAGCGCATCAACGTCCCCGGACTCGACGACCACAACGGCGAACTCGTCCGCGTCACCCGGCAGAAGTTCGTGCCCATCACCTCGCCCGTGCAGACCGAGCTGCTCGCAATCGTGCGCAGCGACCTGCGGCCCACACCTATCCAACGAAAGGCGCCGAAAGGTGCAGCGCAAAGCCGCCTCGACTTCGAGGCCGCGCTGCACCACCGGCCACCACCGAGAGGAGCGAGCCCAGATGTCCCGTCGATCTGACACCCCGTCCACCGCGAGCAGCGGCGACAAGGAGATGCCCTTGGCCCTCGTCGTCCCGCTTCCCCAAGACCCCTTCCTCAACACCGAGGACGCCTGTGGCTATCTCGGCGTCCCGAAGGCCACGCTGCTGACCTGGCGGGTCCGTCGTCCCGGCTATGGCCCACGCGCAGTGAAGGCGGGCGGCAGGCTCAAGTACCGCCTGTCCGAGCTCGACCGGTGGCTCCGGGATCACGAGGAGTCGTTCGCACTCGGCGACGACAACGAAGGCGCCGACCCCGCCTCGGATGGCGGCAGGCAGGTTCGGAGCCGCAGCCGCGCAAGCCGGGTGCGGGGTGGAGCCCTCCGGACAGCGCAGCCCTGACGGGGATCAGGTACACGAAAGGAACGAGAAATGGCCCGACAGAAGTTGGTGGTCGGCACCTACGGCGACATCAACTGCACACAACGTGCCAACGGGACGTGGCTGGCTCGTGCCCGCTACTGCGATGTCGACGGCGTCGTCCGCGAGTACCGCAAGAGCGGCGAAACGAAGAACAAGGCGAGGGCCAACCTCAAGGCATTCTTCGTCGAGCACACCGGCACGTTCGGCGATGGCGCCATCGCTCCCGACGACACGGTCCAGGAACTGCTTGACCTCTGGTTCGCCAAGATGGAAAAGGCCGACGGCAGTCCCAACTCGGAGACCCTGGAGCGTTACCGCTATCACCTGCGTTGGGTGCTCGACAGCGACAAGACCGAGCACCCTCTGGGGGCCTACCAGTTGCGACACGTTCGGCCCGTCATCATCCAGGCGGCTCTGGACAGCGCCGGAGTCTCAGCGGACATGCGCAAGCGGATTCGCAGCGTCCTGGTGCGGGCCTTCAACATGGCGATCTTCCACGAGGCGCTCAACGGCAACCCGGCGACAGCCGTCCCGTCAGTCCCTGTGCCGAAGGTCAAGAAGAAGCCGGTGGCGGTCGAGGACCTCGACGCGGTGCGTGCCGCCATCCGTGAGTGGGCGAACGCCGAGCGGCGCAATGGCCCCAAGAGTGTCGACCTCCCGGACATCGTCGACATGCTCATCGCCACCGGCATGCGGATCGGTGAACTGCTCGCCCTGCGCTGGTCCGACATCGAGTTGACCGCCCCTCCCGCGCGCCGCGACGACGAGACCTGGTTCCCGTGGCTCATGGTCAACGGCCAGATCACCTCCAAGGGCAAGCGGGTCAACTACGGCAAGACCCACGCCGCGATCCGCCCCATCGCGCTCCCCGACTGGGCCGTTGCCCTCCTGCGCCGACGCAAGCTGGAGCAGCCACCGAACGACATCGACGCAGTCTTCGCCAGTCGCAACGGAACCTGGCACTTCCCCGGCAACGTCCAGAGTCGGCTGTGGCACATCCGCCAGCTCGACGAGTACGCCGACATCGCCGCGCTCCGCGACGTCTCGCCGCACTCCTTCCGTCGGACGGTGGCGACCGAGATCGACGAGGTCTACGACGCCGACGCCGCCAAGGATCAGCTCGGCCACACGTCCAAGACGGTCACCGAGCGGCACTACATCAACCGCCGGCTCGTGGTGCCGGACTACCGCGCCGCGACGGAGCGGCTTGCTCCTCGGACTGAGCCCACCGACGATCCCGCAATCGGGCTCTGAGAGCCCGTCAGGTCCTCCGAACGGCCCGTGAGCCCTCTTCGCACTACGCGTCGGCCTACGGGCCGTTCTTCGCGTTCTCAGGGGTCTCCACGCCCGGCAGCGGGGCGGTCGCAAACTCAAAGTGCGCCCAAAGTGCGCCCTAAGCCCGGATTTTCGAGGTCGGCGCCAACACCCCGACTTGCATCACCGCAGGTCAGAGCCGGTTTTCGTCAGCAAAGCGACGCACTCGACGTGGTGCGTCATCGGGAACAGGTCGAGGGCGCGGAGGCTGCGCAGCTCGTACCCCAGCTCGGCGAAGGTCGCGACGTCGCGGGCCAGGGCGGCCGGGTCGCAGGCGACGTAGGCGACCGCGCGCGGACCCCGGGCGACGACCTGCTCCACCACCACGCGCCGCGCGCCGGTGCGCGGCGGGTCCAGGACGACCAGGTCGACCGCGGGCACCACGCCGGAGGCCAGGACCTGCTCGACCGGGCCGTGGTGGACCTCGGCGCCCGGCACGTTGTCGGCCGACAGCCGCGCCGCCTCCGCGTCGGCCTCGACCAGGCTCACCAGCTCGGTGTCGCCGACCGCGTCGGCCAGGAACCTGCCGAACAGGCCGACCCCGGCGTACAGGTCCAGCGCCCGCTCCCCCGGCCGTGGTGCCAGCGCGGCCAGCACCGACTCGACCAGCACGCCCGGAGCCCCGGGATGCACCTGCCAGAACCCGCCGTCGGCCACGGCGAACGTGTGCGGCCCGACGTCGTACGACGGGGTGCGGTGCGCGTCGAGGAGGCAGTCGGCCACCTCGACGACGTCGTGCGAGCGGTGCACCCGCATGCCGCGGCGACCGCCGGGGAGGTCGACGTAGTGGTGCCGGGTGCGCCAGCGCAGCCCCTCGTCGTCACCCGGCACCGCCTCGACCTCCACCGCCACGTCGAGACCGGCCAGGCGCGCCAGCTGCTCGCGCACCACGGCCGCCTTGAGGTCGCGCTGGGCCGGGAGCGCCACGTGCTGGAGGTCGCAGCCGCCGCAGCGGCCGGGCCCGGCGTACGGGCACGGCGCCTCGACCCGGTCGGCCGACGCCACGACCACCTCCACGGCGTCGCCGCGCCAGAAGCGGTCGCCGTCGGAGCCCTCGGTGACCACGAGGACCACCTGCTCACCGGGCAGGGCGTGCCGCACGAAGACGACCCGGCCGGCGTCCTCGCCGGCGCGCGCGTCGAGGCGGGCCACGCAGTGCCCGCCGTGGGCGACCGGGCCGACCTCGGCCTCGAACCGCTCCCCCACCCGGACCCGCCCCTTCGGCGTGCGGGCCCGCGCGGGACGGGCGCCCGTACGGGTCCCGGGGCGACGTCCCCGGCGGCGGTCCGGCCCGCTCATCGGCGCGACGGCTCGTCGGCGCGCCCGCGGCGGAGGTCGCCGGGCTGCACGCGCTTGCCCTCGCGCATGACCTTCTCCCGTGCGATCCGCGAGGACTGCAGCTGGTAGGGCACCGAGATGACCATGACGCCGGGCGCGAACAGCAGCCGGCCCTTGAGCCGCAGCGCGGTCTGGTTGTGCAGCAGCTGCTCCCACCAGCGCCCCACGACGTACTCGGGGATGTAGACCGCGACCACGCCGCGCGGGTTCGCCCGACGGATCTCGGTGGCGTACTCGACGATCGGCTTGACCAGCTCGCGGTAGGGCGAGTGCAGCACCTTCAGCGGCACCCCGAAGTTCCGCTGCTCCCACGCCGCCAGGAGCACGGCGGTCTCCCGTGCGTCGCTGGAGACGTAGACCCCCTCCAGCACGTTGGGCCGGGTGGCCTTGGCGAAGGCCAGGGCGCGCAGCGTCGGCTTGTGCAGCTTCGAGACCAGCACGATCGCGTGCACCCGGGTGGGCAGCACCTTGTCGGTCTCCTCGGCGGCCAGCTCGTCGGCGACGCTGTCGTAGTGGCCGCGGATCTTGCGCATCAGGGTGAAGAAGAGCCCCATCGCCAGCAGCGTGATCCAGGCGCCCTCGAGGAACTTGGTGACCAGGATGATCACCAGCACCACTGCGGTGAGGGAGAGCCCGACCGTGTTGATCACCCGGGAGCGGAGCATCCGGCGCCGGGCGGCGGGGTCGCGCTCCGTGCGCAGCAGCCGGGTCCAGTGCCGGATCATCCCGAGCTGGCTGAGGTTGAAGGAGACGAAGACGCCCACGATGTAGAGCTGGATCAGCCGGGTCGGCTGGGCGTCGAAGGCCAGGATCAGCACGATCGCCATCGCGGCCAGGAACACGATGCCGTTCGAGAAGGCCAGCCGGTCGCCCCGGGAGCCCAGCGCCCGCGGCGCGAAGCCGTCCTGGGCCAGGATCGAGCCGAGCACCGGGAAGCCGTTGAAGGCGGTGTTCGCGGCCAGGACCAGGATCAGCCCGGTCATCACCACCACGAAGTAGAAGCCCGGCGGGAAGTCGCGGAAGATGCCCTCCGCGATCTGGGCCATCAGCGCGTCCTGGCGGAAGTCCGCGGGGACCGGGTCGCCGTCGGCCTGCACCAGGCGGTCGATCTCGGTGGGGTCGACGTAGCGCACACCCATCTGCTGGGCCAGCACGATCACGCTCATCATCATCGTGATCGCGATCAGCCCGAGCAGGAGCAGCGTGGTCGCGGCGTTGCGGCTCTTGGGCTTGCGGAAGGCCGGCACCCCGTTGCTGATCGCCTCGACGCCGGTCAGCGCCGCGCAGCCCGACGAGAACGCCCGGGCGAGCAGGATCAGCAGGCCCACCGTGGTCAGCGCGCCGTCGAAGCCGGGGTCGGGCAGGATCGTCAGGTCGGCGCTGGCCACCTCGGGCAGGTTCCCGGTCACCATCTGGAGCAGGCCGATGCCGCACATGCCGAGCACCGCCACCATGAAGAGGTAGGTCGGCACCGCGAAGAGCGTCCCGGACTCGCGGATGCCCCGCAGGTTCACCGCCATCAGCACGACCACCATGGTGCTGGCTGCGAGCGGCTCGTGCCCGGCGAGGAACGGCAGCGCCGCGGCGGCGTACTGCGCGCCGGCCGAGATGGAGACCGCGACCGTCAGCACGTAGTCGACCAGCAGCGCGGAGGCCACCGTGATGCCGGCGCTGCGGCCGAGGTTGACGCTGGCGACCTCGTAGTCCCCGCCCCCGCTGGGGTAGGCGTGCACGGTCTGGCGGTAGGAGGCGACCACCGCGGTCAGGATCACCGCGACCGCGATGCCGACCTTCCACGACCAGGTGTAGGCCGAGACGCCGGCCAGGGACAGCATGATGAAGATCTCGTCGGGGGCGTAGGCGACCGAGGACAGGGCGTCGCTGGCGAAGACCGGCAGGGCGATCTTCTTCGGCAGCAGCGTCTCGCCGAGCTGCGAGCTGCGCAGCTTGCGTCCCAGGAGGATGCGCTTGGACACGTTGCGGACACCCACGGTCGGGAAGGTTACGGCACCGCGCACCGGTCGGGCCCCGTGCGGGATACGGTGCTCGGGTGCATGTCGTGATCATGGGTTGCGGCCGGGTCGGCTCGACCTTGGCGCGCAGCCTCGAGGACCGGAACCACACCGTCGCCGTCATCGACAGCGAGCCGGACGCGTTCCGACGCCTCGGGCCGGGCTTCAACGGCGACAAGGTCGCCGGGGTGGGCTTCGACCAGGAGGTGCTGGAGAAGGCGGGCATCCGCCGCGCCGACGCGTTCGCCGCCGTCAGCTCCGGTGACAACTCCAACATCATCGCCGCCCGGGTGGCCCGCGAGACGTTCGGCATCGAGAAGGTCGTCGCCCGGATCTACGACCCCGGCCGCGCCGAGGTCTACCAGCGCCTCGGCATCACCACCGTCGCCACGGTCAAGTGGACCGCCGACCAGGTCCTGCGTCGGCTGGTGCCCGCGGGCGCCGAGCCGGACTTCCGCGACCCCTCCGGCACGATCCGGGTGGACCACGTCCCGGTGCCCGAGAGCTGGGTCGGCACGCGGACCCGCGACCTGGAGGAGCAGTCCGGCTGCCGGATCGCGTGGCTGGACCGGCTGGGCGAGGGCGTCCTGCCCACGACGGACTCCGTCGTCCAGGAGGGCGACCTGCTCCACCTCGTCATCCGCGAGGAGAACGCCCAGCACGCCTACCGCGTCATCGAGCGCGGACCCGATCAGGAGTGAGGAACCAGCCATGAGGGTCGCCATCGCCGGAGCGGGCGCCGTCGGGCGCTCCATCGCCCGGGAGCTGATCGGCAACGGCCACGAGGTCCTGCTGATCGACAAGTACGCCTCCGCGATCCGGCCCGAGCGGGTGCCGGACGCCGAGTGGCTGCTCGCGGACTGCTGCGAGCTGTCGTCGCTGGAGGAGGCCCGGCTGGACCGGTGCGACGTCGTGATCGCCGCGACCGGCGACGACAAGGCGAACCTGGTCACCTCGCTGCTGGCCAAGACCGAGTTCGGGGTGCCGCGCACCGTCGGCCGGGTCAACCACCCGAACAACGAGTGGCTCTTCAGCGAGGCCTGGGGGGTCGACGTGAACGTGTCGACGCCGCGGATCATGTCGGCCCTGGTCGAGGAGGCCGTGACCATCGGCGACCTGGTGCGGCTGTTCACCTTCCGCCAGGGCAACGCCAACCTGGTCGAGATGACGCTGCCGACGGACTCCCCCTACGTCGGCAAGCAGGTCGGCCTGATCCCGCTGCCCGACAACTGCGCCCTGGTCACCATCCTGCGGGACGGGCAGGTCTACGTCCCCGACGCCGAGCAGCCGGTCGAGGCCGGGGACGAGCTGCTGTTCGTGGTGCCGGACACCGGCGAGGACGAGCTCGAACGGCTGCTGGCACCGGTCAACCACCCGGCCGGCGGCGCCCGGCGGTCCGCGGGCCAGGCCTAGGACGTCCGACGGGGTGCAGGCGGGCTGCCGGCGGGCTGGGCCCGGTCAGGTGGCCGGAGACCCGGTCGCCTGCTCCAGCGGCGTCCGGTCGCGGGTGAGGACCCAGATCATCGCGCTCCAGGACAGGATCCGCAGCGGCCAGCCCAGGCCGAGGCGGAGCACCCCCAGCAGCAGGACGGCCAGGTCGATGTCGATCATCCCCGACCACCCCGCCAGCCAGACCGGGCCCTGGAGCCCCGCCCCGACGGCGCCGGGGAGCAGGAAGATCCAGGTCAACCGGGTGCACAGGGCCACGACCTGGCGGTCGGCGTGCCAGGCGGTGGGGTCGCCGGTGACGCTGCCGAGCAGGAACCCGACGAACGGCCAGCCGGTCAGGCAGGACGTCGCCATCACCACGGTGTAGCCGGTCGAGATCAGGATCCCCGGCAGGAAGAAGGCCAGCGCCTGCTCGGACTCGCTGCCGCCCCCCGCGGCCGCGATCCGGACGAAGAGGTAGCCGATGCCGATCGCGACCAGGGCGTTCAGCACGAACTGGACCGTCGAGCGCTGGACGAGGCGGACGACGAGCATCACCACCGTGACCGCGATGCTCGCGCCCAGCGCGACCGGCAGCTCCTTGGTGCTCAGCCAGATGATCGTGAACAGCGCCCCGGGCAGGCCGGCCTCGAGCATCCCGCGGCGACCGCCGAGCGCGCGGGCCATCTGGGCGCGGACCATCGCCTCGACCGAGTCGACCCCCACGCGGGCCGGTCGCGGCGGGACGGCCGCTCCGTCCAGCTGTCCGCTCACGGCAGGAGCTCGTAGCGCGGGTTGTACATCGTGCGCACGCCGGCGTGCTGCCCGACCCGGCCGCGCACGCGCAGGGAGCGCCCGGCGTGCACCCCGGTGATGTGCCGGCGGCCCAGCCACACCACGGTCAGGGACCCGGTCCCGTCGGCCAGCTCGGCCTCCAGGGCAGGCACGCCCCCGCGCGGTCGCAACGTGATCATCCGCAGGTTCCCCTCGAGGCAGACCGGCACCCGGTCCGGGGCGTCGGCGATGGACTGCACCGGGGCCTCGACGGGCCGGGTGCCCTCACCGGGCTCGCGGTCCCGGTCCTCGGCCACGCGACCGGGACGATCGGTGCCGCGCCCGCGGCGCAGCGACCTCACGGCCGGTCGTCCCCGTCCGCGTCCTGCACCTCGGGAGGTACGGCCGGCTGCGACGCGGGCGGGGCCGGCTGCTCCACGGGCGGGGCCTGCTGCTCCGCGGGCGGGGCAGGCTGCGGGGCCCGTCCCGCAGGCTGCTCCTGGGCCAGGGCAGCCTTGGGGTCGGCCGTCGGCCGGTCCACGCGCCGGGCGTTCTCCGGCAGCTTGATGGGCAGCGGCTCGCCCGGCGGGACCGGGTTCTTGCCCCGGCGCACGACCACGCGCCCGAGCACCTCCTCCCAGGCGACGGCGGCCTCGGCGTCGACGGCCGGTCGCCCGATGAAGGTCGCGCGCAGCATCCACCGCGGTCCGTTGATCCCGACCACGCGGGACTGCTGCACCCCGACCGCGCCGTCCGGGGTGCGTACGCGCACCTCGCAGGCCAGCTCGGGGCCGAAGCGGCCCTCCTGCTCGGTCGCGGTCCCGCCGCGACGGGCCATGTCCGCGGCGATGCGGGGGCGTACCTCGGACCAGAGGTCGCCGTGCCGGGAGGCTGCGAACGCGCGGACGTCGAGCGCGCCGTCGCTGCCGGCGAGCACCACGGACTGGACGTCGCCCGAGGCCTCGTCCACCTGGAGGCGCAGGTCACGGCCGGGCTCGCCCTGGAGGAGCAGCGAGCCGAGGTCGACCCGTTCGGTCGCGTCGTCGCCGAGGTCGTCGACGTCCCAGGGGCCGGGACCGCGCTCGGGCGCGTCCTCGCCGGCGGCTGCCGGGTCACCCTCGACGGTGGTGGACTTGCGGCGGAACCTCACTGCTCTTCTCCTCCTCGAGACACGGGGTCGTAGCCCCCGGTAGAACCGTAGCCCCCGCTGCCGCGCTCGGAGTCCGGCAGCCGGTCGACCTCGACGAAGCGGGCCCGCTCGTGCCGCTGCACGACGAGCTGGGCGATCCTGTCGCCGCGACGCAGCCGCAGCGGCGTGCTCGGGTCGTGGTTGACCAGGAGCACGCTGATCTCACCGCGGTAGCCCGCGTCGATGGTGCCGGGCGTGTTCAGCACCGACAACCCGTGGCGGGCGGCCAGCCCCGAGCGGGGGTGCACCAGCCCGACGAACCCGGACGGGAGCGCCAGCGCCACCCCGGTCGGCACCAGCGCCCGCTCGTGCGGGCCGAGCTCGACGTCGACGGTGGTCCGCAGGTCGGCGCCGGCGTCGCCCGGGCGGGCGTAGGAGGGCAGCGGCAGGTCCGCGTCGAGCCGCACCAGGGCGACCTCGACGTCGGCCCCCGGGCCGTGGTGGTCGGTGTGGTCGTCGTCGCTCACCACGGGAGGCTAGCCGGGGTCCTGCGTGCCCGCCCTGGCCCGGGGTGGGACGCTGGGGTGGTGACCGCACCCTCGCCCACGCCGACCCAGCGCCCCGACGGCGCCGCCGGCCACGACGAGCACCTGCGGGTCCCGCTGCGCTGGTGGGTCCAGGGCACGATGCTGGTCGCCAGCCTCTGGCTGGCCCTGGTGGTCGCCACCCCCGCCCTGGTCGCGTTCGGGGTCGCGGGGCTGTGCCTGGCGCTGCTCGGCGGGCCTGCTGGTCGCCTACGGTGCCGCCCCGGTGCGCGTGGGGGCCACGACCTTCCGGGCCGGGCGGGCCTCGATCGCCGGCCACCACCTCGGGCGGGTCGACGCGCTGGACGCCGAGGCCGCCCGCCTGCTCGCCGGGCGCGACGCGGACGCCCGTGCGTACCTGCTGCTGCGCCCGTACCGCAAGCGCGCGGTCCGCGTGGAGGTCCTGGACCCCCGCGACCCCGCGCCGTACTGGCTGGTCAGCACCCGGCACCCCGAGCGGCTGGCGGCGGCGCTGCGCGCGCTGGTCGTCCGCAGCACCTCCGGCGGCTGACGGCACGCCCCCGGGCGGGGGTGGGCGTGCGAGGACCGGGCTCGATAGCCTCGGAGCATGGCATCTGAGAGCTCCAAGGTCTGGTCGGTCTTCTCCCTGGTCGCCGCGCTCGGCGCGGCCAGCGTGGCGAAGAAGACGCTGAACACCTCCTGGCAGAAGGCGACCGGCAAGCAGCCGCCCGCCAACCCCGCGGACCCCGACGTCGACATCTGGGAGGCGGTGGCCTGGGCGGCGCTCAGCGGGACGCTGGTCCAGATCGCGCGGATGCTCGCCTCGCGCAAGGCCGCCCACTACTACTCCCGCTCGACCGGGCACATGCCCCCGGGCCTGGGCGCGGACCGGTTCGACCCCGACGCCCCCACCCCGGCCAGCTGAGCCAGCCCCGGCCCACCGGGACGTACGACGGCCCCGGCCCCTGCACGGGGTCCGGGGCCGTTGCCGTCCGGCGTCGGTGGGCTGCCCACCGGTGCTCGATCAGGCGCAGTCGCGGCAGATCATCTTCTTCTCGTCCGCCAGCTGGCTGCGGTGGTGGACCAGGAAGCAGCTCATGCAGGTGAACTCGTCGTCCTGCTTCGGCTTGACCTCGACAGCCAGCTCCTCGTGGGAGAGGTCTGCGCCGGGCAGCTCGAAGGACTCGGCGGCCTCCGCCTCGTCCTCGTCGACCTTGCCCGAGTTCTTGTCGTGCCGTCGCGCCTTGAGCTCTTCGATGCTCTCCTCGGACTGGTCTTCCTCGTTCTTGCGCGGTGCGTCGTAGTCGGTCGCCATGTGCCCTCACTCACTCCCTTCGAGATGTCTGCTCGCCCCCTCTGGCGGGGCAGATTGTGCACCATCGCCCGTCCTCGGGGCTCACGGGGTCGCCAGGTGGTCACCTGTGGGGTGACGTGTCGCACGTCCCCCCCGGCGGCATCGACCCCACAACGCGCCCCGGACCCCCGCTATTCCCCCGTCTGACCCACCAGCGTGGGAGCCACCGCTGCCGCGGCGAACCCGGTCTCGTGCACGGCCTCCCAGAGCTCCTCGAACCCGTCCTGCGGCCCGCACACCACCAGGTCGCGACCGCCGACGCCGGTGGTGATCTCGAGGCGGGCGCCGGCGGCCCGGGCCACCAGGCCGGCGGCGGCGTGGTCCCACAGCGAGGTCCCCTCCTCCAGGTAGCCGTCGAGGCTGCCGCGCGCGACCAGGCACAGGTCCAGCGCGCAGGAGCCGAGGCGCCGTACGTCGCGCACCCGCGGCAGCAGGGCGGCCAGCGCGGCGCCCTGCCGGGCCCGGAGGGCGGCGTCGTAGGAGAACCCGGTGGCGACCAGACGCTGGGACAGCGGCGCGCGGGGGCGGACGCGCAGGGGGCGCCCGTCGCAGGTGGCCCGCACGACGCCCGCCGCGTCGGGACGCGCGACGTACTCGGTGCCCGTGGGGACCTCGAGCACCACCCCGGCCACCACGGCCGGGACGCCCTGGTCGTCGGTGACCTCCGCCGCGATGCTCACGGCGTGGTGCGGCAGGCCGTACAGGAAGTTCACCGTGCCGTCGATCGGGTCGATGATCCAGCGCACCCCGCTGGTGCCGGCGCCGTCGGCGCCCTCCTCGCCCAGCAGGGCGTCGTCGGGGCGCGCCCGGGCCAGGCGTCGGCGCACGAGCTCCTCGCAGGCCCGGTCGACCTCGGTGACCGGGTCGACGTCGCTGCTCTTGGTGGCCACGACCGTGGCGCCCGCCGCGCGGTCCCGGACCAGGTCGGCCGCCTCCCGGGCGACCTCGAGCGCCAGGTCGGCCAACGACCCGACCCGGGCCGGGCTCACGCGTCGCGACCGCAGAGCGCCGGGCGCGGTCCCTTCGCGTTCGCGCAGCACCCGGCCGGGCAGACGTCCCACATCGGGCCGGTCTCCCCCACCGACGACCGGGCGACGTCCTCACCGCGCTCGACGGCGGCCCGCTCGGTCAGCAGGTCGCGGACGACGGCGACGAAGCGGGGGTCGGTGCCGGCGGTGCCGGCCCGGCGCATCGGCAGGCCGAGCTCGTCGGCGGTCTCCCGGGCCTCGGTGTCGAGGTCGTAGATGACCTCCATGTGGTCGGAGACGAAGCCGACCGGCACGAGCACCACCGCCGGGGCCTCCCCCGCAGCGGCCAGCTCGCGCATCCGGTCGTTGACGTCGGGCTCGAGCCACGGCATCTGGGGCGGGCCCGAGCGGGAGCAGAAGACCAGCTCGTGGGCGCGCTCGAGGCCGGTGACCTCGGCGACGCGGCGCGCGACGACGCCCGCCACGTCGAGGTGCTGGCGCACGTAGGCTCCCCCGCCCTGGTCCGGCGGCCCGGAGGCGTCGTTCATCGAGTCGGGGATGGAGTGGGTGACGAACAGGATGCGGGCCCCGCCCCGGACCTCCTCGGGGAGGTCGGCCAGCGCGGCCAGCGTGGCGTCCACGACGGGGTCCACGAACCCCGGGTGGTTGAAGTAGTGACGCAGCTTGTCCAGGCGGGGCGCGTCCGGCCCAGCGCGACCCGCGACGTCCGCCACCGCGTCGTACAGGTTCTCGCGGTACTGGCGGCAGCCCGACCACGACGAGTAGGCGCTGGTGACGAAGCACGCCGCCCGGGTCACGCCGTCGGCGGTCATCTGCGCCAGGGCGTCGGTCAGGTAGGGGTCCCAGTTGCGGTTGCCCCAGTAGACCGGCAGGTCGATGCCGGCCTCGTCGAGGTCCACGCGCAGCGCGTCGAGGAACGCCCGGTTCTGGTCGTTGATGGGCGAGCGGCCGCCGAAGGCGTAGTAGTGCTCCCCCACCTCGACCAGCCGCTCGCGCGGGATGCCGCGGCCGCGGGTCACGTTCTCCAGGAACGGGAGCACGTCGTCGGGCCCCTCGGGGCCGCCGAAGGAGACCAGGAGGACCGCGTCGTACGGCGCGACGTCGGCGACGTGGCGCTCGACCTGGGGCTCGCCCTGGCGCTCGACCTGGGGCTCGACCTGGGGTGCTGCGGGAGGGGCGGTGTCGGGGCTGGTCACACCTCTCATCCTAGGCAGCGGCGCCGCCACCCACCTGGGCGCCGCGGCCGGGGCCGCCCCGTCGCGGAGGACGTCGGGTCGGCCGCCCCGGCCCGGTCGCGTCGCAGCGGGAACGGGTCCGTGCTGGCGTAGGCTCGGCGCACCGTGGGACGACGACGAGCACGCGCCGGCCACCGCGCCGGCCAGGGGAGGTGGGACGCGTGCCGCAGCTGACCCTGGTCGGCCTCAGTGACGACCGGACCCGTCTGCTCCTGGTCGACGACGCCGGGGACGAGTTCACCCTCGCGCTCGACGGACGCCTACGAGCCGCCCTGCGCGGAGAGACCTCACGCCTCGGCCAGTTGGAGATCACCATGGAGTCAACCCTGCGTCCCCGCGACATCCAGGCCCGGATCCGGGCCGGTGAGTCACCGGAGGCGGTGGCCGAGGCCGCCCACACCACGGTCGACAAGATCATGGCCTTCGCCGGCCCGGTCGTCGCCGAGCGCCAGCACGTCGCGGACCGCGCCCAGTCGTCCTCCCTGCGCCGCGGCGGGGAGTCCGCCGGCGGCGCCCGCACCCTCGGTGAGGCCGTCGCCGCCCACCTGCGTGCCCAGCAGGTCGACCCCTCCTCCGTGGAGTGGGACGCGTGGCGGCGCGAGGACGGCCGCTGGACCCTGACCGGGACCTACCGCACCACCCGGCGCGAGGGGGTCGCCTCCTTCACCTACGACGCCCCGGGTTCCTACGTCACCCTCGACGACGACGACGCCCGCTGGCTGGTGGGCGAGCAGGTCGCGGCGCCGGCCGCTCCCGCCTCGTCGACCGCCTCCTCGACGGCGGGGTCGCGGGCCACCGGCGACGACCTGAGCGCCGCCCGGGCGCGCCGCCGCGCCGCCGGGCCGCTCGAGGACGAGCTCCCCCTGGGCGACGACGCCATCGAGCTGGTCTCCGGGCCCGCCCCGGGCAAGCCGATGCCGGCCGGCGACGACCTCGACACCGACGACGACGACACCGCGACCACCCCGGCGGTGCCCGGCCTCGCCGGCCAGGACGACCCGAGCGACTCGGGTGATCAGGTGCTGCCCGCGGGCGCGCACGGCGGTGAGCCGCTCGCGGAGCCGGCCGCCCGCAGCGAGGCCCCTGCGGCCACCCTGCCCCCGGACCCGGCCGAGCCGGCAGCGGCCGGCACCGACCCGGGCGAGGACGCCGCCGACGACGAGGAGCCGCCGCGTCGACCGGTCACCAAGAAGCGCGGTCGTGCCTCGGTCCCCAGCTGGGACGAGATCATGTTCGGTGGGCGCGACCAGTAACCCTGACGCGCTAGCCTCCGCCCATGTCGTACTTCGTGACCGGCGCCACTGGGTTCATCGGTCGTCACCTCGTCACCGAGCTCCTCGCCCATCGCGAGGGCGAGGTCTTCGTCCTGGTCCGTGAGGGCTCCCGGGCCCGCCTCGACACGCTGCGACGCGGGTGGGCCAGCGACCGCGTCGTGCCGGTGGTGGGCGACCTGGGGCAGGAGGGCCTGGGCGTCGACCCGGCGTGGGTGGCCGAGCACGCGGGCGGGATCGAGCACGTCTTCCACCTCGCCGCGATCTACGACATGACCGCCGACGCGGCGACCAACCAGGCGCTGAACGTCGACGGCACGCGCCACGCCCTGGGCCTCGCCCAGGACCTGGACGCCGGTTGCTTCCACCAGGTGTCGTCGGTGGCGGCCGCGGGCGACTTCCAGGGCCGCTTCGACGAGACGATGTTCGCCGAGGGCCAGCACCTGCCCTCGCCGTACCACCGCACCAAGTACGAGTCCGAGCGCATCGTGCGCGAGGAGTCGACCGTGCCGTGGCGCGTCTACCGGCCGGCGATCGTGGTCGGCCACTCCGAGACCGGCGTGATGGACAAGGTCGACGGGCCGTACTACTTCTTCCCCGCGCTCAAGGCGCTGCGCGGGTCCCTGCCCTCCTGGCTGCCGCTGGCCGCGATGGACCTGGGCCACACCAACCTGGTCCCCGTCGACTACGTCGCCGCCGCGATGGACCACCTCGCGCACCTGCCCGGTCACGACGGCGAGGCCTTCCACCTCGTCGACCCCGACCCGCAGCCGGTGATCGAGGCGTTCAACGCCTTCGGGGCCGCAGCCGGCGCCCCGACCTTCCGCACCCCGGTGGAGTCGGGCCTGGCCAAGGTCTCCTCGCGCCCGCTGCTCCCCCGGGCCATGCGCCCGGCCTCCCTGCTGAACGCGGTGGTGCGCTCCGCACCCGCGCAGGTGCTGCTCGACCAGACCGTCGGACGGCTCGGCGTGCCGGCCGAGGTCCTCGCCCACAGCTCCTTCACCGCCGTCTTCGACTCCCGGCGCACCGAGCGGCTGCTGGCCGGGTCGGGGATCGCCGTACCCGACCTCGAGTCCTACGCCGCCCTGCTGTGGAGCTACTGGGAGGAGCACCTCGACACCGCCACCGCGCGCGACCCGAAGGCGCGGGCGGCCCTGGAGGGCAAGCACGTGGTGATCACCGGCGCCTCCTCCGGCATCGGCCAGGCGGTCGCGCTCAAGGTCGCGCAGGCCGGCGGCATCCCGATCCTCGTGGCCCGCGGCAAGGACAAGCTCGAGGCGACCTGCGCCGCGATCGAGCTGCGCGGGGGGACCGCCCACGTCTACCCGTGCGACCTGTCCGACCTCGAGGCCATCGACGGGCTCTGCGAGCAGCTCGCGGCCGACCTCCCCGCCATCGACGTCGTCGTCAACAACGCGGGCCGTTCGATCCGTCGGTCGCTGCGCCTCTCCGAGGACCGCTTCCACGACTTCGAGCGCACCATGCAGCTCAACTACTTCGGGGCGATCCGCCTGGTGATGGGCCTGCTGCCCCCGATGCGGGAGCAGCGCAGCGGCCACGTCGTGAACATCAGCTCGATCGGGGTGCAGACCTCACCGCCGCGGTTCTCCGCGTACGTCGCCTCGAAGGCCGCCCTGGACGCGTGGAGCAACGTGGTCGCCTCCGAGCTGGTCGGCGACGGGGTGACCTTCACCGGCATCCACATGCCGCTGGTGCGGACGCCGATGATCGCGCCGACGGCGCTCTACGACAAGTTCCCCACCATCTCCCCGGCCCAGGCCGCGGACCTGGTGATCCGCGCGATCGTGGACCACCCCCACGAGATCAACACGCTGCTCGGCAACGCCGGCGCCGTGGTGCACACGGTGGCGCCCAAGGCCGCCTTCCGGGTGCTGAACATGGCCTACCACGTCTTCCCCGACTCGGCCGCGGCCAAGGGCACCCTGCCCGACGGCGGCGTGCGGGAGACCGAGCAGATCATGCTCGCGCGCGTGCTCCGCGGCGTGCACTGGTAGTCCGCCGGGCGGGTGCGGTCCGGGGGCGGTCCGGGGGCGGGTGCGGTTCGGGGGCGGGTGCGTCCGCGGGCGGGTGCGGTCCAAGGGCGCTGGTTGCGCGGCGGTGGGCCGGGTGGCGCGGTGGGCGGTCCGGGTCTGGGTGGGCGTTTCCCGGGGTTCGCGCGCCCTGCAAGGCGCGCGCAGTCCGGGAATCCCCGCCCGGGCGGGGATTCCTGGGGCAGGCGTGGCGGGCGGGGCTGGTCTGGCCTCGGCGCACGTGCAGGGGCCGGCCGATCCGCGTGCGTCAGGTTCGCGTGGGCGGCACCGGACCGGGTGGGCGGTTCCCGGGGTTCGCGCGCCCTGCACAGCGCGCGCAGTCGGGGAATCCCCGCCCGGGCGGGGATTCCTGGGGCAGGCGTGACCCCTGTGACCGGCCCGGTCCGGCTCAGCCCCCGCGGGCCACGGGGCGGGCGGGGTCGCTGACCCAGTCGCTCCAGCTGCCCGGGTAGAGCGCGGCGGGGACGCCGGCGACCTCGAGGGCCAGCAGGTCGTGGCAGGCGGTGATGCCGGAGCCGCAGTAGGCCACCACCGGGGTCCCGGGCACGGCACCGACCCGCGCGTACTCCGCCCGCAGCTCCTCGGCGGGGCGGAACCGGCCGTCCGTCGTCGAGGTTGGCGCCGGTGGGGACGTTGACCGCGCCGGGCACGTGGCCTGCCACCGGGTCGACCGGCTCCTGCTCGCCGCGGTAGCGCACGGCGTCCCGCGCGTCCACCAGCACCGCGCCCTCGCGCGCCCCCGTGGCGGCGCCCGACGCGTCGAGGACCGGCATCGACCCCGGGTGGGCCGTGAGGGTCCCGCGCCGGGAGGGGCGCTCGGCGGTGGCCGTGCGCTCGACCTCGCCGCCCGCCGCCACCCAGGCGGGCCAGCCCCCGTCGAGCACCCGGACGTCGCGGTGGCCGAGCCAGCGCAGCAGCCACCAGGCCCGGGCAGCAGCGCGCCCGCCCCAGTCGTCGTAGACCACGACGGGCCGGTCGTCGTCGACGCCGACCCGACGCAGCGCCTCGGCCAGCCGGTCGGGGTCGGGCAGCGGGTGCCGACCACCGCGGCCGTCCGGGGCGGCCGGGGCGGCCAGGTCGGTCGGGAGGTCGACGTACGCCGCGCCGGGCACGTGCCCGGCCGCGTAGGCGGCGGCACCGTGGGCCTCCCCCAGGCGCCAGCGGACGTCGAGCACGACGGGGCCGCGCGGGCCGCGCCGCCGGGGGTCGTCCCGGGCCAGCAGCGCCTGCAGGGCGGGGACGTCCAGGAGCGGGGCCGTGGGCACCGCACCATCCTGCCCGACGCGGCTGCCGGGAGCGGGTCGTGGGACGATCCCGCCCGTGGCCGAACTGCACTTCTTCACCGGGACGATGGACTCGGGCAAGAGCACCCTCGCGCTGCAGACCAACCACAACCACGCGGCCCGTGGGCGGGCCGGGCGCATCTTCACCGCCCTCGACCGCGCCGGGGAGGCCACGTTGTCGAGCCGGCTCGGGCTGACCCACGAGGCGATCGAGGTGCAGCCCGACTTCGACTTCTGGCGCTACGTCGTGGACTCGCTGACCCGCGGCGGCCGGATCGACTACCTGGTGTGCGACGAGGCGCAGTTCTACGCCCCCGCCCAGGTCGAGCAGCTGGCCAAGGTGGTCGACGAGCTGCAGGTCGACGTCTTCGCGTTCGGCATCCTCACCGACTTCCGCACCTCGCTGTTCCCGGGCAGCGCACGGCTCGTCGAGCTGGCCGACCGCACGCACGTGCTCCAGGTCGAGGCGCTGTGCTGGTGCGGCAAGCGCGCCACCCACAACGCCCGCACCGAGGACGGCGTGATGGTCGTCGAGGGCGAGGTCGTGGTGGTCGGTGACGTCGAGGGCGACGTGCCCGCCGGCCCGGGCGAGGTCGAGGTGGCCTACGAGGTGCTGTGCCGCCAGCACCACCGGCGACGCCTGACCGCGGCGCGCGCGCGGGCCGTCAGCCTCGGGGTGGACCCGCTGCCGTTCGGCTAGCGGCTCCCTCAGGCCCTGGTCCTCGGAGGGAGGGGGATCTCCCACCGCACCTCGGTGCCCTGGCCGGGGCCTCCGGTGAGCGTGAGAAGCCCGCCGTGGCGCTGCGCGCGGTGGCGCATGTTGCCCAGCCCGCTGTCCCTCGAGGCGTCGTTGATGCCCTGGCCGTCGTCGCGCACGACCAGCCTCACGGCGTCGTCCTGGACCGTCAGCTCGACCCGCAGGGTGTGCGCCTGGGCGTGCCGCCCGGCGTTGCTGATCGCCTCGCTGAGCACCGCGAGCAGGTCTGGCACCACCGCGTCGGGGACGCCGGTGCGGACCGGACCGGTGAAGCGGAGGTGGGGCCGGAAGCCGAGCACCGGCTCGGACCAGGCGACCACGTCGCAGACCTGCTCGTGGAGGTCGCGTGACTGGCCGGCGCGACGCAGCTGGTGGATGGCCGAGCGGAGGTCGCGGATCGTCTCGTCGATCTGCTCGACGGCGTCGTCGACGCGCTGGGCGTGCTGCTCGACCGGGAGCCGGCCGAGGGCCTCCAGCCCCAGCCCGACCGCGAACAGGCGTTGGATCACCACGTCGTGCAGGTCCCGGCCGATCCGGTCGCGGTCGCGGAGCACGGCCAGCTGACGCTGGTCGGCCTGCGCCTGCGAGACCTTCAGGGCCAGCGAGGCCTGCTGGGCGAACCCGGCCGGCAACGCCGACTCCAACCGGTCGAACCGGTCCCGGGCCTCGGGCGTCCACCCCAGGCCCAGCGCGCCGCGCGCCCCGTCCGCCTGCAGCGGCACCACGATCCCGGGCCCGAGCTGCGGCCAGCCCGGGATCAGCCCGTGCCGGGTCAGGCGCTGGTCCCGGGAGAGGTCGTCCAGGCGCAACGGCTCCCCGGTGCTCAGCACGCTCCGGGCCAGCGACTGGTCCAGCGGCAGGGTCCGCATGTACTCGATGTCGACGTCCGCGCCCGAGGTCACCCGCAGCTCGAGCCCGTCCTCGTCCGCGCCGGCGACGACCCAGCTGACCGTCGCCCCGGCCAGCTCGCGGGCCCGGTCGGCCACCAGCTGCAGGGCGTCGAGCTCGGTGGTCTGCTCCAGCAGCCGGGCGGTGATCTCCGCCGTGGCGGCCAGCCACCGCTCGCGGCGCCGGGCCTCGGCGTGCAGCCGCGCGTTCTCGATCGTCACGCCGGCCGCGGCGGCCAGCGCGACCACGATCTCCTCGTCCTCGTCGTCGAAGAGTCGCGTCGCCACCAGGTGCAGGTGCCCGAAGACCTGGTCCCCCACCCGGACCGGGACCTCCATCCAGGCCCCCGGGGTCAGCGCGTGCTCGGTGTTCTCCGGGCGGGTGCCGTGCTCCATGAAGAGGCGGGACGGCTCGGCCGAGTCCGGGCCCACCACGCTCAGCACGACGTACCGGGCCCCGACCAGGGACGCGCCGAGGTGCACGATCCGCGCCAGCAGGTCGTCGACCTGGCCGGTGCGCGACAGCCCGACGACCGCCTCGAGCAGCAGGCTCCACCGGTGCGGCCGGTCCCCCGCCTCCTCGTGCCGGTCGAGCCCCTGCCGGTCGGGCACCTGCTGCTCGGGCCCCTGCCGATCGGGCACCTGCTGCTCAGGCACCTGCTGGTCGGGCACCTGCCGGCCCGTCGTCCCAGGCGTCACCGGGTCCACCCCGCCGTCCCCGTCCCTGGCCTACGACCGGTCCGGGAGGTTCTTGGTGGCGAAGATCGCGGCCTGGGTCCGGCTGTCCAGGCCGAGCTTGGCCAGCAGGGAGGACACGTAGTTCTTGACCGTCTTCTCGGCGAGGAAGATCGTCGAGGCGATCTGGCGGTTCGTCATGCCCTCGCCGATCAGGGCGAGGATCTTCTGCTCCTGGGAGGTGAGCTGGTCCATCGCCGACGCCTGCTGGGCGCCGGTGCGCAGCCGCTCGAGGACCGCGGTGGTGACCGCCGGGTCCAGCGTGGACTGGCCCGCCGCGACGCGGCGCACGGTGTCGATCAGCTCGTTGCCGCGCACCTGCTTGAGCACGTAGCCGGCGGCGCCGGCCATGATCGCGGAGAACAGCGCCTCGTCGTCGTCGAAGGAGGTCAGGATCAGCGCGGCGATGTCGGGGTTGGCCGAGCGCACGTCGCGGCACACGTCGACCCCGGAGCCGTCCGGCAGGCGGCCGTCGAGCACGGCCACGTCGGGGGCCAGGGCCACGATCCGCTCGACCGCGTCGACCGCGGAGCCGGACTCGCCCACGACCTCGATCCCGGGCTCCGAGGACAGCAGGTCCCGGATGCCGCGGCGTACGATCTCGTGGTCGTCGAGCAGGAAGACCCGCACGGGTCGGGGCGACCCTGCGTCAGGTCCGGTCACGTCGGGTTCGGCCACGCCGTCACGATAGCCCCACCCGTCCCCCGCGGCAGGCGAACCGCTTCCTCCCCCGGACCTACTCCCAGAAGACCCGCTCGACCACGGCCCGCACCCGCCGCGCGCTGCGGAGGTAGTCGTTGACCATCGCGTCGGTCGAGGCCGGCGGGTAGCCCAGCACCGCGGCCACCGCGGCCCGCTCCCGCGCGTCGCGGGGCAGCTCGTCGCCTCCCTTGGCGCGCACCAGGGTGACCGCGTTGCGGGTCCGGCTGGCCAGGCACCACCCGTCGGCCAGGACCGCGGCGTCCTCGGCGTCGATCAGCCCGGCCCCGCCGGCGGCCTCGAGGGCCGCCAGGGTCTGCGGCGTGCGCAGCGCCTCCACGCGCCCGGCGTGGCGCATCTGGAGCAGCTGCACGCTCCACTCGATGTCGGCCAGGCCGCCGCGCCCGAGCTTGAGGTGCAGCTGCGGGTCGGCACCCCTTGGCAGCCGCTCCTGGTCGATGCGGGCCTTGACCCGGCGCACCTCCCGCACGTCGTCGTCGCTGATCCCCTCCGCGGGGTAGCGCACCGGGTCCACCAGCGCGTGGAAGCGGTCGCGCAGTCCCCGGTCGCCGACGACCGCGTCGGCGCGCAGCAGCGCCTGCGCCTCCCAGGTCTGCGACCACCGGGCGTAGTAGGCGGCGTAGGAGTCCAGCGTCCTCACCAGCGCGCCCTGGCGGCCCTCCGGGCGCAGGTCGGCGTCCACCACGAGGGGCAGGTCGGCGCCCGGCTCGGCGAGCAGGCGGGTGACGTCGTGGGCGACCGCCTGGGCGAACCCGGCCGCGGCCGCCGGGTCGGCCCCGGGCACCGGCTCGTGGACGAAGAGCACGTCCGCGTCGCTGCCGTAGGACAGCTCGAAGCCGCCGTAGCGGCCCATCGCCACCACGGCCAGCAGGGAGGGCTGCGCGTCCAGGCCGCGCTGGTCGGCCACCGAGCGGGCGACCACGTCGAGCGTCGCCTGGAGGGTGGCGTCGGTGAGCCGGGACAGCCCGCGGCCGACGTCGGCGACCCCGGTGGTCCCGAGGAGGTCGCCGACCGCGATCCGGAAGAGCTCGCGGCGACGGACCACCCGGATCGCGCGGACCGCCTTCTCCCGGCCGTCCTGGCGCGAGGCGGTGGCCGCCATCTCCTCGCCGACGTCCTCCGCCGAGCGGGGCGCGAGGTCCTCCAGCAGCATCCGGACGCCCCGGGGCTCCCGCTCGAGCAGGTCGGTGGCGTAGCGCGACGTCGAGAGCACGTGGGCGAGCCGCTCGGCGACCTCGCCCTCGTCGCGCAGGGTGGTGAGGTACCACGGCGACTCGCGCAGCGCCTCGCTGATCCGGCGGAACCGGAACAGCCCGGCGTCGGGGTCGGGGCCGTCGGCGAACCAGTGCAGCATCACCGGCAGCAGCGTCCGCCGGATCGACGCGGTCCGCGAGACGCCGTCGGTGAGCGCCTCGAGGTGGCGCAGCGCGGCCTCGGGGTCGGCGTAGCCGAGCGCCGTCATCCGCGTGCGGGCGGCGGCCGAGGACAGCCGCACCTCGGTGCCGGGCACCTGGGCCACGGCGGTCAGCAGCGGACGGTAGAAGAGCTTCTCGTGCAGCCGTCGCACCTCGCGCCGGTGCGCCTGCCAGGCCTTGACCAGGCTGGCGGCGGGGTCGTTGTAGTAGCCCATGCTGCGCGCGAGGCGGCGCAGCGCCGCCTCCTCGTCGGGCACGACGTGGGTACGGCGCAGCTGGTGCAGCTGGATGCGGTGCTCGAGGGTGCGCAGGAACCCGTACGCGCGGTGCAGCTGGTCGCCGTCCTCCCGCCCGACGTAGCCGCCGCGGGTCAGGTCGGCCAGCGCGCTGAGCGTGGTGGGCGCGCGGATCGTCTCGTCGGCGCGGCCGTGCACCAGCTGGAGCAGCTGGACGGCGAACTCGACGTCGCGCAGGCCCCCCGAGCCGAGCTTGAGCTGACGCTCGGCGTCCCGGGCCGGGATGTGCTCGACGACGCGGCGGCGCATCGCCCGGGCCTCCTCGACGAACCCGTCGCGGTCGGCGGCGGTCCACACGAAGGGCGTCACCACGTCGAGGTACGCCTGGCCCAGGGCCAGGTCGCCGGCGACCGGGCGGGCCTTGAGCAGCGCCTGGAACTCCCACGGCCGGGCCCAGCGCTCGTAGTAGCCCGCGTGGCTGGCCAGGGTCCGGGTCAGCGGCCCGGACCTGCCCTCGGGGCGCAGGTTCGCGTCGACCGGCCAGATGGTGCCCTCGCCGGTCTGCTCGGAGCAGATCTGCATCATCTGGGAGGCGACCTGGGTGGCGGCCCGGTTGGCCGCGTCCGCCGAGGTCCCCTCCACCGGCTCGTGGACGAACACGACGTCCACGTCCGAGACGTAGTTCAGCTCGCGGCCGCCGCACTTGCCCATCGCCACCACGGCCAGCCGCGCCCCGGCGTGCTGCTCGCCGACGCGGGCCCGGGCCACGGCCAGCGCGGCGTCCAGGGTGCCGGCGGCGAGGTCGGCCAGCTCGGCGGCGGCGTCGTCGATCGCGACGTCGTGGGTCAGGTCCCGCGCGGCCAGGCGGAGCAGCAGCCGGCGGTACTCCACCCGCAGCGCGTCGACGGCCTCGGCGTCGGGGGTGCTGGAGACCGGGACGTCGTCCGCGGGGTCGGCGCCGACCGCCCGCACCAGGTCGGCGCGCATCGCCCAGGCCGGTGGCCGCGTCGAGCCCAGCGTCGGGTCGGTGAGCTCGAGGGCGTGGTCGGGGTGCCGGACGAGGTGCTCGGCCAGCGCCTGGCTCGCCCCCAGGACGCCCAGCAGCCGCATCGCGAAGCCCTCGTCGTCGACGAGCTCGCCCAGCAGGACCCGGCCCCCGCCGTCACGGGCCTCCTGCGCCGACTCCAGCAGCCGTACGAGCGCGGCGGTCGCGGCGTCGGGGTCGGCGGTGCGGCCCAGGATGGCCAGCAGCGCGTCCGGCGGCGGCGGGCCGTACCGCTCGAGCGCCGCGAGGTCGCGGCGCCCGGCCTCGAGGTCGGTGAACCCCAGCCGGGCCAGCGACCTGCGCCCGCCCGGCGTGCGACCCGTGGGTGCGGTCGTCACGGCCGGCTCGCCGACCGGCTCAGATGACCGGCAGCATGGTGTCGCGCTCGTAGGCCGAGACCTGCCCCCGGTACTCGGCCCACTCCGCGCGCTTGTTGCGCAGCACGAAGTCGAAGACGTGCTCGCCGAGGGCGTCGGCGAGCAGCTCGGAGTCCTCGGCGATCAGGATCGCCTCCTTGAGGCTCTCCGGCAGCGGGTCGATGCCCAGGCTCTGCCGCTCGCGGTCGGTCAGCGTCCAGACGTCGTCCTCGGCCTCGCGGGGGAGCTCGTAGTCCTCCTCGATGCCCTTGAGCCCGGCCGCCAGCACGACGCTGTAGGCCAGGTAGGGGTTGCAGGCCGGGTCGAGCGTGCGCAGCTCGATGCGGGTGGACTGGCCCTTCAGCGGCTTGTACATCGGCACCCGGACCATGGCGGAGCGGTTGTTGTGGCCCCAGCAGATGTAGGACGGCGCCTCGGTGCCGAACATCATCCGCTTGTAGCTGTTGACCCACTGGTTGGTGATCAGGCTCAGCTCGGGGGCGTGCTTGAGGATGCCGGCGATGAACTGCCGCCCGGTGCGCGAGAGCTGGTACTCCGACCCTGCCTCGTAGAACGCGTTCTGCTCGCCCTCGAAGAGCGACAGGTGGGTGTGCATGCCCGAGCCGGGGTGGGTGGTGAAGGGCTTGGGCATGAACGAGGCCCAGATGCCCTGGCTCAGCGCGACCTCGCGGACCACGGTGCGGAAGGTCATGATGTTGTCGGCCGTGCTCATCGCGTCGGCGTAGCGCAGGTCGATCTCCTGCTGGCCGGGACCGTGCTCGTGGTGGCTGAACTCCACCGAGATGCCCATCGCCTCCAGCATCGTGATCGCCTCGCGCCGGAAGTCGGCGCCCTTCGACAGCGCGGTGTGGTCGAAGTAGCCGCTGCGGTCGACCGGGATCGGGTCGACGCCGGGCTCGGGGGCGTTCTTGAACAGGTAGAACTCGATCTCGGGGTGGGTGTAGAAGCTGAACCCCAGCTCGGAGGCCCGCGCCAGGTTCCGCTTCAGCACGTTGCGCGGGTCGGCGTAGGACGGCGACCCGTCGGGCATCACCACGTCGCAGAACATCCGCGCCGTCGAGGGGCCCTCGTCGCGCCACGGCAGGATCTGGAAGCTCGTGGGGTCCGGCTTGGCCAGCATGTCGGCCTCGTACACCCGGGCGAACCCCTCGATCGCCGACCCGTCGAAGCCGATGCCCTCCTCGAACGCGGACTCGAGCTCGGCGGGCGCGACGGCCACCGACTTCAGCGACCCCAGCACGTCCGAGAACCACAACCGCACGAACCGCACGTCGCGCTCCTCGAGCGCCCGCAGCACGAACTCCTCTTGCTTGCCCATGGCCGCGAGCCTAGGGCACCCCGACGCCCGCCCGCCGGCGCCGGTCAGGCCGCCGGCCGACGGGCGGCGGCGAGCGCCACCAGGGCCCCGGCCAGGGGGCGCCAGGCGGCGTGCAGCTCCTCGCGCGCGGCGCCCACCCGGGCCAGCGCGTCGTCGACGGGACCGTCGCCGTGCACCTCGCGGGAGTCGTGCGCCCAGGAGGTGACGATCTGCTCGTCGACCTCCGGGTGCAGCTGCACCCCCCACACCGAGCCCGCCAGCCGCGCGACCTGCACCTCGCCTCCGGGGGCGCGGGCCAGGACCCGGGCGCCCTCCGGCAGCGCGGTCACCACGTCGCTGTTCCAGTGCACGGCCAGGGCGGCGCCGACGACCGCCCCGAGCAGCGCGTCGGCGGGGGCGTCGTCGGTCCACCCCACGCCGAGCACCCCCATCTGCTGGCCCTGCGGGTTGCGGGCCACCGCACCGCCGAGCGCGACGGCGCACAGCTGGTGGCCCAGGCAGATCCCCAGCGTGGGCACGTGCTCGGCCGCCGCCGCCACGACCAGCTCCCGGGTGGGAGCGATCCACGGCACGTGGTCGTCGTTGGCGCCCATCTCGCCGCCGAGCACCAGCAGGGCGTCGTGGTCGGCCAGGTCGGCCGGCAGCGCCTCGCCGAGGTACGGCCGTCGCACGTCCAGCTCGGCGCCCGCCTCGCCCAGCCACCGCCCGAACCAGGCCGCGGGTGCGTCGTCCTCGTGCTCGACGACCAGCACCCGTACGCCCGGGCTCACCGCCCGTCCCCGGCCGGCACGCGCGCCCGGATCTCGGCCAGCCAGGCCTCGGGCGAGGCGTCGGAGGGCATCCGCCAGTCGCCGCGCGGCGACATCGTCCCGCCGGCGCTCACCTTGGGCCCGTCCGGCAGTGCCGAGCGCTTGAACTGGCTGGCGAAGAACCGTCGGCAGAACACCTCGAGCCAGGCCCGCACCGTGGTCAGGTCGTAGGAGGTGCGCCGCTCCTGCGGGAAGCCCGGCGGCCACTCCCCCAGCGTCTCGTCGTGCCAGGCGTGCCAGGCCAGGAAGGCGATCTTGCTGGGCCGGTAGCCGCGCCGCAGCACGTGGTAGAGCGTGAAGTCCTGCAGGGAGTACGGCCCGACCGTGGCCTCCGTGGACTGCGGGCGCTCGCCCTCGGCGTGCGGCACCAGCTCGGGCGTGATCTCCTGGGCGAGGACCTCGCGCAGCACCGCCCCGGTCTCCTCGTCGAACTGCCCCGAGTCGGCCACCCACCGGATGAGGTGCTGGATGAGCGTCTTGGGCACCCCGGCGTTGACGTTGTAGTGCGACATCTGGTCGCCCACGCCGTAGGTGCACCAGCCCAGCGCCAGCTCGGAGAGGTCGCCGGTGCCCAGCACGATCCCGCCGCGGTGGTTGGCCAGCCGGAAGAGGTAGTCGGTGCGGAGGCCGGCCTGGACGTTCTCGAACGTCACGTCGTAGACCGGCTCGCCGCCGGCGAAGGGGTGGTCGAGGTCGCCGAGCATCTGCCGCGCCGCGGGCACGATGTCGAGCTCCTCGAAGTGCACGCCCAGTGACGTCGCGAGCCGGGTGGCGTACGACCGGCTGGTCTCGCCGGTGGCGAACCCGGGCATGGTCACCGCGTGGATGTCGGTGCGCGGGCGACCGAGCCGGTCCATCGCCCGGGCGGCGACGATCAGCGCGTGCGTCGAGTCCAGGCCGCCGCTGACCCCGACCAGGACCTTGGGCTGCCCGATCGCGCGCAGCCGCTGCTCGAGGCCGGCCACCTGGATGCTGTAGGCCTCGAAGCAGTCGAGCGCGAGGCGCTCGGGGTCGTCGGGCACGAACGGGAACCGGTGGACCGTGCGCCGCAGGCCGACGTCCCCGCTCGGCGCCCCGAGCTCGAAGGCGACCGTGCGCAGCCCGGCCACGCGCACGGCGTGGGTGCGTCGGTTGTCGTCGAAGGTGCCCTGCCGCAGCCGCTCCTGGCGCAGCCGGTCGAGGTCGACGTCGGCGACGCTGCGACGCGCGCCCTCCGGGAACCGCTCGGACTCGGCCAGCAGGTCGCCGGCCTCGTAGACCATCGTCTGGCCGTCCCAGGACAGGTCGGTGGTGGACTCCCCCTGGCCGGCGGCGGCGAAGACGTACGCCGCGGCGCACCGCTGGCTCGCGCCGCGCACCAGCAGCCGGCGGTCCTCGGCGCGGGCCACCGTGATCGGGCTGCCCGACAGGTTCGCCAGCACGGTCGCCCCGCCCAGCGCGGCCTCGGCCGACGGCGGCACCGGCACCCACATGTCCTCGCACACCTCCACGTGCAGCACCAGGCCGGGGACGTCCGAGGCGGAGAAGAGCAGGTCCGGGCCGAGCGGCACGTCCTGGCCGGCCAGCCGGGTGGTCGCGCCGCGCCGGTCGTCGGCCGGGGCGAACCAGCGGCGCTCGTAGAACTCGCGGTAGGTCGGCAGGTAGGACTTCGCCGCGACCCCGAGCACGCGGCCGCGGTGGATCACCACCGCGGCGTTGAGCAGCCGGTGGCCGTCGCGCAGCGGGGCCCCGACGACGAGCACGGGCAGGAGGTCGCGGCTGGCCTCGACGAGGTGGTCGACGGCGGCGGTGACGGCCTCGAGCAGGGTGTCCTGGAGGAGCAGGTCGGCGACGGAGTAGCCGGTCAGGCACAGCTCGGGGAAGACCGCGACCGCCACGCCCTCGGCGTCGCACCCGCGCGCCTGGGCGAGCACCTGCCGGGCGTTCTCCGCCGGGTCGGCCAGCGCCACCGGCAGGGTGCACGCCGCGACCCGGGCGAAGCCGTGGGCGTAGGCGGAGAAGAAGTCCACGCGCTCACTCTAGGAGCAGGCCACCCGCGCCACCGACCGCCAGGCTGCCACCGGGGTCACCCGGCCGACCGGCCTACCATCGCGCCATGGTCGTGCGTGCGGGAGTGGTCGTCACCGGAACCGAGGTCCTCACCGGGCGGGTGGCCGACGCGAACGGCCCCTGGCTGGCCGAGCGGCTGCGCCTGCTCGGGGTCGACGTGGGGCGGGTCGTGGTGGTCGGCGACCGCCGCGAGGACCTCGCGGAGGCGATCCGGTTCCTGGCCGCCGACCACCGGCTGGTGATCACCACCGGCGGTCTCGGCCCCACCGCCGACGACCTGACCGCCGAGGTGGTCGCGGAGGTCCAGGGCCGCACCGCGCACCTGGACGAGGCGCTCGAGCGGCGGATCACCGAGGTCGTCGCCGGCCTGCACGCCCAGCGCGGCTGGGGCGAGCCGGGCCGGGCCGCCGCGGTCGGGGTGCGCAAGCAGGCGATGGTCCCCGACGGCGCCCACGTCCTCGCCCCCGTCGGCACCGCCCCCGGGCTCGTGGTCCCGCCGGCCACCGGCGACGGGCCCCCGGTCCTCGTGCTGCCCGGGCCCCCGGGCGAGCTGCGCCCGATGTGGGAGGACGCGGTGACCGACGACCTGGTGCGGGCCGCGCTGAGCGGTGCCGTCGAGCTGCGCCAGGCCACCGTACGGCTGTGGGGACCGCCCGAGGCCGAGCTCGCCGAGGTGCTGCGCGCCCACGAGGACGGCCCCGACGCCGACGGCTACGCCGACCTGGAGGTCACCACGTGCCTGCGCGACGGCGAGCTGGAGGTGGTCACCCGGTACGCGCCCGGGTCGCAGCCGGCCTACGACGCGCTGCTCGCCGCGCTGCACGCGCACTTCGGTGCCGCGGTGTTCTCCGACGACGGGCGCACGGTCGACGAGGTCGTGGCCGACCTGCTGCGCGAGCAGGGCGCCACCGTCGCCACCGCCGAGTCCTGCACCGCCGGGCTGCTGGCCGGACGGCTGGCGGACCGGGCGGGGTCCTCGGCCTACCTGCAGGGCGGGTTCGTCACCTACGCGAACCACGCCAAGACCTCCCAGCTGGGCGTCGACCCGGCCCTGCTCGAGCGCGTCGGCGCGGTCAGCGAGGAGGTCGCGGTCGCGATGGCCCGGGGGGCCCGGGAACGGCTCGGCACCACGCTGGGGATCAGCGTCACCGGGGTCGCCGGGCCCGGCGGCGGCACCGCGGAGAAGCCGGTCGGGCTGGTGCACGTGTGCGTCAGCGGACCGGGCGGGGACGCGCCGCGGGAGCTGCGCCTCGGGGGGTCCCGGGCGCACGTACGGGCCCGCACCGTCGTCAGCTGCCTGCACCTGGTGCGTGAGCTGCTGACGACGGACGGGCCCGTCTGAGCGAGCGTCAGCCGACCATGCCGTGCGGGTCGATGACGTACTTCGTGGCTGCGCCGGCGTCGAACTCCTGGTAGCCGCGCGGCGCGTCGTCCAGGCTGATCGCCTTGGCGTTGACGGCCTTGGCGATGTCGGCCTTGCCCGCCAGGATCATGTTCATCAGCTGGCGGTTGTACTGCTTGACCGGGCACTGACCGGTGGTGAACGCGTGCGACTTGGCCCAGCCGAGACCGAGCTTGACCCCGATCTGGCCCTCCTTGGCGGCGTCGTCGACCGCACCCGGGTCACCGGTGACGTAGAGCCCCGGGATGCCCAGCGAGGCGCCCGCGCGCGAGACCGTCATGATGTCGTTGAGCACCGTGGCCGGGGCCTCGCCCGCGCCCGCGCCGTGGCCGCGGGCCTCGAAGCCGACCGCGTCGACGGCGGCGTCGACCTCGGGCTCACCGAGCAGGTCGGCGATCTTGTCGGCCAGGCTGCCGTCCGTGGACAGGTCCACGGTCTCGCAGCCGAAGGTCTCGGCCTGGCGCAGCCGGTCGGCGAGCATGTCGCCGACGATGACCCGGGACGCCCCGAGCAGCTGCGCGGAGAAGGCCGCGGCCAGGCCGACCGGCCCGGCACCGGCGACGTAGACCGTCGACCCGGTCGTCACGCCGGCGGTGTACGCGCCGTGGTAGCCGGTGGGGAAGATGTCGGAGAGCATCGTCAGGTCGAGGATCTTCTCCAGCGCCGCGTCCCGGTCGGGGAACTTGAGCAGGTTGAAGTCGGCGAACGGGATCATCACGTACTCCGCCTGGCCGCCGAGCCAGCCACCCATGTCGACGTAGCCGTACGCCGCGCCGGCGCGGGCCGGGTTCACGTTCAAGCAGATGCCGGTCTTGCCCTCGTTGCACATCCGGCAACGGCCGCAGGCGATGTTGAAGGGCACCGAGCAGATGTCGCCCTCCTTGACGAAGAGCACGTCGTCACCGATCTCGACGACCTCGCCGGTGATCTCGTGACCGAGCGTCTGCCCGACCGGAGCGGTGGTGCGCCCGCGGACCATGTGCTGGTCGCTGCCGCAGATGTTGGTGGTCACCAGCTTGAGGATCACCGCGTGCGGGGCGGCCTGCTTGATGCCCATCGCGTCGGCCACCTCCTTGGGGATCTCCAGCTTCGGGTGGTCCAGGGTCTCGATGGCGACCTCGCCAGGGCCCTTGTAGGTGACGATGCGGTTTCCGGACATGAGGTCCTCCTTCTGGCCCCGCGTCCGCGGGGCGTGACTGACGTGACGTGCGGGTCCCACCGTTCCAGATCGAGTGGCCTGCGTCACACCCCAGGGTGGGTCGATCGGGCGCACCCTCCCCCGCCGCACTAGCCTGGTCCGGTGACGACCAGCTCCGAGGAGACTCCCCCGTACGCCGCCGGCGCCCCCGCGGGCGGGCCGGGGCGACCGGGCACGCAGGGTCCTCCCCGCCGCGTGCGCACGGCGCACCTGCGCGAGATGAAGGAGCGCGGCGAGCGCTTCGCGATGCTCACCGCCTACGACCAGTACGCCGCCGAGATCTTCGACGAGGCCGGCGTCGAGGTCCTCCTGGTCGGCGACAGCGCGAGCAACAACGTGCTCGGCCACGAGACCTCGCTGCCGGTCACGGTCGAGGAGCTGCTCCCGCTGACCGCCGCGGTGGCGCGCTCGGCGCGCCGTGCGCTGGTGGTCGGCGACCTCCCGTTCGGGTCCTACCAGGCCTCCCCCGAGCAGGCGTACCTGACCGCGGTCCGCTTCATGAAGGAGGGCCGGGCGCAGGCCGTCAAGCTCGAGGGCGGCGTCGACATGGTGGGCCAGATCGACCGGCTCACGCGCGGTGGGATCCCGGTGATGGCCCACATCGGCTTCACCCCGCAGTCCGAGCACGCCCTCGGCGGCTACCGCGTCCAGGGCCGCGGCGAGGCCGCCGAGCGGGTGCTGGCCGACGCGCGGGCCGTCGAGGCGGCCGGGGCGTTCGCGGTCGTGATGGAGATGGTGCCCGGCGACACCGCGGCACGCGTGACCGCGGAGCTGGCGATCCCCACCATCGGCATCGGCGCCGGGGCCGGCTGCGACGGGCAGGTGCTCGTCTGGCAGGACGCCTTCGGCCTGCGCACCGGCCGGCTCCCCCGGTTCGTCAAGCAGTACGCCGACGTGCGCTCGGTGCTCCTCGAGGGTGCCCGGACCTACGCCGACGAGGTGCGCTCCGGGGCGTTCCCCGGACCCGAGCACACCTTCTGACGGCGTCCCTTCCCGGCCGGTGCGCGACCGGTCTAGTTTGGGCGCATGCCTGCCCCCGCCGTCACCGCCGCCTCGGTCCTGCTGGCGCTGACGGTGGCGCTGCTCCCGGCCACCGGGGCCGGCGCCGAGCCGGCGGTCCCCGTGGGCGCCGGCGCCTCCGCGGTCGGCCCGACAGCGCCGACGACCGCGTTCCCGTCGCCGGTGACGGTCCGGGCGGCCCGCCGCTTCCCGGCGCTGCAGGTGACCACCCTGGCGCGCGGGCTCGACCACGCCTGGGACGTCCAGGAGCTGCCCGGGGAGGGACTGCTGGTCAGCGAGCGCGACCGGGCCCGCCTGAGCATCGTCGACGGTGACGGCACCCGGACCCTCGACTTCCCCTCCGACCGGGTGTGGGTCGCGGGCGAGACCGGCCTGATGGGGTTGGCGGTCGACCCCGGCTTCGCGCAGAACCGGCGTTTCTACACCTGCCAGGGCGGCAGCCCCGGCGGCGACCGCCACGACGTGCGCGTGGTGGCCTGGCGGCTGGGCCGGGACGGCACCACGGTCGGCGGCTCCCAGGTGCTGCTCCGGGGCATCCAGGCCACCTCCGGGCGGCACGGCGGGTGCCGCCTGCTCCTCACCCGTGGCGGCGCGCTGCTCGTCGGCACCGGCGACGCCGCGGTCGGCGCCAACCCCCAGGACCGCTCCTCGCTCAACGGCAAGGTGCTCCGGCTCGACCCGCGGACCGGTCGCCCGTCGCCGGGCAACCCCTGGGCCGGGGCCGACCGGCGGCAGCGCCGCTACGTGCTGACCTACGGCCACCGCAACGTCCAGGGCCTGGCCCAGCGCGCCGACGGGTCGCTGTGGTCGGTGGAGCACGGCACCTACCGCGACGACGAGGTCAACCTGCTGCGCCGCGGCGCGAACTACGGCTGGGACCCGCGACCGGGCTACGACGAGTCGGTGCCGATGACCGACTTCTCCCTGCCCGGCAGGCAGCGCGCCGCCCGGTGGCGCTCGGGCGACCCGACCGTGGCGCCCTCCGGCGCCACGTTCGTGCGGGGCCCGGGGTGGGGCGCCTACCGCGGCCGGCTCGCCGTGGCCGTGCTCGGTGCCACCCGGATGATGTTCCAGGCCTACGACGGCGACGGACGTCTGCGCGGCGTACGGGTGCCGAGGGTGCTGCGCGAGCAGGGTCGCCTGCGCTCGGTCACCCGGCTCGCCGACGGCGCGCTGGTGGTCACCACCGACAACGGCGACGGCGACGACCGGGTGCTGCGGGTCGAGCCCGTGCCGCGCGGCTGATCGCTCCCCGCGGCTAGATCACCAGGCCCAGCACGGCCGGGCCGATGGTGACGGTGAAGAAGGTGATCAGCACCGCGCCCATCACGTTGAGCACCGCCCCGCCGCGCGCCATCTCGGTGATCTTGACGGTGCCGGTGCCGAAGACGATCGCGTTCGGGGGCGTGCCGACCGGCAGCATGAACGCGCAGGTGGCGGCGAGGGCGGCCGGGATGAGCAGGGTGGTGGGGTCGACCCCGATGCCGACCGCGACCCCGCCCAGGATCGGCACGAAGGTCGCCGCGGTCGCGGTGTTGCTGGTGACCTCGGTGAGCAGCAGCACGATCACGACCACCGCGAACAGCAGCAGCACGATGGGCAGGACCCCGAGCCCGCCGACCTGGGAGCCGAACCACTGGTCGAGGCCGGAGCCGGCCACGGCCCCGGCCAGGCTGAGGCCGCCACCGAAGAGCAGGAGCACGCCCCAGGGCAGACCCTTCTCCGCGTCCTGCCACTCCAGCGTCATCGTGCCGTTCTTGTCCGCGGGGATCAGGAACAGCACGATGCCGGCGCCGATCGCGATGACGGTGTCGTCGAAGGTGCCCAGCCACGGCGCCGCGGCGGCCAGCCCGTCGATGCTCGACAGCAGCCCGGGGACGATCCACAGGAACGCCGCGCCGGCGAAGACCGCCAGCACCACCTTCTCGCCCCGGCTCATCGCTCCGAGCTCGGCGATCTGGGAGTCGATCAGCTCCTCGCCGCCGGGGAGCTCTGCCAGGTCGAAGCGGAAGATGAGCCGGGTGATGGCCAACCACGCCAGGGCGACGAAGACCACCACGATCGGGACGCCGAGCAGCATCCACTGCAGGAAGCCGATGTCGGTGCCGATCTCGCTGCTGATGTAGCCGGCCACGATCGCGTTGGGCGGGCTGCCCAGCAGCGTGCCGAGGCCACCGATCGAGGCCGCCCAGGCGATCGAGAGCAGCAGCGCGACCCCGAACAGGCGTACGTCGCGGTCCTCGACCAGGTCGCTGACGGCGGTGCCGGAGTGCAGGGCGTCCGAGGTCGCGCCCTCCTCAGGACCCGAGCCCGCCCGGCCGCTGTTCTCCACGACCAGGGACAGCACGCTGATCCCGATCGGGAGCATCATCAGCGTGGTGGCGGTGTTGGAGACCCACATCGACAGGAACGCGGTGGCGATCATCATCCCGAGCACGATCCGTCGCGGCTGCGTACCGACCCGGCGCAGGGTGAGCAGCGCGATCCGGCGGTGCAGGTTCCACTTCTGCATGGCGATCGCGATCAGGAAGCCGCCGAGGAAGAGGAAGACGATGGGATCGGCGTACGGCATCGTCGCGTCGTCGATGCTCAGCAGGGTCAGCGGTGGGAACAGCACGATGGGCAGCAGCGCCGTCGCCGAGAGCGGCATCGCCTCGGTGATCCACCACACCGCCATCAGCGTCCCGACGGAGGCGACGACCCGGCCGTCCTCGGAGAGGTCCGCCGAGCCCAGGGCCAGGTAGACGACGGCGGCCAGGCCCAGGCCCAGCGCCCGGAACGCCCACTGCAGCCCCGCGGGCCGCCCGGCCGTACCGGCGTCGTCGCCACCCTCCCCACCGGGGTCGCGGCGCTCCGTGCCGGCGCGGGTGCTGGAGCTGCTGCGGGGATCCTGCTCGTCCTGGGCCATGACGGTCCTCCGGGGTCGGGTCCGAGGTCCTGGGCACCTTAGCGGGCCTGCGTCCGGTCGGGCACTCCCCCGGGAACGGGTAGACCGCTGGAGGCCGTCGGCAACGGCAGCCGTAGATGGTTGGTCGCCCCGGAGGCAGCGATGCCGAGGAACGGAACCCGCCTACGGGCCGGTCCCTCCCCACCCCGGACCCGTCGGGGGGCCCGGAGGAGGCGGCGCCTGTCAAGACCCCGTGCCACATCGGCATCGACCGCCTCCCCGACCCCCGCTCGCCGGTAGGAACAGATGCACGCTGCGCCGCGGCCGTGAACACCATTGGGAGGGGACACGATGACTGAGACGACCAGGACGTCCGAGACCGCCGAGCCGCAACGCCACGCCGTACCGCTGCCGGTCGACCCGCTCCTCGCGTCGGTGGCCGTCCTGCCCCCTCCTGAGGGCATCACTCACTCGGAGCTGCACCGCGTCGTGCCGGCGACCAGCCCCTCGGTCGAGCCGCTGGAGACGTTCCTCCCGCGGCTGGAGAGGCTCGCACAGGCACCGGCGCCCGCGCGTGCCCTGGCGACACCGCAGGGCGCCCCGCCTGCCCGCGTGTCGCACCGACAGTGGCAGTCGACCCTCGACGTCAGCCAGGGCAGCCGTGGGACGTGCTGGGCGTTCGCCGGCATCGCCGCTCTCGAGGCGGCCTACGCGCGCCGGGGCACCGTCGTCGATCTCTCCGAGCAGTACCTGTTCAGCATGTCCAAGGCACACGAGAACCACGTTGCGGGGCCGGGGATCCATTCACTTGTCGACGCCCAGGGCAGCGCCGACGTCGTCCACCACCTGGCGTACTGGGCAGTCCCGCTCTCGGCCCACGTGCCCTACGTGGACAGGCCGCAGCTCCAGGCGCTGGCCGCCGCCATCCCCGGTACCGGCGGCGCGCTCGGCCCGGCGGGCGGGGGGACGAAGGAGCAGGCGGACTGGTTCGAGTTCGACCTCCGCACCGTGCCCCTGGTCGGCCGGTGGTTCGCGCAGTACAAGGTGCAGTCCTTCGGCAGGCTCACCGGCTTCACGAACGCCGACGTCAAGGCGACGGTGGCCGCCGGGTACGACGTCGTCGTCGACGTCGTCGACAAGATCAACGTCGGCGGTCACGCTGTGGTCATCCATGGGTACGACGACGCCACCCAGACCTTCGACATCAAGAACTCCCAGGGTCTGCCCGGGTTCGCCACCATGCGCTACTCGGGCGACCCGCAGTTCGACATCGTCTACAGCCAGGCGTACTACATCACCGAGGTGTCACCGGTCGCGACGCAGTGGCCGGCCATGTGGATGGGGCGCTGGGAGACCGACCACGACGGGTGGCGCGGACGCCTGGTGGTGCGCCGGTTCGTGGACATCCGCGGCGACGGGCGGCTGCCCGACCAGCGGAACCGCCTCAGCCTGGGGACCTGGTACGGCGCCGACGGGCGCACCCTGGACGTCGTGGGCGGCTTCGTGGACGGCGGCCGGGGCCTGCACTGCACCATCGGTGACCAGCCTTTCGAGCTCTACCTGCACGCACGCGACCCGTACCGGGCGGCCGGTCTGTGCACCTGGAACGGGACGCCGTTCGGCGTGATCGCCTCACGGGGCACCGCGCACGGCGCGGGCAGCGGTTTCGACCGCTTCGAATCGATCGGCACCTGGGACACCGTCCACGACGGTCACCGCGGAGAGCTCCGCATCGGCGCCGAGCCGAGCTACGTGCAGGTTGCCGACGGAGTAGCCCGGCGTACGTGGATCGACCCGGGTGCACTGCAGCACCGGGTCGACACCCACGTCGACTTCGGTGGTGACAACCGCGATCAGCACTTCCAGCTGCTCGTCCACACCCAGGAGGACGGCCGGCTCGGCGGGGTGACGACGTGGGGAGGCAGGACGTGGCCGGTCGAGGGCAGGATGACGCAGAACCTGTACGCCGTCACCGCGGACGGGACCCTCACCTGGTACGGCCACCGAGGCAGGGCCGCGCGTACCGGCGACTGGGCCGGCCCGAACAAGGTGGGCACCGGGTGGGGCGCCTTCGCCCGGGTCTTCGGCGGCGGAGACGGCGTGATCTATGCCGTGCAGCCCGACGGGGCCCTGATGTGGTACTTCCACGAGGGACGCAACCAGGGCACCTTCCAGTGGCAGGGCCCGAAGCAGGTAGGCACCGGGTGGGGGAGCTACGTGCGCATCTTCGCCGGCGACGGTGGGGTCGTCTACGCGGTCGCCGCGGACGGTGACCTGGTCTGGTACCGGCACCTCGGACGGCGCGACGGGAGCCCCACCTGGCAGGGCCCGACGCGCGTGGGCGGAGGGTGGGGCGACTTCACCACCCTCGCCGCCGGGCCCGACGGGACCCTCTACGGCACTCTGCCCGACGGGCGGCTGCTCTGGTACCGCCACTACGGGCACGACCAGGGGTACCCGATCTGGCACGGCGCCCTGCAGGTCGGCACGGGGTGGCAGCCCTACCGGCAGATCTGGGCGGTCGGGAACGGCTTCGTCTACGCGATCGACCGCCGGGGGGACCTCTACCTGTGGCGGCACCACGGCTTCCTCACCGGCGACGGCTCGTGGACCGACGCCGTCCGGGTCGGGACGGGGTGGACTGCGGAGGCCATCCCGACCGCCTTCGCCACCTGAGGTCCTGCTCCCCGTCCCCTGCACGACCCCATGGACACTGGTGGTCGATCCCCCGACGTAGGACCACCCAGCCCACTACGCAGGAGAGCCCGGCAGCGTGGCGGGCTCCGAGGCGCCGGACGTCGTCTCGGTCCTCCACCACACCGCCATCAGCGTCCCGACGGAGGCGACGACCCGCCCGTCCGGGGAGAGGTCCCGCCGAGGCCAGGGCCAGCTAGACGTGGAGCCGGGACCAGGCCCGGTGCCCGGGCGGCCCACCGCAGGGCGCGGGCCTCCTGGGTTGACACTCCCCCGGGATCGCCGCGCCGTTGCCCGCGCCGTCGCCTCACCAGGCGCCGAGCACCGCACCGCCGAGCAGCACCAGGAACCACCCGAGCACCGACCCGACCGCCACCACCGGCAGCCGGCGGGGGTGCGGGGTCCACCAGCGCAGGCACACCACGAAGGCCGCCGTCCACATCGCCAGCAGCAGCAGCACGCCCCACCAGGGCACCACCAGCACGCTGGCGCCGTGCAGGAACAGCGAGGCGGCCATCATCGCCATCCCGACGAACGGCCAGGGCGAGGGTGCGTCGGCCGGGCGGGGAGCCCGCCGGGCCGCCCGGCGCGCCTCGCGGGCCGCGCTGCGGCGTCGCGCCACGGAGCGGGTCAGTCCTCGCCCGGCTCTGCGGCTGGGTCGGGGGCCGGGTCGTCGTTCCAGTCGGGGTCGCGGTCCCAGGCCTCGGTCCGCTCCGCCGCCTTCTCCAGGGCGCGGGAGGCGTCGGCCTCCGAGTCGTACGGGCCGAGGCGGTCCTGGTTGCGGCACCCCTCACGACCCTCGACGCGCTGGTGGTTCAGGCAGTACCAGAACTCGCTCATGAGGCGGAAACTACACCGCCACCCCCGGCGCGGGGACCCGGTAGGCTGCCCGGCGGACGGGCTGGCCGGGCGACCGCGTGGACCGGGAGACCGGTCCCCGAGGAAGGTCCGGGCTCCACAGGGCGAGGTGGTGGGTAACACCCACCCGGGGCAACCTGCGGGACAGTGCCACAGAGAACAGACCGCCTCCCCGGCTCCGGCCGGGGCGGCAAGGGTGAAACGGTGGTGCAAGAGACCACCAGCGGTCCGGGTGACCGGACCGGCTCGGCAAACCCCACCTGGAGCAAGGTCAAGAAGCCGCTCTCCGGAGCGGTGCGTGCGTGTCCGAGGGCTGCCCGCCCGAGCGCACGGGTAGACCGCTGGAGGCTGTCGGCAACGGCAGCCGTAGATGGATGGTCGCCCCCGAGGCAGCGATGCCGAGGGACAGAACCCGGCCTACAGGCCAGCCCGTCCACCACCTGTGCCGCTCGCGCGGCTGCGCCCGGTCCTGGTCCTCGCCCCTCGCGCCGGACTAGGTTCGGATGCGTGGACCGGGTCGAGGAGGTCGTGGGGCCGGACGGCAGGACCATGATCCACCCCGAGACCGTCGAGCAGTGGCGGCTCTGGCTCGCCGAGCACCACGACCGGGGTGGCGGGGTGTGGCTGGTCTCGTGGAAGTCCTCGACCGGTCGCTCCTCGGTGGCCTACGAGGCGGTGGTCTGCGAGGCGCTCGCGTGGGGCTGGATCGACAGCACGGCCGGGACCGTCGACGCCGAGCGCAGCCGTCTCTGGCTCTCCCCGCGCAGGCCCGGCAGCGGATGGTCGCGGTCCAACAAGCGCCGCATCGCGCAGCTGGTGGCCGAGGACCGCCTGGAGCCACCGGGTCGGGCCGCGCTCGACGCCGCGCGGGCCGACGGGTCCTGGACGCTCCTCGACGGACCCGAGGACCTCGTCGTGCCGACGGACCTGGCCGACGCCCTCGCCGTCCGCGCCGGAGCACGGGCAGGGTGGGAGTCGTGGCCACCGTCGGTCCGGAAGCACGCCTTGACCCAGCTCGCCCTCGCCAAGCGGCCGGAGACGCGCACCAGGCGCGTCGCCGTGTTCGTGGAGGCGGCAGCACGAGGTGAGCGCCCGGCCTGACCGGAGGTGGTCCTACTCGACGCCCATCCGCTCCAGCGCCGTCGAGATGTCGTGGAGGGCGTGCACCGCCTCGGCGGCGCGGTCGGCGCCGAGGACGTCCACCAGGGCTGCGGCGGCCCGCGCGTGGGCGGGGTCGATCCGGTGCACGGCCGCGAGTCCCTCGCTCGTGGGGGCGACGAGCTTGGCGCGGCGGTGGGAGGGGTTGTCCCGGTACTCGACCATGCCGGCGTCGGCCAGGATGTCGGCGATGCGTTGGACGCTCTGGCGAGCCATGCCCATCTCGCGCGCGATCGCTGCCACCGAGAGCGGCTCGGTCAGCACCGCCCCGAGGACCTGCCACCGGGCGGCGGTCAGCCCGACCGGGCGGGCGAGGTCCTCGGCGAGGGCGAGGACCTGGCCGTTCAGCCGGAACGTGGTGAGGGCGAGGTCGGACAGGACCGCCTGCGCGTCGCTCACGCCGTCCCCGCGGCCATCAGCTCGTAGAAGCCGGCCGGGTCGCGGTCGGCGTAGAGCGTGAACCAGGAGTCGATCAGCGTGGGGTCGTGGGCGCCGAGCCGCTGGAAGACCGCCCGGGCGAAGTGCACCGGAGCCACGCCGCTGGCCGTGACCAGGTCGCCGTCGACGACCGCGGGCTCGCAGACGTAGTGCTCGGCACCGGCGTAGCCGGACGCGGCGAGGAACCCCGGGTCGTTGCTGGTGTGGCGCCGGCGGTCCAGCAGACCCGCGACGGCCAGCGCGTACGTCGCGCCGCAGGCCGCGGCCACGGGCACCCCCGCGTCGAGGAACTGCCGCGCCGCCTCGACGACGGGGGCCGCGGCCGGGAGGTGCCAGGTCTCGGCGCCCGGCAGCACCAGCATCGCGCTCCCCGCGGGGTCGAGCTGGTCCAGGGCGATGTCCGGGAGGATCGTGAGGCCTCCCATCGTCGTCACCGGGTCGCGCTCCAGGCCCACCGTGACGACACGGAAGGCGGCGTCCTCCGGGCGGCCCCGGAGACTGCCCAGGTGCGCGGTGAGGTAGCCGACCTCCCAGTCGGCCATCGTGTCGAGGACCACGAGGTGGAGTGGCTGCGTCATGACAGCATGGTGTCATTGTGACAGTTTGCTGTCAATGACCCACGCCCGGCCTGCGGGGGTGCGGCGCGGCGGTCGTGGCTCAGTGGCGGTCGGTGGCGGTCGGTGGCCCGACGTGGAAGCATCCAGCCACACGACATCCGAGGGAGGCTCGACGCCGATGCGCATGAAGCTGGAGCTGATCCCCCTCCCGGTCTCCGACGTGGACCGCGCCGTGGACTTCTACGAACGACTGCTCGGGTTCACCAAGGACCACGACGTCAGCCCCAGCGAGGGCGTGCGGGTCGTGCAGCTGACACCGGAGGGCTCCGGCTGCTCGATCGGCCTGGGGACCGGCCTGGACGCCTACGCAGGAGTGCCCGGCAGCGTCCGGGCGCTGCACCTCATCGTCGAGGACCTCGACCGGGCGCGGGACGAGCTGGTGGGGCGCGGCGTGGACGTGGGCGAGATCCACGACTTCGGGGGCGGGGTCCGCGGCGCCGGGCTCTGTGACCCCGACGGCAACTCGGTCGAGCTGCAGGAGATGGCCTGGCGCACGGGCGCGACGTACTAGCGCGAGCGCACCTCGCTACTCCGCGTCGAGGGAGAGCGCCACGCCGTTCATGCAGAACCGCTGGCCGGTGGGTGCCGGACCGTCGCCGAAGACGTGCCCCAGGTGCCCTCCGCACCGCCGGCAGGAGACCTCCCGGCGGGGCAGCAGGAGCGAGAAGTCGGCGCGGACGCGCACGGCGTCCGGGGCCGCCGCGGCCGAGAAGCTGGGCCAGCCCGTGCCCGAGTCGAACTGGTCGGCCGCGCGGAAGAGTCCCGCCTCGCAGCCCCGGCACCGGTACAGACCGCCGGGGTCCGCGGGCGGGTGCTCGTACGGGCTGGTCCGCGCGGGCTCCGTGCCGGACCGCCGGAGCACCCGGTAGGCCTCGGGCCCCAGCCGCTCGCGCCACTCCCGGTCCGGGCGGACGACCTCGGTCGGAGGTCGGGATCGACGCCAGCGCATGGGAGCAGCCTAGGGGTGCACCTCAACGGCCTCCCGGTGCGAGGCCCGGGGCGGTCCCGGTCCGCCCCCGCTGGAGGCTGGTGGACACCCGGCGCGGCGCACTACCCTCCGACCACGGATCCGGAGGGGCCCGCGACGAGGGAGGTCGACGTGCGCGTCTCCATGCTCACCTGCGGGACCCGGGGTGACACCCAGCCGATGGTCGTGCTCGGCGCCGAGCTGCGGCGCCGCGGGCACGACGTGGTGGTCGCCGCGTCGCCGAACACCCTGGACCTCCCCCGCGCGTGCGGCTTCGAGGCGCTCCCCCTGGGCCCGGACAGCCAGGCCCTGATGGAGTCCGAGGCGGGCCGCCGCTGGCTGGCCTCGGGCAACGTGAGGGCGTTCACCCAGGAGCTCACCGAGATCTCGGGGAAGCACTTCGACACCAGCATGAAGCAGACCCGGGCCGCGTGCGCCGGTGCCGACGTGGTGGTCGCCGGCATCCTCGCCGAGGACGTCGCCCAGGTGTACGGCGAGGCCGAGGGGGCACCCCTCGTCACGCTGCACAGCGCACCGGTGCGCAGGACCGCGGCGTACGCGCACCCGCTCGTCACCGGCCGCTCGACGGTCGGTCCGCTCAACTCGTTGACCGGGGCCCTCTTCGACCTGGTCTGGTGGAGGGGGCTCCGCGACGAGACCCGGCGCGCCCGCGAGGACGCCGGCCTGGCGCCGGTCCGGACGCCGTTGGCCAGGCGGCACTCCGGCCCGGACGACCTCGAGCTCCAGGCCTACGACGCGGCGCTGGTCCCCGCCCTGGACTGGGGCCCGCGTCGCCCCCTCGTCGGGTTCCTCTCCCTGGACGAGGAGCTGCGCGGCGCGCTCGCGGAGACCGGTCTCGACCCGGTGCTGCGTGCCTGGCTCGACGCCGGCGACCCACCCGTGCTGTTCGGGTTCGGCAGCATGCCCGTGGAGGACCCGGCCGCCGTGGTCGCCCTGATCACCGAGGTCAGCCGGGCCCTCGGGGTGCGCGCGCTGGTCAGCGCGGGCTGGGGACGCCTGCAGGCGCTGGAGCCCGACGACCCCGCGGTCACGGTGGTCGGCGCCGTGGACCACGCCGCCGTGTTCGAGCGGTGCGTGGCCGCGGTCCACCACGGTGGTGCCGGCACGGTCGCCGCCAGCCTCGGCGCCGGGATCCCGACCGTGGTGTGCTCGGTCTTCGCCGACCAGCCGTTCTGGGGAGCCCGCGTCGTGGACGCCGGAGTGGGTGCCCACCTCCGCTTCAGGGACCTGGACCGCGCCGGCCTCGAGCAGGCCCTCCGCACCGCCCTCTCCCCGCGGGTGCGGGACGCGGCGGCGGAGCTGGGCCCGCGGCTGCGACCCGGCCCGGACGCCGCCCGCGAGGCCGCGGACCGCGTCGAGCAGGTCGCCACCGCCGGCTGAGGAGGCGGCACCGGCCCGGGCCGGCTCAGGCCGGTGGCGCGAAGAGCTCCAGCGGGATGCCGTCGGGGTCGCGGAAGGACAGCCCGCTGCCGTAGTGCGCGTCGACGATGCCCCCGTGCGGGATGCCGAGCTCGTCGAGCCGGGCCACCCACTCGTCGAGCTCGGCCCGGTCGGCGCAGGCGAAGGCGAGGTGGTCGAGCCCCGTGCGCCGTTCGTCGAAGGCGCCCTCGGTGCGCTCGGGGTGGCTGTGGATGCCGAACAGCTGGCCGCTCTCCAGCGCCCACACCGTGTGGTGGTAGCCGCCGGTGGCCTCGTCCTCGTCGAGCACCGGCTCGGATCCGAGCAGCGTGGTGTACCACCGGGTGCTGGCCGCGAGGTCGCTGACGGTGATCGCGGCGTGGCCGATCGGGGGGAAGCTGGGCATGGGCGCTCCTGGGCTGGGCACGGTGGTGCACGGGGTCGGGTCTCGTTCCTACCAAGGCCGGCGCACGGGGCGGACCTGGCCGGTCGGGGAGGTGGCGGCGCGGGACGGAGGGGGTCCCTGGCCCCAGCCCCGTAGGCCCGGACCCGGGGGCGCGCGTCTACGGTGGGTCCCTGGTCGGGGTCGCCACGTCGGCCGCCCCCGGGGCACGAGGAGGCGGGGACCACGGGCGTCGTACGCATCCTCCCCACGCTGCTCGGCGCGGCCCACCCGGGCCCGGCGCTGGCGGTCACCCTGCTCGCGGCCCTGCTGTGCCTGCCTGCCGACCTGTCCCCCGGCCGCACGGTGCTCGTCGTGCTCGCCGTGCTCAGCGGCCAGCTCACGATCGGGTGGTCCAACGACCTGCTCGACCTGGCCCGCGACCGGGCCGTCGGGCGCACCGACAAGCCGCTCGCGTCCGGGGAGCTGTCGGTCCCGCTGGTCCGCGCCGCGACGGTCACGGCCCTGGTCGCGACCGTCGCGCTGTCGCTGGCCTGCGGCCTGCCCGCCGGGCTGCTCCACCTGGTCGTGGTCGGCGCCGGGTGGGCCTACAACCTCGGCCTGAAGTCCACCGTCGCCTCGGGCGTGCCGTACGCCGTGGCCTTCGGCGCGCTCCCGGCCTTCGTCTGGGCGGCCGGCGGCGGCGTCGCCCCGGTCTGGGTGGTCGCCGCCGGGGCCCTGCTCGGCACCGGAGCGCACCTGCTCAACGCCGTGCCCGACCTGGCCGACGACGCGGCCACCGGCGTCCGCGGCCTGCCGCACCGGCTCGGCGAGCGGGGGTCGCGCACCGGTGCCGCCCTGCTGCTCGTGCTGGCCTCGGTGATCCTCACCGCGGCCACCGCCACGCTCCCCGCCGCCGTCCGGCTCGGCGCGCTCCTGCTGGCCGTGGGCCTGGCCGCCGTCGCCGTGCGGGCGCCGGGTCGCCAGGGCTTCCGGGCCGCGGTCGGGATCGCCGTGGTCGACGTCGTCGTCCTGGCGGCGGCGCGATGAGCCGCACGTACGACCTGGTGGTCGTCGGCGCGGGGCCGGCCGGCGCGACCGCGGCCGTCGCCGCCCTCGACGCCCGGCCCGACCTGCGGGTGCTGCTGCTGGACCGGTCGGACTTCCCCCGCGACAAGTGCTGCGGCGACGGGATCGCCGCCCAGGCCGTCGACGTCCTGCGCGCCCACGGCACGCACGACGCGGTCGCCGGGTGGGCGCCGCTGCGCCGCCTCGAGCTGGCCGCCGGCGACACCGTGGTCGACGGCCGGATGTCGCGCGACGTGCACGTCGTGCCCCGCACCGCCTTCGACGCGCGCCTGGTCGAGCACGCGGTGGCCCGGGGCGCCGAGCTGCGGCGCGCGCGCGTGCGCGGGGTCGACGTGCGTGCCGACGGGGTGCGGCTCGACCTCGCCGACCAGCGGGGCGACGTCCGCGGCGCGGTGGTCGTCGGCGCCGACGGCGCCCACTCGCGGGTCCGGGCTGCGCTGAGCGGCCCGCACCGCCTCACCACCCCCCGCCGCGCCCTGGCCCTGCGCGGCTACACCGCCACCCCGGACTGGCTGGCCGGCCGGCAGGTCATCCGCTGGGGGCCGGGTCGGCAGCCGTCGTACGCCTGGGCCTTCGACCGCGGCGACGGGCTGGCCAACATCGGGTACGGCGAGCTGGTCGACGGCGGGCCCGGGCCCACCCGGACCACGATGCTGGGCGCCCTGGACGAGCTGCTGCCCGGCCTGGTCGCCGGCGCCACCGACTGGCGCGGGCACCCGCTCCCCCTGTCGGGCTTCCGCTGGCAGCAGCCCGACGGGCGCTGCCTGCTCGCCGGCGACGCCTCCGGCCTGGTCAACCCGATGACCGGCGAGGGCATCTACTACGCCGTCGCGACGGGGTCGCTGGCCGGTCGCGCGGCCGCGGAGGCCGTCACCGACGGTCACCCCGACCGGGCCGGGCGCCGCTACCGCCGCGACGTGCGCCGCCTCCTCGCGAGCCACCTGCGCCACACCTGGACCGCCGGCACGCTCGCCCAGCGCCGGGGCGTCGTGGCCGCCGGCGTGCGTGCCGCCCGCGGCGACCAGGCGGTCTTCGACGACCTCGTGGAGATCGGTCTCGGCGGCGGACGGATCACGCCCCGCCTGGGCCGCTCCCTGGGCGTGCAGCTGCTGCGCCAGCTCCGCGCCCCGGCGACCTGACCCCGCCCTCCGGGGGCCGCACGACGGGCGCCCCACCCACCTGGCCGCCCGGCACATGACAACCTGCACCCAGACCGCCCGACGAACGGACCACCATGCAGATCCTCACCGCCCGCGGAGCCCTGCCGGAGCACCGCTACCCGCAGGACGAGATCACGCAGGCCTTCTCCGAGGTCATCGCCCAGGGCCGGCTGGACGAGCGCGTGCTGCGCCGCTTCCACGCCAACGCCGGGGTGGAGCACCGGCACCTGGCCATGCCGCTGGAGCGCTACGGCACGCTCGAGGGCTTCACCGAGGCCAACGACACCTTCATCGAGGAGGCCGTACGACTGGGCGCGCGCGCCGTCGAGGACGCGCTCAAGGACGCCGGGCTGACCCCCAGCGACGTGGACCTGGTCATCTCGGCCACCGTCACCGGGCTCGCGGTGCCGTCGATCGACGCCCGGATCGCCGCGGTCACCGGGATGCGTCCCGACGTGCGCCGGATGCCGCTGGTCGGCCTGGGCTGCGTCGCCGGCGCCGCCGGCGTCGCCCGCCTGCACGACTACCTGCTCGGCCACCCCGACCACGTCGCCGTGCTCGTGGCCGTCGAGCTCTGCTCCCTGACCGTCCAGCGTGACGACACCTCCGTGCCGAACCTCGTCGCGAGCGGTCTCTTCGGAGACGGCGCCAGCGCCGTGGTCGCCGCCGGGTCCGCGCGGAGCACCCCCGACCGGTCCCCCGTGCGCGTCCTGGACAGCCGCAGCCGGCTCTACCCCGGCACCGAGCGCACGATGGGCTTCGACGTCACCGGCGGCGGCCTGCGGATCGTCCTCGACGCCGAGGTCCCCGCGCTGGTCGAGCGGCACCTGCGCGGCGACGTCGACGGCTTCCTCGCCGACCACGGGCTGACCCGGGACGACATCGGGTTCTGGGTCTGCCACCCCGGCGGACCGAAGGTGATCGAGGCGCTCCAGGCGGCGCTCGAGGTCCCCCGCGAGGCGCTCCAGCTGACCTGGGACTCCCTGGCCCGCGTGGGGAACCTGTCGTCGGCCTCGGTCCTGCACGTCCTCGAGGACACCCTGCGCGACCGCCCGCCGGCCCCCGGGTCCCTGGGCGTGCTGATGGCGATGGGCCCCGGCTTCTGCTCCGAGCTGGTCCTGCTCCGCGCGGAGGACGCCCGGTGACCTCGCTGACCGCGTTCACCGTCCTGGTCGTCCTGGTCGCCCTCGAGCGCGTCGCCGAGCTGGTCGTGTCGCGCCGCAACGCCGCGTGGAGCGCGGAGCGCGGGGGGCACGAGACCGGGCAGGGCCACTACCCCGTCATGGTCGTCCTGCACACCGGTCTGCTGGTGGCGATGCTGGTCGAGGCCGTCGTGGTCCGCCCGGACGTGCCCGGCGCCCTGGCCTGGTCGATGCTCGCGCTGGTCGTCGCCGCCCAGGCGCTGCGCTGGTGGTGCATCAGCACCCTCGGCCGGCGGTGGAACACCCGCGTCATCGTGGTGCCCGGGCTCGCCCCGGTGACCGGCGGCCCGTACCGCTTCACCTCCCACCCCAACTACGTCGCCGTCGTCGTCGAGGGCGTGGCCCTGCCGCTGGTGCACGGATCGTGGGTCACCGCCGTGGTCTTCACGGTGCTGAACGCCGCGCTGCTGCGGGTGCGGCTGCGCGTCGAGGACCAGGCCCTCGCCACGCTCCCGGCCCCGGTCGCCGACCCGGTCGCCAGGGCGGGGCGCAAGCCCGCAGCAGGCCGTCGTGCGTGACCTGGTCGTGGCCGGCGGCGGACCCGTCGGCCTCGCCGTCGCGCTGCACGCCGCCCGCGCGGGTCTCGACGTGGTCGTCCGGGAGCCCCGCACCGGACCGGTCGACAAGGCCTGCGGCGAGGGCCTGATGCCGGGCGCGCTGGCCCGCCTGGCGGCGCTGGGCGTCGACCCGGCCGGGGTCGACCTGCGCGGCATCCGCTACCTCGACCCGCGCCACCAGGCCGTCGCCCGCTTCAAGGCCGGCCCCGGCCGGGGCGTGCGGCGCACGACGCTGCACGCGGCGCTGGCCGAGCGGGTCGCGGCCGCCGGGGTGCCGGTCGAGCAGCGCCGCGCCGAGGTGGTCACCCAGCACGGGGACCACGTCGTCGTCGACGGCGAGCCCGCCCGCCACCTCGTCGCCGCGGACGGCCTGCACTCCGGCGTACGCCGGTCCCTGGGGCTCGACGACCCCGGCCCCGCCGCCGGTCGGCGCTACGGCCAGCGCCTCCACGTCGCGACCGCGCCGTGGAGCGACCTGGTCGAGGTGCACTGGGGCCCGCGGGCGGAGGCCTACGTGACCCCGGTCGCGCCCGACCTGGTCGGCGTGGCCGTGCTCAGCGCCGACAAGGGGCCGCTGGCGCGGGTGCTCGGCGACTTCCCCGCGCTGGAGGCCCGCCTCGGCGACGCCGCGCGGACCCCGGTGCGCGGCGCCGGTCCGCTGCGGCAGCGCTCGACCCGCCGGGTGGCCGGGCGGGTGCTGCTGGTCGGCGACGCCGCCGGGTACGTCGACGCGCTGACCGGGGAGGGCATCGCGCTCGGCCTGGCCGAGGCGCAGGCCGCGGTCGACGCCGTCGTCGCGGGCGACCCCGGGTCGTACGAGGCGACCTGGCGGCGGCTGCGGAGGCGGCACGAGCTGCTGACCCGCGGCCTGCTCGGCGCCACCCGCCGCCCGCTGCTGCGGCGGGCCCTGGTGCCCGCGGCGCGCGCCGTACCGGCCGTCTTCGGCCTGGCCGTGGACCAGCTGGCGAGGCCGGCATGAGCGCCGGTGCCGTCGAGCAGGTGGTCCTGCTCGACGAGGACGGCCGGGCGGTCGGACGGGCCGACAAGGCGACCGTGCACCACCAGGACACCCCGCTGCACCTGGCCTTCTCGTGCTACGTCTTCGACCGCCGCGGCCGCTTCCTGCTGACCCGGCGCGCCGCGTCGAAGCGGACCTGGCCCGCGGTGTGGACCAACTCCGTCTGCGGCCACCCCGCACCGGACGAGCCGTTCCTGGAGGGGGTGCGCCGCCGCGTCGGGCAGGAGCTCGGGGTGGGGCTGGCCGAGCTCCGGCTGGTCCTGCCGGCGTTCCGCTACCGCGCGACGATGGCCGACGGGACGGTGGAGAACGAGATGTGCCCGGTGACGGTGGCCGTCACCGACGACGACCCGGACGCCGACCCGGCCGAGGTGGACGCCGCGGTGTGGGTGGACTGGGCGCAGTTCCGCGACGACGTGCTCGCCGGTCGCCGACAGGTCAGCCCGTGGTGCGTGGAGCAGGTCCGCGCGCTGCCCCCCGACCCGCTCGCGGCGCCGGACCAGGGCCCCGCACGGCTCCCCCCGGCCGCCCGACCGGCGGACTGAGGCCCGTGCTCGTCCTGCTGCCTCCCAGCGAGGGGAAGTACGCGCCCCGCCGTGGCGCCCCCCTCGACCTGGACGCCCTCCGCTCCCCCGGGCTCGGTCCGGCGCGCCGTCGCGTCCTCGACGCGCTGGTGACCGTGTGCCGCGACGACCCCGACGCGGCCGCCGCGGCCCTCGACCTCGGGCCCACCCAGCGCGACCTCGTGGCCCGCAACGCGCAGCTGCCCACCGCCCCGACCGCGCGCGCCGACCGCGTCTACACCGGCGTGCTCTACGACGCCCTGGACCTCGCGTCGTTGGACGCGGGCGCGCGACGGCGGGCCGGGCGGCGCGTCGCCGTGGTCTCGGCGCTGCTCGGTCTGCTGGCCCCGGGCGACCGGGTCCCGGCGTACCGCCTCTCCGGGCAGAGCGTGCTGCCCGGCCTCGGCCCCGTCGCCGGGGTCTGGCGCGAGGCGCTCGGGCCCGCCGTGCGGGACGCGCTGGACACCGGGCGCGGGCCGGGGCTGCTGGTCGACCTGCGCAGCTCGGCCTACGCCGCCTTCTGGCGGCCCGAGGCCGACCTCGCGCCACGCACGGCCACGGTGCGGGTGCTGCACGAGCAGGACGGCCGCCGTGCGGTGGTCAGCCACTTCAACAAGGCCACCAAGGGCCGGATCGTGCGGGCCCTCCTCGAGCAGGGGGCCGACCCCCGGACCCCCGCCGCCCTGGCCGGGACGCTGCGCGACCTCGGCTGGACGGTCGAGGAGCACGACCAGGGCGCGCGGGGCACCCGTCTGGACGTGGTCGTCCCGGCGCTCTGAGCGCGGGACGCCGTCGGGGCCGGGTCCGTCCTGCTACCAGCCCGCGGGCCCGCCGGCCGCGGGCGGCACGGCGTTGAACAGCCGCATCGACCCCCGGTGGCCGTGCTCGGGGACCTCGTGCGGCCACCACGCCGTGACGCTCACCGACGCCGGGGCCAGCTCCATCCGGAAGAGCGCCTCCAACGGGGCGCCGAGCGCGTGCGCCAGCAGCACCTTGATCGGCGTCACGTGGCTGAGCACCACCACGGTGCCGCCGGCGTGCTCGGCCAGCACCCGGTCCAGGCCGGCCAGCACCCGGTCGTGCACCCCCTGCATCGACTCCCCCGTGCCACCACCCGCGGACACGTCGGTGGAGCCGAGCCATGCCTCGAGCTCCGCCCCGTGCCGCTCGCGGACCTCGCCGAAGGTGAGCCCGTCCCAGGCGCCGAACTCCATCTCGGCGAAGGCGGGCTCCTCGCGCAGCGGCACCGCCAGGACCTCCGCGACGATGTCGCCGGACTCCCGGGTGCGACGCACCGGGGAGGCCAGGACGACGTCGACCCGCTCGGCCAGCGGCGCCAGCCAGTCCGCGGCGGCGCGCACCTGGTCGCGGCCCTCGTCGGTCAGCCCGGGGTTGCTGCCGCCGAGGCCGCCGGAGAACCGCTTCTCGGCGGTCATCGGCGTCACGCCGTGCCGCACGAGGACCAGGGTCGTCGGCTGCTGGACGGTGTGGCCGCGCCAGCCCTGGGCCGGGGCGGGCGTCGGTGCGGGTGCTGGCGCCGGTGCGGCCGGTGCGGCCGGCGCGGCCGGCGTGCTGGTGGAGGGGGTGGACGTCGTGGTGGCGGCGACGGTGACGCCGTCCCGGGCACCGTCGAGCGCCTCGTTGGCCAGCCGGTCGGCGTGCGCGTTGCGCGCCCGCGGCACCCAGGTCCAGGTCGTGCCCGCGGGGGCCAGCGCGCGGGCCTCCTCGACCAGCGGGACCAGCCCGGCGTGCTTGACCTTCCACCGCCCGGCCATCTGCTCGACGACCAGCTTGGAGTCCATCCGGACCTCCAGCTCCGCGTCGGGCGCCAGATCGGCAGCCAGCCGCAGCCCCCCGATCAGGCCGCGGTACTCCGCGACGTTGTTCGTGGCGCGCCCGATGGTGGTGCCGTCCTCGGCGAGGACCTCACCGGTCGTGGCGTCCTTGAGCACCGCGCCGTACGCCGCCGGCCCGGGGTTGCCCCGCGAGCCCCCGTCGGCCTCGACGAGCACGGCGCGACGTGCCGGCGACCCGCCCGCCACCGACCGGCCCGCGACCGGCCCACCTGCGACCGGGCCGGCCGTCGGCCTCCCGGCTGCGCTCACAGCCCGCTCTCGTCGGTGCGCACCAGGATCCTCGTGCACTCCTCGCACCGCACGACCTCGTCGGGCGGCAGCGCGCTGATCCGGGCCAGCTCGAGGTTGTCGATGCCCAGGCGGCAGCCGCCGCACTGGCGCTGACGCAGCAGCGCCGCGCCGACGCCCCCGCGCTGCGCGCGCACCCGGTCGTAGACCGTGAGGAGGTCCGCCGGGACGTCCTGCGCCACCCAGGCACGGGTGCCCGCGACGTCGGCGGTCTGCTCGTCGATCTCGCCCCACGTGGCGTCGCGCGACTCGCGCAGCTCGGCGGCGCGCCGCTCGGTGCCCGCGAGCTCCTGCTCGACCTGGTCGAGCCGGCCCTGGGCCTCCTCGACCCGGCCCATCACCTCCAGCTCGTCGTCCTCGAGGGAGCCGATCCGGCGTTCCAGCGACACCAGCTCGTGCTGCATCCGCTCCAGGTCCTTCGGGCTGGTCACCGTGCCGGCGTCCATCCGTTGCTGGTCGCGGGCACGACGCGCCTTGACCTGCTCGACGTCGGCGTCGATCTTCTGCTGCTCCGCGGTCAGGTCGGCGACCTCGATCCGCGCGTCGCGGGCGACGTCGACGAGGCGGGCGCGGGAGGCCTCGAGCGTGACGAGGTCGGCGATCTCGGGCAGGTGGGCGCGCCGGTGGGCGAGCTGGTCGGTCTTCGCGTCGAGCTCCTGGAGCTCGAGCAGCTTGACCTGGGCGGACGGGTCGGCCTTCAGGGCGATCTCCTGGTGCGGTTCGTGGTGCCGGGGGTGGTGCGGGGGCCTGCGGCGTCAGCGCCCGGCGTCGACCCGGAAGGTCCAGGGGTCGGTCACCAGGGTGCTGACGTGGGTGTCCACCGTAGCGCCCAGCACGTCGGCCAGCCTCTGCCGGAGGACCGGCAACCAGGTCCACTCCGCCGCCCAGTGCGCGACGTCGACCAGCGCCGGACCGTCGTGCTCGAGGAACTCCGAGGCGGGGTGGTGGCGCAGGTCGCTGGTGAGGTAGACGTCGGCGTCGGAGCCGCGCAGCGAGTCGAGCAGGAAGTCGCCGGCGCCGCCGCAGAGCGCCACCCGGCGCACCTCGCGATCGGGGTCGCCGCCGACCCGGACCCCGTGCGCGGTCGCCGGCAGCACCTCGGCCACGAGCTCGGCGAACGCCCGCAGGGTCGTCGGCGCCACGTCGCCCACCCGGCCGGTGCCGGTGGACCCCAGACCGGGATCGGCGACCTCGACCACGTCGTAGGCCGGCTCCTCGTACGGGTGCGCCGCGACCAGGGCGGCCACGACCGCAGCGCGGTCCCGGCGTGGGAGCACCACCTCGACCCGCTCCTCGGCCACCTCCTCGGCGCGCCCGACGGCGCCGATCGTGGGCCGGGCGCCCTCCAGCGGGCGGAACCGGCCGGTCCCCTGCAGGGAGAACGACGCCTGGTCGTAGTCGCCGATCCGGCCCGCGCCGGCCGCGGCGAGCGCGGCGCGCAGGGCGGGGGCGTCACCCACCGGGACGCTGACCCCGAGCCTGTCCAGGGCCGGCCCCGGCGCGGGTCGCAGGGGCTGCTGGTCGCGCAGCCCGAGCGCGTCGGCCAGGGCGTGGGACACCCCGCCGTACGCCTGGTCGGCGTTGGTGTGCGCGGTCAGCAGCGCGCAGCCGGCCCGGACCAGCGCGGTCACGCTGCGTCCCTTCGGGGTCGTCGCGGCCACCCCGTGCACGCCGGCGAGCAGCAGCGGGTGGTGCACCACGAGCAGGTCCGCGCCGGCGTCGAGGGCCTCGGCCACCACGGCCGGGGAGGGGTCGACGGCGAGGTGGACCCGCCGTACCTCCTGGTCGGGGTCGCCGGTCACCAGGCCCACCCGGTCCCAGGCGTCGGCCGTCCCGGGCGGGTACCACCCCTCGAGCAGGTCGACGATCTCGGAGAGCGCAGGCATGGCGGCAGCCTAGGGCGCCGGCAGCGGCCGTCTAGTTCACCTGGCGGTCGCGTCCCTCCCAGAAGGGTGCGCGCAGCTTGAACTTCTGCAGCTTGCCGGTCGCGGTCCGGGACAGCTCGTCGCGGAACTCGACCGAGGTCGGCGCCTTGTAGCTGGCCGCCTTCTCCTTGCACCAGGCGATGAGCTCGGCCTCGGTGGTCTCCTGGCCCTCGGCGAGCACCACCAGGGCCTTGATGGTCTCCCCCCAGCGGTCGCTGGGGACGCCGATCACCGCCACCTCCCCCACCGCCGGGTGGGAGAACAGGACGTCCTCGACCTCGATCGAGGAGACGTTCTCGCCGCCGGTGATGATCACGTCCTTCTTGCGGTCGCTGATCGTCAGGTAGCCGTCCTCCCCGATCGTGCCCCCGTCACCGGTGTGGAACCACCCACCCTCGAGCGCGACCGCGGACACGTCGGGCTGCTCCCAGTACCCCTCCAGCACCACGTTCGACCGGGCCAGCACCTCGCCGCCACCCTCCTCGCCGTCGCCCTCGGAGATCGCCAGGCGTACGCCGATCGCGGGCGCGCCGGCACGCACCAGCCGGGCGGCGCGCTCCTCCGCGGGGAGGTCGTCCCACTCCTGGCGGGTGCGGTTGACCGTCAGCAGCGGCGAGGTCTCGGTGAGGCCGTAGATCTGGATGAACTCCCAGCCGAGCTCCTCCTGGACCCGCACCACGGTCTTCGTCGGGGGCGGGGCCCCGGCCATGATGATCCGCACCGTGTCGCGGCCGGGGATCTCGCCCTCCCAGTCCTGGGCCGCGTCGAGCACGGCGGCGGCGACCGCCGGCGCCGCGCACATCACGGTCACGCCGTGCTCCTGGACGCGGCGCAGGATCTCGGCCCCGTCGATCTTGCGGATCACGACCTGCTTGACCCCGAGCCCGGTCATCGCGAACGGCATGCCCCAGCCGTTGGCGTGGAACATCGGCAGCGTGTGCAGGTAGACGTCGCGGTCGGTGACGGCCGTGTGCAGCGCGAAGGTGGTGGCGTTGACCCAGATGTTGCGATGCGTGATCTGGACGCCCTTCGGCCGCGCGGTCGTGCCGGAGGTGTAGTTGATGCAGGCCGTGGCGTTCTCGTCCGGCTCCCAGGCGACCGGGTCCGGAGCGTCGGCCGGGGCGTAGAGGTGCTCGTCCTGCCCGAGCACGAACCGGTGCTCGGCGGTGACGTCGGCCAGCGCCTCGTCGAGCTCCGGGTCGATGTAGACCACCCGGGCGCCGCTGTGGCCCACGATGTAGGAGACCTCCTCGGGCCGGAGCCGGAAGTTCACCGGGACCAGGACCCGCCCGGACCCGGACACCCCGAAGAACGCCGTCAGCAGGCGGGCGCTGTTGTGGCTGACCACCGCGACCCGTTCACCCACCCCGATGCCCAGCTCGTCGAGCTTCGCCGCCTGACGCCGTGCGAGCTCGCCCATCTCGGCGTACGTCGGCGACCCCAGGCTGGGCGCGGGCTGGTACGGCTCGTCGACCACACCGGTCCGCTCGCCGTACACCTGGACCGCACGGTCGATGAAGTCGTTGACGCTGAACGGGACGAGCACAGGTCCTCCTGGCGGGCGGCGGGCAAAGGCGTAGTGACCCGCGTCACCCTAGCCGCGCCCGCGCCGGCCGACCGCCGCCGACCACCCACCGGTGGTCCAGGAGCGAGCGAAGCAAGCGTCACGAGACCGGGCCGCGCCCACAGGCGGTGGCCGCAACCCCGGCGGTCGAGGAGCGAGCGAAGCGAGCGTCACGAGACCCGGCCTGCACCTGACGCAGTGGCCGCGACGTCGGTGGTCGAGGAGCGAGCGAAGCGAGCGTCCCGAGACCCGGCCCGCACCCACGGGCGGTGGCCGCAACCCCGGTGGTCGAGGAGCGAGCGCCAGCGAGCGTCACGAGACCCGGCCCGCACCCACGGGCGGTGGTCTCGAGGCTCGGGCCTGGCGGCCCTCGCACCTCGACCAACGACGACAGACCCCGGTGGTCGACGGGGCGGCCGCCACCCCGGTGGTCGAGGAGCGAGCGCTAGCGAGCGTCACGAGACCCGGCCCGCACCCACGGGTGGTGGTCTCGAGGCTCGGGCCTGGCGGCCCTCGCACCTCGACCAACGACGACAAGCCCCCGGTGGTCGTCGAGGCGGCCGCGACCCCCGGGGGTCGAGGAGCGAGCGCGAGCGAGCGTCACGAGACCCGGCACGGGTGCCCGTCACCTTCCGGGAGGTGCTGGTGGGTTCAGGGGCGTCGGTGGAAGGTGACCTTGTTGTCGGCGTGGGTCGTCATCGCATACGCCGGGTCGTGGGCCCGGGCGTGGTGGTGGGGGCACAACAGGCACCCGTCGTCGATGTCGGTCAGTGCCGCCTTGGGAGAACGGCTTCTTGTGGTGTGCGTGGCACAGCCCTGGCGGCCAGTCGCAGCCCCTCGCGGTGCAGCCCTGGTCGCGGGCGTGCATCGCGTAGGTCTGGGCTGCGGTGTAACCCCGCCGGGCCCTGCCCTGGTGCAGGACCTCGCCCTTCCCACCGAGGACGACGGGGATGATCCTGCGCCTCGCACGCCAACCGGGTCGCCTGCGCGGCGCTGATGGGGGTGCCGTCGTCGAGGGTCGCGGTCCCCAGCCCGGTCAGCATCGAGTCCAGGGGGAAGGTGACCAGGAACGTGCCGTCGATCCGGCCGAGCTTGGGTGCGGTGTCGCGGGGGTAGGTCTCGATCAGCTCGCAGAACGCCTCGCCCATCTTCACCGCCGACGGGCGGCCCTTCACCCAGGTCCGCTTCTCGCCCGGCTGCTCACCACTTCCGGGGTCGGGGGTGCAGTTGACGTGGCCGGGGGCAGCGAAGGCGAGGAGCAGCTTGTGCAGCATCCTGCCCTGGGCCTCGGGGATGGTGAACCGCCCGTGCGCTACCCCGTGGGCGTCGAAGGCCAGCGTGAGGCGCCGCTTCTGCGCGGCCTTGCGCTTCGGCGGCCTCGAGGCGTTTGCGGTCGATCTCTTCGCCGACCTGGGGTGCGATCAGGGTCAGGACGTGTGCGGCGAGGCGGGCCAGGGCGACGGGGTCGAAGTCGGCTGCGTACCCGACCAGCGCCTCCTCAGCCTGCGCCAGCAGGCCGGTGTCGAGGTCGTCGGGGAGGTCCTCCAACGCGGTCGGTGATGACGCGGGCCTGGTCGGCGTTCACCGCACCCGCGGCGAGGGCGTCCGCGGACCCGGTGCCACCGCGACTCGAGCGAGGTGGCGAGGCGTACCTGCCCGGCGACCACGTTCTTGCGGGTGCGGGTGGCGTTGGCGGCCCAGACCGCGGTCGAGGTGCACCCGGTCTCGGCGCCGACCTGCACCTGGTCGGCGTGGGCGAGGACGGCGTACTCGTAGGCCGCGAGCCTGGCCTTCAGGTCGGCCAGGGCGACGATGGTCTCGCGCGTCACCGCCGCATCCAGCGCGAACAACGGGCCGTTCGGCCAGGGCGGTGACGCCGGCCGACAGGGTGCGGACACCGGTGGGCACGGGGTGCCGGGTGGTGGTGTCCTCGTCGGTGGCCATGGATCAATCCAAGCAGTCACCGCCGACAGTCCTGTCCTGTTTCCACAGGTCAGGGGTGGTTCTGCACAACCGTGGGGGCAACATTCGATCAAAGGTTCGGTAACAGGGGCGGATGGGTCTCGTGACGCTCGCTGGCGCTCGCTCCTCGACCACCCGGGGGTGCGGTTGTTGTTCGGCTGTCGGGTGATGGTCTCGTGACGCTCGCTTCGCTCGCTCCTCGACCACCGGGGTCGCTCGCTCGCTCCTCGACCACCGGGGTGCGGTTGTTGTTCGGCTGGCGGGTGATGGTCTCGTGACGCTCGCTTCGCTCGCTCCTCGACCACCGGGGTCGCTTCGCTCGCTCCTCGACCACCGGGGTCGCGCTCGCTCCTCGACCACCCCGGGTGCGAAGAGGGCCCCTCGCCGTCGGGTTCGACGACGAGGGGCCCTCCGTGGAGCAGGTGCGACCTCTAGCTGGGCCAGTCGAGCGTGGTGACCTGACCGCCGTGCACGGCCGCCTCGAGCACGACCGTGGTCGTCCCCTTCGGCACGAGCCGGTAGGAGCCCTCGCGCAGCTCGGGGTAGACCAGCGCGGGGACCTCCTTGCCCGGGGCGAGCGGGCGACGGACGACCGCGACGTGCAGCGGAGCGCCGTGGCCGTGCCCATGACCGTGCCCATGACCGTGGCCGACACCGTGGTCGGCCTCGGGCCCGGTCGGCTGCTCGCCGTCGGCGAGCACCTCGACCTCGTGGCCGACCAGGTCGTCCGGCATCAGCACGATCAGGGCACCCACGTCACCCCCGATGTCGAGCAGGACCATGCCCTGCCCGGCATCGGGGTTCTCCGGGGAGTCCGGAGGACGCGGGTGCTCGGTCAACGCGTCTGCCCGTTCCCGCCACCGTCGGGGTTGCTGCGCTCGGCGGTCGTCGTGCCCGGCACCGTCTGGTAGCCGCCGCCCGGCAGACCCAGGAACGGGAAGTCCGGCAGCAGCGCGGCGTTGGTGTTCTCCGTCCCGTCGGTGAGCTGACCGGCGGCGCCGTCCGGCTCGTAGGTGGGGTCGACGAGCGGGATGGTGACCCCGGCGACGGCGCGCAGCTCGATGGCCACGACCTCGTCGTCGATCCGCCGACCGTTCGGGAAGCCGGCGAGGTCCCCGCCGACGACGCCGAAGTTGCTGTAGTCGGGGTCGCCCGGCTGCTTCGGCGGGACAGCCACGTTGAGCCGCAGCAGGTCCGCCGGGTTCGGCCCGGTGTAGTTCTGGAACCCGTCCACCACACCGCTGGGGATGCCGGTCAGCAGGATGGCGTCCAGGTCGGCACGGGGCTTGTCGTAGGCCTCGAGGTTCGGGAAGACGTTCGGGTACAGGAACGGCAGCAGAACGCCGAGCTCGGGCTTCTGCACGTACTTGCGGAACGGCGCGTCCTCCGACGGCGCCACGGCGTTCCAGCGGTCCTTCTCCTCCATCGGCACGATGACCTCGTTGAAGAGCGGGTTGGCCAGACGGGAGACCTGGACCCAGGGCCCGGTGCCGTCGTACGCACCGCGCTCGGCGTTCCAGGTGCGACCGCGCCGGCGGCTCGCCGTGGCCCACACCCCGATGACCGACTTGCGCGCGCCGACCCGGCTCGGGGTGGACCCGTCGCGGGTGAGCTCGCGGATCGGCACCTCGAGGGCGATGGAGTGCACGTTGTAGGCCTGGACGGAGTTGATGCCGTCCATGTTCTGCAACGGGATGAGGTGGTTCTCGTTGAACGGGCGCAGCGCGCCCAGGTCGAAGATGCTGCCGAGGTCGACGTGGAAGGCGTCCGCACGCTGACCGGCGAAGAAGCGTCGGCCTCGACGGACGTGGGTCGCCTCCTCCGCGAGCGCCGCGTAGTCGGGCGTGCTGCGCGTGCCGACGTTGACCGGCGGGGTGGGCAGGTCGCGGGCGATGACCCGGCTGCGGCCGTTCTTGACCCGGGTGACGTCGTAGAACTGCGGGCGGTTCCAGTTCTCGTCGTCGAGCGACGTGATCTGGCCGGTGTTGTAGAGGAACGACCCGCCCTTGACCTCGGTGCGGAACTTGAACTGGTACGTGACCGCAGGCTCGTTGTCGTTGCGGTTCGCGATCTTGATCTCGTACAGGACGTCGTCGCCGAACTCGTAGAAGTTCGGTCCGCCGTTGGGCTGCTGGAGCGGCAGGAAGTTCGCGATCAGCACCACGTTGTCGGGGCGGTTGGGGTTGACGAACGCGTAGACGTCGGTGCCGTCGGCGACCGGGTCCTTGGAGATCTCCGGTGCTTCGCGGTGGCTGCTCATCGGGTGCCTCCTGCGGCGTTGAGGATGCGGGTGACGAGGTCGCGGTCGCGGACGCTGACCTCGGTCTCGCCGACGAGCAGGGTGACGGTGTCGCCCTTGGGGTCCTCGACGAGCGCGAGGACGCGCTCGCGAGCAGCCTTGGCGCTCGGCGCGGCGGTGGCGGCCGGGGCCGCACCGACGAGGGCGGCGCCCCCGGCGGCTGCGGAGACCCCGGTTGCGGCGAGGAACTTCCTTCTGCTGGTGTCGCTCATGCGTGTGTCCGTCCTGGAGGAGGGTGGCTGCGAGTGACTCGCATCACGCGGCGTTCGAGACCGACGACCAGCCGGATTGGTCTCCGGCCGAACTATTTTCCGACGTGGGCGCAGAGGGGATCGAACCCCCGACATCTTCCTTGTAAGGGAAGCGCTCTACCGCTGAGCTATACGCCCCGGCCCGCGCCTGCACGTGGCGGCCGGCGGGCGCGCACAGACTAGCGCCCGGTCGCGCGGGAGGAGGAAGAGGACGGACCGCCGGCGTCTCGGGTCACCAGCGGTCCGTCGGGAGGAGACTAGGTCGCCACCTCGACGGCACGGAAGGCTCGGTCTAGCCCAGGGCGTGCAGCTGGCGCAGGTGCTCGTCGAGGTCGCGTCCCTCGGGCATCGCGTTGTGCACCGACCAGCGCACCATGCCCTCCCGGTCGATGACGTAGGACGAGCGTCGCGGCGCGCCGCGCGCCTCGTCGAGCACGTCGTAGGCCCGGCTCACCTCGCCGTGCGGCCAGAAGTCCGAGAGCAGCGGGAAGTTCAGCCCGTCGGTGTCCGCGAAGGCGCGCAGCGCGTAGAGGGGGTCGCAGGAGATGGCGAGCACCTCGGAGTCGAAGGTGACGAACTCCGCCAGCCGGTCGCGCACGGCGGTCAGCTCACCGGTGCACACGCCCGAGAACGCGTACGGGTAGAAGAGGATCGCGACCGCCTTCTGGCCGCGGTAGGCGGACAACGTCACGTCCTGACCGAACTGGTCGCGCAAGGTGAAGTCGGGCGCCGGTCCGCCCAGGCGCAGGCCCTGCTCGCTCACGTGTCCTCGTCCTCCTCGGCGGTGTCCCCGGACCCGTCCCTGTCGGCGAGGTCCTTCTTCACGATCTTGCCGGTCGCGTTGCGCGGGAGCTCGTCGAGGACGACGATCTCGCGCGGCACCTTGTAGCGGGCCAGGTTCTCCTTGACCCAGGCCTTGAGGTCGTCCTCGCCGACCGAGGCGCCGTCGCGCAGGACGACGAACGCCTGGAGGCGCTTGCCGTAGTCCTCGTCGTCGACCCCGATCGCGGCGGCCTCCTCCACGTCGGCGTGGTTGGTCAGGCAGCCCTCGACCTCCTGGGGGAAGACGTTCTCACCGCCGGAGACGATCATCTCGTCGTCACGGCCCTCGACGTACAACCGGCCGTCGTCACCGAAGCGTCCGACGTCGCCGCTGGCCATCAGCCCGTCGACGACGTCCTTGTGGCCGCCTCCGGTGTAGCCCTCGAAGAGCAGCCCGTTGCCGACGAAGATCCGCCCGGACTCCCCGTGCGGCACCTCCCGGTCGTCCTCGTCGAGGATCTTCACCACGGTCGCGTGCGGCGGGCGCCCGGCCGACGAGGGCGCCTCGCGGAGGTCCTCCGGTGTCGCGATGGAGGCCCAGGCCACCTCGGTGGAGCCGTAGATGTTGTAGAGGTTGTCGCCGAACTCGTCCATCCACGTGGTGGCCAGGTCGCCGGGCAGGGCCGAGCCGGAGGCCGCCACGACCTTCACGCGCGCGAGGTCGTGACGCGCGCGGACCTCCTGGTCGAGGCCGAGGATCCGCTGGATCATCACCGGGATCACCACGAGCGAGTCGCAGCGCTCCTCCTCGGTGGTGCGCAGGCACTGCTCGGGGTCGAAGGAGCGGCGCAGCACGACGGTGGAGCCGAGCAGCATCGCGAGCGCGAAGTGGGCGAAGCCCCAGGTGTGGAAGAGCGGGGCGGCGATGTGCGTGCGCCACCCCCGGCGCAGCGGCATCCGGCTCAGCAGGGACACGGCGGCGTCGACGCCGGCCTCGTTGCGCGGGGCGCCCTTGGGCGTGCCGGTGGTGCCGGAGGTCAGGATCACGATGCGCCCGTGCCGCTGCGGCGGCTCGAGGTCGTGGTCGTCCTCGCCCGTGATCAGCCGCTCCAGCACGTCCGCGCCGCCGAGGTCGTCGGGGTGACCGTCGACCCAGGCCACGACCCGCTGCTCGACGTGCGCCTCGGCCAGCAGCCCGGTGAACTCCTCGTCGTGCACGACCACGACCGGGCTCTCGCGCTCGAGCACCTCGACCAGCTGCGGACCGGCGAAGGCGGTGTTCAGGTAGAGGATGTCGGCCCCCAGCTTGGCCACCGCCACCGTGGCGTCGACGAAGCCGCGGTGGTTGCGGCACATCAGGGCCACGGAGTCGCCCTCCCCCACCCCCCGGGCACGCAGCGCCCGGGCGAGGGCGTTCGAGCGGCGGTGGATCTCGTCGAAGGTGAGGCAGCCGAGCTCGTCGACGAGCCCCACCCGGTCCGGCTCGCGCAGGGCCAGCGTGGCGAACCCGCCCGCCGGGCCGGTCCCCCACTGCCGCAGGGTCGCGAGCAGCCGGACGAGCACCACCGGCGAGTACGGCGTGATGACACCGGCCCCGGCCAGGACCTTCACGGAGACGACCGCGTTGCCGGCACGCAGGGCGAGGTTCTCGAGCACGGGCGCTCCTTGGCGTCGTCGGGAGGGGGCAGCAGCAGAGCCTGCCACGTCCCGGGCGACGCCCGCGCCCCCCTCGGCGGGGGCCGGCCCGCGCGCCGGCGCCGGTGCGTCAGGCAGGCGGTTTCGGGGCGACCAGCCGGGTCGCCGCCCAGTCGCGGCTCACGGTGGCCGAGGTGGTCTGCGCGAGGCCGGCGATCGGCGCCGCCTCGGCGATGTCGGCGGCGTCCACCGCCTGCGGGCGACCCACCTTCGGGGTCAGCAGCCAGATGACCCCGCCACCGACGAGGTCGGTCAGGGAGTCGACGAGCCCGTCGACGAGGTCGCCGTCGTCGTCGCGCCACCAGAGCAGCACCGTGTCGACCACGTTGCCGTAGTCACCGTCGACCATGTCGGCGTCGAGCGTGTCCTCGATCGAGGCACGCAGCGCCTCGTCGGCGTCGTCGTCCCAGCCCAGCTCCTGGACCACCATGCCGGCCTTCAGACCCAGTCTCTCGGCGGGTCCGGTGGGGGGGCCTGTCTGGGTGGACCCGCCACCCGCGGTCGAGCTCACTGGTGCCTCCTGTCGGCGCGGTGCCGTACGACATGTCGTGCGCGATGGGCGCGGATGGTGCTCGCGCCCGGTGTCCTGGGGACACGGGTCGGGCCCGGTCCGTGGACAGTCCAGCGGAGTCTGCCCTCCCGCGCAACCCCGCGCACCCCTGACCTGCCGTGACGTCCACCGCGCAGGCAGGGGCGCTACTCGCCGGTAGATTCCGAAGGTCCCGCATGCGTGCGACGATGGCGCGGTGACCGAGCAGACGACGACACCTGACACCGACGCGGCGCCGGAGGCGCCCCAGCGCCCCGAGCGGGTCTCGGTGATCCACGAGGGCCTGCCCACCCAGCTCCCCGACATCGACCCGGACGAGACCCAGGACTGGATCGACTCCTTCGACTCGATGCTCCAGGAGCGGGGTCGCGACCGCGCCCGCTACGTGATGCTGCGCCTCCTCGAGCGCGCGCGCGAGAACCAGGTCGGTGTGCCGGCGCTGCGCAGCACCGACTACATCAACACCATCCCGCCCGAGCGCGAGCCGTGGTTCCCCGGTGACGAGGAGGCCGAGCGCCGCATCCGCGCCTTCATCCGCTGGAACGCCGCCGTCATGGTCTCCAGCGCGAACCGCAAGGGCCTCGAGGTCGGCGGGCACATCGCGACGTACCAGTCCTCGGCGAGCCTGTACGAGGTCGGCTTCAACCACTTCTTCCAGGGCAAGGAGGCTCCGGGCGGCGGCGACCAGGTCTACATCCAGGGTCACGGCTCCCCGGGGGTCTACGCCCGCGCGTTCCTCGAGGGCCGCCTCGAGGAGCAGCAGCTCTACCGCTTCCGCCAGGAGGTGCAGCACGGCAAGGGCCAGGGCCTGCCCTCCTACCCCCACCCCCGCCTGATGCCGGACTTCTGGGAGTTCCCGACGGTCTCGATGGGCCTGACCGGGATCAACTCGATCTACCAGGCCCGGTTCAACCGCTACCTGCACAACCGCGGGATCAAGGAGACCGACCAGCAGCACGTCTGGGCGTTCCTCGGCGACGGCGAGATGGCCGAGCCCGAGTCGCTGGGTGCCATCGGCGTCGCCGCGCGCGAGGAGCTCGACAACCTCACGTGGGTCATCAACTGCAACCTGCAGCAGCTCGACGGCCCCGTCCGGGGCAACGGCAAGATCATCCAGGAGCTGGAGTCGACCTTCCGCGGCGCCGGGTGGAACGTCATCAAGGTCGTCTGGGGCCGCGAGTGGGACCAGCTGCTGGCCCGCGACGTCGACGGCGTGCTGGTGAACCAGATGAACACCACGCCCGACGGTGCCTTCCAGACCTACTCGGTGGAGACCGGGGACTACATCCGTGAGAACTTCTTCGGCGCCGACCCCCGGCTGCGCAAGATGGTCGAGCACATGAGCGACGGCCAGATCCAGAAGCTCCCCCGCGGCGGCCACGACTACCGCAAGGTGTACGCCGCCTTCGACGCCGCCAAGAAGCACGCCGGGCAGCCGACGGTGATCCTGGCCAAGACCGTCAAGGGCTGGACGATCGACGGCCTGGAGGGCAAGAACGCCAGCCACCAGATGAAGAAGCTGACCCCGGCGGACCTGAAGAAGTTCCGGGACCGGCTCTACCTCCCGATCTCCGACCGCGACCTCGAGCAGTCCTACGAGCAGACCGGCGCGGCACCGTTCTTCCACCCCGGCAAGGACTCCGACGAGATCCAGTACATGCTGGAGCGTCGCAAGGCCCTCGGCGGCAGCGTCCCGCGCCGGGTCAACCGCGCCACCATGCTCGAGCTGCCCGGTGACGCGATGTACGCCGAGCTCAAGCAGGGCTCCGGCAAGAACCCGGTCGCCACCACGATGGCCTCGGTGCGCCTGCTCAAGGACTGGATGAAGGACCCCGCCATCGGACAGCGGATCGTCCCGATCGCGCCCGACGAGTACCGCACCTTCGGGATGGACTCGATGTTCCCGAGCGCCAAGGTCTACAACCCCGGCGGCATGCGCTACGAGTCGGTGGACCGCAAGCTGCTGCTGTCGTACAAGGAGTCCAAGCAGGGCCAGATGCTGCACGAGGGCATCTCCGAGGCCGGCGCGATGGCCTCGGCGACGGCCGCCGGCTCGTCGTACACCACGCACGGCGAGCACATGATCCCGTTCTACATCTTCTACTCGATGTTCGGCTTCCAGCGCACCGGCGACTCGATCTGGGCGATGGCCGACCAGATGGCGCGCGGCTTCCTGCTGGGCGCCACGGCCGGTCGCACCACGCTCACCGGGGAGGGCCTGCAGCACGCCGACGGCCACTCGCCGCTGATCGCGGCCACCAACCCCGCGGTCGTCCACTACGACCCGGCCTTCGCCTACGAGGTCTCGCACGTCATGCGCAGCGGCCTGGAGCGGATGTACGGCAGCACCGAGGAGCACCCCGAGGGCGAGAACGTCATCTTCTACATGACGGTCTACAACGAGCCGGTCCCCCAGCCCAAGGAGCCCGAGGACCTCGACCACGAGGGTCTGCTGCGGGGCATGCACCGGATCAGTGCCGCCGAGGGCGACGGCCCGACCGTGCGCCTGATGGCCTCCGGCATCGCCTATCCCTGGATCGAGAAGGCCGCGCGCCTGCTCGCCGAGGACTGGGGCGTGACCGCCGAGCTGTGGTCGGTGACCTCCTGGAACGAGCTGGCCCGCGAGGCCGTGGCCACCGAGGAGCACAACCTGCTGCACCCCGGCGACGAGGCCCGTACGCCGTGGGTGGCCGCCAAGCTGGGCGACGGCGGCATGCCGACGGTCGCGGTCAGCGACTTCATGTGCGCCGTGCCGCTCCAGATCGCACGCTGGGTGCCCGGGGACTACCGGGTGCTGGGCACCGACGGGTTCGGCTTCGCCGACACCCGCCCTGCCGCGCGCCGGTTCTTCCACGTCGACGCCGAGTCGGTCGTCGTGCAGACCCTGCAGGCACTGGCCGACGCCGGGAAGGTCGACCGCGGCCAGGTCGAGAAGGCCTTCGCCGAGTACCGCATCGACGACCCCACCGCGGTGTCCGACGTCAAGCAGGAGGGCGGCGACGCCTGAGGGCCCCCGGGGCGCACCGCCCCGCACGGCTCGACGGCCGGGTCCCTCGCGGGGGCCCGGCCGTCCTGCGTCAGGCGCTCTCGACGCTGGTCAGCGTCGGCGGCGGCGCGGCGTCCAGCCCGCCGCGCAGCAGCGCGCGCCACGTGGCCCGGGAGTAGCGCGCGGGCTTCGTGCTGCGGACGAACTCGTCGACCCAGCCGGCGAACCGCTCCGGGTGGTCCTTGTGCGGGAAGTGCCCGGCGTCCTCCACGATCTCCACCCGCGCCTTCGGCGCCAGCGCGGCGACGACGGCGGCGTGCCGTACGGGGATGACGTGGTCCTCGCGGCCCCAGAACACCGCCACCGGCATCGCGTCGGTGAGGTACGCGCGGTCGGCCATCGTGACCACCTGGCCCTGCCAGTCGACCACGGCGCGCACGACGTGGCGGATCGCGTGCCGGGCGTGCGGGTCCTTGAAGGTCTCGTAGATCTCGGCCACCTCGGCCAGGTCGCGCGTGTGGCGCGAGCCCGTCGCCCGGAGCAGGTGCAGGCCCGCCTTGCCGGCGTGACGCACCCCCGGCAGCGTGAGGACGGCCATCGCCTGGTGGTAGCCCGGCGTGGTGATCGCCCGGATCACCGGGCTGACCTCCGGACCGAGCCCGCCGGAGGAGACCAGCAGCAGCCGCTCGGTGCGCTCGGGGAACTGGTAGGAGAACTGCATCGCCACGCCGCCGCCGAAGCTGTGGCCGACCACGGTGACCTTGTCGATGCCCAGGACCGTGAGCAGGTCGCGCATGCCGTTGGCGTAGCCACCGAGGCTGTAGTCCGCCCGCGGCTTGGCCGACTGGCCGTGACCCAGCAGGTCGGGCGCCAGCACCGTGTACCGCTCGGCGAGCCGGTCGATCACCGGCTCCCAGGTGGTGTGGTCGCAGCCGAGGCCGTGCAGCAGCAGCAGGACCGGACCCGAGCCCACCTTCACGTACGCGCGCCGGTGACCGTGCACGGTCACCAGCTGCACCTCGTGGCGCGGTGCGCGCGGGGTCTGGGGCACGACGGGACCTCCTGGCAGGACCTGGTCTTGAATCCCACCACGCTAGCCCTGCGGGGCGGGCAGGACACGCGGAGGTCCGCACCGGTCCGCACCGGTCCGACCGGTCCCATCGGTCGTCGTCGGCTGTCGCCCCGGCACGGCGGGCACCCGTGCCCGCTGCCCGGTCCCCGCCGCGCGGGCTAGGGTCGTCGGGTGCCAGCTGCCCAGGGGTCCGCCGCGGCGGGGCGGACGCAGTGGCGCGAGCGCTGCGCCACCGCGGTCTCGCGGTCGACCGGCGCCCTCAGCAGCGCCGCGGTCGCGCGGATGGAGGACGAGCACGCCTGGTTCTCCGACCTCGACGCCGAGAACCGGTCCTGGGTCGGGATGATCCTCCAGGCCGGCGTGCGCGGCTTCGCCGACTGGCTGCGCCGCGGGGAGGCCCCGGCCGGCACGCCGGAGCAGGCCGGTCACGGACCGGCGCTGGCCGCCTCGGTGTTCGGGGCCGCGCCCCGGACGCTGGCCGGCATCATCACCCTGGCCCAGACCGTCGACCTGGTCCGGCTGACCATCGAGGTCGTGGAGAGCAACGTCGACGTCATGGTGGAGGCCGCCGACGCCGGCGAGCTGAGGGTCGCGGTCTCGCGCTACGCCCGCGAGGTCGCCTTCGCCACCGCCGAGGTGTACGCCCGCGCCGCCGAGGCCCGCGGGGCCTGGGACGCCCGGCTGGAGGCCCTGGTCGTCGACGCGGTGCTGCGGGCCGAGGCCGACGAGACCGTGCTCTCCCGCGCCAGCGCGGTCGGCTGGGAGGCGCGCGGCGAGGTGGCGGTGGTGCTCGGCGACGTCCTCGCCGGCGTGGGCGACCCCGCGGCGGAGAGCGGGCTGTTCGAGGAGGTGCGCCGGTGCGCCCGGGCCGCCGGCCTCGACGCGCTGTGCGCGGTGCAGGGCGAGCGGCTCGTGGTGCTGCTCGGCGGGGTGCGGGACGCGCGCGCGGCCGCGACCTCGGTCGTCACCACGTTCGGCGCCGGCCCGGTCGTGGTCGGCCCGGTGGTGGCCGACCTGACCCGCGCCCACCTGTCCGCGCGGGCCGCGCTCTCGGGGTACCGGGCCGCCACCGGGTGGCCCCAGGCACCGCGCCCGGTCCCCAGCGTGGACCTGCTGCCCGAGCGGGTGCTCGCCGGCGACGGCCACGCGCGCCGGCACCTCGTCGAGGACGTCTACCGACCCCTGGCGGCCGAGCGCGACATCCTGGTCACCACCCTCGCCGCCTGGTTCGCCCACGCGGGGTCGACCGAGGCGACCGCGCGCGGGCTGTTCGTCCACCCCAACACCGTGCGCTACCGCCTGCGCCAGGTGGCCGAGGTCGCCGGGCTCGACCCGCACCACCCCCGGGACGCGCTCACCCTCCAGCTGGCCCTCGTCCTGGGCCGCCAGGCCGGATGACCAGGGCTGCGACCTCCTGACAGCCGGCCGACCGTTGTCCAGGAATTGTGGGAACCCGACAAGAAGTGCCGGGGCAGATTCGTCCGTGCCGGACGCGACACCGGCGGTCGGTTCCAGGGACAGTAGGTGTCGTGCTCGTCATCGTCGCCCCCGGACAGGGAGCCCAGACCCCCGGATTCCTCCGCCCCTGGCTCGAGGACCCGACCTTCGCCTCGCGGCTGGAGTGGCTCTCGGTGGTGGCCGGGGTCGACCTGGCCCACGCCGGGACGGAGGCCGACGCCGACGAGATCCGCGACACCCGCGTCGCCCAGCCGCTGCTGGTCGGCACCGGCCTGGTCGCCGCCCTCGAGCTCTTCCCGCACCCCCACGACGCCTTCGAGCAGATCGGCGCGGTCGCCGGGCACAGCGTCGGAGAGCTCGCCGCGGCCGCCGGGGCCCGGGTGATGACCGCCGAGCAGGCCATGGTCCTGGTCCGCGAGCGCGGGCTGGCGATGGCCGAGGCCGCCGCCACCACCCCGACCGGGATGACCGCGGTGCTCGGCGGCGACCGCCAGGACGTGCTGGCCACGCTGGAGCGCCACGGGCTGACCGCGGCCAACGACAACGGTCCCGGGCAGGTGGTCGCCGCCGGCACCACCGCGCAGCTCGCCGCCCTCGCCGAGGACCCCCCGACCAAGGCCCGGCTGACCCCCCTGTCGGTGGCCGGGGCGTTCCACACCCACCACATGTCCCCCGCCGTCGACCGGCTCGCCCACCTGGCCCGCTCGGTGTCGGTGCACGACCCCCGCACCGCGGTGATCAGCAACCGCGACGGCCAGGTCGTCCACGACGGGACCGAGGTGCTGCGCCGCATCGTCGGGCAGATCGCGAGCCCGGTGCGCTGGGACCTGTGCCTGGAGACGATGAGCGACCTCGGCGTGACCGGTGTGCTGGAGATGCCGCCCGCCGGCACCCTGACCGGCATCGTCAAGCGCAACCTCCGGGGCGTCGAGACCTTCGCGCTCAAGACCCCCGACCAGCTCGACGACGCCCGCGCCTTCTGCGCCCGCCACGGCGAGGGATCCCTGATCGCCTCGACCCCGACCTGGCGGATGGTGGTCTCGCCGAGCAAGGGCCTGTTCCACCGCGCCCCGGAGGCCGACGTCGACGAGCTCGCCGCGGGGGCCGTCATCGGCCGCGTCGCCAGCACCCGCGACTCCGTGGACGTGCCCGCCGCGCACGGGGGCCAGGTGGTCGAGTGGCTGGTCGAGGACGGCGACCCGGTCGCCCCGGGTCAGCCCCTGCTGCGCCTGCACCCCGCCGGGAGCGCCTCGTGAGCGGCCCCGTGGAGCTCAAGAGCAGCCAGGGCGCCGCGCACGTCGCCATCCTCGGCCTGGGGGCCTACCGGCCCTCCCGGGTCGTGCCGAACTCCGAGATCGTCGACCGCATCGACTCCACCGACGAGTGGGTGCAGCAGCGCACCGGCATCCGGGAGCGCCGCTGGGCGACCGAGGACGAGACCGTCCAGTCCATGTCGGTCGCCGCCAGCCGGATCGCCCTGGAGCGCGCCGGTGTCGACGCGGCGGACATCGACTGCGTGGTCGTGGCCACGGTCAGCCACATGATGCAGACGCCTGCGGTCGCCACGCTGATCGCCCACGAGCTCGGCACCGACCAGGCCGCTGCCTTCGACGTCTCGGCGGCGTGCGCCGGCTTCTGCCACGGGGTCGGGATGGCCGCGGACTTCATCCGCGCCGGCAGCGCGCGGCACGTCCTGGTGATCGGGGTGGAGAAGCTCTCCGAGATCACCAACCCCGACGACCGCGGCACCGCCTTCATCTTCGCCGACGGCGCGGGCGCCGTCGTGATGGGCCCCAGCGACGTCGCCGGCGTCGGACCGGTCGTGTGGGGCTCCGACGGGGAGCAGTACGACCTGATCCGGCAGCGCGAGGACTGGCGCGACGTGATCGTCGCCGAGAAGCCGGTCATCCCGCACCTGGTGATGCAGGGCAACGCGGTCTTCCGCTGGGCGTCGTTCGCGATGGCCAAGGTCGGCCGGGAGGCCATGGACCGCGCCGGCGTGGGCCCCGAGCAGCTCGACTGCTTCGTGCCCCACCAGGCGAACATGCGCATCACCGACGCGATGGCACGCACCATGAAGCTGCCCCCCGAGGTCAAGATCGCGCGTGACATCGCCGAGCAGGGCAACACCTCGGCGGCCTCGATCCCGCTCGCCCTGGAGCGGATGTACGCCGAGGGCGACGCCCACAGCGGCGACATCGCCCTGCTGATCGCGTTCGGCGCCGGCCTGGCCTACGCCGCGCAGGTCGTCCGCCTGCCCTGACCCACCGGTCCGGACCCGGACCGCCGAGCGGGCCCGGTGCTGCCGGGCCGCCCCCTGAGTTCCCGCACGACCCCCACCACCAAGGAGACACCAGCAATGGCCACCACCGAAGAGATCCGCGCCGACCTCGCCGAGATCACCAACGAGGTCGCCGGCACCGACACCGCCGACGTCCAGCTCGACAAGTCCTTCATCGACGACCTCGACGTCGACTCGCTCTCGATGGTCGAGATCGTCGTGGCCTGCGAGGAGAAGTTCGGGGTGACCATCCCCGACGAGGAGGTCAAGAACCTCAAGACCGTCGGTGACGCCGTCGCCTACATCGAGCGCGCCCAGGGCTGAGCGCCCCGCCGGACCGCCCCCACCACCGTCCCACCAGCACAGCAGCACGAGGAGTCGACCAATCATGAGCCGCACACGTGTCGTGGTCACCGGGATGGGGATGACCAGTCCCCTCGGCGGTGACGTGGCCTCCACCTGGGAGGGTCTTGTCGAGGGGCGGTCCGGTGTCCGCGCCCTGACCGAGGACTGGGCCGCGGACCTCCCGGTCAAGATCGCGGCGCGCGTCGCGGTCGAGCCGTCCGAGGTGCTGGAGCGGGTCAAGGCGCGCCGCTACGACCGCTCCACCCAGCTGGCCATGGTCGCCGCCATGGAGGCCTGGGCCGACAGCGGGCTCGAGGGCGCCGAGGTCGACCACGACCGGCTGGGCGTGGCGATGGCCTCGGGCATCGGCGGGGTGAACACCCTGCTGTCCAACTACGACACCCTGCTCGAGAAGGGCCCCCGCCGGGTGTCACCGCTGGCGGTGCCGATGCTGATGCCGAACGCACCGGCCGCCAACATCAGCCTGTACGTCGGGGCCCGCGCCGCGGTGAACACCCCCGTCTCGGCCTGCGCCTCCGGCAACGAGGCGATCAGCCTCGCCGTGGACCAGATCCGCCTGGGCCGCGCGGACGTCGTGCTCGCCGGCGGCACCGAGGCTGCGATCCACCCCCTGCCGATGGCCGCCTTCGCCAACATGATGGCGCTGTCGAAGAACGCCGGCGACCCGACCGCGGTCTCGCGGCCCTGGGACACCGCGCGGGACGGGTTCGTGCTGGGCGAGGGCGCCGGTGTGCTGGTGCTGGAGTCCGAGGAGCACGCCCGCGCCCGCGGGGCCCGCATCTACGGCGAGGTCCTCGGCGCCGGCATCACCGCGGACGCCCACGACATCGCACAGCCCGACCCGGCGGGCCGTGGGGGGTCGCGCGCGATCCTGCGCGCCCTGCACGAGTCCGACATCGACGCCGACGCGATCGTGCACGTCAACGCGCACGCCACCTCGACGCCCAAGGGCGACATCGCCGAGGGCCTGATGCTGCACGCCACCCTGGGGGCGCACGCCTCCGAGGTCGTCGTGACCAGCACCAAGTCGATGACCGGTCACCTGCTGGGCGGTGCCGGTGCCGTGGAGGCGATCGCGACCCTCCTCGCGCTGCACCACCGCACCGTGCCGCCCACGATCAACCTCGACGACCTCGACCCCGAGGTCGACCTCGACATCGCCACGAAGCCGCGGGACCTGCCCGCCGGTGACGTCGCGGCGCTGAACAACTCCTTCGGCTTCGGCGGCGCCAACGTCGCCGTCGCCTTCGCGAGCAGCTGATGACGCAGGTCGTCGACCCCGCCCCCGCACCCAGCAGCAAGCCGGTCAGGCCGCCCCGCGAGCAGGACCCCCGCAACCCGCTGCTGCGGCTGCAGGCGCTGCTCGACGACGGCACCTGCGACCTGCTCTCGGATCTCGACGACTCCGGGATGCTGGCCGCGCGGGGCAGGGTCGACGGCACCGACGTGGTGGCCTTCTGCTCCGACGCCACCGTGATGGGCGGCGCCATGGGCGACGAGGGGTGCCGGGTCGTGGTCGACGCCTACCACCGCGCGATCACCGACAACGTGCCGATCATCGGTCTGTGGCACTCCGGCGGGGCACGGCTGGCCGAGGGCGTGCTGTCGCTGCACGCCGTGGGCCGGATCTTCGCGGTGATGACGCAGGCCTCCGGCGTGATCCCGCAGGTCTCCGTCGTCCTCGGCCCGGCCGCGGGCGGCGCGGCGTACGGCCCCGCCCTCACCGACGTGGTCATCCTCGGCCCGGAGGGCCGGATCTTCGTGACCGGCCCGGACGTCGTCCGTTCCGTGACCGGCGAGGCCGTCGACATGCTCCGCCTCGGCGGCCCCGAGCCGCACGGTCGCCGCTCCGGCGTCGTGCACGTGCTCGCCGACTCCGAGCGCGAGGCGCTGGACAAGGCGCGCACCGTCGCGCACCTCCTCGGCACGCAGGGAAGCCTGCGCGTCGCCGACGTGGTCGACCGCGACCTCGAGGCGCTGCTCCCGGAGTCCCGGAAGCGGGCCTACGACGTGCACCCGCTCGTCGAGGCCGTCCTCGACGAGGGCACCGCCCAGGAGCTGCACGCCCGCTGGGCGCCCAACGTGGTGACCACGCTCGGACGCCTGGGCGGCCGGACCGTGGGCGTGGTGGCCAACAACCCGCTGCGTCTGGGCGGCTGCCTGGACTCGTTGTCGGCCGAGAAGGCATCCCGCTTCGTCCGGCTCTGTGACGCGCTCGGGGTGCCGCTGGTGGTGCTGGTCGACGTGCCCGGCTACCTGCCCGGGGTCGGCCAGGAGTGGGACGGCGTCGTCCGCCGGGGGGCGAAGCTGCTGCACGCCTTCGCCGAGTGCGTGGTCCCCCGGGTCACGCTGGTGACCCGCAAGACCTACGGCGGCGCCTACATCGCGATGAACGCCCGGTCCCTGGGCGCGACCCGGGTCCTGGCATGGCCGGGCGCCGAGGTCGCGGTGATGGGTGCCGTGGCCGCCGTACGGATCCTGCACCGGCGCAAGCTGGCCGAGGTCGACCCGGACCTGCGGGCCCAGGTCGAGGCGGAGCTGGCCGCCGAGCACGAGCGGCTCGCCGGCGGCGTGGAGCGCGCCGTGGAGATCGGCGTGGTGGACGAGGTGGTGCCGCCCTCGTCGACACGCTCGTCGCTGGCGAAGGCGATCGACGCCGCGATCCAGACCGACGGCGTGCGTCGCGGCCGGCACGGCAACATCCCGCTCTGACGGTGCTCCGGGCGGTCAGACGACCTGGTGCAACCACCGGACGGGCGCGCCCTCGCCGGCGTGACGGAACGTCTCGAGCTCGTCGTCCCACGGCTTGCCGAGGAGCTTGTCGACCTCCAGCTCGAGCGTCGTCTCGCCCAGGGCGGACTTCACCACGGCCGCCCGCAGCCGGTCCTCGGGGATCAGCACGTCGCCGTGCACGCCGGTGACGGCGTGGAAGACGCCCAGCGCCGGGGTGGAGGAGTAGCGCGCACCCTCGCCGCCCGCGGCGGCGTCCTCGGTGACCTCGAAGCGCAGGTGGTCCCAGCCGCGCAGCGCGGAGACCATGCGCGCGGCCGAACCGGCGTCGCCCGCCCAGGACACCTCCGTGCGGTGGCTGCCCGGCTGGGCCGGCTGCGGGGTCCACGAGGGGTTGACGGCGACACCGAGCACGCCGCCGACGGCCCACTCGATGTGGGGGCACAACGCGGAGGGCGCCGAGTGGACGTAGAGCACGCCTCGGGCAGGCACCCGCACTGAGCTGGATGTCGTCATCGTTGTCCTCCATCGGTCACGGTGGGAGATCTCCCACCTCGGCGAGGAACGCCTTCCCCAGCGGACTCGCGCGACCTGGTGGTTGTGAATGACGACCATGTAGTTGTGCCCCCATTCTGTCTCATGCACCCCGCGTGCGCCAGTGGTCTCGACCAGCGCGCCGGGGTCGGCACCCGGGCGGGGCGTGGCCTACCCTGCCGCTGTGCCCCCGCCACCGACGCTGCAGCTCGCGCGGCGGTCCCAGACCCTCGGTGTGGTGCTGCCGATGCTGGCGGTCGCCCTCGCGGCGTCCACGGGCTACTACGTGACCAGCCCGCCTCCCTTGTCGGTCCGGGAGACCCCGGTCACCGCGACGGTGCCCACGGGGCAGCCCGTCTACCTCGGCGTGTACGACGTCGGCGAGGAGACCGGACGCACCTTGAGCGTCCGTGGCGTCCAGGTCGACGTCACCAGCACCCGCGAGATCGCGGTGCAGCCCCTGGTCTGCGTCGGTGGTGACGTGGACGTGACCACGGCGCCCGACGAGTGGTGCACCGACATCGTCGATCCCGCCGGCGCCGAGGTGGGGCCCGGGGACGACCTGATCCTCCAGGTGATCGGCAGCGGCGCCACGGTGGCGGTGATCGAGCCGGTGACGATCACCTTCTCCGAGGGCGTGCGCCGTGGGGCGCGCGAGGCCGGGTCCCCCGTCCGGGTCCGGGTCCTGCCCCGCGCCACGACCCGCTGAGGCGGGCGGTCAGTCCTCGGTGGCGACCGGCGGACGTCCGGTCTCGTCGTCGCGGCGTCGCTCGAGCTCGGCGGCACGCTCCTCCGCGTCCGTGAGCTGGTCGGCGTCGATGGCGTGGGTGCGGTGGAACCACTCCAGGGCCTCGCGGTGCTGCCCCGCGATCACCAGGGTGTCGGCGTAGGCGTAGCGCAGGCGGACCACCCACGCCGACCTGTTCTGGGAGTTGATCGGCGCCTGCTCCAGCACCCGCAGGGCCGCGTCGAGCTGGCCCATGTCCCGCCGGGCGCCTGCCTCGACGATCGTCATCTCGGCGCGCGCCTCCGGGGCGAAGTTGGCCACCCCCGGGCTCTTGGACAGCTTCAGCGCCTGCTCGGGCTGCCCGAGCGCCCGGTGGCAGTCCGCCATGATCGGCAGGTACGCCGTCGCCCCGTTGAGCCGCTTCGCGGCCCGGAGGTCCGCCAGCGCCTCGGCGTAGTGACCGGCCGCGTAGGCCGCCTCACCCGCCGCCTCGCGCACGACCGCGATCCGCGGCGCTCGCGCACGCGCGGCCAGGGCATGGCGGTAGGCCAGCTCGGGGTCGTCGTCGACGAGCATGCCGGCCGCTGCGAGGTGCCGCGCGACCCGGGCCGCGAGCTTCTCGGGCAGGCCCTTGAGCTGACCGGTCACCGACCGGTCCAGCTCCCTGCCGGTGACGGCGTCGGGCAGGTCGGGGCCGTCGTAGATCGCCTGGTCCTCGGGCGTGCGGCGGATGCGCGCGGGCTTCTCCTCCGCACCCTTGCGGTCGTCGGACCGGCGGTCGCGGTTGCCGGGAGGGCGGGACCCGCCTGCGCGGCGTTCGTCGGCAGGACGACCACGACGGTCGTCGGACCCGCGTCCGGTCCGTGCTCCGGCGTTGGTGCTGCCCGATCGGGGGCCGCGTCGTTGCTCGACCACGACGTCTCCTCTGTGATGTTGGGTGCTGCGCGTGTCTCGGTGGTGCCGAAATGCGAAGAGGCCACCGGTTGCCCGATGGCCTCTTCTAAGTGTTGTCCGGCGGCGTCCTAGTCTCCCACAGCCTCGCGGTTGCAGTACCATCGGCGCTGAGAGGCTTAACTTCCGGGTTCGGGATGGGACCGGGTGTTTCCCTCTCGCTATGGCCGCCGTAACTCTATGACCCTCCCAACCCTGTCCCGGTGACCCCGCTCGGCCATGGGCCGTGCGGGGACTGGGTGGTGGGGGGTGGATTGTGTGGACGCAAGAACCCCTGGTGGGGGGTCTTCTCATACGCGTAGTCGTTGTTGGATTGGTTGAGGGTTTGTGAAGACAAGCCCTCGGCCTATTAGTACCGGTCGGCTAGGCATTGCTGCTGTACACCTCCGGCCTATCAACCCCATGGTCTGTGGGGGGCCTTACCCCATAACGGGTGGGAAACCTCATCTTGAAACGTGCTTCCCGCTTAGATGCATTCAGCGGTTATCACTTCCGAACGTAGCCAACCAGCCCTGCACCTGGCGGTACAACTGGCACACCAGAGGTTCGTCCATCCCGGTCCTCTCGTACTAGGGACAGCCTTTCTCAAGTTTCCTACGCGCGCGGCGGATAGGGACCGAACTGTCTCACGACGTTCTAAACCCAGCTCGCGTGCCGCTTTAATGGGCGAACAGCCCAACCCTTGGGACCTACTCCAGCCCCAGGATGCGACGAGCCGACATCGAGGTGCCAAACCATCCCGTCGATATGGACTCTTGGGGAAGATCAGCCTGTTATCCCCGGGGTACCTTTTATCCGTTGAGCGACACCCCATCCACATGGTGGTGCCGGATCACTAGTTCCGACTTTCGTCCCTGCTCGACATGTCTGTCTCACAGTCAAGCTCCCTTGTGCACTTACACTCGCCACCTGATTGCCAACCAGGCTGAGGGAACCTTTGAGCGCCTCCGTTACTCTTTAGGAGGCAACCGCCCCAGTTAAACTACCCATCAGGCACTGTCCCTGATCCAGATCATGGACCTAAGTTAGACATCTAGTACGACCAGAGTGGTATTTCAACGTTGACTCCACCCACACTGGCGTGTGGACTTCACAGTCTCCCACCTATCCTACACAAGCCGAACCAAACACCAATACCAAACTATAGTAAAGGTCCCGGGGTCTTTCCGTCCTGCCGCGCGTAACGAGCATCTTTACTCGTAGTGCAATTTCGCCGAGTCCATGGTCGAGACAGCGCCCAAGTCGTTACTCCATTCGTGCAGGTCGGAACTTACCCGACAAGGAATTTCGCTACCTTAGGATGGTTATAGTTACCACCGCCGTTTACTGGGGCTTAAGTTCTGAGCTTCACCGTGAGGCTAACCCGTCCCCTTAACCTTCCAGCACCGGGCAGGAGTCAGTCCGTATACATCGTCTTACAACTTCGCACGGACCTGTGTTTTTAGTAAACAGTCGCTTGGGCCTGGTCTCTGCGGCCCCTCACGCTTCCCCAGCAAGTGGGTACACGATCAGGGCCCCCCTTCTCCCGAAGTTACGGGGGCATTTTGCCGAGTTCCTTAACCATGGTTCGCTCGATCGCCTCGGTATTCTCTACCTGATCACCTGAGTCGGTTTGGGGTACGGGCGGCGCGTAGCTCGCTAGAGGTTTTTCTCGACAGCATAGGATCACCCACTTCAGCCAAACGGCCTCGGCATCACCTCTCAGGCACGACATCAAAGTCAGCATCCCGGATTTCCCTAGGACACACCCTACGGGCTTACCCGTGGACAACCATCGCCACGGTTGGGCTACCTTCCTGCGTCACCCCATCGCTTGACTACTACCGGATCGGTTCGTGCGCTCCACCAACACGTCTTCCACCCGAAGGTGGACGATCACGTGGCTTCGGGCACTTAGCATCACCGGGCTCGTCATGGGCGCTACTTTGCCGGTACGGGAATATCAACCCGTTGTCCATCGACTACGCCTGTCGGCCTCGCCTTAGGTCCCGACTTACCCAGGGCAGATTAGCTTGACCCTGGAACCCTTGATCAATCGGCGCACGGGTTTCTCACCCGTGATTCGCTACTCATGCCTGCATTCTCACTCGTGTCGCATCCACACCTGGATCACTCCGGCGCTTCACTCGCGACACGACGCTCCCCTACCCATCCACACACCTGAACAACCCTCAAGGGGCCGCTAGATCGGACATCAAAGTCCATGTGAATGCCATAGCTTCGGCGGATGACTTGAGCCCCGCTACATTGTCGGCGCGGAATCACTTGACCAGTGAGCTATTACGCACTCTTTCAAGGGTGGCTGCTTCCAAGCCAACCTCCTGGTTGTCAGTGCGACTCCACATCCTTTTCCACTTAGTCACCGCTTAGGGGCCTTAGCTGATGGTCTGGGCTGTTTCCCTCTCGACTACGAACCTTATCGCCCGCAGTCTCACTGCTGCGCTCTCACTTACCGGCATTCGGAGTTTGGCTAACGTCAGTAACCTGGTCGGGCCCATCGGCTATCCAGTGCTCTACCTCCGGCAAGAAACACGCAACGCTGCACCTAAATGCATTTCGGGGAGAACCAGCTATCACGAAGTTTGATTGGCCTTTCACCCCTATCCACAGGTCATCCCCTCAGTTTTCAACCTAAGTGGGTTCGGTCCTCCACGCGGTCTTACCCGCGCTTCAACCTGCCCATGGATAGATCACTTCGCTTCGGGTCTAGATCGTGCGACTCAACCGCCCTATTAGGACTCGCTTTCGCTACGGCTACCCCACACGGGTTAACCTCGCCACACAACGCTAACTCGCAGGCTCATTCTTCAAAAGGCACGCCATCACCCACCGGCACAGCAAGCTGCACCCCAGGCTCTGACGGATTGTAGGCACATGGTTTCAGGTACTATTTCACTCCCCGCCAGGGGTACTTTTCACCTTTCCCTCACGGTACTTGTCCGCTATCGGTCATCGAGAAGTATTTAGGCTTAACGGGTGGTCCCGCCAGATTCGTACAGAATTTCAGGGGTTCCGTACTACTTGGGAGTAGACCAACGGAGACACACACGTACACCAACGGGGCTCTCACCCTCTACGGCGCTGCTTTCCAACAGACTCAGGCTTGATGCGTGTTTTCTTACTCCGCCGCACGATGGCAGTCAATGCGAAGACCTATCCCACAACCCCGTACACGCAACCCCTGCCAGGTATCACACGCGCACGGTTTGGCCTCATCCGATTTCGCTCGCCACTACTCTCGGAATCACTCTTGTTTTCTCTTCCTACGGGTACTGAGATGTTTCACTTCCCCGCGTTCCCTCCACACACCCTATACATTCAGGTGCAGGTGACTGGACATGATTCCAGCCAGGTTTCCCCATTCGGACACCCCCGGATCACAGCTCGGTTGCCAGCTCCCCAGGGCTTATCGCAGGCTCCAACGTCCTTCATCGGCTCTCGATGCCAAGGCATCCACCATGTGCCCTTTGCAGCTTGTCAACACAAACACTCAACAAATTCAACAAAGACACAAACATTACTTACACTACAATATGAAAACATCACCACCACACACACATACCTTCTGTGCGCGGCAACTGATGCTCGCGTCCACTATCCAAAAATCAAACACCAAGAAGACAACCGACCCGCATCCCCCCACCAAGGAGGAACCGACCAGCAGCTTCGATCCAGAGGCGTGATGCCTCAGAACCCCAACAGTGCGTCTTGACTCCACCCCCCACACCCCCACCCCGAAAGGGCAAGGAAACTGCGGAGAGAACATCGATGAGATCCACTAGTGAGCAACATCGGGGCCGAACATTCGCCGACCCACCGTGCGTGCTCCTTAGAAAGGAGGTGATCCAGCCGCACCTTCCGGTACGGCTACCTTGTTACGACTTCGTCCCAATCGCCAGCCCCACCTTCGACGGCTCCCCCCCACAAGGGGTTGGGCCACCGGCTTCGGGTGTTGCCGACTTTCGTGACGTGACGGGCGGTGTGTACAAGGCCCGGGAACGTATTCACCGCAGCGTTGCTGATCTGCGATTACTAGCGACTCCGACTTCATGGGGTCGAGTTGCAGACCCCAATCCGAACTGAGACCGGCTTTTTGGGATTCGCTCCGCCTTACAGCATCGCAGCCCTTTGTACCGGCCATTGTAGCATGCGTGAAGCCCTGGACATAAGGGGCATGATGACTTGACGTCATCCCCACCTTCCTCCGAGTTGACCCCGGCAGTCTCCCATGAGTCCCCAACACCCCGAAGGGCTTGCTGGCAACATAGGATAAGGGTTGCGCTCGTTGCGGGACTTAACCCAACATCTCACGACACGAGCTGACGACAGCCATGCACCACCTGTACACCGACTAAAAGGGCACCTATCTCTAGGTGTTTCCGGCGTATGTCAAACCCAGGTAAGGTTCTTCGCGTTGCATCGAATTAATCCGCATGCTCCGCCGCTTGTGCGGGCCCCCGTCAATTCCTTTGAGTTTTAGCCTTGCGGCCGTACTCCCCAGGCGGGGCGCTTAATGCGTTAGCTGCGGCACGGAACCCGTGGACGGGTCCCACACCTAGCGCCCAACGTTTACGGTGTGGACTACCAGGGTATCTAATCCTGTTCGCTCCCCACACTTTCGCTCCTCAGCGTCAGGTAATTCCCAGAGAACCGCCTTCGCCACCGGTGTTCCTCCTGATATCTGCGCATTTCACCGCTACACCAGGAATTCCGTTCTCCCCTGAATACCTCTAGTCTGCCCGTATCGGAAGCCAGCACCGAGTTAAGCCCGGTGTTTTCACTCCCGACGCGACAAACCGCCTACGAGCCCTTTACGCCCAATAATTCCGGACAACGCTCGCACCCTACGTATTACCGCGGCTGCTGGCACGTAGTTGGCCGGTGCTTCTTCTCCCCCTACCGTCACTTTCGCTTCGTCGGAGGTGAAAGAGGTTTACAACCCGAAGGCCGTCATCCCTCACGCGGCGTTGCTGGATCAGGCTTCCGCCCATTGTCCAATATTCCCCACTGCTGCCTCCCGTAGGAGTCTGGGCCGTGTCTCAGTCCCAGTGTGGCCGGTCACCCTCTCAGGCCGGCTACCCGTCGAAGCCTTGGTAGGCCATTACCCCACCAACAAGCTGATAGGCCGCGAGCACATCCCCCACCGAAAAACTTTCCAACACCCCACATGCGTGGAATGCTCCTATCCGGTATTAGACCCCGTTTCCGAGGCTTATCCCAAAGTGGAGGGCAGATTACTCACGTGTTACTCACCCGTTCGCCGCTCGTGTACCCCCGAAGGAGCCTTACCGCTCGACTTGCATGTGTTAAGCACGCCGCCAGCGTTCGTCCTGAGCCAGGATCAAACTCTCCATTGAAAGCCAAACCCGACAAAAAACAAACCCTGACCAAATTGCTTTGACCAGAATCATTGCCGAAAAAACAAACCCAAACCAAGTCTGGGCATACAAACTAATTCTCATCGACTAAACAAGACACACTGTTGAGTTCTCAAACATCACGCGCACCCGCCGCTCATCCTCGCGGACCTGCTTCGGGGCAACCCGGTGAAACTTACCGGTCATGCTCGTCCGGGTCAACTCCGGGGCTTCCCGGTGCTGACCGGCCGGACCGGTCTGCCGCTGCGCTGGTCCACCCCGCTCTGATGGACCACCAGGGCCCCGAGCCGGGCGCTTTTCGCGCCGCAACAAGAAGAACGTTAGCAGCGGGTCCGGGGGGCATCAAATCGGGGGTCCGGCGAGGGTGGGGCAGGGGCGGCGCGCGGGCTCCTGCGGTACGCCGAGACGCTGCGCTCCCCCGCCAGCCAGAACCGCCACGGCCGGTCCGGCTCCTGGGTGAGCCCGACCCGGGGCCCGCTGCGCACCGACGAGGCGGGCGGTGGCGACGCCTGGGCAGGCGGCACGAGCCGCACCGCGGAGGCGGCCCCCATCAGGTCGGTGCCCCCGTGGTCGAGCCCGATGCCGAGGGCACGGCACAGGTTGGCCGGACCGCGTGCCAGCTCGTGCGCGGGCCGGTCGCCCCGGCGTACCCGGGCCAGGTCCAGCCCGGTCACCACCTCCCCCGCCCGCAGCAGCACGGCCGAGGCCCGGCCCTCCGGACCGGTGACCACGTTGGCGCACACGTGCATCCCGTAGGAGAAGTAGCAGTAGAGGTGCCCGGCCGGCCCGAACATCACCGCGTTGCGCGGCGTCGGACCCCGGAAGGCGTGGGACCCGGCGTCGTCCGCACCGTCGTACGCCTCCACCTCGGTCAGCCGCACGACCACCCCGCCCACGTGCACCGCGGCGCCGAGCAGCCGCGGGGCGACCACCTCGACCGGTCCGGTCAGGAGCGCGGCGGCGCGCGACCGGGTCATCCGCCGCGCTCAGCCGAGCGCGGCGCGCAGGCTGCGCGCGCGGTCCTCGACCTCGTGCAGCTGCTCGCCCACCCGTGCCGCCGCGGTGCCGCCGCGTCCGGAGCGGGACGAGACCGACCCCTCGACGGTCAGGACGCCGCGCACCCCGGGCGTCAGCAGCGGGGACACCGCGGCCAGCTGCTCCTCGGTGAGGTCGGCGAGCCCGACGCCGAGCTCCTCGCACCGCCGCACGCAGGCGCCGGCCAGCTCGTGGGCCACGCGGAACGCCACGCCCTCGCGGACCAGCCACTCCGCGACGTCGGTCGCCAGGGAGAAGCCCTCGGGCGCGAGCTCGGCGAGCCGACGGGTGTCGAAGACCAGCGTGGCGACCATCCCGCTCATCGCCGGCAGCAGCACCTCGAGGGTGTCGACGGAGTCGAAGACCGGCTCCTTGTCCTCCTGGAGGTCACGGTTGTAGGCCAGCGGGAGCGCCTTGAGGGTGGCCAGGAGGCCGGTCAGGTTGCCGATCAGCCGCCCGGCCTTGCCCCGCGCCAGCTCGGCGATGTCGGGGTTCTTCTTCTGCGGCATGATGCTCGACCCGGTCGACCACGAGTCGTGCAGCGTGACGAAGGCGAACTCGCGGGTGGCCCAGAGGATGACCTCCTCGGCGAGCCGGGAGAGGTCGACCCCCACCTGCGCGGTGACGTAGGCCAGCTCGGCGACGAAGTCGCGCGCCGCCGTGCCGTCGATGGAGTTGGCCGACGACCCGGTGAAGCCCAGCTCGGCGGCCACCGCCTCCGGGTCCAGCCCCAGGCTGGAGCCGGCCAGCGCCCCGGACCCGTAGGGCGAGTCGCCCGCCACCCGGCGGTCCCAGTCGGCCAGACGGTCCACGTCGCGCAGCAGCGGCCAGGCGTGGGCGAGCAGGTGGTGCGAGAGCAGGACCGGCTGCGCGTGCTGCAGGTGGGTGCGCCCCGGCATCACCGTCGGCGGGTCCCCCAGGTGCGCGTGCGCCTGGCCGACCAGCACGTCGACGAGGTCGAGCAGCAGTCCGGACACGACCCGCGCGTGGTCGCGGAGGAACACCTTGAACAGCGTGGCGATCTGGTCGTTGCGGCTGCGTCCCGCGCGCAGCCGGCCCCCCACCTCGGGGCCGACCTCCTCCAGCAGCAGCCGCTCCAGCGCGCCGTGCACGTCCTCGTCGGAGGGGTCGGGGTGCAGGTCACCGGCGGCGTACCGATCCCCGAGCACGTCGAGCCCGCCCAGGAGCGTCGCGAGCGCGGCGTCCTCGAGCAGCCCCGCACGGTGCAGGGCCCGGGCGTGCGCCCGGGACCCCGCCAGGTCGTACGGCGTGAGGCGCCAGTCGAAGTGCGTGGACCGCGACAGGGCCTCGAGCTCGGGACTGGGGCCGTCGGCGAAGCGGCCGCCCCACAGGGCGCCGCGCACGGTCGGGCCGGTCACGGTCGGGCCGGTCGGCGTGGTCGGGCTGCTCACGCCGCCCACCCTGTCAGTCCAGCGCGCGGCCGACCGCACGGGCCCGGATGTCGGGCGCGGCCAGCCGCTCGGCGTTGGCGCTCAGGTCGTCGCCCTCCGACTGCGACTCGCGCTCGGCGGCGACCCGGGCCTCGTAGGCCGCGACCTCGTCCGAGATCCGGTCGGCGTCCCAGCCGAGGACCGGCGCCACCAGCTCCGCGGTGTCCCGCGCCGCGACGATGCCCCGGTCCGGGCTCTCGATCGAGATGCGCGTACGGCGTGCCAGGAGGTCGTCGAGGTGCAGCGCGCCCTCGTGGCTGACCGCGTAGACCAGCTCGGCGCGGAGGTACTCCTCGGCGCCGGGCACCGGCTTCAGCAGGCCGGGATCGTCCGAGGCCAGGTCCAGCACCTCGGTCAGCAGCGAGCCGTACCGGTCCAGCAGGTGCTGGACCCGCCACGCCGGCACGCCGTGCTCGCGCGCCAGCCGCTCGACCTGGTTGGCCAGCGCCTGGTAGCCCTCGGCGCCGACGAGCGGGACGTTCTCGGTCACGCTGTCGACCACGCCGGGCCCGAGGTCCTCCTTGGCCGCGTCGACGGCGTCGGCGGCCATCACGCGGTAGGTCGTGTACTTGCCCCCGGCGATCGAGATCAGTCCGGGCTGCGGGCGGGCGACGGCGTGCTCGCGGGAGAGCTGCGAGCTGGCCTCGGACTCGCCGGCGAGCAGCGGCCGCAGGCCGGCGTACACGCCCTCGATGTCGTCGTGGGTCAACGGCGTCGAGAGCACCTCGTTGACGTGGTCGAGGATGTAGTCGATGTCCTCGCGGCTGGCCGCGGGGTGCGCCTTGTCGAGGTCCCAGTCGGTGTCGGTGGTGCCGATGATCCAGTGCGTGCCCCACGGGATCACGAACAGCACGGACTTCTCGGTGCGCAGGATCATCCCGGCCTCGGCGTTGATCCGGTCCCGGGCCACCACGATGTGCACGCCCTTGGACGCGCGCACCCGGAACCGGCCCCGGCCGCCGGCCATCTCCTGCACCTCGTCGGTCCAGACGCCGGTGCAGTTGATCACCACGCGGGCCCGGACGTCGTGGGTCTCCCCGGTCTCGACGTCGGTGACGCACGCGCCGACGACGCGCTCCCCGGCGCGCAGCATCTCCTCGACCTTGGCCGAGGTCAGCACGATCGCGCCGTACGACGCGGCGGTGCGGGCGACCATCATCGTGTGCCGGGCGTCGTCGGCCTGGGCGTCGTAGTACATCAGGGCGCCGGTGAGCGCGTCCTTCCTCAGCGCCGGCACGATGCGGCGCGCCATCGTCCGGGTCAGCTGGCGGTGCCCGGGCACCGAGCTCGCGCCGCCCATCCGGTCGTACAGCGTGAGGCCGGCGGTGACGTACGGCCGCTCCCAGATGCGGTGCTTGAGCGGGTACAGGAACTTCACCGGCTTCACCAGGTGCGGCGCGATCCGGGTCAGCATCAGCTCGCGCTCCTTGAGCGCCTCGCGCACCAGCACGAAGTTCAGCTGCTCCAGGTAGCGCAGCCCACCGTGGAAGAGCTTCGAGCTGCGCGAGGAGGTGCCCGAGGCCAGGTCCCGCTGCTCGACCATCGCCACGCGCAGGCCCCGGGTGGCCGCGTCCAGGGCGACGCCGGCTCCGGTCACCCCGCCTCCGACGACCAGGACGTCGAGCTCGCGGGAGCCGAGGTCCTCCCAGGCGCGCGCGCGTTCCGTGGGACCGAGCCGGGCTGCTGTGACCATGAGGACGACCTTCTCTCGACGGGTGCTGCCGGACTTTCCAGGATATGTGCGTGGCGAGCCTGGCGCTCCCCCGCCAGGGTGTCTAGCGTGACCCCGGTCACGCCTGGTCGTCACCGTCGACGACTCCTCGGGCGCCGACGGCACCACTGACGAGAGGGTCGACCTTGTTCACCGACATCTTCATCCCCGAGCTCCTGGGGACCGCCACGCTGCTGCTGCTCGGGTGCGGCGTGGTGGCGAACGCCGTGCTGCCGAAGACCAACGGCAACGCCGGCGGCTTCCTGATGATCAACTTCGGCTGGGGCCTGGCGGTCTTCGCGGCCGTCTACGTGGCCGTGAAGTCCGGCGCCCACATCAACCCGGCCGTCACGGTGGGGCTCCTGTTCGCCGGTGACTCGGGCCTGTCCTTCGGCGAGGTGCTGACCTACTTCTCGGCGCAGCTGCTCGGGGCCTTCCTCGGCGCGGTGCTGTGCTGGGTGGCCTACAAGAAGCACTTCGACGAGGCCGAGGCCCTGCCGGAGCACAAGCTCGGCGTCTTCAGCACCGCGCCCGGCATCAGCTCCCCCGCCTGGAACGTCGCCACCGAGGTCATCGGCACCTTCGTCCTGGTGTTCGTGATCGTCGCCTTCGGGGCGACCCCCTCGGGCCTCGGCCCGCTGGCCGTGGCGCTGCTGGTCGTCGGCATCGGCGCCAGCCTCGGTGGCCCCACCGGGTACGCCATCAACCCGGCTCGCGACCTCGGCCCCCGCATCGCCCACGCCCTGCTGCCCATCTCGGGCAAGGGCCCGAGCGGCTGGTCGTACTCCTGGGTCCCGGTCGTCGGCCCGCTCATCGGCGGCGCGCTCGGGGGCTACGTCGGCCACCTGATGGACTACGCCGCCATGGTCTGAGGCCGGCACCACCACCCGTACCCCGTCCCACGCACCCACCGGAGGCACCCGCATGGCAGACAAGACCTACGTCCTGGCGATCGACCAGGGCACCACCAGCACCCGCGCCATGATCTTCGACCACGGCGGCCAGGTCGTCTCCAGCGACCAGGTCGAGCACGAGCAGATCTTCCCGAAGGCCGGGTGGGTCGAGCACGACGGCCTGGAGATCTGGGCCAACACCCGCAAGGTGATCGGCGGCGCGCTGTCCAAGGCCAACCTGAACTCCGGCAACATCGCCGCGGTCGGGATCACCAACCAGCGCGAGACCGCCCTGGTGTGGGACAAGCACACCGGGCAGCCGGTCTACAACGCGATCGTGTGGCAGGACGTCCGCACCCAGAAGATCGTCGACAAGCTCGCCGCCGACGGCGGCGAGGAGCGCTACAAGGACGTGTGCGGGCTGCCCCTGGCGACCTACTTCTCCGGTCCGAAGATCACCTGGATCCTGGACAACGTCGAGGGGGCACGGGAGAAGGCCGAGGCCGGCGACCTCATCTTCGGCAACACCGACACCTGGGTGCTGTGGAACCTCACCGGTGGCGCCGAGAACGACGGCGAGCACGTCACCGACGTCACCAACGCCAGCCGCACCATGCTGATGGACCTGTCCACCCTGACGTGGGACGAGTCGATCGCCGCGGACATGGGCATCCCGATGTCGATGCTGCCCACCATCAAGTCCTCCTCGGAGGTCTACGGCGAGTGCAAGCCCGGGGTCCTCAAGGGCGTGCCGGTCGCGGGCATCCTCGGCGACCAGCAGGCCGCCACCTTCGGCCAGGCCTGCCTGGAGAAGGGGATGGCCAAGAACACCTACGGCACCGGCAACTTCATGCTCCTCAACACCGGCACCGAGCAGGTCCCGAGCGAGAACGGGCTGCTCACCACGATCTGCTACAAGCTGGGCGAGGAGCCGGTGGTCTACGCGCTCGAGGGCTCGATCGCGGTGACCGGCTCGCTGGTGCAGTGGGTGCGCGACAACCTGGGCATGATCTCCTCGGCCCCCGAGATCGAGGAGCTCGCGAAGGGCGTCGACGACAACGGCGGCGCGTACTTCGTCCCGGCCTTCTCCGGCCTGTTCGCACCCCACTGGCGACCGGACGCCCGCGGCGCCCTGGTGGGGCTGACCCGCTACGTCAACAAGGGTCACATCGCGCGCGCCGTGCTCGAGTCGACCGCCTACCAGACCCGCGAGGTCTCCGACGCGATGGACGCCGACTCGGGCGTCCCGCTGACCGAGCTCAAGGTCGACGGCGGCATGGTGGTCAACGAGACGCTGATGCAGTTCCAGGCCGACATCCTCGGCGTGGACGTGGTGCGGCCCAAGGTCGCGGAGACCACCGCGCTCGGGGCGGCGTACGCCGCGGGCCTCGCCGTCGGCTACTGGGAGAACACCGACGACATCACCACGAACTGGGGCGAGGACAAGCGCTGGACGCCCTCGATGGAGGACTCCGAGCGCGAGCGGCTGATGCGCAACTGGAAGAAGGCCGTCACCAAGACCCTGGACTGGGTCGACGACGACGTGGAGTGACGTCGCCGGGGCTGCCCCGGCCGCACCGGACGATCGACGGAGCACGACAGCAGCGGACCACTGCCGGCAGCCGGCAGTGGTCCGCTGCCGTCACGGGAGGACCACGATCTTGCCCACGTGGTCGCGACGCTCGAGCGCCGCGTGGGCCGCGTGGATCTCCGTCAGCGGGTAGGTCGCCGCCACCCGGGGACGGATGCTGCCGGCCAGGGCCTGCTCGACGAGCACGGCGAAGTGGGCCGGGGTGTGCATCGTCGAGCCGACCAGGCTCAGGTCGTGGAGGTAGAGCCGACGCAGGTCGAGCTGCACGACCGGCCCGGCGACCGCGCCCGCCACGATCCACCGACCGCCGGGACGCAGCCGCGGCAGCAGGCGGTCGAGCTGCGGGCCGGCCACGACGTCGACGACGGCGTCGAGGCCGTCGGGAGCCAGGGCCTCCAGCCCGGCCGCGTCCCGGTCGACCACCGCGGTGGCGCCGGCCTCCCGGACCAGGTCGGCCTTGTCGGGCGTGGTCTGCGCGACCACGCGGGCACCGCGGGCGGCGGCGAGCTGCACCGCGGCGAGACCGACGCCGCCCGAGGCGCCGGTCACCAGGACCAGCTCGCCGGCCACCACGCCGCCCCTCTCGAGCATCCCGGTGGCGGTGCCGTAGGCGATCGGCAGGCAGGCCAGCTGCGGGTCGCCGAGCGGTGAGCCGGTCACGTCGTGGACCCGGGCGGCCGGGACCACGACGAGCTCGGCGAACCCGCCGTCCTCCTCGCTGCCCAGGACACCGGTCAACCGGGGCGGGTCGGTGGCGACGTCGAAGCTCCCGGGGTCGACCAGCACCCGCCGACCGACCCATCCCCGGTCGACGCCCGCCCCGACCCGGTCGACCCGGCCGACCACGTCGGCGCCCTGGATCCGCGGGAAGTCGAACGGCCCGCGCCAGCCGGCGAGGGCGGCCGGGTCGCCGGGCAGGCCGTAGGCGCCCTCCCGCGTCCAGACGTCGGTGTTGTTGACGGCCGCGGCGGTGACCCGCAGGCGTACGGCGCCCGGACCCGGGAGCGGGTCGGCCACCTCACGCAGCTCGACCGCGTCGGGCCCGCCGAACCTGGTCAGCACGGCTGCGCGCACGACGGTCTCCTCCCTGCCGGACGTCGTCCGGCGCTGGCTCAGTCGGTGCCGGACTCCATCGCGGCGTCGTCGAGCCAGCGGTCGCTGGCGTCGCCCTCGGCGGACGGGTTGCGCGAGATGCGCTCGGCTCCCCCGCGCTCCAGCTCGCCGTACAGCGTGCCGTTCTCGACCAGCACCTGTCCCTGGTCCAGGGGCTGGGCGGCGTAGAGCTCGAGCTTGGCGCGCGAGTCGGCGATGTCGAGGTTGCGCATCGTGAGCTGCCCGATCCGGTCCACCGGGCCGAACGCGGCGTTGTCGGTGCGCTCCATCGACAGCTTGTCGGGGTGGTAGGAGAACGCCGGCCCGTCGGTGCGCAGCACCGTGTAGTCCTCCCCGCGGCGCAGGCGCAGGGTCACCTCGCCGGTGACCAGGGAGGCGATCCAGCGCTGGATCGACTCACGCACCATCAGCGCCTGCGGGTCGAGCCAACGACCCTCGTACAGCAGCCGGCCGAGCTGGCGGCCCTGGTCGTGGTAGGAGGCGATGGTGTCCTCGTTGTGGATCGCGTTCAGCAGCCGCTCGTAGGCGATGTGCAGCAGCGCGATCGCCGGGGCCTCGTAGATGCCCCGCGACTTGGCCTCGATGATGCGGTTCTCGATCTGGTCCGACATGCCCAGGCCGTGGCGCCCACCGATCTCGTTGGCCACCCGGACCAGCTCGACCGCGTCGGGGAAGGTCCTGCCGTTGAGGGCGACCGGGCGGCCGGCCTCGAAGCGCACGGTGACGTCCTCGGTCTCGATGGCCACCGCGGGGTCCCAGAACTTCACGCCCATGATGGGCTCGACGGTCTCCAGCGAGACGTCGAGGTGCTCGAGGGTCTTCGCCTCGTGGGTCGCGCCCCAGATGTTGGCGTCGGTCGAGTACGCCTTCTCCTTGCTGTCGCGGTAGGGCAGGTCGTGCTCGGTCAGCCACTGGCTCATCTCGTCCCGACCGCCGAGCTCGGTGACGAAGTCGGCGTCCAGCCACGGCTTGTAGATCTGCAGCTCGGGGTTGGCCAGCAGGCCGTAGCGGTAGAACCGCTCGATGTCGTTGCCCTTGAAGGTCGAGCCGTCGCCCCAGATGTCGACGCCGTCCTCGTGCATCGCGCGGACCAGCATCGTCCCGGTCACCGCGCGGCCGAGCGGCGTGGTGTTGAAGTAGGCACGGCCGCCGGACCGGATGTGGAAGGCGCCGCAGGCGATCGCGGCCAGGCCCTCCTCCACCAGCTGGGTGCGGCAGTCGACGGCGCGGGCGATCTCGGCGCCGTAGAGCAGCGCACGGTCGGGGACGCCGGAGATGTCGGGCTCGTCGTACTGGCCGATGTCGGCGGTGTAGGTGCACGGGACGGCACCCTTCTCGCGCATCCAGGCCACGGCGACCGAGGTGTCGAGGCCTCCGGAGAACGCGATCCCGACTCGCTTGCCGGTCGGGAGGGAGGTCAGAACCTTGCTCACTTAAGTTGCCGTCCTTTGCTGCTGGGTGGGGGTCTCGGGAGGGGTGTGCAGGGGGTCGGTCGGGTCGGGGTGGGCCAGGTCGAGGAACCGGCGGGCGAGGTCGTCGCCGCCCTGCGGGTCCCGGCCGATCACCAGCAGGGTGTCGTCGCCGGCGATGGTGCCGAGCAGCTCGGGCAGCTCGGCGCGGTCGAAGGCGGAGGCCAGGAACTGCGCCGCGCCCGGCGGCGTGCGCAGCACGACGAGGTTCGCGCTGGCCTCGGCGCTGACCAGCAGCTCACCGCACAGCCGTGCCAGCCGGGCCGCCGACGCGGCGGACTCCGAGGGCAGCGAGGGCCGTCGGTCGCCGCCCTCGGCCGGCACGGCGTAGACCAGCGCACCGGCCGGGGTGCGGACCTTCAGCGCGTCGAGCTCCACCAGGTCGCGGGACAGGGTGGCCTGGGTGACGTGCACGCCGCGCTCGGCCAGGAGCGCGGCCAGGTCGGCCTGCGAGCGCACCTCGTGGTGGGTGACCAGGTCGATGATCTTCTGGTGGCGGGCGTTCTTGGTGCTCGGGCGCAGCGCGGACTCGGTCATGGCGCGACCGCCTCCCCGCCCTCGACGGGCTGCGGGGCCGCCAGGCCGGAGCGCGTCACCAGCCACGCCAGGACCGCCTTCTGGGCGTGCCGGCGGTTCTCGGCCTCGTCCCAGACCAGGCTCTGCGGGCCGTCGAGCACCTCGGCGTCGATCTCCTTGCCCCGGTAGGCCGGCAGGCAGTGGAGCACCACGGCCCCCGTGGCGGCGTGCGCGAGCAGCGCGGCGGTGAGCCGGTGCCCCCCGAAGACCTTCTCGCGGGCCACGGCCTCGGCCTCGCGCCCCATCGAGACCCAGGTGTCGGTGACGACCACGTCGGCGCCGGTGACCGCGGTGACGGCGTCGGGCACGGAGGCCACGCTGCCGCCCGTACGCGCCGCGATCGCCCCGGCGCGGGCGAGCATCGCGTCGGACGGGACGTAGCCGGCCGGGGCGCTGACCCGCACGTGCATCCCGGCGGTGGCGCCGGCCAGCAGCCAGGAGCTGCCCATGTTGCAGGCGCCGTCGCCGACGAAGGCGACCGTCAGCCCGGCCAGGGTGCCCAGGCGCTCGCGCACCGTCAGCAGGTCGGCGACCAGCTGGCAGGGGTGGAACTCGTCGGTGAGGGCGTTCACCACCGGCACGCCGGCGTGCTCGGCCATCGCGGCGAGGTCGGCCTGGGCGTAGGTGCGCCAGACCACCGCGGTCACCTGGCGCCCGAGGACGCGGGCGACGTCGGGCACCGACTCGCGGCGCCCGATCGCGGCCAGGGCGCCGTCGATGAGCAGCGGGTGGCCGCCGAGCTCGGCGATGCCGGCGCCGAAGGAGACCTGGGTGCGCAGGGTGGGCTTGTCGAAGACCATGGCCACCGAGCGCGGGCCGGCCAGCGGCTTGCGGTCGTAGGGCGCCGCCTTCAGGGCCGCCGCCAGGTCCAGGACCTCCGCCTGCTCGGCCGGGTCCAGGTCGTCGTCGGCGAGCAGGTGCCGCAGGCCCGGCCCGGTGGTGGCGGGGGTGGACCCGCTCACGTCTGCGCCCCGTCGAGGATGTCGGGCCAGGCGGCCACGAAGGCGTCCGCGTCGGCCTCGGTGAGCACCAGCGGCGGCGCCAGGCGGATCCGGTCGGGCGTGGTGGCGTTCACGATCCACCCCCGCTCCTGGGCCGAGGCGACCACGTCGGGCGCGTTGTCGCTGGTCAGCGAGAGCCCGACCAGCAGGCCCGCGCCGCGGACCTCGCGCACGCGGTCCTCCGCGCCCAGGCCCTCGCGCAGGCGGCGGCCGACGCGCTCGGCGTGGGCCATCAGCCCGTCGGCCTCGATGGTGGCGACGACCGCGAGCGCGGCCGCGCAGGCCACCGGGTTGCCGCCGAAGGTGGTGCCGTGGTTGCCGGGCTGGAGGAGGTCGGCGGCGGCCCCGGTCGCCACGCAGGCCCCGATCGGGAACCCGCCCGCCAGTCCCTTGGCCAGGGTGACCAGGTCGGGACGCACGTGCGGGTCGCCGCCGATGGCGGGGAGGTGGTGGGCGAACCAGGCTCCGGGCCGACCCATGCCGGACTGGATCTCGTCGAGCCACAGCAGGGCCCCGTGCCGCTCGGTGAGGGCGCGGGCGTGGGCGAGGTAGCCCTCCGGTGCGACGTTGACGCCGGCCTCCCCCTGCACCGGCTCGAGCAGCACCGCGGCCGTCCGGTCGCTCACGGCGGCGTCGAGCGCGGCGGTGTCGCCGTACGGCACGAAGGTGACGTGGCCCGGGAGCGGTTCGAAGGGCTCGCGGTAGGCCGCCTTGGAGGTGAGCGCGAGCGCGCCCATCGTGCGTCCGTGGAAGCCGCCCTCGGCCACCACGACGTGGGTACGGCCCGTGCGCCGGGTCAGCTTGAAGGCGGCCTCCACGGCCTCGGCGCCGGAGTTGGCCAGGAACACCTTGCCGTCGCCGGCGTCCAGCAGGCGCAGCAGCGTCTCGGACAGCTCGACCTGCGGTCCGGTGGTGAAGAAGTTGGAGACGTGACCGAGCGTGGTCATCTGGTCGTGGACCGCCTGCACCAGCGCCGGGTGGGCGTGACCGAGGGCGTTCACGGCGATGCCGCCGAGCAGGTCGACGTACTCCCTGCCGTCGGCGTCCCACACGTGCGCGCCCTCGCCGCGCACCAGGGTCAGCCGGGGCGGACCGAAGGTGTTCATCACCGCGTCGGTGTAGCGCGCGGTGAGGTCCCGGGTCGGCGGCGTCGGGGTCCCGGTCATCACGCCTCCTTCGAGGCCGGCTGCTGGCGGGCCTTGCGGTACTTGGTCTCGACGCCCGGCAGCACCTGGGTGCCGACGCCCTCGTCGGTGAACAGCTCCAGCAGCACCGCGTGCGGCTCGCGGCCGTCGACGACGGTGGCGCGGGGCACGCCGTCGCGCACGGCGAGGTGGCAGGCCGCCATCTTGGGCACCATCCCGCTGGCCAGGGTCGGCAGCAGGTCGCGCAGGTTCTCCGGGCTGATCTCGTAGATCAGGTCGTCGCTGGCCGGCCAGTCGCGGTAGAGCCCCTCGACGTCGGTCAGCACGAGCAGCTTCTCGGCCCCCAGCGCGACGGCGAGCGCCGCCGCCGCGGTGTCGGCGTTGACATTGTGGACCTGGCCGTCGACGTCGGGGGCGACGGAGGAGACGACCGGGATCCGGCCGGCCTCGATCAGGTCCTGCACGGCCTCGGGACGCACCGAGGCGACCTCGCCGACCAGGCCGAGGTCGACCTCCTCGCCGTCGACCACGGTGTTGGTGGCCTCGGCGGTGAAGAGCCCGGCGTCCTCGCCGGAGAGCCCGACCGCCAGGGGTCCGTGCTCGTTGATCAGCCCGACCAGCTCGCGCTGGACCTGCCCGACGAGCACCATCCGCACGACGTCCATCGCCTCCGGCGTGGTCACCCGCAGGCCGCCGCGGAACTCGGACTCGATGCCGAGCCGGTCGAGCATCGAGGAGATCTGCGGGCCGCCGCCGTGCACGACGACCGGGCGGAAGCCGGCGAAGCGCAGGAAGGCGATGTCCTCGGCGAAGGCGCGCTTCAGCACGTCGTCGGTCATCGCGTTGCCGCCGTACTTCACCACCACCACCTTGCCGTGGTAGCGCTTCAGCCAGGGCAGGGCCGCGGCCAGCGTGACGGCCTTCTCGGGGTCGGCCGGCTGCAGCTCGGAGAAGACCATCCCGGCGGGGTCGAGGCGCGGGTCGGGGTGCGGGTCCGGATGCGGGTGCGGGTCGGGGGCGGACTGGTCGTCCATGGTGGGCTCGCTCATGAGGAGTAGGCGCTGTTCTCGTGGACGTAGGCGTGGGTCAGGTCGTTGGTCCAGACCGTGGCGCGCTCGCTGCCGGACTTCAGGTCGATGGTGACCGTGACCTCCCGCGGCTCCAGGTCGACCTCGGTCGGGTCGGCCGCCGGGGTGCTCTCGCGGCAGACCCAGACGCCGTTGATGGCCACGTCGAGGTCACCGGGGTCGAAGGTGGCGGCGGTGGTGCCGATGCTGGCCAGCACGCGGCCCCAGTTCGGGTCCTTGCCGAAGACGGCGGCCTTGAAGAGGTTGGAGCGCGCCACGCTGCGGCTGACCTCGACCGCCTCGTCCTCGCTGACCGCGCCGAGGGTGGTGATGGCGATCTCGTGGTCCGCGCCCTCGGCGTCCTTCAGCAGCTGGAGCGCGAGGTCGGTGCAGGCCTGGGTGAGCGCCTCGGTGAAGTCCGGCAGGGCCGGGGTGATCCCGCTGGCCCCGCTGGCCAGGACGGTCACGGTGTCGTTGGTCGACATGCAGCCGTCGGAGTCGAGGCGGTCGAAGCTGACCCGGGTGGCGGCCCGCAGGGCCTGGTCGAGGTCGGCCGCGGGCACCACCGCGTCGGTGGTGAGCACGACCAGCATCGTGGCCAGCTGCGGCGCCAGCATGCCGGCGCCCTTGGCCATCCCGCCGACCGACCAGCCGGTGCCCTCCACCACCACCTGCTTGCTCACGGAGTCGGTGGTCATGATCGCGTGCGCGGCGGAGTCACCGCCCTGCGGGTCGAGGGCGGCGTACGCCGCGTCGGCACCGGCGAGGACCGTGCCGCGGTCGTTGGTGAGACCGATCAGCCCGGTGGAGCACACGACCACGTCGCCGGCGCCGAAGCCGGCGTGCTCGGCGACCCGCTCGGCGACCGCGTGGGTCGTGGCGAACCCCTCGGGGCCGGTGTAGCAGTTGGCGCCGCCGGAGTTCAGGAAGACCGCCCGGACGACGCCGTCGCGGACCACCTCCTGGCTCCACAGCACCGGGTTGGCCTTGCAGCGGTTCGCGGTGAAGACGCTGGCCGAGTCGTGGGTGGGGCCGTCGTTCAGCACCAGCGCGACGTCGCGGGCACCGGTGCTCTTCAGGCCGGCGACGACGCCGGAGGCCCGGAAGCCGGCGGGGTGGGTGATGCTCACGGGGTCCTCCTCTCGGGCCTGCGGTCGGTGGGCTTGCGGTCGGGACGGTCGGTGGGCTTGCGGTCCGGGCGGTCCGGGCGCTCCGGGCGGTCCGGCCGGTCCGGGCGGTCCGGCCGGTCCGGGCGGTCGGGTGCGGTGGGCGGCGGGGCGTCGACCACGGTCAGGCCCAGCTCGGTCCACTGCTCGGCGACCACGTCGACCGCACCGACCGGCACGAGCACCCAGTCGTGGTCGACGGTGCCGACCACGCGTACCTCGGCCTCCTCGGGCAGGGCCGCCAGGGCGGTGGCCAGCGCGGCCGCGCGGGCCTGACCGGCGTCCGGGACGACCTCGTACGCCGCGAAGGGGCCCTCGGGGCGTGCCTTGCGGGGGACCGCGCCGGCGGAGCACACGACGGAGGTGGAGTCCGCGGTGGCGGTGATCGACATCAGGGTCGCGGAGCTGACCCAGGACGGCAGGTCGGCCCCGGCGCCGAGGCGGGCGACGGCCAGCTGCTCGACGTGGCGGCGCAGCTCGGCGCTCACGGCGCGATCCCGACCGTCGTCAGCCCGAGGGTCTCCTCGAGGCCGAGGGCGATGTTCATGCACTGCACCGCGGCGCCGGCCGTGCCCTTGGCCAGGTTGTCCACGGCGCCGACGGCGACCAGGCGCCCGGCGGTCTCGTCCACGGTGACCTGCAGGTGGACGGCGTTCGAGCCGAGCACGGACTGCGTCTGCGGCCACTGCCCCACGGGCAGCAGGTGCAGGAACGCCTCGTCCTTGCAGGCGGCGGCGTAGGTCTCGTAGGCCTGCTCGGCGGTGACGCCGGGGCGCACGGGCGCCGAGGCGGTGGCCAGGATGCCGCGCGACATCGGCACCAGCACGGGGGTGAAGCTGACCCGCACGGCCTGCGGGTCGACCGAGCCGTCCGCGGCCAGCAGGCGGGAGAGGTTCTGGGTGATCTCCGGCGTGTGGCGGTGGACGCCGCCGACGCCGTACGCGGAGGCGTTGCCCATCGTCTCGGACCCGAGCAGGTGGGGCTTGGCGGCCTTGCCGGCGCCGGAGGTGCCGGAGGCGGCGACCACGACGACGTCGGGGTCGACCAGACCGGCGGCCACCGCCGGGGCCAGGCAGAGGCTGGAGATCGTCGGGTAGCAGCCGGGCACGGCCACGCGGGTGGTGCCGCGCAGGGCCTCGCGACGGCCGGGGAGCTCGGGCAGGCCGTACGGCCAGGTCCCGGCGTGCTCACCGCCGTAGAACTTCTCCCACTCCCCCGCGTCCTCGAGCCGGAAGTCCGCGCCGCAGTCCACGACCAGGACGTCGTCGGCCAGCTGCGCCGCGATCGGTCCGGACTGGCCGTGCGGCAGCGCCAGGAAGACCACGTCGTGGCCCGCGAGGGTCTCGGCGCTGGTCTCGACGAGACGACGGTCGGCGAGCGGGACGAGGTGGGGCTGCAGCGAGCCGAGCAGCTCGCCGGCGTTCGAGCCGGCCGTCAGGGCGCCGATCTCGACCTGAGGGTGCCCCAGCAGCAGCCGCAGCACCTCTCCCCCGGCGTAGCCGCTGGCGCCGGCGACGGCGATGCGTGTGGTCATGTCGCATGACTATACACACTGACGTATGACTATGCGAAGCCAGGCCCGCCGAGATGACACCTACAGCCGGTCGAGGTGACGCTCGCGCGCGGGTGAGGGCCCCACCCTCGCAGCGACGACCCGCACGTGACGACCCACCCGCCTCACGCGCACCACCGGTACGGCGTGCCCGGGAGCACCGCTCGGGCGCTACGGAGAGGGGTACGTCCCGCGGCCAGGCCAGTCCTGCGCCGACCGTCACCTCGGCCGGTCGCCACCGTCACCTCGGCCGGTCGCCACCGTCATCTCGGCCGGTCGCCACCGTCATCTCGGCCGGTCGCCACCGTCATCTCGGCTAGCGCTGGGTGGCTCCGCAGTCGGCGGCGGCGACCGCCACGGCCGCGTCCCGGGCGGCGCCGGTCTCCTGCTCGGTCAGCGTCCGGTCGGGGGCGCGGAAGCGCAGGGCGAAGGCCAGCGAGCGCCTGCCCTCCCCCACCTGCTCCCCGGTGTAGACGTCGAAGAGCCGCAGCGACTCCAGCAGGTCGCCCGCGCCGCGGCGCAGCGCCTCGGCGACGTCGGCCGCCGGCACCGTGTCGTCGACGAGCAGCGCGACGTCCTCCTTGGCCACCGGGAAGTCGGAGAGGACCGGTGCCGGCACCACGTCGACGGCGTGCTGGAGCAGCACGTCGAGGTCGACCTCGGCGGCGACGGTCCGGGGCGGCAGCCCGAGGTCGCGGCAGACCCGCGGGTGCAGCTCGCCGGCGTGGCCGACCGAGGTCGAGCCGACCAGCAGCTCGGCGCACCGGCCGGGGTGCCACGGCGCCCGCTCGGCCGCGCGGGCGGTGAGCTCGAGGCCGAGCACGCCCGCGACGGTACGCACCGAGGCGACCGCGTCGGACCAGTCGGCGGCCCGGCCCGGACCCCACCAGCCGCCGCGCTCGCGTCGCCCGGTCATCGCCACCGCGAGGTGCAGCGGCTGGTGCGGCAGTGCGGCGTCCAGCGCCGCCACCTCCGCGGGCGTCGGCCGGTGGGCGACGCCGTGGATCGCGGTCGGGCCGCCCCCGCGGGGCAGCGTGACGGTGCCGGTCTCGAACAGCGCGAGGTCGGTGGCGCCGCGACCGAGGTTGCGGACGACGGTCCCGAGCACCCCGGGCAGCAGCGTCGTCGACATCGCGGGCCGCTCGGCGGAGAGCGGGTTGGCCAGCCGGAGCACGGTGCGCCGCTCGTCGTCGGCCGGCAGCCCGAGCGCGTCGAGGTCGGCCTCGCCGAGGAACGGGAAGCTGATCACCTCGACGTGGCCGGAGCCGGCCAGCGCGCGGCCGACCCGGCGTCGCAGCCGCTGGCCGCGGGTCAGCCCCCGCCCGGCCGGCGGGGTCGGCAGCACCGAGGGCACCGTGTCGTAGCCGACGACCCGGGCGACCTCCTCCACGAGGTCGTAGGGGTCGGTCAGGTCCGGTCGCCACGGCGGCGGGACCACGCTGAGCACGCCGGCGCCGTCGGCGACCTCGCAGCCGACCGCGCGCAGGTGCGTGGCGGCCGTGGTCTCGTCGACGTCCATCCCGGTGACCCGCGCCGCGAGGTCGCGGGCGATCGTGATCGGCGGCGCCTGCGGGGCGCGGCCGACCACGGTGACGCCGGGCTCGGCGGCGCCCCCGGCGTACGTCGTGAGCAGCTCGACCACCCGGTCGGCCGCGGCCTCGCAGATCGTCGGGTCGACGCCGCGCTCGTTGCGCTTGCCGGCCTCGGAGGTGATCCTGTGCCGGCGGCCCGTGCGGAACATCGAGGTGGCGTCCCAGTGCGCCGACTCCACCAGCACCCGGGTGGTGGTCGCGGACATCTCGGTGGTCCGCCCGCCCATCACCCCGCCCAGGCCGATGATCCCGGAGTCGTCGACGACGACCAGGTCGTCGGGGGCGAGCACGCGGTCGGTGCCGTCGAGCGTGGTCAGCCGCTCGCCCTCGCGGGCCCGGCGCACGCCGACGGCACCGGTGAGGCGGTCGGCGTCGTAGCCGTGGATCGGGCGGCCGGTCTCGAGCATCACGTAGTTCGTGACGTCGACGGCCACCGAGACCGAGCGCATCCCGGCCAGGGCCAGGCGTCGCGCCACGAAGCCCGGGGTGGGCGCGCTCGGGTCGATCCCGGCGACGGTGCGGGCCACGAAGACGGGGCACCCGGCGGGGTCCTCGACCCGCACCGGGTGCCCGGCGTCGTCGGCCGGGGGCACCTCGCGCAGGCACGGGTCGTGGAAGGCGGAGGCCGGCAGGTCGTAGGCCAGCGCGGCGTCGCGGGCGACCCCGCGCAGCGACAGGGCGTACGCCCGGTCGGGGTTGATCTCGAGCTCGATGACCTCCTCGTCGAGGCCGAGCAGCCCACGCGCGTCCTGACCGGGCTCGCCGGCCCCCGCCGGGAGGACCATGATGCCGTCGGCCGAGCCGTACGAGTCGGCGGGCAGGCCGACCTCGGCGGCCGAGCAGATCATCCCGGCCGAGACGTGGCCGTAGGTCGTGCGGGCGGCGATCGCGAAGTCGCCCGGGAGCACCGCCCCGGGCAGCACCACGACCACGAGGTCGTCGGCGCCGAAGTTGTGGGCGCCGCAGACGATGCCCTGGGGCTCCCCGGTGCCGTTGGCGTCGCCGACGTCGACGGTGCACCAGTGGATGGTCTTGCCGTTCTTCTGCGGCTCGGGCGCGGCCGACAGGACGCGGCCGACGACCAGCGGGCCGGTGACCTGCTCGCCGGGACGCTCGATCGCCTCGAGCTTGAGCCCGAGGGCGGTGAGGCGGCGCGCGAGGGCGTCGGTGGTGACGTCGGCCGGCAGGTCGACGTGCTCGCGGATCCAGGAGACGGGGGCCTTCATCGGTCCTAGAGCTCCGTTCCGAACGCGGCGGAGTACCGCACGTCGCCCTCGAAGATGTCGCGCAGGTCCTCTGCGCCGTGGCGGAACATGAACGACCGGTCGATGCCCATGCCGAACGCGAACCCGGTGTAGACCTCGCTGTCGACACCGCAGGCGGTCAGCACCCGCGGGTTGACCACGCCGCAGCCGCCCCACTCGATCCAGCCCTCGCCCCGGCAGGTGCGGCAGGACGCCACGGCGGGCTCGTCGCCGCGGCACACGAAGCACACCAGGTCGACCTCGGCCGACGGCTCGGTGAACGGGAAGTACGACGGGCGGAAGCGCGTGGTGATGCCCTCGCCGAAGAGCCGGGTCGCGAAGTGGTCCAGGGTGCCCTTGAGGTGGGCCATCGAGATGCCGCGATCCACCACGAGCCCCTCGACCTGGTGGAACATCGGGCTGTGGGTGGCGTCGTACTCGTCGGTGCGGAACACCCGGCCCGGGCAGATCACGTAGATCGGGGGCTCCCGGGTCAGCATCGTGCGGGCCTGCACCGGCGAGGTGTGGGTGCGCAGCACGACGTGGTGGTCGGCCGGCTCGGTCCAGAAGGTGTCCTGCATGGTGCGCGCCGGGTGGTCCGGGCCGAGGTTGAGGGCGTCGAAGTTCAGCCACTCGGCCTCCACGACGGGCCCCTCGGCGACCTCCCAGCCCATGGCCGTGAACAGGTCACCGATGTGCTCGCTCATCAGGGTGATCGGGTGCCGGCCACCGGGGGCGACGCGGTCGGCGGGCAGCGTCACGTCGACGGCCTCCTCGACCAGGGCGCGCGCCTCGTGGGCGGCCTCGAGCTCGGCGGTGCGGGCGGCGAGCGCCCTGCCGACCAGACCGCGGGCCTCCCCGACCCGGCGGCCGGCGTCCTTGCGGGCCTGGGGCGGCAGCGCACCGATCTCGCGGTTGGCCAGGGCCAGGGCCGACCGGTCGCCGGTGTGGGCGGTCCGGACCGCCTTGAGGGCGTCGAGGTCGTCGGCGGCGGCGATGGCGACCAGGGCGGCCTCGCGGGCCTCGTCGACCTGCGCGGCGCCCAGCGGGGTCACCTCGACCGGGTCGTAGTCGCTGTTGGGTCCGGACATGGGGTCGAGTCTAGGAAGCCGCCGACCCGCCTCGCGACCGGGTTGTCCCCGCCCCTCGGTCCGGGGCGTCCTCGTCGTACGCGGGCCAGCGCACGACGAGCCGGGCGCCGCCGCCGGGCGCGTCGTCGATGGTGACCGCACCGCCGTGCGCCCGGGTCAGGCCGTGCACGAGGTAGAGCCCCAGGCCGGAGCCGCCCCGGGCGCCGCCCTTCCAGAACCTGGTGAAGACCTGGGGCCGCAGCGCCGGCGGGATGCCTTCGCCCTCGTCGTCGACGACGAGCACCACCCCGCGCTCCGGCGCGGCCGCGGCGGCCAGGTCGACGCGCACGGTCCCGGTGCCGTGGCGCACGGCGTTCTCGACCAGGTTCGTGACGACCTGCGTCAGCTTGTCGGGGTCGGCCAGCACGGCCGGCAGGTCGGCGCCGACGCTGAGCTCGACCGGGGTCGCGGTCCCCGCGCGGACCGACTCGACCACCCGGGTCACCAGCACCTCGGCCTGGCAGGGGCGGGCGTGCAGCTGCAGCCGCCCGGTGTCGATGCGGGCCACGTCGAGCAGCTCGGCGATCAGCCGGCTCAACCGGTCGGCGTCGCTGCTGACGGTGTGCAGCATCAGCTTCTTCTGGGCGTCGTCCAGCTTGTCCCACCGGTTCAGCAGGGCCTGCACGAAGCCCTTCACGCCCGTCAGCGGCGAGCGGAGCTCGTGGGCGACGGTGGCCACCAGGTCGGACCGGTCGCGGTCCAGGCGGGCCCGGCCACGACCCGAGCGCAGCACCACGGCGACCTGCTCGACCGGTCCGCCGCGCGTGGCCCGGTGCAGCCGCGCGGTCAGCAGCACCTCCTCGCCGGCGGGCAGCAGCACCGAGCGCTCGGGCACCCCGGTGCGGGACGAGAGGCCGTCGTAGGGCAGGCAGCAGGCGTACCAGTCGCGGCCGTCGGTGTCGCGCAGCCCGACCACCTCCGCGAGCGGGAGACCGACGAGGTCGTCGGCGTGCCGTCCGAGCATCCGCGCCGCGGTGGCCGAGACGACCGTGACGCAGCGGTCGGCACCGGCCAGCACCACCCCGTCGGGCAGGAGGTCGAGCGGGTCGGTGGTCGCCACGGCGCCCACCCTAGGCACTGCGGCCGGAGGCTACCGGCGCCGCTGGGCGGTCGCGGAGGCGTAGAGGCACAACGTCGCGGCCGAGGCCAGGTTCAGGCTCTCGGCCCGGCCGTGGATCGGGATCCGGACCCGGTGGTCGGCCAGGGCCGCGAGCGTGGCGTCGAGGCCGTGGGCCTCGTTGCCGAGCAGCCAGGCGGTCGGGCGGGTGAGCAGGGCGTCCCGGGCGCCCGTCCGGGCCGCGTCCCGGGCGGCGTCCTCGAGCTCGGCGAGGTCCAGCTCGCCCGCGCCGTCGGCGGCCAGCACCGTCAGGCCGGCGGCCCGGGCGACCTCGACGGCCCGGACGGGGTCGGCCTCGACCGCCACGGGCACGTGGAAGGCCGAGCCCGCGCTGGCCCGCAGCGTCTTGGGGTTGTGCAGGTCCACGGCGTCCCCGGCGAGCACCACGGCGTCCCCGCCGGCGGCGTCGGTGGTGCGCACGATGGTCCCGGCGTTGCCGGGGTCGCGGACCTCCGCGCACAGCGCGACCAGGCGGGAGCCTGGCACCACGTGCTCCAGGGGGCGGTCCAGCAGCCGGCACACCGCGACCAGCCCGGCCGGGGTGACCGCGTCGGTCAGCGAGGCCAGCGCCCGGTCGTCGACGAGCGTGACGGCCGGGCCCGCGGCCGCGCCGAGCAGCGGCTCGAAGCGGCGTACGGCCGCCGGCGTCGCGAACACCTCGACCACGCGGCCGTCGACCGCGAGCGCGGCCTCGACGGCCTGGGGGCCCTCGGCGAGGAACAGCCGCCGCTCGGTGCGTACCGAGCGGCGGCTGAGCCGACGTGCGTCCTTGATCCGCGCGTTGCCGGCGGCCAGGGGGGTGGTGCTCAGGCCGAGGCCTCGGCGCGCGGCGCGTTCACGTCGTCGGGCAGCGCCTCGCGGGCGGTGGCGACGAGGGCGCTGAAGGCGGCCGGCTCGTTGACGGCCAGCTCGGCGAGGATCTTGCGGTCGACCTCGACCCCGGCCAGGCCCAGGCCCTGGATGAAGCGGTTGTAGGTCATCCCCTCCGCGCGGGCGGCGGCGTTGATCCGCTGGATCCACAGACGACGGAAGTTGCCCTTGTTCTTGCGGCGGTCGTTGTAGCTGTAGACCAGGGAGTGGGTGACCTGCTCCTTGGCCTTGCGGTACAGCCGCGAGCGCTGGCCGCGGTAGCCGCTGGCCCGGTCGAGGGTGGTACGGCGCTTCTTCTGGGCGTTGACTGAACGCTTGACGCGTGCCATGGGGTTGCTCCTTAGGTTCTTCGGTGGCCGGGTCGGGGACGACCCCGGCCGGTGGGGGCGAGGGTCAGAGACCCAGCAGCTTCTTGGCGCGGGGCACGTCGTTCGCCGCGACCTCGGTCGTACCGGACAGGCGGCGCGTCAGCTTGGAGGACTTCTTCTCCAGGTTGTGGCGCTTGCCGGCCTTCTCGCGGCGGATCTTGCCCGAGCCGGTGACCCGGAACCGCTTGCTGGCGCCCGAGTGGGTCTTGTTCTTCGGCATGGTGCTTCTCCTCAGGGGGTAGCAGGCGTGTGGTGCGCGCCTGTCGGGCCGGGGAACGCCCCCGGCCGGTGGCTGTGTGTGCGGTCTGCGTCGAGGACCGGGCGGTCCTCAGGCCTCGATCTCGGGGTCGAGGTTCTCCGAGCGCCCGCGCTCCTTGGCGACCGTGCTGCGTCCGGCGTTCGCGGCGGTCCGCTCGGCCTTGTCCTCGGCCTCCTCGGCGGCGCGGTCGGCCATCTCCTTCTCCTTCTCGGCCCGCAGCTGGTTCTTGGCCTCGGCCTTCTTGCGGTGCGGGCCCAGGACCATGACCATGTTGCGGCCGTCCTGCTTGGGCGAGGACTCCACGAAGCCGAGCTCGGCGACGTCCTCGGACAGGCGCTGCAGGAGCCGGAAGCCCAGCTCGGGGCGGTGCTGCTCGCGTCCGCGGAACATGATCGTGATCTTGACCTTGTCGCCGGCGGCCAGGAAGCGGACCACGTGACCCTTCTTGGTCTCGTAGTCGTGACCGTCGATCTTGGGTCGGAGCTTCATCTCCTTGATCACGACGTTGGTCTGGTTGCGTCGCGCCTCACGGGCCTTCTGGGCGTTCTCGTACTTGAACTTCCCGTAGTCCATGAGCTTGCAGACCGGCGGACGGGCGGTGGGCGCGACCTCGACCAGGTCGAGGTCGGCCTCCTGGGCCAGACGCAGGGCCTGGTCGGTCGGCACGATGCCGACGGTCTCGCCGTTGGGTCCGACGAGGCGGACCTCGGGAACCCGGATCCGGTCGTTGATGCGCAGCTCGGTGCTGATGAGTCCTCCAGTGGGTCAGGGGCACGGAGGCTCTCCCCCGCCGCAGGACGCACGCACGCGGCGCACGGCCCGGGGACGAGAAATGGCTCCCGCTCGGACCAAGCGGAAGCCAGTGACCACACCGACACCCGGGGGGTGTCGCGACCGGTCGGGAGGGACGCTGGTGCGTCCCGGCTCGACCGAGCCGGTGGACCGGACCCGACGACCTGGGCGGTGGTGGCCGCGTGCGGTCGGTGCGGGTGGGAGTCGGTGCTGCCGTGACCCCGCTTGTAGATCGTCGTGCTGGCGGCTCGCGCCGCTTCCCACGTCGATCGGTCAACGCAAGACCCTAGCGGATCATTCCGGGACCGGCGAATCCGCCGGGTCGTCCGGGGCGGGACCGACCCAGGCCAGTGTGCCGTCCACCCGCACCAGCCGCCAGCCGGCGGCGACGGCCGTCAGGTCCCGCCCGGTCAGGACGTACGGCGCCGGGCCGGCGAGGTCGACCACCAGCGCCGCGGCGCCCTCCTGGATCGCCGCCGTGGCCGCGGTCGCGGCGGTGACCGGGACCGGGCGGGCCTGCGGGTCCCAGGCGGCCATCGCGTCGGCGCCGGTGAAGGCCAGCAGGGCGGTCCGCCCGTCGGCACCGGTGACCAGCACGGCCGCCATGTCGCTGGACTTGTCGTGGGCCAGCCCGCGGGCGTCGAGCTCGACCTCGCCGAGCACCGCCACGACCGGCACCAGGAGCCGCGCGCCCGCCAGCGGTGCGAGCACGTCCCCCGCCGTGCCGCGACCCTGCGCCCGGGCGGCCAGGGCGGCGCGCAGGACGGGGTCGGGCGCGCCGTCGTCGTCGGCGAAGCCGGGATCGGGGATGTCGCGTGAGGTCACGCGTCCCAGTCTCCCCGGGGCGGGCACCGCCCGGCGGCCGCCCCCGGTGCGGGTCGGCAGCCCGGCCGCGCCACCGCCGCTGTGCGACCCTGGGAGCATGGACGACGCGACGTGGCTGGCGCTCACCGTGACCCTGACGCTGGTCGGGGCGGTCGTGACGTGGCTGTCCTTCCGACGCCGCGGCCTGCCCGCCGCGATGCTCGCCGCCGGCGTCACCCTGCTGGTCCCCGCGGCGTACCTGACCCGCACGCTGCGGATGCTGACCGAGGTCGTGGAGGCGGTCGCGGGGTGGGCCACCTCGCTGGTGCTCTCCCCCACCGTCTGGGCCGGGATCGTGCTGGCCGTCCTCGGGGTGCTGCTCGTCGCCGGGTCCCGGGCCCTGGCCGCGCGCGGTGTCGGCGCCCGCCGACGCGGCGTACCCCGCGGTGCGCCCGCCCCGGCCGCGGCGCCGGCGGGCGGGGAGCGGCGCGGGGTGGCGGCCGGCCGGACGCCTGCGCAGACCTCCGGCGGGGACGACGACCTGGCCGACATCGAGGCGCTGCTCAAGCGCCGCGGCATCTCCTAGGGACTCGCCGGGCGGCTCAGCGGTTGATCACGGCGCGCAGCTCGCGCACCGCCCGGCGCGAGCGTGCCCCGTCGCTGCCCTGGATCGCGAGCACCGACACGGTCTCGCCGTCGGAGAGGTCGAGCACCGCCCACGGCGATCCCGGGGCGAGGTGGATCCCGACCACCTGCTCCCACGCCAGCCGGTGGCGCCGGTAGCCGTTGACCACGGTCAGGCCGTCGTCGTCGGCGCGCACGCGGCTGCGGACCAACGAGTAGATCGTGGCCATCGCCAGCAGCGTCAGGGCGACCACCGTGCCGCGCTGGAAGGGCGTGAACGAGGCCCGTGTCGGGTCGTCGAAGGAGAACCAGGCGCCCGCACCCACGGCGAGCAGCGCCACCATCGCCACGAGGCCGGCGATCCGGGGACCGAGCGGCCGGTACGTGCGCGGCAGGGCCGGCGCGGGGGGCGGCCCGGCCGGGGCGCCGCCGGCGTCAGAGCCGGCAGGCATGGATGTCGGTGGTCAGGATGCCGCGCGCGCCGAGGCCCCAGAGCTCGTCCATCAGGCGTTGCGCGCCGGCCCGCGGGACCATCGCACGCACCGCCACCCACCCGGGCTTGTGCAGCGGCAGGACGGTCGGGCTCTCGATGCCGGGCGTGAGCGCGACCGCGGCGTCGACGTGGGCGTCCTCGATGTCGTAGTCCATCATCACGTAGCTGCGGGCCATCAGGACGCCCTGCAGCCGGCGCCGGAAGATCTCGGAGCCGTCGGGGCGGTGCCCGGTACGGGTGACCAGCACCGCCTCCGACTCCAAGATGGTCTCCCCGAAGGTCTCCAGCCCGGCCTGGCGCAGCGTGCTGCCGGTCTCCACCACGTCGGCCACGACGTCGGCCACCCCGAGGGCGATGCTCGACTCCACCGCGCCGTCGAGCCGGGTCACCGTGGCCTCGATCCCCCGCTCGGCCAGGAAGGCGGAGACCACTCCGGTGTAGGAGGTCGCGACCCGGGCGCCCTGGAGCTGCTCGACCGAGGTGAACCGGCCGGTCGGGCCGGCGAAGCGGAAGCGGCTGCGCCCGAAGCCCAGCCCGAGCAGCTCCTCGGCCTGCGCGCCGGAGTCGAGGAGCAGGTCGCGCCCGGTGATGCCGATGTCCAGGGTGCCCTCGCCGACGTAGAGCGCGATGTCCCGCGGCCGGAGGTAGAAGAACTCGACGCCGTTCTCGACGTCGGTCAGGGTCAGCTGCTTGGTGTCGTCGCGCTGGCGGTAGCCGGACTCGCGCAGGATCTCGGTCGCCGACAGCGACAGCGAGCCCTTGTTGGGCACGGCGATCCGCAGCGGGACGCCCTCGGTGGTGGTCGACATGGGGTGCGGGTCCGTCCTGGGGATCAGAGGTGGATCAGGGGTGGGTCAGAGGTGGGCGTAGACGTCGTCGAGGGTCAGTCCGCTGGCCAGCAGCAGCACCTGCGCGTGGTAGAGCAGCTGGCTGACCTCCTCGGCGGTGCGCTCGGGCCCCTCGTGCTCGGCCGCCATCCAGGACTCGGCGGCCTCCTCGACCAGCTTCTTGCCGATCGTGTGGACGCCCGCGTCCAGCTCGGCCACGGTCCCGGAGCCGGCCGGTCGGGTGCGGGCCTTCTCGCTGAGCTCGGCCCACAGGCCCTCGAAGGTCTTCACGGCGGTCCAGACTACGGCGTGACCGCCCCACCCCCCGACCTGGGCGATGATCGGCGGGTGACCCACCCGGCCGGCCCCGACCTGACCGCCCTCACCTGGCCGTGGGACACCGCGCGGCTGCGACTGCGACCGCTGCTGCCCGCCGACGTCCCGGCGCTGCACCGCTACCGCGGCCGCGACGACGTGGCGCGGTGGCTGGGGGCGACGGCCGGCACGCAGGAGGACCTGGCCGCCCGCTTCCTGGACCCCGCCCGCCCGGGCTCCACCCTGGTCGTCGAGCACGAGGGCCTGGTCGTGGGCGACCTGATGCTGCGCGTCCAGGACGCCTGGGGGCAGGCCGAGGTGGCCGACGCCGCCCGGTCCACCGAGGCGGAGCTCGGGTGGGCGCTGGACCCCGACCACGCCGGCCGGGGCCTGGCGACCGAGGCCGTGCGCGCGCTGCTCGACGTGGCCTTCGACGGTCTCGGCCTGCGCCGGGTCACCGCCTCCTGCTTCGCCGCCAACGTCGCGTCCTGGCGGCTGATGGAGCGGGTCGGCATGCGGCGCGAGGCCGAGCACGTCGCCGACTCGCTGCACCGGGAGCTCGGTTGGGTCGACGGCCTCGTCTACGCCCTGCTGGCCGACGAGCCCCGCACCTGACCTGCCGCGCCGGGCGGCCCGGCTCAGCCCCGGTCGAGCCCGCGCAGGGTGATCGCGGTGGTCAGGGCGGCCGCGGTCGCCTCGTACCCCTTGTCCTCGCTCGAGCCCTCCAGGCCGGCCCGGTCGAGCGCCTGCTCGTCGGTGTCGCAGGTCAGCACGCCGAACCCGACCGGGACCCCGTGGTCCAGGGACACCCGCGTCAGCCCCTCGGTGGCGGCCTGGCAGACGTAGTCGAAGTGGGGGGTGCCGCCGCGCACGACGACGCCCAGGGCGACCACGGCGTCGTACCCGCGCGCGGCGAGGGCACCGGCGACCACGGCCAGCTCGACGGTGCCGGGCACGCGCACCACGGTGGCCTCCAGGCCGGCGTCCGCGGTGGCGCGGGCCGCACCCGCGAGGAGGCCGTCCATCACCTGCTCGTGCCAGGACGCGGCGACGACCGCGACCCGGAGCCCGCGCGCCGCCTCGGGGTCGACCTGCTGCGTGGTGGGGGCGCCGTGGCCGCTCATGTGGGGTCTCCTTCGGTGAGGGTGCCGCCGGCCTGGTCGACCGCGGGCAGGTCGGGCAGCGCGTGGCCCATCCGGTCGCGCTTGGTCAGCAGGTAGGCGAGGTTGTGGTCGTTCGGCCGGGTGGTCAGCGGGACGACCTCGGCGACCTCGATGCCGAAGTCCTGGAGGTTGCTGACCTTGTCGGGGTTGTTGGTCATCAGCCGCACCCGCTCGACCTTGAGGTCCTTGAGCACCTGCGTCGCGGTGCCGTAGTGGCGGGCGTCGGCGGGCAGACCGAGGTCGAGGTTGGCGTCGATGGTGTCGCGGCCGCCGTCCTGGAGCTGGTAGGCCTGCAGCTTGGCGACCAGGCCGATCCCCCGGCCCTCGTGCCCGCGCAGGTAGACCACGACGCCGCGGCCCTCGGCGACGACCCGCTCCAGGGCCTCGTCCAGCTGGGGTCCGCAGTCGCAGCGCGCGGAGCCGAGCACGTCCCCGGTCAGGCACTCCGAGTGCACCCGGGTCAGCACCGGCTCGGGCCCGCCGAGGTCGCCGTGGACCAGCGCGATGTGCTCGGAGCCGTCGACGGTGACGCGGTAGCCGTACGCGGTGAAGTCGCCGTGGCGGGTCGGCAGCCGGGTCTCCGCGACCCGCTCGACGAGGTTCTCGTGGCGGCGGCGGTGCCGGACCAGCGCGTCGATGCTGATCATCGCCAGGCCGTGCTCGTCGGCGAACTCGCGCAGCTCGGGCCCGCGCTTCATCGTGCCGTCGTCGTTGACGATCTCCACCAGGACCCCGGCCGGGGTCAGCCCGGCCAGGCGGGCGAGGTCCACGGCGGCCTCGGTGTGCCCGCGGCGCACCAGCACCCCGCCCTCGCGGTAGCGCAGCGGGAAGACGTGCCCGGGCCGGGTGAGCTCCCACGGCTCGGTCGCGGAGTCGGCCAGCACCCGCACGGTGTGCGCCCGGTCGTGGGCCGAGATGCCGGTGCTGACGCCGTCGCGGGCGTCGACCGAGATCGTGTACGCCGTGCGCAGCTTGTCCCGGTTGTGCGGGGTCATCAGCGGGATCTCGAGCCGGTCGAGCATCGCGGCCGGCATCGGGGCGCAGATGACGCCGCTGGAGTGGCGGACGGTGAAGCCCATCAGCTCGGGCGTCGCCTTGCTGGCCGCGAAGATCAGGTCGCCCTCGTTCTCGCGGTCCTCGTCGTCGACCACCACGACCGCCCGGCCGGCGGCGATGTCGGCGATGGCCCGCTCGACGCTGTCGAGGCGGACGCCGCCGTGCGGGCCCCGGGGGTCCGCCGGGGCGTCGGGGGCGTGCTCGGTCATGACTTCTCCTGGTTCTGCGCGTAGACGCGCACGAGCTTCTCGACGTGCTTGGCGATGACGTCGACCTCGAGGTTGACCCGGTCCCCCACGGCGCGGGAGCCCAGGGTGGTGCGGGCCAGCGTCTCGGGGATGAGGCTGACGGTGAAGGACTCCTCGCCGGCCTCGACCACGGTCAGGCTGACGCCGTCGACGCTCACCGAGCCCTGGTCGACGAGGTAGCGGGTCAGGTGGGGGGGCACGGAGACCTCCACCAGCTCCCAGTGCTCGCTGGGGGTGCGGGCGAGGACCTCCCCCACGCCGTCGACGTGGCCCTGCACGACGTGGCCGCCCAGGCGCTTCTCGACGGTGACCGCACGCTCCAGGTTGACCCGGTCGCCGGGGACGACCCCGGCCAGGCTGGTCATCCGCAGGGTCTGCCGCATGACGTCGGCCGACCACGCGGTCCCGTCGTGCTCGACCACGGTGAGGCAGCACCCGTTGACCGAGATGGAGTCGCCGGGGGCGGTGCCCTCCAGGACGAGCGGGCCGGTGACGCGCAGGCGTACCGCGTCCCCCTGGTCGGTGAGGTCGGCGACGGTGCCGAGCTCCTCGATGATTCCGGTGAACATCAGGTCTCCCTCGGGTCGAGCGTGAGTCGTACGTCGGGCTGCTCGCCGTCGAGCCCCGGCAGCACGGTCACGTCGGTGACCCGGGGTCGCAACGCACGGCCGATGGTGTCGATTCCGAGGTCGGCCACCGCGGACCGGCCGGCGCCGAGCAGCACCGGGGCGACGTAGCAGACGATCCGGTCGACCAGCCCCGCCCGCAGGAAGGCCGCGGCCAGGGTGGGTCCGCCCTCCAGGAACACGTGCTGCCGGTCGCGGTCCCACAGCGCCGCGAGCCCGGCGCGCGGGTCGCGGGTGCGCAGGTGCACGGTGGTCGCCTCGTCGTCGAGCACCCGGCTGGTGGCCGGCACGTCGCGCAGGCCCATCACCGCGCGCAGCGGCTGCACCGGCGCCGGGCGGTCGTGCTCGTCGCGGACCGTCAGCCGGGGGTCGTCGGCCAGGACGGTCCCGGTGCCGACGAGCACCGTGTCGCAGGCCGCGCGCAGCCGGTGCGCGTCGAGGCGGGAGGCCCGCCCGGAGATCCAGCGTGACGTGCCGTCGGCGGCGGCGCTGCGGCCGTCGAGGGTGGTGGCGAGCTTCCAGGTGACGTACGGGCGCTGCGCGTGCCGGGCGTGGCGGTAGACCGCGCTCAGCGCCGCGGCCTCGTCGGCCAGCAGCCCCGGCACCACCTCCAGGCCGGCCGCCTCGAGACGGGCCCGCCCGCCCGCGGCGACCGGGTTCGGGTCGGTCTCGGCGAAGACGACCCGGCGCACCCCGGCGGCGACCAGCGCCTCGGTGCAGGGGCCCGTGCGCCCGGTGTGGTCGCACGGCTCCAGCGTCACCACGGCCGTGGCGCCGCGGGCGGCGTCCCCGGCCCGGGCCAGGGCGTCGGCCTCGGCGTGCGGGGTGCCGGGCCCGCGGTGGTGGCCCTCGGCGACGTGGCGACCGTCGTCGTCGAGCAGCACGCACCCGACCCGACGGGTGTCGGCGGCCATCGGCACCCCGGGCGTCGCGGCCAGCGCGAGGGCGCGGCGCATCGCCGCCTGCTCGGCTGCGCTGGTGCTGCCGGCCGTGCTGCCCACTGCGTCCTCCGCCCGGTGCCGGTCGCGGCCCCGGGGGGCTGGAGGCGGGCGGAGCCGTCCGGGGTCGGGCGCTCGTCGGACACGGCGCCCCTCCGGACGACTGCGTGCGCTTCCCATCCGGACTCTCACCGTCGGTCCAGGGTTTCCACCTGGTCAACCGGCCACTGGAGGTGGTCGGGTCGCGGACTGTCACCGCCGGCTCGGACTTGCACCGATCCCAGAGCACGCGAGTCGTCGAAACTCGTCCCCGCCAGTCTGCCACAGCGCCCCCCGGGGCCTGCGGCGCAGGCAGCCCGGGGGTCGGGGGCCGGGGGGTGGGGTCGCGGGCGTGGGTCAGGCGTCGGGGGCGGCGGCGCGGGCGGCGGCGCGCAGCGCGGCCACCATCGCGTCGGGGTCGTCGGCACCGAAGACCGCCGAGCCGGCGACGAACACGTCCGCCCCGGCCTCGGCGCACCGCTCGATCGTCTCCAGCGAGACGCCGCCGTCGACCTGGAGCCAGGTCTGCACCCCGTGCCGCTCCATCAGCGCCCGGGCCCGCCGGACCTTGGGCAGGACCAGGTCGAGGAAGGACTGGCCGCCGAAGCCCGGCTCGACGGTCATCAGCAGCAGCATGTCCAGCTCGGGCAGCAGGTCCTCGTAGGGCTCGACCGGCGTCGCGGGCCGCAGGGCCATGCTCGCGCGGCCCCCCGCCGCCCGGATCTCGCGCGCCAGGCGCACCGGCGCGGCCGCGGCCTCGACGTGGAAGGTGACCGAGCCGCAGCCGGCCTCGACGTACGTCGGGGCGTGCCGGTCCGGGTCGGCGATCATCAGGTGCGCGTCGAGCGGGACCGGGCTCACCCGGGCCAGCGCCTCGACCATGGTCGGGCCGAAGGTCAGGTTGGGCACGAAGTGGTTGTCCATCACGTCGACGTGGACCCAGTCGGCGCCCGGGATGCGGCCCACCTCGGCCCCGAGGGCGGCGAAGTCGGCGTTGAGGATGCTCGGCGTGATCTGGATGCCCACGACCAGCGAGGGTAGTCGTCGCTGCGCGGGGACCACCCGGTGACCTCCTCCTCGCTGACCGGTCCGGACGACCAGGTCGGGGTGGTGCGGGCGGCCCGGGCCGCGGACGCCGGCTGGGGCGGGAGCGGCGGTGAAGCCGTCCGGGGGCGCCGCCGCGACCTGGTGGGCGCTGGGCCGACCCTGGCTCGACCCGGCCGCGTGCGGAGGGTGGTGCTCGTGGGTTCCCGGGGTGCGGATGGCCGACTGGGTGTGCGTCTCCCGGACCTGGTGGCCCGTGCAGCGCGCGCGGACCCGGGGGATCCCCGCTCGGGCGGGGATTCCCGGGGCAGGCGGTGCAGGAGTGACGGCGACCCCGCAGCTGGCGAGCCCGACCGGTCGAGCGGGCCGCTGTCCAGCGGGCCGCTGTCGAGCGTCAGGCGTCCGGGTCGACCGGGGGGTCGGCGCCGTCGCGCTCGTCGCGGTCGGCCCACTCGAGCAGGGGGGCGAGGTCGAAGACCTCCTCGTCGATCCGCTCGTGCAGGTCGCCGAGCTCGGCGAAGCGGGCCGGGACGGTGAAGATGGTGAAGTCGTGCGGGTCGCAGTCGTCCACCTCGTCCCAGCGCACCGGGGTCGAGACCCGGGCGTCGGGGAAGCCGCGCACGGAGTAGGCCGCGGCGATCGTGTGGTCGCGGGCGTTCTGGTTGTAGTCGACGAACAGCTTGGTGGGGTCCCGGTCCTTGCGCCACCAGGTGGTGGTGACGTCGTCGGGGGTGCGGCGCTCGACCTCGCGGGCGAAGGCGAGCGCGGCGCGGCGTACGCCCCGGTGGTCGTGGTCGGGCCGCACCCGGACGTAGACGTGCAGCCCGGAGCCGCCGCTGGTCTTCGGGAAGCCGACCGCGCCGAGCTCGTCGAGCACCTCGTGCACCACGCCGGCGACCCGCTGGACCTGCGCGAAGTCGGACTCCGGTCCGGGGTCGAGGTCGATGCGCCACTCGTCGGGACGCTCGGGGTCCTCGCGCCGGCTGTTCCAGGGGTGGAACTCGACGGTCGACATCTGGACCGCCCAGATCACGCTGGCCAGCTCGGTCACGCACAGCTCGTCGGCGGTGCGGTCCCACCGCGGGAAGTGCAGGCGGACGGTCTCCACCCAGTCCGGCGCACCGCGCGGCAGCCGCTTCTGGTGCACCTTCTCCCCCGCCAGCCCGGTCGGGAAGCGGTGCAGCATGCACGGCCGCTCCCACAGCGCGTTGACGATCCCGGGCCCGACCGCGAGGTAGTAGTCGACGAGGTCCCGCTTGGTCGCGCCGCTCTCGGGGAAGTAGACCCGGTCGGGGTTCGAGACCCGCACGAGGCGGTCGTCGACCTCGATCTCGACCGACGGGGACTTCGCGGCCATGGTTCAGACCTTCCGCAGCAGGGCGAGGAACATCGCGTCGGTGCCGTGCCGGTGCGGCCACAGCTGGGCGGTGCCCGGCAGTCGGCCCGCCGCGTCCGGCATCCCCTCGGGCAGCAGCGGCAGCAGGTCCTCGACGACGACGTCGGGGCGCTGCGACGCGGCCAGGACGACCTCGTCGGTCTCGGTGAGCACCGGCGAGCAGGTCGCGTACACCGCGACCCCGCCGGGCCGGAGCAGGTCGAGCGCCGCCCCGAGCAGGCGCCGCTGGAGCAGCACCAGCGGGAGCACGTCGTCGGGCCGGCGCCGCCAGCGCGACTCCGGACGGCGCCGCAGCGCGCCGAGGCCGGTGCAGGGGGCGTCGACCAGGACCCGGTCCACGGAGCCGGGCAGGAGCGGGGGTCGGGTGCCGTCCGCGGTGAGCACGGCGTACGACGCCCCGGCCGTGCGGGCGGGGGCCAGCGACCGGGCGACCAGGCGCGCGCGGTGCTCCTGGCGCTCCACCGCGACCACACGGGCGTCGCGCGGCGCGGCGAGCGCGGTCAGCAGGGCGGCCTTGCCGCCGGGGCCGGCGCAGAGGTCGACCCAGGTGCGGTCCCGCCCCTCGAGCGGCGCGGTGGCCAGGACGTGCGCGACCAGCTGCGAGCCCTCGTCCTGCACCCCGGCGCGACCCTCGGCCACCGCGGGCACCGCGGACGGCGCCCCGGACTCCAGCACGACGCCGTACGGCGACCACGGCGTGGGGTCCCCCGGCAGCTCGTCGCGCTCCGCGAGCCCCGGCCGGGCGACCAGGGTGACGCGGGGGGCGAGGTTGTCGGCGCGCAGCAGGTCGTGCAGCTCGTCGTCGCCGAGCGCGCGGCGCAGCTCCTCCACGATCCACCGCGGGTGGCTGAAGGCGATCTCCTCGTAGCGGCTCGACCGGGGCGTGGGCGGGGGCGCCAGGGTGGCGACCCAGCCGTCGAGGTCGTGCGCGGTCACGCCGTGCAGCACGGCGTTGGCGAAGCTGGCCGCGCCGGAGCTGGCCCGGTCCCGCACGAGGTCGACGGTGGTGCTGATCGCGGCGTGCGGCGGCACCCGCATCGAGAGCAGCTGGTGGGTGCCGAGCCGCAGCCCGTCGAGCACCTTGTCCTCGACCTTGCGCAGCGGACGCTGCACGCACGCGGCGAGCACCGCGTCGTAGGTCCCGCGCAGCCGCAGCGTGCCCGAGGCCAGCTCGGTGGCGAACGCGGCGTCGCGCCCCTCCAGCCCGAGCCGGCCGAGCACGGCGGGCAGGACCAGGTTGGCGTACGCATGGTCGACGCGCACCGCCTTGAGCACCTCGTACGCCGCCAGCCGCGCCGGGTCGACGCGCGAGCCGGCGGCCGCGGGCCGCCGCGCAGGACGACCTCCGGCGGTGCGGCGGTCCTCAGCCACGGGGGTCGTCCGACGCCCGGCCGAGACGGGCGCCGGGGGCGGGGCGCGCCCCGCGGGCCCAGTCGGCCGCGGCCATCCAGCCCTTGCCCACCGGCTTGACCCGGCCCAGGCGCAGGGTCCCGCGCGCGGTGCCGACGTGGACGTCGCGACGACCGACCACCAGCTCGCCGGGCGCGGGCGGGCCGTCGTGCGGCGCCGCGCCGCGCACCTCGGCCTCGACCTCGACCTCGAGCGGCTCCAGCTTGAGCCGCTCGCCGTCCCACGTGGTCCAGGCGCCCGGCGCCGGGGTGCAGGCGCGGACCAGCCGGTCGATGCCCACGGCCGGGTCGGTCCAGTCGACCTCCGCATGGGCGACCTCGATCTTGGGCGCCAGGGAGACGCCCTCCGGCGGCTGCTCGCGTGCGCCGATGCTGCCGTCCTCCAGGCCGTCGAGGGTGGCCACCATGAGCGCGGCCCCGCCCTCGGCCAGCCGGGCGAGCAGGTCGCCGGCGGTGTCGCGGGGGCGGACCCGCTCGGTCATCACCCCGAAGGTCGGCCCGGCGTCGAGGGCCTTGACGATGCGGAACGTGGTCGCCCCGGTCACCTCGTCCCCGGCCAGCAGCGCGTGCTGCACCGGGGCGGCGCCCCGCCAGGCGGGCAGGCAGGAGAAGTGCAGGTTCACCCAGCCGTGGCGGGGCAGGCCCAGGACGGACTCGGGCAGCAGGGCGCCGTAGGCCACGACCGGGCAGCAGTCCGGCGCCAGCGCGGCGAGCTCCTCGGCGAAGCCGGGGTCGCGGGGGTGCCCCGGCTTCAGGACGGGGAGCCCGAGCTCCTCGGCGGCCCGGCCCAGCGGGCTGGCCACCAGCCGGCGCCCGCGACCGGCCGGGGCGTCGGGACGGGTGAGGACCCCGACGACGTCGTGCGCGGAGGCCGTCAGGGCGGCCAGGGTGGGCAGGGCGACCTCGGGGGTGCCGGCCAGGACGACGCGCACCGGCTAGAACCCCAGCCCACGGGTCGCGTGGGGCGAGACCTTGACCCGGGGCTGCTCGGCGCCGAACCAGTCCGACTCGCGGATCTCGCGCATGGCGCTCTTGCGGGCCACGGGGTCCAGCCGGTCCAGGAACAGCACCCCGTCGAGGTGGTCGGTCTCGTGCTGGACGGCCCGCGCGAGCGTGTCGGTGCCGACCAGCCGGAGCGGCTCGCCGTGCTGGTCGAAGCCGGTGGCCACCACCGTCAGCGCCCGTCGGCAGTCCAGGAGCAGCCCCGGGATCGACAGGCACCCCTCCGCGCCGTCCTGGGTCTCCTCGGACAGCTCGAGCTCCGGGTTGACCAGGTGGCCCACCTCGCCGTCGACGTGCCAGGTGAAGACGCGCAGGCCGACGCCGATCTGCGGGGCGGCCAGGCCGGCGCCGGGGGCCTCGAGCATGGTCTCCGTCAGGTCCGCGACGAGGGTGCGCAGCTCCTTGTCGAAGTCGGTGACCGGTGTGGCGGCGCGCCGCAGCACCGGGTCACCGAAGAGGCGGATGGGCTGGATGGCCATCGGGGGTGGGTCTCCTGCGGGTGCGAGGGCCGGCGGGGCCGGGGCGTCGGGGGATCGACCGCGCGGGGTCCATCCTAGGAGGCCGGTCCCGGCCCGTCGCCGCCCTCCCGGCCCGTCGCCGCCCTCGTGGCGCTCAGAGCGTCGGCGGGTCCACCTGGACGCGGACGGGGTCGAGCTTGCGTGCCGAGCGGACGCGCTGGAGCTCCCCCAGCGCGCGGGACAGCGCAGCGCCCTCGGCGCGCGGCACCCGCACGACCACGCGCTCGCGTCCCTCCCCCACCGGGGCCGGGCCGAGCACCTCGGCCGAGGCCGGCGGGGCCAGCAGGGTCAGCGCGTCGTCCAGCGCCCCGGGCTCACCGGTCAGGCTGGCCAGGCGCGACGACGGCGGCAGGTGGGCCTCGCGGCGCTGGTCCACCTCGCGCTCGGCGTGACCGGGCTGGTCCCAGCGCACCAGCGCCTGCACCGCCGGGTGGGCCGGGTCGGCCACCACCACGGCGCGGGCGCCCGGACGGGCCAGGGCGACGGCGTTGCTCCAGCGGCGCAGCGCCTCCTCCTCGGCGCGCAGGTCGACCCGGTCCAGCAGGAGCCAGGCGTCCAGCAGCAGCACCGCCGCGTAGCCCCCGTCGGCGACCGGCTCGGCGCCCGGCGTGGCCACCACGACCTGGGGCGTCGCGTCGACGCGGGACAGGACGCGGTCGCCGGCCGAGGTGCGCACCCGTGCCCGCGGGAAGGCCCGGCCCAGCTCCTCGGCCGTGCGGACGTCGCCGACGACCGGGGCCCGCAGGCCGCGTCCGCCGCACTCCGGGCAGGTCCAGGCCACGGCCGCGGTCGCGCACCAGCCGCAGACCGGGGGCTCGAGGGGGCCGTGGAGGCTGAGCGGGCCGGTGCACCGCGGGCAGCGGCAGGGCGTGCGGCAGCGGTCGCAGGCCAGCGCGGCCGCGTAGCCCCGTCGAGGTGTCTGCACCAGGACCGGTCCGCGCTCGAGGCCCGCCCGCAGGACCGCGTGGGCCGCGGCGGGCACCCGCGCGCCCCGGCCGTGGGGGTCGCGCTCCCGGGCGAGGTCGGTGGCCCCGGCCACCTCGACGACGACCCGTTCGCGCACCACGGCCCGGGTGGCCCGCAGCGGCCGCGCCCAGCCGGTGCGCAGCAGGTACGCCGCCTCGGCCGTGGCCCCGAACCCGCCGACCAGGGCGGCGGTGCCCTCGCGGGCCGCGCGCAGGAGCAGGACCTCCCGCGCGTGGGGGTAGGGCGCGCGCGCCTCGGCGAGCAGGTCGTCGCCGTCGTCCCACACCGCGACCAGGCCGAGGTCGTGCACCGGCGCCAGGGCGGCGGCGCGGGTGCCGACGACGACCCGGCGGACCCCCCGGGAGACGGCCAGGAAGTCGCGGTAGCGCGCGGCCGGGCCGGCCTCGGCGGTCAGCGCGACGTGGTGGCCGGGACCGAGGACGTCCTCGAGGGCGGCCGAGACGCGCGCCACGTCGCGCCCGTCGGGCACGCACAGCAACGACCCCCGGCCGCCGGCCAGGGTGGCCGCGGCCGCGTGCGCCAGCGACCGTGGCCAGTCGGTGCCGGGCGCCGGGTGCCAGGCCGCGCGGGGCGCACCGCCCTCGCGCAGGTGTCGCAGGAACGCCGCGCCGGTGTCGTGGTCGGCCCAGGCCGCGTCGGCGGCGCCGGCGTCCCAGCGGGGCGGGTCCGGCGCGGGCGGGGTGGGCTGCTTCTCGGCGGCCGCGTGCCGCGGGGGGACGGCGAGGCGGAGCACGTCGGCGCGGGTGCCGGCGTACCGCTCGGCGACCTCGGCGGCGAGGCCGGCCACGACCGGGGTCAGCACCGGCTCGGCCCCGACCACCCGGCGCAGCGGGGTCAGGGCGCCGCCGTGGGCCGAGGAGGCCGACCTGGCCAGGACGTAGCCGTCGGCCTCGTGCCCGGCGAAGCGGACCTTGACCCGGACGCCCGGTCGGGCGGCGTCGGCCATCGAGGCAGGCACGGCGTAGTCGAAGTCGCGGTCCAGGTGGGCCAGCGGGGCGTCGACCAGGACCCGGGCGACCGGGTCGACCTCCGCGGTCGCGGCGGCGGCCGCCTTGCGGGCCCGGGTCTCGCGGGCGCGGGCCTGCGAGACCCGGACCTGCTGGCGCACCAGCCCGGGCAGCAGCTCGGGGTCGGGACCGGGGTCGCCCCCGCCCCCTGCCACGGCGCGCGAGGTGCCCGGGGTGCCTGCCATGTGCCGGTGTCTACCAGCCCGCGGCGACAGGCCGCGGGCCGGCGGACGTGCCCGGGTGCCTCAGCCGCCGACGGCCGCGCGCAGGGCGTCGGCGCGGTCGGTGCGCTCCCAGGTGAAGTCCTCGTGCTCGCGTCCGAAGTGGCCGTACGCCGCGGTGCGGGCGTAGATCGGGCGGAGCAGGTCGAGGTCCTGCACGATCGCGGCCGGGCGGAGGTCGAAGACCTCGAGCACGGCCGCCTGGATCTGCTCGTCGGGCACGGTGCCGGTGCCGAAGGTCTCGATGAAGACCCCGACCGGCTGCGCCTTGCCGATGGCGTAGGCCACCTGGGCCTCGCAGCGACGGGCCAGGCCCGCGGCGACGACGTTCTTGGCGACCCAGCGCATGGCGTACGCCGCGGACCGGTCGACCTTCGAGGGGTCCTTGCCGGAGAACGCGCCGCCGCCGTGACGGGCCATGCCGCCGTAGGTGTCGACGATGATCTTGCGTCCGGTGAGCCCGGCGTCGCCCATCGGCCCGCCGACCACGAACCGGCCGGTGGGGTTGACCAGCAGCCGGTAGTCGGCGGAGTCGATGTCGAACTGCGCCAGCACGTGGTCGATGACGTGCTTCTTGATGTCGGGCTCGAGCGTGTCGAGCTCGACCTCCTGCGCGTGCTGGGTGGAGAGCACCACGGTGTCGACGCGGACCGGGCGGTTGTCGGCGTCGTACTCGATGGTGACCTGCGTCTTGCCGTCGGGGCGCAGGTAGGGCAGCGTCCCGTCCTTGCGCACGGCCGAGAGCCGCTCGGAGAGGGTCTGCGCGATCTTGATCGGCAGCGGCATCAGCTCGGCGGTGTCGTCGCAGGCGTAGCCGAACATCAGGCCCTGGTCGCCGGCGCCCTGCTTGTCCATGGCGTCCACGGAGCCCGTGCGCGACTCGTGACCGGTGTCCACGCCCTGGGCGATGTCGCCGGACTGGCCGCCGATCGCGACCATGACGCCGCAGCTCTCGCCGTCGAAGCCCTTCTCGGAGTGGTCGTAGCCGATCTCGAGGATGCGGTCGCGGACGACCTGCTTGATGTCGACGTAGCCGGTCGTGGTGACCTCACCGGCGACCACGACGAGGCCGGTGGTCAGCAGGGTCTCGACCGCGACCCGGCTGTGCGGGTCCTGGGCGAGCATGGCGTCCAGGATCGAGTCGCTGATCTGGTCGGCGATCTTGTCGGGGTGACCCTCGGTGACCGACTCCGAGGTGAAGAGACGTCCAGGCACAGTTGCTCCGTTCGGGCGGGTTCAGGGGGCGCGACCGGGCTGCTCCCGGACGGGGGAAGGCTAGACCCGCCCCACGGGCGATCCCGAATCGCGGGACGCCCGTCCGGTGGGTGGTCCACCATTCCGCGCCGCGGTGTCCCCGCGTACGGGTGGCGTACCGGCGGGCGCGCTGTAACGCTGTGTTACTTCGTCTGGTGCACCGTCGCGACGCCGCACCAGGTGAAGTAACACAGCGTTACAGCTGGCGGGCGGGTGCGTCGGGGGCGGGCGGGCCGGCCAGCCGGTGGGCGACCTGGTCCCACACGACGTGGGCCAGCGCCGACTTCGGGCCGCGGGGCACCTCGACCTCGGTGCCGTCGGAGCCGAGGACGACCCCGTGGTTCTCGTCCCGGCCGAACACCGCTCCCCCGCCGACGTCGTTGACGACGAGCAGGTCGCAGCCCTTGCGCGCCAGCTTGGCGCGGGCGAGGTCCAGCACGCCGGTGGCGTCGTCACCGGTCTCCGCGGCGAAGCCGACCAGCACCTCGCCCTCGCGCCGGGTCTGCACGAGCTCGCGCAGCACGTCGGGGTTCACGGTGAGCTCGAGCACGGGCGCGGAGCCGTCGTCGGACTTCTTGATCTTGTGCTGCTGCTCCCCGACGGGCCGGAAGTCGGCGGGGGCGGCGGCCATCACCACGGCGTCGGCGCCCTCGCGCGCGGCCAGCACGGCCGTGCGCAGCTCCGCGGTCGTCCCGACGTGGACCACCGACACCCCGGCCGGGTCGGGCAGCGCGGTGTTCGCCGCGACCAGGCGGACCCGGGCGCCGCGGGCGGCCGCGGCCCGGGCGAGGGCGTAGCCCTGCAGCCCCGAGGAGCGGTTGCCGAGGAACCGCACCGGGTCGATCGGCTCGCGGGTGCCGCCGGCGGAGACCACGACCGTACGCCCGACGAGGTCCGGGGCGGCCGTCCCGCGGGCCAGGACCTCGAGGGCCACCGCGGCGATCTCGGCGGGGTCGGGCAGCCGGCCCCGACCGCTGTCGGCGCCGGTGAGGCGTCCCTCGGCCGGCTCGAGGACCACGACCCCCCGGGAGCGGAGGGTGGCCACGTTCGCGCGGGTGGCGGCGTGCTCCCACATCTCGGTGTGCATCGCCGGGGCGAGCACCACCGGGCAGCGCGCGGTGAGCAGGGTGTTGGTCAGCAGGTCGTCGGCCAGGCCGTGCGCGGCCCGGGCGAGCAGGTCGGCGGTGGCCGGGGCCACCACCACGAGGTCGGCCTGCTGACCCAGCCGCACGTGCGGCACCGCGTGCACCTCGGCCCACACGTCGGAGGCGACCGGACGCCCGGACAGGGCGGCCCAGGTGGGGGCCCCGACGAACTCGAGCGCCGCGGCGGTCGGCACGACGGTGACGTCGTGGCCGGACTCCGTCAGGCGGCGCAGCAGCTCGCAGGCCTTGTAGGCCGCGATCCCGCCGGCGACGCCGAGGACGACCCGGGGGGCCGTCGGCCCGGTCGGGGCCGACGGCGCGCCGCTGGTCAGGATCAGCCGTTCTGCGCGGCGGCCGCGGCGTCGACCTGGGCCTGGGCGGCGGCGGCCTCCTCGGCGGCGAGCTCGGTGGGGTCGACCGCCTCGCAGGTCAGCAGGTCGCCGTCGATCTCGCGCAGGGCGATCGACAGCGGCTTCTCCTGCACGTGGGTCTCCACGAGCGGGCCGACGTACTCCAGCAGGCCCTCGCCGAGCTGGGAGTAGTAGGCGTTGATCTGCCGGGCGCGCTTGGCGCTGTAGAGCACCAGCTGGTACTTGCTGTCGGTCTTGGTCAGCAGGTCGTCGATGGGCGGGTTGGTGACACCCTCGGCGCCGATGTTGGGGCTGGACACGCGTTGAGCCTCGCTTGGGTCGGGGGCGGTGGGACGGCGCCCGGGACCGGATCCGGTCGGGCGCGCCGCTCAGGCGGGGGTGGGCCCGCTCATCAAGGCTACCAACTCGTCCGCCGCAGCGTGAATCTCGTGGTTGACGACGGTCACGTCGAACTCGGGCTCGGCGGCCAGCTCGTCGCGGGCGGTGCTCAGCCGCCGCCGCCGCTCGGCCTCGGTCTCGGTGCCCCGACCGACCAGGCGGCGGACCAGCTCCTCCCACGACGGTGGCGCCAGGAAGACGAACAGCGCCTCGGCCATGCTGGCCCGGACCTGGCGGGCGCCCTGCAGGTCGATCTCCAGCAGCGCCGGTCTGCCGGCGGCCAGGGCCTCCTCGACCGGCCCGCGCGGCGTCCCGTAGCGGTGGGTGCCGTGCACCACGGCCCACTCCAGCAGCTCGCCCCGCCCGACCATCTCGTCGAACGCCTCGGGCGTCACGAACCAGTAGTGCTCGCCGTGCCGCTCGCCGGGACGCGGCGGGCGGGTCGTGGCCGAGATCGAGATCCAGACCTCGGGGTGGCGCTCGCGCACCGCGGCCGCCACGGTGCCCTTGCCGACCGCGGTCGGGCCGGCCAGCACGACCAGCCGGTTGCGGGACCCGGACGGGTCCCGGTCACTCACCCGCGGCGAACTCGCGCTGCAGCGCGGCGACCTGCTTGGTGCCCAGGCCGCGGACCCGGCGCGACTCGGCGATGCCGAGGCGCTCCATGGTCTGGCGGGCGCGGACCTTGCCGAGACCGGGCATCGACTGGAGCAGGTCGACGACCTTCATCTTGCCGATGACCTCGTTGCTCTGTCCCTGGGCCAGGACCTCGGAGATGGTGGCCCCGGAGTTCTTCAGCCGGTTCTTGACCTCGGCGCGCTCGCGACGGGACGCCGCCGCCTTCGCGAGGGCGGCTTGACGCTGTTCGGGCGTGAGCGGGGGCAGAGCCACTGCAGATCCTCTTCCGTCGGTACGGCGGTGGGGACGCACCACCGTCCGGAGCAATCTAGTCAGACCCGCCCCGGTGGGCAATCGCGGGCCCGCCGGGCCGGCGGGGTCAGACCGTCAGGGAGGTGCCGCAGACGTCGCGGGCCTGCTGCTGGACGGCCGCGAGGGCGCGCACCATCTCCGGGGTGGCCAGCTGCCGCGCGGCGGACTCGATCGCGGTCCGGTCGTCCTCGGCGAGGCCGTCGGCCTCCTCCTCGGCGTCGTAGGTCCCCGGGTCGACGCCGGCCTGCGCCAGGGCGTCGTCGAGCGCACCGAGCCGTCCCACCACGACGTCCCAGTCGTCGCGCAGGTCCGTCGGGGAGGCCGCGCGGAGCTGCTCGAGGGCCGGCAGCGCCTCCAGCAGCGCGGTCGGGCCGCCCTGGGAGGTCACCTGGCTCAGGGGCTCGCGCTGGGCCTCCACCTCGGCGCAGTAGTCCTCGACGGGGTCGCCGGCGCAGGCGCCGAGCAGACCGGGACCCAGCACCAGCCCGGCCAGCGCCGCCCCGACCCGCCGGCGGGTCCTCATGCATCCGCCCCGTCGGCGAGCGCGGCGGCCAGCTCGTCGTTGCCGCGGCGCACGGCGTCGCGCAGCGCGACGGGGTCGGGGCCGTGCCGCAGCAGGTCGCGGGAGGTGGCGGCGAGGACCGCGTGGGCGGAGGCGCCGAAGATCCGGCGCAGGTCGGCCGGCGTCCCGCCCTGGGCGCCGTAGCCCGGCGCCAGCACCGGGCCGTTGAAGGCCAGGTCCTCGACGGTGTCCCCGATCGTGGCGCCCACGACGGCGCCGAAGGAGCCCAGCGGCTGCACGCCCTCGTTCAGCGCGCGCAGGCGGTCCAGCACCACCCCGGCGACGCTGCGACCGTCCGGGGCGCCCGGCTCGGGCCCCACGGCCCGGGCGTGCTGGACCTCGGGGCCCTCCTTGTTGGAGGTCAGCGCCAGCACGAAGACGCCCGCACAGTGCCGCCGGGCGCTCTCGATCATCGGGTCGAGCGAGCCGAAGCCGAGGAACGGGCTGGCGGTGATCGCGTCGGCGGCCAGCGGGGAGGCCGGGTCGAGGTAGGCGTCGGCGTAGGCCTGCGAGGTCGAGCCGATGTCGCCGCGCTTGACGTCGAGCAGCACCAGCGCGCCGCCCTCGCGTGCGGTGGCCACCACGCGCTCCAGCACGGCGATCCCGCGGCTGCCGAAGCGCTCGTAGAACGCCGACTGCGGCTTGACGACCGAGGCCTCCCCGGCCACGGCCTCGACCGCGGTCAGCGCGAAGCGCTCCAGCCCGCCCACGTCGTCGGGCATCCCCCACTCGGCCAGCAGCCCGGCGTGCGGGTCGATGCCGGCGCAGAGCTGCCCCCGGTCGGCCAGCGCGGCGTGCAGGCGCGCGCCGAACGACCTCGGGGCGCCGGGCTCGGGGTGGGTCATCGGGTCTCCTCGCGCAGCGCGGCGGCCAGGCGGGTGGCCGTGGTGGGGTCGTGCAGCAGGGCGGTGCCGACGCCGACGGCCCGGGCGCCGGCGGCCAGGAACGCGCGGACGTCGGCGGGGGTGGCCACTCCCCCGACGCCGACCACGTCGAGGTGGGGCAGCGCGGCCACGACGCGGTGCACGCAGGCCAGGGCGACCGGGCGTACGGCGGGGCCGCCGAGGCCCCCGGCGCGTCCGTCGGGCAGCACCGCGGGCAGGGCGTCGCCGACGACCACGGCCCCGGCGCCGGCCTCGGCGCAGGCGCGGGCGAGCGCCACGACCCGCGCGGGGTCGGAGCGCAGCTTGGCCCACACCGGCAGGCCGCGCGGCAGCTCGCGGGCCACCGCGCCCACCACGCCGGCGGCCTCGTGCGGCTCCCGGGCCCGGAACAGGTCGTCGTCGTCGGGGTCCTCGGCGTGGCCGCCGGCCGGGGCCAGGGCGACCTCCACGGCGCTCACGCCCGGGGCCCGGGCGAGCCGGCGGGCCAGGGCGGAGGCGTCGGCGGCCGAGGACACCGCGACGGACACGACCACGCGGACGTCCTGGGCGACCAGGCCGGGCAGCTCGGTGGCCAGGAAGTGGTCCAGGCCCGGGTTCGGCAGGCCGGTGGCGTGCAGCAGCCCCGAGGGGCTCTCCACCACGCGTCCCGCCGGTGCACCGGCGCGCGGCTCCGAGGTCACGGTGCGGGTGGTGAAGGCGCCGAGCCCGGCCAGCGGCGCGTACGCCGCGAGCTCCCGGCCGGTGCCGCCGCAGCCGGCCGCGACGAGCACCGGCGAGCGGAGCCGGAGCCCGGCCACCTGCACCTCGCCCGTCCCGCCGCTCACAGGTCGGCCCACCGGACGCGGTCGCCGCGCAGGACCGGGCCGTCGACGCAGGCGCGGGCCCAGCGCGGGGACCCGGCCTCCCCGACCACCGGGACCTGGCAGCCGAAGCACAGGCCGGTGGCGCAGGGCGAGGGCACCTCGAGGGCGACCTGGCTCCAGGCACCGTGGTCCTCGGCGGCCGCCGCGACCGCGTGCAGCAGCGGTGCGGGACCGGCGGCGTAGACGACCTCGGCGCCGCTGGAGGCCAGCGCCTCGGGCAGGGCGTCGGCGGTGCGCCCGGCGCGGCCGACCGACCCGTCGCCGGTCACCACGGTCACGGCGCGCGCGGAGCGGCGGGCCTCGAGGGCCGACATCAGGTGCGCCTCGTCGCGGGCGCCGAGCAGCAGGGTCACCGCGCAGCCCCGCTCGCGCAGGCGCAGCGCCAGCGGGAAGATCGGGGCGGCGGCGTACTCCTCGGCCACCAGCAGGCAGGACACGGGCTCCTGGGGCAGGGCGAAGGGCCGGCCCAGGGGTCCGGTGAGCTCCAGCGGGGTGCCCACCGGCGCCTCGGCCAGCCAGCGCGAGCCCGCGCCGCGGGGCTCGACGACCAGGCCCAGGGCCAGGCCCCGGCCGCCGACCGGCTTCACCTCGTGGATCCAGAAGCTGCGCCGCGCCAGCCGGCTGCGCGAGACGGGGTGGCCGATCGAGACCGCGACGGTGGTGCCGGGCCGGAACCGCTCGCCGATCCCGGGGGCGAGGACGCTGAGGTGCACCAGCCCGCCGCTGGCCCGGGAGGCGAGCAGCTCGCCGCCCACGTGGACCGGTCGTCGGTCGGTGCTGCTCACGCGCCCAAGCCTCGCACGACGCGGCGCGCCCAGCCGGGACCCTCGTACACGAAGGCGGTGTAGGCCTGGAGCAGGTCCGCGCCGGCGGCCAGCCGCGCGCGCGCGTCCTCGGCGGTGGTGATCCCGCCGACCCCGACCAGGACGGGCCCCGGTCCGAGCCGCCCGCGCAGCAGCCGGGTCACCTCCAGGGCGCGCGCGGCCACCGGGGGTCCGGAGAGCCCGCCGGCCCCGGCGGCCTCGACGGTCGCCGGGTCGGTGCGCAGGCCGGTACGCCCGGTGGTGGTGTTGGTGGCCACGACCCCGTCGACGCCGTCGTCTCCGCGCACCAGGTCGGCCACGGCGAGGACGTCCTCGTCGGCCAGGTCGGGGGCGATCTTGACCAGCAGCGGCACCCGCGCCAGGCCGGCGGCGTCGCGGGCCTCGTCCGCGCTGCGCCGGACCTGCGCCAGCAGCGGCGCCAGTCGCTCGACGGCCTGGAGGGTGCGCAGCCCGGGGGTGTTGGGCGAGGAGACGTTGACCACGAGGTAGTCGGCGTGCGGGGCGAGCAGCCGGGTGCTGCTGTCGTGGTCGGCGGCGACGGCGGCGGCGTCGTCCTCGGGCACGACCTTGGACTTGCCGAGGTTGACGCCCAGGACCGGCGACCCCGGCCCGGGGCGGCGCCGGGCGAGACGGGCGGCCACGGCGGCGGCCCCGGCGTTGTTGAAGCCCATCCGGTTGACCACGGCGCGGTCCTCGGTGAGCCGGAACAGCCGCGGGCGCGGGTTCCCGGGCTGCGCGAGGGCGGTGACGGTGCCGACCTCGACGAAGGAGAAGCCGAGCGCCCCGAGCGCCTCGACCCCGCGGGCGTCCTTGTCGAAGCCCGCCGCGAGGCCCAGGGGGTGGGCGAAGCGGAGCCCCATCGCCTCCACCGGACCGGCGCCGGCCGGCACCCGCACAGGTCGTCGCCGCAGCGCCGGCCCCCCCGCGCGGACGGCGGCGAAGCCGAGGTGGTGGGCCCGCTCCGGGTCGACCCGGGTCAGGGCACGGTCGAAGAGCAGGCGGTAGGTCACCTGTCCGCCCGGTCGAGGGCCGCCCGGTCGCGCGCCCAGTCCTGCAGGCTGCGCACGCCGATGTCGCCGCGGCGCATCGCCTCGATGCCCTGGACCGCCGCGCCGAGGCCCTGCACGGTGGTGATGCAGGGGACGTTGGCCATCACCGCCGCGGTGCGGATCTCGTACCCGTCGAGCCGGGCCTGCCCACCGGTGCCGGCGCCGTACGGCGTGTTCACGATGAGCTGGATCCCACCGTCGCGGATCAGGTCGACCGTGGTCTTCTCGCCGTCCGGTCCGGTGCCCTCGAAGTGCTTGCGCACCACGCGGGTCGGCACGCCGTTGCGGCGCAGCACCTCGGCGGTGCCCTGGGTGGCCAGGATCTCGAAGCCGAGGTCGGCCAGCACCTTGACCGGGAAGATCATCGAGCGCTTGTCGCGGTTGGCCATCGAGACGAACACGCTGCCGGAGGTGGGCAGCGGCCCGAAGGCCGCGGTCTGCGACTTGGCGAAGGCGGTGCCGAAGTCGGCGTCGAGGCCCATCACCTCGCCGGTCGACTTCATCTCCGGGCCGAGCACGGTGTCGACCTGGGCGCCGTCGGGGGTGCGGAAGCGGTTGAAGGGCATCACCGCCTCCTTGACCGCGATCGGCTGGTCCGGCGGCAGGCTGCCGCCGTCGCCGGTGGCCGGCAGCACGCCCGCGGCCCGCAGGTCGGCGATGCTCTCCCCGAGCATCACCCGGGCCGCGGCCTTGGCCAGCGGGGTCGCGGTCGCCTTGGAGACGAACGGGATGGTGCGGCTGGCGCGCGGGTTGGCCTCGAGCACGTAGAGGATGTCGGAGCCGAGCGCGAACTGGATGTTCAGCAGCCCCAGCACCCCCACCCCGCGGGCGATCGCCTCGGTGGCCTCGCGGATCCGGTCCACCTCGCGCTCGCCGAGGGTGATCGGCGGCAGGGCGCAGGAGGAGTCGCCGGAGTGGATGCCGGCCTCCTCGATGTGCTCCATCACGCCGCCGAGGAAGAGCTCCTCGCCGTCGAAGAGCGCGTCGACGTCGATCTCGACCGCGTCGTCGAGGAACCGGTCGACCAGGACCGGCGCCTCCCGGCTGATCATGCCCTCGGCGACGTAGCGCTCCAGGTAGGTCTGCAGCGAGACGTCGTCGTAGACGATCTCCATCCCGCGCCCGCCCAGGACGTAGGAGGGCCGCACCAGGACCGGGTAGCCGATCTCGTGCGCGATCCGCTGCGCCTCGGGGTAGGAGGTGGCGGTGCCGTGCTTGGGCGCGGTCAGCCCGGCCTCGGCCAGCACCCGCCCGAAGGCGCCGCGCTCCTCGGCGAGGTCGATCGCGTCCGGGGACGTGCCCACGATCGGTACGCCCGCCGCGGCCAGGCCCTGCGCCAGGCCGAGGGGGGTCTGCCCGCCGAGCTGGCAGATGACGCCGGCCACCGGGCCCGCGGCCGTCTCGGCGTGCACGACCTCGAGGACGTCCTCCAGCGTGAGCGGCTCGAAGTAGAGCCGGTCCGAGGTGTCGTAGTCGGTGGAGACCGTCTCGGGGTTGCAGTTGACCATCACCGTGTCGTAGCCGACCTCGGACAGCGCCAGGGAGGCGTGCACGCAGGAGTAGTCGAACTCGATGCCCTGCCCGATCCGGTTCGGCCCGGAGCCCAGGATGATCACCGCGGGCCGCTCGCGCGGGGCGACCTCGCTCTCCTCGTCGTAGGAGGAGTAGTGGTACGGCGTGGCGGCGGCGAACTCGGCCGCGCAGGTGTCGACGGTCTTGAAGACCGGCCGGATGCCCAGGGCGTGACGGACGCCGCGGACGACGTCGGGGGTCATCCCGCGGATCTTGCCGACCTGGACGTCGGAGAAGCCGTGCCGCTTGGCGCGGCGCAGCAGGCCGGGGGTCAGCTCGGGCGCGGCGGTGACCTCGGCGGCGACCTCGTTGATCAGCGCCAGCTGGTCCACGAACCACGGGTCGATGCCGGTGGCGTCGTGCACCTCCTCGACGCCCGCACCGGCGCGCAGGGCGTCCATGACGACCTTCAGCCGGCCGTCGTGCGGCACGGCGGCCCGGGCCAGCAGGGCGGTCTTGTCGAGCTCGACCCACTCCTGGTGCCAGTCGAAGACGGCGTCCCTGGACTCCAGGCTGCGCAGCGCCTTCTGCAGCGCCTCGGTGAAGCTGCGCCCGATCGCCATCGCCTCGCCGACCGACTTCATGTGCGTGGTCAGCACCGGGTCGGCGCCGGGGAACTTCTCGAAGGCGAACCGCGGCACCTTCACGACCACGTAGTCCAGGGTGGGCTCGAAGCTGGCCGGGTCGTCTCGGCGCGTGATGTCGTTGCTGATCTCGTCGAGCGTGTAGCCGATCGCCACCTTGGCCGCGATCTTGGCGATCGGGAACCCGGTCGCCTTGGAGGCCAGGGCGCTGGAGCGGGAGACCCGCGGGTTCATCTCGATCACCACCAGCCGGCCGTCGGCGGGGTTGACGGCGTACTGGATGTTGCAGCCGCCGGTGTCGACGCCGACCGAGCGGATGATCCCGATCGCCAGGTCGCGCATCTTCTGGTACTCGCGGTCGGTCAGCGTCATCGCCGGCGCCACGGTGATCGAGTCGCCGGTGTGCACGCCCATCGGGTCGACGTTCTCGATCGAGCACACGATCACCACGTTGTCGGCGGTGTCGCGCATCACCTCGAGCTCGTACTCCTTCCACCCGAGGATCGACTCCTCCAGCAGCACCTCGGTGGTGGGGCTCAGCGCGAGACCGGTGCCGGCGATACGACGCAGGTCCTGCTCGTCGTGGGCCATCCCGGACCCGGCGCCGCCCATGGTGAAGCTGGGCCGCACCACGACCGGCCAGCCGAGGTCCTCGACCGCGGCCAGGCAGTCCTCCATCGAGTGGCAGATCGCGCTGCGCGCGGACTCGCCGCCCAGGTCGTCGACGATCTTCTTGAACACGCTGCGGTTCTCGCCGCGGTCGATCGCCTCGATCGAGGCGCCGATCAGCTCCACGCCGTACCTCTCCAGCACCCCGGCGGCGTCGAGGGCCATCGCGGCGTTCAGCGCGGTCTGCCCGCCGAGGGTCGCCAGCAGCGCGTCCGGGCGCTCCTTGGCGATCACCTTCTCGACGTACTCGGCCGTGATCGGCTCGACGTAGGTGGCGTCGGCGAACTCGGGGTCGGTCATGATCGTGGCCGGGTTGGAGTTCACCAGGACCACGCGCAGGCCCTCCTCCTTGAGCACCCGGCAGGCCTGGGTCCCGGAGTAGTCGAACTCGCAGGCCTGGCCGATCACGATCGGCCCGGAGCCGATCACCATCACGCTGGCGATGTCGGTGCGCTTGGGCATCAGGCGTCCTTCTGCTCGGAGCCGAGGACCGGCGGGGCGGACGGGGCGGGCGGCCGGCCCCGGTCGGACATCAGGTCGCAGAAGCGGTCGAACAGGTACGCCGCGTCGTGCGGGCCGGCGGCCGCCTCGGGGTGGTACTGCACCGAGAACGCCCGCAGGTCGCCGTCGGGCGAGCGCAGCTCGAGACCCTCGACCACGTCGTCGTTGAGGCAGACGTGGCTGACCCGGGCCTCGCCGTACGGCGTGGCCACCGGCTCGTCGAGCGGCACCCCGTCGGGCCAGGCCACCGCGAACCCGTGGTTGTGCGCGGTCACCTCCACCTTGCCGGTGGTGCGGTCCATCACCGGCTGGTTGATCCCGCGGTGGCCGTAGGTCAGCTTGAAGGTGCCCAGCCCCAGCGCGCGGCCGAAGAGCTGGTTGCCGAAGCAGATCCCGAAGTACGGCACCCCGTGGCTCAGCGCGTCCTGCAGCAGCGCGACCTGGGCCGTGGTGGCCGCCGGGTCGCCGGGGCCGTTGGAGAAGAACAGCCCGTCGGGGCCGTCCTCGCCGACCGCCAGCACGTCCTCGAGCGTCGCCGTGGCCGGCAGCACGTGGGTCTCGATGCCGCGCTCGGCCATCCGACGCGGCGTCATGGTCTTGATGCCGAGGTCGATCGCGGCCACGGTGGCCCGCTTCTCGCCCCAGGGTCCCGGCTCGGCCGGCACGACGTACGCCTCGCGCGTGGAGACCTCGGCGGCCAGCTCGGTGCCGGCCATCGACTCCTGCTCGCGCACCCGCGCCAGCAGCCGGGCCGGGTCGGTCTCCACGGTGGAGATGCCCACCCGCATCGCCCCGCGCTCCCGCAGGTGACGGGTGAGCGCGCGGGTGTCGACGCCGCTGATGCCGACCACGCCCTGCTCGCGCAGCGCGTCGTCGAGGGAGCCGGTGGCCCGCCAGCTCGAGGAGCGGCGGGCAGGGTCGCGCACGACGTAGCCCGCGACCCAGATCCGGTGCGACTCGGTGTCCTCGTCGTTCACGCCGGTGTTGCCGATGTGCGGGGCGGTCATCACCACGACCTGGCGGTGGTACGACGGGTCGGTGAGCGTCTCCTGGTAGCCGGTCATCCCGGTGTTGAAGACGGCCTCGCCGAAGGTCTCCCCCTCGGCGCCGTAGGCGTCGCCGTGGAAGGTGCGACCGTCCTCCAGGACCAGCATCGCCGCGCTGGGCGGGGTCCGGACGGGGGCGGGCTGCGGGTCGGGCTGCGGGTCGGGCTGCGGGGTGGACGGGGAGTCCGCCGCGGGGGCATGCAGGGGCACGCCGTACCTCCTTCTCCGCCTCACGGGACGGATCGTTAAAGGATGTTCGAGCGGGGCCGAGCCTAGCAGCGGACGGGCCCGCCACCGCGCCGTCCCGGCCCCTGCGGACCACGGACGGTCCTCCACGGCCGGACCGGTGGCGTCGTCGCCGGGAGCCGCGGGGCCGACCCGCAGGGGCCGCCGGGTCCGGCTCGTCGGGCATCGGGGCTCGACGGGCTCAGGAGCGTGGGCGGCGGGGGGCGGCGCGGCGGGTCGGGGGCGCGGTCCACGGGTCCTCGGGCCAGGGGTGGCGCGGGTAGCGCCCGCGCATCTCGGCGCGCACCTGCGGGTAGACCTCGTCCCAGAACGACCGCAGGTCGGCGGTGACCGCGAGCGGGCGCTGGGCCGGGGACAGCAGGTGCAGCAGCAGCGGCACCCGGCCGTCGGCCAGCCGGGGCGAGGCCGCCCAGCCCAGCACCTCCTGGAGGCGTACGGCCAGCACGGGCTGCTCGCCCGCGTAGTCGACCCGCACCGCCGACCCGCTGGGGACGGTGACCCGCTCGGGGGCCAGCTCGTCGACGCGGCCGGCCTCCGGCCAGGGCAGCAGGCCGCGCAGGGCGGCGACGAGGTCCGTACGCCGGGGGTCGGCGCCCAGCCACCGCTCCGCCGTGGCGGCCAGGCCGACGTCCGAGACGTCGGGCCAGGGGTCGCCGAGGGTGCGGTGCAGGAAGTCCAGGCGGCGGCGCAGCGCGCGGGCGGCCTCGCTCCACGGCAGGGCGTCGAGCCCCTCGCGGGCCAGCCGCTCGCGCCAGGCGGTCGCCAGCGCGCCGGGCGGGAGCGTGCTGAGCGGGGCGGCGGAGAGCTCGATCGCGCCGAGCCGGGTGACCCGGCGGGCGACGACGCGGTCCCCGCGCCAGCCGACGTCGTCGGTCTCCCGCCAGCGGGCGGCGGCCGCCTCCAGGGCGAGGTCCTCGGTCAGCGGGGCGGCCGCCCGGACCGTCGCGTCGCCCGCGCCGGGTCGCCGGTCGAGGTCGGCCACGGCCAGCCACGCCAGCCCCACGAGGCCGGTCGGGCCGGCGTCGCGGTCGCCCGCGCGGGGCAGCACGGCGCCGGTGCCGCCGACGGTGAGGTACGACGTGCCGCCCGGTCGGCGGCGCGCGACGCGGTCGGGGTGGGCCAGGGCGACCACGAGCCCGACCGCGACGTCGTCGGTCAGCTCCCCCGTGGGCGCGGGGCCGCCACCGACGAGGCCCTCGAGCCGGCGGGCGGTCGCCCGCCAGGTGGCGGCGCCGGGCCCGCCGCGGCGTACCGCCCGCAGGGCTGCCACGAGGTCGGCGCCGGGGGCGCGGACGTCCTCGGCGAGCAGCGCCACCACCTCGGCGGCGCGTCGGGCGCCGACCAGCGGCGCCCCGTCGAGGAGCGCCCGTGCCAGCCGGGGGTCGGTCGGCACCCGGGCCAGGGCCCGGCCCCGCGCGGTGACCGCGCCGCCGTCGTCGGGCGCGTCGACGGCGCCGAGGTCGGTGAGCACGGCCCGGGCCGCGGCCAGGGCGGGGGCCGGCGGGGCGTCGAGCAGCGCCAGCCCGGCCCCGTCCGGCGCGCCCCAGACCGCCAGCTCGAGGGCGAAGCCCGTCAGGTCCGCGGTGGCCACCTCGGGCTGGGGGTGGGCGGGCAGGTGCGGCTCCTCGGACTCCGACCAGCACCGGTGCACCACGCCGGGGCCCTCGCGCCCGGCCCGGCCGGCGCGCTGGTCGGCGCCGGCCCGGCTGACCCGGACCGTGACCAGGCCGGCGAGCCCGCGGCGGTGGTCGGTGCGGGGCTCGCGGGAGAGCCCGGCGTCGACGACGAGGCGTACGCCCGGCACCGTCAGCGACGACTCGGCCACGGCCGTCGACACGACCACGCGCCGCTCCCCCGGCGCCGCCGGCGCGAGGGCCCGGTCCTGCTCGGCCGACGGGAGCCGCCCGTGCAGCGGGTGGACCGCGGCGTCGACGGTGCCGCGCAGGCGCCGGACGACGCCGTCGACCTCGCCGGCGCCGGGCAGGAAGACCAGCAGGTCGCCGGGGTCGCGGGCCAGCGCGGCCCGGGCCGTCGCGGCGACGTGGTCGAGGAAGCCCGGGGTGGTCCCCCGGTCGTCGAGCCGCGTGACCCCGCCCGGCAGCGGCACCCACCGCCGCTGGACCGGGTGCAGCGCACCGGGGACGTCGACGACCGCCACCGGCTCCGCGTCGCCGGCCAGCGCGGCGGCGGTGCGCTCGGCCTCGACCGTGGCCGACATCGCGACCAGGAGCAGGTCGGGTCGCAGCACGGACCGCACGTCGACGGTCAGGGCGAGGGCCAGGTCGGCGTCCAGGCCCCGCTCGTGGACCTCGTCGAGCACCACCGCACCCACCCCGGGCAGGTCCGGGTCCCGCTGGAGGCGGCGCAGCAGGATCCCGGTGGTGACCACCTCGACCCGGGTCTCCGGGCCGGTCACCCGCTCCCCGCGCACGACGTGGCCGACGGTGCGCCCGACCGGCTCGCCGAGCAGGGAGGCCAGCCGGCGGGCGGCGGCCCGGGCCGCGATCCGCCGGGGCTGGGTGACCACGACCCGGCCACCGCCCGGGCCGAGGAGGTCGGCGAGCAGGGGCGGCACCAGCGTGGTCTTGCCCGAGCCCGGCGGCGCCTGGAGCACGGCCGCGCCGCGCTCCCCCAGGGCGGCCCGGAGGGAGTCCAGGCCGTGACGGACCGGCAGGTCGGGCGGGGCGTCGAGGAGCCGGCGTACGGGGTCCCCGCCCGGCCCGCTCACCGCGACGCCGGGTCGACCAGCTCCCCGTCCAGCAGGGTCGGCCGGCCCCGCAGGACGGTCGCCCGGACCGCCCCGGTGAGCGCGTGCCCGTGCCAGGGGTTGTTGCGGGAGCGGGACACCGAGGCGTCGCGGTCCACCACCCGGGTGGTGGTCGGGTCGACCAGCGTGAGGTTGGCCGGGGCACCCTCCACGAGCGCCGCCCCGTGACCGGGGAGGCCGGCGATGGCGGCCGGCGTGGTCGACATGGTGCGCGCGACGTCGGCCCAGGTCATCCGGCCCGTCGCCACCATGGTCGTCGCGACGACCGGCAGCGCGGTCTCCAGGCCGAGCATCCCGAACGCGGCGTCGACGAAGGCGTGCTCCTTGTCGTGCCGGGCGTGGGGCGCGTGGTCGGTGGCCACCGCGTCGATGGTCCCGTCGGCCAGCGCCTCGCGCAGGGCCTCGACGTCCTCGGCGGGGCGCAGCGGCGGGTTGACCTTGAAGGTCGGGTCGTAGCCCGCCAGCAGGTCGGTGGTCAGCAGCAGGTGGTGCGGGGTGACCTCGGCGGTGACCGCGATCCCCTGGGCGCGCGCCCAGCGCAGCACCTCGACGGTGCCGGCGGTGGAGGCGTGGGCGACGTGCACCCGCGAGCCGGTGTGCCGGGCGAGCATGACGTCGCGCGCGACGATCACCTCCTCGGCCACCCCGGGCCAGCCGGGCAGCCCGAGCCGGCCGGAGAGCTCGCCCTCGTGGCAGCAGGAGCCCGGTCCGGCGAGGTCGGGGTCCTGCGCGTGCTGGCTGACCACGCCGCCGAACGCCTTGACGTACTCCAGCGCGCGGCGCATGACGCGGGCGTTCGCCACGCAGCGGCCGTCGTCGGAGAAGACCCGCACCCGCGCCCGCGAGCGGGCCATCAGGCCCAGCTCGGCGAGCTCCTCGCCGGCCAGGCCGTGGGTGACCGCGCCGACCGGCTGCACGTCGACCAGGCCGGCGGCCCGGCCCAGGTCCAGGACCCGCTCGGCGGCCTCGGCGGTGTCGGTCACCGGGCTCGTGTTGGCCATCGCCAGGACGGCGGTGAACCCGCCGGCGGCGGCCGCCCGGGACCCGGTGAGCACGGTCTCGGCGTCCTCGCGGCCGGGCTCGCGCAGGTGGGTGTGCAGGTCGACCAGGCCGGGCAGGGCGACGAGGCCGTCGGCGTCGAGGACGTCGGCGTCGGCGGCGGAGAGCGACCCGCGGTCGCCGACCTCGGCGACGACGCCGTCGCGCAGCAGCAGGTCGGCGGTGCGCTCGCCGAGCAGCGAGGCGCCGCGCACGAGCACCGGACGGGTGGGGGCGTTCATCAGAGGTCCTCTCCGGCGAGCAGGTGGTAGAGGATCGCCATCCGGACCGCGACGCCCGCCGAGACCTGGTCGAGGACCAGCGACTGGGCGGCGTCCGCGGCGTCGGCGGCGATCTCGAGGCCGCGGTTCATCGGGCCGGGGTGGCAGATCGGGACACCGGGGCCGAGGACGTCGAGCCGGTCCCGGGTCAGCCCGTAGCCCACGGTGTACTCCCGGGCGCTGGGGAAGTAGCCGCCGGCCATCCGCTCGCGCTGGACGCGCAGCATCATCACCGCGTCGGCCTTGGGCAGCACCTCGTCGAGGTCGTAGGACGTGGCGAACCCGGCCTCGCGCGACCACGCGTCGACACCGCTCGGCATCAGCGTCGGCGGGGCGACCACGGTCACCTGGGCCCCGAGCTTGGTCAGGCACTTGACGTTGCTGCGGAAGACCCGGCTGTGGGTGAGGTCGCCGACCATCACCACGTGGCGCCCCTCGAGCGCGCCCATCCGCTGCTGGAGCGTGTAGGCGTCGAGCAGGGCCTGGCTGGGGTGCTCGTGCGTGCCGTCCCCGGCGTTGACGACCGAGGCGTCGACCCACTGCGCGACCTGCGCGGCCGAGCCGCTCGCGCCGTGGCGCATCACCAGGGCGTCGACCCCCATCGCCGCGATGGTGCGCACGGTGTCGCGCAGGCTCTCGCCCTTGGACGCCGAGCTGCCCTTGCCGGTGATGTTGACGGTGTCGGCGGAGAGCCACTTCCCGGCGATCTCGAAGCTGGACCGGGTGCGGGTGGAGTCCTCGAAGAACAGGTTGATCACGGTGCGACCGCGCAGGGCGGGGAGCTTCTTGACCTGCCGGCGCTGCACGTCGTGCATCTCGGTGGCGGTCGCGAACAGCGCGGTGATCTCGTCGGCGTCGACGTCGTCGACCGAGAGCAGGTGGCGGCGCATCAGCCCTCCTCCCCCGGCCCGGCGATCCGGACCTCGTCGTGGCCGTCGAGCTCCTCCAGGCGCACCATCACCCGCTCCGTGCGGGCGCTGGGCAGGTTCTTGCCGACGTGGTCGGCCCGGATCGGGAGCTGGCGGTGGCCGCGGTCGACCAGCACCGCGAGGCGGACCACCTCGGGCCGGCCGAGGTCGTTCATCGCGTCCAGCGCCGCCCGCACGGTGCGCCCGGAGAACAGCACGTCGTCGACCAGCACGACCGTACGGCCGTCGATGCCGCCCGGCGGGACCACGGTGTGCTGGGGCCCGCGGGTCGGCTGCTGGCGCAGGTCGTCGCGGTAGAAGGTCACGTCGAGCGCCCCGACCGGCACCTCGACGCCCTCGGTGGCCGCGATCCGGGCCGCCACCCGGCGGGCCAGGCCGACGCCGCGGGTCGGGATGCCGAGCAGCACGAGGTCCTGGGGACCCTTGTTGCGCTCGAGGATCTCGTGGGAGATGCGGGTCAGGACCCGGGAGATGTCACGGGCGTCGAGCACGACGCGGCCGGCGTGGTCACCGGTGCCGACGGGGGCGCCGGGAGGGGCGTCGTCGGGGGTCTGCGGGGTGGGCACGAGTGCGCCGGACCTCCTTCTCCGCCTCACGGGACGGCTCGTTAAAGGATGTCGATCGCGGCGACCCTAGCAGCCGCCGCGGGCGGCTCGGGCCCGCGGCACGGCCGAAGCGCTGGCTGTAACGCTGTGTTACTTCGTCTTGTGCAGCGTCGCGACGCTGCACCAGATGAAGTAACACAGCGTTACAGCGCGCGGGGGGTCGTCGGGGGGCGGGCGGGGCGACGGCGCGCGCCGCTCAGGCCTCCGCGACGTCGAGCAGCGCCTTGCCCACGAGCCCGGCCTCGACCGCGTCCTGGGCCGCCGCGACGTCGGCGAGCGCGTAGTGGTGCAGCGGCAGGCCCGCCTCCTCGCCCACGCGCAGCGCCCCGTCGAGCACCGCGGCGCTGACGTCGGTGACGGCCAGGGAGAGCAGCGCCGGGTCGAGGGTGTAGAGGATCACGAACTGGTAGCGCAGGTTGCGGCTGAACGTCTCGCGCAGCGGCAGCACGAGCTCGGCGCCGCCGTTGTTGGCGTAGACCGCGATCGTGCCGTGCACCCGGGTCACGGCGAGGTCGAGGGCCCGGTTGGGCGCCGGGGCCACCTCCACGACCAGGTCGACCCCGTCGGGGGCCACGGCCAGGATCTCGGCCTCGGCGTCGCCGTGCACGTAGTCGACGACGTGGTGCGCGCCCGCGGCGCGGGCCAGGACGGCCTTCTCCTCGCTGCTGACGGTGGTGATCACGGTCGCGCCGGCCCACCGGGCCAGCTGGATCGCGGCGTTGCCGACGGCACCGGCGCCCCCGGCCACGAGCACGACGTGGTCGTCCAGGCTGCCCGGAGCGAGGCGGTTGACCTCGCCGGAGGTCAGCGCCCGGTGCGCGGTGATCGCCGGCACGCCCAGGGCGGCCCCCAGGTCGTACGACGCCTGCTCCGGCAGGTGCACGACGCGGTCGGCGGGCTGCACGGTGTGCTCGGTCGCCGTGCCGTACGGGCGTCCGTGCTGGGCGAGGTAGACCCACACCCGGTCGCCCACGGCGAGGTGGTCGACCTCCGGGCCGACCGCGTCCACCACACCGGCGCCGTCCTGGCCGGGGGCGACCTCGTCGTGCCCGGACATCATCCCGGCGCGGAACTTGTGGTCGGTCGGGTTGACCCCGGAGCGGACCACCCGCACCCGGACCTCGCCGGGCCCGGGCTCGGGCTGGTCGCGCTCGACGGGCTCGAGGACGGAGGACGGACCGGTCTGGGAGTAGACGACTGCACGCATGCCGCCGACGCTAACGGCCCGTCCGGCCCGCGCTGGTCACCCGCCTGCGCGCGGCCCCGCTACAGCGTGTCGGTCATCCCCGCGCAGGCGGCCAGCCAGGCCCGGCGGGTCTCGCGCGACAGCTGGGCGTACGGCACCACGGACCCGGTCACCAGGGCCGGGTCGTAGGGCACCCGGTAGACCGCCCGGGTGCGCTGCTCGTACACCTCGGTCAGGTCCTCCGCCAGACGCTCGTCGACCTTGGTCGCGGGGTCGGAGAGCACGGTGATGGTGCGGCGCTTGAGGTCGGCGTACCCGGCGTCCTGGAGGGCGTCGAGCATCCACAGCCCGCTGTAGCCGGTGTCCTCCCGCACGGTGGTGGTGACCACCAGGAGGTCGGCCTGCTCGGCCGCGGCGAGCCAGTTCTCGGCCCGCATGTTGTTGCCGGTGTCGATCAGCACGAGCCGGTAGAAGCGCTCGAGCAGGCCGTGCACCGCGGCGAAGTCGTCGGCGTGGATGGTGCCGGTGACGTCGGGCCGCTCGTCGGAGGCGAGGACGTCGAAGTGGGCGTCGCCCTGGGAGCGGACGAAGGCGCCGAGGTCGCCGATCCGCGACTGGTAGACGTCGCTGAACCGGCCGAGGTCCTCGAGCAGCTCGCGGGTGGTGTTGCGGTGCTCCCCGCGCGCCCCGCGGATGCCGAGGGTGCCGCGGGTCTCGTTGTTGTCCCACGCCACGACCCCGCCGCCGCGCACCGTGCCGAAGGTGTGCCCGGCCGCGAGCACGCCGGTGGTCTTGGCCGCGCCGCCCTTGGGGTTGACGAAGACGATGGTGCGCGGGCCCTCGAAGTCGCGCTGGATGGAGTAGCGCTGCTGCTCGTGGGCCTGCTCGGCCGCCCCGGCGCGCAGCTTCAGCGCCCCACCGCTGACCCGGTTGAGCCAGCCGCGCCAGCCCCAGGTCGCGGGGCCCGGCGCCTGGTCGTGGCGACGCCGCTCCAGGAAGTCGGTGGCGGTCACGAACCGGCGGGGCTCGACGGCCTGCTCCTGCGGGGTGGCAGCCGTGGCAGCCGGTCCGGGCGTGGCCCCGGCCTCGCGCGACGCGGCCACCCGGCGCCCGGTGGGCGCCTCGACCGCGGCCGGCGGCTGCTCGGGCTCGGCGGTCTGCTGGACCCGTCGGCCGGGCGCGGTCGGCGGTGGGCCGGCCGTGCTCGGGTCGCCGGGGTACGGGTCGTGACTCGTCATGGTGCTCCGTCGGGATGCGGTCGATGCGGTCCCACCCTGCCACGGCGCGGGGGTGGGCGGCTCGGCCCGCCCCCGGCCGACCGCCCGGCAGGGGCCCGGGTCAGCGGGAGAGGTGGCGGGCGCGGGCCAGGCAGAACACGCCGTACCCGGCGATCCCGATCGCGACCAGGCCGAGCAGGTAGCGGCCGTACGGCTGCTCCAGCACCTGCTGGAGCGCCTGGTCCATGCCGCCCGACTTCGACGCCTCGTGCGTGATCGCGGCGTAGCCGAAGAGCCCGCCGATGATGGTCACCGCCACCGCCTTGGCCGCGTAGCCGATCTTGCCGGCCCAGACGTAGAGGGTGCCCGAGCGGCCCTGCTTGCCCTCGGCGGTCAGGTGCTTGCGGAAGTCCTCGGTGACGGCCTGCCTGGCCTGGACCACGCCGTAGGCGAGGATGCCGAGCGCGACCACGCCGACGATCAGCTGTCCCCCGGGCAGCTGGAGGACCTTGGCGGTCGGTCCGTCGGTGCCGTCGCTGCCGCCGCTGCTGCTGCTGCCGAGGGCCACCTGGAGCGCGCTGAAGCCCACCGCGGCGTAGAGCGTCGCCTTGAGCAGCGAGACCACCTGCTTGCCGAGGCGGTCCGAGCCGCTCTCGGAGCGGTGGCCGGCCACGGCCTCCAGGACCCGCCAGGCCACCAGCAGCACCATCCCGAGCACCACCAGCCACAGGGCTACCTGGCCGAAGGGCTGCTGGGCGAGCTCGGCCATCGCCCCGCCCGCGCTGGTCTCCCCGCTGCCCTGGCCCAGGGCCAGCTGCAGCGCCAGCCAGCCCACCACCAGGTAGACGACGCCGTAGGCGACCATCCCGAAGCGGACCGCGTGGTCGACCCAGGAGTGGTCCTCGGCCTCGGCCAAGGACTGCGGGGCTCGTTCGGGCGTGCTGCCGGTGCTCATCGCCGCAGCGTAGGGCCCGCACGCACCCCTCGGGGCGACCCGGGGGTGGCGGGGGCCGCCGTCCGGCCTCAGGCCTCGCCGACCTCGGCGAGCTCCCCGAGCGCGGTCTCGATCGCACGGTGGAAGGTCGGGTAGGCGTAGATCATCGTGCGCAGCGTGGCGACCGGCACCTCGGCGTGCACCGCCAGCGCGAGCAGGCCCAGCACCTCGCCGCCGCCGGGGCCGACGGCGGTGGCGCCGACCAGGACGCCGCGGTCGGCGTCCTCGACGACCGTGATCAGCCCCCGGGCGCCGGGGCCGTGGGTGAAGCCGCGCGAGGAGGTCTCGGTCGCCGTGCGCCCCACGCGCACGCGCAGGCCGGCGTCCTGCGCCTGGCGCAGGGTCATCCCGACGCCACCCACCTCCGGGTCGGTGAAGGTCGTGTGCGGGACGGCGTGGTACGCCGCGGGCGGCCCGTCCTGGCCCAGCACGTCGCGCAGCGCGATCGCCGACTGGTACATCGCGACGTGGGTGTAGCCGCCCTTGCCGGTGACGTCGCCGACGACCCACAGGCCCTCGACCGGCGTCCCGTCGCGGGTGGCGCGCATCTGCTCGTCGACCTCCACGGTGCGGGCCGACGGGTCGAGCCCGACGGTGTCCAGCCCGACGTCGTCGAGGTTGGGCGTGCGGCCGGCGGCGACCAGGAGCTGGTCGGCGCGCACCGTCTCGGGCTCCCCCTCACCGGTGTCGACGGTGAGGGTGAAGGTGCCCTCGGCGTGGGTGACCTCGCTGAGCGCGGCGCCGGTCATCACCCGGACGCCCTCCCCGGCCAGCACGTCGGCGAGCAGCTCCCCGGCCTCCGGCTCGTCGCCGGCCAGCAGCCGGGGGCCGTGCTGGACGACGGTGACCCGGGCACCGAAGCGGGCGAAGACCTGCGCCAGCTCGCAGCCGATCGGCCCGCCTCCCACCACGACCAGGCTGGCGGGGACGGCGGTGGCCTGCACGGCCTCCCGGTTGGTCCAGTACGGCGTGCCCGCGAGCCCGTCCACCGGCAGCGCGGCGGGGCGCGTACCGGGGTTGAGCACGACCCCGACGCGCGCGGTGTAGGCCACCACCGACCCGTCCGGCAGCGTCGCCTCGACCGCCCGCGGCCCGGTGAGCCGGCCCACGCCGTGGTGCACGGTGACGCCGGCGTCCTCCAGGCGGCGCACGGCGATGTCGTCGTCCCAGTCGCTGGTGGCCTCGTCCCGGACGCGGGTGGCGACCGGGGTCCAGGACGGGACGACCGTGACGTCGCCGGCCAGGGTGGACGCGCGCGACGCCTCGGCCAGCGAGTCGGCGGCGCGGACCATCATCTTGGACGGGATGCACCCGTAGTAGGGGCACTCGCCGCCCACGAGGTGGCGGTCGACCACGACGACGCGCAGGCCCCCGGCCGCGGCGCCGGAGGCCAGCGCCTCCCCGCCGGGGCCGGCGCCGACGACGACGAGGTCGACCTCGGTGGGGCCCTGCCCCTGCTCGGTCTGCCCGTCGGTCTGCTGGTCGGTCTGCTGGTCGGTCTGCTGGTCGCGCTGCTGGGTGCTCACGCGCCCACGATGCCACTCCCCGACAGGCCCGGGGGGTGGACCCCGGGAGTGGGGCCGGGGGTGGGGCCGGTCAGCCGGTCTGGGTCCCCTGCTCGCGGGCGATCCGGGCGAGCAGGCCGTTGACGAACTGCGGGGAGTCGTCGGTGGACAGGTCGCGCACCAGCGCGATCGCCTCGCTCACCGCGACCTCGTCGGGCACGTCGTCGGCCCAGAGCAGCTCCCAGACGCCCAGGCGCAGGGCGTTGCGGTCGACCGCGGGCATCCGGTCCAGGCTCCAGTCGGTGGAGTAGGTGGAGAGCAGCTCGTCGATGCGGGTGCGGTGCTCGACCACGCCGCGCACGAGGGTGGCGGTGTAGTCGTTGGTCGGGCCCTCCCCGGCGTCGATCGCGCGGTCGAGGGCGACCACGGCGTCCTCGGCGCGCAGGTCGGAGGCGTAGAGCACGTCGAGGGCCCGCTTGCGCGCCTTCGACCGGGCTCCCACCGGGCGCCCGCTCAGCTCTTCACGCGGCCGAGGTAGGAGGACTCGCGGGTGTCGACCCGCACCTTCTCGCCCTGCGTGATGAACAGCGGCACCTGGATCTCGTGCCCGGTCTCCAGGGTGGCGGGCTTGGTGCGGCCGGTGGCGCTGTCGCCGGCGACGCCGGGCTCGGTGAAGGTGATCTCCAGCTCGACCGAGGCCGGGAGCTCGATGTAGAGCACGCGGCCCTCGTTGGTGGCCACCAGCGCCTCCTGCTGCTCCAGCAGGAAGTTGGCCGCGTCGCCGACGATCTCCGGGGCGACCTCGAGCTGCTCGTAGTCGCTGGTGTCCATGAAGACGTAGGAGGTGCCGTCGTTGTAGAGGTACTGCATGTTGCGCTTGTCGACCGAGGCCACGTCGACCTTCACGTCGGCGTTGAAGGTCTTGTCGACGGTCTTGCCGGACTCGACGTTCTTCAGCTTCGAGCGCACCACGGCACCGCCCTTGCCGGGCTTGTGGTGCTGGAACCAGATGACCTGCCAGAGCTGGCCGTCGAGGTTGAGCACCATGCCGTTCTTCAGGTCGTTGGTCGTAGCCATGCGCGCGTGTCAGCCTTCGTGGTGGAGGACGGGGTGCGGCACCGACCGGGCCGTCCCGGCGGTGGCCGGGGCGCGGGGTGCCAGCGCCCGAGTCTAGCCGTTCGCCAGGTGCGCCAGCGCCACGCGGTAGCCCTCGGGGCCCTTCCCCGAGACGACCAGGGCCGCGTGCGGGGTGACGACGGAGTGGTGCCGGAACTCCTCGGGACGCGCCAGGGGGTCCGAGAGGTGCACCTCGACCAGCGGAGCCTCGAGCATCGCGCAGGCGTCGTACAGCGCCAGGGAGTAGTGCGTCCACGCCCCGGCGTTGAGCACGACCGGGGTGCGCTCGTCGGCGGCCGCGCCGAGCCAGTCGAGCATCAGGCCCTCGTGGTTGGTCTGGCGCACCTCGACCTCCAGGCCCAGCCCGGCCCCCCACCCGACGCAGCGCTCGGCGAGCTCGGCGTGGGTGGTGCTGCCGTAGACCTCGGGCTGGCGGCGCCCGAGCCGCCCGAGGTTGGGGCCGTTGAGCACCAGCACCCTCACGGCGACGGGTCCTCGTCGGTGCGCGGGTCGCCGGGGCCCACCAGGGTCGGCTGGAGGCCTCGCACGACGTCGTACGCCGCGCGCAGGTCGGCCTCGTCGGGACCGGCCAGCACCTGGGGCCGGCCGAGCCCGCCGAGGACGACGAACCGCAGCTGCGAGCCGCGGGTCTTCTTGTCCACGCGCATCGCGGCCAGGAGGTCCTCGACGTCCGCGCCGGCGTAGCCGACCGGCAGCCCGACCCGGGCCAGGACCGTGCGGTGCCGCTCGGCCAGCGCGTCGTCGACGAGCCCGGCGCGGCGGGCCAGCTCCGCGACGAACACGCAGCCCACGGCGACGGCGTCGCCGTGGCGCACGGCGTACCCCTCGGCGCGCTCGATGGCGTGGGCCAGGGTGTGGCCGTAGTTCAGCGCCTCCCGCCCGGGGTGGCCGGGCTGGTCGGCGCGGGCGCCGGTCTCCTTCAGGTCCGCGACCACGACGTCCACCTTGACCTCGATCGCCCGCTCGACGAGCTCGCGGAGCACCGGTGAGGTCGGCGTGAGGTCCGCGGGGTCGGTGGTCTCGACGAGGCGGAGGATCTCGGGGTCGGCGACGAAGCCGCACTTGACGACCTCGGCCAGGCCCGCGACGAGGTCGGCGCGCGGGAGCGTGTCGAGCAGGGCCAGGTCGCAGACCACCCCGGCCGGCTCGTGGAAGGCGCCGACCAGGTTCTTGCCGGCCGCGGTGTTGATCCCGGTCTTGCCGCCCACGGCGGCGTCGACCATGCCCAGCAGGGTCGTGGGCACGTGCACCACGCGGACCCCGCGCAGCCAGGACGCGGCGACGAACCCGCCGAGGTCGGTGGTGGCGCCGCCGCCGAGGGTGACCACGGCGTCGGAGCGGGTGAACCCGCGCTCCCCCAGCGCCTCCCAGCAGTCCGCGGCGACCGCGGCGGTCTTGGCCTGCTCGCCGTCGGGCAGGCCCAGCGCGAGCACGTCGTAGCGCTCGACGAGCCGCTCGGCCAGGGCCTGCGCCTGGTCGCCGAGCTCGCCGGCGAACAGCAGGGCGACCCGGGTGGGGCCCTCGCCGAGCATCCCGGGGACGCGGTCGAGGACGTCGCGGCCGACCACGACGTCGTACGGCGACGCGCCGCGCACCGCGATCGTGCGGGCGGCGGCGCTCACCGGCGCGACCCCGCCACCAGGCCGTCGACCTCGGCGGCGACGTCCTCGGGCGTACGGCCGTCGGTGTCGACGACGTGGCGGGCCACGGACTCGTAGACGGGGGTGCGCTCGTCGAGCAGCGCCTTGACCCGGGAGCGGACGTTGCCGAGCAGCATCGGCCGGCCGACGCCGAGCCCGACCCGCTTCACGGCGTCGGTGAGCCCGACCCGGAGGAAGACGACCTCGTGCCCGGCGAGCACCTCGCGGGTGCCCGCGTCGACCACGGAGCCGCCGCCCAGGGAGAGCACGCCCGCGTGCTCGGCGAGCGCGAGCGCCACGGCGTTGCGCTCCAGGGCGCGGAAGTGCTCCTCGCCGTCCTCGACGAAGATGTCCGGGACGCTGCGGCCGGTCGTGGTCTCCACGTCGGCGTCGGTGTCGCGCAGCGGCACGCCCCACGCCTCGGCGAGCAGCCTGCCGACGGTGGTCTTGCCGGCGCCCATCGGGCCCACCAGCACCACGCGGGGGCGGACGTGCCCGGGCGTGCGGATCACCGGTACCTCATCGCCTCGAGGTAGGACTGCACGTTGCGACGGGTCTCGTGGACCGCGTCGCCGCCGAACTTCTCCACCACGGCGTCGGCGAGGACCAGCGCGACCATCGCCTCGGCCACGATCCCGGCCGCGGGCACCGCGCAGACGTCGGAGCGCTGGTGGTGCGCCTTCGTCTGCTCCCCGGTGGCCACGTCGACGGTGCGCAGGGCGCGCGGGACGGTCGCGATCGGCTTCATCGCCGCCCGCACCCGCAGCACCTCGCCGGTGGTCATCCCGCCCTCGGTGCCCCCGGAGCGACCCGTCGAGCGGCGGATGCCGTCGGGTCCGGTGACGATCTCGTCGTGCGCCTGCGAGCCGGGGGTGGCCGCGGTGACGAAGCCGTCCCCGACCTCGACGCCCTTGATCGCCTGGATGCCCATCAGGGCGCCCGCGAGGCGGGAGTCGAGACGGCGGTCCCAGTGCACGTAGGAGCCCAGCCCCGGCGGCAGGCCGTGCACGACGACCTCGACGACGCCGCCGAGGGTGTCGCCGGCCTGGTGCGCCTCGTCGACGCGGGCGACCATCGCGGCCGAGGCCTCGGGGTCCAGGCAGCGCACCGGGTCGGCGTCGAGGCGCTCCACGTCGTCCGGCCCGGGGACGGACCCGGCCGGGGCGGGCACGCCGCCGAGCTCGACGACGTGGGACACGACGCGGGCGCCGGTGGCCTGCTGGAGGAACGCGGAGGCCACGCAGCCCAGCGCGACGCGGGCCGCGGTCTCCCGGGCCGAGGCCCGCTCGAGCACCGGGCGGGCGTCCTCGAAGTCGTACTTCTGCATGCCGGCGAGGTCGGCGTGACCGGGGCGCGGGCGCGTCAGCGGGGCGTTGCGGCCCAGACCGGCCAGCGTCTCGGCGTCCACGGGGTCGGCCGACATGACCTGCTCCCACTTGGGCCACTCGGTGTTCCCGACCTCGATCGCCACCGGCCCGCCCTGGGTGAGGCCGTGGCGCACCCCGCCGGTGAGCGTGACCTGGTCCTGCTCGAACTTCATCCGGGCGCCGCGGCCGTAGCCCAGCCGCCGTCGGGCCAGGGCGTCGGCGACGTCCCCGCTGGTCACCGCCACGTGGGCGGGCAGACCTTCGAGGATCGCGACGAGGGAGGGTCCGTGGGACTCACCCGCGGTCAGCCAGCGCAACATGCCCCCAGTCTCCCACCCGGCCGGCGCACCCCGGTGACCCGCCCAGGACGCGGCCGTCAGGCCCAGCCCAGCGCCCGGGCCACGACGTCGCCGAGCAGGACGCCGAGCAGCGCGCCGACGAGCAGGAACGGGCCGAAGGGGTAGGCCACGCGCAGCAGGGAGCGGTCGCGGCGCACCAGCGCCCACAGCGTCCCGGGCACGCCGAAGACCAGGAACCCGGCGTACAGCCCGACCAGGAGCTCGGCCCAGCCCAGCTGGCCCAGGCCGGCCCCGACCATCCCCGCGAGCCGCACGTCGCCGAACCCGAGTCCGGCGGAGCGGACGAACCACAGCAGCCAGTACGCCGTGCGCGCCACGACGAGGCCCACCAGGGACCGGACCAGGGCGTCGACCTCCGCGGGTCCGCCGAGCAGCGCGGCGACCGCCGCCACGACCACCAGCAGCCCGGTCGCCGGGAGGACGAGCGCCTTGGGCAGCAGCCGGGTGCGCAGGTCGACCACGCCCAGCGCGACCGCCACCGGCACGACGGCGACCAGGCCGACCAGGGCCGGGGCCGCGCCGACCGACCAGGCCAGCAGGCCGGCGACCAGCGCCCCCAGCGCGGCCGTCCGCGTCGCCAGGCCGGGGGCGGCGGCGACCGCGACGTACGTCGGTGGCGGGTCCTCGCCCTCGGGCAGCCGCAGCGACGCCGGGTCGGGCTGGGGCAGCCTGCGCACCAGTGCCGGGACGGCCGCCCCGCCGGCACCGCCCAGCACGGCGCAGCCGAGCACCAGCGCGATGCTCACGGTCGCGCCGCACGCGCCTCGAGGGCGCGCTCCCCGACGTCGCGGAGCAGGTCGACGTCGACGTCGAGGCCGGTGAAGGCCCGCACCTGCAGCACCGCCTGGTGCGCCAGCAGGTCCATCCCCGAGACCAGCGACCCGCCCCGCTCGAGCACGGCCGCCGCCAGCGGGGTGGGCCAGGGGTCGTAGACCGCCTCGAAGACGAGGGGCACCGCGGACCAGGCCGCGACCACCGACGGGGTCTGCGCCGCTGCCGGCACCGTGCCGACGACGACGTCGGCGGCCCAGGGACGGACGTCGAGGCCCTGCACCCGCACCTCGGGGCCCTCGGGGTGGCCCCGGACGACGTCCGCGGTGGCGGTGGCCCGGTCGGGGTCGCGGGCCAGCAGCGTCACCCGGCGCGCCCCGAGGTCGCACAGCGCGAGGAGCACCGACGCGGCGGTCGCCCCGGCCCCGAGGACGACCACGTCCGTCACGGCGCCCGCGAACCGCTCCTGCACGGCCGCCGCGGCGCCGGGCAGGTCGGTGTTGTCGGCGTGCACGCCGCCGTCGGTGAGCACCAGCGTGTTGGCCCCGCCGGCCAGCCGGGCCCGCGTCGTCGCGCGGTCGGCCAGGGCCAGCGCCTCCCGCTTCAGCGGGGCCGTCACCGACAACCCCCGCCAGGCCGGGCCCTCGCCGGTCCGCAGGGCCGCGACGGCCACGGCCAGACCGCCGACCGGCACCCGGACGGCCCCGTAGGTCCAGTCCAGGCCGAGCCGGTCGTAGGCCGCGGCGTGCAGCGCCGGGGACAGGGAGTGCTCGACGGGATCACCGACGACCGCACAGCGCACGTCGCCCGCCCTCAGCAGCGGTCGGACTGCGTGGCGCAGTACTCGTCGAGCTCGTCGCGGAAGCCGAGGAACTCGTCGTAGCTCTCCGTGAACTTGGTCTCGCCGGTCTCCAGGTTCACCGTGGCGTAGTAGTACCAGGGGCCGTCCGAGGGCTCGGCGGCCGCGGCGATCGCCGCGTCGCCCGGGGCCTCGATCGGTCCCGGCGGCAGGCCCGGCTGCGTGTAGGTGTTGTACGGCGAGTCCGACACCGAGTCGATCTCCGCGGTGGTCAGCCGGGTGATCGGCTCCCGGCCCAGCGCGAAGTTCACCGCGGCGTCGATCTGCAGCAGCCCGTTCGTCCCGGAGGTGTCCGGGTCCTCCAGGCGGTTGTAGATCACGCGCGCCACCTTCGGCATGTCGTCGCCGCGCCCCTCGGCCTCGACCAGGCTCGCCACGGTCATCAGCTCGTGCGGGGTGTAGCCGAGCCGCTCGGCGGCGGCCTCGAGGTCGGCGTCGTCCGCGGCCTGGCGCCACCGGTCGACCATCGCGCCCAGCATGTCGGCGGGGGCGTCGTCGGGGCCGAAGGCGTAGGTGGAGGGGAACAGGTAGCCCTCGGGGTCGCCGTCGGCGTAGTCGGGCAGCCCGAGCCTCCCCGGCTCGGCGAGCACCTTCTCGAACCGCTCCCGGGCGAACTCGGTGTCGTCGGCGAGGATGTCGACCACGTCGACCACGCGCAGCCCCTCGGGCACGGTGACGGTGGTGTTGACCAGGTTGCCCGGGTCCACCAGCACCGCGAGCGCCTCGGTGGAGGACATCTTCTGGCGCAGCTCGTAGTAGCCGACCTGGATGCCGGTCGCGCGGTCGTCGCTGCCGGCGGTGTCGAGGAACGCCTCGACCGACGCCACGACGTCCTCGTCCTTGAGGTTGCGCCCGATCTCGGCCACGGTGTCGCCCTCGGCGACCTCGAAGGCCACCGAGCCCCGTCCGGGCCCGTCGTAGTCGGCGGGGTCGGCGAAGTAGTCCTCGATGGCCTGCTGGCCCTTGACGACCCCGACGTAGCCGAGGCCGACGACGATGGCCAGCACGATCAGCACCGGCAGGCACCCCGAGAGCCGGGGCCCGCGCTTGCGCCGCGCACCACCCCGGGTCGGTTCGGCCCGGGTGATCTGCTCGAGGTCACCCTCGGGCTGGCTCATCGGGTCTCCTTCTCGTCGGGTGCGTCGTCAGGTGCGTCGCGGGTGCGTCGGCGGAGGGGTGTGCGTGCGCCGGGCCGGGGGCGCCCACCAGCTCCCCGGGCGGCCGCCCGGTCCCCCGCTCGGTGTCCAGCGCATGCTGCAGGATGACGACCGCGGCGGCCATGTCGACCACGGCGCGCCGGTCCTGGCCGGTCCGTCCTCGCGAGCGCAGCACCGCCTCCGCGCTGACGGTGCTGAGGCGTTCGTCGACCAGTCGGACCGGCACGGGGCTGAGCCTACGGGCCAGCCGGTCGGCGAACTCGCGGACCTTGACCGCGGCGGGCCCCTCCCGCCCCGACAGCGAGCGCGGCAGGCCGACGACCACCTCGACGGCCTCCGCCTCCTCGGTCAGCCGGCGGATCCGGCGCACGTCGTCCTTGCCGCGGCGCACGGTGTCCCACGGGGTGGCCAGCATCCCCGAGGGGTCGCTGCGGGCCACCCCGATCCGGGCGTCGCCGGGGTCGAGGCCGAGCCGTACGCCGTGACGCACCCGCTCAGCCCGCCGCCGCGGCGGAGACCACGCGACGCACCTCGGCCAGGGCCTCCTCGACCCGGCCGGCGTCGACTCCCCCGCCCTGCGCGACGTCGGCCTTGCCACCGCCGCGCCCGTCCACGAACGGCCCGACCGCGCGGACCAGGCCGTCGGCCGAGAGGCCCCGGGCGCGCGCCTCCTCGGTGGTGGCGGCCACGACCGCCACCTTGCCGGCGTCGACGCCGACCACGACGACCACGCCCGGGACCGCGGCCGGCATGCGTCCGCGCACGTCGAGGGCCAGCTGGCGGACGTCGCCGGCCGTCGCGCCGTCGACGCGGTGCGCCACGACCCGGACGCCGGAGACGTCCTCGGCCGCCGCGGCCAGCTCGCCGCCGGAGGACAGCAGGGCCGCCACCCGGACCTTCTCGATCTCCTTCTCCGCCGCGCGCAGCCGGGTGACGAGGTCCTCGACCCGCTCGGGCAGCTGCTCGCGGCGCACCTTGAGCGCCTCGGTGAGCTGGTTGACCAGGACGTTCTCCCGGGCCAGGAAGCGGTACGCGTCGCCACCGACCAGCGCCTCGACCCGGCGCACGCCGGAGCCGATCGAGCTCTCGCCGAGCAGCTTGACGACGCCGAGCTGTCCGGAGCGGCCGGCGTGGGTGCCGCCGCAGAGCTCGCGGGCCCAGTCGCCGACCGAGACCACGCGCACCTGGTCGCCGTACTTCTCGCCGAACAGCGCCATCGCGCCGGAGGCGACGGCCTCGGCCTGCGTCATCACCTCGGCCTCGACCGCGAGGTCGTCGAGCACGACGTCGTTGACGCGCGCCTCGACGTCGGCCAGGACCGAGGTCGGCACGGCGCCGGTGGCCGAGAAGTCGAACCGGAACCGGCCGGGGGCGTTCTCGGAGCCGGCCTGGGTGGCGGTCTCCCCCAGCGCCTCGCGGAAGGCCTTGTGGACCATGTGGGTCGCGGTGTGCGCGCGCGAGATCGACCGGCGGCGCTCGAGGTCGACCACGCTGTGCGCGCCGAGCCCGACGCTGACCTCGCCGGCCAGCACGGTGGCGCGGTGGACGACCAGCCCGGTCACCGGGCTCTGCACGTCGCGCACGGCCAGCCGGGCGCCGTTGGCGAGCTCGAGGACGCCCTCGTCGGCCAGCTGGCCGCCGCCCTCGGCGTAGAACGGGGTGCGGTCCAGGACGACCTCGACGTCGTCGCCCGCCGAGGCGGAGCGGACCGCGCCCCCGGCGCTGATCAGGCCGCGCACGGTCCCCTCGGCGACCACGTCGGCGTAGCCGACGAACTCGACGGGACGACCGAGGTCGTCGGCCACGGCGCGGTACGCCGAGGCGTCGCGGTGCGCGCCCTTCTTGGAGCGGGCGTCGGCCTTGGCGCGGTCGCGCTGCTCGGTCATCAGCCGGCGGAACCCGGTCTCGTCGACCGTCAGGCCCTGCTCGGCCGCCATCTCCAGGGTCAGGTCGATCGGGAAGCCGTAGGTGTCGTGCAGCGCGAACGCCTGGTCGCCCGGGAGCCGGGTCGCCCCGCTGCCGCGGAGCCGGGCGCTGGCCTGGTCGAAGATCGTGGTGCCGGCGCGCAGCGTGGAGCGGAACGCCTCCTCCTCGGCGTAGGCGACCGAGGAGATGCGCTCCCAGTCGCGGACCAGGTCGGTGTAGGTCTCCCCCATCCGGTCCCGGCTGACCGGCATCAGCTCGGGCAGCGCGGGGTCCTCGTAGCCCAGCAGCCGCACCGAGCGGACCGCGCGGCGCAGCAGCCGGCGCAGGACGTACCCGCGTCCCTCGTTGCCGGGCACGACGCCGTCACCGATCAGCATCATCGAGCTGCGCACGTGGTCGCCGACCACGCGCAGCCGGACGTCGTCGACGGGGTCGGCGCCGTAGGTCCTGCCGGCCAGCGCCGCGGCGCGGTCGATCACGGGGCGCATCACGTCGATCTCGTACATGTTCTCGACGCCCTGCAGCAGCATCGCGACGCGTTCCAGGCCCATCCCGGTGTCGATGTTGCGCTGCGGCAGGGGCCCGGCGACGTCGAAGTCGGACTTGCTGCGGACCGCGGAGAGCTCGTCCTGCATGAAGACGAGGTTCCAGATCTCGACGTAGCGGTCCTCGAGCTCGGTGGGCATGTCCGGCCCGAGGGTCGAGAAGTCCGCCTCCGGGCCGTACGCCGGGCCGCGGTCGTAGAGGATCTCCGAGCACGGGCCGCCGGGCCCGGGCACGCCCATCGACCAGTAGTTCTCCCGCGCCCCCAGCCGGACCACGCGCGCCGGCGGCAGGCCGGTGACCTGGCACCACAGGTCGACCGCCTCGGGGTCCTCGGTGAAGACGCTGGGGTGCAGCCGCGACTCCTCCAGGCCCCAGCCGCCGTCGGCGACGGGCTTGGTGACCAGGTCCCAGGCCAGCTCGATGGCGCGCTGCTTGAAGTAGTCACCGAAGGAGAAGTTGCCGCACATCTCGAAGAAGGTGCCGTGCCGGGTGGTCCTGCCGACGTCCTCGATGTCGGGGGTCCGCACGCACTTCTGGACGCTGGTGGCGCGGGCGTACGGCGGGGTCTCGTCACCCAGGAAGTAGGGCTTGAACGGGACCATGCCGGCGTTGACGAACAGCAGCGTGGGATCGGCCGCCAGCAGGGACGCCGAGGGGACCACCGTGTGCCCGGCGGCCTCGAAGTGGCCCGTGAAGGCGGCACGGATCGCGGCGGTGTCCATCGGTTCTAGTCCTCCTGCTGGTGCTGCACGGGGTGCTGCTCGGGGTGCTGCGGGGGGTGCTGGTCGAGGTGGTGCCGGGACGGGCCGGTGGCGCCGGTCAGCGCGGGCGAGGACGCGCTGCGCAGCGCCCGGTCGTGCATCTGGCCGCGCAGCTCGTCCTCGCGCTCGGCCTTGCCGGCGGCGACCTCCGCTCCCAGCATCCGGGCGCCCAGCACCGCGGCCCCGACCCGGTCGCGCAGGCCGTCGGCCGAGAGCGCCTCGGCGGCGCGGCGCCCCCGGATCATCCCGTAGACGCCGGCGCCGGCCCCGGCCACGAACCAGAGCCCGCGGCTCATGCCGCGCTGCCCTCGTCGAGACGTCGCTCGGCGGGGGTGTCCAGGTGGGCGCGCTGACGCGCGTCCCGGTCGCGCCGGAAGGCCCGCAGGTCGGAGCGGCGCTGCTTGCGGGCCCGCTTGACCTCGCGCCTCATCTCCAGGCGCACCCGGTGCCGCGTCTCGGGCGCCAGCGCCCGGCGCAGCCCGGCGGCCAGGGACGCGGCCTGGACCACGGACTCGCGCAGCACGAGGTCGGCGAAGAGCGGGGCCGCGACGACCGGCTGGTCGCCGGCCCGGCGCCACTCGCCGGAGCTCGCTCCGCGACCTCCGACGGGTCGTCGCCGACCCGGGTGATCACGTAGTCCGGACGGGCCGGCGCCGGCGCGGTGACCGGAGCCGCCGGCTCGCGCTCCGAGCGCCTCGAGGCCCTCGAGCGCGGTACGCAGGGCGGCCACGTCCTGCGCGGCGCCGACGACCCGGCGCTCGGTCCGGCGCACCCGGGCGGCGAGCACCAGGACGGCGAGCAGCAGGACGAGCCCGGCCACGGCCGGCAGGACGACTGCCCAGGCCGGGAGGGTCCACTGCTGCGTCATGGGCCAGGACCCTACCTGGCGAGGTCCGGCCCGAACGGCCGCTACCCCTGCCCCCGGACGAGCCGACGCACGCGCTCCCACCGCTCCCGGACCGCCGCCTCCGCGCCGAGCCGGGTCGGCCGGTAGTAGGCGGCGTCGGCGACGACGTCGGGGGCGTACTGCTGCTCGGCCACGCCGAACGGCGCGTCGTGGCTGTAGACGTAGCCCTTCCCGTGGCCCAGGTCCTTCGCGCCGCCGTAGTGCGCGTCGCGCAGGTGGGAGGGGACGGGGCCGACCTTGCCGGCGCGCACGTCGGCGGTGGCGGCGCCGACCGCGGTGGTGACCGCGTTCGACTTCGGCGCGACGGCCAGCGCGATCGTGGCCTGGGCCAGGGTCAGCCGACCCTCGGGCATGCCGATCAGGGCGACGGCCTGCGCGGCGGCCACCGCCGTGGTCAGCGCGGTGGGGTCGGCCAGGCCGATGTCCTCGCTGGCCAGGATGATCAGCCGGCGGGCGATGAACCGCGGGTCCTCCCCGGCCTCCATCATCCGCGCCAGGTAGTGCAGCGCGGCGTCGACGTCGGAGCCCCGCACGGACTTGATGAAGGCGCTGGTCACGTCGTAGTGCTGGTCGCCCTGACGGTCGTACCGCACCGCGGCCTGGTCGACGGCGAGCTCGGCGGTCGCCAGGTCCACCACGTCGCTGCGCTGGGACGCGGCCGCGCCGGCGGCGGCCTCGAGGTAGGTCAGCGAGCGCCGGGCGTCCCCGCCGGCCAGGCGGACCAGGTGGTCCAGGGCGTCCTCGTCGACGGTGACGGCGCCGGCCAGCCCGCGCTCGTCCTCCACCGCGGCCAGGAGCACCCGCCGCACGTCCTCGTCGGTCAGCGGCTCCAGGCGCAGCAGCAGGCTCCGGGAGAGCAGCGGCGAGATCACGCTGAAGAACGGGTTCTCGGTGGTCGCGGCGACCAGCGTCACCCACCGGTTCTCCACGCCGGGCAGCAGCGCGTCCTGCTGGGCCTTGCTGAAGCGGTGCACCTCGTCGACGAAGAGCACGGTCTCGCGGGCCTCGGCGACCAGGCGCCGGCGCGCCGCGTCGATGGCCGCGCGCACCTCCTTGACCCCGGCCGAGACCGCCGAGACCTCGACGAACACCCGGTCGGTCTGCAGGGAGACGATCGAGGCGATGGTGGTCTTGCCGGTGCCGGGGGGTCCCCACAGCAGCAGCGACATCGACTGGTCGCCCTCGACCAGGCGGCGCAGCGGGGACCCGGGTGCCTGCAGCTGCTCCTGGCCGACCAGCTCCTCGAGCCGGCGGGGGCGCATCCGCACCGCCAGGGGCGCGGAGGCGTGGTCGTTGCCGGCCAGGCTGCCGCCCCCGACCGGCGCTGCCGGGGACCGGGCACCGGCCGGCCCGGCCGCGGCCGTCGGTGCGTCCGGCGCCGCGAAGAGGCCGTCGGGGTCGTCGCCGGGTCCGTCCACGGGGGACGAGGCTACGCGCCGGTGGCCGGGCGGGCCGTGCTGGTGACCGTGCGCGCCTCGAGGTCGTACCAGGTCGGCCCGAAGCCCGGGCGGTCGTCGAGGTCGGCCGGGGTCGCCCCGGGGTCGGGCGCACCCGCGTCGTCGGTGCCCAGGAGCCGGGCCGTGACCGGGCGGTCCGGCGCCCTGCCGAGCTCGCCGGGGAAGTGGCAGGCGACCTTGTGCTGCGGGCCGATCTGCAGCAGCGGCGGCTCGACCCGGGCGCAGATGTCCTTCGCCAGCCGGCACCGGGTGCGGAACGAGCAGCCCGACGGCGGGTTGATCGGGCTGGGCACGTCGCCCTCGAGCCGGATCCGCTGGCGGGGCTCGCCGCTCACCGCCTGGGACACCTCGGGCACCGCGGAGAGCAGCGCCTGGGTGTACGGGTGGTGCGGGTGGTGGTAGAGCGTCTCGCGGTCCGCGACCTCCACGATCCGGCCGAGGTACATCACCGCGACCTCGGGGCAGAAGTGCCGGACGACCGCGAGGTCGTGGGCGATGAAGAGGAACGCGATGCCGAACTCGCGCTGCACGTCCTGGAGCAGGTTGATCACCTGCGCCTGGATCGAGACGTCGAGGGCGGAGACCGGCTCGTCGGCGACCAGCAGCTTGGGCTGCAGCGCGAGGGCGCGGGCGATGCCGATGCGCTGGCGCTGGCCGCCGGAGAACTCGTTGGGGTAGCGGTTGTAGTGCTCGGGGTTGAGCCCCACGATCTCGAGCAGCTCCTGGACCCGCGGCAGGATCTTGTTCTTGGCCACCACCTTGTGGACCTCGAGCGGGGTGCCGACGATCGTGCCGACGGTGTGCCGGGGGTTCAGCGAGGAGTACGGGTCCTGGAAGATCATCTGGATCTCGCGCCGGATCGGCAGCATCTGCTTGTTGGAGAGCTGCCCGATCTCCTGGCCCTCGAAGTCGATGGTGCCCGCGGTGGGCTCGTAGAGGCGGGTGATCAGCCGTCCCAGGGTCGACTTGCCGCAGCCGGACTCCCCCACCAGGCCCAGGGCCCGGCCGGACTGCACGGTGAACGAGACGCCGTCGACGGCCTGCACGTTGCCGACGGTGCGACGCACCAGGCCGGAGGACTGCACCGGGAAGTACTTCTTCAGGTTGCGCACCTCCAGCAGGGGCTTGCCGTCCGCGGTGGCCTGGTGGGCCGCGGTCGAGACGGTCCGGGTGCTGGGGCCGCGCCCGGCCGGTGGTGCCGGGGGTCGCGTCGCTCACCGTGCGTCCTTCGCTGTCGTGCGGGCGTGGGGGTCGAGGCCGGCCTCGAGGAGGATCGCGGCCTGCGTGGCCTCGAAGACGGCGTCGGGGTCGGGCAGGTGGCACCGCTTCTCGTGGCCGGGGCCCCGTCCGCCGGGGACCAGCGGGGGCAGCTCGGTGCGGCACAGGTCGCCGGGGACCTGCTCGCGGAAGGTGCAGCGCGGGTTGAACGCGCAGCCCGACGGGGGGTTCAGCAGGCTCGGCGGGGTGCCCGGGATCGGCACCAGCGGCACGTCGACGTCGCCGGTCACCTCGGGGATGCTGGACAGCAGGCCCCACGTGTAGGGCATCTCGGGGTGGGACAGGATCTCCTTGCAGGGACCCTTCTCCACCGCGCGCCCGCCGTACATCACCAGCACGTCGTCGGCGACCTCGGCGATCACGCCGAGGTCGTGGGTGATCATCACGATCGCGGAGTCGAACTCGCGCTGGAGGTCCTGCAGCAGGTCGAGGATCTGCGCCTGCACCGTCACGTCGAGCGCGGTGGTCGGCTCGTCGGCGATCAGCAGCGTCGGATCGTTGACCAGCGCCATCGCGATCATCGCGCGCTGGCGCATGCCGCCGGAGAACTGGTGCGGGAAGTCGTCGACGCGCGACTGCGGCTGCGGGATCCCCACCCGGTCGAGCACCTCGACGGCACGCTTGCGGGCCACCTGCTTCGAGACCTTGTGGTGGATCCGGTACGCCTCGGTGATCTGGCGCCCGATCGAGTAGAACGGGTGCAGCGCGGTCAGCGGGTCCTGGAAGATCATCGCGACCTCCTTGCCGCGCAGCTCGCGCAGCGTGGCCTCGGGAGCGCCGATGATCTCGCGGCCGTTGATCCGGATCGAGCCTTCCAGGCGGGTCTGCTTCGGGTCGTGCAGCCCGAGCACCGCCATCGAGGAGACGCTCTTGCCGGAGCCGGACTCCCCCACGATGCCGAGGGTCTGGCCGCGGCGCACGGTGTAGCTGAGGTCGCTGACGGCCTGGACCAGGCCGTCGTGGGTCGGGAAGCGCACCGACAGGTTGCTCACCTCGAGCAGGGGCGCGCCCGGTACCACGGTGTCGCTCGTCACGAGATCCTCACTCGGGGGTCGAGGAAGCCGTAGACGATGTCCACGACCAGGTTGGCCAGGGTGATGATCACGGCCACGACCAGGACGGTGGCGATGACCACCGGGAAGTCGAGCGGCGGGCGCGTCACGGCGTCCAGCGCCCACAGGCCGATCCCGTCGATCTGGAAGATCTTCTCGGTGAAGATGGTGCCGCCGAGCAGGGCGGCGAAGTCGAGGCCGAAGATGGTCACGATCGGCACGATGGCCGCCCGCAGCGCGTGGCCGAAGACGACCTTGTTGGCGCTGACGCCCTTGGCCGAGGCCGTACGGATGTAGTCCTCGCCGAGCGTCTCCACCATCTGTCCGCGGGTGAACCGGGCGTAGTTGGAGGAGGAGAAGAGGCCGAGGACCAGCCACGGCAGCAGCATCGCCAGGAACCAGGCGCCGACGTTCTCGGTGATCGGCAGGTACCCGGTCTCGGAGAAGACGGGGTACTTCAGGGTGAGGAAGATGTAGGCCAGCAGGCAGAACAGGTAGTACGGGATCGAGGCGACCAGGAGGCTGGAGCTGACCAGCAGCCGGTCGGTGGCCGTGCCCCGCTTCTTCGCGGCCAGGACCCCGAGGGTGACGCCGACGACGAGGTAGATGATCGAGGCCCCGACGGCCAGCGAGATGGTGGCGGGGAGCCGCTCGACGAGCTCGTCGGTGATCAGGCCGCGGGTGCCGTAGGAGACGCCCAGGCACGGGGCGGGGCAGTCGTACTCCGCCTCGCCGAAGGTGACCGTGCGGCCGGCGACGACGCCCGAGGCGAACTCGCCGTACTGGGCGAGGATCGGGTCGTTGAGACCCATCGACTTCTCGATCGCGGCCAGCCGCTCGGCGGTGCAGCGCCCCTGGGCGTCGCAGACCGGACCGGCCGGGTTGGCGACTCCCTTGTAGAGCAGCACGAAGACGAAGACCGACGTCAGGAAGATCACCAGGAGTGCGGTGAGGATCCGGCGCACGATGAATCCCAGCATCGGTTTCGCCTTTCGTTGGCAGGACGGGAGGGGCTGCGGGAGCGGTGCTCGACCGGGCCCCGGGTGGGACGAGCGGGCCGGTGGAGCGGGTCTGCGAGGACCCGCCCCACCGGCTCGTCGTGGTCGGACTGACGTCCGGGTCAGCCAGGCATCAGCCCTGGTTGACCCACATGTCCTTCCAGGTGGGCATGCCGAGGTTCTGGTCGACCTCGAAGCCCTCGATGGCCGAGCCGTGCGCCATCGCGACACCGGTGTAGGCGTACGGGATGACCGGGAGGTACTCCTCGGCGATGTACTGGTCGAGCTCGTTCCACATCGCGGGCTGGTCCTCGACCGGGGCGGAGACGACCTCGGCGATGCGGTCGTCGACGTCCTGCTCGTTGAACGCGGCGTAGTTCGAGCCGAGACCCTCGGCGTTGAGGTTGGTCGACCCCAGCACCGGCGGGAACCAGGAACCGCCCGAGGGCCAGTCCGAGCACCAGCCGGAGTCACGCAGGTTGATGTTGGTGTCGGGATCGGCCCGGAGCGTGGAGGTCTCCGCGAGGGTCGTCGCGACGGGGGTGGCCTTGAAGCCGGCCTCCTCGTACGCACGGACCAGGACGTCCTTCTTCGCCACGGAGTTCGGGTCGTCGTTGGCGAAGAGGAACTTCAGCTCGTAGCCGACCTCGCCGGCCTCCTCGAGGATCTGCTTGGCACGCTCGGGGTCGGTCGTGCCGGGCTCGTGCTCCTCGACCGGGTTGAAGGTCTCGCGACCGGGGATGCCCGGGGGCATCAGGTTCGTCGGGTTGGTGATCCGGGTCACCCCGGCGATCTCACCCTGGGCCGTGGCCATGTCCTCGTACGGCATGGCCCAGACGAGGGCCTCGCGGACCTCCTTGCTCTGGATCTTCCGGTAGTCCGGCCCGATGTAGTACGTGCACGGCGCCCCGCCCTCGACCAGGCGGTCGGCGGCGTCGGACTGGAAGGTCGGGTAGTTCGAGGCCTGCACGTTGTCGTAGGTCAGCGTGGTCTGGCCGTCACCGGTGTCCGCGAGCAGGACCTCGTCGATCTGGGCGCTGTCGCGCTGGAAGTCGAAGACGTACTCGTCGGGGTACTGCGTGCGACCGGGGTCGGTGGCGGCGTCCCACTCGGGGTTGCGGACCAGGGTCAGGCTGCGCTCGGGGTTGTACTCGTCGAACATGTACGGCCCGGTGGCCAGCGGCCGCTGCTTGTACTTGGCCGGCGTCGTGTCGGGTCCCTCGGGGATCGGGCCCATCGCCGGGAACGTGCCCCAGTAGGGCATGTCCGGGAAGGGGCTGGCCATCGTGATGGTGATGTCCTGGCCGTCGATCTGGATGGCGTCGAAGTCGGTGTTGCCGCCGGTGTAGGGGCCCTCGTACTTGTCGCCGCCCTCGAAGTAGTCGTTGGAGAACGCCGGGCCCTCGGGGAAGGCGGTGCGGTCCATCGAGCGGAGCATCCCGAACTTGATGTCCTCGGGGGTGACCGGGTCGCCGTTCTCGTACGTCACGTCGTCGCGGATCGTGAACGTCCACTCGGTGAAGTCCTCGTTGGGCGTGCCGAGGTCGGTCGCCAGGTCGGGGATGAGCACCTGCAGGCCGGTCTCGGGGTCGTAGTCCAGCTGGGTCAGCGAGCGGGTGACCAGGCCCTGCAGGATCGAGGAGGTGTTCGTGTAGTACGCCTCCGACGGGTCGAGGCTGTTCGCGCCGTCGACGCTGAGGACGTCGACCGTCCCGCCCTCGGTGGCGCCCTCGACCTCGGCCGGCCCCTGGCGATCGGGGTCGGTCGCGTCGCCGGTGTTGGCGAGGTTCTCCGTGTCGACGTTCTCCGAGCCGGTGCTCGGCCCGTCGCCGCTGCCGCCGCAGGCCGCCAGGGACAGCAGGCTGGCGCTGGTCAACGCAATGAACGGCTTCTTGAACCGCATCGTGTCTCCACCCTTTCTCATTGGGTTGTGCGTCCTCGGGTGGGGGTCACCGTCGGGGTCGTGCCGCGGCCGGTGAGGTTCACCGGCGGGTGCGGGGGTCGAAGGCGTCTCGCACGGAGTCGCCGAGCAGGTTCAGGGCGAGCACCAGGACGGCGACGACGCCGACCGGGACCCACAGGTAGAGGCCGTAGCTGTCGTAGTACGGCGTGGCGTTCAGGATGGTCTGGCCCAGCGAGGGGCGTCCGGTGATCCCGATGCCGAGGTAGGACAACCCCGCCTCGGCGGCGACGTAGGCCGGCAGCGACAGCGAGGTGGCCACCACGATGGGCGCGACCATGTTGGGCAGGAGCTCCTTGAACAGGATGCGCCGCGTGGGCACGCCGATCACCTGTGCGCTCTGGATGAACTCCCGCTCGCGCAGCGACAGCACCTGGCCCCGGATCAGCCGGGCCAGGGACATCCAGCCGAAGAGCACCAGCACCGCGACCAGCCCGAGCACCTGCGCCCGGCCCAGGGCCGCGAGGTCGGTGCTGAACCGCGAGGTGATGATCGGGGCCAGGGTCAGCGCGCCCAGCAGGAACGGGAACGACAGGAACAGGTCGATCACGAACGACAGGAACCGGTCCAGGAACCCGCGGGAGAACCCGGCCATCAGGCCGATCGCGATCCCGACGGCCGTGGAGATCACGGTCGCGAGCACGGCCACCATCAGCGAGGTCCGCAGCCCGTAGAGCAGGTTGGCCAGGTTGTCCACGCCGATCCGGGGAGCGATGCCCAGCGGGTGGTCCCAGGTGAACGCGTAGTAGGGCGGGCCCACCTCCGGGAAGCCGAACTGGTCCAGCGACTCCCCCAGGTTCGGGGCCCCCGGCGAGCTGATCTCGGGGTAGATGCCGAGCGCCCTGCTGATCAGCGGCGCGGCCAGGGCCGCGAGGACCAGGAGCAGCAGGATGCTGCCGCAGATGACGGCGACCTTGTCCTTGCGCAGGCGCTGGAGGGCGATCTGGGTGGGCGACTTGCTGGCCAGCTTCTTGACCGACTGCGGGTCGTCCTCGCGACCCGCGTCCTGCCGCTCGGCGGCGACGCCGGGCTCGAGACCGGGCTGCAGGGTCATGCACACCTCTTCTTCTCGACGGGGGGACGGACGTGGGGAACGGGTCCGGTCGGGCAGGGGGCACACGCTCCGGTGTGACCCGCGACGCACGGGAGCCTATGTCAGGTCCGGGCCGGAACCGGTTACCCGGCCGTAACGGTTTGGTTGCGGAACACCCTTCGAGGTGTGCGCCCGCCGACCGCAAGGTCGACGGTCGCCGGGCGTCAGGCCGGGACGTCCTTGCCCGGACGGGCGTCGACACCGGCGTCCTTGCGCTGCTCGGGCGTGATGGGCGCCGGGGCCGCGGTGAGCGGGTCGAACCCGCCGCCGGACTTCGGGAAGGCGATCACGTCACGGATCGAGTCGGTCCCCGCGAGCAGGGCGCAGATCCGGTCCATGCCCACCGCGATGCCGCCGTGGGGCGGCGCGCCGAAGGCGAAGGCGTCCAGCAGGAAGCCGAACTTCTCCTGCGCCTCGGCCGGGGAGAGGCCCATCACCGCGAAGACCCGCTCCTGCACGTCACGCTGGTGGATCCGCACCGAGCCGCCCCCGAGCTCGTTGCCGTTGCACACGATGTCGTAGGCGTAGGCCAGGGCGCTGCCGGGGTCGGTGTCGAAGGTGTCGGCGAACTCGGGCTTCGGCCCGGTGAAGGCGTGGTGCACCGCGGTCCAGGCGCCCGAGCCGACCGCCACGTCACCGCTGGCGACCGCTTCGGAGGCAGGTTCGAACATCGGGGCGTCGACGACCCAGGTGAAGGCGAACGCGTCCTCGTCGATGAGTCCGCCGCGGCGGCCGATCTCGAGGCGCGCGGCACCCAGCAGGGCGCGGCTGGGCTTCGCGGCGCCGGCGGCGAAGAAGACGCAGTCGCCCGGGGCGGCGCCCACGTGCGCGGCCAGGCCAATCTTCTCGTCGTCGGACAGGTTCTTGGCCACCGGGCCGGTCAGCTCGCCGTCGGGCTGCACCAGGACGTAGGCCAGGCCCTTGGCGCCGCGCTGCTTGGCCCACTCCTGCCAGGCGTCGAGGACCTTGCGCGGCTGGCTCGCGCCCCCGGGCATCACCACGGCGCCGACGTACTCGGCCTGGAAGACGCGGAAGGGGGTCTCGGAGAAGTACGCGGTGCACTCCACGAGCTCCTGGCCCATCCGCAGGTCGGGCTTGTCGGACCCGAAGCGGGCCATCGCCTCGGCGTAGGTGATCCGTGGGATCGGGCGGGGCACGTCCACGTCGATGAGCGCCCACATCGCGCTGAGCACGTCCTCCATGAGGGCGATGACGTCCTCCTGGTCGGCGAAGCTGAGCTCGATGTCGAGCTGGGTGAACTCGGGCTGCCGGTCGGCGCGGAAGTCCTCGTCGCGGTAGCAGCGCGCGATCTGGTAGTACCGCTCCATCCCGGCGACCATCAGCAGCTGCTTGAACAGCTGCGGGCTCTGCGGCAGGGCGTACCAGCTGCCGGGCTGCAGCCGGGCCGGCACCAGGAAGTCGCGCGCACCCTCGGGGGTGCTGCGGGTCAGGGTCGGCGTCTCGACCTCGACGAAGTCGTGGCGGTCCAGCACGTCGCGGGCGGCCTTGTTGACCTTGCTGCGCAGGCGCAGCGCGGCGGCCGGGCCGGCGCGCCGCAGGTCGAGGTACCGGTGGCGCAGGCGCGCCTCCTCCCCCACCTCGCCGGCACCGTGGCCGGACTCGTCGATCGGGAAGGGCAGGGTCGCGGCGGCGTTGAGCACCTCCACCGTGGTCGCGATCACCTCGATCTCGCCCGAGGGCAGGTTCGGGTTGGCGTTGCCCTCGGGACGCAGCGAGACCTCGCCGACGATCTTCAGGCAGTACTCGTTGCGCAGGGTGTGGGCCACGGACTCGTCGCGCACGACGACCTGGCACACCCCGCTGGCCTCGCGCAGGTCGAGGAAGGCGACCCCGCCGTGGTCGCGGCGGCGGGCCACCCAGCCGGCGAGGGTGACGCTCTGGCCGACGTGCTCGGCGCGCAGGGCGCCGGCGTCGTGGGTGCGGATCATGGTGTCTCCGTGTCGTTGATCGAGGAACGTGTCTCGGCGGGCATCCCACCGGTGGTCGAGGAACGTGTCTCGGCGGGCGTCCCACCGGTGGTCGAGGAGCGAGCGCCAGCGGGCGTCCCACCGGTGGTCGAGGAACGAGCGCCAGCGGGCGTCCCACCGGTGGTCGAGGAGCGAGCGCCAGCGAGCGTCCCACCGGTGGTCGAGGAGCGAGCGCCAGCGGGCGTCCCACCGGTGGTCGAGGAGCGAGCGCCAGCGGGCGTCCCACCGGTGGTCGAGGAGCGAGCGCCAGCGAGCGTCTCGAGACCCAGGACGCGCGCGCGCAGGTCCTCGGCGGGGGGTGTCCAGGTGGCGGGGTCGGCGGTGACCTGCTCGCCGGAGCGGATGTCCTTGACCTCGTGGGTCGGCTCGACCTGCTCCGCGGCGGGGTCGGCGCCCTCGGGATCTCGGGTGCCGCGGCGCTCGGGCGCGGCAGGAACCAGACGTACGGGATGCCGCGTCGCTCGGCGAAGCGGATCTGCTTGCCGAACTTCGCGGCGGTCGGGGCCACCTCGCAGGCGACGTCGCGTGCACGCAGCAGGTCGGCGACGGACTCGGCGGCCGCCCGGGCGTCGGGGGTGTCCTCGGTGAGCGCGACCAGCACGGCGCTCGGGACGGAGCGGTCCGCGACGAGACCGGTGCGCGTGAGCAGGGGCACCAGCACCCGGCTCAGGCCGAGCGAGATGCCCACGCCCGGGTAGGTCGTGCGGCCGTCGGTGGCCAGGGCGTCGTACCGGCCGCCGGAGCAGATCGAGCCCAGCTGCTCGTGCCCACGCATCCGGGTCTCGAAGACGGTGCCGGTGTAGTAGTCCAGGCCGCGGGCGATCTTGAGGTCGGCGACGACCTCGACGCGGGGGCCGACGAGCGAGGCGCAGCCCTCGACCACGGCGGCCAGCTCGGTCAGGCCCTCCTCGAGCAGCGGGTGCGAGACGCCGAGGGCGCGCACCTGGTCGACGAAGGAGGTGTCGGCGCTCGAGATCGCCGCGATCGCCAGGCAGCGGCGGGCGACGTCCTCGTCCATCCCGCCCTCGACCAGCAGCGCGGTCACCGCCTCCGGCGACTGCTTGTCGAGCTTGTCGACGGCCGTCATCGCCGGGGCGGGGTCGTCCAGGCCGAGGCCCCGGAAGTAGCCCTCGAGGAGCTTGCGGTTGTTGACCTGCAGCCGGAAGCCGGGCAGGAAGTCGATGCGGCGCAGCGCGTCCAGCATCACCCGGGCCACCTCGACGTCGTGGTGGAAGGACAGCGTGTCGCGTCCGACGACGTCGATGTCGGCCTGCGTGAACTCGCGGTAGCGGCCGTCCTGGGGGCGCTCGCCGCGCCAGACCTTCTGCACCTGGTAGCGGCGGAACGGGAAGTCGAGTCGACCGGCGTTCTCCACGACGTACCGGGCGAAGGGGACGGTGAGGTCGAAGTGCAGCCCCAGGCCGGCGTCGCGGCCCTCCTGCTCCTGCAGCCGACGGAGGACGTAGACCTCCTTCGAGGTCTCCCCCTTGGTCAGCAGCGTGTCGAGCGGCTCGACCGCCCGGGTCTCGATGCCGGCGAAGCCGTGCAGCTCGAAGACGTGGCGCAGCGTGTCGACGACCCGCTGCTCGACGACCCGCTGGGCGGGCAGCAGCTCGGGGAACCCGCTGAGCGGGGTGGGCTTGGGCACGGGGGCTCAGCGCTCCTGGAGGTCGAGCAGGTACGGGTTGGTGGCGCGCTCGCGACCGATCGAGGTCTGCTCGCCGTGCCCGGGGAGCACGACGACGTCGTCGGGCAGGGTCAGCACCTTGCTGCTCAGGCTGCGCAGCATCGTGGGGTGGTCGCCCCCGGGCAGGTCGGTGCGCCCGATCGAGCCGGCGAAGAGCAGGTCGCCGGCGAACATGACCTGCGAGACGTCGGTCGCGACGTCGTACGGCGCCCGGAACGTCACCGACCCGGCGGTGTGCCCGGGGGTGTGGTCCACGACGAACCGCAGGCCGGCCAGCTCGAGGTCCTGGCCGTCGGCCAGCTCGCGCACGTCGTCGGGCTCCGCCCACTCGTGGGCGCCGCCGAGCAGCATCTGCGTGGTCTCCGGCGACATCCCGGCCATCGGGTCGGTCAGCAGGTGCCGGTCCGCGGGGTGGACCCAGGCGGTGGCGTCGTAGGTGCCCGCGACCGGCGCGACGCACCACATGTGGTCGACGTGGCCGTGGGTGACCAGCACCGCGACCGGCTTCAGCCGGTGCTCGCGCACCAGCTCGACGACCCCGGCGGTGGCGTCCATGCCGGGGTCGACGACCACGCACTCGCTGCCCGGTCCGGTGGCGGCGACGTAGCAGTTGGTGCCCCAGGGACCTGCGGGGAAGCCGGCGATCAACACCCCCGCAGGCTAGCGTCCCCCGCCGGACCCGCTCCGCGGCGGTGCGACCACTAGCATGCTGACCGGCGACACCAGCACGAGACGACCGCGACGAAGAGGATCGGCAGTGACGAGCAGCGAGTGGGGCCGGGTCGACGACACCGGCACCGTGTACGTGCGCACCGCGGCGGGCGGCGAGCGCGCCGTCGGTCAGTACCCCGAGGGCACCCCCGAGGAGGCGATGGCGTTCTACGTCGAGCGCTTCACCGCCCTGGAGACCGAGGTGCACCTCCTCGACCAGCGGATCCGCTCCGGCGTGCTGTCCCCGGAGGAGGCCGCCGACCGGGTGAAGACCGTCCGGGCGTCGCTGGTGGAGGCCAGCGCCGTGGGCGACCTGGCCTCGCTGACCGCCCGCCTGGACTCCCTCGGCCCGGTGCTCGCGCAGCAGCGCAGCGCCCGGAAGGCCGAGAAGGCGCAGCGCAACGCCGAGGCGAAGAAGGCCAAGGAGGACCTGGTCGAGCTGGCCGAGAAGGTCGCGGCCGGCGACGACTGGCGGCACGGCTCGACGCGGCTGCGCGACCTGCTGGAGCAGTGGAAGGTGCTGCCCCGCATCGACCGCCCCTCCGACGACGCCCTGTGGAAGCGGTTCTCCGCGGCCCGGTCGGCGTACGGCAAGCGCCGCAAGCAGCACTTCGCCGAGCAGGACGAGAAGCGCGGCGGCGCCCAGGTGGTCAAGGAGCGCCTGGCCGTGGAGGCCGAGTCGCTGGCCACCAGCACCGACTGGGGCCCGACCTCGGGCCGCTACCGCGACCTGATGCGCGACTGGAAGGCCGCCGGACCCGCGCCGAAGTCGGTCGACGAGGCGCTGTGGAAGCGCTTCCGCGGAGCCCAGGACCAGTTCTTCGGCGCCCGGGACGCGGCCAACGCCGAGCTGGACCAGGAGTACGCCGCCAACGCCGTGGTCAAGGACGCGCTGATCCTCCAGGCCGAGGCCCTGCTGCCGGTCACCGACGGCGAGGCCGCCAAGCGCGCCTTCCGCGACCTGGCCGACAAGTGGGACGAGGCCGGCAAGGTCCCCCGCGACCGCGTCCAGGAGCTCGAGGGCCGCATCCGCAAGGTCGAGCAGGCCATCCGGTCGGTCGAGGACGAGAAGTGGAAGCGCTCGGACCCCGAGAAGTCCGCCCGCGCCGACGACATGGTCGCCAAGCTCGAGGCCGCGATCGCCGGCGTCGAGGCCGACCGCGAGAAGGCCCGGGCGGCCGGGGACGACAAGCGCGTCAAGCGCCTCGAGGACGACCTCGCCTCCCGCCAGGCGTTCCTCGACATGGCCCGCAAGGCCGCCGCCGACTACTCGGGCTGACGCCGGCGGTTCGTCGGGCGGGGCGGGCGGGAAGTCCCTGGGCGTGGGGGCCGCGAAGTCCCCGGCCGGCCGGGGACTTCCGAGCTTGTCGGGCTTTGCAAAGCCCGACATGTTCGAGACCTGCCCGTCAAGACCGCCCGCGCTACTGCGTGACGCGGTAGGCGTCGAACACGCCCGGGACCGTACGCACGGTGCGCAGCACCTGGTCGAGGTGCTTGGTCTCGGCCATCTCGAAGGTGAAGCGGGAGGTGGCGACGCGGTCGCGGCCGGTGCTGAGCGTGGCCGAGAGGATGTTCACGTGGGCGTCGGAGAGCGCCATGGTGATGTCGGAGAGCAGCCGGGCGCGGTCCAGGGCCTGGACCTGGATGTTGACCAGGAACATGGACTGCGCCGTGGGCGCCCACTCGACCTCGAGCACCTTCTCGGGCTGCTTGCGCAGCGAGGAGGCGTTGGGGCAGTCCTGGCGGTGCACCGAGACGCCGCTGTCCTTGGTCACGAAGCCGAGGATCTCGTCGGGCGGGACCGGCGTGCAGCACTTGGCGAGCTTGACCCACACGTCGGCGGCGCCCTTGACCATGACCCCGGAGTCGCCGCCGCTGGAGGCCTTGGGCCGGCCGCGGCCCCGGCGCCCGGTGATCGTGACGGCCTCGGCGAGGTCCTCCTGGGCCCCGTCGTTGCCGCCGTGCAGGTCGACCACCCAGCGCACCACGGCCTGGGCGGAGATGTTGTTCTCCCCCACCGCGGCGTAGAGCGCCGAGACGTCCTGCTGGTGGAAGTGCCCGGCGGCGGCGCGCAGCGACTCGTGGGTCAGCAGCCGCTTGAGGGGCAGGCCCTCCTTGCGCATCATCCGCGCGAGCTGGTCCTTGCCGCGCTCGATGGCCTCCTCGCGGCGCTCCTTGGTGAACCACTGCCGGATCTTCGAGCGGGCCCGCTGCGACTTCACGAAGCCCAGCCAGTCGCGGGAGGGGGCGGCGTCGGCGGAGCGGGAGGTGAACACCTCGACCACGTCGCCGTTGTCCAGCGTCGACTCCAGCGGCACCAGGCGCCCGTTCACCCGGGCCCCGATCGTGTGGTGCCCGACCTCGGTGTGCACGGCGTAGGCGAAGTCGACCGGGGTGGCGCCGGCCGGCAGCGCGATCACGTCGCCGCGCGGGGTGAAGACGTACGTCTCCGCGCGGTTGATCTCGAAGCGCAGCGACTCCAGGAACTCCCCGGGGTCCTCGACCTCGCTCTGCCAGTCGAGCAGCTGGCGCACCCAGGACATGTCGTCCATGTCGCCGCGCTTCTCGGTCTCCAGGCCGGCCCGGCCGTCCTCCTTGTACTTCCAGTGCGCCGCGACGCCGTACTCGGCCCGGCGGTGCTGGGCGAAGGTGCGGATCTGCATCTCGACGGTCTTGCCCGACGGCCCGATCACGGTGGTGTGCAACGACTGGTACATGTTGAACTTCGGCATCGCGACGTAGTCCTTGAACCGCCCCAGCACCGGGTTCCACCGGGAGTGGAGCACGCCGAGCACCGAGTAGCAGTCCCGGTCCTCGTCGACGAGCACGCGGATGCCGACCAGGTCGTAGATGTCGGAGAACTCGCGGCCCCCGACGATCATCTTCTGGTAGATCGAGTAGTAGTGCTTGGGCCGCCCGGTGACCGTCGCCTTGACCTTGGCCTCGCGCAGGTCGTTCTCGACCTGGCTGATCACCTCGGAGAGGAACTGGTCGCGCGAGGGCGCGCGGACCGCGACCATCCGGACGATCTCGTCGTAGATCTTCGGGTGCAGCGTCGCGAACGCGAGGTCCTCGAGCTCCCACTTGATGGTGTTCATGCCCAGCCGGTGGGCCAGCGGGGCGTAGATGTCGAGCGTCTCGCGGGCGACCCGCTCCTGGGTCTCCTGGCGTACGTAGCGCAGCGTGCGCATGTTGTGCAGCCGGTCGGCCAGCTTGATGACGAGCACCCGGATGTCGCGCGACATCGCGACGATCATCTTGCGGATCGTCTCGGCCTGCGCCGAGTCGCCGTACTTGACCTTGTCCAGCTTGGTCACGCCGTCGACCAGGCGTGCGACCTCCTCGCCGAAGTCCGAGGTCACCTGCTCGAGGGTGTAGGGCGTGTCCTCGACGGTGTCGTGGAGCAGCGCCGCGCAGAGCGTCGACTCGGTCATCCCGATCTCGGCCAGGATGGTGGTCACCGCGAGCGGGTGGGTGATGTAGGGGTCCCCGCTCTTGCGGGTCTGCGTGCGGTGCAGCTCCTCGGCGATCGTGTACGCCCGCTCGATCAGCGCCAGGTCGGCCTTCGGGTGGTTGGCCCGCACCGCGCGCAGCAGCGGCTCGAGGACCGGGTTGCCGGGCTGGTTGCGGGTGCCCATCCGGGCCAGCCGGGCGCGCATCCCGCGCGCCGACGGCGGGGTGGCGGTGACGCTGCCGCCGTCAGGACGCTCCGGCGACGGCGCAGGAGTCGCCGCCTGGGTCGGGACAGGTTCGTCCGCGCGGTCGCGCGTGACGGTCTGCTCCTCGTCCATCACCCCATCCTAGGGGGTGCCCGGCACGGCTCAGACCGGCCGGAGCGCGGTGACCGGGACGCCGGCCACGGCCCCGCGGCCGGGCAGGAAGGTCAGCTCGAGCAGCACCGCCAGCGCGACCACCACTCCCCCGCACCGCTCGACCAGCTCCCGGGTCGCCGCGGCCGTGCCGCCGGTGGCCAGCACGTCGTCGACGAGCAGCACCCGCTCGCCGGGCCGTACGGCGTCGTGGTGCAGCTCGAGGGTCGCCTCGCCGTACTCCAGCGCGTAGGTGACCGCGTGCGACCCGCGCGGCAGCTTGCCGGCCTTGCGGACCGGGACGAACCCGACGCCGAGGTCGAGCGCGACCGGGGGCCCGAGGATGAAGCCCCGCGCCTCCATCCCCACGACCTTGTCGACCCGGACCCCGCCGTCGTCGTCGCGCCCGGCCGTGGCCAGGCCGCCGACGACCGCGAGCAGCGCGTCGTGGTCGGCCAGCACCGGGGTGATGTCCTTGAACACGATCCCCGGCTCGGGGAAGTCCGCCACGTCCACGACCAGACGGTCCAGGGCGGCCCCGCCGCGCTCGAGGGCGCTCACGTGTCGCGCTTGGAGCGCGGACGGCGGGTGGGCTGGCGCCGCCCCGAGGCCCCGCTGTCGGAGACGGGTCCGCGCGCGGGCGGGACCGTACGGCCCTTGCCGGCCGCCTCGGGACGCCGCGGCGGCGCGGTGCGCGGACCGGCTGCGGGACCGCCCGCACCCGTCGCCTCCTGGCCGCCCACGGCGGGTTCGCCGAGGTCCTCGCCGGGCTCGTCGGTGACCGCCATGCCCTCGGCGTAGGCCGGGACGACGGCGTACGGGTCGGCCGCGCGGGCCCGGGCCTTGGCGCGGTTCTCGGCCTGCACGACGTCGGGCTCGTGCCGCTTGAGCTGCACCGCGAGCGGGGTGGCGATGAAGATCGAGGAGTACGCCCCGACCGCCATCCCGATGAACAGCGCCAGCGAGAGGTCCTTGAGCGCGCCCGCTCCGAGCTGCACGGCCCCGATGTAGAGGATCGCGCCGACCGGCAGCAGCGCCACGATCGAGGTGTTGATCGAGCGGACCACGGTCTGGTTGACGGCGAGGTTGGCGCCCTGGCTGTAGGACATCTTCAGCGCGGGCAGGTTGCGGGTGTTCTCGCGCACCTTGTCGAAGACGACCACGGTGTCGTAGAGCGAGAAGCCGAGGATGGTCAGCAGCCCGGTGACGCTGGCCGGGGTCACCTCGAAGCCGACGATCGCGTAGATGCCGATCGTGACGACCACGTCGTGGACGAGCGCGACGAGCGCGGCGACCGACATCTTCCACTCGCGGAAGTAGGCCCAGATCATCAGGGCGACCAGGACGAGGAACACCCCGATGCCGAGCAGGGCCCGCTCGGCGATGTCGGCGCCCCAGCTGGGGCCGATCTCCTCCTGCGAGATGTCGCCGGCGGCGGCACCGGTGACGTCCAGGACGACCTGGACCACCTCGGCGCTCTCCTCGTCGGTGAGCGTCTCGGTCTGCACCTGCACGGCCTGGTCGCCCGAGGTCGTCACGATCGGCGCCGAGGCCTCGGCGATGCCGGTGCCGGCCACCGCCGCGCGCAGCTCGTCGGCGGTGTCCTGGGTGGCCTGCGCGGCCGGCAGCGAGACGGTGTACTGCGCGCCGCCGGTGAACTCGATGCCGAGGTTGAGCCCCCGCACCAGCAGCCCGCTGATCGCGATCGTCAGCAGCACCGCCGAGACGGAGTACCAGAGCCACGTGCGGCCCACGAAGTCGTACGAGCGGCGACCGGTGTAGAGGTCGTGGCCCAGCCGTGAGTACCTGCCCATCAGGCTCTCCCTCCTACGCCGACGACGTCGTCGCGCGTGGCCGGTGCGGTCGTGGTGGTGGTGTCCAGGCCGAGCGTCTCGTCCGACAGCCCGGAGAAGCGGTGCCCCGAGTTGAAGAACGTCATCCGGGCCAGCGAGGAGACCATGGGCTTGGTGAAGTAGAAGAACACGATGAGGTCGATGATCGTGGACAGCCCGAGCGCCACCGCGAAGCCCTTCACCACGCCGGCGGCGAAGATGTAGAGCACGACCGCGGCCAGGATGGAGACCGCGTCGGCGGCCACGCAGGTGGCCCGGGCGCGCGGCCAGGCCGACTCCACGGCCACCCGCATCGACTTGCCGTCGCGCATCTCGTCACGGATGCGTTCGAAGTAGACGATGAAGGAGTCCGCGGTGATGCCGACCGCGACGATCAGGCCCGCGATGCCGGGCAGGGTCAGCGTGAAGCCGGCCGCCTCGGCGAGCAGCAGGACGCTGGAGTACGTCACCGCGCCCGCCACGAGCAGGGAGGCGATGATGACCAGCCCGAGCCCGCGGTAGTAGACCATGCAGTAGACCATCACCAGGGCGAGCCCGATCAGGCCGGCGAGGATGCCCGCGCCGAGCTGGTTGCCGGCCAGGGTCGGGCCGACGTTGACCACGTTCGGGTCGTCGCTGAACGCGATCGGCAGCGCGCCGTACTGCAGGCTCGTGGTGAGGCTGGTCGCGCTGACCTCGTCGAAGTCGCCGCTGATCTGGGCCTGCCCGTTCGGGATCACGCCCTCCATGGTCGGCGCGGAGATGACCGCCCCGTCGAGGACGACCGCGAACTGCTGGCCGGTGCCGACGAGCTGGCGCGAGATGGTGCCGAACGCGTCGACGGCGTCACCGCCGAGCTGCAGGCTGACCACCCACTGGAGCTGGCCCTGCGGGATGCCGGCCGAGGCGTCGGTCAGCGACGTGCCCTGGATGACGGCCTCGGAGAGCAGGTACTTCTGCGCCGGGACGTAGTCGGTGCTGCCCACGGTCCCCTCGGGCTCGGAGCAGGCCACGAGCGGCTGGGTCGAGTCGTCGGGCAGCCGGGTCGGCTCGCCGTCGGCGTCCAGCAGCACCCCGTCCTCGCGGCAGGTGAAGGAGTTGAACTGCTCCACCGCCTCGGGCGCGGGGTCGTTCATGAAGGCGAGCGCCTCGTCGACGGGCTGGACCGCGTTCGGGTCGGCGGGCTCCTCCGTCGCGGGCTCGTCCGTGGGCTCGCCGGTGGGCTCGCCGGTGGCGGGCTCGTCGGTGGCGGGCTCGTCGGTCGGCTGCTGGTCCGCGGACTCGTCGTCGGACGGGGCCGGGGTGGTGTCGGAGAAGCCGACGGGCGCGCGGTTGACGCTGCCGCCGTTGCTGCCGGCCCCCTCGCCGCCGCCGTTGCCGCCGTTGCCGCCGCCTCCGCCGTTGCCGCCGCCTCCGCCGTTGCCGCCGTTGCCGCCGCCCGTGGTGGCGTCGGGGATCAGCGCGTCGCCTCCGGGCACGGGGCTGGTCGCCGCCGCGCCGCAGGGGCTGGAGTCGGAGCAGGCCACGAGCCGGAACCGCAGCTGGGCCTGGCGGCTGACGGTGTCGACGAGGTCGCGCTGGTTCTCGCCCGGCACCTCGACCACGATCTGGTCACCGCCCTGGGTGGTGACCTCGGCCTCGGCGACGCCGGAGCCGTTGACCCGCTGGTCGATGATGGCCCGGGCCTCGTCCAGGTTCTCGCTGTCGGGGTCGCCCTCGGCCTGGAGCGTGATCTGGGTGCCGCCCTGGAGGTCGAGCCCCAGGCGCGGGGTCCAGCTCGCGGCGACGGCGACGAGGCCGTACGACACCGCCACGAGGACGAAGAACACCGTCAGCGTGCGCAGCGGGTTGGGCCTGCGACGCGCCACCTCAGACGTCCTCGGGACGCGTGGTGTCCGCCGGGTCGTCGTGGGGGCGGTCGAGGGGGCCGTCGAGCGTGGCGGTGGTGCGGGCCGCGATCGAGCCGCGCACGACGGTGACCTGGACGCCGGGGGCGACCTCCACCTGGGCGCGGTCGTCGTCGAACGAGCGAAGGGTGCCGATCAGGCCGGAGCCCAGGAGCACCTCGTCACCGGGGGCCAGCGACGCCTGGAGGGCGCGCATCTCCTTCTGGCGCTTCTGCGCGGGGCGCAGGATCAGCAGCCAGAAGATGAGGACGAGCCCCACGATCGGCAACAGGTTGACGAGCTGTGACACAGCACAACCTCTCGAGGTCGTCGGGTACGGGTGGTCCGACCCGCGCCGAGGGGCGCCGAGGGCCGACAGGTCACTCTAGCCGGAGCACCCAGACGGGTGACCCATCAGTCCTCGAACAGGGTCGCGTCGGCGTCCGGGACGGGCCCGTCGGCCTCGACGGCCTCCGGCAGGCTCGAGGCCGGGGGGACCAGGCCCAGGTGGCGCCAGGCGGCGGCGGTGGCCACGCGCCCGCGGGGCGTACGGGCCAGGAAGCCGATCCGCACGAGGAAGGGCTCGGCGACCTCCTCGACGGTCTCGCGCTCCTCGCCGACCGCGACCGCGATCGTCGACACGCCGACCGGTCCCCCGCCGAAGCGGCGGCAGAGCACGTCGACCACGCCGCGGTCGAGGCGGTCCAGGCCGAGCTCGTCGACCTCGTAGAGGTCGAGGGCGCGGCGGGAGATGTCGTGCGTGACCACGCCGTCGGCGCGGACCTGGGCGTAGTCGCGCACGCGGCGCAGCAGCCGGTTGGCGATGCGGGGGGTGCCCCGGGACCGCGAGGCGATCTCGGCGGAACCGTCGCCGGCCAGGTCGACGCCGAGCAGCCCGGCCGAGCGGCGCAGGATGAGGTCGAGCTCGTCGGGCTCGTAGAACTCCAGGCGCGCGGTGAACCCGAACCGGTCGCGCAGCGGGCCCGGCAGCAGCCCGGCGCGGGTGGTGGCCCCGACCAGGGTGAAGGGCGGGATCTCCAGCGGGATGGCGGTCGCGCCGGGGCCCTTGCCGATGACCACGTCGACGCGGAAGTCCTCCATGGCCATGTAGAGCATCTCCTCGGCCGGCCGCGACATCCGGTGGATCTCGTCGACGAAGAGCACGTCCCCCTCGTTGAGCCCCGACAGGATGGCGGCGAGGTCGCCGGCGTGGGTGATCGCGGGCCCGCTGGTCAGCCGCAGCGGCGAGGACATCTCGTGGGCGATGATCATCGCCAGGGTCGTCTTGCCCAGGCCGGGCGGCCCGGAGAGCAGCACGTGGTCCGGTGGCTTGTCGCGCATCCGGGCGGCCTCGAGCACCAGCCCGAGCTGCTCGCGCACGCGGGCCTGGCCGACGACCTCGTCGAGCGAGCGGGGGCGCAGCGCGGCCTCGACCGCGCGCTCGTCGCCCTCGGCCTCGGCGGCGGTCAGCGCGGAGCCTCCCGTCATCCGCTGCAGGTGCGCCTCCTCGAGCGCACCGAGCTCCTGCTCGTGCACGTCAGGTCCTGCTCAGGGTGCGCAGCGCCGCGCGGAGCAGGGCGGCGACGTCGGGCTGCGGGCCGGCCTCGGGGGCGACGGCGTCGAGGGCGACCTCCGCGTCGCGGGCGGGCCAGCCCAGGCCGACCAGGCCCTGGCGCACCTGCTCGCGCCAGGCCTCGCCAGGGGCGGGGGTGAGCGCGGGGCGAGCACCCGTCGGGCCGCCGAGGCGGTCCTTGAGCTCCAGGATGATCCGCTGGGCGCCCTTCTGACCGACCCCCGGCACGCGGGTCAGGGTCTTGACGTCCTCGGTCGACACGGCGCGGCGCAGGTCGTCGGGGGCGAGCACCGCGAGCATCGCCTGGGCCAGCTTGGGCCCGACCCCGGAGGCGGTCTGGACGAGCTCGAAGACCTGCTTCTCGTCGGCGTCGGCGAAGCCGAACAGGGTCAGCGAGTCCTCGCGGACGACCATCGAGGTGGGCAGGTGCGCGGCCTGGCCGGTGCGCAGGGCGGCGAGGGTGCCGGGGTTGCACATCAGCTCGAGACCGACACCGCCGACCTCGAGGACGGCGCTGGTCGGGCCGATCTCGGCCACGGTGCCGTGGACGAAGGCGATCAACGGGTCCTCCCGGGGGTGGCTGCGACACGGGGACGGGCGGGCGGGTTGGCCGCGGCGGCCGCGGCCGTCGCGGCGGCGAGGCGCGCCTGGGCGCCCCCGCGCCAGATGTGGGTGACGGCCAGCGCGAGGGCGTCGGCGGCGTCGGCCGGCTTGGGTGGTGCGTCCAGGCGCAGGATGCGGGTGATCATCATCCCGACCTGCTGCTTGGTGGCGCGACCGTTGCCGGAGACGGCGGCCTTGACCTCGCTGGGGGTGTGCAGCGCGACGTGGAGGCCCATCCGCGCCGCGACCACCATCGCCACGCCGCTGGCCTGGGCGGTGCCCATCACGGTGCTGACGTCGGAGCGGGCGAAGACCCGCTCGATGGCGACCGCGTCGGGGCGGTGCTCCTCGATCCAGGCCTGCACGCCGCGCTCGATGGTCACCAGCCGCTGGGGCACCGGCAGGTCCGCCGAGGTGCGCAGGACGTTCACGTCGACCAGGGTCAGCGGCCGACCGGTCTCGCCGTCGACGACGCCCATCCCGCAGCGCGTCAGGCCGGGGTCGATCCCGAGCACCCGCACCTGCCCACCTCCCGTCGTCCGAACGTGTGTTCGCACGGAACGCTATCCGGCGGCGCCGACACGGCGCGCGCCGACACGCCCGGGGAGGGGCTCACGCCTCCTGCAGCTGCTCCATGACCTCGTCGGTGATGTCGAAGTTGGCGTAGATGTTCTGCACGTCGTCGAGGTCCTCGAGCACGTCGACCAGGCGCAGCACCTTGCCGGCGGCGTCCTCGTCGAGCTGGACCTGCATGTCGGGGCGGAACTCCGCCTCGGCGGAGTCGTAGTCGACGCCGGCGACCTGCAGCGCGGTGCGTACCGCGATCAGGTCGGTGGGCTCGGAGAGCACCTCGAAGACCTCACCGAGGTCCGAGACGTCCTCGGCGCCGGCCTCGAGCGTGGCCTCGAGGACGGTGTCCTCGTCGACCTCGCGACCCTCCTGGTGCACCGGGACCACCACGACGCCCTTGCGGTGGAACAGGAACGACACCGAGCCGGGGTCGGCCAGCGAGCCGCCGTTGCGGTTCATCGCGGTGCGGACCTCCATCGCGGCCCGGTTCTTGTTGTCGGTCAGGCACTCGATGAGCATGGCCACGCCGCCGGGGCCGTAGCCCTCGTACATGATCGTCTGGTAGTCGGCCCCGCCGGTCTCGGCGCCGGAGCCGCGCTTGAGCGCGCGGTCGATGTTGTCGTTGGGCACCGAGGCCTTCTTGGCCTTCTGGACCGCGTCGTAGAGCGTGGGGTTGCCCGACAGGTCACCACCGCCCATCCGCGCCGCGACCTCGACGTTCTTGACCAGCTTGGCGAACATCTTGCCGCGCTTGGCGTCGACGATGGCCTTCTTGTGCTTCGTGGTCGCCCACTTGGAGTGGCCTGACATGCGGTCCCTCTTCAGTCCTGGGTGCGGTGACGGTCGGGTGCGGTGGCGGCCCGGAGGCCGGTCCCGAGCCTACCTCCGCGGGCGGGTCTCGGGCGGCGGGCTCAGACCCCGGCGCCGAGCCCGTCGAGGAAGACCCGGTGGATGCGCAGGTCGTCGCCGACCTCGGGGTGGAACGAGGTGGCCAGCAGCGGGCCCTGGCGTACGGCGACGACGTGGCCGGCGGCCCGGGCGAGCACCTCGACCCCGGGCCCGACCTCCTCGACCCACGGGGCGCGGATGAAGACGGCGTGCACGGGGTCGGCCAGGCCGGTCATCGTCAGGTCGGTCTCGAAGGAGGCGACCTGGCGGCCGAAGGCGTTGCGGCGCACGGTCACGTCGAGCCCGCCGAAGGTCTGCTGGCCCGGCTCGCCGTCCAGGACGCGGTCGGCGAGCAGGATCATCCCGGCGCAGGTGCCGAGCACGGGCAGGCCGCCCGCGATGCGCTCGCGCAGCGGCTCCAGGAGGTCGAAGGTGCGGGCCAGCCGCGCGATCGTGGTGGACTCCCCGCCCGGCAGGACGAGCGCGTCGCACCGGTCCAGCTCCTCGACGCGGCGCACGCGTACCGCGGCCACGCCGAGCGCCTCCAGCGCGACGACGTGCTCACGCACGTCGCCCTGCAGGGCCAGCACGCCGACGGTCGGGCCCGGGGTCCGGCGCCGGGCGGAGGCCGTTGCGGGAGGTGCGGCGGGCGTCGGGGCGGGCGTGGGGCGGGGGGTGCGGCGGGGGGTGCGGCGGGGGGCTGCGTCACCGCCCGATCCTAGGAGGGAGCTGTCGTGAACCAGGTCCGGCCCCGGTGCGCACGCGCCGCACCACCGGGGGTGGGTGTGCGGGGCCGGCGGTCCACCCGCCAGCGCACTAGGTGGGCGGTTCCCGGGGTTCGCGCGCCCTGCAGGGCGCGCGGAGTCGGGGAATCCCCGCTCGGGCGGGGATTCCCGGGAGTCATGGGGCCAGTGGGGCCGGCGGGCCCCGCGGCACCCCCCACCGCCGGGGGACCCCCGGCGAGCGCACCCACCGGGGCCCCGACGGGCCGCCAGACCGGTCCGGCGGCCGACCGGCGGCGTACTGGGTGGGCGGTTCCCGGGGTTCGCGCGCCGTGCAGGGCGCGCGGAGTCGGGGAATACCCGCCTGAGCGGGGATTCCCGGGGCAGGTGGGGCTGGTGGTACGCCGGGCTACCAGCCGCGCTGGGCGAGCCGGTGCGGCTCGGGGAGCTCCTCGACGTTGATGCCGACCATCGCCTCGCCGAGCCCGCGGGAGACCTTGGCGATCATGTCCGGGTCGTCGTGGAAGGTGGTCGCCTTGACGATCGCCTCGGCGCGCTCGGCGGGGTTGCCGGACTTGAAGATGCCCGAGCCGACGAAGACGCCGTCGGCGCCGAGCTGCATCATCATCGCCGCGTCGGCCGGGGTGGCGATGCCGCCGGCGGTGAAGAGCACCACGGGCAGCGAGCCGCGCTCGGCGACCTCGCGGACCAGGGCGTACGGCGCCTGCATCTCCTTGGCGGCCACGTAGAGCTCCTGCTCGTCGAGCCCGGCCAGCCGGCGGAGCTCGCCGCGGATGGTGCGCATGTGCATCACCGCGTTGGAGACGTCGCCGGTGCCGGCCTCGCCCTTCGAGCGGACCATGGCCGCGCCCTCGTTGATGCGTCGCAGCGCCTCGCCGAGGTTGGTGGCCCCGCAGACGAAGGGGACGGTGAAGGCCCACTTGTCGATGTGGTGGGTGTAGTCGGAGGGGGTCAGCACCTCGGACTCGTCGACGTAGTCGACCCCGAGGCTCTGCAGCACCTGCGCCTCGACGAAGTGGCCGATCCGGGCCTTGGCCATCACCGGGATCGACACGGCGGCCTGGATGCCCTCGATCATGTCGGGGTCGCTCATCCGGGCCACGCCGCCCTGGGCGCGGATGTCGGCCGGGACGCGCTCGAGCGCCATCACCGCGACGGCGCCCGCGTCCTCGGCGATCTTGGCCTGGTCGGCGGTGACCACGTCCATGATCACGCCGCCCTTGAGCATCTCGGCCATGCCGCGCTTGACGCGGTCCGACCCCGTCTGCGAGGTGGTGGCGGCGGTCTGGTTCTCGTTCTCGGACATGCCTCGATCGTACGTCCGGCGTCCCACCCCCGCCCCCACCGGGCCACGGGTCCCGGCCCCGCCGTCACCGCGGCCCGGTGGCCCGCTCGGACGCCCGCTCGGACGCCCGCTCGGACGCCCGCCGCACCCTCGGGCCGCCGCTCGGGCAGCAGCTCAGGCCGCGGGCGGACCCGCCGCGGCGACGTCGGCCGCCATGGCCTGCCGGTGCACCTTGCGGATCCGGAAGACGACCGTGACGGTGTTGGCCACCGCCAGGATCCACAGCGCGACGTAGGTGAGCCAGATCAGCCCGAAGATGGCGCCGAGCCCGGTCGCCACCAGGATCAGCACCAGCCGGTCGGCGCGCTCGGCGATCCCGCCGCGGGCGTCCATCCCCAGCGACTCGGCGCGGGCGCGGGCGTAGGAGGTGACCGCACCCATCACCACGCAGTACAGCGAGAGGCAGAGGTAGAGGTAGTTGTCCCCGGGCCCGGCGAAGTAGAGCACCAGGCCGCCGAAGACGGCGCCGTCGCCGATCCGGTCCAGCGTGGAGTCCCAGAACGCCCCGAACGACGAGGTCCGCCCGGACATCCGCGCCATCTGCCCGTCGACGAGGTCGCTGAAGACGAACGCGGTGATCACCAGCACCCCGGTCAGCAGCATCCCCTGGGGGAAGAAGACCAGCGCACCCGCCGCCACCCCGAGGGTGCCCACCAGCGTGACCGTGTCGGGGCTGATGCCCAGGCGCAGGAAGAGGCGGACGAAGGGCATCAGCACGACGCCCTGCCAGAATCCCTTGAACCTCTCCAACATGGTCCCCGCAGGCTATCGGTCCCCCGCGCTCGCGCCGACGCCCGGCCCGGCGCACCAGGCGTAGTGTCGGTGGACGGGGCCAACCAGGCCCTCCACCGACGGGACCCGCCATGAACGACAAGTCACCGCGTCAAGCCATGTCGAAGAAGTCCGGGAAGTCGCTGAAGGAGAAGCGCGGGGCCAAGCGCGACAAGGCCGACGCCGCGGGCCAGGCGATCCACGCCGTCGAGAAGGCGGTGGGCAAGAAGAAGTAGCCCGGCGTCGGCCGACGCCCGGTCCTCAGCCCCAGGCCTCGGCCAGCAGGGCGCGGGTGTCGGTCAGCAGCTCGGGCAGCGTCTTGGTGCGCCCGATCACCGGCATGAAGTTCTGGTCGCCGGGCCACCGCGGCACCACGTGCTGGTGCAGGTGCGCGGCGATCCCGGCGCCGGCGATGTCGCCCTGGTTCATCCCGAGGTTGAACCCGGCCGCCCGGGAGACCCGGCGCAGGGTCCGCATCGCGGTCCGGGTCAGGTCGGCCATCTCGGCGGCCTCGGCGTCGGTGGTCTCGGTGTAGTCCGCGATGTGGCGGTAGGGGCAGACCAGCAGGTGCCCGGGGGCGTACGGGTAGAGGTTCAGCACCGCGAAGACCAGCTCGCCGCGGCGCACGACCAGCCCCTCGTCGTCGGGCAGGCCCGGGATCCGGCAGAACGGGCAGGTGCCGGCGGTGTCGTCCTCGGGCTTGTTCTCCCCCCGGATGTAGGCCATCCGGTGCGGGGTCCACAGCCGCTCCAGGCCGTCGGGCTCGCCGAGGCCGTCCTGGCGCAGCGCGTCGTCGTACGCCGGCCCGCTCACGTGGTCGCCCCGTCGAAGGCGGCGGTCAGCAGCTGCTGCACCGGCACGTCGGGCTCGAGGACCACGCCGCGGCCGGCGGCCAGGCCGGCGACCTGGTGGAAGGCCGCCTCGGCGAGCCGCGCCACGAAGGCCGGGGCCGCGGGCTCCAGCACCTCGCGGGCCAGCCACCGGCGCACGGCGGTGAACACCGCGGCGACCATGCCGAAGACCAGCGGGTCCAGCGAGCGGCGGTCGTCCTCGTCGAGGCGCACGCCGAGCACCTGCACGGCGACCGCGAGGAGGTCCTCGACCTGTCGGGCGATCTGCGCGACCGCCGTCTCGAGGTGGCTGCCGCCGCCCTCGGTGGGGCCCTGCTCGGCGAAGCGGTGCAGCGCGGGGTGGGCCACGGCCCAGCCGACGTACGCGGCCACGACCCGCTCGACGATCTCCAGCGGCGTCCCGTCCAGCGTCAGCGCGGGCGCCACCTGGTCGCGGATCTGCTCCACGATGCGCTCGCGCACCGCCCCGTCCAGGTCCGCGCGGTCGTCGAAGTGGCGGTAGACCACGCTACGGCTCAGGCCCGCCGCGACCGCGACCTCCTGCACCCGCACCTCCACCCCGGGCCCGGCCTGCTCGAGCACGTCGAGGGCGGCGTCCAGGATGTGCCGGCGACGGACGAGGTGGTGGTCCGACCGGGTCCGCCGACCCTCGGCTCCCCCGGTGCCTCCCCCGGTGCCCGCCATGTCGTCCCCGCCCCGTCGGTCGCCTCCCCCACGGCGTCCGCCGCGGGCACCCCAGGGTAGTCGCGGGGGCGGACCCGTCGAGGTGGGCCCGAGGCGGGCCCGAGGCGGGCCCGAGGTGGGCCGGGGTGGGCGCCCCGGTCAGGCGAGGTACGCGTCGACGACCAGGCCGGCGGTCGCGCGGGCGCGGTCGAGGTGGTCGGAGTCGGGCTCGCGCAGCCGCATCGCCAGGCAGCCGGTGACCACGACGAGCAGGTGCGCACCCAGCTCCTCCGCGCGTCCCCCCGCCTCCACCTCCTCGCCGACGACCGGCGCCGCCAGCGCGACCAGACGGTCGTGCAGCAGGGCGGAGTCGCGGCGTACGGCCTCGGCCACCGCCTCCTCCGAGGTCGTCCCGTCGGCGGCGGCGCCGAGGAAGCTGCACCACCGCGCCCGGCCGTAGGCCCGGTGGAAGGTGCCGAGCGCGTCGAAGACGGCGAGCAGCCGGCCGCGGTCGTCGGCGGCGGCGTCGACCGCCGCCGCCCAGGCCTCGTCCCAGCGGGCGAGCCGACGCTCGAGGGTGGCGGCGAGCAGGCGGTCCTTGCTGCCGAAGTGGGCGTAGAGGGTCGCCGGCGCCACCCCGGCCCGGGCCAGCACGGCGTCGACGGGGGTCGCGGCCCAGCCGCGGACGGCGACCAGGTCGTCGGCGGCGTCGAGGAGCCGGTCGCGGGCGGGTGCGCGGGTGGCCATGCCTCACTGTAACGTGCGTTCTATGAAACGACCGTTTCACTCCCTGCCGCTCGTCCTCGCCGGCACCGCCCTGGTCGCGGCCACCTACGGCCTGGTCCGCGGCGCGTACGGCCTGGTCCTCCCGGCCGTCCAGCGCGACCTCGGGCTGACCTCGGTCGACGCCGGGGTCGTGTCCGGCCTGACCTCGCTGGCCTACTGCGTCGCGGCCTCGCTCTCCCTGCTGACCTGCCAGCGCCACCCCCGCGCGGTCGTCCTGGCCGCGGGGGTCGCCGGCACCGTCGGCGCGGCCGGGGTCGCCGCCGCTCCCGCGGTCGGCTGGTTCGCCGCGGCGGTCGTGCTCGGCAGCGGCGGCGCCGGCGCCGTCTCGCCCGCGCTCGTCGTCCTGGTCGCCCGGGCCGTGCCCGGAGCCCGCTCGGCCGGCGCGCAGTCCCTGGTCAACGCGGGCCCCGGCCCGGGCCTGGTCGTGGCCGGGCTGCTGGCCCTCGCGGTCGGGGCGCAGTGGCGTACGGCGTGGGTGGTCGCCGCCGCGGTCACCGCGCTGGCCACCGCGTGGACGCTGCACGCCTCCCGCGGCGTGCCCTCCCCGGCCCGGAGGGACGCCGGGCACGGCGAGGCCGTCGACCTCTCCCCCGCCTGGACCGCGCCGGCCCTCGGGGCGTTCGCGTTCGGCGCCGGGAGCGCGGCGGTGTGGACCTACGGCCGGACCGTGCTGCAGGACGCCGGGGTCGCGCCGACCGACGCGATCCTGGCCTGGGTCGCGCTGGGCGTCGGCGCGGCCCTGTCGGCGCCGTTCGCGCCCTGGCTGCTGCGCGGCGGGCCGCACCGCGCCTGGGTCGCCTGCCTGGCGGTCACGGCCGCCGCGACCGCGCTGCTCGCCGTCGCCGACGACCGGTGGACCGGCTGGGCCGCGACGCTGCTGTTCGGGCTCGGGTTCAACGCGGGGACGACCGTGCTGATCGCCTACGCGGTGCGGGTCTCGCGGACGCCCGGTCCGGCGGCGTCGGCGTTCTTCGTCGCCGCCCTGCTCGGCCAGGCCGCCGGCGCGCCCGTGGTCGGCCGGCTGCTGGAGGTCGGCCCGGGCCTCGCCCTCGGCGCGGCCGCGGCGGTGACGCTGCTCGGCTCGCTGTCGGTGCTCGCGCGCCCGGGCACCCGGCAGCGGGAGCCGTCAGCTCGGGTCGGCGAACCAGCGGCCCAGGTCGGCTGAGACGCCGGGGCAGGTCACGTTGTGGTCGCGCGAGTCGGCCAGCCACTGCCCCAGCACCGGCTCCCCGCCCTGGATCGAGGAGTCCGGGCCGCACCGCGCCAGCGCCTCGGCCCGCGAGGTCTCCCCCGCCGCGCGCCACTCGGGCAGGCCGAGCTCGAGGTCGCCGACGATCTCGGCCCACAGGAAGGCCGTGGAGTAGATGCCGACCTCGTAGCCCGCGTCCTCGTAGCCGCGCACCACCCCGCGCACCACGGCGGCGTTGGCGCCCAGGTCGCTGCTCCACTCGAAGTCGCTGACCGGCTCCACGTCGACCCACACCACCGGCGTCTCCAGCCCGGTCCGCTCCATCTCGGCGACGCCGAAGGCGGCCTGCTGGTAGCCGGTGTTGGCCAGCGCCCCGCCGGCGGTCGACCCGTCGTACGGCCCGTCGTCGCCGACCGCCTCCAGCGCCTCGGCGTCGGGGAAGCTGGTCACGGCGTACGACGCCAGCAGCCGCCCCGAGGAGCGCACCGATTCCACCTGGTCGGCCAGGCACGGGTTCCGGGTGAAGGCGGGGCCGTTGGTGAGGCCGATGATCACGTACTCCGCCTCGGGCAGCGGCGGCGGGAGCCCGAGGGTCGGGCGCTCGGGGATGCCCAGGCCGCGCGGGCACTGCGGCCAGGAGATGTCGGCGCCGAGCACGATCCCGGTGCGGGCCAGGTCGTCCTGCTCGCGGGCGCCCTGCTCGGCCAGCTCGGCCAGGTCCCCCAGCGCGTCCTCGTCGATCGACGGCGCGGACTCCGGCGAGCTCCTGCGGCGCCCCGGACGCCCCGTCGCCGGGTGCGGGGCCCGGCCGGTCGCCCCCGGGCGCCGACGGCGTCCCGTCGACCGTCGGCACGGGCGTCGGCTCCGGCGCGGCCTCGTCCGCCCCGCACCCGGCGAGCAGCAGGGCCGCCGCCGACACGGCGACGGCGACCCCCCGTGCGTACGAGGTCCGCACGCGCCGGGTCAGACCTGCTCGCGGGAGGCGACCGCGTCGACGACCCGCGCGATGGCCTCCTCGACCGGCACGCCGTTGTCCTGGTGGCCGTCGCGGTAGCGGAAGGAGACCGCGCCCGCCTCGACGTCCTGGTCGCCGGCGATCACCATGAACGGCACCTTCTGCAGCTGGGCGTTGCGGATCTTCTTCTGCATCCGGTCGTCGGAGTCGTCCACCTCGACCCGGATCCCGCGCGCCTTCATCCGCCGCGCCACGTCGTAGAGGTGGTCGGCGTGCCGCTCGGCGATCGCGATCCCCTGCACCTGGACCGGGGCCAGCCACGGGGGGAACGCGCCGGCGTAGTGCTCGACCAGCACGCCGAGGAACCGCTCGATCGAGCCGAACTTGGCCGAGTGGATCATCACCGGGCGCTGGCGGGAGCCGTCGGCGGCCTGGTACTCCAGCTCGAAGCCGCGGGGCTGGTTGAAGTCGTACTGGATGGTCGACATCTGCCAGGTGCGCCCGATCGCGTCCCGGGCCTGCACGGAGATCTTCGGGCCGTAGTAGGCCGCGCCGCCGGGGTCGGGCACGAGCTCCAGGCCGGTGTCGGTGGCGACCTGGGCGAGCACCTCGGTGGCCCGGGCCCACTCGTCCTCGTCGCCCACGAACTTGTCGGGCTTGGCGTCGTCGCGCGTCGACAGCTCGAGGTAGAAGTCGTCGAGGCCGAAGTCGCGCAGCAGGCTGAGCACGAAGTCGAGCAGGTGCTTGATCTCGCCCGGCGCCTGCTCGGGGGTGACGTAGGAGTGCGAGTCGTCCTGGGCGAAGCCGCGCACCCGGGTCAGGCCGTGGATGACGCCGGACTTCTCGTAGCGGTAGACGTGGCCGAACTCGAAGAGCCGCAGCGGCAGCTCGCGGTAGGAGCGGCCGCGGGAGCGGTAGATCAGGTTGTGCATCGGGCAGTTCATCGCCTTGAGGCGGTACTCGTTGCCGTCCAGGCCGAACGCCGGGAACATCCCCTCGGCGTAGTACGGCAGGTGCCCGGAGGTGTGGAAGAGCCCCTCCTTGGAGATGTGGGGCGTGCCGACGTAGTCGAAGCCCTCCTCGATGTGCCGGCGACGGACGTAGTCCTCCATCTCGCGCTTGACCACCCCGCCCTTCGGGTGGAAGACGGGCAGGCCGGAGCCGATCTCGTCGGGGAAGCTGAACAGGTCCAGGTCGCGCCCGAGCTTGCGGTGGTCGCGACGCTCGGCCTCCTCGATGCGGTGCAGGTACGCCTCGAGCGCCTCCTTGGAGGGCCACGCGGTGCCGTAGATGCGCTGCAGCTGCTTGTTCTTCTCGTCGCCGCGCCAGTAGGCCGCGGCCGAGCGGGTCAGGGTGAAGGCCGGGATCCGCTTGGTGGTCGGCAGGTGCGGGCCGCGGCACAGGTCGCTCCAGGCGACCTCGCCCCGGCGGTCGACGTTGTCGTAGATCGTCAGCTCGCCGGCGCCGACCTCGACCGACGCGCCCTCGGCGGCGGTGTCACCCAGACCGGAGCCCTTCAGGCCGATCAGCTCGACCTTGTACGGCTCCTCGGCCAGCTCGGCCAGCGCGTCGGCGTCGGTGGTGACCCGCCGGGAGAACCGCTGGCCCTCCTTGATGATCTTGCGCATCCGGGTCTCGATCTTGACCAGGTCCTCCGGCACGAACGGGGTGTCCACGTCGAAGTCGTAGTAGAACCCGTCCACGACCGGCGGCCCGATCCCCAGCTTCGCGTCCGGGAACAGGTCCTGCACGGCCTGGGCCAGCACGTGCGCGGTGGAGTGGCGCAGGACGTCGAGCCCGTCGGGGCTGTCGATCGCGACCGGCTCGACCTCGTCGCCGTCGAGGAGGTCGTAGGCGAGGTCCTTCAGCGCCCCACCGACGCGCGCGGCGATGATCTCGGGCTCGTCGGCGAAGAGCTGCCAGGCCTTGGTGCCGCCGTCCACCTCGGTGGTGGTCGTCTCCCGGCGGCCCTCACGCTCGGCGTGGGCGCGGACGACGTGGATCTGTGGCACCGGGTGCTCCTCGGTTCAGCTGTGGTGACCTGCGGGCGATCGTGGGCGCGGCGCGGACGCGCTGCCCGAGGATCGTAACGAGGACGTGTCCCGCGTGGCACGGCGTGGGTGGTGGACGCGGGGCCCGCCCGGGACGAAGGTGGACCAACCCACCCCCGCACCCACGAAGAGGTATGAGATGAACACCAGGACCATCGCCATCGCGGCCCTCGTCATCGCCGTCATCCTGCTGCTGGTCTTCCTGCTCTGATCCGAGCAGACCGGCCCACCGACGCCCCCACCGCTCGTCGCGGTGGGGGCGTCGTGGTGTCCGGGGGTCAGGCCGCGCCGCACTCCTCGACCGCGGCGGTGTACTCCGCGGAGTCGGTGGACGCCTCGACGATCTCGCCGCCGAGAACCGCGAAGAACCGGTCGTCGTAGGTCGTGAACTGGTCGCCGGACTCGCAGGTGACGATGCTGGGCAGCTCGGGCTGCCCGTCGACCGTGCAGCCCTGGTAGCCGCCGTCGAGCATCTCGCCGTCGACCCAGATGTCCGCGCACTCGCCGAGCTCGTCGGCCCGGCCGGCCGTACCGGACTCGTTGCTCTCGGTCTGGTCGGTGCAGGCGACGCCCGTGGCGGCGAGGACGAGGGCGGAGAGGCCGAGGACGATGCGCATGCAGTGACCGTACGGTCGCTCCGCCCCTCCCCCTGCCACCCCTCCGGGCGGCTCAGGCCTCGCCGAGCGAGGACTCCTTGTGCGCAGCCTTCGAGCCCGACTTCGACGACTCCACGATCCAGTACGGCTCGTCGTCGCTGGCCTTGAACGTCTGCTTGTCGTGCTGGAACTCGGAGGTCTTCTTCTCCACCGCCGTGCCCTCGGTCGTGCCCTGCGGGGTGTTCCAGGTGACCGTGTCGCCCTTGCTGATAGCCATGCGCCGGAGACTAGGTCGGCCTCGGCGCGGCGTCCTCCGCCCTCCGGGGTGGGGCTACCGGTCGAGCGCGCGGGCGCCGCTGCGGTGCACCAGCAGTCCCCCGACGACCAGCAGCACGCCGAACGCCAGGAACCCGAGGTCCCAGGACAGGGGGCCGCCGAGGTCGTCGCGCACGTGGTGCACCCCGAGGATCTGGTGGTCGACGAGGCCCTCGACCAGGTTGAACACGCCCCACCCGGCGGCCACCAGCCCGAGGTGGAAGCGCCAGGTGGGCGCGAGCCGGCCCTGCTGCCAGGCCCGGATCGTCAGCAGCGAGGCGGCCAGCAGGAACAGCCAGGTGGCGACGTGGAAGAAGCCGTCGGCGAGGGTGTTCGCCTCGAGCCCCGCGACGGTGGTCGTGGGGTGGGCCGCCACGTCGCTGACCATGTGGTGCCACTGCAGGATCTGGTGGAGCACGATCCCGTCCACGAACCCGCCGAAGCCGATGCCGTAGCAGAGGCCGGCGGCCCTGCTCGGCGGCCGGGCGTCCCGCCCCGTCGTGGGGCGTGCTGGGGTCGCAGGTGCGGAGGTCATGCGCGGCACGGTATCCAGCGACGTACGCCTCGCCGGCGGCAGCCCGAGGGCCGCCGACCGGGACCTCGTCCTCCGGTTCGGCCGACGACCGGTTCGACGCGCGCTGTCCCTTCCTCGATCGGACCTCCTGGGCCTGACCGTCGTCACGCGGGTCGTCGAGGCCCACGGCGGGGGTGTGCCGAGGGACTCCGACGTGGGGTGCGGTACGACGGTGCGGGTCGTGCTGCCGGCCTGAGCGGTCCGCGCCCGGGCCCGGGCCCGGGCCTGCGTGGGGGCTACCGCACGCGGTGCAGGAACTCGACCGTCGCGTCGTTGACCTCGTCCGGGTCCGAGGCGCTCAGGAAGTGCTGGCCGCCCTCGACGATCCGCAGCTCGGTGTCGGCGGCGTGGACGAACCGGCCGATCTCGTCCTCGGCGTTGGCCACGGAGTAGACGGCGTCGGCGGTGCCCTGCATCCACAGCACCGGGCAGCGCACCCCGTCCAGCCGGCCGTGCAGGCCGTCGCGGTCGCGGAGGTTGATGGTGCTGACCCGCAGCCGGTGACGACCTGCGTCGCCGGTGTAGTTCTGCTGGTAGGTGGCGTGCCAGAACGCGCGCTCGTCGTCGGAGACGTCCTCGCCGAGTCCCGCGCCGAGGACGGCGTCCACGAACTCGGTCGGGACGACCCAGTCCTCCCCCACGGGCTCGGCCAGTCCGTCGATCGAGGGCGTGCAGAACTCGAGGCCGTCCCAGCACCCCAGGTCGCGGCTGCGCTGGCTCTCGTAGTCCATCGAGGTGCCGAGCGGGACGATGCCCTGCACGACGGCGGGCGCGAGCATGGCCATCCGCGCGGCCACCCAGCCGCCCTGGGAGGTGCCCAGCACGAACGCCTGCCGGATGCCGAGCGCCTCGAGCACCTGCAGGTTGGCGACCGCACTGTCCCAGTAGGTGAACTGCTCGTACGCCGAGCGCGTCGCCCCGTGGCCGTAGAGCTCGATGGCCAGCAGGTTGGCGGCCTCGCCGAGCCCGGCGTGCGCGAACTGCGGCCGGTAGAGCGCGACCGAGGTGCTGAACGAGTTGACCATCACCAGGGTCGGGAGCGCGGGGTCGTAGGCCGTGCCGAACCGGTAGCCGATGGCGGACCCACCGAGGTGCGGGACGGTGACTGTCTGGGTGTCGCTGCTCATCGCGTCTCCTGGGGTGGTGGGGAGGGCGATGATGCTCCCGCGCCGGGCAGGGGTCAACGCCCTCGCGGTGCGCTGGCGACCGGCGCCGCGCCCCGGACGCAGGAACGCCCCGACCTGCCTCGGTGCGGGTCCGGGCGTTGCGGTGACGATGGGCGGTACTGGGTCCGATCCAGCCCGCCGGCGCGTTCGACGAAGGTGCCCCGGAGCGGTCGATCGGCCCCTATCCTGCGGGTACGTGATCCGCCGTGGTCACCGACTGGTGGACTCCCAGGGGCAGGAATACCCTGGTGGACCACACGTGGTGGACACGAGAAGGATAGGGGCCAGCGGTGGCACGCGCAGTCGAGCGGCGGCCTGCCGACAACCCAGCGGTGACGATCACGCGGTTCCCTGATCTCGAGGACGACCGGGTCGCGGTCGCGCGGCAGCCGCTCTACACCGCGGACGGCCGCCTCTTCGGCTGGGAGCTGCTCTTCCGCAGCACGAGCGGGGCGAGCAGCGCCACCCGCGACGACGCACGGGCGACCACGCACGTGATCAGCAGCGCCTTCACCGAGTTCGGCATCCGCGAGCTCGTCGGCGACATGCACTGCTTCTTGAACCTCACCCGCGAGTTCCTCGTGGGCGAGCTGCCGCTCCCCTTCGACCCCGACCGGGTCGTGCTCGAGGTGCTCGAGACGGTCACGGTCGACGACGATCTCGTCCTCGGTCTGCGCGCGCTGCGCGAGCGCGGCTACGCGATCGCGCTGGACGACTTCGTGCTGCACGGACCGCACGAGGACCTCCTCGACCTCGCCACCTACGTGAAGCTCGACTTCGTGGCGACGCCCCACGCGGACCTCCGAGCCGCGGGTCCTCGGCTCCGTTCGCGGGGCCTGCTCCTGGTCGCGGAGAAGCTGGAGACCGACGCCGACGTCGCCCTCGCCACCGAGATGGGCTGCTTCCTCCTGCAGGGCTACCGCTTCGGCCGACCCGACACCCTGTCGAAGGCCGCCCTGACCGGCGGCGGCGCTCGCCGCCTGGAGCTGCTGGCAGCACTGGGCGCCGACGACGTGCGGATGACCGAGGTCGTCGAGATGGTCTCCGCCGACCCGGTGCTGACGGTCCGGTTGCTGCGTGCCGCGAACAGCGCCGCCGCCGGGCTGCGCCGCGCCGTGTCGTCGGTGCAGGAGGCCGTGGTCGCGCTCGGGCTGCTCAAGGTCCGGCAGTGGCTCAGCCTGATCGTGCTCGACGACGTCAACGCCCACGGCCCCGAGGTGCTGAGCCGGCTCCTGGTGCGGGCCCGGATGTGCCAGGCGGTCGCCTCCTCGCTCGGTGCCAGCGGGGACTCCGGATTCATGACCGGGCTGCTCCACGGCGTCGCCGAGGCCAGTGACGTGACCCTCGCCGAGCTGGTCACCCAGCTGCCTCTCGCCCCGCCGGTGGTCGCCGCCCTCACCCACGGCCACGGGGCCCTCGGAACAGCGCTGCACACCGTGCTGGCCTTCGAGCCCGACGCCCCGCCCGACTCCCCGCCCGACGCCCCGCCCGACTCCCCGCCCGACTCCCAGGTCCTTACGCCGCAGCCCGGCCGTGGCCAGGAGCCCCGGTCGGTCGAGCTGCCACCGCTCTTCCTCGACGCGGTCGCGTGGAGCAACGCCATGCTGACCCTGCCCCTGGCGGGTGCGCGGGCCTAGCCGTCCACCTGGCCGCTGCCTGCGGGCGGTCCCGCGCGGCGCCGCCTGAGGGAGTCGAGCAGGGCCAGGACCTCGGCATCCTCGACCTCGCCCACCTGGCCCACCTCGCCCACCTCCCCGGCCTGGGGCTCCCGGTCGCCCGCGGAGACGCGCTCGGCAGCCACCTCGGGCGGCAGCCGGACGCCGATCACGAGCACGTACGTCGTGTCCTCGTCGCCGAGGTAGAGGTCGACGACGCGGGCGGCGTAGTGCTCACCTGCGGCGTCGGCGACCACGACCTCGTCGTCGTGGCTGAGACCGCCCACGAGACCCGTGGCGGCGTGGGCGAGGACGAGTCGCTCCCGACGGAGGCCCGAACCGCGGTCGTGCACCGTCCCGTCCCACGGGACGAGCCGTGCCACGACGACCGGATCAGCCCCGCGGCGGACGCCGGTTGACCGCACGGCGCACCGACGCCACGGCCTCCTCGGCGGGTGACGCGGCGGCCTGGTTGGTCTGGCTGAGCTGCTCGATGAGCTCGGCGCGGTTGACCGCCACCGACCGGGGCGCGTCGATGCCGATCCGCACCACGTCACCGCTGACGTCGAGCACCGTGACCGTGATGTCGTCACCCATCACGATGCTCTCGCCGACACGTCGGCTCAGGATCAGCATGTGCTCACGCTACTCCGCGGCGGCTGCCTCACCGACCACGCCCCGCAGGTCGGGGCCCGGTGGACGGCGGACGACGGCGCGCGTCGCGGCGTCTCAGCGGACCAGGGAGCCGGCGAGCGGCAGCGACTCGTCGTCGAGCACGACCTGACAGCCGCGGCGGTTGGCCACGTTGATCAGCACCGGGGCCCGCAGGTTGGCGGTCGTGTCGGCGAGCGACTGCGCGGCCGTGAGGACCACCAGGACGGCGAGGTCCGCGTCGTCCTCCAGCCCGAGCTCCGCGACGACGGTGTCGTCGACCAGCGGTGTGTAGTCGTCGAAGAACGCCGACGGCGCCACCACGAGGAACCGAAGGCCCGGCTCGTCGAGCGAGGTCAAGGAGCACAGCAGCCCCTCGTCGTCGAGCTCGACGAGGGCGAAGCGGCCGTGCGCGGGAAAACCGGGCATCGGTCGGACCATGTCGATGACGGGCACGTCCACCTGGGCACCGCTCCTCTCCCCGGACTCCAGGGTCTCCCCCACGACGGCCATCATCGCAGGAAGTCGATCAGGCTCGGCTGGAGGACCCTGGCCGTGGCCGCGAGAGCGGCCTGGTAGCCGACCTCCTGGATCTTGAGGTCGACCATCGCCCGCGCCAGGTCGGTGTCCTCGACCTCCGAGAGCGACGTGCGCAGAGCGAGCAGCGCGTCCTCCGCACGGGACACGGCGCCCTCGGCGCGGTTGTAGGTGGCCCCGACGTCGGCTCGCGCCGCGCTCAGCGTCGAGGCGCGCGCACCCAGTGCCTCGATGCCGGCACGCATCGCGGTCTCGTCGCCGGAGCGCAGGGCCGCGGAGAGCGCCGTCAGGTCGTCGAACAGGTTGGACCCGTCGGGACCCACGACGCTGGTGCCGACGACGTCGACGCGGACGGTGACGCCGTCCGCGACGGTGCGGCGCGACTCCCCCACCGTCTCCCCGACGTAGACGCCGTCCGGGCCGAACGCCACCTTGCCGCCGGTGACCCCGCCCAGGACGGGTGTGCCCAGGTGCGTGGTGTTGGCCATCGACAGCAGGCTCGCCCGCAGCTGGTCCACCTCGACGGCAGCGGCCTCGCGGGAGGTCTGGTTCGAGGACCCGTTGACCCCCTGGAGCGCGAGCTCGCGCACCCGGCGTACGTCGTCGCCCATGGCGCCCAGGGTCGAGTCGAGCACGCCCAGACGGCTCAGGCCGTCCTGGCCGTTGCGCACGTAGCGCGTCTGGTCGGCCAGGCCCGTGCGCAGCCGCATCGCCTGGATCGCATCGGTCGGCGAGTCCGAGACCCGGTTGACGACCTTGCCGGTCGAGAGGGTCTCCTGCGTCCGCGCCAGCCGGGAGAGGCCCTGCTGGAGGTAGGTCGTCGAGCGGTCGGCGAGCAGGTTCTGCGTCGTTCGCACCATCATGGTCAGCGCACCATCCCTGTCCTGTTGATCAGCGTGTCGAGCACGGAGTCGACGACCGTCATCACCCGGGCAGCGGCCTCGTAGGCGCGCTGCGAGGCGAGCATCGAGACCGTCTCCTCATCGAGGTTGACCCCCGAGAGCTGGGCTCGTGACGAGTCGACCTGGTTGGTCAGCAGCGACTGGGTGGCCTGCTGGCGCCGGGTCGAGGCCACCTCGCTGCCGAGGTTGCCGACGTGGGCCTGGTAGAGCGCCTCGATGCGGCCCGAGGTGGCCAGGGATGCGGCCACGCCACCGTCGCGGGCGCCGCCGGGGAGGGAGGAGGCCGCGACCTGCGAGGCGTCGACGGCCACCGTCAGCGAGCCGGCCGGGTCGGCGGGGTCGTAGGCGAAGAAGGCCTGGCCCGGGTTGCCAGCCCCGTCGAAGCCCGCCCGGTGCGCGGCGTTCACGTCGTCGGCGAGGGCCGAGGCGACCGCGCCGAGGCGGGCGGCGTACGCCGGCAGGGTGGTGCTCAGGAGCTCGGCGCTGGCGCCGACCTCTCCGCCGAGCGGGACCGCCACGGCGGTCGTCGACGCCGCAGCCCCCGCGCCGGTCGTGACCGCGAAGGCCACCGGGCGGCCGTCGTCCGCCCCGGTCGCGGTGATGCCGGCGGCGACCTCGAGACGCCCGGCGCTGACGCCGTTCACCAGTGGTACGCCTCCCACCGTCACGTCCATGCCGTGGTCGGACCGGAGCGTCGCGGTGCCGCCGGTCAGCTCGGCGAGGCGTACGGCGAGCCGGTCGCGCTGGTCGGCGAGGTCGTGGCCGTCGATGCCGTCGAGCGCAGCGGCTGCCACCGCGCGGTTGGTCTCGGCGAGCTCCGAGGCGAGGGCGTTGACCTCGCCGAGCGCCGACTGCACCGTGTAGCGCTGGGTCTGCTGCTCGGTGTCGAGGTTGCGTCGCTGGGCCCCGAACGCGTCGGCGAGAGCGCTCGACGCCGCGACGACCTGCCCGCGGGCGGCGCCGCTGGACGGGTCGTTGGCCAGGTCGTCCCAGGCCCCGCGGAACGTGGCCAGGGCGGCGGAGACGCCGGTGTCACCGGGCTCGCCGATCCCGGTCTCGACACGGGCCAGGGCCCCGGCGCGCAGGCCGAGGTAGGACTGGGTCGAGTGCTCCTGACGACCGCGCGCATCCAGCAGCGCGTCGTTGAGACGAATGATGCTGCTGGTGCGGACCCCGCCACCGACACCGTCGTAGCGCGACCAGAGCGCGGGCACCGCCGGTGCGCCGAGGGAGGTCCCCTCGGCCCGGCGACGGGAGAACCCCTCGGTCCCGACGTTGGCGATGTTGTTGCTCGCCACGTCCATCGCCACCTGGTGGTAGCGCAACGCGCTCAGCGCGGTGTTGAGCGAGGAGAGCGAGCCGCTCATGTCACAGGCTCCAGTCGAGCACGCGCTGGCTCGGCGCTGCGGCTACCAGGGCCCCGTCGGAGCCGTAGCCCTCGGTCGCCTCGTCCATGTTCATCAGCAGGTCGCGGGCCGAACGGTGTCCGGCGGTGATCAGGTCTCGGTTGGCGTCCGCGGTCTCGCACACCCGCTGGGTGATGGAGGCGAACGCCTCGCGGTGGTCGGTCAGGATCGAGCGCCAGGGCTCAGGGCTGGCCTCGGCCAGCTCACGCAACGACGCCTGGTCGGGGCTCCCGACCGACGCGGCGGCCTCCTGCGCGGCGACGGCACGCAGCACCTCGGTCTCGCGCAGCGCCTGCAGCGTCGCCTCGACGTCCTGCGTGGCACGGCCGAGCCAGGTGGTCCGGGCGTTGGCGAGGACCAGCTGCTCGATCTCGAGGCGGTAGAGCAGAACCTCCAGGAGCTCACGCTCGCGCCACAGGACGAGTGACAGTTTCTCCACGATGGCGCTCCAACGGTCGGACGGGGTCGGGTGGGTTGCCCCAGTCCGATCGGCCGCGGTCCGCAGCACCTGAGCCCTTCGGCCGCAGAGTTTTCGTCGTACCCGGGGGGCCGGTCTAGTCCGCGGGCACGAGACCGGCTGAACACCCTCCGCACCACCCGCGACCCCGCCATCCTTGCCCCTGCCACCCCGCGAATGTGACCAACGACAGGAGACACCGGTGACCCCCCACCCGGTCCACCCAGGCACCCTCACGGGCTCCTCGAACCCCGCGGGAACGCAGACGCCGCTCGACTCCGCACAGGAGGAGCTGATCGTCGCCCACATGCCGCTGGTCTCCCACATCGCGCGGGAGACCATGATGCGGGTCCCGACGCACGTGAACCGGGACGACCTGAGCTCCGCCGGCCTCACGGCCCTGGTCAAGGCGGCGCGCGGCTTCGACGCCTCGCGCGGCGTCCCCTTCAACCGGTACGCCGCCACCCGGATCCGCGGCGCCATGGTCGACGAGCTGCGCCAGACCGACTGGGCCTCGCGCTCCGTACGACGCCGCGGCCGCGAGCTCGACGAGGAGCGGAGCCGGCTGGCCACCGCGCTGGGCCGTCCCGCCACTGCGGACGAGGTGGCGAGCGCGATGCGCATCGACCGGGCCGAGGTCGACAGCATCGACGAGTCGGTGGCACGCGCCCAGGTCCTCTCCTTCGACGGGGGCGGTGAGTCGAACCTCGCCGAGATGGTCGTCAGCGACACCCCGACCCCGGCCGACCTCGTCGAGCACCGCGAGCGCCTCGAGTACCTCGTGGAGGCCATCGCCGAGCTGCCCGAGCGCCAGCGCATCGTGATCGAGGACTACTTCCTGGCCGAGCGGCCGATGGCCGAGACAGCCGCCCGCCTCGGGGTGAGCGAGTCCCGCGTCTCGCAGATCCGCGCCGAGGCGCTGGTGCTGCTGCGCGATGCCCTCAACCACGCACTGGACCCCGAGCTCGTCCAGCCTGCCTCCCGCCCCGACGGGTGCGCGGCGCAGCGCCGGGCGACCTACGTCCAGGCGGTCGCCGCCCGCCACGCCAGCGCCCGCCGTCCGGCACCGCGGGCCGGCGGGCCGACGTTGCACGCCCTCGCGAACTGAACCACCCGACCAGCCCCGAGGCCCGGCCGTCCCCCCAGGGGCGGCCGGGCCTCGGTCGTCGGGAGACACCTCCCGCGACGAGCTCCTCAAAAGAAGTGTGGTCGAGCCCTCAGGTCCCGCCCCGAGCGACCGATAACCACTCTGAGCCCACGGACGGGCTCCACGACTCGAATCCCAGGAAGGGACATCACCATGAGCCTCCGCATCAACACCAACACCGACGCCTTCAACTCCTACCGCAACCTGTCGGTCACCCAGGGCGACATGTCGAAGTCGCTGGAGAAGCTCTCCAGCGGGTTCCGCATCAACCGTGCCGCCGACGACGCGGCCGGCCTGGCCATCTCCGAGGGCCTGCGCTCGCAGGTCGGCGGTCTCAAGCAGGCCTCCCGCAACGCCCAGGACGGCATCTCCGTCGTCCAGACGGCGGAGGGCGCACTCACCGAGACGCACGCGATCCTGCAGCGGATGCGTGACCTCGCGGTCCAGGCCGGCAACGACTCCAACAGCACGGACGCCCGCAGTGCCATCACCACCGAGGTGAACAGCCTGCAGAGCGAGCTCGGTCGCATCGGCTCGTCGACCAACTTCAACGGCAAGAACCTCCTCGACGGAGCCGGCACGATGACCTTCCAGGTCGGGGCCAGCGGTGACTCCTCCAGCCAGATCGCCGTGGACCTGAACTCGGCCAACGTCTCCGGCGTCGCCGGCCGCCTCGCCGCCGGCGGGGGTACCTCCTTCGCCGTCGCCACCCCCACCGACGTCGCGGGCGACCTCACCTTCGGCGCCGGCGGCGCCACCGCCACGGTGGCCATGGGGACGGCCGGCACCTACAAGACGGTCGACAGCGTCGCCTCGAAGCTGAACAGCGACTCGTCCTTCTCGCAGAACTTCCGCGCCTCGGTCGACAAGGACAACCAGCTGGTGGTCTCGGCCAAGAACGGCAGCGCGGTCAGCACCACGGCGCCCGGCGCCGGCACCGCCTTGGGCACGGCGGTCGCCGGTGGTCTGGACTTCACCAGCGCCGCCGGTGCCCAGGACGCGATCGGCAAGATCGACGCCGAGATCAACGCCATCTCCACCGCGCGCGGCAACCTCGGTGCGGTGCAGAACCGGTTCGAGCACACCATCAACAACCTCAACGTGGCCGTCGAGAACCTCTCGGCCTCCGAGAGCCGCATCCGCGACACCGACATGGCGATGGAGATGATGAGCTTCACCCGCTCGCAGATCCTCTCGCAGGCCGGCACCGCGATGCTCGCGCAGGCCAACTCGGCCCCGCAGAGCGTGCTCAGCCTGCTGCGCGGCTGATCGACCCCGTCACGACGACACCGGAGCGGGGGCACCGCCCCCGCCCCGGTGATCATCCCCCGGCCGGACAGGAGGAGCCATGGCCACCAGCAGCATCTCCGGCCTGGCCAGCGGCCTGGACACCGCCAGCATCATCAACCAGCTCATGCAGCTCGAGGCGTTCCCGCAGAGCCGGCTGGCCTCGCGCGTCTCGACCGAGAAGTCGAAGCTGTCGGCCCTGCAGGCGCTCAACACCAACGCCGCCCTGCTCGCCGGCAAGGCCGAGGCCCTGGCCAAGCCCGACGCCTGGACCTCGTTCAGGGCGACCTCGTCGAACGCCGCCGTCACCGCCACCGCGACGGCGAGCGCCCGACCGACCTCGCTGACGCTCGACATCACGTCCGTGGCCCGCTCGCACCAGCTCGGCTTCACCGGCCAGCACGCGCTCACGGACCGGGTCACCGGGGCGTCCACGACCGTCGTCCTCGACCGGCTCGACGGCACCACGGTGTCGATCGACAGCGGCGACGGCACGCTGGACGGGCTGGTCTCGGCGATCAACGACCCGGCCAACGACACCGGCCTGCGGGCCATGGCGGTCCGGGTCGGCGAGGGGCAGTACCGGCTCCTGGTCGAGTCGTCGTCCACGGGCGCCGCCCAGGACTTCGACCTCACCGCGGAGGACGGTTCGCCGCTGCTCGGGGGCGCCACCGTGCGCGCCGGCTCCGACGCCACCGTCCTGCTCGGGGCCGGCATCAGCGCCAGCAGTCCCGACGGCACCTTCACCGACCTCGTGCCCGGACTGACGGTCACCCTCGGCAGCACCGCGAAGGTCGGGGACACCACGACCGTCGCCGTCGCCCGGGACAACGGCGCCCTCACCAGGGCCAAGGAGCTGGTCGACGGCCTGAACGCCCTGCTCTCCGACCTCGACACCAAGTCCGCGGCCGGCTCCGGCACCACCGCCGCCGGGGTCCTGGCCGGGGACGCCGGCGTCCGCTCACTGCGCTCCGCCCTGCTGTCGTCGGTCTACCCCGCCGACGGGTCGTCCCTGGCCTCGCTCGGCCTGCAGGTCACCCGCCAGGGCAAGATCGAGCTCGACACCGAGAAGCTCGCTGCGGCCTACGCGGCCGACCCCGATGCCGTCGCCGCCGCGTTCTCGAGCACGGGGAACGGCTTCGCCGCCCGCGTGCAGACCGTGGCCAAGAACGCCAGCGACGCGGGATCGGGCACCATCACCGCCGCGATCAAGGGTCGCCAGGGCAGCATCGACCGGCTGCAGAAGGACGTCGAGGCCTGGGACCTGCGCCTGGAGCTGCGACGCACCACGCTGACCCGGCAGTACACCGCTCTCGAGACCGCACTCGGCCAGATGAGCAACCAGTCCAGCTGGCTGGCCGGCCAGATCGCCTCGCTCCCGTCCTACGACTGACCATCCCCCCACCCCCACCCCCGCCCGCATCACCACGGGACGCCAAGGAAGGCACCCAGATGAACACCACCGCACGCGCCGCATACATGGATGCATCGGTCGCGACCGCCAGCCCCGCCCGCCTGCTCGTCATGCTCTGCGAGCGTCTCAACCTCGACGTCGAGCGCGCGCTGGAGGCCCACCGCCGCGACGACCCGGCCGGGGCCCGCCGCCACCTCATGCACGCTCAGGACATCGTGCTCGAGCTGAGCTCGAGCCTGAACGCCGAGGCCTGGGAGGGCGGACCCGGGCTCGCCTCGATCTACGACTTCCTGCACGCCCAGCTCGTGCGGGCCAACATCAAGCGCGACGCCGACGTCACGGCCGGGTGCCTCACGCTGACCGCTGAGCTGTGCCAGACCTGGCGCAGCGCCGCCCTCGCCTCCGTGAGCGTCGCGTGAGCCATGCCGGTGGCGCCTGGGCTGCGGTCCTGGACCTGCTCGGGGCCGACCTCGACGCGGTGGAGCAGCAGCTCGCCGACCCCGCCGCCGCTGTCTCCGCGGCGGACCTGCGGCCCCTCGTGCAGCCGTGGGTCCCGCCGTCGGTCCCGGGCCCGCTGCCGGCCTCGCTGCGCGCGCGCGCCGAGCTCACGCTCGCCCGGCAGCGGCGCGTCTCCGAGCAGCTCATCGGCGCCCTGGGCGCCACCGGACGACAGCAGGCGCTGACCGCCTCGTTGGGGCGGACCTTCGCCGCTCCCTCCGCACCCGTCTACCTCGACGTGACCGCCTGACCGGGTCACCCGCCCGAGCCGCCAGCGCGGCACCCTGACACCCCCTGCTGGGAGGAACCATGAGCGCCACCACCGTCGTCCGCCTCCCCGCGCCCAAGGAGGTCCGCGACCTGCTCACCGAGGTCCTGCGCCGCGACGTGCGGATCCGACCCGGCGCGCCGCTCGCGGTCGGCACGGGCTACCCGGCCAGCGTCGCGCGCTACGTCGACGACGCGCTGCTCCTGCGGGCGATGATCGTCCTCGACCTGCCGCTCTCGGCCCGCGCCGGCGCCGCACTCGCCCGCGTCCCTCCCGGCGGTGTCGCCGACGCCATCAGTCGCGGCGCCCTGAGCCCGCTGCTCGCGACCGCGCTCGACGGCGCGCTCGAGGAGCTGACGGTCCTGTTCGGCGTCGTCCCCGGTGGCGCGCAGCTGCGCCTGTACTCCGCGCACCTCTCCGGCACCACGATCCCTGCCGACGCGCAGGCCCGGACCCAGGTGCTCGGCAGCCGCCTCGACCTCACCGTCGACGTCGCCGGCTACGGCGCCGGGCGGTGCGCGCTCATCCTGGCCTGAGGGGCGCCCCCCTACACCTCCCCCACCGTCGTCGCACGGTTTCGGCCGGACGGCAGTCCCGCGCACCGGACTGGTCCGTACCAGTCGGGCCTCGGACGGATTTGTCACCTCACGCCCCTCAACTCGGGGGTGGATCGGCCGATCACCTCCCTGAGCACGGAACGCTCACCCCCGCCGACGGACCGGCACCCTGACTACTCCCCTGGGAGGTAGTGCTGTGTCCGTCTCGTCCTTCGCCGGCAGCGACGCGGTCTCCGCCGCGCTCGGCTTCGCCCTCGACGGTCTCGCCGTCCGTCAGCGCACGACCGCCGACAACATCGCCAACATCGACACCCCGGGCTTCCGGGCGAGCAACGTCGACTTCGAGGGCGTCCTGCGCTCGGCGATGGCCGGCGGTGAGAGCGCGATGGGTCGCCTCGCGGGTGCGAGCCCGACGACGCAGGCCACCGACCTGCCCGTCGGCCCCAACGACAACAACGTCGACCTCCGCAAGGAGTCGCTCGCCGCCATGCAGAGCCAGTTCCAGTACCAGCTGATGTCCCGCGCTGTCAGCGACCGCTTCGACCTCGTGCGCACCGTCGCGGGTGCTGCCTGATGAGTGCCTTCGACGCGCTGCGCATCGCCGGCTCCGGTCTCGGCATGCACCAGAGCTGGCTCGACGCCCTCGCGCACAACATCGCCAACGCCGACACCGTGCGGCCCACCTCGCAGAACGCCTTCCAGGCCCAGATGGTCGTGGCCGGGTCCCGCACGGATGGTGGCGTCGACGTCGAGGGCGTGGCCCTCTCCGACCCCACGGGCGTTCTCGCCTACGAGCCCGACCACCCGCTCGCCGACCAGGGCGGCTACGTCCGCCGCCCCGCGATGGACATGAGCTCCCAGATGACCCAGATGATCATGGCGCAGCGCGGCTTCCAGGCCTCCGCCCAGATGACCAAGTACGCCCAGGACACCTACACGACCGCGATCGGGATCGGACAGCGATGAGCATCGGAGGGATCGAGAGCCTCGGCGGCGCGGGCTTCAGCCCGTACGTCGCCCCCCAGGTGGGGACCCAGGCCGGCGCCGCGAGCGGGACGGCTGGTCCGGCCGCGTCGTCGGGCGCGGACTTCGGCGACCTGGTCCTCGACGGGCTGGACCGTCTCGACGGCACCCAGCGCACCAGCGACCGGCTCGCCGTCCAGGCCGCCACCGGTGACCTGCAGAACATCCACGACTACACGATCGCGGCCACCCAGGCGTCCGTGACCACCCAGGTGACCGTCGCCGTGCGCAACAAGGCCATGGAGGCCTTCAACGAGATCATGCGGATGCAGGTCTGATGCGCGAGACGATCACGAGCACGCTGAGCGGCTGGCGCCGCGCGTTCTCCCAGTTCAGCTCGGGGCAGAAGGTGGTGGCCGTCGTCGGCACCGCGGCACTGCTCCTGGGTGGCTTCATGGTCTTCCGGTGGGCCTCCACCCCGAGCTACGCACCCCTCTTCTCCGACCTCAGCTCCAGCGACGCCTCGGCCGTGGTCGAACAGCTCGACGCCCAGGGTGTGCCCTACGAGCTGTCCAACGGCGGATCGACCATCATGGTCCCCCAGAACGCCGTCTACGACACCCGCATCAAGCTGAGTGGCGAGGGCCTCCCGACCAGCGACGACGGCGGCTACTCGCTGCTCGACGACCAAGGGTTGTCGACCTCGGAGTTCAAGGAGCAGACCGACTTCAAGCGGGCGATGGAGGGGGAGCTCGCCTCGACGATCGGGGTCATCGACGGCGTCGACGCCGCGGTGGTGCACCTCGCCATCCCGGAGAAGGACGTCTTCGCCGACGAGCAGCAGCCTCCCACCGCGTCGGTGCTGGTGAGCACCAGCGCCGGCACGACCCTCACGCCCCAGCAGGTCGAGGCCGTGGTGCACCTCGTCGCGTCGAGCATCGACGGCCTGAACCCCGACGAGGTCACCGTGGCCGACGCCACCGGCACGGTGCTGTCCACACCGGGCGGTTCGGCGTCGGCCGACTCCTCGGCCCGTAGCCAGCAGACCGCAGCGATGCAGACCGAGATGCACGACCGCCTGCAGGCGATGCTGGACCGCGTCCTCGGCCCGGGCAACTCCACGGTCGAGGTCACCGCGGTGCTGGACTTCGACCAGTCGGTGGAGGAGTCGGTCGACTACCAGGTCGACAACGAGCTCGCGGAGCTGTCCTCCTCCAAGACGGAGGAGAGCTACAACGGCGCCGGCGCGCCCGACCAGGTCGGCGGCGTCGTCGGTCCGGACGGACAGATGGACACCACCGGCACCGCCACGGGCGCCGACTCGGCCTACGTCAACAAGTCGGAGACCGTCGACAACGGGGTCGACGTCGTCAAGGCGACCCGCGAGACCGCACCGGGTGCGGTGGACTCCCTGCACGTCGGGGTGGTCCTCGACACCGCCACGACCAAGCTCGCCTCACCCACCGACATCCGCAACCTCGTCTCGGACACCCTGGGTCTCGCCGCCGACCGCGGCGACACCGTCAGCGTGCTGTCCCTGCCCTTCGACCGCAGCAGCGAGGCCGCGGCGGCCGCGGAGCTCGAGGCCGCTGCCGACGCCGAGGCCGCCCAGACCCGCAACGGCCTCTACACCAAGATCGGTCTCGCGGTCCTCGCCCTGCTGATCCTCGTGGGAGCAGCCCTGCGCGGACGTCGCCGCAACGCCCAGCGCACGCAGGCCACCAACTACGTCGTCGAGCAGCTCCACCGGGAGCGCGCCGCCGCCCCCCAGCTCGAGGCGCCGGCACCCACCATGGTGAGCCCGGCGGCCCTCGCTCTCGAGGAGAGCGAGCGCAAGGAGTCCGCGCACCTGAACGAAGAGCTCGCGGCGCTGATCGAGCGCCAGCCCGAGGAGGTCGCCGACCTGCTGCGCGGCTGGCTCGTGGAGCGTCCCCGATGACGATCATGGCGTCCTCCCCCACCACCTCCTCGGGTGCTCGCAAGGCCGCGGTCCTGCTCGTCGGTCTCGGGCGGGACCACGCGGCCCGCGTGCTGAGCCACCTCAGCGACCACGAGGTCGAGGCCATCACCTCCGAGATCGCCCAGCTGCGGGCGGTCGCACCCACCGAGGCGGAATCGGTGATCACCGAGTTCCGCGACCTCTTCGCCGCGCGGGGGGCGGTGGCCCGAGGTGGGTTCGCCTTCGCCCAGCACGTGCTCGAGCAGTCGATGGGCGTCGAGCGGGCCTCCGGCATCCTCGGACGGCTCCAGGCGGCGTCGAGCCAGATGCCGTTCCAGTTCCTGCACCAGGCCGACCCGGCCCAGCTGCGCTCCTTCATCGCCGACGAGCACCCGCAGGTGATCGCGCTGGTGCTCGCGCACATGACGGCGGACAAGGCCTCGCTGCTGCTCTCGGGCCTGCCCCCCGAGCAGCAGGCCCAGGTGGCGCACCGGATCGCCGTCATGGACCGCACCTCCCCCGAGATCCTGCGCTCCGTCGAGGCCACCCTCGAGCGCAAGCTCTCCTCGGTCCTCCAACCCAGCGACCTCTCGGCCGTCGGCGGGCTCGACCAGATGGTGCACATCATCAACTGCTCCGACCGTGCCACGGAGCGCCAGATCGTCGAGGGCCTGGAGTCGCTCGACCCGCGGCTGGCGGAGGAGGTCCGCAGCCGGATGTTCATGTTCGCCGACATCGTCCTGCTCGACGACCGCTCCATCCAGCAGGTCCTGCGCGAGGTCGAGACCGGCAACCTGGCCCTCGCCCTCAAGGGCGTCGCCAACGAGGCGCTCGAGAAGATCACGAACAACCTCTCCACCCGTGCCGCCGAGAACCTCCTCGAGGAGGTCTCGCTGCTCGGACCGGTCCGGCTCAGCCAGGTCGAGGACGCCCAGCAGTCCATCATCCGCACGATCCGCCAGCTCGAGGAGCGCGGCGAGATCATGATCCGACGGGGCAACGATGCCGAGTTCATCGACTGAGACCGCCCCGGACCCGCGGACCCCGTCAGCGATGGTCCTCCCCGAGCTGCGCCAGGCCCGCTGGACCCGCCTCACCGGCGGCAGCGTGCTCGGCGACCAGGCGACCGAGCACGTCCTCGACGGGCTCGCGCAGAGCACCCACCGGGCGGCGCGCGCCCAGGGCTGGTCCCAGGGCTGGTCCGAGGGCCGTCGTGAGGCCACGGGCGCCGCCGAGGTCGAGCGCGAGCAGGCCCGGGCCGCCGCCCTGCGGGCCGAGCAGCGCCGCGAGGCCGAGCACGGCGCGGCGCTCGCCACGCTCGCCGCTGCCGCCGCGAGCCTGACCGAGGTCACGGCCCAGGCACGCAGCGCCGTGGAGTCCGAGGCCGTCGGGCTGGCCCGCGAGCTCACCGAGGCGCTGGTCGCCCACGAGCTGCGCGTCGCGGGCGAGCTGGGCCTCGACGGCGAGGACCTCGTACGCCGCGCCCTGGCCACCCCGCCCACGGGTGCGCCCGTGGTGCTGCGGGTGGCCCCCGGCGCCCTGGGCGCGGCGTCCGCCGCCTGCCTGGACGAGCACGGCATCGTCGTCGTGGGCGACGCCACGCTCCGCGACGGTGACGCGGTCGCCGAGACCTCCACGAGCGCGGTCGACCTCGGCACCCGCACGGCACTGCGTCGCGTGATCGAGGCCCTCTCGTGAGCGCCGCGACGCTGACCTCCCGCCGGGACGCCGGCCTGGCCGCCGCGCTCCCCCTGCGTCTGGGCCTCGTCGAGGAGCTGCTCGGCCTGCACCTGCGGGTGAGCGGCCTGCGCGCGGCCGTGGGCGACCTGCTCGAGGTGCGCTCCGCCGCGCCCGTGCTCGTCGAGGTCATCGCGAGCAGCGCCGCCGGCCTGGTGTGCCTGCCGCTCGGATCGACCAGCGGGATCCAGGTCGGCACCCACGTGCGCCACACGGGCGGGCCACTCACGGTGCACGTCGGGGACGCCCTGCGGGGGCGGGTCCTCGACGGCCTCGGTCGTGCCGTCGACGGCGGCCCGGAGCTGGCCGACCTCCCCGGGACCGTCCGCGTCCCGGTCGACGCCGCGGCTCCGCCGCCGCTGAGCCGTGCGCGGATCGAGGACCAGCTCGGTCTCGGCGTGCGCGCCCTCGACTCCCTCGTGCCCTGCGGCCGAGGCCAGCGCCTCGGCATCATGGCCGGTTCCGGCGTCGGCAAGTCGAGCCTGCTCTCGATGATCGCCCGCGGCACCGACGCCGAGGTCTCCGTCATCGCCCTGATCGGGGAGCGGGGGCGCGAGGTGCGCGAGTTCCTCGAGAACGACCTCGGCCCCGAGGGCCTCGCCCGCTCGGTGGTGGTCGTCGCGACCTCGGACGCGCCGGCGATGGAGCGGCTGCGCGCGGCGTTCGTCGCTACCCGGATCGCCGAGTGGTTCCGCGACCAGGGCCGCCACGCCGTCCTGATGATGGACAGCCTGACCCGCGTGGCCATGGCCCAGCGCGAGGTCGGCCTCTCGGCCGGCGAGCCGCCCGCGACGCGCGGCTACCCGCCCAGCGTCTTCGGGCTCCTGCCCCGCCTGCTCGAGCGCGCAGGCACCGCGAGCACCGGGTCGATCACCGGGCTCTACACCGTCCTCGTCGAGGGCGACGACCTCCAGGACCCGATCGGCGACACCGCGCGGTCCATCCTCGACGGTCACGTCGTGCTCACCCGCCGCCTCGCGACCGCGGGCCACTTCCCCAGCATCGACGTGCTCGAGTCGATCTCGCGCCTCACCTCCGCGGTCAGCACGCCCGCGCAGCGCGCCGACGCGACCCGGCTGCGGCGCATGCTCGCCGCGCACCGCGAGGTCCGCGAGCTCATCGAGATCGGCGCGTACGTCGCCGGCACCGACCCCGACGCCGACGACGCCGTGGCCAGGATGCCCCGGATCGAGGCCTTCCTGCGCCAGGACATGGACGAGCCCTCCTCGGCCGCGGCCACGTGGCAGCACCTGCACGCGCTGGTGACGGCGTGAGCGTCCGCCACGACCCCGGCCTGCAGGCCGTCGCCCGGGTCCGCGGGGTCCGCGAGCAGGACAGCCGCCTCGGCCTGCAGCACGCCCTGCGCGACGAGCAGGAGCGCGGCGCCCGGCTCACCCGCCTCGAGGCCTCGCTCGCCACGACCCCCGGGTTCGACGCGGGCAGCGCCCGCGAGCTCGCCGCCGTCCGCCTCTCGCAGGCCGCGCTCGGCCAGGCCGTCGCCGAGGCCCGCCGCGACCTCGCCGCGGCACGCACCATGACGCTCGACGCCACCTCGCGGTGGCACTCGGACAAGACCCGGCTCAGCGCCGTCGAGGGCCTCCTCGAGCGCCGGGCCGACGAGCGCCGCTCCACCGCGCAGCGCGCCGAGGCCACCGCGCTCGACGACATCGCCGGCCAGCGCTGGCTCCGCGCGCGAAGGAGCGCCTCGTGACCGTCTCGGACATCACCTCACGGATCTCACAGATCCAGGCCCAGCTCGCGCTCCTCTCATCCGGCGGCGGCGTGGATGCCGGGTCGGCCTCCGCGTTCGCCGCGGCCCTCGGCTCGGCGGGCGCGACCACCGGTGCGGGGGCAGCGGGCGCCGCCGGCGCGGCGGGTGGCGCGGCAGGCGGCGGGGTCGGGCAGAAGGTCGTCGACGAGGCCAGCAAGTACCTCGGCATGCCGTACGTCTGGGGCGGCAGCAGCCCCTCCGCCGGCGGGATGGACTGCTCCGGCCTGGTCCAGTACGTCTACGCCAAGTTCGGCATCGACCTGCCCCGGGTCTCCGCGGACCAGGCCCGCTCGGGCACCGCCGTCGCATCGATGGCGGAGGCGCAGCCGGGCGACCTCCTCGCCTGGGACAACTCGAGCCGCAACGTGGGCGCCGACCACATCGCGATCTACGTCGGGAACGGCAAGATGATCGAGGCTCCGCGCACCGGTCTCGACATCCGGCTCGTCGACGTCCCCTCGACCCCCGACTACATCCGGCGGGTGCTGCCGAGCGAGTCGTCCACCAGCGCCGCCGCCGCCGGCGGAGTCGCCGCGCGGTCGGCCGTGGGAGGCACCGGAGGCCCCGTACCGTTCGCCGACCTGTTCAACAGTGCCGGTGCGACCTACGGCGTCGAGCCGCGGCTGCTCGCCGCTGTCGCCAAGCAGGAGTCCGGCTTCGACCCCAGGGCCGTGAGCCCCGCGGGGGCGCAGGGCCTGATGCAGCTGATGCCCGCCACCGCGGCCGGCCTCGGCGTGCAGAACTCCTTCGACCCCGCGCAGGCGGTCGACGGCGCAGCCCGGCTGCTGCGGGACCTCCTCGACCGGTTCGGCCGCACCGACTACGCACTCGCCGGCTACAACGCCGGTCCCGGGGCGGTGCTCCGCTACGACGGGATCCCCCCGTACCCCGAGACCCAGAACTACGTCCGCTCGATCATGACGTCCCTCGGAGGCCGATGATGGCCACCCCCGGCGTCCAGCAGCCGTTGGTGGTCGGGGCGACCCCGGGCACGCGGGCCGGGCTGCCCACGACGACGGGGCACCAGGGCGACGCCGCCGACGAGGGCGCCTTCGCCGACCTCGTCGCCGCCCTGCTCGCCGCGGCCCAGGGCTCGACGTCCACCCTGGCACCGACAGCGCCGGCGGCATCCACGACACCAGCACCGTCCGACCCGCAGGCCGCCGCGACCCTCCAGCAGTCACCGGACGGGGTGGTCTCGCAGCAGCTCGGCGGGCAGGACGTCGTCGCCACGACCCCCGAGGCCCGAACGGGCGACGACGTCCTGACCGGACCCCAGGAGCCCCGCACCCCCGAGGGCCTGCCCGCGGCCGCCGGTCGCCGCACGACGAACCCCGTCGAGGACGCCGGGCCGCTGAGCCGGGCCACGGGACCCGGCACGGGCCCCGTCGAGGAGCCGAGCAGCGCCGCCGCCGAGGCTCCGTCCGAGGCTCCGTCCGAGGCTCCGGGCGGACGCCGGGCGGACCCCGTCCGGGCGGACCCCGTCGGGGCGGACCCCGTCCGGGCGGACCCCGTCGGGGCAGACCCCGTCGGGGCGGACCCCGTCGGGGCGGACCTCCCCGTGTCGGACAGCGCACCTCCCCCGGCGGCGGCCACCACCCCGCCGGGCACGGCACCGACTCCCCCGACCACCCCGACCACCCCGACCACCCCGACCATTCCGGTCGCTCACGCCGGGGCGCCGCAGCCGGTGCTGCCCACGGCAGCCCCGAGCTCCACCCCCCAGGTCCGGCGCACCCCGGTCACCGACCAGGTCGCCCCCCAGGTGGTGCGCCTGGCCCAGGTGGGACCGGGCACGCACCGCATCGTGCTGCGCCTCGACCCACCCGACCTCGGTCCCGTCCGGGTCACCCTGACCGTGGCCGAGGGCGCCGTGCGCGTACGGATGGCCGCCTCGTCCGACGCGGCGCGCGCCGCTCTGCTCGACGCGTCGCCGGAGCTGCACCGGCTCCTCGGTGCGGTGCACGGAGCGCAGACCCGGATCTCGGTGCACGACCTGAACTCGCTCGGCACGTTCTCGCTGGCCGAGCCCCGGGGCGTGACGTCGACACCGACCGACGGGAGCACCGCGGGCAGCAGCACCGGTTCACCCGGGACCGCCGACGCGGGGGGCCACGCCTCCGGCCGGGAGCGGCACGGCACCGGCCCCCACCAGTCAGCACCGGCACGGATGCCGGTGACCACCCACGCCACGGACGGCGGCACGGCTGAGGCGATCACGCCCCAGCCGATCCACACGCCGGGGTCCAGGTCTCGCCTGGACCTCAGCATCTGAGGAGGAGCCATGTCCATCACCGCTACCGAGCCGGTGGCACCAGGCCTGCAGTCCATGCTGCCGGGCCTGAGCGCCACCGGCGCCGGCGCCGCAGCACCCGACAAGGAGATGTTCCTGCAGCTGCTCGTCGCCCAGCTGAAGTACCAGGACCCGATGAACCCCGCGGACACCGGGGAGTTCCTCTCCCAGTCGGCGCAGTTCACCTCGCTGGAGAAGATGCAGGACGTCGCCGACCAGACCGCGCTCGTCCTCGGCTCACAGATGGCCTTCGGCGCGAGCGGGCTCGTCGGCCGTCCCGTGTCCTACACCGCCTCCGACGGCAGCACCGGCGCCGGCACGGTGCGCGGCGTCACCTTCGAGGCCGCCGGTCCCATGCTCGACGTCGACGGGGTCTCCGTGCCGCTGACCCAGATCCGCGGCGTGACGGACACCAGCCCCACCAGCCCCGTCTGAGCCTCCTGCGCCCTCCGCGCGCTGCCACACCCCCACCCCCCCGGCCCCGATGACGGGCCCCCTCGAAAGGCCTCCGCCATGCTTCGCTCCCTCTTCGCCGGCATCTCCGGCCTGCGCGCCAACCAGGCGATGCTCGACGTCACCGGCAACAACATCGCCAACGCCAACACCACCGGGTTCAAGGCCAGCACGACCGTCTTCCAGGACACCCTCAGCCAGATGCTCACCGGAGCGTCCGGAGCCAACGGCAACCGTGGGGGCACCAATCCCCTGCAGATCGGGCTCGGCGTCCAGGTGGGCGCGACGTCGACCAACCTGAACCAGGGCTCGGTCCAGATGACCGGGCGCAGCACCGACCTGATGATCCAGGGTGACGGGATGTTCGTGACCCGGTCGGGCAACGAGACCCTCTACACCCGCGCCGGCGCCTTCTCCTTCGACGAGAGCGGCACCCTGGTCACCCCCTCGGGCTCCCGGGTCCAGGGCTTCGCCGTCGACGGCGCCGGCAACGCCACCGGAGCCCTGGGCGACATCAACATCAACGGCGCCACCACACCTCCGGTGCCCGGCGGCGTCACGATGACGTCCTTCGCCTTCGGCTCCGACGGCACGCTGCGCGGCGTCTTCTCCGACGGTGTCCAGCGTGACGTCGGCCGGGTCGCCCTGGCCGACTTCAACAACCCGATGGGCCTGGAGAAGGTCGGCGAGACCTCGTTCCGCGAGTCCGCCAACTCGGGCGCACCCCAGATCGGGACACCCGGCCAGGGGGGCAACGGGACGGTCCTCGGGGGCGCGCTGGAGATGTCGAACGTCGACCTCGCCGCGGAGTTCACCAACCTGATCCTGGCCCAGCGCGGCTTCCAGGCCAGCTCGCGGGTGATCACCACCTCCGACCAGGTCCTCGAGGAGCTCGTCAACATCAAGCGCTGACCGGCTCGCTCGTCGTCGGGGCGTCGCGTGGGCGACCACGCGGCGCCCCGACGCCGCGGTGCCGGTCCTCGGTCCGGTGCCGCACGTCGACGGGCGTCAACCGGTCCAGCCCGAGACCTCAGGTCGCGCTCTGCGCGGCCGATGATCATCGTGACGGCCACGGACGGCCGCCGCTCAACACCAAGGATGGTGCTCCCCCCATGATCTCGCTCACCCGCCTCTCCGGCGCCCCGTTCGCCCTGAACCCCGACCTCGTCGAACGCATCGACTCCACGCCGGACACGATCATCACCCTGATCGACGGCAAGAAGTACGTCGTGGCGGAAAGCCTCCCGGCAGTCGCCCGGACCATCCGCACCTACCGCGCGGAGATCATCGCGCTGAGCCACGTGCTCGACCTCGCCGAGGAGTCCGCGGCCCCCGTGGCCCGGCCCGGAGCGGGCACGCCGCCTCCCGGCGCACGCGCCGCCCTGAGCGTGGTCGACGGTCACGCCGACCGTGCCGACGTCGCGCACACGAGCGAGGGTGGCCCGCGATGAAGGACGCCGCGACCGCGATCGGGGTCGGCCTCGGCCTGGTCGTCATCGTCACCGCCAACCTCCTCGAGGGCGGCAACCCGATGAGCCTGCTGCTGCTGCCGCCCATGTTGCTGGTCTTCGGGACGACGATCCTGGTCACCGTCGCCGGCGGCACGATGGCCGACGCGAAGAACGCCGGCAGCTCGCTCGTCAAGGCCTTCACCGGCGCGGGGGCGGCTCCCGCCCAGGACGTCGTGCCGACGATCGTCACGCTCGCCGAGAAGGCTCGCCGCAACGGCCTGCTGGCCCTCGAGGAGGACGTCGCCGCCCTGGAGGACCCCTTCCTCGCCAAGGGCATCACGCTCGCGATCGACGGCACGGACCCGGAGGAGGTCCGCGACATCATGGAGTGCGAGGTCATCGCCGTGCGCAAGGGCACCAAGCAGTCGGGGAAGTTCTTCGCCGACGCGGGCGCCTACGCCCCCACGATCGGGATCATCGGGACCGTCATGGGCCTGGTCCACGTGCTGGAGAACCTCGCCGATCCGGGCGAGCTCGGCCACCTCATCGCTGCGGCCTTCGTCGCGACCCTGTGGGGGGTCATGTCGGCCAACGTGCTCTTCCTGCCGATCGGCAACCGCCTCAAGCGCCTCGGTGAGCTCGAGGTCGCGCGGATGGAGCTCGTCATCGAGGGGGTCGCCGCCATCCAGGCCGGCTCCAACCCTCGCGTGATCGCCCAGAAGCTCGCCTCGCTGCTGCCTGCCGGCCAGCAGGTCGACGAGGCGGCCTGAGATGGCCGGGCGTCGTCAGCACGAGGAGGAGGAGCACGAGAACCACGAACGCTGGCTGGTCACGTACGCCGACATGGTGACGCTGCTGATGGTGCTCTTCATCGTGATGTTCGCGATGTCGCAGGTCGACGAGCGCAAGTACTACGAGCTCCGCGCCGGCCTGGCCGACGGCTTCGGGTCGTCCGTGCTCAACGGCGGCGGGGCGATCACCGACGACCCCGGTGCCGCCGACCAGATCACGGTCGCACCCCAGCTCGAGGTCTCGCAGCTGCCGCCCCAGGCGGCCGCGCAGGTCGAGCAGGCCGTGGCGAAGGCCGCCTCGGAGGCGGAGACGAGACGCCGGGACCGGATCGAGGCCGAACGCGCCGGTGAGGTCGAGCGCCTCGGCGGCGTGGCCGAACGACTCGAGGCCGCCCTGGCGGACCACGGGCTTCAAGACGACGTCCGGACCAGCTTCGACCAGCGAGGCCTGGTGATCAGCCTGGTCTCGCGCCACGTCGTCTTCGAGGCCGACGTCGCCACGCTCAGCCCCCGGGGAGCCGAGGTGCTCGCGGTCCTCGCCCCGGTGCTGGCCGACATCCCCGATCCCCTCGAGATCGACGGCCACACCAACCAGGTCAAGGTGAAGCCCGCTTTCTACGACACCGACTGGGACCTGTCCGCCGCCCGCGCACTGACGGTGCTGCACACCCTGCACGGTCGCTACGGCCTGCCGGCCCACCGGCTCTCCCTGAGCGCCTTCGGCAGCACCCGCCCCCTGGTGCCCCCCGATCGTCCCGGTTCGCAGGAGGTCAACAAGCGGGTCGACATCGTGGTGCTCACCGACCTGGCCGACGGCCTCGGTCCGAACCCCGGAGCGGGCGACGGCCGGACGCCGGAGCCCGAGCGCCCCACGTCCCAGGACACCACCCAGCAGGGGGCGAGCGCCGCAGAGCTGCCCGCCGCCCTGAACCCCCCCGACGACCCAGGAGCGCCCCGATGAGCGTCACCACCAAGCCGGAGGCCGAGACCCCGGCCACCGAGCCCGCCAAGAGGAGCAAGCGCACGCTCGTGCTGGCGACGGTCGTCGTCCTCGTGGTCGTCGGCGCCGCAGCGTACTGGTTCCTCCTGCGGGGCTCCTCGGCGCCGGAGCCCCCCGAGGAGGGTGAGGTCGTCGCCCTCGAGCCCGTCCAGGTGAACCTCAGCGGCGGCCACTACCTGCGTGTGGGCGTCGCGCTCCAGATGACGGCGGACGCGACCGAGGCCGACGGCAGCAAGGCGCTCGACTCCACCATCGCGCTGTTCACCGGTCGTGAGGTCGACGAGCTCGCGGACGAGAAGAAGCGCAGCGAGCTCCAGGCCGAGCTCGAGGAGGAGCTCCACGAGAGCTACGAGGGGCAGGTGTTGCACGTCTACTTCACCGAGTTCGTGACCCAGTAGCCGACCCGGCCAGCGACCGTCCCCACGCGGGGCGCGCACGGCTGAGCCGTAGGTCCGAGCCGTGCGGCCGAAACCTCTCAGGTCGGTGCGGTCTAGGCCGATGGGGGCGGGGTGAGCCCCTCGACCGCCTCGTCCAGCACCCTCCCCGGGGGCGCCGCGGCGCGACTGCGGACCTCGCCGTCGGCGCCGGTCGCCTACGACTTCCGTCGACCCATCCAGCTCTCCCGCGAGCTCCAGCGGGTGCTGCAGGTCAGCCTCGACGACTTCGCACGCCGTGCCACGACGGTGTTCACCTCGGCGCTGCGGCGCATCTGCCAGGTGACGCTGGTCGACATCGACCAGCGCAGCTACGCCGAGTACGTCGACGCGATCGAGGGCTCCTCCTACCTCACCCTGTTCGGCCTCGACCCCGTCCCGGGACGCGGGCTCTTCGAGGTCCCGCTGAGCGCCGTCATGCGCTGCGTCGACCACATGCTCGGCGGACCCGGCGACGGCGACCAGCCGTTGCGCCCGCTCACCGAGATCGAGGGCGAGGTCATCAGCGGGATGATGGCGCGCCTGATCAGCGAGATGTGCGCCTGTCTGGCCCCCATCGTCGCGATCGAGGCCGAGATCACCGGCATCGAGTACAACCCGCAGCTGGCGCAGGTGGCCGCCGGGTCGGACGTGATGGTCGTCGCAGCCCTGGAGCTGCGCATCGAGGACCACGTCCAGCAGATGACGGTGTGCCTGCCCTTCGTCGGGCTGCACCCCTACCTGGCGACGGCAGCGGCGCCCGAGTCCCTGTCCGCAGGCGAGCGGAACCTGCACGCCCGCGCCTCGGCGATGCTCACGCGCAGCCTCGACGACGTCCCGGTCGAGGTCAGCGTCCAGTTCCGCAGCCTGCGCCTGACGCCCGACGTGCTCGGCGACCTCGAGATCGGCTCCGTGCTGCCCCTCGGCCACCCGTCCTCGGCCCCGCTCGACGTCACCGTCGACGACCAGGCCTTCGCCCACGCCACCGCGGGCACGCACGGGACGCGGCTGGCGGCGCTCGTCGTCGCGTCCTCGTCCTCCGACCCCTCAGACCAGTCCCCCCAGGAGACCTCATGACCGTCGACCAGCGCGCCGTCGACCAGCGCGCCGTGGCAGCTGCCCAGGCGTGCGCCGCGTCGCTGCCCTCGTCCCAGACCCTGAGCGCGGGCGAGGCCCGACCGGTGCAGCCCGACGTCGCGGCCGGCTTCGCCAGCGCGGTCGTCTGCGAGATCGGCGGCGCCAACACCGGCACCGTCGCCGTGCTGGTCGGTCAGGAGCTCGTCGACGCACTCGCGGGCAGCCCCATGGGCGGTCTCGACCTCGCCGCCGCCGTCCAGCCGGCGCTCGACGCCGGCGTCGCCGCCCTCGGCGGCGCCGCTCAGGGCGCGCGCCGCGCGGCGGTGGAGGACGTCGTCGGCATCCTCGCGGGGCCGGGCAACGAACGACTGGTCACGGTCCCCCTCCGCGGCACGAGCGTGGTGGCGGCGCTGCTGGTGCCCGAGTCGACCCTGGGGCGGGCTCTCGCGCTGACCGGCACGGGCGCGTCGGCCCCGTCAGGCGCGGTGGGCGCGGCCGTCCACCCGATCTCCCAGGGCAGACGCGGTCTCGAGCTGCTGCACGGCGTCGAGATGGAGGTGACCGTCGAGCTCGGTCGCACCCGGATGACCGTGCGCGACCTGCTCGCCCTCGCCCCCGGAGCGGTCCTCGCGCTGGACCGCGCCGCCGGGAGCCCCGCCGACCTGCTGGTCAACGGTCGACTGATCGCACGCGGGGAGGTCGTCGTCATCGACGAGGACTTCGGCCTGCGCCTCACCGAGATCCTCGACCAGAGCGCAGTCGGCGCCGGATGACCGAGCTCGCCCTGAGGATGGTGGCCTCACTCGCGGTGGTCGTCGGACTCCTGATCCTGGCCGCCCGCCTGGCGGGCCGCAAGTTCCGCGGGTCATCGAACTCCCTCGTGACCGTCCTGCACCGACAGGCCCTCAGCCGGACCTCCGCCGTCTCCGTGATCTCGGTCGGCAGCCGGCTGCTCGTGCTCGGCACGACCGAGCAGCAGGTGCGGGTGCTGGCCGAGCTGGACCCGACGGACCTCGACGAGACCGCGCTGGTCGACGTGCCGGCGACGGTGGCCGCCCCTGTCGGCGACCTGGTCGTGCCTCAGGTCGCCGGACCTCCCGCCGCGCCACTCACCGCGCCACTCACCGCGGCACTCACCGCACCCCTCACCGACCCGGTGCTCACGCCGGACGTCGCGGCGACCGGCGTCCCCACCACCGGGGACGTGACCGGGTCCGCACCGACCACCGCCACGACGAGCACCAGCGGCGACGTCACGCACACCGACTACGCCGACTTCGCCGCCGCCCTGCTCTCCCAGGTCTCCGCGCAGAAGGTGGCGACATCGGCTCCGTCGCACGACGCCCGGCTGGGTCGGCACCGAGCGCCGACACCCCTGGTCGAGACCCCTCCGTCGCTCCCCGGTGGCCGGCGGGCCGTGGTCCGCCCGGCGCCGACTCCCGCACCCCTGGCAGTGCCGGCCGCAGCTCTCGCCCCGGCCGGCGTCACCGGCGCCCGGCTCGAGTCCGTCGTCCCGACCCCGCACGGAGCGAGCGCCGCCGGCACGGCCGCACGGGCGGCGGCCGCAGCGAGCGCCGGCTCGTCGGCACTGGCCGGGTCCGTGCTCTCCCCGCAGACGTGGCGACAGGCCTTCTCCGCCCTCGGTCGGCGGGTCTCGTGAGGCGAGCCTTCCGCCCGTCGTCGCTGGCCTTCTGGTTCGTCGCCGTCGTGGGCGTCCTCGTGGTGCTCGCCCCCGCCACCGCGGTGGCAGCGCCAGCGCCGGCGACCCACTCGGTCTCGGTGAGCGCCGCGTCCCTGGCCGCGTCGGGGCTGGAGACCCCGCCTCAGGAGACCGTCCCCGACGAGACGGACCTCGCGGACCCGACCCCTGGTCCCGGCCCGGGCGGGCCGGCCGGCCCGGGCGGGCCGAGCCCCGACCCCGGCGTGACGATCGACCTGGATGGTCTCGCCGACAAGCCGTCGAGCTCCGTGACGCTCCTGCTGGCCCTGACCCTGCTCTCGCTGCTGCCGGCGATCCTGCTGACCTGCACGAGCTTCACCAAGATCCTGGTGGTGCTGGGCCTGACGCGCAACGCGCTCGGCCTGCAGCAGACCCCGCCGAACCAGGTCCTGGCCGGGCTCGCGCTGTTCCTGAGCCTGTTCATCATGGCGCCGGTGCTCTCCGACATCAACGACATCGGGCTCCAGCCGTACCTCTCGGGCGACAAGTCGGCGAGCGAGGCCTACGAGACCGGCGTCGAGCCGCTGCGCGACTTCATGCTCGACCAGACCGACGACGCGGAGCTCGCCCTGCTCACCCGGGTCGCGGACCGGGACCTGCCCGAGGACCGGGCCGACGTCGCGCTCAGCACGCTCGTGCCCGCGTTCATCCTCTCCGAGCTCAAGCAGGGCTTCATCATCGGCTTCATCATCTTCATCCCGTTCCTGGTGATCGACATCGTCGTCAGCGGTGCCCTGATGGCCCTCGGCATGATGATGATGCCGCCCGTCATGGTCTCGCTGCCCTTCAAGCTGTTGCTGTTCGTCCTCGTCGACGGGTGGGGCCTGATCCTCACGGCCCTGGTCTCCAGCTATGCCTAGGCCGACGCGAGCCGTCCGTGAGGTCGTCCGCACGACCACCCCTTCGAGGAGCCCCGCGTGACCGACACCTCCCTGATCGAGATCGCGATGGCGACCATGATGGTCTCGTTGAAGCTCTCCGCGCCGATCCTGGTGACCGCGCTGGTCGTCGGGTTCACCGTGTCGCTGTTCCAGTCGATGACGCAGATCCAGGAGTTCACCCTCGCGTTCGTGCCCAAGCTCGTCGCGGTCGGCATCGCCCTGCTGATCAGCGGGAACTGGATGCTGCACACCCTGATCGGGTTCACCGAGGACCTCTTCGCGATGATCCCCTCGCTGCTGGGCTGAGCGCGCCACCTCGTGACCGTCACCGTCGCCGGCGAGCCGCTGCTGGCCTTCCTCCTCGCCTCGGTCCGCATCGCGGCGTGGCTCATCGTCGTGCCGCCGTTCTCCTCGCGCGTCTTTCCCGCCACGGCCAAGGTGGTGCTGAGCCTCGCGCTGTCGTTCGCCGTCGCCCCCGCGATGGAGGCCGCGCAGGTCCCGCTCGACACCGCGGGACTGCTGATGACCGTCGGCGCCCAGGCGCTGATCGGCTTGACGATGGGCTTCTTGACCTCCCTGCTGTTCGCGGCGGTGGCGGCGGCCGGCAGCCTCGTCGACGTCTTCGGCGGCTTCGCGCTCGCGCAGGGCTTCGACCCGCTCTCGCAGAACATGAACACCGTCTTCGGCAAGTTCCACCAGATGCTTGCCACGGTGCTGCTCTTCAGCACCGGAGGGCACCTGCTGGTCATCGGCGGGCTGCTCAAGACCTTCGAGATGCTCCCGGTCGGGCAGCTGCCCGAGCTCAGCAGCGGCTCGGACCTGGTCATGAGCACCTTCTCGTTGTTCTTCGTGATGGCCGTCCAGATCGCCCTGCCCATGGTGGCCGTCCTCTTCGTCGCCGATCTCGGTCTGGCCCTGATGACCAAGGTGGCGCCGCAGCTGAACGCGATCAACGTGATGTTCCCGGCCAAGATCGGCCTGACGCTGCTGCTCATCGGCTTCTCCTTCCCCGTCCTGCCCGGTGCCGTCCGCCGCCTGGTGGAGCTCTCCATGGAGGCGATGGCCCAGGTCGCGGGGGGTGGGTGAGGTGAGCGAGGAGAAGACCGAGAAGCCGACCCCGAAGAAGCGCAAGGAGTCGCGCAAGGAGGGGCAGGTCGCCCGCACCCAGGAGCTGGGGGCGTGGTCCTCCCTGCTGCTGGCCACCCTGGTGCTGCCGGCCGGGCTCGAGCGTGAGCTCGAGTGGCTGCAGGTCTACTTCGCCGCCACGTTGCGTGCTCTCGAGGACCCCACCATCGAGGTCGCGTTCCAGGTCCTGCGCCAGGGCCTGCTGCACGTCTTCCTCGTGACGGTGCTGCTCAGCTCGATGATCATGGTGGTCAGCGTGGGCGCCACGATCGCGCAGGGCGGCTTCTACCTCGCCACCAAGGCAGTCATGCCGAAGGCGAGCAAGCTCGACCCGATCAAGGGCGCGAAGCGCATCTTCGGCCCGCAGTCGTTGTGGGAGGGCGTCAAGATGCTGGTCAAGTGCGCCATCGTCGGGATCTTCCTCGCCACCGCGGTGAACGCCCTGGTGCCGCTGATCGGCGGCATGGTCCCGATCGGCGCGACGCTGTCCCTGCTCCGCGAGCACGCCCTGACGCTGCTGCGCTCGGTGGCCGTGGCCGGGCTCGTCATGGGTGGCGCCGACTACGCGATGCAGCGCCGCCGGGTCGGCAAGCAGACCCGGATGAGCAAGCACGAGGTGAAGCAGGAGCACAAGCAGTCCGAGGGCGACCCCCTGATCAAGAGCGCGATCCGCAACCGCCAGCTCGCGGCCGCCCGCAACCGGATGATGGCCGACGTGCCCGCGGCCGACGTGGTGCTGGTGAACCCGACGCACGTCGCGGTGGCCCTGCGGTACCAGCCCGACAAGGCGGCCCCGATCGTGGTCGCTCGGGGCGCGGGGGTCGTCGCCGCCAGGATCCGTGAGGTCGCCGTCGAGGCGGGCGTGCCTCTGGTGCGCGACGTGCCCCTGGCGCGGGCCCTGCACTCGTCGACCTCGGTCGGCCAGCAGATCCCTGCGGAGCTGTTCGCCGCGGTCGCGCAGGTCCTCGCCTTCGTCATCGCCCGCCGCGGCACGAGCGGGTCCGGCGGCACGCACCGCAGCCCCCGGGGCGAGGCCGCGCTGCCGCCGACGCCCAGCATCGGCCGGCGGCGCAGACCGGTCTCGACCGGTCCCTCAGGTCCGGCCCCGGTGAGCCGATAGGGACCGTGACGCCAGGACGGCGTCGACGGTGCCACGGACGGCGCAACCCCCGAGCAGTGGAGTCGTCGTCGTGAAGCAGCTGACCAAGCTCGGCGTCCCGGTCGGCGTCGTGATGATCGTCGTGATGCTCGTCATCCCGCTCCCACCGATGGTCCTCGACCTGCTCATCGCCATGAACATCACCGGCGCGCTGCTGATCCTGATGACCGCGATGTTCGTGGTGCGGCCCCTGGACTTCGCCTCGTTCCCCTCGATCCTGCTGGTGATGACCCTCTTCCGGCTGGCCCTCAACGTGAGCGCCACCCGGCTCGTGCTCGTCGACGGGTACGCGGGGCGGGTGATCGAGACGTTCGGCCACTTCGTCGTGGGCGGCTCGCTCATCGTCGGGCCTGATCATCTTCGCCATCCTGCTGATCATCCAGTTCGTCGTCATCACCAACGGTGCCGGCCGGGTCGCCGAGGTCGGCGCCCGGTTCACCCTCGACGCCATGCCCGGCAAGCAGATGGCCATCGACGCCGACCTGAACTCGGGCCTGATCGACGAGGACCAGGCACGTCGTCGTCGCGCCGAGGTGCACGCGGAGGCCGACTTCTACGGCGCGATGGACGGCGCCTCGAAGTTCGTCAAGGGCGACGCCATCGCCGCCATCGTGATCACCCTGGTCAACCTGCTGGGCGGCTTCGCCGTGGGCATGCTCCAGCACGGGCTCTCCCCTGCCGACTCGGTCACGACGTACTCCCTGCTCTCGGTCGGTGACGGCCTGGTCTCCCAGATCCCCGCGCTGCTGCTCTCGGTCGCGACCGGCCTGGTCGTCACGCGCAGCGTCAGCGACGGCGACATGGGATCCGACATCCTGCACCAGATCACCCGCAACCGGATGCCGCTGCAGATCGCCGGGTTCGGCGGCGTCCTGCTGTGCCTCATCCCGGGCCTGCCCAAGATCCCCTTCCTGCTGGCCGGCGGGGTGCTGCTGCTGATCTCCGCGCGGGTGCCGTCGAAGGACCCCGAACCGGAGTCGGTGACGCCGGCCGTCGGCCCGGGGGGCGGGGCGACCGCCCTGCCGTCCTCCGACCGGCCCGAGGACCTGGCCGAGGAGATCATGGTCGACCCGCTCGGCCTGGAGCTCTCCCCGAACCTCATCGACCTCGTCGACCCCGCCGCCGGCGGCGACCTGCTGGAGCGGGTCAAGGCGCTGCGACGCAAGATCGCGCGCGACCTGGGCCTGGTCGTCCCGCCGGTGCGGACCCGCGACGACATCGAGCTGCCCCCCAACACCTACGCGATCAAGCTGTTCGGCATCGAGGTGGCCCGGGGCGACGCACCGCCGGGCACCGTCCTGGCCATCGGCGACTTCCTCGGCTCGCTGCCGGGCGAGCCGACCCAGGAGCCGGTGTTCGGGCTCGAGGCGAAGTGGATCCCCGCCGAGCTGCGCGCCCAGGCCGAGCTGTCCGGCTCGACCGTCGTCGAGCGCAGCGCCGTCATCCTCACCCACCTCTCCGAGGTGGTCACCTCCCACGCCGCGCGGCTGCTGGGCCGCGAGGACGTCCGGCTGCTCACCGACGTGCTGCAGCGCACCCACCCCAACGTCGTCGACGAGCTCACGCCCAGCCTGCTCTCCCTCGGCGAGGTCCAGCGGGTGCTGCAGCTCCTGCTCGACGAGGGCATCTCGGTGCGCGACCTCGTGCGCATCTACGAGGCCCTGTCGTTGCGGGCCCAGTCGAGCAAGGACCTCGACGGCCTCGTCGACGCCGCCCGCACCGCCCTGGGTCCGGCCGTCGCCGCACCGCACGTGGCCGACGGTGTCATCCACGTCATCAGCTTCGACCCGCACTTCGAGCAGCGCCTGCTCGAGTCGCTGCGCCCCCACGAGCTGGGCGCCTCGATCCTGCTCGACCCGGTCACCGCACAGACCGTGATCGGCGGCCTGGCCGCCCTGCTCCTCGAGGCCGAGGAGCGCAACGTGCGGCCGGTCCTCGTCTGCGCCGCGCCACTGCGCGCCGCGGTGCGCCGACTGGTGCGCCCGGCCGTGGAGCGGCTCCCCGTCCTGTCCTACCCCGAGCTCACCGGGGCCTCGCAGATCCGCTCGGTCGGCGTCGTCAGTGGCGAGCGTGTCATGGAGGTCTCCGCATGAGCATCATGTCCCGCTACGTGCTGATCGCGGCCGCGCTCGTCGCGTCGCCCGCGCTCTTCCACGCCATGGTGACCGGGACGGTCACGATGGACACGGCGATGCAGCGCTACGGACTGGCCGTCGTGGCTGCCTGGGTCGCACTGTCGGCCCTCAGCATGATGGTCGGACCCGCGGCCGGACCCGGGACCGCGATCGCAGCCGTGCCGGCGTCCGGCGCGACGGCCGTCGCCCCGACGTCCCCCGCCACGTCGCAGGCCGTGGACTCCCCCACCTCCTGACGCGCTCCTCCGCTCCTGACGCGCTCCTCCGCTCCTCCGCGCGGGAGCTCGCCTCGCGGGTCTGCGCGGCACCGGCAGTGGGCCGGGCGCCCGCACCACCTCCCGACCGTGGAGGGTCAGCGGCAGGCGCACGGACTGCTGCAGGGACAGGTGACATCTGATCTGTGGTGCCGAGGGGTGCCGCTGGAGGGATGTCGATCGAGCCGAAGCCCTACCCCCAGGAGCTCCGCGACGACGTCGTGCGCGTGGCGAGGACCCGTGAGCCTGGTGTCCATCTCAGGCAAGCCGCAGCCGACTTCGGGACTAGCGAGTCCTGTCTGACGCACCGGCTCACGAGGCCGCGTCGAGGACGGCGCCGGGACCGGGACCACCAGCAGCGAGCGTGCCGAGGTGCGTGATCCGAAACGCCGCGACCGGTTGCTCGAGCAGGAGAACGAGGTCCTCCGCAGAGCGCAGGAGACCATCATGCCCACCACAGCCGCTCAGGCTGCCTGAACGAACCTGTCACCTGATCCTGCAGCAGTCCCGCAGCCGGGACCCTGCTGCTGGCTGTGCCGCTGGCCGTGCTGCTGGGTGTGCCGCTGGCTCAGCGGCAGGCTCAGCTGCAGGCGGGGGTGCCCGGCAGCCGGTAGGTCGCGCTCACGGCGTTGTGGTCGGAGGCCTTGCTCGGACGCACGGTCGTAGAGACCGGGGTCAGGCCGGCCGAGTGGTAGAGCCTGTCGATGCGCGCGTTGGGTCGTCGAGCCGGGTGGGTGAACCCGGACCCGACACCCACCGCTGCCCAGGTGTCGCGCAGCACCGCGGTCAGCGGTGCGGCAGGGTTGCCCGTCGGGATCGAGTTGAAGTCGCCGCCGAGGAGCGCCGGGTTGCCCGTCGCGGCGCGGCGACCGGAGATCACGTCGGCCACGCTGCGTGCCTGGGTGACCTTGAGGTCGTCGGCGCCGGGCTGCAGGTGGGTGTCGAAGACGTCGACGTTGCGACCGCCGACCTCGATCGTGGCGCGCAGCACCCCTCGTTGCTCCAGGCCGTTTCGGTTGGGCAGCAGCGTGTTCGCCCGGTCGACGATCGGGTAGCGCGAGAGGATCGCCGTCCCGTACTCGGTGTGCGGGCCCTTGCGGGCGTTGAACCCGAAGGCGTAGGCCATGTCGAGGGCGGCGCCGAGGTGCGCCGGCTGGTCCTTGCGGGCGGGGTCGCCACCCTTCCGGTAGACCTCCTGCAGGATCGCCACGTCCACGTCCCACGCGGCCAGGTCGCCGCTGACCCGGCTCAGGTCGTAGCCGCCGCCGAAGCGCGAGCCTGCGCCGAGGATGTTGTAGGAGGCGACGCTGAGCGTGGCGGACGCGGCCCCGCAGCCCGTGGCCTGCGCCGGCGCGGCGGGTGCCGGAAGTGCCTCGGTGGGAGGCGCGGCGAGAGCGGGTGCGGCCGGTGCCGTCCCGGCCACCGGGGACACCTGGTCGGAGCTGAACCACTCGTCCCACTCCCCCACCGGCGTCGTCGGCGCGACCGGTGCGCCCAGGGTCGGAGACGCGGTTCCTGGGGGGAGGGTGGAGGTGTCGGAGACCATCCGGATCGGTGGTCCGGCGCGCAGGACCGGTCCGCCGATGTAGCCGAGGGGCACGCCACGGACGAGCGTCGAGGTCGCGGCGACGTCACCGGGGTCGACGGCGGCTACGGCCGCGGGCTCGGGCCCCCGGTCGGCCCAGGAGTCGTCGACCAGCACGGCGGTGACGAGCACACCGGCGGCGACGACGCCGGCCAGACCTGCTGCGGCGGTCGTCCAGACCCGTCCCGGGCGCAGGGGGAGCACGCGGGCGTGCGGGTCGGCAGCCCTGTTCGCCCCGGGGAGCTCCACGGCGACGCTGGGCGTGCCGCTCCCCTCGTTCGACGGGTCGGAGGTGTTCGTCGGGTCCATCGGCTCGGACGAGGGTGCGCTCACCCTCCTATCGTCGCCGCCGCCGGCCGCTCACCGCAGGCGATTGACCAATCCGGCGACGCGGTCCGGTTCCCTCAGGCGTGGCCGGCCTGGGGGCCGTCGACCTCGTAGGCGTTGCGGTCGGGCTCGATCGCGTTCTCGGCGGCCTCCTCGCTGATCTCGCACCCTCGGTCGGCTCGCCGGCGGCGGTGCCGCCGGCGAGGACCTCCGGGGCCTCGGTGCTCTGCGTGGCCGCGTTGGTTGCCTCGGCGTGGGTGCTTATCTCGACCTCGTTGGTGACCATCGTCGAGATCGTTTTGGGCACTGCTCGGAGTCGCTGACCCCGGACAGCGCGTCAAGAAGCGTCTCTCGGCGTCGACGGCCACGAGGCCCGCGCAGGTGGCGGCGACGAGGTCCCGCTCGATCTGCTCGGTCTCGCCGGCGCGCATCGGCCCGAGATCGACGAAGACCCAGGTCAGCCGGTGGGCGCGCGGACCGCGCCAAACAGCCCCTGGCTCCTGCGTCTCCGCAGGTCAGGGGCTGTTTTGTATTCGGTGGGCGATACTGGGTTCGAACCAGTGACCTCTTCGGTGTGAACGAAGCGCGCTACCACTGCGCCAATCGCCCGTCCCGGCGTGAGCCGGCTGCGGTCGCAAACACTAGACCATGGGGCGCCTGGGGCCCGCATCTGCCCCGGGCTGATCGGGCTACCGCCCCAACATCTCGGGCTCGCGTCGCTGCCAGGTCGCCTGCGCGTCCCGGGTGAGCGGGCCGGGCGCCGGCAGGGCGCGGTCGTCCCAGGACGAGACGGCCTGCACGTCGCGGGTGGTGGAGACCAGGAAGACCTCGGAGGCGGTGGCCAGGACCTCGATCGGTTCGTCGACCTCGCGGCCGCCGACCCAGTCGAGGACGAGCCCGCGGGTGACGCCGGCCAGGCAGCCGCTGGCCAGGGTGGGCGTGCGGAGCTCGCCGTCGACGACGTAGAAGACGTTGGAGCCGGTGCCCTCGCAGAGGTGGCCCCGGGTGTTGGCGAAGACGGCCTCGGTGGCCCCGCGGCGCTGCGCCTCGGCGAGGGCGACGACGTTCTCGGCGTACGAGGTGGTCTTCAGCCCGGCGGTGGCGCCGCGCTCGTTGCGCGGCCACGGGACGGTGGCGACGGTGGTGACGTCGGGGGTGGGCGCCATCGGGACCGCCACCACGGCCAGGCGGGGCTCTCCCCCGCTGCGCCCGGAGCCCAGCGGCGCCGACCCGGCGGTCAGGGTGATCCGCAGCCGTCCCAGCGGCAGGTGCTCGGCGCCGAGCACGGCGCGCACCCCGGCGCGTACGGCGTCGAGGTCGGGCGTCGCCAGCCCGAGGCCCTCGGCGCTGCGGACCAGCCGGTCCAGGTGCAGGCCCAGCGCGAACGGCTGCCCGTCGACGACCTTGATCGCCTCGAACACCCCGTCGCCGACGGTGAAGCCGTGGTCGGTGACGGGCACGACGGGGGCCTCGGGGTCGGCCAGCAGTCGGCCGTCGATCCAGGTGTGCATGAGGGGAACCCTAGGCAGCGGGGGGTCGGTTTCACTCTCCGGTGGGCATCGGCTAATGTTTCGACCGCACCGCAGGTCACCCTGGGGCGCAGGCGGACGTAGCTCAGTTGGTAGAGCGCAACCTTGCCAAGGTTGAGGTCGCGAGTTCGAGCCTCGTCGTCCGCTCGGAGAGGTCTCTCATGGTTTGGCCTCCATGGTGGGTTGGCCGAGAGGCGAGGCAACGGACTGCAAATCCGTGTACACGGGTTCAAATCCCGTACCCACCTCGACACCACCACACAACTCCACACGCGGGCGATTGGCGCAGCGGTAGCGCGCTTCCTTGACACGGAAGAGGTCACTGGTTCAAACCCAGTATCGCCCACCACGTTTCCGCAGGTCAGAGGCGGTTTTCCAGTTCGGACCCGCGGCGGGGAACATACGGGGAACAAGGCCCGCGGCGCTTACGTGGCTTTGACACCCGGTGCCGGTCTTCACAGGCGCCGAGACCGGGGCAGCTTTCCCGGTCCTCTCCCCGATCACTCAGTTTTACGCCTTGGAACGCCCCCCTTCCCCGACGCGGGGTGGAACTGCGCCATTCGAACGTTCGGCGACGGGCCAGAGAAGGTCCCGAGTCACTCTCGGCTTCCAGCACACGGGGCTAAACCATCCCAGCCACCCCATAACAAAGAAGCATCTCCTCCGAACTCCCCGATGAGCTTTGCTAAGAGGAAGGTCGACGAAGTTGTGACCGCAATGGACCGTCACTACGAGTCGCTCTACCCGGCGCCTTGAACCCGAAGACCGCGAGGCCTGGGGTGCAAACGCACGATGAGACGTGGTCCGTCGCGGTTCGCCGATGGAGGCCTCTGCCTGGACACTTCTCTCTCCCCCTGGATTCCGGGTTGCACCGGGTTCAAGTCACTGCACGTCGCTAAGGCGGCCGGAGTCAGCCGCACCGTTTGATGCGGCCGACATGAGACACGCTGCTAAGTTCGGTACCCTGATGGCGCTCGCCGGAAATCCCCAGGGATGCTCATCGAAATTCCTCACCCTTGGCGGGCGTCACTGTAGCGGCCGGCGGGTGCTGCCGGTTGCGGCGTGACGGAGTGCTTCGTTTTTGGCGTGGTGGTCGCGGAGGCGGTAGGACTCGCCGTCGAGGTTGAGCACCACGGAGCGGTGCAGGAGCCGGTCGAGCATGGCGGCGGCGACGGTCGTGTCGCCGAGCACCTCGCCCCAGCCCGCGACGCCACGGTTGGTGGTGAGCACGATGCTGGTCTTGAGGTAGCGCTGTGAGACGACTTGGAACAGTGCGGAGGCTGCTTCACCGGGCAGCGGAAGGTAGCCGAGTTCGTCGATGACGAGCAGGGTGGGACCGGCGAAGAACCGCATCGTGGTCGACCAGCGGCCCTCGATCGCGGCGCGGTGGCAGCGGGCCGCCAGATCGGCGGCGGTGGTGAAGTAGGTCCGGTAGCCGGCTTCGGCCGCGGCGCGTGCGAGCCCGACGGCCAGATGGGTCTTTCCAACGCCTGGTGGTCCGATGAGGAGCACGTTGGTGGCGGTGTCGAGGTAGCGGCAGGTCGCGAGCTCGTCGACGAGCTTGCGGTCGACGCCGGGTGCTGCGTCGAAATCGAAGTCCGCCAAAGTCGCTGGTGTGGGCAGCGAAGCGAACCGCAGGCGGCCGGCGAGCTTGCGGGCTTCGGTGGCCTCGACCTCACGGGCCAGGAGGTGCTCCAGGGTGGCGGTCATCGACCAATGCTCTTCCTCGGCCTGGGCGAGCACGGACGGGAGGTGCTCGGCGGCCGCGGTGAGCTTCAGCGACGCGAGGTGCCCGCGCAGCTGCTGGTAGCGGCTGGCCTGGGTCCCGCTCATCGGCACGGTCATCGGGTCGGTGGTGGTCATGTGAGGGTGTTCCTTCCGGTTGCTGCTCGGTCGTACTTGGACAGGTCGATCACCACGTCATCGCTGGCGCGGTTCTCGGAGCCGGGTTGTTGGCTGGCACGCAGCTGCTCGGCGGCCGCGAGCGCGGCAGGACCCGGCGGGATGCGTTCCTTGCGCCGGTGCGGACGACTGGTGTCGTGGCCGGCGAGGACGAGTTGCTCGAGGGCGATCACGTGGCCGTGGTCGCGGACCATCACTCCGGCCCCGTCCGCGGAGAGCTCGTGACGGGCGATCACGACTCCGCCCCCAGAGGAGGCCGTGGCGATGTCGACGTGCTGGGTGCCGAGTCGCTGGGACACGAAGACCTGGGCGCGGGCCAATTCGGGTGGGACAGAGTAGAAGTTGCCGCGCCAGGCGACCAGCGCCTGAGCCGAGACGACTCGTTCCTCGGTGATGGTGGCGGGGAACGGCGTGGCCGGCACCGGCACGAGCGGCTCCCGTTCGGCGAGGGTGAGCACGCTCGCTCGGCCGTCGGCCCCGGCCGGACGCAGCCGAGCGTCGCCACGCAGCTCGCAGAACCGGTCGAGCGAGGCTTGGGCCTCCTCGATGGTGACGTCATCGGGCAGGGTTCGCCACCAACGTTGCGCAGCGGTGTGGTTGGACTTCTCCACCACGCCCTTGCGGTTCCCGCGCCGCGGCGGGCAGATCGCGACCTGCACGCCGTAGTGCTTGGCGACTGCGGCGAAGGTCGCGGTCGACCTTGCCCGGAATCGGGATGGCACACGGTGGACATCCGGTCGAAGCGCCACTTCTTGGTCAGCCCGCCCAGCTTGCGGGTCGACCGCGTCCAGCCCACCGATCAGGTGCGGCTGCTGCTCGGTGGCCGCAAGGTGGCCGCGCCACCGACCGGAGTGGGCGAGCGCGCCAACGAGCAGATGCGCGTTCTTGCCCCAGCCCCACGAGCGCGGGCGGGTCGGGGAGCTCGACCCAGTCCCACTGGGTCTCCTCACCCGGCGGATGCTCGATCGACCGCGTTCGCCCGTCCCTTGGTCGCCGAGCAGGGCTCGCAGTGCGGCCGCAGGCTCCTGGTCCGGATCTGGCGGGTGAACGTCGGATACGACCGGCCGTAGCCGAGCCCGGTGACCTCGTCGAACAAGGTCACCGCCCACAGGTGCGGATCTTCGGTGAGTCGTTCGCGGACGTAGTCGACGAACGGCTCGAACGGGTCGTCGCTCGGCGGGCTTCCGCTCCCCGGCGACCCGCTCGCCGTCGAGGTAGGCGCGGATGGTCTTGCGGTCCCGGCCCAGGTGCCGGGCGATCGCGGAGATCGTCCAACCCCGTCGGCGCAACGCGTGAGCGTCGATGTCTTCCTCCCGTGTCAGCATGGGAAGCGAGGGCTCCTTCGATGAGATGGCGTGTGGTCAGAGACCGCCATCTTCGAAGGAGCCCCACCCGCTTCCGGTGGGGCCACGGGGTGGGGAATTTCAGTGAGCAAAACTGGGGAGATTCACCTGAGCGCCATCAGGTCGTGCATGCGGACGGCGAAGTTGACGCCGCTGGCCGTGACGGCGGGTAGCCAGACGCGGGTGCGGAAGGTGTTGCGGGAGATCGGGGTGCCGGCTGCGGGTGGCGAAGAGCAGGTCGTCGCGGCCGAGTCGTGGTCTTGTGTGCTCGCGCGGCGGCGTCGAGCCAGGCCGGGCGGACGGCCCATGGTGCGGGGTTCGTTGTCCTTGGGGTAGGGCTTGGTGAGCATCCGCTGCCCGGTGGGGGAGTTCTTGATGGAGACCTCCACGATGGTCTCCTCGACGGTCAGCGTGCGCTTGAGGAGGTCGAGGTGGCGGGGCTTGAGTGCGATGAGCTCGCCCCAGCGGAGTCCGGTGCTGATGGCGGTCTCGACCATCAGCCGGTGCTGGGCGGGGAGGGCGGCGAGGATGGCGTCGTACTCGTACGGGGTGAGGGTCCGGGCCTTCTTCTTGATGACCTTGGGGAGCTCGGTGTGGGCGCAGGGGTTGAAGGTGACGACCTGGTCGCGTGACGGCTCGTTCGAAGATCGAGTGCAGCATGGTGTGGTACTTGCGGACCGACGCGGCGGAGAGGCCCTCCTCGGTGGCGGTGGTGACCCAGCGTTGGATCTCGGTGGGCAGGATCTTGCCCATCGGCCTGCGTGCCGAAGGTGGGGATGAAGTGCTTGTCGAGGTAGGAGCGGTAGGCGGCCAGGGTGGAGGTCTCGACGTGCTTGCTGGGCAGCCAGACGGTCTCGACGTAGTGGCGAAGGTGACCTGGCCGCGGGAGTGGTCGTGCCAGGCGCCGTCGCGGACCTTGGCTTCTTCGCGGTTGCCGGCGCGTTCGGCGGCGCGGCGAGAGGGGTAGGTGCCGGCGGAGCGTTGCGGCCTTCGGGGTCGCGGTAGCAGGCGACGAACCGCGTGTCGCCGTCGTCGGTGACGCGGGTCTTGATCCACGCCATGGCGCATCCTCTCCCGAAGCGGTCGGAAGTCGATGTCCGCACAGTGTCCGCAAACCGTTGCCCCGAAAGTCAGCGAACCTCAGCGAAGGTCGACGGAAACTCAATGTGGCCCCTGACCTGCGACTTTACGCTCACACTGGCTCACGGTCGAGGGTGGTGTGAGGCAGTTGTGTGAGCGGTGGTTACGGCACTCATAACCCAGAGGTCGCAGGTTCAAATCCTGCCCCCGCTACAAAGCGAAACCGCAGGTCAGGACCGGGTTCGTGGGTTACCACGGGCTCGGTTCTTGCGTCTGGTGTCAGCAAGGTGTCTGCTGACATTGCCTCCAAAAGGATGCCTGAGAGGTCGTTCGGCAAAGAACCGCGAAGCTCTGCGAGGAGTGGCGGAAGGTCGAGTCGGACGACCTCTTTGCCGTTAACCCAGAGGTCAAGCCGCCTTGTTTGGCTGACGTCGGGAGCGTTACGGCTGCACCAGCCTCGTCAACGCAGCTACGGCCCGCTGCAGGTGTGGTTCCGCGCGATCGGCAAGGTGCGCGACGGCCAGTTGGGTGGTCGCGTCGCGGTCGGCAAGGCTCACGTAGACGACACCTCCCAGTTGGAGCGCGGAGACCGGTTCCGGGACGATCGCCGACCCGAGCCCACCGGCCACGAGGGTGATGAGCGTGGAGGTCTCGTCGACCTCGTGGCGGATCGTCGGCTCGAAACCAGCAGCACGGCACAGCCTGAGGACTGTCTCGAACATCACCGAGTCGCGGCGGCTCGAGTGCACGATCAGTGGCTCGTCGCGCAGGTCCTTCGCGCTGATCCGGTGGCGGGTCGCGAGGTGATGGTCGGCCGGGAGCGCCACGACCAGCCGCTCGCGCCGAAGGACCTGCACGGCGACGAAGGTGTCAGCGACGGGGGGTCGGAGAAGCGCGATGTCGATCTCGCCCGAGCGGAGGCCCCGAATCTGATCGGGCACGAGCATCTCGCCGCGGAAGGCGAAGTCGATGCCGGGGAGCTGCTCGCAGAGGCCGCGGGCCAGCGTGGGCAGCAGGCTGTAGGTCGCCGAGCCTACGCACCCGACGGCCAGCCGGCCGACGGATCCGGCGGCGACTCGGCGGGCCTCGTGTCCGGCTTCCTCGACCTCGGCGAGGATCTTGCGAGCCTGCTCCAGGTACGCCGCGCCCGCCTCGGTGAGATCGACCCGGCGAGTGGTGCGCTCCAGCAGCTGGACGCCGAGGTCGCGTTCGAGGTTGCGAATCTGATGGGAGAGCGGCGGCTGGGCCATGTGTAGCCGGGCCGCAGCACGACCGAAGTGCCGCTCCTCGGCGACCGCGACGAAGTAGCGCAGTTGGCGTAGGTCCATTGATATAGCTATCGTCCTGATTGGGCCTGATATTGGTACTTCACCATATCAAGTCAGCACCCTAGCCTCGAAGGCGTGACCACCCAGTCTGCCTACCTCTACGCCGCCGCCCGCACGCCCTTCGGCCGCTTCGGCGGCGCCCTCGCCTGCATCCGGCCCGACGACCTGGCGGCCACCGCTCTGACCGGCTTGCTGGCCAAGACCACCGACCTCGACCAGAACACGATCGACGAGGTGGTCTGGGGCAATGCCAACGGTGCGGGCGAGGACAACCGCAACGTCGGCAGGATGGCAGTGCTGCTTGCCGGCCTGCCAGTAAGCGTTCCGGCGACCACCGTGAACCGGCTGTGCGGCTCCTCGTTGGATGCCGCGATCATCGGCAGCCGGATGATGGAGACCGGGGACGCCGATGTCGTCATCGTCGGCGGCGTCGAGTCGATGACCCGCGCGCCGTGGGTGCTTCCGAAGCCCGCCCGTGGGTTTCCGGCCGGGGACATGACCGCGGTCTCGACCACCCTGGGCTGGCGGTTGGTCAACGACCGGTTGCCGAAGGAGTGGACGGTCTCCCTGGGCGAGGCGAACGAGCAGCTTGCCGGAGAGTTTTCGATCTCCAGGGAGCGCCAGGACGAGTTCGCCGCGGAGTCCCACCGTCGAGCGGCACGTGCGTGGAGCGAGGGCTTCTACGACGACCTCGTCGTACCTGTGCCAGGAATGGATCTTGCCCGCGACGAGAGCATCCGGGACGACAGCACTCCGGAGTCGCTCGCCGGGCTCAAGCCCGTGTTCCGGCCTGACGGCACGATCACCGCCGGCAACGCCTCTCCGCTCAACGACGGCGCCTCGGCGCTCCTGCTCGGCACCGAAGCCGCTGGCGACCGTATCGGCCTCGCGCCGCTGGCCCGAATCGCCGGCCGTGGGACGGCCGCCGTGGAGCCGCAGCGGTTCGGGATCGCCCCGGTGGAGGCGGCCGAGCGGGCGCTCGCCCGTGCCGGGATCGGCTGGGGCGACGTGACGGCCGTTGAGCTGAACGAGGCCTTCGCGGTCCAGTCCCTCGCGTGCCTGGACGCCTGGAAGATCGACCCAGAGATCGTCAACGCCAAGGGGGGTGCGATCGCGATCGGCCACCCGCTCGGTGCCTCGGGCGGCCGGATCCTCGGCACCCTGGCGCACCGGCTGCGCGAGACCGGCGAACGCTGGGGCGTCGCCGCGATCTGCATCGGCGTCGGCCAGGGCCTCGCGGTCGTGCTCGAGAGCGACGGCGGGCGGCGTACGCCGTGACGCAGGTGTGTCAGACGGTCGACGACGCGGTGGCCGGCATCGAGGACGGGGCCACGGTCCTGATCGGCGGTTTCGGCATGGCAGGGATGCCGGTGGACCTCATCGACGCCCTGATCCGGCGGGGTGCGAACGATCTCACCGTGGTGTCGAACAACGCCGGCAACGGCGACACCGGCCTCGCGGCCCTGCTCGCGAAGGGCCGGGTCCGCAAGGTCGTCTGCTCCTTCCCCCGCCAGTCCGACTCCTGGGTCTTCGACGGCCTGTACCGGTCCGGCCGGGTCGAGCTCGACGTCGTACCCCAGGGCAACCTCGCTGAGCGCCTCCGCGCCGCCGGCGCAGGGATCGGCGCCTTCTACTGCCCCACCGGTGTCGGTACGCCGCTGGCCGAGGGCAAGGAGACGCGCGTGATCGACGGGCGCACCTACGTCCTGGAGCACCCGATTAAGGGAGACGTCGCGCTGGTCAAGGCCCACATCGCCGACCGAATGGGCAACCTCGTCTACCGCAAGACCGCGCGCAACTTCGGACCCGTCATGGCCACCGCGGCGACGACCACCGTCGTCCAGGTCCACGACATCCTCGAGCCCGGAGACATCGACCCCGAGGCCGTCATCACGCCGGGCATCTTCGTCGACCGCGTCGTCGGGGTCCCCGACCGAGCAGGGGCCGCGTCATGAGCGCACCCATCCTCGAGCACACCGATCGTGGACCACTCAGCAAGGACGAGATCGCTGCCCTCATTGCCCGCGACATCCCGCGCGGCTCCTACGTCAACCTCGGCATCGGCCAGCCCACCCTGGTCGCCGACCACCTCGACACGGACGCCAGCGTGGTCCTCCACACCGAGAACGGCATGCTCGGCATGGGTCAGGCCGCGATGGGGGACCAGATCGACCCTGACCTGACCAACGCAGGCAAGATCCCGGTGACCGAGCTGCCTGGGGCGTCGTACTTCCACCACGCCGACTCCTTCGCGATGATGCGCGGGGGCCACCTCGACGTGTGCGTGCTGGGCGCCTTCCAAGTCTCGACGACCGGTGACCTGGCCAACTGGCACACCGGTGCTCCGGACGCGATCCCTGCCGTCGGAGGAGCGATGGACCTCGCGATCGGCGCGAAGCAGGTGTTCGTGATGATGACCCTCCTGGCCAAGGACGGCACTCCGAAGTTGGTCCCTGCATGCACCTATCCGCTCACGGGTGTCGGCTGCGTCAACCGTCTCTATACCGACCTCGCGGTCTTCGAGCTAGGCCCTGCGGGAGCAGCGGTGACCGAGACGTTCGGGATCTCGTACGAGGAGCTCGCCGACCGCCTCGACGTACCGCTCCGCGGGCTCAGCTGGCCTTGATCAGTCCGGGGTGTTCGGCGGCACGTCACCGCCGACGTCGACGGAGTCGACCGGGACCACCGGGTACATCGCCGGCTCCTGGTCCGGAGCCAACGCGGTGGGGCCCTAGATCCACTCGGCGTAGGTGTAGTCGTAGATGTCGCGGGCCGCAGGATCGCGTTGCATTGCAGGCGCTTGAGGCCGTCGTGGTGCCAGAGCTCGCCCTAGGCCATCAGCTCGCCGTCGACCGTGGTGCGTACCTGCAGGGCGGGTCGAACGCCGTCAGCCTCGTCCGGGGTGACCCAGGTAGGGCCCGTCCGGGGTGGAGGAGTCCCTGATCTTGCCCCGGGTCCACTCGATGGTGCGGAGTTGCCAGTCGCGCACGGACACGTCGTTCATCACGGTGAAGCCGGCGATCGCGGCCTCTGCCTGCGCGTCGTCTGCTCGGCGTACCTTGTGGCCGATGACGACCCGAACTCGACCTCCCAGTCAAGGGCGTCGGTCTCGGCCGGCTTGACGATGTCGTCGTGGGCGCCGATCAGGCTATCCGCGAACTTCGGGAACAGCGTGGGGTAGTCAGGCACCCCGTTCCTGGGTCAGGTGCGCGCTACGCCAGAGTTCCGAACTGCCCACGGAAGTAGGCAAGCGGGCTCCCCGCCCGGGCGCGAGCACCCAGCACCCGCCCGAGAAAGATGGTGTGCGTAGCGGCTGCCACGGTCTCCTCCGTCTCACACTCGATCTGCGCGAGCGCTTCGCTCAGCAACGGCAGCCCGTGTGCCCCTTCCACCACGTCGATGCCGCGGAACTTGTCGGCGTGGGGGCGAGCGAACTGCATCGCGACGTCGGCGTGGTCCGCACCCAGGATGTTGATCGCGAACCGTCTCGTTCGCCCGATGGCGTCAGTGGTGGCCAGCTTGTTGTTGAGACAGACCAACAACATCGGCGGATCCATCGAGAGCGACGAGACCGCGCTGGCAGTGACTCCGTATCGAGCGCCGTCGACAGCCGTGACGACCACGACGCCGCTGGTGAAGTGACCAACAACCTCCCGGAAAACCGCTTGGTCGACGGCCCCGATCTCGGTTTGTGATGTGCTCATGATGTGTCTCCCTAGCTCTGACTGGAACCGTGAGGGGGTAGGCCGCGGACTGCGCATGCCAAGAGATCGCGCAACGCGCCGGGGTCGATCGACCGCGGCCCGTTGGGTGGAGCCGCCATCACCGCGTCGATCACGTCCTGGGTGCCAGATTCCTGGAATCCGATGGCTGCCAGGCTGAGCGGGGTCCCGAGTTGCCGACCCAGGTCCCACACTGCTCCAGCGGCGTGGCCGTGCCCGATGGCCGACGCGAACCTGCCGAGCACCCCGGCAGAGGCGGATTCCTGGTAGGCCAGGACGTACGGAAGCAGGACCGAGTGCAGAGCACCGTGGGGAAGTCGCTGCTGGCCGCCGAGGACATGGCACAGCTTGTGGTGCAGACCCATTGAGGCGTTGCCCAGAGCGACCCCGGCCAGCCACGCGCCGTACAGGATGTCTTCGCAGGCGCTCGCACCGTCGGCGGCAGCTCGACTGGCACGCAGCCCGCGCGCCAGGGCACCTGCGCCCTCGAGCGCGGCGGCTCTGGTGAGGGGCGAACAGTCGGGGTCGTACATCGCCTCCGCGCAGTGGGCCAAGGCGTTCATCCCACTCGTCGCCGCCATGGCAGCCGGCATCGACGCGCTCAGGTCAGGGTCGTAGACCACGGTGCGGGGGACGACGACGGAGTCGCGACCGGTGGCCTTCACACGGCCCTGGGTTTCGCCCCAGATGGACGTCATCTCGCTGCCGCTGTAGGTGGTGGGAACTGCCAGGATGGGGAGTCCCGTGCGCCGGGCCACCGCCTTGGCAGTGCCGATGGAGGATCCGCCGCCCACGGGGAGCAGCAGGTCGGCGTCCGCCGCGGACGCCTTCTCAGCGGCCAACTCGGCGACGTCCACAGGAACGTGTTCCTGCACCTGGTCGACGATCCCCACGATGCGAGGACCGAGCGCACCTGCCCTGATCTGCTGTACCCCGGCGCGGCGCGGGTTGCCGATCAGGAGGACCCGGAGTCCACCGAGGCGTGCGGCCTCCTCAGGCACCTGAGCAATGCCGCCCCGGCCGAACACGACGCGGGGTGTGGCGAGCTCATGGATGAAGTGCATGCCCTGACAGTGACCCCGAGGCAGTTAACGAACAAGAAACTGCGGCCGTCGACACCGTGGGTACAGTCGAGTGGTGACGAGTCCGCCCAGGATCATCCGGGGCAAGTTGTGCGTCCCCACGATCCAGGAAGACGTGGTGGCGCGTTCGAGGCTGACCGCGCGGATCGGAGAGCTCGTCGCGAGCCGCCGTGTCACGCTTGTGGTGGCCACCGCAGGATCTGGGAAGACGACCGCCGTCGTGCAGGCGTTGGCGGAGTGCGCTCAGCCGGTCACGTGGCTGATCCTCGACGGCATCGACACGGCGGCCGGCCGGTTCCTGGCCTACCTGGAAGCGGCTGTCGGCGAGTACGCGCCGGACGCGAAGGGCGTGGCCACAAGTGCGCTCGCCGCTCGGCTGCCGCACGCGGAGGCGGCCGGACTGCTCGCTGAAGCCGTGCGAGACACAGAGCTTGTCGTCGTGATGGACGGATTGGAGCACCTTTGCGACGAGGCAGGCGCGCACTCGCTGGCCACCCTTAACACGTTCATCCGCTATGCCTCCTCCTCGGTCCGGTTCGTGCTGCTCAGCCGTGTCGGCGTACCCCTCGACGTCGCAGGGTTCACCGGCCTCGAGGGGTACGCCACCGTTGGCGAGACCGATCTGGCCTTCACGGCTGACGAGGCACGAGAAGCCCTACTCGCGTCCGGTACCCGGGACATCGACGCAGACAACGTCATCGCGACCACTGGCGGCTGGGTCACGGGCGTGCTCTTCGAGGCGTGGCGCTCCGAGGCGCACGTGGCCGGGACCGGGGGAGAGGCCGACCCCCTGCACGGCTACCTCGCTACGCAGATCCTCGACAAGCTCACCGACGAGCAACGCGAGCTGCTCGTCCTGGGTTCCCTGCTCAGCGAGATCACCGCGTCGCGCGCGCAGGCGCTCGGCATCACTGGCGCCGGCAACCTGTTGGTGTCACTGCGTGCCAAGCACCTGCCGGTCACCTGGAGTGAGGGATCGACCTATGCGATGCGCTGTCACCCGCGCTTCCGCGAGTACCTGTCCACTCTTTTCCTGAGGAGGGACCCCGACGAGCTCCACCGTGTTCGCATCGCCCACGGCCGCCTGCTGATGGACGAGGGGCATCACCAGGAGGCTGTCGAGGAGTTCCTCGCCGCCGACGCCCGCGAGGAAGCGATCGGTGCGGCCGAGCTCGGCATCAACGGCGTCATCGAGCGTCTCGACCTCACCGTGGCCGACCGATGGCTGACAGCCCTCGCCCACAACGGCGCGGGCGGCTCCTTGCGCCTGGCCGAGGCCGAGATAGCGGTCGCCGTCGCGCGTGAGAACTTCGGCACGGCCGGCGACGTCGCTGACCGCCTCCTCATCGACGGCACGCGTGATGCGCTGGCCCGGTCGAGCGACACGGCCGCGAGCATGATGGTGTGGGTCTACTGGCACCTGGGGCGCATCGACGACGCGCGACAGGTGCTGGCCCTGGGCCATGACACCGCCCCGATCCAGTCAGTTCGCTACCTGATGGACCTGGTCGAGGTCGGCCCGGACGGAGCGTCGGTGAGCCCGCCGCTCACGGGTGGACCGATGGATGCCCTGGTCAGGCGCGTGGACTACACGCAGGGCAGGCTCAGTGAGGTCCTCGACGCGCCGGCGTCCCCGTGGGCGATGTTGGTGTCCTCGCCGTGGCGCGTCGGCGCGCTACGCGCGACGGGCAGGCTGCAGGAAGCCCTCGAGCTCTACGAGGCCGAGCCCGGCAGCTGGTCGGCCGCCTGGATGCAGGGCATCGTCGTGCCGGAGCTGATGATCGACCTGCGGCGCAAGGAAGACGCCCGCGCCGCACTGGTCAAGGGCAGGCAGCAGATCAGGACCAGCGGTTCGTGGGTGTTCATGTGGCTCAACTGGCTGATCGAGGCCAAGCTCGAGCTGCGGATGCACAAGAACGTCGCGGCGGCCTCCGGCATTCTCGATCGCGCGGAGGCCGCCGGGGCCAGGCGCTACGCGTTCCTCGCCGAGCTGATCGACACCTGGCGCGGCCACGCTCTCCTCCTTGCCGGGAAGACCCACGAGGCGCGCGAGTGCCTGCGTCGCGCCGCGGCGGGCATGGAGGCCGCCGACAGGATCCTCGAGCTTTCCTGCGGCGGCCGCCTACCTGGCCGAGGCCGAGTGGCGTCTCGGCTGCGCCGCGGAGGCGGACGAGGCCGCGGATCAGGCGCTGCGAGCCGCGGCGAAGCAGGGATCCAACCACCAGCTGTTTCTCAGCCTGAGCGACTTCCCGGCCGTGGTGAGTCGCCGACTCGACGCCGAGGTCGACAGCGACTCACCTTGGCATCGTCTCGGCCGCGCCCTGATGGACTCGGGCGTGATGGTGGACATGACCTCCGAGCTCAATCTGCGGGTGCGCGAGTTCGGTGAGCTCACGATGACCGTCGACGGTCTGCCGGCGAAGCCGCGGATCGCCAAGAGCGTGGCGGTGCTGGCCTACCTGGCCACCACGCCGGCACCTGAAGCGACCCGTGAGGACCTCATGACGGTTCTCTTCGAGGGGCGCGACGACGACTCCGCCCGGTCCTACCTGCGGCAGGCCGTCCACCGGTTGCGTGAGGTCCTGCCCGACGGTGCCGGGCCCGCGTTCGACGGGCGCACCCTGCGCTTCACTGCTCCCGTGACGCTGATGAGCGAGTCCGTCGCGCTCGAACGGCATGTCGCACGGGCCGGCCGGCTGCGAGGTGCGGAGCAGCTCAGCGCCATCGCCGCTGCCCTCGAGATCGCCGATCGTGGCGAATACCTCCCTGGTGTCGACTCGGTGTCGGCCCAGGAGCGGCGTCGGCACCTGAGCTCGCTGACCAGCAAGGCTCGCCTGCAAGCGGCGCAGACCCACTACGAGCACGAGCAGTTCCTGGACGCGGAGCGGCTCGCCCACGAAGCCCTGTTGCAGGACCCCTACCAGGAGAGCGCCTGGCGTCTGCTGATGCGGGTCGGCAGCGCCGTGGGCGACGAGGACCGCGTCATCCTGGCCTTCCGTCAGTGCCAGCAGGCCCTGCTCGAGCTCGACGCGACACCATCCGACTCGACGCGTCGGTTGCTCGACCAATTGCGCAGGTAACTCATAGCCAGGGACACCCACTCTCGTCCAGCGGGTTTCTCCCCCGTTAACGCCGCCGGACCATAGTTTCGAGCGTGCTCACCGAACCAGAGATCCTCGAGGCCCTCTTCCAGGCCTATGACGCCCACGACCTGTCGCGGGTGGCGTCGCTGTACGCGGCCGATGCCAGTCACGTCGACATCGCAGCCGGGCGTCCCAAGGTAGGTCGCGAGCGCATCGTCGACGGCCTGGCCTCGTTCTTCTCCGGTTTCCCGGATGCGCTGTGGACCCGGACAGGGGGAGGCAACCGGTGACGGCCGCGCGTTCGGGCAGTACGTCGTGACCGGATCGCTGCGGCAGGACCTCTGGTCCTTCGACGCAGCAGGCCAGCGGCTCGAGCTTGGCCGGCGTACTCGTCCTCCACTGCGCCGACGGGCTAATTCAACACTCCCGAGGACTACTGGGATGCCGGGACCTTCCGGCGACAGATGACACACAACCACCAAGGAGATGAAGCATCAGTACAGGTTCGGAATACC
>CAWAGJ010000001.1:0-521922 GCA_963781475.1 uncultured Actinomycetota bacterium | reverse complement strand
TCAGCGGCCCGAGATCGTAGGTCTGGACGACCAGGACGATGATGGACAGCATGAGGATCTCGTTGCCGAGGTTCCAGATGGTGGCTTCGGCGGCCAGCGCACGCACCCGGCGGTGCCGCCACAGTGCTCGAACACCCGCCCAAGCGGCCGCAGCGCTCGATTCCTCTGCCGGTGGGGGACGTGCGTCGATCGTCTTGATCTGACGCAGTGAGAAGGCCGAGCCCAGGTAGGCGAACCCGTTCACCACCAGCGCCCACGGCGCGGTGACGGCTTGAACCAATGCGCCCCCAATGCCCTGCCCGCCGACACCGAGCGCGGACTGGGTGGCGGTGAGCCGGGCATTGCCGTCCGGCAACTGCCCGGAGCTCAGGAGCTGGGGAAGGAAGGAGAAGTCGGCCATGCTGTACAGCACGGTGCAGGCACCCAGGACGATGACCAACCCAAGGAGCACTGGCACGGTCAGTGCGCCGCTCAGTGCCAGGCCCGCGATCGTCAGCAGCAGCGCGCCGCGCACGAGGTCGGCTTGCACCATCAGGCGGCGTCGGGGCCGCCGATCGACCAGCACCCCCAGGGGGAGGGTGAGGACCAAGAACGGCGCGAACTGAGCGACACGCACCCACGACAGCTCGGTGGGTGACGCGCTGAGGACGAGGAGCGCGAGGACGGGTAACGCGATCTCGCCGATCTCGGATCCAGCGACCGACAGCGTGCTGGCCCGCCACAAGGCCCGGAAGTCGGTCGAAGACCACGCACTCGTCGCCTTAACCATCATCATGGGAAAGAAGGTTAGGTGTCAGGCGACGGCTCCGCAACCATCGATCAATCAATGACGGTTACCCTGGGGTGATGGACGCAACGGTGGGGCCGCAGGCCCCAGGAGAACTGGAGCTGGTCCGGACCTTCGTCAACTCGCGGGACCTCGAGGCCGAGCGAGACCTACTGGGCAATCCCCATGACCTCGATGTGTGGGCCCACCAGAACGGGCTCCCGCCGACACGTGCCACCGAACCCGAACTCACCCAAGTCCTTGAACTTCGCGAAGCAGTGCGGTCGGCCCTGCTCGCCCATCACGACCGCACCTCCAGCAATGACAGGGCGCTGGAGGTCATCAATAGTGGCATGCAGTGGGGCGCGGTAAGACCGAACCTCTCGGCCGACGGGCTGAGGTGGGTCTCGGACACCACCGGCGTGTCGGGCTTGGTCGGACGTCTCATGACGGCGGTCTCGACCGCCGCGGCGGACGGCACTTGGCCACGACTCAAGGTCTGCAGCAGCGATGCCTGCCGGTGGGCGTTCTACGACCACTCCCGATCACGGACCGGGCGTTGGTGCTCCATGCAGGTCTGCGGCAACCGGGCCAAGCAGCAAAGGTTTCAGCGCAGCCAATAGCCCAGGCTCTGCTAAAGCCGCGACGGTGCCGGCCTCGACCGCAAACCTCTGGGTGCTCGCGCGGGACACGAACTGGTGCCGGACTAGCTCCGGGAAGGCCCCTCGCCAGCACCGACACGACGGGTCGACCAGACAGATCGTGGAATAGCCGAGTTGAACTACTCAGGTACTGAAACGAGGCAGAAGGGATGCCCAGCCGGATCCGCGTAAATTCGCCAGGCCTTGGGGCCAGGATCCAGAACGTCGGTAAGCGGGCGGGCACCCGCCTTCTGGACCGCAACGTCAGCGGCGCGTAGATCATCGACAAGCAGATCAAAGTGCACCTGCTGTTCGCCGTGCTCGCCGGGCCACGCTGGCGGTCGGTAGCCGGCCACCCGATGGAAGGAGAACCGTCCTACGGGCTCCCACCGCAGAGTAAGCCAGTCGGAATCCCCTTCAGGCTCGGGCAGGGCGAGGACCTCTTGCCAGAACCGGGCCAATTGCTCAACGTCTTCGCATTCCAGGATGAGCTGGGTCAACTTTCCCACGGTCATCGCATCAACTTACGGGCCGCACTCCCTCCCTGAGGGCCCGACACCTCGAGAGCTCTTCGAGCCATCGGTCGGCACGCGCACCGACGGAGCGCGAAACTGGCCAACCCAACACGGTCGACAGCGCCGCAAGCGGATCCCCATCCGGTGACGGTGGGCCGTGGCGGGTCCAGGTGGTGATCATCGGTGGCGTGGCGCCGCGACCTTCTCGGTTCGACCCCTTCATGGCAAACCGCGAACCGTTGTTCCCGGGCGCACACAGATAGATCGGTCCGCCCACGTTCACCCTTCGCAGCCCCGCAGCCGACGCTGGCCGTAGGGAGTCAACGACCCTTCTCGTAGATCCATGACCACCAGTAACGGCCGAGCATCTCGCGCCGATGCCAACCTGACGCCGATAGCTCGTTGTCCAACTCCGTCAAACGCTGGGTGACGTCCGGCGACGCTGGCTCCACCAAAGCCTCGGGGTCAATGAAGCGCAGCAGGAGAAAGGTGCCGCTCTCAACCACGGACGGCGCTGCGCCCGAGTCGGCGTCGGCGGAACGAGCCACGAACCGGTAAGAAGCGTAGGCGGGCCCCGCCGCCAGCGAACTGAGCGTCCTCTGCCACCACGGGCCCGGGGCCAACGCCTCCAGGTGGACCTCTAGCAGCTGGCCGGCCATCCCCTGCTCCCGCCTTCGGACTACACCAATGTCGTACCTCGATAATAGGCATCGCTCGAGCTTGTGGACAGCGGCTCCGCGGTCTCCGCGGCCGCTCTGGGGGCTCACCATGCGCCATGTTCACGTGTGTGTTGCTACGGCCGCGTGAAACCGTGGGTCCCTCTATGTCACGCTCCGAATGCCGATCCCGTACCGGCTCGCTCAGCGAGCCCACCGGATTGTGGTCATGCCCAATGTCGGGGCCACCCAGGTGGGCGTGGACAGGACATTGAGGCGCTGTCTACCCGGCTGCGAGAGGTGCGAGGTCGGTATGGCGCGTCGGTGGCGTCGTTGCCACGGTGACGCGGTCGCGCCCGGACCGTTTAGAGGTGTAGAGAGCGTCGTCCGAGGTGCTGACCAGCATGTCGGGGCTGGTGATTGCGCCATCTGCGGTGGAGGCGCCGCCCAGGCTCGCGGTTACGCCGATGGGGTGGTCGGCCACGAGGACTCGCGTTGAGCCGATTGACTGCCTGATCCGCTCCCCGACGAGGTGGAGCTCCTCGAGGCCGGTGTCCGGCAGGATGACGATGAACTCCTCACCGCCGGTCCTGATCAGCACCTCGCCCTCGCGCAACGCGGCCAGGACTGTGGCGGCGACCTCGTGCAGGACCCGGTCTCCCACGAGGTGCCCATGATGGTCATTGATTGACTTGAAGTGGTCGAGGTCGAGCGAGAGCACACCGAGGTGGCCGGCGCCCCGGGTAGCGCGTGCCCACTCTTCGTGGAGGCGTTGTGTGCCGAAGCGGCGGTTGTAGGCGCCGGTGAGTGGGTCCAGAGCGGCGAGTCGTTGGAACCGCTCGTGCGTCAGCACGTTGTGGAGCGCTACGGCGAATGGATCGGAGAAGGAGCGCAGCAGCTTGATGGCGACCGGGGCAGGCGCAGCACCGAAGGCGAGCACCAGCGCCCCGACCGGGTTGTCGCGAAATCGCAGGGGCTGCACGACGACTGTGTTCGGGCGAAACGTCAACAGGGTCGCTTCGACGTGTACCCGCTCGTCGATACCCATCACCACCATCTCATCGGAGTCCATCGCGGCACGCACTGTCTCGTCCTCGGCGAGCATGCGTCCGCCGGCGAGATGGTGGGTCGCCGCCACGTCGAGCTGCCCATCGCGTACGACGATCAGGGCGCCGCCGGCGGCGCCGACGTGCCCGAGCAGCGCAGCCAGTGTCGCCGGTGCGAACTCATCGAGCTCGAGATGTGAGGACAGCGTCCTGCCCATGGCGACGGTCGCCTGCTGTACCTCGCGCGAGACCGCGAGAGAGGACACCAGCTCGTTGAACGAGGCCGCAGCGCTTCCGAGCTCGTCGTCGGAGTCGACGTCAAGACTGCACTCCTGCGGGGTGCACCGACCCCAGTCTCCGGTCCACGCCGCCTCCCGGATGACCCCGCCAATGTACTGCATCTGATTGGAGAGACGCACCAGTCTTTGACCCACCACCGCTCTCGCGAGGCGGTGGTTTGCCCAGGCCAGCAGCACCCCGGCCGCCACGCAGGCCAGGATGAACAGCGGCTTCAACGTCAACGCACCAGGAACCCCGAGCAGGACGAGCGCCGGAGGGAACAGCAGACCGACAAGAACACCGAGCCCGACCATCCACACAGCAAGGTCGGTGAAGACCTTCCGAGTCATCCGGGGCATGTTGGCGCCTTGTCCTGTCGGTGTCCAGTCATCTCATGATCGGCCGGGGAGCGCCCGTTCTGAAGCGATTCGCGCTGTTGGGCCGACGAAAATGGTTTGGCACGAGTCGATTCAAAGAAAAGAGACCAGCCACCCTGGCGTTCCGCACCTCAGTGTCATGGTCCGGGTTCGATGGAGGCTCCGACCAGGGGATGAAGCGATTGGGACGCCAGCACAGAGGAATCACCCCCGTGGACCTGCGACGCAGCCCGGCATCGCGCTCGGGTGCCGTGCACCGGGCAAGCAGCTCAGGGTCGTTGACCTCCTCGGGCACCAACGCGCCCGCGACACCGGACCGCAGAACGACCCGGATGGCGGGACCGGTCTCGGGCGGCCGGGGACCTGACGACGGACCAGCGGCTGAGTGGACCCTGGTCGGGCACCTGGCACAAAGGCACGTAGGCACGCGCTGGAGCACGTCGCGCGATGCCGACCTCGAACGGCAGCTGGCTCGGTAGACGGCCCTACACCGGCTACCGGTCACGCTGACGATCGGCAGCCGGTCAATCTGGTTGTTGCGGCAGGCACGATCGGGGCGCGTGCTGATGGGGTCGAACGTTGCTCGATGACCGAGCCGGCCGCGAGTTGCGTCCACGGGTCTGGCCGGACCTCCCTCCCTGGAGGTGCGCCATGAGCGCGCTACTTGTCGGCTACGCCCGCTTTTCTACTGGCCAACAAGACTTGACCGCTCAACGCGACGCGTTTCGCGCGTTGGGTCAAGCCCCCGGTGGTGGTGTAGCGCTGCGTGACCTTCGTGGGGTCTAGGCGGTGAGTGCTGGTAGGTCATTGGCTCCGATCTCGGGTTCGGTGGTGGGGACGATGGTGACGCGGCAGCGGGTGAGGACTTCGAGGCCGAGGTAGCGCCGTCCTTCGGCCCACTCATCGGTCTGTTCGGCCAGGACGGCGCCGACGAGGCGAACGATGGCGTCACGGTTGGGGAAGATGCCGACGGCATCGGTGCGGCGGCGGATCTCGCGGTTAAGGCGCTCGGCGGGGTTGCTGGACCAGATCTGGGTCCAGACGTCTTTGGGGAATGTGGTGAAGGCGAGGATGTCCTCACGAGCCGCAGCTAGGTGTTCAGCGACCGCTGGCAGTTTCTCGGTGACGTAGTCGAAGACCCGGTCGAACTGGGCGTGGACCGCGGCTGCGTCGGGTTGGTCATAGACGCTGTGGAGCATCGCCTTGACCGCGGGTCACATGCCCTTGGGACAGATCGACATCAGGTTGGCTGAGTAGTGGGTGCGACACCTCTGCCAGGCGGCTCCGGGCAGGTTCGCCGCGACCGCCTCCCGCAGCCCGGCGCGGGCATCGGAGGTGACCGGGCGGACCCCGGCCAGCCCCCGAGGCAACCAGGTGAACTACGCCCCCGATCCTGCAGGAAGCGTGACGGCGGGTCGCCTCGGCCAGGCGGTGATCACAGTTCACGCGATCCGCGCGTGCGCGGCGGCCCCAGCTCTTTGGCGCAGCGCCTTCCCTTTGCTCGGCCGCCGTTGAGCGACCCGGAACGGGTTCGGCTTGCGCGACGGCATAGCGTCGAGGCCCTGGCAATATGGATCTGTCAGCTACGACCCGCGCCAACTTGGAGGCGAAGATGCTCGACGGACCGTGGACTACCAACTGGGACGAGGTTGTCGCCGCGCAGTTCCTCGACTGGCTTGCCACCGCACAGCAGGGCGGTGTAGTCCCGAACGTGGGTGACTTCCTTCAGCGCGCGGATAGCCCTTCCGCGGACGAAGAGACACTTACGCGTGTCTTGGCCGCCCTCAACGCCGACGGATTGCTTCGGGTCGAGCAGAGCCTTGGCGGCGCGCTTAGCGACAGCGCGAGGCTAAGCGATTCTGGTGTGACGCGTCAGCGGCGTCTGGTGGCAGACCGAGCGGACGGCACTGCGCGCGACCTGGCTTGCGAGGGCGCAATGCTGGATTGGCTCGTCAACTGGGTCAGGGAACACCCTGACAGCGGGAGTAGCTGGGACTCCTTCGTCTGCGACCCACGTGGACATTTTTGGGGCGAGCCGTTCACCGAGAACGAGACCACAAGGGCGTCGGGTAACTTGCGAGCCCGCGGCCTTATAGACGGGGTCGTCGTCAATGAGTCGGACATTGTGTTCAGGGCCAGGCCAACAGCGCCAGGCACCGAGGCTGTGCGGCAGGCGAGTGGGCTCGTCCCTTCGGCCAAGAGCGGGCCGACAACCGTCAACTACACGCAGAACTTTCAAGGCACGGTGTCCGGGCAGGTCGTCCAAGGCGATAACGCGAACCTCGTCCAGAACGTTGGCGTCCAGCCGGAACGGCTCGACGACCTCCTCGAGGACGTGCGAGCACTCATTGGCACCTTGCCGGAGGACCAGCAGCCACGGGCTGCGATCTGGGTCGATGCCATCTCGGAGGAGTCGAGCAACGACGCCGACCATGCTGCGCTCGTTACGTTCAGCGACCGGCTCAAGTCCGTCGCCAGTAGAAGTGGAAACGCCGCCTTCACCGCCGCCGTCGGCCTGCTCGTCAAGGCCCTCGGCGGCGAGATCGGACTCTGACCGCACGTAGCGAGGTTCCGATCGGCTACTGGCACGCTCCCTCAACGATCCCTGCACGGTCACGCTTCGCGTAACGATCATCGTGCGGGACATTCAGGTGCCGTCAAGCAGGGTGCGCAAGTCGGGGAGGGCGTCAGCAGCGCGACGGTGGACAGATGCGCCGGGGGTGGTGCGGTCCTGGGTGCGGCGCAGGTAGTTGGTGAACTTCTTCTCCCCAACTACCAGGTCGCAGTATGCAGCCGCGTAGGAGAGGTGCAGCCAGTCGTTGAGGTCGTTGGGCTCCCAGGTCTCCTGGGAGTTTGCAATCCGCAGATGCAGGATCTCGCGGAGCCGACCCAGGCCCGGTAAGGCGCTGATGCTCGTCTCGGCTTTGTGCTGCAGCCAGTGCGCGAAGTCCTGTTCGTCCAAGCCGGCTTCCTTCGCCGCAGCCGGAAGATCAGTTCCGAGGTCGGAGATGAATCGGAACCGGGTGAGGTCTCGCATCCGAGCTTTTGCCTTGGGGTTGTCACGCGCAGCTACGGCGGGGCCGGTGAACGAAGCGGCCCACCGCGCCTTCGCCTCTGCGCCTGCGTCGGGCTCGGCTCGTTCATCGAGTAGGAGGCTGACCAGGACACTGGCCCACGTTTGGCGGCGGATGAGACCGGCCAGCTCGGCGTCCAAGTCCGATTCAGGTCTCCAGGTGTCGGGGCCAGCTGCGGGCATGTCGAGGATTACCTCGGGGAGCAGGGTCACCGCGTCGTGCCGTGTTGGATGGCCGGCGGCGCCGAACAAGGCGCGGAGCTCGGCGCGCCGCAGCCCCAGCACGCTGCGTAGCTGCCAGCCGCGCGAGTACTGGAGCATCGTGGCGGCCAGGTCGAGGCGTGAGCGGCCTGCTCGTTTGCTGGTCTCGGTTAGGTGTGCGCTGGAGATCGGCACGACCACACGCTCCTGCTGTGCGGCGTCGGCCAGCAGCGCGTAGAACTCCCGCGTCGCGGGCTCGACCTGGTCGGGGTCGTTGCGCCAGCGGGCGAAGTCGATCCAGTCCTTCTGGTCGAGGTAGACCACCGGGACCTCGAGCCGCTCATCGACCGTCCCCAGCGTCATCGACAGCGTGACCCCGTTAGCGAGGATCTCCATGCGGGACTGCGCCGGGATGAAGGTCGACCGGCTCACCAGCCCGAGGTCGACCGGGATTGAGACGTGATCGGAGACGACGTGGCCGTCGTTCAAGACAATGCGAGCCAATCCCGTGTCGTAGTCGATCGTGGCTTCTCGCACGTGCGCCAGTGGGTGGGCGGCCGGCACGTCAATGTGGTGCCGACCGCTGCCTCCGGAATCCTCCACGATTGGTGCTTCCCCCCGTGGTCGGTCGATTAGGTCGTCGAGCGTCCCAGCAACTGGCACCGGTTGTCGACCATGACGGCATGTTCGACCCTGGGGCCGACCTCTCGGGGTTAGGCGCGCAGGAAGGCGCGGTCCAGCACGTTCATCCCGGGGCGCCGCCGTAGACGCGCGACATCCAGCTACGTCCCACGTCAGTACCGAGTAGAACGCGTCCGCCTTGGCCTCGCTCGTGAACGCCCTGCATCAGTCCCAACCGCATATCGCCATGAGGCTGCACGTCAAGGCCGGGCCCGGATGTCCCGTAAGCCGATCGGCTACTGGCACGCTCCGCGAGCCGATCGGCTACCGGCACGCTCCGCGGCCCATCGGCTCGCGGAGCGTCGCCAGTGCGGGATCGGCTCGCGGAGCGCGAGGCTGGAGCGGTCGTTGACGTGGTCGCCGCGCAGACGGTTCCGCTGTGGGGTCGAAAGTAGGGAGCAATGTGGGGAGTGCCGGTTCGGACGATGTCTCGTCGCGAGGTGACGAGCGTGAACTGTGCCCCAGGCAGGAGTCGAACCTGCGACCTTTCGCTTAGGAGGCGGCTGCTCTATCCGCTGAGCTACTGGGGCGAGGCGGCCATGTTCTCAGGTGACGATCCCGCTGCGGCCCCTGGGCGGCACGTGGTTGTCTGGGCCGGCCCGCCCCCCAGCCAGGATGGATCCCCCCGATGCCCGTTCACGCCCCGAGGCGCAGCCGCACGCCCCTGACCCTGCTGGCGCTCGCGGCCTGCGCGGCCGCCCTGGTCCTGGCGACCGGGGCCCACGGGCCGGTCGCCGCCGCAGGCCCCGCGCCGTCCGCGCGTACCGGTGGGTCCGCCGACACCGCCGCGGCCGACCTCGCCGCGCGCGGGAGCAGCAGCTTCCAGGCGGCCTCGTTCAACATCCTCGGCTCGTTGCACACCCAGGGCCCCGGGGGCTACGCCTCCGGGGTCAAGCGCGCCCGGATGGCCCGCAAGTGGCTGGAGCGCGAGGGCACCTCGGTGCTCGGCATGACCGAGGCCCAGCGCGACCAGGTCCGGGTGCTGACCCGGGGCGGCACCTTCGCCTCGTGGCCGCCGCGGAGGACCTCCTCGGACACCCAGACCGCGCAGTCGGTGCTGTGGCGCACCGCGACGTGGAAGCTGGTGCGTGGCGAGCGCTTCACGATCCCCTTCAACTACGGCAACAGCCGCGAGCAGCCGATGGTGCTGCTCAGGAACCGCGACGACGGCCGACGGCTGTGGGTGGTCTCGGTGCACCTGCAGAGCGGCTCGAACCGGCAGGCCACCCGGGAGCGCCGGGTCGGGATGACGCGGATGATCAGGAACGTGCAGCGGCTGCAGGGCTCCCGGCCGCCGGTGCTGCTCACCGGCGACATGAACTCGCGCCGCACCGTGTTCTGCCGGACCGAGAAGGAGACCGCCCTGGACTCCCCGATGGGCGGGGGCACCCGCGACGGCCGGTGCCTCCCGCCGAGCGGGATGCGCATCGACTGGATCTTCGGCTCCAGGCCGTTCGGCTGGTCGGGCTTCCGGTACGCCGACGGCCCGGTGATCGACAAGATCACCGACCACACGGTGCCGGTCGCGACCGTGCGCTGGTGATCGGGGCGGGCGTGCAGGCCCGCTCCGACATTTGGAACCGGGGCGCGCGTCGGCGACACTGAGGTCCCCTGACCGAGCCCCGAGGACGTCCATGACCGAGCTGCCGCCCGCCACGTCGCCGTACGGGCGGCGTCGGGCCAGCACCAGCCGCCGCCACACGGTGGCCAAGGTGCTCCTGTCGTCCCTGGTGGCGCTGGCCCTGGTCACCGGTCTCGGCGTGGTGTTCCTCTACCGGCACCTCAACGACAACCTGACGGTGCTCGACCCCGGCAGCCAGCTCACCGACCGGCCCGACAAGGCCATCGACGACCTGCCGCAGGAACCGCTGAACATCCTGGTGATGGGCTCCGACACCCGCGAGGGCGAGGGCAACGCGATCGACCAGGAGTCGGGCGCGGGCGGCTCGGACACCACGCTGCTGTTCCACCTCTCGGCGGACCGCGAGAGCGCCTACGGCATCAGCATCCCCCGCGACTCCATCGTGGACCGCCCGGAGTGCACCGCCGACGGCGGCGACGCCCTGCCCGCCGCCCAGGACGTGATGTGGAACGAGGCCTTCACCGTCGGGGGTCCGCTGTGCACCGTGCAGCAGTTCGAGCAGCTCAGCGGGGTCTTCGTGGACCACTTCGTGGTCGTCGACTTCAACGGGTTCCGGGACATGGTCGACGCCATCGGCGGCGTCGAGGTGTGCATCCCCGAGGACATCGACGACCCCGCCCACGGCATCAACATCCCGGCCGGCACCCGTGAGATCTCCGGCTACGAGGCGCTGAACTACGTCCGCGCCCGCTACACGCTCGGTGACGGCTCCGACATCGGTCGGATCAAGCGCCAGCAGGCGTTCATCGCGGCGATGGCCAACAAGGTGGTCTCCGGCGGCATGCTGGCCCGCCTCGACCAGCTGGTCGGCTTCCTGGACGCCGCGACCGAGTCGCTGACCGTCGACCCCGGACTGTCGAACGTCTTCAAGATCGGCCGGATCGGGCTCGGCTTCAGCGGCATCGGGCTGTCCAACATCCGCTTCAGCACGGTCCCGTTCGAGTACGACACCCGCCCGGGCTTCGAGGGTCGCGTGGTCTGGACGCCCGAGGCCGCCGACGTGTGGGACCGGATCGCCGCCGACGAGCCGCTGACGCGCCGCCTCGAGGACGACACCGTGATCAGCGCCGACAGCGTGCCGGGCACCTCGAGCGACGAGTCCGCCGGCCCCTCCGCCGGCCCGTCGGACGACCCCTCCGCCTCCGGCTCCGCGTCGCCGTCGCCGAAGGTCGACCCGGAGCGCGAGGCCCAGCTGGAGGCGGCCGGTCTCTGTGCCTGAGCGGCACCCGCAGGAGACGCCGGCCGCGCGCCGACGCCGCCTCGACGAGATCTTCGGCGACGTGCTGCCGCAGACCACGGGGGACGAGCGGGCCGACGGCCCGGAGGACCCCGGCGCCGAGGCCTGGCTCCGCGCGCAGGTGCCCCCGCACCACGGGGGCTGAGCGGCGTCGCTCCCCGGCGGGCCTCAGGCCCGCGGCTCGGCGGCGTGGCTGCCGCCCGTGGCGCCGCCCGACCCGGCAGGTCCGGTGGCCACGGCCCCCGACAGCAGGTCACGGATCTGGCGGAGGAGCTCGATGTCCTCGGGGGTGCCGGCAGGCGGGCTCGGGAAGTAGCGCTCCTTGGCCCGGGTGTAGGGCACGACCACCAGGAAGTAGACGACCGCGGCCAGGATGAGGAACGCGATCGTCGCGTTCAGGAAGAACCCGAGGCTGCCGAGGTCGCCGCGGAAGAAGTCGCTGTCGGCGGGTGAGACGGCCGCGGTGAGCCAGGCGGTGAACGCGGTGACGACCGCACCGAAGGCGGTCCCGATGATGACCGCGACCGCGAGGTCGACCAGGTTGCCGCGCAGCAGGAAGTTCTTGAACCCGGACATGCAGGTGCTCCTCGTGGTCGGGTGATGAGTCCACGCAGGCTAGGGGTCCGCCCAGGCGAAAGTCACGAACCCCGTCGCCGAGGCCTGCGTCAGCGTGCCGACCTCCGCGGGGTCCACCGCGACGACCACCAGCGAGCCGGGCGGCGCGGCACCGACGGTCGTGCCGGCGCCCGCGTCGCCGACCTCCGCCACCGGGACGGCGAGCACGTCGACGCCGGTGGCGACCGGTGCGCCGACCGCCCCGGGCCCGCCCTGGAGGTCCGCACCGAGCAGGTCCACGCGGTCGCCCACCCGCAGCAGGTCGACCGCCGCCGCGTCGGCCAGCCGCACGGGCAGGGTCGTCCGACCCGGGTCGGAGGCGGCGAGCTCCGCGCCGACCAGGCGGGTCGCCGACACCTGCTCGCCCGCACCGACCGGCCCGGCCACGACCCTGCCGAGGACCGCTGCCGGGTCCGGTGGACCGGTGCCGGGTGGGACCAGGGCGGCGGCGACGGTGCGCACCTCGACGTCGTCGCCGTCGATCGTGGTGCCGGCAGGGAGGTCGTGCGCGGCGACGAGCACCCCGGCGGTCGCCGGCGGTGGCGGGGCGACCGCACGGACCGCGGCCAGCACGGCGAGCCCGGTCAGCACCGCCGCGAGCAGCCGGCGGCGGGCCAGCAGCACGCGCCGGACGACCCGGCGGGCCCGCCGCACCCGCAGCCGCCACGGCAGGGCGGGCGCGGCGGGACCGCCCGGGGCGGCGGTGGCAGGACGTCGGGGCACCCCCGGACGCTAGGCGTCACCGCACCGGTCTCCGGCGGCGCGCAGCACGCCCTGGGGAGGACGGCGCGCGGGGCGGGCCTGTGGACGCCGACCGGTCAGCCGGTCGCGCCCCCGCCGGTCCTCGCGGGGGTCGCGGACGACGAGCCCCCGGACGCCGGCTTCGACGCACCGGACTTCCCACCGGACGTCGCCCCGGCCTTCTCGCCGGTCTTCCCGCCGGCCGCACCGCCGGAGGTGTCCCCGCCCTTGTCGCCCGACTTCTCGGCGGGCTTGTCGGCCGAGGCGCCGTTCGCCTTCTCCCCGGCCGGGGTCGCGCTCGCGCCGTTCTTGCCGGCGGCCTCGCGGCTGTCGTTGCGGTAGAAGCCGGAGCCCTTGAAGACCACGCCGACGGCGTTGAAGAGCTTGCGCAACCGGCCCTCGCACTGTGGGCACGCGGTCAGCGCGTCGTCGGAGAAGCTCTGCACCTGCTCGAAGCGGTGGTCGCAGTCGGTGCAGGCGTACTGGTAGGTCGGCAACGCGGTCTCCTCGTTCTCTCCGGGGCTGACTGGCACTCGCGGGCCCCGACTGCCAATCCTACGACAGGGGGCGGCACGGCATGATGGGCGCCACCATGGCCGACGACACCACCACGGCGCCCCGGCTCGGACGCGTCGCCCGCGCCCGCCGCGTCGTGCTCGGCTGGCCCCCGGCCGCCCACGTCATCGCCTACGTCGTGCTCGGCCTCGTGCTCGCGCTGGTGCTGGGTCTGGTCGCGGCGACGACGGTGGCCCGGCGTCCGCTGCCCCCGACCGACGGCGTCGAGGTCCTGCCGGGCCTGACCGGCGACGTCGAGGTCCTGCGCGACGCCCAGGGCGTGCCACAGATCTGGGCCGACACCACCGAGGACCTGATGCGTGCCCAGGGCTGGGTGACGGCCTCCGAGCGGTTCTTCCAGATGGACGTGCGACGCCACGTGGCCGAGGGCCGCCTGGCCGAGCTCTTCGGCGCCCGGGCCGTGCCCGGCGACCGCGTCGCGCGCACCCTCGGCTGGGCGCGGACCGCCCGGGAGGAGCTGGCCCTCGTGGAGCCGGAGACCCGCGCCGCGCTGGCGGCCTACGCCGCGGGCGTCAACGACTACCTCGACGCGCGCGGCACCTCCGAGGTGGCCGTCGAGTACGCCCTGCTCGGGCTCGGCGGCGTCGGCTCCACCCCCGAGCCCTGGAGCGAGACCGACTCGCTGGCCTGGCTGAAGACGGTGGCCTGGGAGATCGGCGGCGACCTCGACGCCGAGGTCGACCGGGCGCTGACCACCGCAGCCGTCGGCGAGGCGGTGGTCGAGGACCTGTTCCCCCCGGTCGCGGTCGCCGACCCGGTCGTGGACCAGGGCGCGCTGGTGGACGGGGTCTTCGAGCAGGACGCCGTCACCGGCGGCACGCGCAACCCGCTGCGCCCGCCGTACGGGCCGCTCGACGACCCGGGCGCGCTGGACGCGCTGCGCCGCACCGACCGGGCCCTGGACCGCCTCCCGTCCTGGGTCGCCGAGGGTGCCGGTCGGGGCTCCAACGCGTGGGTCGTCGACGCGGAGCACTCCGCCACCGGGGCGCCGCTGCTGGCCAACGACCCCCACCTCGACGCCACCCTGCCCGGCGTCTGGATGCCGGTGGGGCTGCACTGCCGCCAGGTGGGCGCGGCGTGCCCGTACGACGTCGCGGGGTCCAGCCTGCCCGGGGTGCCCGGCGTGGTCGTGGGCCACAACGCCGACGTGGCGTGGGGCGTGACGAGCCTCGGCGCCGACGTCACCGACCTCGTCGTCGAACGGGTCGACGGGGACACCTACCGCGTCGAGGGGGAGACCCTGCCGCTGCGGGTGCGCCGGGAGCGGATCCGGGTCGCGGACGGCCCGAGCGTCGAGGTGCGGGTGCGCTCCAGCCGGCACGGCCCGCTGCTCAGCGACGTGCTGGACCCGGTGGCCGAGGTCGCGGACACCGCCGACCCGACCGGCACCGGCACCGGCACCGGCAGCCGGGGAGCACGCCGTCGCCGTGCGCTGGACCGGCCTCGAGCCGGGCACCACCGCCGACGCGATCCTGGCCCTGGACCGGGCCTCCGGCTGGGAGGACTTCCGCGCGGCGGCGGCCCGCTTCACGCTGCCCGCGCTGGGCCTGGTCTACGCCGACACCACCGGGCAGGTGGGCTTCCAGGCCGCGGGCGCGGTGCCGGTGCGCAAGAGCGGCAACGACGGGTCGCTGCCGGTCGCCGGGTGGCGCTCGGAGACCGACTGGACCGGGCGGGAGGTGCCGGCCGCCGGGCTGCCCGGGGTGCTCGACCCCGAGGGCGGGGTGCTGGTCGCGGCCAACCAGGAGGTGGCCGGGCCGCGCTACCCCACCCTGCTGACCACCGCCCCGGACCCGGGCTACCGGGCCGCCCGGATCTCGGAGCGGCTCGACGCCGCGCTGGCCGACGACGGACTGGTCTCGGTGCAGGACGTGGTCGCGATCCAGGGCGACGACCTCCACCCCCTGGCCGGGCCGCTGGTGCCGCTGCTGCTCGACGTCGACCTCCCCGGCGGCTACGCCTCCGACGGCCAGCGGCTGCTGGCCGCGTGGGACGGCACGCAGCCGCCGACCAGCGGCGCCGCCGCCTACTTCAACGCCGTGTGGCGCGCGCTGCTGGCCGGCACCTTCCACGACGAGCTGCCCCCCGCCGTACGCCCGGACGGCGGCGCGCGGTGGGTCGCGGTCGTCGGCCGGCTGCTGGACGAGCCGGACTCGCCCTGGTGGGACGACCTGGGCACCGACGAGATCGAGTCACGTGACGACGTGCTGCGCGCGGCGCTGCTCGGCGCCCGGGACGACCTGACCTCACGACAGGCCTTCGAGGCCGACGAGTGGACCTGGGGCCGGTCGCACGCGCTCGACCTCGAGGCCGCCACCGGCCCGCTGTGGGGCAGCGACCTCGCCCGGGCGTTCCTGGACCGCACCGGCCCGCCGACCGGGGGCTCGGGCAGCGCCGTCGAGGCCACCGACTACGACGCCGCCGCCCCGGACGGCGGGTCGGGCGACGACCCGTGGCAGGTGACCACGGCGCCCTCGATGCGGATGGTGGTCGACCTCGGCGACCTCGACGCGTCCGGCTGGGTCACCCTCGGCGGCGTCTCCGGCCACCCCACCAGCGCGCACTACGACGACCAGCTGGAGCCCTGGGCCGCGGGCGAGCTGCTGGCCTGGCCGTTCAGCCGGGCGGCCGTGGACGCGGCCGCGGAGGACGTGCTGGTGCTCACGCCGAGCGGGGGGTAGGGCGGCTCAGAACCGGTGGACGCCGTCGGCGGTCGCGACGGCACCCACGCGGCGGTCGTGGTCCTCGCCCGGCACGGACCGCCCCACCTCCTCGGGGTAGAGCAGCACGCAGGTCAGGGTCCCGACCGGCACCCGGGCCAGCGCCCGGTCGTAGGACCCGCCGCCGCGCCCCAGCCGCAGCCCCGTGTCGTCCACGGCCAGCCCCGGGACCAGCACCACGTCGGCGCCGGCCACCGCGTCGCGCCCCAGCGGCTCGCCGAGCGGCTCGAGCAGGCCGCGGCGCGCGGGGTAGAGCTGGCTCTCCCCGGTGTGCACGGCCCAGTCGAGGTCGCCGTCGGGCTGCAGGAGCGGCAGCAGCACCCGCCGCCGCGAGGCCAGCAGGGCGTTCAGCAGCGCCGCGGTGCCCGGCTCGGCGCCGACGGCGACGTACGCGGCGACCGTCCCCGCCCGGCGTACCTCCGGGGTGTCGAGCAGGTGCGTCGCCGTCGCCCGCGCGTCGTGGACGAGCGAGGCCAACGGCCGTCGTCGGCGGCCCTCGAGCACCTGGTCGCGCAGCGCCAGCTTGGCCGGCGCCGCGGTGGGCGGGGGCGGCTCGTGGGGAGGAGGTTGTGGACCGGCCACCGGACGAGCCTACGATCACCCGCATGGGTAGCCCAGCACTGAAGAAGGCCTTGGCGAAGATGTCCGGGGCCGGCGTCGACGAGGTCGCGGTGGAGACCTTCGCGCACTACTTCCGCCTCCTCGAGCACGGGGAGACCGGGATGGTGCCGGAGTCCACGATCGAGCCCGTCGACATCGACCGGCTCGACGACGTGGAGGTCGACGACGAGGCCGCCCGGGAGGCGGTGCGCAGCACGGCGGTGATCAAGCTCAACGGCGGCCTGGGCACCTCGATGGGCATGGACCGCGCCAAGTCGCTGCTGTGCGTGCGTCGGGGCCTGTCCTTCCTCGACATCATCGCCCGCCAGGTGCTGCACCTGCGCTCGGCCTACGACGCGCCGCTGCCGCTGATGCTGATGAACTCCTTCCGCACCTCCGCCGACACCCGCGCCGCCCTCGCGCGCTACGAGGACCTGGCCGTCGAGGGCCTGCCGCTGGAGTTCCTGCAGAACAAGGTGCCCAAGCTGCGGACCTCGGACCTCGGCCCCGTCAGCTGGGACCCCGACCCGGACCTCGAGTGGTGCCCGCCCGGGCACGGCGACATCTACACCGCCCTGCGCGGGACCGGCCTGCTGCAGGACCTGATCGACCAGGGCTACCGGTACGTCTTCGTCTCCAACTCCGACAACCTCGGCGCCGTGCCCGACGCCCGGGTCGCGGGCTGGTTCGCCCAGAGCGGGGCGCCGTTCGCGATCGAGGCCGTGCGCCGTACCGCCTCGGACCGCAAGGGCGGGCACTTCGCGCGCCGCAAGGCCGACGGGCGGATCGTGCTCCGGGAGAGCGCGCAGACCCTGCCGCGGGACGCCGAGGCGCTCGCCGACCTGGAGCGGCACCGGTTCTGCTCGACCAACAACCTGTGGTTCGACACCCAGGCGATGAAGGACGCGCTCGACGCCCGGGACGGGATCCTCGGCCTGCCGCTGATCCGCAACGTCAAGAACGTCGACCCCGGTGACTCCTCCAGCCCCGAGGTGGTCCAGGTCGAGACGGCGATGGGTGCCGCGATCGAGGTCTTCGAGGGCGCCCGGCTGATCGAGGTCGGCCGTGAGCGGTTCGTGCCGGTGAAGACCACCAACGACCTGCTGGTGCTCCGCTCGGACGTCTACGACATCGGCCGGGACTACGCGCTCGACCCGGTCGCGGACGTCCCCTTCGTCGACCTCGACGGCGACCACTACAAGCTGCTCGGCCAGTTCGACAAGCACTTCCCCGAGGGCGCCCCGTCGCTGAAGGGGGCCACCTCGCTGCGCATCGAGGGCGACTGGACCTTCGGTCGCGGGGTCAGGGTGGAGGGCGACGTCGCGCTCCGGGGCGGCACGGGCCGACGCGTGGAGGCCGACGAGGTCCTGACCGGCACCCGCAGTGGCTGAGCAGGGTCCGGCGCCGATCACGGTGGAGGAGCACCTGGGCCGGGTGCTCGCGGCCGTCGCGCCGCTCGAGGCGGTGCTCCTGCCCCTGGACCAGGCCCGTGACCTCGTGCTGGTCGAGGACCAGGTGGCGCCGCTGAGCCTGCCGCGCTTCACCAACTCCGCGATGGACGGGTACGCCGTGCGCGCCGCCGACCTGGGCAGCCCCAGCGAGCAGGAGCCGGTCGAGCTGCAGGTCGTCGGCGAGGTCGGGGCGGGCCAGGCCACGACCCGGGTCGTACCGCCCGGGCAGGTCGTCAAGATCATGACCGGCGCCCCGGTGCCCGACGGTGCCGACGCCGTGGTGCCCTACGAGTGGACCGACCGTGGCGCCACGACGGTCCGGATCACCCGCGCCCCGCGGGTCGGCGCGCACCTGCGGGGTGCGGGCGAGGACGTCACGCGCGGCGACCTGCTGGTCGCCGCCGGCACGCGGCTCGGCCCCCGCCACCTCGGGCTGCTGGCCTCGTGCGGCCTCGCCGAGGTGCCCGTACGCCCCCGGCCGGTGGTGGCGGTGCTGTCCACGGGCACCGAGCTGCGCGACCCGTCCACGCCGCTCGCCGACCTGCCCGACGACGCGATCTACGACGGCAACTCCTACCTGCTCGCCGCGGCCGTCGAGGCCGCCGGCGCCACCGCGCTGCGGCTCGGGCTGGTGGCCGACGAGCCGCAGGCGTTCCTGGACGTGCTGGCCCGGCTGAACGCCGAGGGCGGGGTGCACGCCGTGATCACCTCCGGCGGGGTCAGCCAGGGCGACTTCGACGTGGTCAAGGCCGCGCTGCGCCCCCTGGGCACGGTGTGGTTCGGGCCGGTGGCGATGCAGCCGGGCAAGCCGCAGGGCTTCGGCCACGTCGACGGGCTGCCGATCTTCACCCTGCCCGGCAACCCGGTGTCGTCCTACATCTCCACCGAGCTGTTCGTGCGACCCGCGCTGCGCACGATGATGGGCCTGACGCCGGTCAGCCGGCCGCTGGTCGAGGCCACCCTCACCGAGCAGGTCGCCTCCCCGCCGGGGCGGCGGCAGTTCCTGCGCGGCTCGGTCAGCGCCCGGGAGAACGGCCTCGAGGTGTCGCTCAGCGTGTCCCCGGTCGGGGGCTCCGGCTCCCACCTGGTGGGCGACCTGGCGGCGGCCGACGCCCTGATCGTGGTCCCCGAGGACGTCACCGCGCTCGAGCCGGGCTCCACGGTGCAGGTCGTGCGGCTCACCCGTCCCGAGGAGGGGTCCTGGTGAGCGGCACCGAGGGGGGCACGCCGGGCACGCCGGGCACGCCGGCGCGGCTGACCCACGTCGACGCCCACGGCGCGGCCCGGATGGTCGACGTCGGCGCCAAGGACGTGACCACCCGTACCGCCCGGGCCTCGGGCCGGGTCCTGGTCTCCGCCGAGGTCGTCGCGCTGCTGCGCGGCGAGGGCGTGCCCAAGGGCGACGCGCTCGGGGTGGCCCGGGTCGCGGGGATCATGGGCGCCAAGCTCACCCCGACCCTGGTGCCGCTGTGCCACCCGCTGGCGATCTCCGGCGTCACGGTCGACCTCGAGGTCGACGACGACGCCGTCCGGATCGCGGCCACCGTGCGCACCACCGACCGGACCGGGGTCGAGATGGAGGCGCTGACCGCGGTGTCGGTGGCCGCGCTCACGGTCGTCGACATGGTCAAGGCCGTCGACAAGGGCGCGGTGATCACCGACGTGCGGGTGGAGACCAAGACCGGCGGCCGGTCCGGGGACTGGTCCCGGTGAGCCGCACGGGTGCGTCCGACCACCCGCGGGTGGAGCCGCGCGGCTCCCTGGGCGCCGCGGTCGTGGTGGCCTCGAACCGCGCCGCGGCCGGGGTCTACGAGGACACCACCGGCCCGCTGATCGTGGACGCCCTGCGCGACCTCGGGTTCGCCGTGGGCGCGCCGGTGGTGGTCCCGGACGGCGCGCCGGTGGGCGAGGCCGTGCGCGCCGCGGCCGGCGCCGGCGTACGCGTGGTGCTGACCACCGGCGGCACCGGGCTCACCCCCACCGACCGCACGCCCGAGGTGACCCGCGCCCTGCTCGACCACGAGGTGCCGGGCATCGCGGAGGCGATCCGCGCCCACGGCGTCGCCCAGGGCGTGCCGACCGCGATCCTCTCCCGCGGCCTGGCCGGCGTGGTCGGGCACACGCTCGTGGTGAACCTCCCCGGGTCGCGCGGCGGGGTCAAGGACGGCCTGGCGGTGCTGGCGCCGGTGCTGGTCCACGCCGCCGAGCAGGTCGTCGGGAGCGACCACTGAACGGCCCGGGGGCCTACGGGCGCGCCGGGCGCGCCTGGCCGGTGCGGCTGCGCTCGGGCCGGGACCCCGAGGTCGTGCTGCGCCCGCTGGCCCGCAGCGACGCGGCCGCGTGGCGCGAGGCCCGGCGCCGCAGCGCGACCTGGCTGGTGCGGTGGGACGCGACCGTGCCGCCGGGCGGGTCGAACCGGCCCGCGTCGTTCGGCGCCCTGGTGCGGCGGATGAACCGCCAGGCCCGGGAGGGCACCACCTTCGGGTTCGCGATCGACGTCGACGGCGTCTTCGCCGGGCAGGTGACGATCAACAACGTGGTGCGCGGCTCGGCGCAGTTCGCCTCGGTCGGCTACTGGCTCGACCAGCGCTTCGCCGGGCGCGCCGTGATGCCCCGCGCGGTCGCGATGACCCTCGACCACTGCTTCGGCCCGCTGGGGCTGCACCGGGTGGAGGTGGCGATCCGCCCGGAGAACACCAACTCGTTGCGGGTGGTGGAGAAGCTCGGCATCCCCGAGGTCGGCTACGCCCCCCGCTTCCTGCACATCGACGGCGACTGGCGCGACCACCGCCTCTACGCGCTCACCGCCGAGGACGTCCCCGACGGCCTGCTGGCGCGCTACGAGCGCGAGGTCGCGGGGGAGCGGCCGGGGTAGGTGGCGTCGGGGCCGTCGGAAGTCCCCGGCCGGCCGGGGACTTCCGAACATGTCGGCCTTCGCAAAGCCCGACAAGTTCGAGAGCTGCCCGTCAAGTACGGGGGCCTCCCGCCACACCCGCACCACAGGCAAAACGCGACACACGGGCGGACGTCCCGGGCCCCCCGGCCCCACCCTCCTAATCTCAGGTCGTGGACCTCAGCGCACTCATCTTCGTCGCCCTCGCGGTGGCCTGGGCCGCCTACCTGGTCCCGAAGGCGATCCGCCACCACGACGAGGTCGCCCGCAGCCGCTCCGTCGAGCGGTTCTCGGCCACCATGCGGGTGCTCGCGCACCGCGAGGCCCTCAGCGCCCGCGACAGCCGCCTCGTGGTCAGCCCCGGCCGGGCGGCCGGCCCGACGACCACCGTCACCACCAAGGAGGGCCCGGCTCGCGCCGACCTCCCGGCTGCCGGTCGCGCGGAGGCCACCGACCCCGTCCGGCGCCAGGTCCCCCCGGCCGTACGCCGTCGTGCGGCCGCCCGCGCGGCAGCCCGCCGACGTCGCGTGCTCGGTGTGGTCCTCCTCGCCCTGGCCGTGGTGGTCGTGCTGGCCGCGACCGGCGTCGTGGGCTGGGCCTGGACCGCGGTCCCCGCCGTCCTGCTCGTCTCCTGGCTGACCGCCTGCCGGGTGATGGTGCGGATCGAGACCGGCCGCGCCGCCGAGGCGCAGCTGCGCCGGGCCCAGCGCAAGGACGCCCGCGCCGAGCGGCGCGACCAGCGTCGCGAGGCCCGCATCGCGCGCCGGGCCGAGCGCGACGAGGACTTCTTCGGTGAGTACGACAAGCCCACCCCGCTGCTCCCCGCCGCCGACGACGCGGGCGACCCCACCCAGGAGGTCGCGGCCGTCGTCGCCAGCGCGAGCACGTCGGTGCGCACCGCTGCTGCGGCCGGTGTCTGGGACCCCGTGCCGGTGACCCTGCCGACCTACGTCGACAAGGCCCCCGCGGCGCCGCGCACCGTGCGCACCATCGACCTCGACTCCACCGGGGTGTGGACCTCGGGCCGCTCGGAGTCCGACAGCGCGCTGGCCCGTGAGGCCGAGCAGACCGCGCGGACCGAGAAGGCCGAGCGCGCCGAGCGCGACCGGGCGGCCGACGAGCGGCGCGCGACCGGCTCCTGACCCGGGCGGGTCTCGGCACCCGCCGCGGCTGGTGCTACCGTTCCTCACCGCGTCGCAAGACGTTCTGGGGCTGTGGCGCAGTTGGTAGCGCGTCTCGTTCGCAATGAGAAGGTCAGGGGTTCGAATCCCCTCAGCTCCACCAGACACCACCATCATCACGCCGGGCCCGTCGCCGGGCGTTCGCAGGGCGCCGGCACTGCCGCTCGCGGCTAGTGTGACCTGATGCACATGGGGTCCCGCCTGCGCGCCTGCGCCGCCACCGTCCTGCTCGCCCTCCTCGCCGCGCTCCTGGTGCCGCTGACGCCCACCCCGGCCGCAGCGGCCACAGCGGCGGCCGCGTCGGCCGCCGGCCGTTCGGACCGCGTCGAGGTCGCGCACGGCCGCCAGGACTTCCGCACCCGCGAGCAGGTGGTGCCGGTGCGGACCGGGCCGGACCGCGACGTGGAGATCGGCCTGGAGACCCGGCTGTACCTGCCGGAGAACGCCACCGCGCGACGCCCGCAGCCGGCGGTCCTGATGACGAACGGCTTCGGGCTGTCCCAGGACGCCGCCGAGATCCGGACCACGGCCCGCTTCTTCGCCTCGCACGGCTACGTCGTGCTGACCTACACCGCCTCCGGGTTCGGGGGCAGCGGCGGCTGCATCACGCTCCAGTCCCTGGACTACGACGTCCCCAGCGCCCGCCAGCTCATCACCACGGTCCTCGAGCCCCGCTCCGACGTGCGCCACGACGCCGACGGCGCCGTGGTCGGCCTGATCGGCGGCTCGTACGGCGGGGGGATCCAGCTGCCGCTCGCCGCGGCCGACGACCGGGTCAAGGCCGCGATCCCCGGCCGCACGTGGAACGACCTGGCGTACTCGCTGGACCCGAACAACCGGGTCGTGCCCGGCGACCCGACCGGGTTCACCTTCAGCCTGAACGAGCAGGGCGTGTTCAAGCAGCAGTGGACCTCGTTGTTCGCGGCCTCCGGCAACGCCCAGCCGGCCCAGGGCAACGGCGGCTGCCCCGAGACCAAGACGGCCGAGGGCGACCCCGAGGAGCTGGCCGGGATGGCCGGGTGCCCCGGCTACTACCTCGAGGTGTGCCGGCTCCAGGACCTGCTCAGCACGACCGGCGACACCGACGAGGAGGGGCGCCGGCTGATCGCGCGCGCCTCCGCGGCCACCGTGCTGGACCGCGTCGACACCCCCACCCTGCTGGTCCAGGGACAGAGCGACACGCTGTTCAACCTCAACGACGCGACCGCCACCTACCGCGGGCTGAAGCGTCAGGGCGTGCCGGTGTCGATGATCTGGAACTCCGGCGGGCACGGCGGCTACTCCTCGATGCCCGGGGAGTGCGAGGTCTACGACGGCCGGGAGCGCACGGTGCGGGAGATGGACCGCTGCTACCTCCCCCTGCGCGCCCTCGGGTGGATGGACCACTGGCTCCGCGGTCGTGACGGCGGCCGTGGCCCCGGCTTCACCTACTACCGGGACTGGGTCGACTACGCCGGCAGCGGCCCGGCGGACGAGCAGTACGCCGCCGCCCGCGGCCTGCCGCGCCGCGCCACCCGGTTCACCCTGTCCGGCACGGGCCGGCTGGTGCGCCCCGGACGCACCCCGCGCGCCGGTCAGGTGAGCTTCGTGAACCCGCAGGGCGGGGAGCCCGCGGCGTACTCCGAGACCTCCAACTTCTCCGGCCCCGACTCCGAGCCGAGCTCCGCCGACGTGCCGCCCGAGGAGGTGGAGGGCCAGTTCGCCTCGTTCGTCTCCCCCCGGCTGCGCCGCCCCACGACCTCGGTCGGGATCCCCTCGGCACGGCTGCAGATCTCCAACAGCAACGGCCGGGACATGGTCTTCTTCGCCAAGGTCTACGACGTGGGACCGGACGGGCAGACGCTCATCCACCGCCTGATCGCCCCGGTCCGGGTGCCCGCCGGCGCGGTGGGCGAGCCGGTGCGGATCAAGCTCGCCGGCTTCGCGCACCGCTTCGCCCGGGGCCACCGGGTCCGGCTGGTGCTGGCCTCGACCGACCAGACGTCGTACAACGCCAAGGTCGCCGACGTGCTCACGGTGCAGACCGGACGCGGGTCGACGTTCCGGCTGCCGACGAGCCGCGCGCACCGCCGGTAGCGGAGGTGGCGGCGTCCGGAGGGCCCGACCCGGGCGTGCGGAGGGTGTCTCGGATTGAGACGGTCGCCCGGGTACGGGCGGGTCGGCGCGGACCTAGTGTCCCCGGTGTGACGCCTGTCACGCCGGGTGAGGTTTTCGTGCAGAGCTCCTCGCCCCTCCACCGCAGGAATAGAGGACTCCCATGCTCGACCGGATCAAAGCAGTCGTCCCGCTGGCACTCGTCATCGGCGTCCTCGCCGTCGCGTGGACCGACTTCGCGCTGAACTTCACCTTCCAGTGGGTCACCGACGGTGACCTGGGCAACGGGCTGATGCTGCCGAGCAACTTCCACCTGGTCGTCCCGGCAGCCTTCGTCGCCTGGGGCTTCTTCTTCGCCGCCGGCGCCGACATGGCGGCCCTTGTCAAGGTGGTCGCGGGCTCGATCACGGGCGGGCTCGCCGCCCTGGGTGCGATGGCGGGCTCGTCCGCGACGGCCCCGCTGCCCGACTTCTGGGCCATCGCGGTGTGGGTCGGGATCTTCGCCGTCGTCCTGGTGCTGATGAGCGCCCTGGGCGACTGGCACTACGTCCCGGCCAGCTTCGGCGCGTTCGCCTCGGTCTTCTTCTGGTGGACCGCGACCGGGCTCGACTACTGGGCCGCGGACGGCGGCGGGGTCGGCAACTCGGTGAAGGCCCTGGCCGACCCGCTGACGGCCGGCGCGGGCGCGTTCGGCGGCGTCATCTCCACCCCGTTCGTCTTCGTGTGGCTGAACATCACCGTGAGCCTGCTCTGCGGCTGCCTGCTCGGCCTCATCTCGGTCAAGCTGACCGCGTTGGTCACGCCCGGTGCTCGCGCCGCCGAGCCCGCCGGCACCACCGACTCCGCCGACTCCTCGACCGCGCGGGGCTAGCGCCGCCGAGGTGCCGGGTCAGCCCGTGCTGACCCGGCCACCCTCGACGTGCCAGTGCTGGTCCAGGCGCACCTGGTCCAGCAGCCGCCGGTCGTGGGAGACCAGCAGCAGCGCCCCGGTGTACGCCGCCAACGCCTGCTCGAGCTGCTCGATCGCCGGCAGGTCGAGGTGGTTGGTGGGCTCGTCGAGGACCAGCACGTTCACCGCGCGCGCCTGGAGGACCGCCATCGCCGCCCGGGTGCGCTCACCCGGGGACAGGCGGGCCACGAGCCCCGCGACCTGGTCGCCCTTCAGGCCGAACTTGGCCAGCAGGGTGCGCACCTCGGCCGGGGAGAGGTCGGGCAGCGCCGCCTCGGCCGCGTCGCCCAGCGTGCGGTCCTCCGGCAGCGAGGCGCGGGCCTGGTCGATCCCGCCGACGGACAGCGACGCCCCCTGGGAGGCGCGGCCCTCGTCGGGCGCGACGACGCCGAGCAGGAGGTGGAGCAGGGTCGTCTTCCCGGCCCCGTTCGGACCGGTGACCCCGATCCGCTCGCCCGCATCGACCTGGAGCGACACCGGGCCGAGGGTGAAGTCGCCGCGACGCACCACCGCGCGGTCCAGGGTGGCCACCACGGCGCTGGAGCGGGCCGCGCGGGAGATGGAGAACTGCAGCTCCCACTCCTTGCGCGGCTCCTCGACCTCCTCCAGGCGCGCGATCCGCGACTCCATCTGCCGCACCTTCTGGCCCTGCTTCTCCGACGACTCGCTCTGCGCGCGGCGGCGGACCTTGTCGTTGTCGGGGTTCTTGCGCATCGCGTTGCGCACGCCCTGGGAGCTCCACTCCCGCTGGGTGCGCGCCCGGGACTCCAGGTCGGCCTTGGTGCCGGCGTACTGCTCGTAGGCCGCGCGGGCGTGCCGCCGGTGCACCGCGCGCTCCTCGAGGAACGCGTCGTACCCGCCGTCGTAGACGCGGACCTGGTGCTGGGCGAGGTCGAGCTCGACGACACGGGTCACGCAGCGGGCCAGGAACTCCCGGTCGTGGGAGACCAGGACCACCCCGGCACGCATGCCCGCGACCAGGCGCTCGAGCCGCTCCAGCCCGTCGAGGTCGAGGTCGTTGGTGGGCTCGTCGAGCAGGACCAGGTCGAAGCGGCTCAGCAGCAGCGCCGCCAGGCCGACCCGCGCGGCCTGCCCGCCCGACAGGGAGGTCATCAGCGCCCCGGCGCCCACGTCGAGGCGCAGGTCGCCGAGCACCGCCGGCACCCGCTCGTCGAGGTCGGGCGCCCCCGAGGCCAGCCAGTGGTCGAGGGCGACCGCGTACGCGTCGTCGGCGCCGGCCAGGCCCGAGCCGAGGTCGGCGGCGGTCGCCTCCATCGCCTCGGTCGCGGCCGCGGCGCCGGTACGCCGGGCGAGGTGCTGCCCGACCGTCTCGCCGGGGAGCCGCTCGTGCTCCTGGGGCAGCCAGCCGACGAAGGCCCCCGACGGGGCGGTGGCCACGCCGCCGGCCAGGGGCACGTCCCGACCGGCGAGCAGCCGCAGCAGGGTCGACTTCCCGGCCCCGTTGGCACCGACGACGCCGACCACGTCGCCCGGCGCGACCGTCAGGTCGAGGCCCTCGAAGAGGGTGCGGTGGGCGTGTCCGCCGGACAGCCCCTTGGCGACCAGGGTCGTGCTCACCGCTGGAGCCTAGGCCGTGCCACGATGACCGGGTGGTGCGGGCGGGTGCGGGCTGGTGGACCGAGCGGGTCGTGCCGCGCCTGGTCGACGCCGGGCTCTCCGGCGCCCCGGTCGACGAGCTGCGGGCGCGCGCGTGCGCAGGCCTGCACGGCCGGGTGCTGGAGATCGGGTTCGGCAGCGGCCTGAACCTGCCCCACCTCCCGGCCGGGGTCACCGCCCTCGACGCCGTCGAGCCCGCGGACCTGGCCTGGGAGCGGTCGGCGGCCCGACGCGCGGCGGCACCGGTCCCGGTCGAGCGCACCGGCCTCGACGGCGAACGGCTCGCGGCGCCCGACGCGACGTACGACGCGGTGCTCTGCACCTTCACCCTCTGCACCGTCCCCGACGCGTCCCGGGCGCTGGCCGAGGTGCGGCGGGTGCTCCGGCCGGGCGGGTCGCTGCACCTGCTCGAGCACGGCGCGGCGCCGCAGCCGCGGGTACGGGCCTGGCAGCGACGCCTCGAGCCGGTCCAGCGCCGTGCGTTCGGTGGCTGCCACCTGACCCGGGACGTGCTCGACCTGGTCGCGTCGTCGGGCTTCGAGCCGGTCGCGGTCGACCAGTCCTACGTCGTCGGGGGACCCGCGTCGCCGTGGTCGTTCGTGACCCTCGCCCGCGCCTCCCGCTCGTGAGGCGCGGTCTGCACCGAAAGCCGTCGGGAGCGGTCGCGGGCGACTAGGCTCGAGGGATGCCGTCCGGCCCGCCCACCGCAGGGCGCCAGCGGACCCATCTGCTGCTCGTCGGTGTCGCGGCGACGGCCCTGCTCGTGGCCCTGACGCTGCTGCTCACCTCCTCGCTCCCCCTGACGACCCGGGGTCGCGTCTCGGAGGTCGGCCTGCTGGTCACCGGCCTGGTCGCCACCGCCAGCGCCCTGGCGCGGTCGCGGTGGTCCACCGGCGGCCGCCGGCACGCCTGGCGCCTGCTGGCCCTGTCCGGCCTGGTCGCCCTGAGCGGGAACGTCCTCGGCGCCCTGCTGGCGCCCGGGCCCTCCCTCGGACTGCCGGTCGCCCCCAGCGACGTGGTCATCGCCCTGGCCCTGGTGATCTCGATCCTCAGCCTCGCCCACTTCGCGGAGGTCACCCGCAGCCGCGTCGACCTGGCCGTGATGGGGCTCGACGGCCTGATCCTGGGCTCCGCGGTGCTGATGATCGCGGCGACCGTGGTCTACGACCGGCTGCGGGTCGACGTCAGCTGGGCGGGCGCGCTCTCGGGTGTGGTGATCCCGGGCCTCGACGTGGTGCTGGCCACCGTCGCGCTGATCCTGCTGCGCCGCACCCGCGGACCGGACCGGGTCGCCCTCGCGCTGGTGGCGGCGGGCTTCGTCGTCTACACGATGACCGACCTCGGCTACGTGGTCCGCCAGGCCGAGGGCGGGTTCGACTTCGGCACGCCGCTGGACCTCGGGTGGATGACCGGCTACCTGCTGATCGCGCTGGCCGCCTGGTGGCCCGCGGGTCCCGCGGACGCCCTGCACGACGAGGGGGTGACCGGGGCCGAGGAGTGGGACACCGCGGTGGTGTTCGGTGTGCTGCTGGTGGCCGTCATGGTCGAGGTGTCGGGCCGGGACGGCACGGGGCTGCTCAGCCGCGACACCCTGCTGTGGCTGCTGCTGATCGGCGGCGCCGGGCTGCGGCAGGGCCTGATCGCCCGCGACAACCGCGACCTGCGGCACAACCTCGAGCACGAGGTGCGCGAGCGGACCGCCGACCTGCGTCAGATGGGCCGCGAGACCGAGGTGCTGCTGACCTCGGTCGCCGACGGCATCTACGGCGTGGACACCGACGGGCGGGTCACCTTCGTCAACCCCTCGGGCGCGCTCATGCTCGGCTACGCCGTCGAGGACCTCACCGGCTGCGCTGCTCACCAGCTCTTCCACGCCCCGGACCGGGACGGGTCGCCGTTCCCCGCCGAGGACTGCTACATCGCGGAGGCCGTCCGCAGCCGCGTCGTGACCAACGGCGAGGAGGACCACTACGTCCGCGCCGACGGCGAGACGTTCCCGGTCGAGATCACCGCCAGCCCGCTGGTCGACAGCGAGACCGGCGAGGTGCGCGGTGGGGTCGTGGTGTTCCGCGACGTCACGCAGCGGCGCGAGGTCGACCGCGTCAAGAACGAGTTCCTCTCGGTCGTCAGCCACGAGCTGCGCACCCCGCTCACCTCCATCCGGGGCTCGCTCGGCCTGCTGGCCGGCGGCGTGCTGGGGGACCTGCCCGAGCAGGCCGGGACGATGGTGAACCGTGCCCTGCAGAGCTCGGAGCGGCTGACCCGGATGATCAACGACATCCTGGACCTGGAGCGCATCGAGTCGGGCAGCCTGGCCCTCGAGGTCCGCCCGTGCGAGGTGGACGACCTGCTGGCCATCGCCGACCGGGAGATGGCCGGCCTCGCCGCCAGCCGGGACGTCCGCCTGGTACGCGCCGTCGGCTGCCCGGCGAGGGTGCTGGCCGACCACGACCGGATCGTGCAGTCGTTGACCAACCTGGTCAGCAACGCGGTGAAGTTCTCCCCGCCCGGCTCGGACGTCGAGCTGGGCGCGGAGCGCGACGGCGACACCATCGTGATGCGCGTGCGGGACCACGGCCGCGGCATCCCCGCCGACCGGCTCGAGGGCATCTTCGACCGCTTCGAGCAGGTCGACTCCTCCGACGTCCGGCAGCAGGGCGGCTCGGGGCTGGGGCTGGCGATCTGCCGCGGGATCGTCGAGCAGCACGGCGGTCGGGTGTGGCTGGAGAGCGAGCCGGGCGTGGGCACGACGGCCTCGCTGTCGCTGCAGGCGGCGCCGACGGACGCTGCCGTCGGCACCTAGGTCCGCCGCCGGCGACGTCGGTCGGGGGCCCCCGCCTCGCAGGGCCTCGGGCGCGTCCAGCACACTCTGGCCATCCCACCCCGGTCCGGGCCGGTCGTCGTCCGGCTCCTCGTCCACTCTCGGAGCGCGCCTTGGTCCACGAACCCCCTCCCGTGGCAGACGCTCCGGCAGGCCCCCGGATCACCGTGCGTACCGGGAGCGGCGCCGGGCGTACCCGGATCTCGGCCTTCGACGGCGCGCTGCGGCAGGCCGGCGTCGCCGACCTCAACCTGGTCACCCTCTCCTCGGTGATCCCCGAGCGCAGCACGGTCGTGCAGGCGCACGAGCCGCTCGGAGCCGACCACGGGGACCGGTTGTGGTGCGTGCTGGCCAGCGCCGGCGCCGAGCAGCACGGCGAGGTCGTCTGGGCGGGCCTGGGCTGGGCGGTCGACCGGCGCACCTCGGGCGGGGTGTTCGTCGAGCACACCAGCGGCAGCGAGGCGGCCCTGCGCGAGCAGATCGCCCTCAGCCTGGGGGACCTCGCCGCCTCGCGCGGGTGGCACGAGGTGGAGACCGACGTCGCGGTGGCCGGGGCCCACTGCGTCGACGACCCCGTGTGCGCCGTCGCGGTCGCGGCCTTCGAGGTGCAGGGATGGGGCCGTCGTGCCTGAGTCGACCCTCCCCGGACAGCGGGTCGTCATCGCGGTGGAGGGCGCGGTCGACGAGGAGGTCACGGAGCGCTTCTGGCAGCTCTACCTGGCGACCTTCGGCCCGATGGCCGAGGTCGCCGTCGCCCGCCAGGTCCTGCACCGGGCGGAGTTCGTCGAGGAGATGGGCGACCCGCGGGTGCTCAAGTACGTCGCCCGCGACGCCGCGGGCGAGGTCGTCGGCCTCACCACGCTGACCCGGGACCTGTCGACCGTGCCGTGGATCAGCCCGCAGTACTTCGCCGCGCGCTACCCCGAGCACACCGCCCGGGACGCGGTGTTCTACCTCGGCTTCACCCTGGTCGCGCCGGGGCAGCGACGCGCGAGGGTGTTCCGGGCGATGATCGAGGAGGTGGTCGCCCACGTGCGGGACGCGCGAGGCGTGTGCGGCTGGGACGTCTGTGCCCACAACGAGCAGGTCCTGGGCTTCTCGACCATGATCACCTCGCTGCTGCACGACCACGCCGACTGCAGCGTCGAGGCGATCGACACGCAGCTCTACTCGGCGGTCGAGATGCACGGACCGCGGGAGCCCTAGGTCCCGGCTGAGGGCACCTCCCCGCCGGAGTACCGTCGGAAGGCGGCCGCTCGGGTCCGCACCGGGTGCGAGGGGGACTGCCATGCCGACCGTGCTGGTGGTGGACGACGACGAGGACGTCCGCGTCGTGACCGCGATCTCGCTGAGCCGGGTCGGTGGCTGGACGGTGCTGGAGGCGGCCCGGGGGCAGGAGGGGATCGAGATCGCGCGCGCCGAGCAGCCCGACGCCATCCTGCTCGACCTGATGATGCCCGACATGGACGGCATCACCACCTTCGGTCACCTGCAGGACGACCCGCGCACCCGGGACATCCCGGTCGTCCTGCTGACCGCCAAGAGCAGGGTCGGACCCCAGCAGCCCTGGGACGGGCTCGACGTGGCCGGGGTGCTCGCGAAGCCCTTCAGCCCGATGGAGCTGCCGGGCCAGGTCGCCGCCCTGCTCGGGTGGCCGGACGACGCACAGCCGTAGGCGACGGGCTCGCCCACCGCGCTCGCCCGCCGCGCCGCTGTCCTGCCGGTCGCGCGGCACGCCCTAGGCTCCGGTCGTGCCGTCCCTCACCGCCGCCCTCCTGCCCGCCGTCGCGGACGGGGGTGGCGACCCGGCCGAGCTGGGCGGGGTGGCGGGGTGGGCCGTCGACGTGATGGAGCAGCTCGGCTCCTTCGGGGCCGGGCTGCTGATCGCCCTGGAGAACCTCTTCCCGCCCCTGCCCAGCGAGCTGATCCTGCCGGTGGCCGGCTTCACCGCCAGCCAGGGCTCGCTCTCCCTGACCGGGGCCATCGCCTGGACGACCGTCGGCTCGCTGGCCGGTGCGCTCGTCCTGTACTGGCTCGGCGCCGCCCTGGGCCGGGACCGGACCTTCGCGCTGTGGCAGCGGCTGCCGCTGGTCGACGACCACGACTTCCTGCGCACGGAGGCCTGGTTCGTCCGGCACGGTCGGTGGGCGGTCTTCCTCGGCAGGATGATCCCGATCTTCCGCAGCCTGATCTCGGTGCCGGCCGGGGTCGAGCGGATGTCGCTGCCCCTCTTCGTGCTGCTGACGACCCTGGGCAGCCTGGTCTGGAACACCACGTTCATCGTCGCGGGCTACCTGCTCGGGGAGCAGTGGTACCGCGTGGAGCCCGTCGTGGGGTGGCTCCAGCGCATCGTCGTCCTGGTCGTGGTGCTCGCCGCCATCGCGTGGGTGGTCAAGCGGCTGCGCCGCCCGATGACCCCCGCCTGACCGCCTGCTGCGCCGCCGCGACGGCCACACCCTGTGGACGCTCGACGCCGACGCCGCACGGAGGTGGGTGTTGGTGAGACGCGGTTCCCACCCGTACCCGATAATGAACGACGTGACGAGCGAGGAGCGCAGCAAGCGGCGCTGGCCGTGGGTGGTGCTCGGCGTGCTCGCGCTGGTGCTCAGCCTGGCCGTGGTCCCCCTGACCAGCGTCGGAGCCGGCGAGCTGCCCGGGCGCAGCGTGCGCGCCGAGCTGGACGGGCAGGACGTCCGGCTGAACCTGCCGGGCGGTGACGCCGCGCCCAAGGGGCTCGCGGTCTTCTTCCACGGCCAGGGCGGCAGCGTCGACGTGCGCATGGACGACCCGTTCCTGGACACCCTGCGGCGCGACGGCTGGGCGGTCGCGTCCTCCGACTTCCACGACGAGGCCTGGGGCAGCCCCGAGTCCACCCGCGACGTCGAGCTGCTCACGGACTGGGCCGAGGAGCAGACCGGGCTCACCCCCGACCTCTTCGTGGCCGGCTCGATGGGCGCGGCGACCTCGCTGAACGCGATGGTGCACGGCGTCGAGGCCCCGGCGTGCTGGTACGCCGTGCGCCCGGCCCTGTCGCTCACCGAGATGGGCGCGGTCCCCCTGGCCCGCCGCTACATCCGCCGGGCCTACGGCGGACCGGTGCCCCGCGAACGTGACCCGATCCGCAACCTCGACGCGCTGTCGACCGACACCCGCTACCGCCTGGTGGCCTCCCGCGACGACCCGCAGGTGGCCTACACCGAGAACGCCGAGCCGTTCATGGACCAGCTCGAGGCGGCGGGCGCCGACGTCAGCACCGTGCTGGTCTACGGCGGGCACAACGACGAGGAGCACTTCAACGGACGCGACGTGCTCGCGTTCGCCGACACCTGCCTGGACTGACCCGCTCAGATCCAGCGGGCGAACCACATCCGGTCCAGCCACTGGCCCCGGGTGAGCAGCTGGTCGGTCCACAGCGGCCAGAACCAGGCCGCGTTCAGCACCGCCAGCACCAGGAAGGACCCGGCCAGGACCACCCCGACGGTCCGGCGCCGGGTGCTCGTCCCCGGCGGACCGACCAGCCGGCCCAGGCCCAGCACCAGGGCCAGCACCAGGAACGGCAGCATCGCCACGGCGTAGAAGAAGAAGATCGGCCGGTCGTCGTACTGCAGCCAGGGCAGCCAGGTCGACAGCGCCCCGACCACCGCGAGCTGCGCACGCCAGTCGCGCCGGCCCAGCCACAGCGCGACCGCGCCGACCAGGGCCACCAGGCCGCCCCACCAGATCACGGGCGTGCCGAGCAGCAGCACCTGCCGCAGGCAGTCGCTGCCGGCCGGGGCGGTGCAGCCGTCGGTGCCGGGGGCGATGTCGGTGTCCGCGGAGATGCCGACCGGGCGGTTCAGCAGCGGCCAGCCGAGCGGGTCCGAGGCGTAGACGTGCTCGGCGCAGTTCAGGTAGTGGGCGTGGAAGGTGTAGACGTCGCGGTGGTAGTACCACAGCGAGCGCAGCGACTGCACGAGCTCCGCGGGGCCGCTGGCGTCCGGCTCCGAGGCGGTCGGCCACGACCCCGTCGGCGCCTCCTCGTTGTCGGTCTCGCCGTCCACGCAGGGCTGCTCGGCCACGAAGCGGGTGTACTGCGAGGAGGACAGCGACTCCTCGTACGCCGCGGCGTTGGCCAGCCATCCGCCCCAGGTCGCGACGTAGACCACCGCGGCGACGCCGACCAGGTGCGCGAAGGCCGGCAGCCCGTCGACGACCGCCGAGCGCAGCCGCGCCCGGCGTACCCCCGCCGAGCGGCGCGCGCCGGCGCTCCAGAGCCAGACCAGCACCCCGAAGGCGGCCAGCGGGAACGCGGCGGTCCACTTCGTGCCGAGCGCCAGGCCCCACACCACCCCGCCCGTGAGCAGCCACGGCCGCCAGAGCAGGGCGCGTACGGGCCCCCAGCCGCCGCGCACGGGGACCCCGCCGGTGGCACGGGCCAGCCGGGCGCGGAACCACGCCCGGTCGTTGACCACGCAGGCCACGCCGCAGAGCAGGAACAGCGCCAGGAAGATGTCCAGCAGGGCCAGCCGGGAGAGCACCAGGTGGACGCCGTCGAGCATCAGCAGCAGCCCGGCCAGGCAGCCGAGCAGCGTCGACCCGGTCAGCCGGCGCGCGAGCCGGCACATCACCAGCACCATCAGGGAGCCGGCCACCGCGGCCGGGACCCGCCACCCGAACGGATCCATCCCGAAGGCCTGCTCGCCGAGGGCGATGAGCCACTTGCCGGCCTCGGGGTGCACCACCATCGAGGGGTCCTCGGTCCAGATGCCCGTCGTGCGGCCGTCCAGGATCTTCTCGTCGGCGCCGTCGACGTAGCCACGGACGTAGCCGTGCTCGAGCATCGACCACGCGTCCTTGGCGTAGTAGGTCTCGTCGAAGGCGAAGGCGCGGGGCGAGCCCAGGTCCCACAGCCGCATCGCGAGCGCGAGCAGGGTGACGCCGAGCGGGGCGCCCCACCCGATCCAGCGGCTCTCGCGGCGCGGCGCGGCGGCGGGGGCCGGGCCGCTCGGGGGCGGGGCCGGGCGACGGGCCGTCAGCGTCCCCCCGGTCCTCACGCCGGGGAACTCTACGTCGGGCCGGCACGGCATGATCGGGTCATGAGCCCGCCCACCCCGCCGAGCACCCCCGGCGGAGGTCACGACGCCCCCGACGCCGGGGTGCTCGTGCTGGCCGCCACCCCGATCGGCCGTGTCGAGGACGCCCCGCCCCGGCTCGTCTCCGAGCTGGCGACCGCCGACGTCGTCGCCGCCGAGGACACCCGCCGGCTGCGGCGCCTGACCGGGGCGCTCGGGGTCGAGCCGACCGGGCGGGTGGTGTCGTACTTCGAGGGCAACGAGCAGGCCCGGACGCCGGTGCTGCTCGAGGCGCTGCTGGCCGGGCAGCGGGTGCTGCTGGTGACCGACGCGGGCATGCCGTCGGTCTCCGACCCCGGGTACCGGCTGACCGCCGCGGCCGTCGAGGCCGGGGTCCGGGTCACCGCCGTGCCCGGGCCGAGCGCGGTGCTCACGGCGCTGGCGGTCTCCGGTCTGCCCGTCGACCGGTTCTGCTTCGAGGGCTTCCTGCCGCGCAAGGCAGGGGAGCGCGCCCGGCGCCTGGACGCGCTGGCCGCGGAGGAGCGGACGATGGTGTTCTTCGAGGCCCCCCACCGCACGGCGACCGCGCTGGAGGCGATGGCCCTGGCCTGGGGCGGGGAGCGGCGCGGGGCCGTGTGCCGCGAGCTCACCAAGACCTACGAGGAGGTCCGGCGCGGGGGGCTGGCCGCGCTGGCCGCGTGGGCCGCCGAGGGCGTGCGTGGCGAGGTCACCCTGGTCGTCGAGGGCGCCGCGCCGGTGGCCGCGGTGGGCTCGGACCCGGCCTCGCTGCTGGCGGCCGTGGGGGTGCGCGAGGATGCCGGGATGAGGCGCAAGGACGCGGTGGTCGAGGTGGCCCGGCTCGCCGGGGTGCCCAAGCGGGAGGTCTACGACCTCGCGCACGGGGTGCGTGAGGTGGACGGCGGTCCGGGGGAGGGGCGGGCGTGAGCGCCCTCGACGGACGGATCACCGAGGTCGCGGTCGGCGCCCCGGGCGAGGGCCTGGTGCTCGACGTCGACGACCAGGGCCCGCCGGACGGCGACGTGGTGGTGCTGCTGCACGGCTTCCCCGAGCGCGCCACCTGCTGGCGCGAGGTGGTGCCGCGGCTGCACGCCGCCGGGCTGCGCACGCTGGCCGTCGACCAGCGCGGCTACAGCCCGCGGGCCCGGCCGGGCCGCCGCCGCGACTACCGCGCCGACCTGCTGCGCGACGACGTGGTCGCGGTCCTCGAGGCCGCGGCCGACCGGGTCGGCCCGGACCGGCGGGTGCACCTGGTCGGGCACGACTGGGGCGCGGTGGTGGCCTGGCTGGTCGCCGCCGAGCGGCCCGGGCTGCTGACGACGCTGACGGCCTTCTCGGTGCCGCACCCCGCGGCGTACCTGCGAGCCGGCCTGCGCTCCCGGCAGCTGCTCCGCTCCTGGTACATGGCCGCGTTCAACGTGCCCGGCCTGGCCGAGCGGATGGCGCGGCGCCCCGGCGGCCGCTTCGAGCAGCTGCTGGCCCGCACCGGGATGACCCCGCCCGAGCTCGCCCGCTTCCGGGCCGAGGTCGTCGAGGACGGCGCCCTGCCCGGCGGGCTGGGCTGGTACCGCGCCCTGGCGCTCTCGGCCGGGGCGATGGGCGCCGGACGGGTCCGGGTGCCGACCACGTTCGTGTGGAGCGACGGCGACACCGCCATCGACCGGTGGGGTGCGGAGCACTGCGGCGACTTCGTGCGCGGCGAGTACGAGCTGGTGGTGCTCGCCGGCGTCACCCACTGGATCCCCACCCAGGCCCCCGCGGCCGCCGCCGAGGCGGTCCTCGACCGGGTCGCGAGCGTCGCGTGAGCGGCCCGACGCGGGCCCGGTCGGCCGGTCAGGAGTCCGGGCACTCGCGCGACCGGGGACGCCCGCCGGCCCCCGAGCCGCTGCCGCACCCGGTCGTGGACAACCACTGCCACCTCGACATCGCCGACGGCGACTGGCTGCCCACCGAGGAGGCCCTCGCCGCCTCGGCCGCGGTCGGGGTGCCCCGGATCGTGCAGATCGGCTGCGACCTGCCCGGGGCGAGGTGGGCGGTGGAGGCCGCGGCGACCCACGCCGCGCTGGTCGCCGGGGTGGCGCTGCACCCCAACGAGGCGCCGAGGCTGGCCGCCGCGGGGCTGCTGGAGGAGGCGATGGCCGAGATCGAGCGGCTGGCCGGTGCCCACGACAAGGTGCGCGCGGTCGGGGAGACCGGCCTGGACTTCTTCCGCACCGGCGAGGACGGCCGGGACGCGCAGGTCGAGAGCTTCCGCCGGCACCTCGACCTGGCCAAGCGGCTCGACAAGACCCTCGTCGTCCACGACCGCGACGCCCACGAGGAGGTGCTGCGTGTCGTCGCGGAGGAGGGCGCCCCCGAGCGGTGGGTGATGCACTGCTTCTCCGGCGACGCCGAGGTGGCCCGTCGCTGCCTCGACCTCGGGGCGTACCTGTCCTTCTCCGGGACGGTGACCTTCAAGAACGCGCGGGAGGTCAGGGAGGCGCTGGTCGTCGCGCCGCAGGACCGGGTGCTGGTCGAGACCGACGCGCCGTACCTGACCCCCACCCCGCACCGGGGACGCCCCAACGCCTCCTACCTGGTGCCGCTGACGGTGCGGTCGATGGCCGCCACCCGCGGCGAGGACCTCGCCGAGCTGTGCGCGGCCGTCGACGCGAACACCGAGGCGGCGTTCGGCGGGGCGTGGTGAGCCGTCGTGACGGCGCAGCCGCACGGTCGTCCGGTGAGGAGCACGTCACACCCGCCCCGCCACACCCCAGGTCAGGAAGGGTCCTAGGTCCCCGAACGGGCCCCTGATGTTGCCAATCCGTGACCTCGGATGTTCTGGTGGAGCAGACGGCCGGTCCTCGGACCGGCCCGTCCCGCGCCGTGACCGTGTCCGCGCCTCGTGTCCGCCCCCGGGTGGTCGGGTCGCTGCCGCCGCGCGCAGGACGGGCGCCGGGACACCGATCCGGGGCCGTCTGACCACGTTCCCGAGACCCAGGGAGAGACGTGCAGGCGAATTCGTCCAGCACCCCGCCCGAGCCCACCCCCACCCCCGTCAGCACCCCCGGAACCACCCCGGGCGCCGCCCCCGCAGGACGCCTCGCGCGGACCCTGCGCAGCCGCTGGCTGCTGGGCGGCCTGGTCGCCCTGACCGCCACCGCGGTCGCCGGCACCACCGTCGCCTACGCCTCGATGAGCACCACCGTCGCCCTCTCGGTCGACGGGGAGCAGCGCGAGGTCACCGCCCTGGCGAGCACCGTCGGCGACGTCCTCGAGTCCGAGGGCGTCGAGGTCGGTCCGCGCGACATCGTGGCCCCCTCGGCCGACGAGGAGATCGAGGAGGGCACCGCGATCACCGTGCGGTACGCCCGGCAGCTCGAGCTCGTCGTGGACGGGGAGGAGGAGTCCCACTGGGTCACCGCGACCAGCGTCTCCGGCGCCCTGGCCCAGGTCGGGACCGACTACCGCGGCGCCGACCTGTCGACCAGCCGCAGCATGACCATCGGCCGCGACGGCGCCAGCCTCGACGTGGTCACGCCCAAGAAGCTCACCCTGGCCCTGGCCGGGAAGAAGCCCGTCACCCAGCAGGTGACCGCGCTCCGCGTCTCCGACGCGCTCGAGCAGCTCGACGTCGAGGTCGACAAGTCCGACGAGGTCACCCCCAAGCCCTCCGCGGTGCTCGAGGACGGCGACAAGATCGTCTTCACCGACGTCCGCGTGGCCACCGAGCGTGACCGCGACCAGGTCATCGAGGCCGGCACGACGCAGCGCGACGACCCCGACGCCCTCGAGGGCAGGACCACGACCGTGCGGTCCGAGCGGGACGGCGTGCGCGACGTGACCTACCGCGTGGTCTACCGCAACGGCGACGAGGCCTCCCGCGAGGTCGTCCGCTCCAGCGTCGTGCGCGAGCCCGTCGCCGGCATCGTCGCGATCGGCACCCGCGAGCCCGAGCCCGAGCCGGAGCCCGAGCCGGAGCCCGCCGCCCCGGCCAGCAACTTCGCCGGCGGCAGCACCGTGTGGGACCAGCTCGCGCAGTGCGAGTCCGGCGGCAACTGGGCCATCAACACCGGCAACGGCTACTACGGCGGTCTCCAGTTCAACCTGGGGACCTGGCAGTCCTACGGCGGTACGGGCCTGCCCAGCGCCAACAGCCGCGAGTCCCAGATCGCGGTGGCCGAGCGGCTGCGCGCCGCGACGGGCGGGTACGGCTCCTGGCCGTCCTGCTCCTCCTCGCTGGGGCTGCCCCAGTGACACGTGCCCTCCGGCACTAGCCTCACCGCATGACCACGCCGCCCGCCGGGCCGAGACTTCTCGGCCCGGCGGAGGTGCGTCGGCTCGCGGACCGGCTCGACCTGCGGCCCACCAAGCAGCGCGGGCAGAACTTCGTGATCGACCCCAACACGGTGCGACGCATCGTGCGCGAGGCCGGCGTGGGTGCGGACGACGTGGTGGTCGAGGTCGGTCCCGGGCTGGGCTCGCTGACCCTCGCCCTGCTCGACGCCGTACGCCACGTGGTGGCCGTCGAGCTCGACGACCGGCTGGCCGGCCTGCTGGCCGAGACCGTCGCCGACCGGGCCCCCGACCACGCCGACCGGCTCTCGGTGCTCCACGCCGACGCGCTGCGGGTCGAGGCCCTGCCGGGCCCGCCGCCCACCGCGCTGGTGGCCAACCTGCCCTACAACGTCTCGGTGCCGGTGCTGCTGCACCTGCTGGCGCTGCTGCCGAGCCTGGAGAAGGGCCTGGTCATGGTCCAGGCCGAGGTCGCCGACCGGCTCGCGGCCCGGCCGGGCTCCAAGGCGTACGGCGTCCCGTCGGTCAAGGCCGCCTGGTACGCCGACGTGCGGCGCGCCGGGTCCGTGGGCCGGTCGGTCTTCTGGCCCGCCCCCAACGTCGACTCGGGCCTGGTGGCGTGGACGCGCCGCGACCCGCCGGCCACGACGGCCACGCGGCAGCAGGTCTTCGCGGTGGTCGACGCCGCGTTCGCGCAGCGGCGCAAGGCCCTGCGGGGCGCCCTGCGGCCGCTGGCGGCGTCGCTGGGCCGGGACGCCGGTGACCTCGACACCGCGCTGCGCGGGGCCGGCGTCGACCCGCTGGCGCGGGGCGAGCAGCTGGAGGTCGGCACCTTCGCGGTGCTGGCCGAGGGCCTGCTGGGCGGTCCCGCCGGGCGTCCCGCGCCCGCGGGTCACCCCTGAGTCGTCGGGTGGGCTGACACCCTGGGGACGACGCCCCGCCCAGACCCGCCGGGACTCCACCCCGCTCGCCGCCCGCACCTTCCCCGCCGCACCCGCCCGATGGAGCCGCCCCGTGACCCGCCCCGTGACGCGCCACGTCCCCGACCACGTCGAGGGCGCGATCACCGTGCGTGCTCCCGCGAAGATCAACCTGCACCTCGGTGTCGGGGCGCGGCGGGCCGACGGCTACCACGCGCTGGCCACCGTCTACCACGCCGTGGGCCTCTACGACGACCTCGTGGTGACGCCGGCCGAGAGCTGGAAGCTGACCCTGACCGCGGCGGGCCACGTCGACACCGACCAGGTGCCCGGGGGCGAGGACAACATCGTGGCGCGTGCGGCCGCGCTGCTCCGCGACCGGGCCGCGGACCGGGTCCGCGGGCGCTCGGCCCACGTGCACATCGCCAAGGAGATCCCCGTCGCCGGCGGGATGGCCGGCGGCTCGGCCGACGCCGCCGCGGCCCTGGTCGCCCTGGACCGGGCCTGGGGGCTGCACACCAGCGACGAGGACCTGGTCGCGCTGGCCGCCGAGCTCGGCAGCGACGTGCCCTTCGCCCTGTTCGGCGGCACGGCCCTCGGCACCGGCCGCGGCGAGGTCGTCGAGGCGGTCCCCGACGGGGGCACGTGGTGGTGGGTGGTCGTGCCGAGCGAGGAGGGCCTCTCCACGCCCGCGGTGTACGCCCACCACGACCTCCTCCGGCCGGACGCGCCGGCCGAGCCGCCGTACCCCACCGAGCTGCTCGCCGCGCTCGCCGACGGCGACGCCGTGCGCCTCGGTGCGGCGCTGCACAACGACCTCCAGGAGGCGGCCTGCGACCTGCGCCCCGAGCTCGGCGACGTGATCGCGGCCGGCGAGGCGGCGGGCGCGGTGCGCGGCATCCTGTCGGGCTCCGGGCCGACCTGCGTGTTCCTGTGCACCTCCGGCGACCACGCCCGCGACGTCGCGGCCCGCCTGGCCGCCGACCACGCGGTGGTGCTGGTGGCCAACGGTCCGGTGGCCGGCACCCACCTGGTCGAGTACGCCTGATGGACCTGGTGGAATGGCCCTGATGGCCTCCGACAACCTGCTCAACCTGGAACGCGTCTCCAAGTCCTACGGCGTGCGCCCGCTGCTGGCCGACGTCTCCCTCGGGGTGCTCGCCGGCGAGCGGATCGGCATCGTCGGGCGCAACGGCGACGGCAAGACCACCCTGCTCGAGGTGATGACGGCGCGCGAGGAGCCCGACGAGGGCCGGGTCTCGCGGCGGCGCGGCCTGCACACCGGCTACCTGTACCAGGGTGACGAGCTCGACGAGGGCGCCACGGTCCGCGAGGTCGTCCTCGGGGGGCGTGCCGACCACGAGTGGGCCGCGGACTCGCGCACCCGTGAGGTCGTCGAGGTGCTGCTGGCCGGGGTCTCGCTGGACCGCGTCGTGGAGGGGCTCTCCGGCGGCGAGCGCCGCCGGTGCGCGCTGGCCGCCCTGCTGCTCGACGAGCACGACCTGCTGGTCCTCGACGAGCCGACCAACCACCTCGACGTCGAGGCCGTGGCCTGGCTGGCCGCCCACCTGGCCCGCCGCAGCTCCGCGCTCGTCGTGGTCACCCACGACCGCTGGTTCCTCGACGAGGTCTGCCAGTGGACCTGGGAGGTGCACGACGGGGTCGTCGACGTCTACGAGGGCGGGTACGCCGCGTTCGTGCTGTCCAAGGCCGAGCGCTCGCGCCAGGCCGCCTCGGCCGAGCAGCGTCGGCAGAACCTGGTCCGCAAGGAGCTGGCGTGGCTGCGCCGCGGCGCCCCGGCCCGCACCTCGAAGCCGAAGTTCCGCATCGACGCCGCGACCGTCCTGATCGAGGACGAGCCGCCGCCGCGCGACACCCTGGCCCTGCAGCGCTTCGCCAGCCAGCGGCTCGGCAAGGACGTGATCGACGTGGAGGACGTCGACCTCGCCCGGGGGGAGAAGCAGCTGCTGCGGGGCGCGACCTGGCGGATCGGGCCGGGCGAGCGGATCGGGGTCGTCGGCGTCAACGGCGCCGGCAAGACCTCCGTGCTGCACCTGATCGCCGGCTCGCTGGCGCCGCAGCAGGGCGCGGTGCGCCACGGCCGCACGGTGTCCCTGCAGCACCTCACCCAGCACGTCGACGACCTCCCGGCCGCCGACCGCGTGCTCGACACCATCGAGGCCACCGCGCGGGTGACCAGGACCGCCGACGGCGAGATCACCGCCTCCTCGATGCTCGAGCGGTTCGGCTTCACCGGCGACAAGCTGACCGCCCGGATCGGCGACCTGTCCGGTGGCGAGCGGCGCCGCTTCCAGCTGCTGCGGCTGCTGCTCAGCGAGCCCAACGTGCTGCTGCTCGACGAGCCCACCAACGACCTCGACATCGAGACGCTGAACGTGGTCGAGGACTTCCTCGACGGCTGGCCGGGCACGCTGGTGGTCGTCTCGCACGACCGGTACTTCCTGGAGCGGGTCACCGACACCGTGCACGCGCTGATGGGCGACGGCAGCATCGCGATGCTGCCCCGCGGCGTCGAGGAGTACCTCGAGCGGAGGGCGGCCGACGTGCGCCGTGAGTCCGCCGCCGCGTCCGCCCTGGCCTCCGCCGGAGCGCCCGTCCGGGCCGTGAGCGGCGCCGAGGAGCGGGTGGTCCGCAAGAACCTGGAGCGCCTCGAGCGGCGCCTGGAGAAGCTGACGGCCCAGGAGGCGACGATCGCCGCCGAGCTGGCCGCCTTCGCCGAGGCCAACCCCGACGACTACACCGGTCTGGGCGACCTCAGCCGCCGCCAGCAGCAGGTCGCGGCCGAGCGGGACGCCCTCGAGGAGGAGTGGCTCGTGGCCGCCGACGTGCTCGGCTGACGGTTCACGACCGTCCCGCGGGGGGCTGGTCCGTCGGGGCGTCGAAGGGGGCGAGCAGGCGGCGGAGCAGGACGGCGAGGGAGTCGCGGTCGCCGTCGCCGAGGTCGGCCAGCAGCGCCCGCTCGGCCTCCAGCAGGGCGGTGAACGCCTCGTCGACGGCGGTCCGCCCCTCGGTCGTGAGCCGCACCAGCACCCCCCGGCGGTCGGCCGGGTCGGGCAGCCGCGAGACGTAGCCGCGGGCGGTCAGCCGGTCCACCCGGTTGGTCATCGTCCCGCTGGTCACCAGCGTCTCGCGCAGCAGCCGGCCGGGGGAGAGCTCGTACGGCTCGCCGGCGCGCCGCAGCGCCGCGAGCACGTCGAACTCCCACGACTCGATGCCCCGGGCGCTGAACGCGTGCCGGCGGGCCAGGTCGAGGTGGCGCGCGAGGCGGCTGATCCGGCTGAAGACCGCGACCGGGGCAAGGTCGAGGTCGGCCCGCTCGCGCGCCCACGCCTCGACCAGCTCGTCGACCTCGTCCCTCACCCGGCCAGCCTACGGCATGCATCAAGAATCTTGACATCAAGACAAGTTCGTCGCAGGGTGGTCGTGTGCCTCTCCACACGTGGGACCCCGACCGCTACCTGACCTACGCCGACGAGCGCGGCCGGCCCTTCGTCGAGCTGGTCTCGCGGGTCGGCCACGAGCAGCCCCGGGAGGTCGTCGACCTGGGTTGCGGGCCGGGGAACCTCACCGCGCTGCTCGCCGACCGCTGGCCCGAGGCGGACGTGGTGGGCCTGGACGCGAGCGAGGCGATGGTGGCTCGCGCCCGGGCCGACCAGCCGGACGGCCGGGTCGACTACCGGGTCGGGGACCTGCGTGACTGGTCGCCGGCGGAGCCCGTCGACGTGGTCGTCACCAACGCCGCGCTGCAGTGGGTGCCCGGGCACCTCGCGCTGCTGCCGGGCCTGGTGGCGCAGGTGCGCCCCGGGGGCTGGTTCGCGATGCAGGTGCCGGGGAACCTCGACCAGCCCAGCCACGTCCTGCGCGACGAGCTCGCGGCCGAGGCGGCGTACGCGATGTTCACCGCCGGCGTCGCCCGCCCCGCGGCGCACGACGCCACCACCTACCTGACCGCGCTGACCGCGCTCGGCTGCGAGGTCGACGCCTGGGAGACGACGTACGTGCACGTGCTGCGCGGGCCGGACCCGGTCCTGACCTGGGTCAGCGCGACCGGCGCCCGGCCCACCCTCGAGGCGCTGCCGCCCGACCTGCGGGAGCGGTTCAGCGCCGAGCTGGGCCGCCGGCTCGCGGAGGCGTACCCGCCGGTGCCCGGCCCCGACGGCGAGCCGGTGGTGCTGCTGCCGTTCCGCCGCGTCTTCGCCGTGGCGCACGTGGGGACCGCGCTGTGAGCGTGCGGCTGCACCACGTCCAGGTCGGCTGCCCCGCCGGCGGCGAGGACGCGGCGCGCCGCTTCTGGGCCGACGGGCTGGGGATGACCGAGGTCGCCAAGCCGGCGCCGCTGGCCGGGCGCGGCGGCGTGTGGTTCCGGGCGTACGCCGGGCCCGCCGCCGACGGGCGCGTCACCGCCGAGGTGCACGTGGGCGTCGAGGACCCGTGCGCGCCGCCGCGGCGGGCGCACCCGGCCCTGCTGCTCGACGACGAGGCCGCCCTGGACGCGGCGGGCGAGCGGCTCCGCGGTCTGGGCTTCGAGGTCGACGACCGGGAGCGGACCACGTTCCCCGGCTACCGGCGGCTCCACGCGCGCGACGCCCACGGCAACCGGGTCGAGCTGCTGGCCGCCGACCCGGGCTGACCCGGTGGCCGACCCGGGAGTCGGTTACCCACCGGTAATGTCAGGACCATGAGCCAGGTCCTCGCCCTGTGGCAGCGCGCCACCGGCCTCCCGGTCGTCGGCCCGCGCCTGGGTCGCCGGGCGTTCTCGGTCGCCTTCGCGCGGCGCGCGCCGTACTTCCGCTCCGTGCGCCCGCGGTTCACCGAGCTCCGCCCGGACCACGCCGAGCTGGTGGTGCCCCACCGCCGCTCGGTGCAGAACCACCTCGGCACGGTGCACGCGATCGCGCTGTGCAACGGGCTCGAGGCCGCGATGGGCGCGCTGGCCGAGGTGTCGATCCCCGCCGACAGGCGCTGGATCCCGAAGGGGATGGAGGTCGCCTACACCGCCAGGGCCACCGGCGACATCACGTGTGTCGCCGAGACCGACCGGTCGCAGTGGACCGGCGAGGACCCCGACGTGCCCGTACGCGTGCGCGCGGTCCGGGCCGACGGGACGGTCGTGGTCCAGGGCGTCATCCGGCTGTGGGTGACGCCGCGACGCTGAGCGATCAGATCATGGCGCCGGAACCGGTGTTCTCGCCACCCTGCATGTTGCCGACCCGGGTCAGGTCGAGCGGACTGGTCTCACCCACCAGGCGACGCTGCGCCAGGGTGGCCAGGCCGCTCAGCGCCAGGTTGAGGGAGATGTAGACCGCGGCGAGCACCGTGACCACCTGGAACTGGTTGCCGAACTCGCCCCAGATCTGGCGGCCCACGTAGGTCAGGCCGGGCGCGACGACGTAGAACCCGAGGCTGGTGTCCTTGAGCGCCACCACGAACTGGCTGATCAGCGCGGGCAGCATGATCTTGACCGCCTGCGGCAGCTGGATGATCGACATCACCTGGGTCTTGCGCAGGCCCAGGGCGTACGCCGCCTCGGACTGCCCCGTGGGCACCGCCAGCACGCCGGCGCGCAGGATCTCGGCGATGACCGCGCCGTTGTAGAGCAGCAGCCCGATGACCAGCGACCAGTAGGCGCCGATGCCGTCCTGGCCGATGCCGTAGGCGAAGTAGACGAACACGATGAGCAGCAGCAGCGGCACCGCGCGGAAGAACTCGACGACGACCCAGCAGGGCCACCGCACCCAGGTGTGGTCGGAGAGCTTGCCGACGCCGAAGAGCACCCCGAACACGATGGCCAGGACGATCGCCATGGCGGCCTGCGACAGGGTGGTCAAGGTGCCCTCGCCGAGCACCTGCAGGTAGGCCGGGGTGAGGGCGAACTCCCACCGGTCGTACTCGAGCTCGCCGGCGTCGAACAGGATCCACAGCACGCCGGCCAGCACGAGGAGCAGGGCCAGCGAGGCCAGGACGGTGTAGAGCCGGTGCCGCGCGACCGTGCGCGGACCGGGGGTGTCGAAGAGGACGTTGCTCATCGGGCGGCCTTCCAGCGTCGCTCGAGCCCGATGGCACCGGCGCTGATCAGCTCGACCAGGACGATGTAGCCGAGCGCGAACACCGCGAAGATCAGCAGTCGGTCGTCGGCGTTGTTGTTGGTGAAGCCGCGCATCCGGGCGGTGGCCTCGAGCAGGCCGAAGGCGGCTGCGACCGAGGTGTTCTTGGTCAGCGCGATCAGCACGCTGGCCATCGGCGGGACGACCGCGCGGAAGGCCTGCGGCAGGACCACGTTGACCATGTTCTGCCCGAAGGTCAGCCCGATCGCGCGGGCGGCCTCGGCCTGGCCCAGCGGCACCGCGTTGATGCCCGAGCGGAGCGCCTCGCAGACGAACGCGGAGGTGTAGAAGGTGAGCGCGATGACGCCCTTGAGCAGGAACGGGGTCTGCGTCAGGTAGCCGATGTTCGGGATCGCGATGAAGACGAAGATGAAGACGATCAGCAGCGGCGTGTTGCGCACGACGTTGACGTAGGCGCCGGCCGTACGGCGCAGGACCGCGACCGGCCCGACCCGCATGGCGGCCAGCAGCGTGCCCAGGACCAGGGAGGCCAGTCCGGACACGACCGCCAGCTGGATCGTGAGCCAGAACGCGCCCAGCACCAGGTCGACGTTGCTGGTGAGGTCGTCCACGGCGGTTCCTCTCGACGTGCAGGGCGGGACGGACCGGTCCGGTCCGTCCCGCCCGGGGTCAACGGGTCAGGACGAGGGGCGTGCGACCGAGGGTCAGGCGGCCTCGCACTCGTCCATGGCCGGGGGCTCGGGGGTCTCCACGCCGGCCTGGCCCAGGGTGGCCTCGAACGCCTCGCCCCAGGTGCCGCCGTCCTGCGACTCCGTGATGGTGTCGGTGATCCACTGGCACATCTCGGGGTAGTCCGGCGAGTAGCCGACGCCGTAGCGCTCCTCGGAGAACGGCTCGACGACGACCTTGAGGTCGTCGGGCGCCTCGGCGGCGTAGCCGAGCAGGATCGCGCCGTCGGTGGTCATCGCGTCCAGGCTGCCGTTGAGGACCTGGTCGACGCACTCGGAGTAGGTGTCGAAGCCGCGCGCGGTGGCGCCCTCGGCCTCGATGTTCTCCAGCGAGGTCGAGCCGGTCACCGAGCAGACCTCGGTGCCCTCCACGTCGGCGATGGTCTCGATCTCGCTGTCGGTGGGCACCAGCAGCTGCTGTCCGGTGACGTAGTACGGACCGGCCTGGCCCACGATCGCGCGGCGCTCGTCGGTGATCGAGTACGACGCGATGACGAGGTCGACCTCGTTGGCCTGCAGGAACGGCTCCCGGTTGTCCGAGATCGTCTCCTTCCAGGTGATGTCGTCCGGGGCGATGCCGAGGCTGCCGGCCAGGATCTTGCCCATCTCGGGGTCGAAGCCGACCGGGGTGTCGTCGGTGGCGCCCTTGAACCCGATCCCGGGCTGGTCGTACTTCACGCCGATGGTGATCTCGCCGGACTCGGCGAGCTCGGCCATCCGGCTGCCCTCCTCGAACTGCGAGGCGGCGTCGTCCTGGACCTCCACGTCGGGGGTGTCGCTGGAGCCGCTGGACCCGGCGTCGCCGCAGGCGGCCAGGGCGGTCGAGAGGCCGACGGCCACGGCCGCGAGCTTGAGACGGTGGGTGCGCATGTGCGTTCTCCTTGGTGTGACGGGGTGTGACGGGGTGTGACGGGGTGGGGGCGGTTCAGTGCTTGAGGATCTTGCTCAGGAAGTCCTGGGCGCGCTCGGTGCGGGGATGGGTGAAGAACTCCTCGGGCGTGTTCTCCTCGGCGATCGCGCCGTCGGACATGAACACGACGCGGTGCGCGGCGGTGCGCGCGAAGCCCATCTCGTGGGTGACCACGACCATCGTCATGCCCTGCTCGGCGAGCTCGACCATCACGTCGAGGACCTCCTTGATCATCTCGGGGTCCAGCGCCGAGGTCGGCTCGTCGAAGAGCATCACCTTGGGATCCATCGCCAGCGCGCGGGCGATCGCGACGCGCTGCTGCTGCCCGCCGGAGAGCTGGGCGGGGTACTTCTCGGCCTGGTGGGCGATGCCCACCCGCTCGAGCAGCTCCATCGCGCGCTTGTCGGCGTCGGCCTTCTTCACCCCGCGGACCTTGATCGGGCCGAGCGTGACGTTCTCCAGGATCGTCTTGTGGGCGAAGAGGTTGAAGCTCTGGAAGACCATGCCGACCTCGGCGCGCAGGTTGGCCAGCGCCTTGCCCTCGGCGGGGAGGGGCTGGCCGTCGAGGGTGATCGTGCCGTCGTCGATGGTCTCGAGCCGGTTGATCGCGCGGCACAGCGTGGACTTGCCCGAGCCCGACGGCCCGATCACCACCACGACCTCGCCGCGCGTGATCGACAGGTCGATGTCCTGCAGCACGTGGAGCTTGCCGAAGTGCTTGTTGACCTTCTCCAGCACGACGAGGGGCTGTCCGGCCGCGGCGGTGATCTCGCGGTCCTGCTGCACGGTCATGCGGTGACCCTAGCCATCTCGGAGGACCTGCGGCCATGGCGACGGGCCCCGCCGGTGCAGTCGTGACCCGGCTGTGACCGGACCACCCCGGCAGGTGGGCGTGCCCTAGGGTGCGGTGCGCCCTGCCCCCGAACCCCCTGAGGACCCCTCATGATCGGCCTGATCGGGATCGTCCTGTCCCTCGCGCTGCTGATCCTGTTCGCCTACCGCGGCGTCAACGTGATCATCCTGGCGCCGCTGATGGCGCTGCTGGCCACCGTGTTCGCCGGCGGCGTGCCGCTGCTGGCGACGTACACCCAGGTGTTCATGCCCGCCCTGGGCGGGTACGTGATCACGTACTTCCCGCTGTTCCTGCTCGGCGCGATCTTCGGCAAGCTGATGGACGACTCGGGCTCCGCGCGCGCCATCGCGTACTTCATCGTCGACAAGCTCGGGGGCAGCCGCGCGATCCTGGCCGTGGTGCTGGCGTGCGCGGTGCTGACCTACGGCGGGGTGTCGCTGTTCGTGGTCGCCTTCGCGGTCTTCCCGATCGCGGCCGCGATGTTCCGCGAGGCGGGGGTGCCCAAGCGGCTGATCCCGGCCGCGATCGCGCTGGGCTCCTTCACGTTCACGATGACCGCGCTGCCCGGCACCCCGCAGATCCAGAACGCGATCCCCGCGCCGTTCTTCGGCACCGACGCGTTCGCCGCGCCCGGCCTGGGCGTCATCGCCGGGGTGATCATGTTCGGCGGCGGCACCTGGTGGCTGGCCCACCGGTCGAAGAAGCTCCAGGCCGCGGGGGAGGGGTACCTCGACGCCGGGTGACACCGCGAAGGCCGAGAAGGCCGCGAAGAACGGCGGCGGCACCGCGACGGCCGTGCAGGGCGGCAGCGCCGCCACCGACACCCGCCCCCGGCCCTCGGCGCTGCTCGCGATGCTGCCGATCGTGCTGGTCATCGCGATCAACCTGCTGCTGGTGCGCCTGGTCTTCCCGGCGATGGACACCTCCTACCTCGCCGAGGACGCCTACGGCGCCACCGACCTGGAGACCGTGGGCGGCATCTGGGCGATCGTGGTCGCCCTGGTGGTGGCGTGCCTGCTCGTCGTCGCCCTGAACTGGACGCGCCTGGCCGACCTGCGGGCCAGCCTGAACGAGGGCAGCTTCGCCTCGTTCCTGCCCATCTTCAACACCGCCTCCGAGGTCGGGTACGGCGCGGTCATCGCCGCGCTGCCGGCCTTCCGGATCGTCCGCGACGCCGTGCTCGGCATCTCCAACAACCCCGTCATCTCGCTCGCGGTGTCGGTGAACGTGCTGGCCGGGATCACCGGCTCGGCCTCGGGCGGGATGAGCATCGCGCTGCAGGCCCTGGGGGAGCAGTTCCGCGGCCTGGCCGAGGACCAGGGGATCAGCCTGGAGCTGATGCACCGGGTCACCGTGCTGGCCGCCGGCGGCTTCGACGCGCTGCCGCACAACGGGGCGGTGATCACCGTGCTGGCGATCTGCGGGCTGACCCACCGCCAGTCCTACAAGGACATCTTCGTGGTGGCGGTGGCGATCCCGCTGGTCGCGCTGGTCACCGTGATCGTCCTCGGCACCGCCCTCGGCGGCTTCTGAGGTGCCGGCGCCCGGCCTCGCCCGCGACCTGCTGGTCGCCCTGGGCCTGGTCCTCGTGCTGCTCGTGGTCGCCCGGCTGGTCGACGAGACCGCCTGGTCGCAGCCCGGGACCTGGCTGCTGGTCCCCGTCGCGGTCGGCGTCGTGACCTCGCGCCGGGTCGTGCGCCGGGTCCTGCTGGGCCTCGACGACGAGCGTGACGGGCGTGGCGGGCCGCGGGACTGACCCGCCGTACCCTGGAGTCGCCATGACTGCCGCTCCCGAGACCCTGCCCCGCACCTACGAGGTCAAGACCTACGGGTGCCAGATGAACGTCCACGACTCCGAGCGGCTCACCGGGCTGCTCGAGCAGGCCGGGTACGCCGCCGCCCCCCGCGGCGAGCAGGCCGACGTGGTCGTCTTCAACACCTGCGCGGTGCGCGAGAACGCCGACAACAAGCTGTACGGCAACCTCTCCCACCTCGCACCGGTCAAGGCCGCCCGGCCCGGGATGCAGATCGCGGTCGGTGGCTGCCTGGCGCAGAAGGACCGCGACACGATCACCGCGCGGGCGCCCTACGTCGACGTCGTCTTCGGCACCCACAACATCGGGTCGCTGCCGGTGCTGCTCGAGCGGGCCCGGGTCGCCGAGGAGGCGCAGGTCGAGATCCTGGAGTCGCTCGACGTCTTCCCCTCGACGCTGCCGACCAAGCGCGACTCGGCGTACGCCGCCTGGGTCTCGGTCTCGGTCGGGCTGCAACAACACGTGCACGTTCTGCATCGTCCCGGCGCTGCGGGGCAAGGAGAAGGACCGCCGGCCCGGCGAGATCCTGGCCGAGGTCGAGGCGCTGGTCGCCGAGGGCGTCACCGAGGTGACCCTGCTGGGCCAGAACGTGAACGCCTACGGCGTGGAGTTCGGGGACCGCCAGGCGTTCTCGAAGCTGCTGCGCGCGTGCGGCGAGGTCGAGGGCCTGGAGCGGGTGCGGTTCACCTCCCCGCACCCGGCGGAGTTCACCGACGACGTGATCGAGGCGATGGCGCAGACACCGACGGTGATGCCGCAGCTGCACATGCCGCTGCAGTCCGGCTCGGACCGGGTGCTCAAGGCGATGCGCCGGTCGTACCGCCGCTCGAAGTTCCTCGGGATCATCGAGCGGGTGCGCGCGGCCATGCCCGACGCCGCCCTCACCACCGACATCATCGTGGGCTTCCCCGGCGAGACCGAGGAGGACTTCGTGCAGACCCTCGAGGTGGTCCGGGAGGCGCGGTTCGCCGGCGCGTTCACCTTCCAGTACTCCCCGCGACCCGGGACGCCCGCCGCCACGATGGCCGACCAGGTGCCGCCGGAGGTCGTCCGGGACCGCTACGAGCGGCTGGCCGCCGAGGTGAAGCAGATCGCCTGGGAGGAGAACCAGCGGCTGGTCGGCCGCCGCGTCGAGCTGCTGGTCAGCGAGGGCGAGGGACGCAAGGACGCCGCCACCGCACGGCTGTCGGGCCGCGGCCCGGACAACCGGCTGGTCCACTTCGCGCTGCCCGAGGGCGAGCGCCCGCGGCCCGGTGACGTGGTGACCGTCGAGGTCACCTACGCCGCGCCGCACCACCTCGTGGCCGACGGTCCCCTGCTCGGGCTGCGGCGCACCCGCTCGGGTGACGCCTGGGACGCCCGTCAGGGCCGGCCGGGCGCGCCTGCGGGCGTCGGGCTGGGGATGCCGGCCGTGGGCGTGCCCGCTCCGCTGCCGCCGGCACCCGCCTGCGGCTGAGCGGGACGACGCTCAGCGCTCGTAGGACGGCCCGGGCTCGTAGGGCGTCTCCGCCGAGCGCGGGTCGCGGGAGTTGTACCCGGCGACCGGGGGCCGCGGCGGCTCGGGGTGGATGTCGTCGTGCTCGCCGGCGGACTGCTCCTGCGGGGTCTCCGCGTCAGGTGCGGGGTCCCCGGGGCTGGTGTCGAGCTGCCCGTCCGTGCCGTGCTGGCCGGGCCCGGTGGCGCCCTCGCGCTCGCTGCTGACGCCCATGTCGCCCGCGGCCCCGTCGGGCCCGGTGGCGTTGGGGTTCGAGGCGACGAGCTCGTGCTCGCCCGGCCGGCCGGTCTTCTCGCTCATGCACCGACCCTACGGGTGGACCTGGGTGCGGGCGCCACACCTGTGGACGACGCCGGCGGGGCGGGTGCGGTGCGGGCGATGCTGGTGCCGTGGACGTCGTGGAGGTGCTGGCCGAGCTCGGGGGCGTGGCGACCCGCGCCCAGCTCGGAGCACTCGTGACGCGTGCCGACGTCGACGCGGCCCTGGCCGACGGGAGGCTGCGCCAGATCGCCCGGGGACGGTTCACGCTGCCGGCCGTCGAGGGTGCGCGCCAGGTCGCCCATGCCTTGACCGGGGTCCTGTCGTTCCGGCACGCAGCGGTGCACCACGGGTGGGCGGTCAAGCACCTCCCCGTGCGACCCGATGTCACCGTCATGCGCAACCGCCGTCTGAGCACGGCACAGGAGCGGGGCGCGACGCTCCATCGGGCGACGCTCGGTCCGGACGACGTGCACGTCGTCGGTGGCAGCAGGGTGACGTCACCGGACCGGACACTCGTGGACTGCCTGCGCAGCCTGCCGTTCGACGAGGCGCTGGCCGTGGCGGACTCCGCGCTCCGGGCTGGGGTGACCCCGACCCGGCTGCGGCGTCTGGCCGTCGGGCTCACCGGTCCCGGCGCGCCCCAGGCCAAGGCGGTCGCAGCGGCCGCCACCCACCTCGCGGCGAATCCGTTCGAGTCGGTGCTGCGCGCGATCGCCCTGGACGTGGCAGGTCTCGACGCGGCACCGCAGGTCGAGCTGTGGCGGGGCGGCGTCTTCCTGGGGCGTTCCGACCTGGTCGATCGAGAGCTGCGGATCGTGCTGGAGGCCGACTCGTTCTCGTGGCACGGCGACCGTGCTGCGCTGGCCCACGACTGCCGTCGCTACGACGAGATGGTCGCTGCGGGGTGGCTCGTCCTGCGCTTCGCCTACGAGCAGGTCATGGGAGACCCGGCGTGGGTGCACGAGATGCTGGTCGCAGTGACCGAAGAACGTACAGTCCACCCTCGTCGCGCCGCGTGACCTGCGACGACGTGCGTCGCGCCCCGTCCTGAGCGTGGAACTGTACGTTCTTCGGTCGGCGTCAGGCCGGGGACTCGTCCTCGGGCTGGGCGTCCTCGTCGTCGTTGGTCGCCTTGGTCTCGGTGTCCTCGCCCTGGCGCATCTCGTCGGGCAGGACGTCGTCGACGGCCGGGTTGCGCGAGGGGTCGAGGTCGGCGGGCAGGGCGTCGCTGCGCTCCACGCCGTCGGCGCTGGCGGAGTGCACCGCGTCGGCGCCGCCGGGGTTGACCTCGCCGGGCTCGGCCTCGGGCTCGGGCTTGGGGCCGGGGGACTGGCTGTTCATCGTGTCTCCTCGGATGCGTCGGGGGTGAACCCGAAGGTCGTGTAGGGCCGGACAGCGCCCGCGTGCAGGCTAGCGAGGACGTGCCGCTCGTGCGGCACCACCGGGTCGGGCAGGGCGTCGAGGGCGTCGAGGGCGCACCAGCGCAGGCCGGCCGACTTCTCCGGCTCCTGCAGCGTCGGCTCGCCCCGCCACCGGCGAGCGGTGAAGAAGAAGTCGACCCGTTCGTCGATCGGCTCGCCGCCACGGGTGCGCTGCATCGCGGTGACGAAGGTGAGCTCCCCGACCTCGACGCCGATCTCCTCGCGGGCCTCCCGGCGGGCCGCCGCGGTCGCGGTCTCGCCGCGCTCGACGTGGCCGGCCGCCGCCGCGGCCCAGTGGCCGTCCATGAACCCGGTGCCGCGTCGCAGCTGCAGCAGCACCTCGGTCCCGTCGGGGGTGTCGCGCAGCAGGAAGACGTAGGCGGCCGGCACCACCACGAACCGGTCGTGCGTCACGCGCGGCTCACTGGGAGGGCTGGCCCTGCTCGGACTCCTCGGCGTTGGCCTCCTGGCTGGGGGCGGCAGGGGCCTCGGCGTCGTTGTCACCGGGCAGCTCGCTGGAGTGCTCGCCGGGCGGGGTGCTCATCGCGGCCGGGTCGGGCGCGGCGTCGTCGGCCTCGGTGGCCGGCGTGGTGCTGGTGCCGTCCTCCGGCTCGATGGTGGGGTCGCTGGTCGCCTCGTTGCTGCTCACGGGCGCGGGCCGGTCGAGCCCGTCGGGCCGGTGGGACCGGTCGGGCCGGTCGGGCCGGTGGGGCCGGTGGGGCCGCCGTCGTTCTTGCCGTCGAGCTTCTCCAGGGCCTCCTTGGCCTTGAGGCTCGCCTTGCCGATCTTGTCGTTGTGCTTGCCGCCGGTGCGCTTGTCGGCCGCCGCGGCGGCCTTGTCGATCCCCTGGGAGATCTTGTCGCCGTGCTGGTCGACGGCCCTGGTCAGCTTCTTCTTCGCATCGCTCAGAAAGCTCATCGGTCCTCCTGGTGGCCGCGGCCCCGGGGTCGGGGCCGTCGGTTGTCAGACTAGCGACATGGCCCTGCCCCCGATCGTCGCCGTGGTGGGCCCGACCGCGGCCGGGAAGACCGGCCTGTCCCTGGACCTCGCGGAGCGGCTGGGGGGCGAGGTGGTCAACACCGACGCGATGCAGCTCTACCGCGGCATGGACGTCGGCACGGCCAAGCTGGCCGCCGACGAGCGGCGCGGGGTGCCGCACCACCTGCTGGACCTGCTGGACGTCACCGAGCCCGCGAGCGTGGCGGACTTCCAGGCGTCCGCCCGCGCCACGATCGCCGAGGTGCGCGGACGGGGCGCGGTGCCGGTGCTGGTCGGCGGCTCGCCGCTGTACACCCGGGCGGTGCTCGACCGCTTCGAGTTCCCCGGCACCGACCCCGTCGTACGGGCGCGGTGGGAGCAGCGGCTCGAGGAGGTCGGGGCACCCGCGCTGCACGTCGAGCTGGCCGGGCTCGACCCCGCCGCCGCGGCCACGATCGAGCCCGCGAACGGCCGCCGTGTCGTCCGCGCGCTCGAGGTCGGCGAGATCACCGGCCGCTCCTACACCGCCACGCTGCCCGCGATGACCTACCTCGACCCGGCCACGGTGCAGGTCGGCCTCGCGATCGACCGGCCGGCCCTCGACGCGCGGATCGCCCGCAGGGTCGAGGACATGTGGACCGGCGGGCTCCTCGAGGAGGTGCGCGCCCTGCGCGAGCAGGGGCTGGCGCAGGGCCGGACCGCCTCGCGCGCGATCGGGTACCCCGAGGCCGCCGCCCACCTCGCGGGCGACCTGACCCGGGACGAGGCCGTCGAGCGCACCGTCGTCGCGACCCGGCGCTTCGCCCGCCGCCAGCTGGGCTGGTGGCGCAAGGACCCCCGCATCGCCTGGATCGAGCACGACGACCCGGACCGCCTGACCGCGGCGCTGCACGCCGTCGCCGCGGCTTCGGAGGCCGCGGGGGACGCCGCGGCTACCGTGGCCCGGTGAGCACCCGCACCGTCGACACCCTCGAGGACCTCGTCGCCCTGGTCGGGGAACCGACCGCGTGGGCCCGCGACAAGGGCCGCGACGCGCTGACCGACCTCGACCGCGACTGGCTCGCAGCCTCGCCGTTCTGCGTCCTGGCGACGGCCGATGCAGACGGGCGCTGCGACGCCTCGCCCAAGGGCGACCCCGCGGGCTGGCTGGCCCACGTGGTCGACGAGCGGACCGTCGTGGTCGCCGAGCGGCCGGGGAACCGCCGCGTCGACGGCTACCGCAACGTGCTGGTCAACCCGTACGTCGGGCTGCTCTTCCTCATCCCGGGCCGCGGCGACACCCTGCGCGTCAACGGCCGTGCCCGGCTGGTCAGCGACGCCCCGTGGTTCGAGGACCTCGAGGTGCGCGGGCACCGGCCGCTGCTGGCCGTCGAGGTCGCGGTCGAGGAGGTCTTCTTCCACTGCTCCAAGGCGTTCCTGCGCTCGGGGTTGTGGGACCCCGCGACCTGGGAGCCCGAGGCCCGCGTACCCCGGCGGGCCGTGCTCGCCCACGCCCTCGAGCCGGCCGACGAGCGCACGCTGGAGGAGCTCGACGCCTACTACGGGCCGTCCTACGCCGAGGGGCTCTACACGTGAGCGCGGCGACCAGCGGGTATGCCTTCCTCAAGGGCCACGGCACCGAGAACGACTTCGTGCTGCTCCCCGACCACGACGGCACCGTCCACGGCGGTCTCGACGAGGCCGCCTGGGCGACCCGGGTACGCGCGCTGTGCCACCGCCGGGCCGGGATCGGCGGCGACGGCGTGCTGCGCGTGGTCCGGTCCACGCGGGCGGAGGACGGCGCGTGGTTCATGGACTACCGCAACGCCGACGGCTCGGTGAGCGAGATGTGCGGCAACGGGGTCCGGGTCTTCGCGCTCCACCTGGTGCAGGAGGGCCTGGTCGACCCGGCCGCCCCGATCGCGGTCGGCACCCGCGACGGCGTGAAGACCGTGACCGTCGAGGCCGACGGCCGGTACACCGTCGACATGGGCCCGGCCCGCCTGCTCGGCAGCACCGAGGTGTCGCTGGACGGGCGGACCTGGGTCGCCACCCACGTCGACGTCGGCAACCCGCACGCGGTCGCCTTCCTCGCCGACGGCGAGGACCTCGACGGCCTGTCGGCGCCCGGTGAGCGGCTGGCGGCACCGTCGTACGACGCCGCGGTCTACCCCTCCGGCGTCAACGTCGAGCTGGTGGTGCGGCGCGGCGCGCGCCACGTGGCGCTGCGGGTGCACGAGCGCGGGTCGGGGGAGACCCGGTCCTGCGGCACGGGCGCCTGCGCGGTGATGGCGGCCGCGGCCGCGGCCGACGGCGCGCCGGAGGGCACGGCGTACCAGGTGGACGTCCCGGGCGGGACCCTGTCGATCGCGGTGGTCGACGGGCGGGTGCGGATGACCGGCCCGGCCGTGGTGCTGGCACGGGGCACGACCACGCTCTGAGCCGGCGCGCCCTAGGCTGCGCGGCATGGACCTCCACGGATCTGTCGCCCTGGTCACCGGAGCCGCCTCCGGCATCGGTGCCGCCGCCGCCCGCCGGCTCGCCGCCCTCGGTGCCACCGTCGTGGTGGCCGACCTGCAGGCCGAGAAGGGCGAGGCCCTGGCCGCCGAGATCGGCGGCGTCTTCGCCCAGGTCGACGTCACCGACACCGAGCAGATCGCCGCCGCCGTGCGCGCGGCCTCCGACATCGCCCCGCTCCGCGCGGTGGTGAACTCCGCCGGCATCGGCTGGGCCCAGCGCACCGTCGGTCGCGACGGGACGCCGGAGTCGGCGCACTCGCTCGAGGCGTTCACCAAGGTCGTCGCGATCAACCTGATCGGCACCTTCGACGTGGTCCGCCAGGCCGCGACCGCGATGAGCCACAACGACGCGGACGCCGACGGCTGCCGCGGCGCGATCGTCAACGTGGCCAGCGTGGCGGCCTTCGACGGCCAGATCGGGCAGGCGGCGTACTCCTCCTCCAAGGGGGGCGTGGTCGGGATGACCCTCCCGGTGGCGCGCGACCTGGCGGCCGTCGGCGTCCGCCTGAACACCGTGGCCCCGGGCCTGATCGACACCCCGATCTACGGCGAGGGCGAGGACGCCGAGGCGTTCAAGGCGAAGCTCGGCGAGTCGGTGCTCTTCCCCAAGCGGCTCGGGGTGCCCGACGAGCTGGCCTCGATGGTGATGGAGTGCTTGACGAACCCGTACATGAACGGTGAGGTCGTCCGGGTGGACGGCGGGATCCGGATGCCCCCGAAGTAGCCGTCGCCCCGACCTGACGGAGGACGAGCATGTGGACGTGCACGAACGGGCACGGGGTCCGGGACGGGATGTTCGTGTGCTCGCGCTGCGGCACCGACCAGGCCGCCGACCCGGACCGCCCGGTGGCGGTGCCGTCGCCCCCGGACCGGGACGGGCTGCGGGTCGCCGCCCGGCAGGAGATCGCGAGCCGGACGACCACCGGCGTGGGGCTGGTGCTGCTCGGCTTCCTGCTCGCCGCCGTCTCGGTGGCGGTGGCGGGCGCGGACGCCGCGACGGCCGCGGTGGTGGTCTCCCTCCTGGCCTACCTCGCGGGGCTGATCGGCCTCGCGCTCGTCCTGGTGGGGATCGTCGGCCACGGCGTACGCCTGGGCATCGACGCGGCCGGGGGCCGACGGACCGACTGAGCCCGGACGGGTCGCGTCAGGCGTCCGTGCGCGGCGCCGCGGTCGGGGCGACCTCGAGGCCGACGCCCTCGGCGGCCTGGCCGACCGACTTCGCGATCAGGGCCTCGAGGTCCAGCCCGGTCGAGGTCTTGAGCATGTTCAGCGTCTCGACCACGTTGCTGGTGACCTGCTTGGGCAGGGCGCCGGCACCGTCGGTGGAGACGATGGTGAGCTGGTCGATGGCCGAGATCGGGGCGGCGACCTCGCGGGCGATCTGGGGCAGCACCTCGATCAGCATCTGCAGCACGGCGGCGTCGTTGTAGTGCGCGAACGCCTCGGCGCGCTTGTCCATCGCCTCGGCCTCGGCCTGGCCGACGGCCAGGATGGACGCCGCCTGGGCCTCGCCCTCGGCGCGGGTCGCGTCGGCCTCCGCGGTACGCCGGGCCTTCTCGGCCTCACCGCGCCGGGCGCCCTCGATGGCCTCCGCCTCGGCCAGCGCGGCGCGACGGGCCTTCTCGGCCTCGCCCGAGAGCCGGGCCTCCTGCGCCTTGGCCTCGGCCGCGGCGATCGTGGAGGCCTTGCGGGCGTCGGCGGCGGCGATCTCGGCCGAGCGCCTGGCCTCGGCGTCCTGCTCGACGCGGTAGCGGTCGGCGTCGGCCGGCTTGCGGACCTCGGTCTCGAGCTTGCGCTCGGTCAGCGCCGCCTGGCGCACGGCGACCTTCTCCTGCTCGGTGAGGATCGCCTGGTCGCGGTCGGCCTGGGCCAGCGGGCCGGCGGCGGCCGCCGTGGCCGACGCCGCGTCGGTCTCGGCCTTGATCTCCGCCTGCTTCAGCGCCAGCGCCCGCTGGGAGACCGCGATCTGCTCCTCGGCGACGATCCGGGCCTGCTCGGCGGCCTGCCGGGCGTTGGCCTCGGCGATGGAGGCGGTCTGCCCGATCCGGGCGGCCTCGGGGCGACCGAGGTCGGCGAGGTAGGACCCGTCGTCGGTGACGTCCTGGATCTGGAAGGTGTCCAGGATGAGTCCCTGGCCCGTCAGGGAGTTCTCGGACTCGTCGGCCACGCGTTGGGCGAAGGCCGCGCGGTCGCGGATGATCTGCTCCACGGTGAGCCCGCCGACGATCGAGCGCAGCGCGCCGGCGAGGACCTCCTGGGTGAACGCCTCGACCTCGGCCTGCTGGGAGAGGAAGCGCTGGGCGGCGAGGCGGATCTGGTCGGCGTTGCCGCCGACCTTGACGATCGCGACGCCCTCCACGTTGAGCTTGATGCCCTGCCCGGAGACCGCGCCGCGGATCTGCACCGAGATGCGGCGGCTGGAGAGGTCCAGGGTCGCCAGCTTCTGCACGAACGGGATGACGAACGTGCCCCCGCCGAGGATCACCTTCTGGCCGGACAGGTCGGTGGTCAGCGCGCCGGTCTCGGGGTTGAGCACGGCCCGACCCTTGCGGCCGGTGACGATGTACGCCTGGTTGGGCCCGGCCACCTTGTAGCGGCTGGTGACGAGCAGGACGAGCAGGACGAGCAGGACGACGAGGCCGCCTACGGCGATGAGCACGGGGTCTCCAAGGGTCACGGGGTTCAGTCCAGGGGTCGGGGGTCGTCGGGAGCGGGCAGGTCGCCCCAGGTGGGGGCGACGGTGACGGCGGTCGGGGAGAGGATCGAGGTCACGTGCACCTCGGTGCCGGCCTCGAGCGGGGCCTGGGCCCGCGCGTTGACGCGCACCACGTGGCCGCCGAGCAGGACGCGGACCGAGCCGAAGCCGTCGGCCGGGATCGCGCTGGTCACGGTGCCGTCACGTCCGACGAGGTCGTCCGCGGTGGGCGTGCCGTCGCTGCCACCGTCCTTGACCAGCCGGGTCAGCCAGACCGCGATCCAGCCGAAGAGCACCCCGGCGCCGGCGCCCACACCGAGGCTGAGCGGCAGCGGCAGGCCGACGCCCTCGGCGATCGCGCCGCCGAAGCCGAAGGCGGAGACGAACGCGCCGATCACCGCGGTCGAGAAGACGTCGCCGGCCAGGGCGTCCAGGGCCCCGTCGAGCACGTCGCCGAGGACGAGCGAGAGCAGGATCAGCGCCAGCCCGAGGGCGCCGAGCACGAGGAGGACGGTCACGGGGCGGTCCCTCCGGGGCGGTGCGGCACCCGGGCGGTCCAGGCGAGGGCGACCCTAACGGGTCCTTCGTCCCAGCCGGGGTCGTTCAGCACGGACCGCTCCCGCCCGCGGGACGCCAGGCGGTCAGGTCGAGGACGAGGTCCGCGCGGTCGCGCGCCGCCTCGACCAGGGTCGCGTTCGGGTCGTCCACGGCGCTGACCCAGGCCGCCGCGTCGGAGGCGGACTTGCCGTACGCCTCGTGCCGCGCCAGCAACCTGCGCCGCCGCAGCGGCTCGTCCACGACGACGTGCCACACCGCGTCGAGCCGTGCGCGGACGGCTGCCCAGCGGGGCTCGTCGAGCAGCAGGTAGTTGCCCTCCGTGACGACCAGCCCGGTCGCCCGGGCGGCGTCGTCGGGCACCGCGACCGCCCCGGCCAACGGCTGCTCGAGGTCGCGCTCGAAGGCCGGCGCGACGACCGGCGCCTCGCCTGCCCGGCGGTCCCGCACCCGTGCGAGCAGGGCGGCGTACCCCTCGGCGTCGAAGGTCTCCGGCGCCCCCTTGCGGGCCAGCAGCCCGCGGCGGCGCAGCTCGACGTCGGCGTAGTGGAACCCGTCCATCGGTACGACGCGCGCGCCGAGCCGGTCGGCCAGGGCCGCGGCGAGGGTCGACTTGCCGGCGCCGGGGGAGCCGCTGACACCGAGCAGCCGCACCCCGCCCGGGAGCAGGTCGTCGAGCTCGCGGCCGTGCGGCGAGAGGCGTACGACGCGGGGCGGGGGGCTCACCGGTCCATCGTGCCCGAGCGGGGTGCGGACGGCGCCGCGCGGGAGTAAACCCGTTCGCCCCCGCGTTGAGACGGAACTAACCTGGAGGTATATGACCCACGCACACGACTTCACCCTCGACGCCGAGCTCGACGCCACCACCGCCTGGGACGACCAGGACGGGGACTTCGAGTCGGGGTACGCCGACGACACCGACGCGACCGACGGCACCGTGCGGGAGGCGGACCGGAGCACCCCGGGCTACTCCACCGGTGACCTGGACCTGGTGGAGCGGCACGAGCTGCGCCGCGTGGCCGGGCTGCGCACCGAGCTCGAGGACATCAGCGAGGTCGAGTACCGCCAGCTGCGCCTGGAGCGCGTCGTGCTGGTCGGGGTGTGGACCGGGGGACGGCTCGAGGACGCCGAGAACTCGATGGCCGAGCTGGCGCTGCTGGCCGAGACGGCCGGCTCGGAGGTGCTCGAGGCGATCTTCCAGCGTCGGCACAACCCCGACCCCGCGACCTACATCGGCCGCGGCAAGGTCGAGGGCCTGGCCGAGATCGTGGCCGCGACCGGCGCCGACACCGTCGTCTGCGACGGCGACCTGGCGCCCAGCCAGCTGCGCAACCTGGAGGACAAGCTCAAGGTCAAGGTCGTCGACCGGACCGCGCTGATCCTGGACATCTTCAGCCAGCACGCCAAGAGCCGCGAGGGCAAGGCCCAGGTCGAGCTGGCGCAGCTGAGCTACATGAAGCAGCGCCTGCGCGGCTGGGGCGGGAACCTCTCGCGCCAGGCCGGTGGGCGCGTGGCCGCCGGTGCGGGCATCGGCAGCCGCGGTCCCGGTGAGACCAAGATCGAGACCGACCGGCGCCGGATCAACACCAAGATCGCCAAGCTGCGCCGCGAGCTGGCCGACATGCGCGGCACCCGGGACACCAAGCGGTCCCAGCGCAGCGACCGGCAGATCCCGGCCGTGGTGATCGCCGGCTACACCAACGCCGGCAAGTCCTCCCTGCTCAACCGGCTCACCGACGCCGGGGTGCTGGTCGAGGACTCCCTGTTCGCGACGCTGGACCCGACCACCCGCAAGACCACCACGACCGACGGTCGCGTCTACACGATGAGCGACACCGTGGGGTTCGTGCGGCACCTCCCGCACCAGCTGGTGGAGGCGTTCCGCTCCACGCTGGAGGAGGTCGCCGACGCCGACCTCGTCCTGCACGTCGTCGACGGCTCGCACCCCGACCCCGAGGGTCAGCTGACCGCGGTCCGCGAGGTCTTCGCCGAGATCGACGCCGACAAGGTGCCCGAGCTGGTCGTCATCAACAAGGCCGACCTGGCCGACCCGATGGTCCTCGCCCGGCTGCTGCAGCGCGAGCCGCACGCGGTCGTGGTCAGCGCCCGGACCGGGGAGGGCATCGACGCCGTCCGCGCGGCGGTCGAGTCCGAGCTGCCGCACCCCACCGAGCCCTTCGAGGTGCTGCTGCCCTACGAGCGCGGCGACCTGCTCAACAAGGTGCACCAGCACGGCGAGATCGACGAGCTCGAGCACACCGCCGACGGCACCCTGGTGCGGGGACGCGCGCACGGCGGGCTGGCCGGCGAGCTGGCGGAGTACGCCGTGACGGTCGCCGGGTAGCTCCCGGCCGGGTAGCCCGGCCGGGTGCGGGGCGGGAGGATGGGCGGATGTTCCACCGCCACCCCTTCCTGTCCCTGGTCACCTTCGCCTACCTCGGCTTCGTGGCCTGGCTGACGCTGACCCCCGACCTCGCGCAGCGCGACGAGTGGGGCCTGGTGCTGCGGGTGGTGGACCGGCTCCAGCGGTACGACGAGCTGTCCTGGCTGACCTACGACCGCGCCGAGGCGCTGGCCAACGTGGCGCTGTTCGTACCGGTCGGCCTGTTCTTCCTGCTGCTGGTCGGCACCCGCTTCTGGTGGGTGGCCTTCGGGCTCGGGATCGCGATGACGGTGGCGATCGAGACCGCGCAGCGCTCGATCCCCGGCCGGGTGCCCGACCCGCGTGACCTGCTCACCAACACCGCGGGCACGGTGGTCGGCGTCGTGGTCGGGGTGGTGCTGACGGCCCCGGCGGCCGTACGCCGTGCCCGGCGGCGGCAGGCGGAGCCCGTGCAAGGATCGCGTCGTGGTTGAGCAGGGGCAGGACGAGGGACGGCAGCGGCACCCGCTGACGGGCCGCGCGGAGAGCGCGATCCAGGCGCGGCTGCTGACCACGCTGCGCGACGACGGCCCGCTCTCGCGCACCCAGCTCGCCGACACCCTCGAGGTCTCGCGCACCACGATCGCCGTCGAGGTCGGGCGGCTCGGCGACCTCGGCCTGGTCCACGAGGTGGGGCCCGCGGCCTCCCGCGGCGGGCGCCGGTCCACCATCGTCGACCTGCACCCCGACCTGGTCTTCGTCGGGATCTCGATCGGCGCGACCGGGATGACCGTGGGGCTCACCGACGGCCGGCTGGCGGTGCGCGCGCAGCGCTCCTGCCCCACCGACGTGCGCGAGGGGCCCGAGGGCGTGCTGGACAGCGCGGTCCGGCTGGCCCGCGAGCTGCTCGCCGAGGTCGGGGTCGAACGCCCGGTCGGCGCCGGGATCGGCGTCCCGGGGCCGGTCGACTTCGACCGTGGTGTCTCCGTGTCGCCCCCGATCATGCCCGGGTGGGACGGCTACCCGGTCCGTGACGTGGTCAGTCGCGCCCTGGGCTGCCCGGCGCAGCTCGACAACGACGTGAACGTGCTCGCCGCCGGCGAGCTGCACGCCGGGGTCGCCCGCAGCTCGCGGGACTTCCTGTTCGTCAAGATCGGGACCGGCATCGGCTGCGGGCTGGTCGTGGACGGCAAGGTCTACCGCGGGGTGGACGGGTGCGCCGGCGACATCGGCCACATCCGGCTCGAGGAGACCGGGCCGACCTGCGCCTGTGGCAACACCGGCTGCCTCGAGGCCTTCGCCGGCGGTGCGGCGATCGCGCGTGACGCCACCACCGCCGCGCGCTCGGGACGGTCGCCGGGCCTCGCGGCGGTCCTCGCGGAGCGGGGCGTGCTGACCGCGGCCGACGTGGGGCAGGCGGCCACCTTCGGCGACGCGGTCGCCCTCGAGCTGGTCCGCGAGAGCGGGCGGCGCGTGGGTCAGGTCCTGGCCAGCCTGGTGTCCTTCGTCAACCCCGGGCTGATCGTGATCGGGGGAGGGCTGACGGGGGTCGGCCACTCCCTGCTGGCCGAGATCCGCAGCGTCACCTACCGCCGCTCGCTCCCGCTGGCGACCGGCAACCTGCCGATCGTGCTCAGCGAGCTGGGCGACGAGGGCGGCGTGGTCGGGGCCGCCCGGCTGATCAGCAGCTCGGTGTACGCCGCGGGCTGAGACCGGGGCCGGGGGCCTCCCCGCGGAGGGCGCTAGTTTGTCCACGAACTTTCGATACTCGGCCCAACAATTTCAAAAGAAGCGTCCGAAGTGCTTGCCTTCGGTCGCACCACCCCCTTAGTTTGAGCCAGGTCACCCTCCGGTGACGCCGGTCACAGACGAAAGGGGGTGCTGGGATGGCAGCCACACCCGTGGGCGCGCCGCTGCTCCAGATGAGCGGCATCGTCAAGGAGTTCCCCGGCGTGCGCGCCCTGGACGGGGTCGACCTCGACGTCCGCGCGGGCGAGGTGCACTGCCTGCTCGGGCAGAACGGCGCCGGGAAGTCGACGCTGATCAAGGTCCTCTCGGCCGCCTACCGCCCCGACGCAGGCACGATCGTCATCGACGGGACCGAGACCACGCTCAGCACGCCGGCCGTCGCGATGCGGCACGGCATCTCCACCATCTACCAGGAGCTCGACCTCGTCGCCGACCTCAGCGTCGCCGAGAACATCTTCCTCGGCCACGAGATGAGCCGCGGCGGGTTCTCCCAGCGCCAGCGCGCGCACCGGACCACCCGCGAGCTGCTCACCCGGCTCGGCCACGCCCACGTCCCGCCGACCCGCGCGGTCGGCACGCTGTCGCCGGCCGAGCAGCAGATCGTCTCGATGGCCCGCGCGCTCTCCCACGACACCCGGATGCTGATCCTCGACGAGCCGTCCGCGGTGCTCGACCAGGACGGCGTCGCCAACCTCTTCCGGGTCATCCGCAGCCTCACCGCCGAGGGCGTCGCGATCGTCTACATCTCGCACCGTCTCGAGGAGATCCGCGAGATCGGCGACCGGATCACCGTCCTCAAGGACGGCGCCACCGTGGCCACCGGCCTCGACGCCGCGACCACCCCGACCGCGGACCTGATCACGTTGATGACCGGCCGCTCCATCGAGTACGTCTTCCCGCCCCGTACGGCGGTGCCCCGCACGCCGACCGAGCCCGTGCTCGAGGTCCGCGACCTCGCCCTGGCCGGTGTCTTCTCCGGCGTCGACCTCACCGTCCACGCCGGCGAGATCGTCGGGCTGGCCGGCCTGGTCGGTGCCGGGCGGTCCGAGATCATCGAGACGGTCTACGGCGCGCGCCGCGCGTCGGCCGGCACCGTCACCGTCGACGGGAGGACGCTGCGCCGCGGGTCCGTGCCCGCCGCGGTCCGCGCCGGCATCGGGCTGTGCCCCGAGGAGCGCAAGAGCCAGGGCCTGCTGCTCGACCAGGCGGTCTCCCGCAACATCACCGTCTCGGTGATGGACCGGTTCTCGCGCCTCGGCTTCCTCGACGAGCGCGCCGAACGGCGTACCGCCACCGAGCTCACCACCTCCCTCGACGTCCGCCCCGCCGGCGTCGACCGCGCGGTCCGCACCCTGTCCGGCGGCAACCAGCAGAAGGTCGTCCTGGCCCGCTGGCTGCTGCGCGAGTGCCGGGTGCTGCTGCTCGACGAGCCCACGCGCGGCGTCGACGTCGGCGCCCGCAGCGAGATCTACGCCCTCGTCCGCCGCCTCGCCGACTCCGGCGTCGCCGTGGTCGTGGTCTCCAGCGAGGTCGAGGAGGTGCTCGGCCTCGCCGACCGGGTGCTGGTGGTCCGAGAGGGCGCCGTGGTGCACGAGTCCGCGGCGGACGAGATCGACGAGTCGAGGGTCCTGGACCTCGTCATGGAAGGAGCACCCGCATGAGCGACGACACCGAGGTGAGCCCGGGCCGCGGCCTGCCGGCCACCGCCGTGCCCGCCTCCCCGACCGACCCCACCACCGGCACGGCCGGGGGCGAGCGACCCGCGCGCAGCCGCCTCGCCGGGCTGACCGGGTCCGGGCTGGGGCGCAACGTCGGCCTCGTCCTGGCCCTGGTGATCCTCTGCGTGGTCGGCCTGGTGACCACCGGCGAGCGGTTCGGCTCCACCGCCAACCTGCTGACGATCCTGCGGCTCGCCGCGGTGACCGGGGTGATCAGCATCGGGATGACCTTCGTGATCACCGGTGGCGGCATCGACCTGTCGGTCGGCGCGGTCATGGCCCTGTCGTCGGTCTGGTGCACGACCCTGGCCACCCAGACGATGGCCCGCGACACGCACTGGATCGTGATGGTGGGCGCGGCCCTGGCCGTGGGCGCCGCCTGCGGGCTGATCAACGGGCTGCTGGTCTCGTACGGCAAGGTGGTGCCGTTCATCGCCACCCTGGCGATGCTGGCCAGCGCCCGCGGCCTGGCCGAGATCATCTCGCGGCGCCGCACCCAGATCGTCGACGTGCCGGGCTTCACCGACTTCTTCGGCGCCGACGTCCTCGGCGTCCCGGTCATCGTGGTCATGTTCGCCCTGGTCGCCGCCGTCGGCTGGGTGGTCTTCAACCGGACCACGTTCGGACGCCGCACCCTCGCCGTCGGGGGGAACCCCGAGGCCGCGCGGCTCGCCGGGATCAACGTCCAGCGCCACACCGTCCTGCTCTACGTCCAGCTCGGGCTGCTCTGCGGCGTGGCTGCGCTGATGCTGATCTCGCGCACCACCACCGGCACCTCCACGCACGGCACGCTCATCGAGCTCGACGTGATCGCTGCGGTCGTGATCGGCGGCACGCTGCTCGCAGGCGGCCGCGGCACCATCGTCGGCACCGTCATCGGGGTGCTGATCTTCACGACGCTGACCAACGTCTTCACGCTGAACAACCGCTCCACCTCCGAGCAGGCGCTGCTGAAGGGGGTCATCATCGTCGCCGCCGTGCTGCTCCAGCAGCGCTTCGCCGCGCGCAGCAAGAGCCCGTAGGTCTCGAGACGGTCGCTGGCGCTCCCTCCTCGACCACCGGGGAGACGGTCGCTGGCGCTCCCTCCTCGACCACCGGGGAGACGGTCGCTGGCGCTCCCTCCTCGACCACCGGGGAGACGGTCGCTGGCGCTCCCTCCTCGACCACCGCTCCCCGCACCACTCCCCGCACGTCCCACGCACCGCCCCGTCGTCCCACCCTGTTGAAGGAGCTCCTCATGTCCCTGCGGTCCGCCCACAAGCTCGGCACCGGCCTCGTCGCCGGGGTCGCCGTGCTCTCCCTCGCCGCCTGCACCAGCAACACCGCCGAGTCCGACGGCGGGACCGAGGCCGGTGGCACCTCCGAGGCCGAGCAGGGCTCGAACGACGAGGCCGGCGACACCGTCGTCATCGGCTTCTCGGCCCCCGCCGCCGACCACGGCTGGATGGCCTCGATCACGGAGTCCGCCCGGGAGGCCGCCGACGCCTACGAGGACGTCGACCTGCGTGTCGCCGAGGGCACCAACGACGTGAACCTGCAGATCAGCCAGGTCGAGACCTTCATCAACGACGGCGTCGACGCGATCGTGCTGCTGCCCTTCGACGGTGCCGCGATGACCCCGGTCGCGCTCCAGGCGATGGAGGCCGGCATCCCGGTCATCAACGTCGACCGTGAGTTCGAGGACCCGAACGCCGCCCGCGTCACCGTCCTCGGCGACAACTACGGGATGGGCGTCTCGGCCGGCACCTACGTCTGCTCCGAGCTGGGCGACGACCCCGACGCCGTGGTCGCCGAGATCGCCGGCATCGACTCGCTGCCGCTGACCCAGGACCGCAGCCAGGGCTTCGAGGACGCGCTCGGCGAGTGCGGCCTGGACGTCGACAACCGCGTGGCGGCCGACTTCACCGTCGAGGGTGGCGAGCGCGCCGCCTCCAACCTGCTGCAGGCCGCTCCCCAGATCGACGCCGTGTGGAACCACGACGACGACCAGGGCGTCGGCGTCCTGGCGGCGTTCGAGAACGCCGGTCGCGACGAGTTCATCATGGTCGGCGGCGCCGGCTCGGCCAACGCGATGCGCTCCATCCAGGCCGACGACAGCGTCCTCAAGGCCACCGTCGTCTACCCCTCCACCCAGGGCGCCGACGGCATCATGATGGCCCGGCTGCTGGTGCAGCAGAAGGCCATGGGCGACCTGGTCGAGGTCGAGGTGCCCCGCGAGGTGCAGCTCTACGCCCCGGTCGTCACCGCCGAGAACGTCGACGTGTTCATCGACACCGCCTTCGAGTCCTGAGCCGACCCACCCAGACCGGCGCGCCCGCCCCGCCTCCTCGGCAGCACGGGGGCGGGCCGCCCACCGGGTCCTGCCCGGGCACTCGAAGGGAGCACCACCGATGACCAGCACCACGCCCCGCCTCGGGGTGGCGATGATCGGCCACTCGTTCATGGGGGCCGCGCACTCCCAGGCATGGCACACCGCGCCCCGGTTCTTCGACCTGCCGCTCGACCCCGTCACCGCCGTGCTCTGCGGACGTGACGAGGGGCGTACGGCCGCCGCCGCCGCCCGTCTCGGGTGGGCGGCGACGGAGACGGACTGGCGACGGGTGGTGGAGCGCGACGACGTCGACCTGGTCGACGTCTGCACCCCCGGCGACACGCACGCCGAGATCGCGATCGCCGCGCTCGCCGCGGGCAAGCACGTGCTGTGCGAGAAGCCGCTGGCCAACTCCGTGGCCGAGGCCGAGGCCATGGTCGCCGCCGCCGACGCGGCGGCCGAGCACGGCGTGCGCGCCATGGTCGGCTTCACCTACCGCCGGGTGCCGGCCGTCGCCCTGGCGCGCCGCCTGGTCGAGCAGGGCCGGATCGGCGAGGTGCGCCACGTCCGCGCGCAGTACCTCCAGGACTGGCTGACCGACCCCGAGGCGCCGCTCTCGTGGCGCCTGCAGAAGGACCGGGCCGGCTCCGGGGCGCTCGGCGACATCGGCGCCCACGTGGTCGACCTGACCCAGTACATCACCGGCGACCGGGTCCAGGAGGTCTCCGCGCGGCTGGAGACCTTCGTCAAGGAACGCCCGCTGGCCACCGAGCAGTCCGGGCTCACCGCGACCGCCGCCGCCACCGAGCGCGGCGCGGTGACCGTGGACGACGCCGCCGTGTTCATCGCCCGCTTCGGCGGCGGGGCGCTCGGCGTCTTCGAGGCCACCCGCTTCGCCACCGGCCGCAAGAACGCGATCCGGATCGAGGTCAACGGCTCCCGCGGCAGCCTGGCCTTCGACTTCGAGGACATGAACGTGCTCGAGCTCTTCGACGCCACCGAGCCCGCGGAGACGGCCGGGTTCCGCCGGATCCTGGCCACCGAGGCCGAGCACCCGTACGTCGCCGCGTGGTGGCCGCCCGGCCACGGCCTGGGCTACGAGCACGGCTTCACCCACCAGGTCGTCGACCTGGTGCAGGCCGTCGCCACCGGCACCGACCCGGCACCGGGGTTCCGCGACGGGCTCCAGGTCCAGCGCGTGCTCGACGCCGTGGAGACCAGCTCCGACACCCGCACCTGGCAGGAGATCCACCCGTGACCCGACCGATCACCCTCTTCACCGGCCAGTGGGCCGACCTCCCCTTCGCCGAGGTCTGCGAGCTGGCCGCCGGCTGGGGCTACGACGGCCTCGAGATCGCCTGCTGGGGCGACCACCTCGACCCGTGGCGGGCCGCCGAGGACGACCGCTACGTCCAGGACAGGCTCGACCTGCTCGAGCGGCACGGCCTGGCCGTCCACGCCATCTCCAACCACCTGAAGGGGCAGGCCGTCTGCGACGACCCGATCGACGCCCGGCACCAGGCGATCCTGTCCGCGCAGGTCTGGGGCGACGGCGAGCCCGAGGGCGTACGGCAGCGGGCGGCCGAGGAGATGAAGCTGACCGCGCGCACGGCCCAGCGCCTCGGCGTGGACACCGTCGTCGGGTTCACCGGGTCCTCGATCTGGAAGTACGTCGCGATGTTCCCGCCGGCCTCGGCCGAGATGGTCGCCGCGGGCTACCGCGACTTCGCCGACCGGTGGAACCCGATCCTCGACGTCTTCGACGAGTGCGGGGTCCGCTTCGCCCACGAGGTGCACCCCTCCGAGATCGCCTACGACTACTGGACCACGGTCGCGGCGATGGAGGCGATCGGGCACCGGGAGGCGTTCGGGCTGAACTGGGACCCCAGCCACTTCGTGTGGCAGGACCTCGACCCGGTCGGCTTCCTGTGGGACTTCCGCGACCGGATCTACCACGTGGACTGCAAGGACGCGAAGCGGCAGACCGGCAACGGCCGCAACGGCCGGCTCGGGTCGCACCTGCCGTGGGCCGACCCCCGGCGCGGCTGGGACTTCGTCTCCACCGGGCACGGCGACGTGCCGTGGGAGCAGTGCTTCCGGATGCTCAACGCGATCGGCTACGACGGCCCGATCTCGATCGAGTGGGAGGACGCCGGGATGGACCGCCTCCTCGGCGCGCCCGAGGCGCTCGAGTTCGTCCGCCGCCTGGCCTTCGACGCCCCCGACGCCGCCTTCGACGCGGCGTTCGCCACCCGCGACTGAGCCCGCCCGGACCCGCGCCCCGGAGCCCCACCCGCGACCCCACCCCAGACTCCCCACCCACGTGGTGGGGCGCCGGCGCGACCCCTGCCGCTGCCGGATCCACCTCGGAGAGGACCAGCACATGTGTTTCGGATTCGACGGAGACAAGGCGCTCGACGACGCGCTGGCCGCCCAGGGCGCCAGCCGCCGCGCGCTCTTCCGCGGTGCCGCGGTCGGCGCCGCCGGCCTCGCGGTGGGCGGGATCGGCACGGCCACGGCGGCCACGGCGGCCACGGCGGCCACGGCGGCGCCGGCGGCCCGACCCGGCCCGGGCCAGCGGCGGGTGCCGCACCGCGCGATCAGCCTGCAGATGTACACGCTCCGCTCGGCGGTCTCGGGCGGGCCCGGCCTGGAGACCGTCCTGGACCGCCTCGCGCAGTACGGCTACCGCCAGGTCGAGCTGGCCGGCTACTACGGCCGCACCGCGGCCGAGATGAAGGCGCTGCTCGACGCGCGCGGCCTCCGGGCGACCTCGAGCCACGACGGGATCAGCGCGGACCGTGCGGCGGCGCGTACCAAGTTCGAGAACGCGGCGCTGCTGGGCCAGTCCTACGTCAACGTGCCGTTCCTGAACTCCGACTCGCTGGAGCAGTGGCAGGCGTGGGCCGACGCGATGAACGCCGAGGCGGCCGTCGCCCGACGGTTCGGGCTGCGCTACGGCTACCACAACCACGCCCACGAGTTCACGATCGACCTCGGCGGCGGCGTCACGCCCTGGCAGGTCCTCACCGAGCGGCTGGACCCGAGGCTGGTGCACCTGGAGGCCGACCTGTACTGGGTCTACACCGGCGGGGTGAACACCGGCCAGGCCGACCCCGACCGGTTCGTCATCGACACCCTGCGCGCCGCGCCGCAGACCGTCCGGCAGTTCCACGTGAAGGACCGGGACGCGGACACCGGGGACATGGCCGACCTGGGCACCGGTGTCGTGGACTTCGAGCGGATCTTCCGCAAGCACCGCGCGGAGCAGTACGTCGTCGAGAACGACACCCCGGACGTCTCGCCGCTGACCAGCGCCGCGGTGGGACACCTGTACCTGGAGCACGTCCGGTACTGACGGGCCCTGTCGCAGTGCAGCGGACCGGTGCCGGACACGCGCACCGATCCGCTGCACAGCGTCCCGACCTCGGGCACCGGGCGGGCCCTCCACAGGCCTCCCGCCCGGGCCCGCGTCGTACGCCCGGGCGCGGCTAGGGTTCTGCGGTGCCCGACCCGACCAGCCCCGCCCCGTCCACGCCGGGAGCCGTGCGTGAGGTCCTGCACGCCGCGGTGCAGGCGCTCGGCGGCGTCGAGCGCACGGGCCAGGTCGCGATGGCCGAGGCCGTCGCGGAGGCGATGGAGGACGAGCACCACCTGCTCGTGCAGGCCGGCACCGGCACCGGCAAGTCGCTGGCCTACCTGGTGCCGGCGCTGCTGCACCGCCGGCGCGTCGTGGTGGCGACCGCGACCCTGGCCCTGCAGCACCAGCTCGTCGAGCGCGACCTGCCCCGCCTGGTCGAGGCCGTGAAGGACCTGCCCGGGGTCGACGCGTCGTTCGCGGTGCTCAAGGGCCGCTCGAACTACGCCTGCCTGCACCGGATCCGGGAGGGCGTGCCGGACGACCAGGGTGCGCTGGTCGACGTGCCGCAGGGCTCGATGGCCGGCAAGGTCCTCGAGCTGCGCGGCTGGGCCGAGCAGGAGGCCGCCGACGGCGGCTCGGGCGAGCGCGACAACGCCCCGCGGCACACCGAGAAGGAGTGGCGCCAGGTCTCGGTCAGCCACCGCGACTGCCTCGGCGCCGCCCGCTGCCCCTTCGGCGAGGAGTGCTTCGCCGAGGTCGCCAAGGAGCGCGCCCACGCCTCCCACCTGATCGTCACCAACCACTCGCTGCTCGCCATCGACGCGATCGAGGGCGTGCCGATGATCCCGGAGTACGACGCCGTGGTCGTCGACGAGGCGCACGAGCTGGTGGCGCGGGTGACCCAGGCCGCGACCGACGAGCTGACCCCGATGGACGTCGAGCGGGCCGCGCGCCGCAGCCAGCGCCACGTGGACGGCGAGGAGGCCGACAGCCTCGACGAGGCCGCCGGCGACCTGCGCGACGCGATGCAGGCCGCGTCCCCGGGCCGGTTCGAGACGCTGCCCGAGCAGCTGGCCGACGCGCTGGCCCGGGTCCGCGACACCGCCCGGACCTGCCTGTCGGCCTACCCCAAGCAGCAGCCCGGCGGCGGGGGCGGTGCGAGCGGGGGGACGGAGGTCGACCCCGGGCTGCAGCAGTCACGCGGGATGGTGCAGGACGTCTTCGACACCGCCGAGCGGATGGCCGCCGGCTCCCAGGCCGACGTGCTGTGGATGAACGAGGGCACCGAGCGGGTCCCGCCGCGGCTGAGCGTGGCGCCGCTGCAGGTGTGGGGCCCGATGCGCGACGAGCTGCTCTCGGACAAGTCGGTCGTGCTGACCTCGGCGACGCTGATGCTCGGCGGCGACTTCGGGCCGGTGGCCGGCAGCCTGGGCCTGAAGCCCGGCGAGCGCACCGAGCCGGGCGCCGGTGCCGAGCGCACCGAGGACGTGCTGCCCTGGGTGGGCCTCGACGTCGGCTCCCCGTTCGACTACGGCCGGCAGGGGATCATGTACGTCGCCCGGCACCTGCCGCCCCCGGGCCGCGACGGTCTGGGGCCGGCCCAGCTCGACGAGATCGCCGGGCTGGTCGACGCCGCCGAGGGTCGTACCCTCGGGCTCTTCTCCAGCAGGCGGGCGGCCGAGGCGGCCGCGGAGGCGGTCCGCGAGCGGCTGCCGCACCTGACCACGCTGGCCCAGGGCGACGCCCAGCTGCCCGAGCTGGCCAAGCAGTTCGTCGAGGACCCGCACACCTGCCTGTTCGGCACGCTCAGCCTCTGGCAGGGCCTCGACGTCCCCGGCGACACCTGCCAGCTGGTGATCATCGACCGGATCCCGTTCCCGCGCCCCGACGACCCCCTGATGAGCGCGCGGCAGAAGGCCGCGGACAAGGCCGGCGGCAACGGCTTCATGCAGGTCGCCGCCACCCACGCGGCGCTGCTGCTGGCCCAGGGCGCCGGCCGGCTGATCCGCAGCTCCGAGGACCGTGGCGTGGTCGCGATCCTCGACCCGCGCCTGGCCACCGCCCGCTACGGCTCGTTCCTCAAGGCCAGCCTCCCCCCGATGTGGCCCACCACCGACCCCGCCCTGGTCCGCCAGGCCCTCACGCGCCTCGCCACCACCGCCACCACCGCCACGTGACGCTCCCACCCTGCCCAGACGACGCTCCCACCCCGCCGAGATGACAGTCGCACGCCACGGCCGAGATGACGGTCGCGCACGTTCGAGATGACGGTCGCGCACGTTCGAGGTGACCGGCGCGACCGGCGGCCGCTCCCGGAGCGGGCGGCGCTCAGCGCGCGCGGACGGAGGCGGTCAGCGTCGCCCGCAGACCGTCGTCGCGCGCGAAGCCCTGGCAGGAGACCGCGCCGGAGCCGCCGCAGAAGCGGAACCGGGTGCTGGCGTTGACCAGGTGCACCTCGACGGCCTGGACCGCCTGCGAGGAGAACGGGCGCCGCAGCGCCACCTCCCCGTCCTTGGGCAGCCGCACGCTGCGGGTCGTGGCGGTGCCGTCGGGGGCCACGACCGACACCCGCAGCTCGGCGCCGCGTCGGCGTGAAGGCAGGTCGGCGCGCACCTTGAGCACCCACTTGGACCCGCGCAGGCCGGCGCCCGGCTCCAGGCGGACGGTCGCGCCGGCGAGGTGTGCGAGGCGCTGGGCGGCGGAGTGGCGGCGATCCTTGCGGGTCAGCACGCGCTGGTCGGCCACGGGCGCGACCGGGTAGCTGTTCGCGGCGCCCTCCTCGTAGCGCTGCGCGGGGAACCGGTTGGCCGCGACGAAGTCGCCGAACTGGGCCCGGACGGTCGAGCCGCGGGCAGCGAGCGCCCCTTCCAACGCCTTCGTCGAGTAGCTGCCGTTGCCGGGCTGCGCAGCCCTCTCCCAGGCGTCGCGCACCAGCGTGGGCAGGCCCGCCTGGTCCTCGGGGAAGCGCTCGGTGAGGAACCGGAAGAACGACCAGGACCCGTAGACCGCAAGTCCGCGGTCCAGGTCCAGCGAGCGCCCGGGCGAGCTGAGCGGGCTGCGGCGGAGGTAGCTGACGTTGTCGTCCACGTCGTCGAAGACCTCGTCCTCGACCCAGGTCGCGGTCCCTTCCATGAACCAGGGGTCCTCGAAGGAGTCGTAGGCGAACTGGACGGCGTGGAAGTACTCGTGCGCCGCGGTCACCTGCAGGTTCTCCCGGGGCGTCTTCAAGGCGTACTGGGTCGGCTTGTAGTCGTTGTCCAGCACGCAGTAGGCCCACGTGCTCGTGCTGCCGGAGGAGTCGTCGGAGGTGCAGTAGCCGTAGATGCCCCGGTCGCCGATGTCGGCGAGGTAGATGTCGGTCTTGGCGTTGCCCCCGTCGTCGCGCGCCGCCCGGTCGGGGAGCGGAGCCCGGTAGCCGGCGGCCACGTAGGTGCCGTGGAGGTCCTGGACGGTGTCCAGCACCCGTCGCGCGTAGCGTGGAGTCGCTGCGTCGTCGGTGGAGTCGACCCGGTGCACGCAGACGTCGGTCCCGCAGGTCGGCGGCGCTTCGTCGGTCCCGTACCGCACGCCGTAGAAGTCGGCGCTGCTGCCGGTGGGCCGCGCGAGATAGTCGTCCGCGGTGGCCCGGTCGCGTGCGGAGAGGTCGTCGCGGGCCCCTCGCAGCTCGCTCAGCGCGACGGTGGCGTCGGGCTCACCGGCCGGGGGCGCCGCACCTCCGTCGGCGAAGACCTCCTCGACCTCGGCCAGGGCCTCCTCCGCCAGCACCTCGTCCGCCGGCACCTGCTCGGCCGGCGCACCTCCCACGACCACGCCCGGCGCCGCGTCGGGGTCGGCGACCGCCGGCGCCGCCGACAGCGGGGCGAGCATCAGGAGGCTCAGGGCACCGCCGAGCAGAGCAGTGGGGGTGGGTCGACGCATGCGGGAGGCTCCCGGTGGGGGTGAGGGGCGGGCACCCGCAGCGTACGGGCCGGCCCCGACGCCCGTGTCCTCCCGCGCGCGCCCCTGGCCCGCTACAGGCTGCGCAGGACCGCGGTGACCTTGCCCAGGATGGTGGCGTGGGTGCCGTCGATGGGGGAGTACGCGGCGTTGTGCGGCATCAGCCAGACCTGGCCGTCCTTGCGCTGGAAGGTCTTCACCGTGGCCTCCCCGTCGATCATCGCGGCCACGATGTCGCCGTTCTCGGCCGTCGGCTGCTGACGGATGACGACGAAGTCGCCGCTGCAGATCGCGGCGTCGATCATCGACTCACCGCTGACCTCGAGCAGGAACAGCTGGCCGTCGCCGACGATGCGGCGCGGGAGGGGGAAGATCTCCTCGATCCGCTCCTCGGCCAGGATCGGGCCACCGGCCGCGATCCGGCCCACGACCGGGACGTTGGCGGCCTGCGGGACCAGGTCGCCCACGCCGGTCTCGTCGACGCTCGACTCCTCGCCGCTGCCCAGCGCGCGGCGCGAGGCCATGTGCTCGGGCAGGAAGACCTCCAGGGCCCTCGGGCGGTTGGGGTCACGCTTGAGGTAACCCTTCTCCTGCAGCACGCGCAGCTGGTGGGAGACGCTCGAGGTGCTGGTCAGGCCCACGGCCTCGCCGATCTCGCGCATGCTGGGCGGGTACCCGCGCGCCTCGAGGCACTCCTTGATGTGCGTGAGGACTCGCTGCTGGCGCGGGGTCAGCCCGGTGGCGTCCGCCGGGCCGTCGGGCAGCTCGCTGACGTTCTTCTTGGGCATGCGGGGCACCTCTCCGGGGTCGGTGTGACAGGAGTGACGCTAGACCGTCGACCGCCCCCACTTCAAACACCTGTTCGAACCCGCGTGTCGCGCCGGTACGGGTCGGCTCGTCGAACACGCGATCGAACCGGGGTCTTGCGCTGGTTCGAACAGGTGATCTACTCTCGCTCAGGTGTTCGATCGAACGTCTGATCGACCGGGAGTCGACGCTCTGCACGAAGGGCTGTCGGCGCCGGCCTCTAGACATTCCCTCGTCCACCACCGACCCCGGTGGTCAGCACCGCACCCGGCACCGCTGACCGCCCCCTTCCCCAGGAGGTCACCATGAGCACCACCCTGCAGCCCGCCCGTCCCGCCGCCCGTCTCGCCGCCCGTCCTGCCGCTCGGCCCGCAGCCGGGCCCGTCCGTCTGACGCGCCGGGGCCGTGTGGTCGTGCTGCTGCTCGCCCTGGGCCTGGTCCTCGGTGCCGGGCTGTGGTTGGCGCAGGCCTCGATGGCCGACGGTGAGGACACGCCCGAGCCGACCCGCGTGGTGGTGGTCGCCCCCGGCGACACCCTGTGGGGCCTGGCTCAGGAGACGGTGGCCGCGACCGGTGAGGGCGACGCGGCCTCGGTCGTCACCGACATCCAGGACCTGAACGACCTCGACTCCGGCGCGCTGCAGGCCGGTCAGGAGCTGCGCGTCCCGCTCGGGTGACGTGTCGGCCACCAGTGCGGCGCCCTCGACCCGCGCCGCCGGTGGAGCAAGGAGCTCGTCGACGACTCGACCCCGTCGACGAGCGGGGGGAAGCACGGAGGGGCGGGGCGGCCACGGCCGTCCCGCCCCTCGGTGCGTCAGGCGCCGGTGGTCGAGGAGCGAGCGACCCCGGTGGTCGAGGAGCGAGCGACCCCGGTGGTCGAGGAGCGAGCGAGCGAGGCGAGCGCCCGGTGGTCGAGGAGCGAGCGACGAGACCCCGCCCGGTGGTCGAGGAGCGAGCGGAGCGAGCGTCACGAGACCCCGCCCGGCGAGCATCACGGGACCGACCCCTCAGCGCACCCGCCGCCCGACGTACCCCTCCGGCGTCGCCACGGTGTCCACGCCGCCGGCGCCCTCCGCGCCCTCCGCGGACGTCGGCGCAGCGCTCAGCAGTCGCAGGATGTGCGAGATCAGCATCAGTCCGGCGAAGAGGCAGGCCACGGCCCCCAGGGAGGCCAGGGCGAGGAACCACCACGCCTCGCCGCGACCGCCGCGCGCCTCGGCGCCGAAGTCGATGGCGGCGAAGACCAGGTATCCCCACGCCACGACCAGCAGGGTGACCCCCAGGGACAGGCCCAGGAGGGCCGGAGAAACCCGTTGCTTGGGCCGGGGACCTCGTCGGGACCCGGCTCGCTTTCCGCCCATGCGGGTCATTGTGTCGGACGGCAGGGTGGGTCCATGCAGGAGTTGCCAGACATCGTCGGTCCGGACCCCGCCGTGGTCTTCTGCGGCCAGGCCGGAGAGGCCAGTCCGAAGACCCGGGAGCACTACTACGCGACCCCGGGCACGTCGTTCTGGGAGTGCCTGCACCTGGCCGGGATGTCCCCGACGCTGCTGCGTCCCGAGGAGGACCACCGGCTGCCCGAGCTGGGTCTGGGCCTGACCGACCTGGTCGGCCGGATGGGCCCTGACGGCGTGCACGCCTGGGCCGACATCGACGACCTGGTCGCCAAGGTCGAGCGGTGGCAGCCCGACTGGCTCGCCTTCACCGGCAAGGGCACCGCTCAGCAGGCGGCCCGGGCCCTGGGCCGCAAACCGCCGCAGCTGCTCGGCGCGACCGAGTGGTACGTCGGGCGCACCCAGGTGTTCGTCCTGCCCGGACCCAGCGGCGCCAACCGCCGCCGCGACTACGACGGCCGTCCCACGCGGTTGTCCTGGTGGCGCGAGCTGGCCGAGGTGGCCGACCTCGCCGGTCCAGCCGGGTCAGCCGGTGCAGCGGGTCCGGCCGGTGCAGCGGGTCCGGCCAGGAGCGGCCCCGGGCTGGCAGCATCCGACGCATGTCCGGACTGACCACGGGCGGCGCCGACGCCGCGCTCGACCAGCGGCTCAGCGACGAGCTCGACCGCGTCAACGCCGCCGCCACCGCAGGCGTCGCGGCCCCCGCGGAGCTCACCGTCAAGCTCGAGGACGGCGACGACCTGCTCGCCGGGTTGTCCGGGTGGACGTGGGGGAGCGCTGCCGGGATCGCGATGGTCTGGGTCCGTGAGGACCAGCGTGGCGCCGGCACCGGCGCGCGGCTCCTGGCGGCCTTCGAGGAGGAGGCGGTGGCCCGGGGCTGCACGCACGCCTTCGTCACCTCGTTCACCTTCCAGGCCCCGGACTTCTACCGGCGCCTGGGGTACGACGAGATCTTCCGGTGGGAGTCCGTGCCCACGCCGGGCCGCGACGACGTGCACCTGCGCAAGAACCTCGTCGACGGCCCCCGCGTCGGCCCACCCGTCCACCCTGCGGACTGAGATCGGCGACACCTACCGTTCCAGGCGGGGGTGAGGGTAGCCTTACCTCATGACCGGCGAGATGCTGCGCGACCCCACCTCGACCTGGGCCGGACAGGCCCGGACCGCGGTCGCGGGCGCCCGCACCGGCACGCTGCGTACCCGGAGCTGCCGCACGCCCGCCACCGAGACGCTGGTCTCGGTCGAGCTGGCCGACGACGGCCGGGTGCGAGTCCTGCTGGCCGGCTCGTCACCCGCGGTGCCGGCCCTCGCCGCCTGCCGCGTCGCGACGCTGACCGTCCCGGGCCCCGGCTCCCGCGTGGTCCGGCTGACCGGCTCGTTCACGATGGACCGCCCCGACGAGACCGGGCTGCGCACCTACACCCCGACCCTGCTCTCGGTCCGGCTCGTCGAGCCCGGCCGGGACGACGTGGTTGTCCCGGTCGACGCCTTCTGGCGCTCGGAGCCCGACACCTTCGGTCACCAGGCGGCCGCGCTGCTGCGCCACCTCGCGGCGGAGCACGGCGAGGACCTGCTCGTCGGCGCCCGCGCCCAGGGGTACGACGCCGCGGCCGTGGTGCCGCTCGTGGTCGACCGTGACGGCGTGGAGCTCGCGGTGCTCACCGCCGAGGGCGTGGACCGCTGGCGGGTGCCGTTCGACGGGTGCCTCGCGGCGGCCGGGTCCGACCTGCGCACCGTCCGGCTGCCCGTCGACTGCACCTGCCCCGACCGACTCTGAGCCGACCAGCAGTCGCAGACCCGAGGAACGCAGGCAAGCCTTCCCTTTCTGGAACCGGTCCAGAAAAGGTGCGAGAGTAGGGACATCCCCGATCGGAAGGACCGCCTCACCATGAGCGACACGATGCAGAGCTCGACCGACCTGACCACCTCCTCGAGCGCCGGCACGCACGCCGCCCACCCGCCGTTCCGTGCCTCCGAGACCCTCGGGGCCCACCTGCAGCAGCTGCTCGTGGACCTGACCGACCTGCACCTGCAGGGCAAGCAGGCCCACTGGAACGTCGTGGGCAAGAACTTCCGCGACCTGCACCTGCAGCTCGACGAGGTCGTCGACGACGCCCGCACCTTCTCCGACACCGTGGCCGAGCGCATGCGTGCGCTCTACGTCGTGCCGGACGCCCGCGCGGCCAGCGTCGGTGCGCAGACCAGCCTGCCGGAGTTCCCCTCGACCGAGGTCGACACCGCCGAGACCGTGGACCGCATCGTGGCCGCGATCTACGCCGTGGCGGGCACCGCGCGCCGCATCCACGACGAGGTCGACGCCGAGGACCCCACCTCGGCCGACATCCTGCACGGCATCCTCGAGCGTCTCGAGCAGCTCGCCTGGATGATCCACGCCGAGAACCGCGTCGCGAACGCCTCCTCGCCGCAGTCGATCACCCCGTGATCATCTGGCGGCGCTGAACGCGCTGCCGACGACGTACGGCCGCTCCCGCATCGCGCGGGGGCGGCCGTTCGTGCGTCCGGGGTACGGGGCGCGCCGCTCAGCCCCGCGGGCGGATGCGGACCCGGTAGCCGGTCGGCTTGCCCTGCTGCCAGCGGAAGTGCACGTCCTGGAACTGGCGGTCGTCGTCGTAGAGCGCGACCTTCGCGAGCTCGCCCAGGTGCCCCAGCGGCCCGCGCTGACCCTTGGCCTCGAGCACGTCGGTGATCCCGCCGAGGTAGTTGGTCGCGTCGGAGGCCGGCGCCTCGGGGCAGGTCAGGGTGACGTCCAGGGTGAGCGGGACGCCGCCGAAGCCGGGGTGGCCGGTCGCCTTCGTGTGCTCACGCGCCGCCTGGAGGAGGGCGACCACCCGGGAGTGGTGGCGGTGCCCGGCGGCCAGCATCGACTTGGCCTCGCTCTTCGCGGGCGGGAGGTCCTCGACGGTGAGCTCGATCTGGTCCATGACCCCACCCTGGCTGCTCCCCGGTGCCACCGCAAACCGCGCCCGCGTCCAGTCGAGGAGCAGGTGGGGACCACTCCTGACCTGCGACGACGCGCGTCGCCAAACTCGGCCGCCCCGAGTTGCCGCAACAGGTTGCGCATCGGTGCCCCCGGGCGTACGGTTCCACTACATCTAGTACTTACACGGATGTAGTTATCCACATCTAGTTCACAGGTAGATGCGGATGACGCACAGGCCGGCGCGTGTTATCCCCAGGGAAACGCCGTTATCCACAGGTTCATCCACCGCCTGCGAGCGGTGGTACGAGCGCGCCCACCCGTTCCGACGCCCCCGCCCGACCCGAGAGGAGCCACCCGCGATGCACTGCCCCTACTGCCGGCACACCGACACCCGGGTCGTCGACTCCCGGGTCGCCGAGGACGGCGGCTCGATCCGCCGCCGGCGTACCTGCTCCGCCTGCACCAAGCGCTTCACGACCGTCGAGCTGATGCAGGTCACGGTGCTCAAGCGCTCCGGCGCCACCGAGCCCTTCCAGCGCGACAAGGCCGTCGCCGGCGTCCGCAAGGCCTGCAAGGGACGCCCGGTCACCGAGGACCAGCTGGACCGCCTCGGCCAGGCCGTCGAGGACGCCCTGCGCGCCGCCGGCGCCGCCGAGGTCCCCGCCCACGAGGTGGGCCTGGCGATCCTCGGGCCGCTGCGCGAGCTCGACGAGGTCGCCTACCTGCGCTTCGCCTCCGTCTACCGCGCCTTCGAGTCCGCGGACGACTTCGAGGACGAGATCGCCTCCCTGCGCGCCGAGCGGCGTACGCCCGACTCGCCCGCGGCCCTCGAGCCGCCGGTGGTCGAGGAGCGAGCGCAGCGAGCGTCACGAGACCAGGCGCGCGACCTCCTCCCAGCCCCCACGGGCTGACCCAGACCACCCCGGCAGGGAGTGGGGAAGCTGCCTGCCGGGGTGCACCACCTCATCCCCACCGTTCGACCCCCCTGCGACCGGTGCGCCGACCTCTGTCGGTGGCCCCCGCAAGACTGATGACCGACACCCGCACCACACGAGGAGACCAGATGACCGAGACCGTGAACCGGGCCGACGCGCAGCAGGCCCGCGGAGAGGGGCTCCACATCGAGCGCGTCTTCTCCAACCGCGAGGTGCACCCCTACGACGAGGTCACCTGGGAGCGTCGCGACGTCGTCCAGACGAACTGGAAGACCGGCGCCACCGTCTTCGAGCAGCGCAACGTGGAGTACCCCACGACCTGGTCGCTGAACGCCTCGACCATCGTGACGACCAAGTACTTCCGCGGCGCCGTCGGCACCGACGTCCGCGAGACCAGCCTGCGCCAGCTCATCGACCGGGTCGTGCTGACCTACGTCAAGGCCGGCAAGGACCACGGCTACTTCGCCTCCGCCGGCGACGCCGAGGTCTTCGAGCACGAGCTGACCTGGCTGCTGCTGAACCAGTACTTCTCGTTCAACTCCCCGGTCTGGTTCAACGTCGGCACCCAGAGCCCGCAGCAGGTCAGCGCCTGCTTCATCCTCTCGGTCGACGACTCGATGGACTCCATCCTGAACTGGTACAAGGAGGAGGGCTTCATCTTCAAGGGCGGCTCCGGCGCCGGCCTCAACCTGTCGCGGATCCGCTCGTCGAAGGAGCTGCTCTCCTCGGGCGGCACCGCCTCGGGCCCGGTCTCCTTCATGCGCGGCGCGGACGCCTCCGCCGGCACCATCAAGTCCGGCGGCGCCACCCGCCGCGCGGCCAAGATGGTCGTCCTGGACGTCGACCACCCCGACATCGTCGAGTTCGTCGAGACCAAGGCCAAGGAGGAGGACAAGATCCGCGCGCTGCGCGACGCCGGCTTCGACATGGACCTCGGCGGCGCCGACATCACCTCCGTGCAGTACCAGAACGCCAACAACTCGGTGCGCGTCAGCGACGAGTTCATGCGCGCGGTCGAGGACGGCACCGACTTCGCGCTGCGCGGTCGCAAGCACGGCGAGGAGATCGAGCGCGTCGACGCCCGCGAGCTCTTCACCAAGATCAGCCAGGCCGCGTGGGCCTGCGCCGACCCGGGCCTGCAGTACGACGACACCATCAACGACTGGCACACCAACCCCGAGACGGGCCGGATCACCGCGTCCAACCCCTGCTCGGAGTACATGTCGCTGGACAACTCCTCGTGCAACCTCGCCTCGCTGAACCTGATGAAGTTCCTCAAGGACGACGACACCTTCGACGGGGCGCTGTTCAGCAAGGCCGTCGAGCTGATCATCACCGCGATGGACATCTCGATCTGCTTCGCCGACTTCCCGACCGACCCGATCGGCGACACCACCCGCGACTACCGCCAGCTCGGCATCGGCTACGCCAACCTCGGCGCGCTGCTGATGGCGATGGGCCTGGGCTACGACTCCGACGGTGGCCGCGCGATGGCCGCGACCATCACCTCGCTGATGACCGGTGTCTCCTACAAGCGCTCCGCCGAGCTCGCCGGCGTCGTCGGCCCGTACGCCGGGTACGCCCGCAACGCCGAGGCCCACCAGCGCGTGATGCGCAAGCACCAGGCCGCCAACGACGCGGTGCGCACCATCCACAGCCACGACCGCTCGGTGCACGCCCTGGCCACCCAGGCGTGGTCCGACGTGCAGGCCCAGGGGGCGGCGCACGGCTTCCGCAACGCCCAGGCCTCGGTGCTCGCGCCGACCGGCACCATCGGCTTCATGATGGACTGCGACACCACCGGCATCGAGCCGGACTTCTCGCTGGTCAAGTTCAAGAAGCTCGTCGGCGGCGGCTCGATGCAGATCGTGAACCAGACGATCCCGCGGGCGCTGAAGAAGCTCGGCTACCAGCCCGAGCAGGTCGAGGCGATCGTGGCCTACATCGGCGAGCACGGGCACGTCATCGACGCCCCGAGCCTCAAGCTCGAGCACTACGAGATCTTCGACACCGCCATGGGCGCGCGCTCGCTGCGCCCGATGGGCCACGTCCGGATGATGGCGGCCTGCCAGCCGTTCCTGTCCGGCGCGATCTCGAAGACCGTCAACCTCCCGGAGACCGCCACGGTCGAGGAGATCGAGGACGTCTACTTCCAGTCCTGGAAGCTCGGACTCAAGGCGACCGCGGTCTACCGCGACAACTGCAAGGTCGGCCAGCCGATGGCCACCGGCAAGGGCAAGAACGAGGGTTCGGACTCCAACAAGAAGTCGGAGGTCGAGGAGGGCGACGAAGGAGCCCGTCACGAGACCACCAAGGTCGTGGAGAAGGTCGTCTACGCCCCGACCCGCAAGCGCCTGCCCAAGTCGCGCGCCTCGCGCACCACGTCGTTCACCGTCGGCGGTGCCGAGGGCTACATGACCTCGGGCGCCCACGACGACGGTCAGCTCGGCGAGGTCTTCCTCAAGCTCGGCAAGCAGGGCTCGACCCTGGCCGGCGTGATGGACGCCTTCTCGATCGCGGTCAGCATCGGCCTGCAGTACGGCGTGCCGCTGGAGACCTACGTCTCCAAGTTCACCAACCTGCGCTTCGAGCCGGCCGGCCTGACCGACGACCCGGACGTGCGGATGAGCCAGTCGATCATGGACTACATCTTCCGCCGCCTGGCCCTCGACTACCTGGACTTCGACTCCCGCGCGGCCCTCGGCATCTACTCCGCCGACGAGCGTCAGCGCCACCTCGAGACCGGCTCGTACGAGCTCCTCGAGGAGACCGGCGCGGCCAGCGAGCTGCTGGACGACGACCTGACCTCGGTGGTCGAGGAGCGAGCGAAGCGAGCGTCACGAGACCAGGAGCCCGTCATCACCCACGACTCCGAGGGTTCCTCGCAGCGCGAGGTCCCCGCGGAGCCGGCCAAGGTCGCCCACACCTCGGCCGAGCTGATGGAGAAGCTCACCGGCACCGCCGTCGACTCCCCGCTGTGCATGACCTGCGGGACGAAGATGCGCCCGGCCGGGTCCTGCTACGTGTGCGAGGGCTGCGGGAGCACGTCGGGCTGCAGCTGATCTCTAGCGCTGGATAGTCACGTGGGAGCCCCGAGGAGTCATCTCCTCGGGGCTCCCAGCACTCCTCGGGGCTCCCAGCACTCCTTGGTGCGAGCGGACCTGCGCGGACGGCACTTGCGGTGGAATGGGCCAGGTCTGGCCGACACCCATCGTGCAGCGGACCTTCGCTCACGTACGGGGCCCCGCGCCATCGATGCTCATGCCGTACGCGACATCGTGGCCCTTCTGTGGTAACAGCTTCCCGTGAGAGGCCTATCCGCTGAAGTCCGGCGTAGCGGCCCGAAGCTCCTCGACGACCCGAGTGGCCGTCCAGTCCTCGCCGCCGTACATCTCATAGTTGTTGCGGCTCATCCACACGACCAAAGACTTGTGGCCCAGGCCCCGCGCACGGGCATCCAGCTCGGCCAAGAGTTCGGGGGTATCTGGAGTTCGTTCATCCTCGGGGAGAGTGTCACTCTTTGCCCAGAGCTTCCGATGAAGCCCGAGCAATCGATCCAACTCAGCGATGGGCTCCGCGTGATCTTCCACGCGTAGCTCGACTTCGATGTCGTCGAAGCCCATGTAGCCCGCCTTGTCCTTGACCACGATGAGCGCCGCTGACTGCTTACCGCGGGCGTCGCCCCCCGCTGCGTCGCCTGCCCGTAGCGCGATCATCAGCCGTTCCGCTAGCGGAGCCGATGAGTCACTCGCGACGAAGGCGGACTCCATCGCTGCGACGACCTCCTCGCCTTCGAGGATGTTGCCTTGGATCGCATACCCGTCACCGGTTACCCCACCAGCCCAGTCCAGACACGTTGCTCCAGTGAAGGTCGCGGCCCGTCCCTCGCTGTCGACAACGCCAACCTGCCGGTCATCTCGGCCTTCGTCTGCGTCGATCAGTTGCTGGAGCGTCTCGGCGGCGGTCGCCCCCTCACGCAGGTGGGCTAGAGCTGCGGCCTTGTAAGTGGTGTTGGCTGCCGATTGGGTGGCAATTGCTCCCACGCCCGCCGCAGCGGCAGGGACTGCGGAGCCCACAGCGAGGAACTTGGACGCGACAGCAACGCCCCAGGACTCGCCATCCACTGAGCGCGCCACGATCGAGAACGTCATGGCACAACCGTAAGTGCGCGGAGCGCGGATCTGTCCAGGCCGTGAGTCGGGCTCATACGTCGCCGGCCACAGCGGCCTGAAGGCTGTTGCTGACCAGGCGGAGGGCCCACCGCTCGGTGCGCTGCGTCGAGCAGTCCACGCGCAGAGTCATACTTGGCGAAGGCGGGTTCTTGGCCGGCCAGCCGGGGGGCAGACGCCAGCGACGTAAGCGGTGAGGAAGTGGACGCCGTGGCGGTCCAGATTCCCGAGAGCTCGATCGTAGTGCTGCATCGTCCGGGGGTCGGCGTGCCTGGAGAGGATCTGGGCGTCGCGAAGCGGAACGCCGGCATCGCGGGCGTTCGTGACGGCGGCGCGCCGCAGCGAATGCGGGCTGATGTGCCGCGGGATGCCAGCCGCGACGGTGACGCGGCGGACCATGCGATGCACATCGCGGCGATCGATCGGCTTGCCGGACAACGGCCGCAAGACGACGCGCCCCTCGGTGCGTTCTCCCCGACAGGGCTGGAGGGCACGCAGCACCGGCACGGTAATGGGCTTCGTCGGTGGTTTGCTCCCCATGTCAATAAGACGTAGGACCCGATGGCCGCGCAGCGCTTCGGCGTAGTCCTGATGCGGACTGCGGCGGCTTCGGAGGCGCGGAGTGCGTTGATGCCCAGCAGGAAGGCGAGGGCGTCGTGGTGGACGGTGATGGTCTGCGCGACCTGCAGGAATCGGATTAGCTCGAGTCGGTCCAAGCCTTGGGTGCGTGTCTCATCGGACTGGAGCTTCGGCAGCCGCACGTAGACCGTGGGGTCTGCGGTGATGTGGCCGTCGATGTGCGCGAACCGGTAGTAGCCGCGGACGCCGTGCATCATGGTGCAGATTGAGGAATCTCGAAGTCCACACTCGCGAAGATGCCGCTCGCTGAGCTCCAGCTGTGCACGCTGCACGCCGATCAAAGCGTCGAGGTGATGGGTCTCGCACCAGGCGAACCAGCGCCGCAATTGATAGGCGTACAGCAGGTGGGTCTGCCCGGAGTAACGAGCCAGGTACGAGACGGCCGCGAGCTGCGCGGGCGTCATCGAGTCCGGCTAAAACGGCAGCAGGGTGGTGGACGTGCACATCGTCGCCTCCGCGGCGCATCAGCCAAGGCCTCGGCCCGCTCGCCGCACGCGCGACAAGGCACGCCTGGCCAGCGAGCCTAGACCGCCCCAACCCGCGTTATGCGGGGTCTTGCCGCTAGCGACGGGCCCGTGAACAGGCGGCGCACTGCCCTACGTGGATCGCCCGATCGGCCTCACTGCGCGACGACGGCAGCCGCGTTGTAAAAGTCGGTGGGCAAGGCATGCTCCATCCGCCAGGTCAACGCGATGGGCCGCTCACCGTGATGGCTGACGTACGTCATCGGACCGGCGAACAGATAGGGCGACGTCCCGAAGTCGTCCTTCTGTTCGTGTCGGACGAACAGCAGCACCCGACTCGTCCCGTTCAGGTACCGCTGGCCGGTAGGCGATGCCACGGTGGTCACTGACTGGCTCTCCCAGTGGAAGAGCTCGCGGCTGATCGCGTAGTCGCGGTACATCGTCGTCGGCGAGAAGTCCGCTTCGGACTTCTTCAGCGTGACGAAGAATGCGTCCACCCTGAGATCAGGGACGTAGAGGACGCCCTCCCGGAACGAGTTCGGCTTGCGACTCAGGGAGGCGTACCCGAGAGCCGCCAGCACTTCCTCGCGTTGATATCGGGCGTGCACCCGCAGAGGTACCGTCGCCAGGCGCCCACCGATCTCGGGCGCCTGGTGGCGAGCCATGTCGAAGCCGATCTCGACCACGGCCCGCATCTCGGCCCGGGCCGCACGCTCACGGCGGAGCTGGGCCATGCCTTCGTCGACGCTGGCGAAGCCTCCACCGTCCGGCCACAGGGAGAAGAAGAGCATCTCGGCTAGCTTCCGCTCGAGGGGTCCGAGATCGGCATAGGCCGGTGCGTCGTCGTCGAGCAGCGCGGCGTACCGCACTCCTCGGACCCGATCGTCGACGTGTGCGAAGGCTCGAACCCGTCGTAGCAACCGATCCTCGTGATCTCCGCCCGTGGCGGTGCTGAGTCCGGCGTCGCGACGCAGGCGAGTCCACGAATGCGAGCCGCGGCGGAGGACGTCGGAGAGCTCAAGGCGTGACTCGTCCAAGAAGGTGGCGAGATCGACGTCGCCACTGCGGCGCAGCTCGGTGACCATGGTCGACCAGCGGTTGCCGACCTGAGTGCGGATGTTGTCCAGCACCACCTGCTGCGATTGGCGATCCATCACGATCTGACAGCCCGCAGGAAGGAAGGGAAACCCGCGCTCGATGTCTCGCTCCAGGCCACGCCGACTGTGGCCCGTCAAGGCCCGGAGCTTCTCGTCGAAGCGAAACTCCTTGCGTTGGTGCCCCACGAAGTCGAGCACGGTCAGGACGGCCTTGTCGCGCGTGCGGCGTAACCCGCGACCGAGTTGCTGGAGGAAGACGGTCGCGCTCTCGGTCGGCCGGAGGAAGAGCACGGTGTCGACGTCTGGGAGGTCCAGGCCCTCATTGAAGAGGTCGGCAGCGAAAAGCATGTTCAAGCGCTTGTCGCGAAGATCCATCAACGACTGAGCGCGCACGTCGGCTGACGTGTGAGCGCTGACGGCGCGGGCGGGGATCCCGGCCTCGGTGAAGACACGTGCCATGAACTCGGCGTGGGCGACGCTGACGCAGAAACCAAGGCCCCGCATGGCCCGCAGGTCCAGCACCTTGTCGGCGAGCTCTCGCAGGACGATGCCGGCGCGTGCCTGATTGCCGGTGTACACGTTGTCCAACTGCGCATCGTCGTAGCGACCGCGGCTCCACGCGATCTGCCGCAGGTCGGTGCCGTCTGTGACCGCGAAGTAGTGGAACGGGCAGAGCAGCTCGGCTCCCAACGCGTCCCAGAGCCGCAACTCGGTAGCCGTGCGGCCGTCGAAGAAGACCCGCACATCGAGGCCGTCCGCGCGTTCAGGGGTGGCGGTCAACCCGAGCAGCTCACGCGGCTCGAGGTGGTCCAACAGGCGCCGGTACGTCGGGGCCTGCGCGTGGTGGAACTCGTCGATGACGACAACCGAGAAGGCGTCTGCCGGCACGTCTTGCACGGTGCTCGACAACGACTGCACGCTGGCGAACACGTGGCGCCATCGCTCGGGGCGGAGACCGGCGACATACAGCTCGCCGAAGCTCGCATCCATCAGCACCTCGCGGTACGTCCGCAGCGCCTGCTCCAGGATCTCCCTGCGGTGCGCCACGAACAGAAGCGACGGCAGGTCGCTCCCGATCGTCAGCCGTCGGTAGTCGAGCGCGGCAAGGACGGTCTTGCCGGTGCCAGTAGCCGCCACGACCAGGTTGCGGTGGCGATCGTGCACGACGCGTTCGGCCTCGATGGCATCCAGCATCCGCTGTTGGTACGGGTAGGGACGTACCTCGAGCCCGGACAGCGACAGCGTCACCCGATCATGTGGCGTCCGCCCGGAGGCCTCGGCGAGCGCATCGTCGAGGCGGTCCCGGTCGCGGGCCGGCTCGTAGGTCTCGAAGGTGGGGTCGTTCCAGTACGCGTCGAAGGTGGCCTCGAACTTGTCCAGCAGCGACGGGGTCGCGACGCGGGACAGTCGGACGTTCCACTCCAGTCCGTCCAGCAGGGCAGCGCGGGACAGGTTCGACGAGCCGACGTAGGCCGTGTCGTACCCGGTGTGGCGGTGGAACATCCACGCTTTCGCGTGAAGCCGCGTGCGCTGGGAGTCGTACTGGATCTTCACCTCAGCGCCGAAGTCGTCGATCAGGCGATCCAGCGCAGCCCTCTCGGTGGCGCCCATGTAGGTCGTGGTGATGACTCGCAACGGGGCGCCGCGTTCCCGTCGCCGAGTGAGTTCGGCTTCGAGGAGACGAAGGCCGTGCCACTTCACGAAGGCGCACAGCAGGTCGACCCGATCGCTGGACTCGATCTCGGCCTTGAGCTCGCTGCCGAGGTTGGGTTCGTCGCGGGTGTTGGTCAGCAACGCTGCGGAGCCGAGCGGAGTTGCCGGGCGGATGACCCGCGCACCGGGACCGACCGGGGAGCGGACCGCGTGGAGCTGTGACGGCGGGGTACGGACGTCGTCGGGCGCGGTCGGCAGTGCGGCCAACAGGGCGTTGGCCAGGTCGAGCCGTTCCGCCGTCGTGCGGGCGCCGGAGAGCGCTCGGTGGGCGACGTCGTACACGTGCCGCGCCAACACCTGCGCCTCATCGGCGGGGTCGACCGGGCCCGTGCTGGCACGCTCCCCGAGGTGGGCCACGGCTTCCGAGAGCGTGGCGGTGATCAGACGCTCGTACAACCCCGGCGGGAGGTGATCAGCCACACGGACAGCGTGCGGCATCGACGCAGCTGAGGTGCGGCAAGGTGCGGTCCAGACGGGTTTGAGAACCATGGTGCAGCGGCCGATGCTCCTCCGACGGCGTCGAACATCGGGGAGTGGACATGGCCGGAGAATCTGCGGCGGAGGTCGCGCAGCGCCTGCGTCACAAGGCGGAACGTCAGCTCGAGGTTGCTGGACGGTACGAGAAGGGCGCTGCGGGCGAGCGCGCGACAGCCGACGCGCTGGCAGCGCTGCAGCCGCAGGGTTGGGTGGTCATGCACGACCTGGCTTGGCCCGGGCGTGCCCGAGCCAACATCGATCACGTCGTGGTCGGCCCGGCGGGTGTCTTCGTCATCGACACGAAGCATTGGAGTGGTCGAGTCGAGGTCCGGGGGGACGAGCTCCGTCAGAACGGACGGCAGCGCGAGGCGTCCGTCAGCGGAGCCGGCGAGGCGGGGCTGGCGGTGACCCGGATCGTCAGCTCGCACACCGGGGCCGCGGTCACCCCGGTGCTGTGCTTCCACCAAGAGGAGCCGCTCGCTGGGTGGGCCCGAGACGTCATGGTGTGCTCGACCTCGAACATCGTGGAGATGCTGCGCTCGCGGCCCCCGTCACTCACTCCGGAGCAGGTCCGTCACGCAGCCTCGGCACTCGATGCCACGCTGCGCCCGGCCGTGGCCCCGCTCCCGAGCGCCACAGGGTCATCACGCACCGTGCAGCCCCGGCCGGGGAGATCCAGCCGGTCCCTACCGCCTCGGCGGCGGTCGCGGGGGAGCGCCATCGTGCCCGCGATCGTCGGGGGTCTGACGATCGCGGTGGTGCTGGTCCCCTCGGCACGGAACGCGGTGACCGACCGGGTGTCGGAGTTCATCGTGTCGACCAGCACCGAGGGAGCCGGACCAGGGAAGCAGCCGATCAAGGGCGCGCCAGAGGGGCGTGAGTCGCGACCTGAGCCAGGACGCAGGGACGAGAGGTAGGCGGGGCGGCGGGTGACGGATGCCCTCTCCCGAACTCCGGGTCCGAAGCGCCCCTCACCACCTTGACGCCGCACCCCACCTCGCCCGATCGTTGCCTGCGCCAGGAGAGTGGGTGAGCTGGTTCGTGCCACCGAGGACCGGGGGGAGCAGCTCGTCCCCGACCGACCGTATGGGCCGCCGTACGCTCCTGTCGGCGCTCGCGGCCAACGCCGCCGCGGGCACCCTGTTCGCCTGGAGCGTGCTGCTGCCCGCGCTCGGCGAGCAGGTGGACCGACCGGCCGCCGCGCTGGGACCGGTCTTCTCCACCAGCCTGGTGGCGTTCGCGGTGGCCGTCCTGCTCGGTGGGGCACTCATCGACCGTCAGGGTCCGCGCCGCGCCGTCGCCGTGGCCGGGCTGCTTTCCGCCGCAGGCCTCGCCGTCGGGGCGTCCGCCGACGGGGTGCTGCTGCTGCACCTCGGGATCGGGGTCCTTTTCGGGTCCGGCAGCGGCCTGACGTACCTCGCCGTCGTGTCCTGGGCAGCTGCCGGGACGGGCACGCGGCGCCCGTGGGTGGTCGGTGCGGTCGTCGCTGCCTACGCCGCCGGGCCCATGGCCGCAGCCCCGCTCGCCGCGCTGGGGGCCGACCGGTCGGGGTCTCGCACCACGCTCGCCGCGGCCGCGCTGACGGTCGGTGGCCTGATGCTCCTGGCGGCCCGGGCGCTGCCTGGGCCCCCGGACCGTTCCCCGGCCGACCGGGTCGACGAGGCGGGGCCGGTCGGTGACGCCGGCGCGCTGACCGCGCTGTGGCTGACTGCCTGGGGTGCGTTCACGCCCGGGCTGCTGTGCTTCGCCTTCGCCGCGACCATCGCGACCGACCAGGGCCTCTCGCCCCGCGGGGCCGGCGTCGTGGTGGCCGCGATGGCGGCCGCCAACCTCCTCGGTCGCCTCGGCGCGGCCCCGCTCGTCGGGCGGGTGGGGCTCGGGGCGGCGCTCGGCACGGCCCTCGGCGCGCTCGGCCTCGCACTGGTCGTCCTGGCGTGGATCCCCGGCGCGGTGGCGGGCGTCGTGGGCCTGTCGCTGGTCGGCCTCCAGTACGGCGTCGCGTCCGCGCTGCTCCCGGTGGCGACCCGGGCCGTGTCGGGCACGGACCGGTTCGCCACGGCGTACGGCCGGGTCTTCTCCGCCTGGGGCGTGGCCGGGCTGGTCGGGCCGGCGGTGGGTGCCGCGCTCGCCGACCCGGTCGACGGTCTCTCCCGCGCCCTCGCGCTGTCGCTCGTCGCGGTGGGCGTCGGCGCCGTCGCCCTCGTCCTGTTCGAGCGCCGTCGTCGCCGCGCCCCTGTCTAGTGCCGGTGAGCGCGAGGGGGCAGGCGGCGCCCGGACGGGGGGCCGGTCCGCGTGGGCTCCCCGCCCCGGGCCCGGTCGACCAGGGCGCGCTCGGAGGTGCTCGCACGACCGAGCGCGCCGGAGGTCGACCGCCCACCGGGCACCGTGAAGACCCGCGTCGAGCTCTCCGCGCACGTGGGGCACCGGGCGGGTCGGCTCGACTCGTCGAGGGGCCGGTGCAGGTCGAACCGACCGCAGGTGGGGCAGCGGTACTCGTACACGGGCATGGCGGGCCTCCGCAGTAGATGGGCGACGGACGGGGGGCCGGGGGGCCGGCGGGCCGGGGGGCGGTGTGTCCGGGGGAGTGGGGGAGGGTGGCGGTGGGCTAGTGCCCGGCGCCGAAGCCTCCGGGCATGATGTCGCGGTCGAAGACCGACAGCGGGATGCTGACCGAGGCGGCCGCGTTCGGGATGTCGACCAGGCCGCCGATCCGGCCCTCGATCGGGGCGGCCCCCAGGAACAGGTAGGCCTGCTCGAAGGTCCAGTCCATCGCCGGCATCAGGTAGTTGATCGCGTTCAGGCAGGCCTGGCGGTAGGCGACGGTCGCGTTCAGGTAGTAGTTGCGGCCGTCCTCCACGCTGATGCCCTCGAAGGTGATGAACTCGGAGTAGTTCGGGCTGACGCGGCCGGGCTTGAAGAACGGCATGGTGGTCTTGTAACGGTCCATCCCGCCCTTGATCACGTCGAAGTGCAGGTCGATGAACCCGGGCATCTCGATCGCGCCGCAGAAGGTGATCTCGCCGTCGCCCTGGGCGAAGTGGAGGTCGCCGATCGAGAACAGGCCGCCGGGGACGAAGACCGGCATGAAGACCCGGCTGCCGACGCCGAGGTCCTTGATGTCGACGTTGCCGCCGTGCTCGCGCGGCGGGATGGTGCGGCAGGCCTCCGCGGCGGCCCGGTCGAAGTCCGCGCCGCTGAGGGTCCCGAGGAGGGCGCCGCTGGCCAGCGGGGGCAGGGCGAGGGCCGGGACCTGCGGGGCGCCGGGCACCGTGCCGTCGTTGGGCGGGATGTCGCCGGTGACGCGGTCGGGGTTCAGGTCGATCAGCGCCTGCTCGCGCCGGTTCCACTCGCCCAGGAGGTCGTGGGACGGCGCGCACCCGAACAGGCCCGGGTGGGAGTTGCCGACGAAGCGGACGCCCGGGACGTGGCGGGAGGTCGCCCAGATCCCGTCGAGGTCCCAGATGGCCTTGCTCGCGCCGGGCGAGTGGTCGGTGAGGAACCCGCCGCCGTTCTCCTTGGCGAAGATGCCGGTGTAGCCCCACTCCTGCTCCTGGAACGGGCCGATGTCCAGGATGTCGACGACCAGCAGGTCACCGGGCTCGACGCCCTCGATGGCGAATGGCCCGCTGAGCATGTGGCAGGGGTCGATGTCCATGTCGCGGATGTCGTCGGTGCCGTCGTCGTTGCGGACCTGGTTGTCGGTCCAGTCCTTGCACTCGATGCGGTAGGAGCCGCCCGGCCGGATCGTGGTGGCCGCGGGGATGTCGGGGTGCCACCGGTTGTGCCCGGGCACGCTCTGGTGGCGCATCGAGGTGGACAGGTCGCGGTTGATCTCGAAGATGACCTCAGGCATGACGAACTTCCTCTGCTGGTCGCTCGGACGGGCGAGGCACTCGTGCGGCGACGACGGTGCAGGGTGTTGGTCGCCGACGAAGGCTGAGCCCAGGTGGGATATTCCCGTTCGGCAGGAATCTTCTCGAACCTAGGGTTCGCGACGAACCGGCGTCAAGGGTCCGCCCGAGAAGCCGTACCTACAGCCGGGTGACGATCTCGAAGTCGCACCCGTCGGCCCGGGCGAGGTACACCGCCTGGCGGACGTCGCGCCCGGTCAGCGTCAGCCTGCCCCGTGGCGTCTCCAGCACGGCCCCCTCCGACGCCGCGGCGAGCTGCGGGACGCCCATCCCTCCGGCCATCCCTGCCAGCTGCGCGACCACGTGCACCCCGGAGTACGTGGACTCCGCGGCCGTGTTGAGCGCGGGCGCGTCGGCGCCGTACGCCCGGGCGTACCGCCCCTGGAACTCGAGCGCGCTGGTGGAGACCAGCGACCGGAAGTACCCGGCGGCGGAGAACAGCCCGACGGTCGCCTCGGGACCGGAGGCCATCAGCATGTTCTCCTCCATCAGCGGGCTGAACCGCACGACGTCGCGGTCGAGCTCGCGTTCGGCGAACCGGCGGTTGAACTCCACCCCGTCCTGGCCGGGGAACAGCATCAGCACGCCCTGGCAGCCGGACCGCTCGACGGCGTCCAGCAGGTCGCTCATCTCCCGCGCGGTCGCCGGCATCCCCACGAAGCCGCTGCCGCTGACCGTGAGGCCCTCCTCGTGCGCGAAGCCGACCGCCGCGCCGGCGGTGTGCCGGGGCCACAGGTAGTCGCTGCCGGCGACGAACCAGCGGTGCACGCCCAGCTCGTCGCGCAGCCACGACATGGCCGGCCTCACCTGGGACCGGGGGACCTCGCCGGTGCACAGCACGCCGTCGGCGCGCTCCCCGCCCTCGTAGAGGGCCGGGTAGACGTACGGGATCCTGCCGGCGAGCACCGGCACGACCGCCCGCCGGACCGAGGAGATGTGCCACCCGGTGACCGCGTCCACGCCGTCGACGAGCGCGCGTCGCAGGGCCCGGACCACCGACTGCGTCGAGCCACCCCCGTCGATCACGACGAGCTCGAGCTCCCGACCCAGGATGCCCCGGTCGGCGTTGACCTCGGCGGCGGCCAGGCGTGCGGCGGCCTCGCAGGACGGGCCGAAGATCCCGCCCGGGCCCTGCCGGGGCAGGATCACGACGACCCGCCTCGTGAGCGGATCAACCCTGCCCAGGACGTCCTGGTCTGTCATCATGGGACCTCGATGAGACCCGAAGGTGGAGGCGACGGATGATGACGCAGGACGATACCCCAGCGTCTGCATCGGTGTCGGCCTCCCTGCTCGTCTCCCTGCTGAACGGTGCCGCCGGGTACGCGGCCGGTGCCGCCGAGCTCCTCGCGGGCACGTCGGTGACCGTCGACCGCTGGCGGGTCCTCGAGGCCGTCGCGCACCACCGCGAGCTGACCATGAGTGGGCTGGCGGCCGAGCTGGGTGCGCCGTCCTCGACGACGACCCGTCTCGTGGACCACCTGGTCTCGGACGGGGCGCTGCACCGGGTGGTCGACCAGGTCGACCGTCGCCGGGTGCTCCTGCGGGTCACCGACCACGGGCGGGCCACGCTGACCGAGGTGCGCCGACACCTGGAGCCGCTGGAGACGGCGCTCGAGGCGGCGTTCGGCCAGCGACTCGACGGTGCCGCTGGGTACGACGGGGGAGGCGACGAGGAACGGCTCCTCGCCCACGTGGTCGCCGAGGAGCGCACGGGGCTCGCCTCCCGGACCTGAGGGGTCCATCGTCCGTCGTGGCCCTGGCCCGAACGGCACCCGTCCTCACCCTTGACGGCGGTCGCGCACCGTCCTAGGTTCGGCGCACTTGCTTCCGAATGGGAGCAATCCGCTGCGCGCGTATACGAGAAGAGCTGCCTTGTCCCAGGCCGAGTCCCACGATGCCGACCAGCCGCTCGGGCCGTCAGCACCCCACCACGTCTACGACCTGGGCGACGTCGTCCTGCAGTCCGGCCGCACCCTGCGGGACGCGAAGCTGGCCTACCAGACCTACGGCACGCTGAACGCCGACAAGTCCAACGCGATCGTCTACCCGACCTGGTACTCCGGTCGTCACTGGGAGAACGAGTGGCTGATCGGCCCCGGGCGCGGGCTGGACCCGGCGAGGTACTTCATCATCGTCCCGAACATGTTCGGCAACGGGCTCTCGTCCTCGCCGAGCAACACGCCCCCGCCGGCCGACCGGTCCCGCTTCCCCGACGTGACGATGTACGACAACGTCGCCTGCCAGCACCGTCTGGTCACCGAGCACTTCGGGATCGAGACGCTCGAGCTCGTCGTCGGCTGGTCCATGGGCGCGGGCCAGACCTACCAGTGGGCGGTGAGCCACCCCGAGATGGTCAAGCGGATGCTGCCCTTCTGCGGCTCCTCCCGCACCAGCGACCACAACAAGGTCTTCTTGGAGGGCGTCAGGGCGGCCCTGACCGCCGACGCCGCCTGGCGGAACGGCTGGTACGACTCCCAGCCCCAGCTCGGCCTGCGCGCCGCCGCCCGGGTGTACGCCGGCTGGGGCTTCTCGCAGGCCTTCTACTGGGACGAGCTGTGGCGCGAGCTGGGCTTCTCCTCGCTGGAGGACTTCCTCGTCGGCTTCTGGGAGGGGTTCTTCCTCGACGACCGCGACGCGAACAACCTCCTGACGATGCTGTGGACCTGGCAGCACGCCGACGTGGGGCTGACCCCCGGCATGGACGGGGACACCGTGCGGGCCCTGAGGTCGATCAGGGCGCGCGGCCTGGTCATGCCCGGCCACAAGGACCTGTACTTCCCGCCGGAGGACGAGGCCTGGGCCGTCGAGCACCTCGACCACGCCGAGCTGCGCGTCATCCCCGGCGTCTGGGGGCACTTCGCCGGCGGCGGCGCGAACCCGGTCGACACCGACTTCATCGACGACGCGGTCACCGAGCTCCTGGCCACGCCGGTCGACTGAGGAGCAGCGCCGTGCTCGATCGCCGGCGGGCTCGGGTCGCGGGGTCTCGTGACGCTCGCTGGCGCTCGCTCCTCGACCTCCGGGGGCGGCGCTCGCTCCTCGACCTCCGGGGGCGGCGCTCGCTCCTCGACCTCCGGGGGCTGGGTCTCGTGACGCTCGCTGGCGCTCGCTCCTCGACCACCGGGGGCGGCGCTCGCTCCTCGACCACCGGGGGCGGCGCTCGCTCCTCGACCTGCGGCGGCGTTCCCGAAACTGTCCGAACGGGCTGTTCCGCTGCGGTCGTCGCGGTGGCACCGTGCCTGGACGGGCCCGGAGCGGCCGGGCCGTGAGCGGAGGTGCTCCACCATGAGCAGGACCATCGACGGGGGCGGCATCGACCGCGTGCTGCAGTCGGCCGTGGACGACGGCGCCGTACCCCACGTGGCGGCGATCGCCGCGGACGCCGACGGCGTCTTCTACGAGGGCGGGGCCGGCGCGCGCGTCGTCGGCGAGGCCGAGGAGGCCGTCTCGACCAGCACCCAGTTCCGGATCATGTCGATGACCAAGATGGTGTGCACCACCACGGCGCTGCAGCAGCGCGAGCGCGGGGAGCTCGACTTCGAGGCGCCGGTCGAGGAGTACTGCCCGGAGTTCGCCGACATCAAGGTCCTCGAGGGCTGGGACGGCGACCAGCCGCGCCTGGTCGAGCCGCGCACCAAGGCCACCGTGCACCACCTGGTCACCCACACCAGCGGCCTGGGCTACTGGTTCTGGAACGAGGAGCTGGCCCGGTACGAGGCCGCGACCGGCCTGCCCAACGTCGTCCCCGGCGACGCCGCCGCCCTGAAGGCGCCGATGGTCGCCCACCCCGGGGACCGCTTCAACTACGGCATCAACACCGACTGGCTCGGCAAGGTCGTCGAGGCCGTCGCCGGCACCACGCTCGACGTGGTGGTCAAGGAGCACGTGACCGGGCCGCTGGGGATGGACGACACGATGTTCGCCCTGGACGACGGCCGCAAGGGCAACACCGTGAGCGTCCACGTGCGCGGCGAGGACGGGGCGTGGGGGTCGATCGGCGGCGTGCTCAACGAGCAGCCGGACTGGTGGGCCGGCGGCCACGGCCTCTACTCCACCCCGCGCGACTACATCCGCTTCGAGCGCGCGCTGCTGCGCGGTGGCGAGCTCGACGGCACGCGGATCCTGCAGCAGGCGACGGTCGACGAGGCGTTCTCCGACCAGCTGCGCGGGCTGTCCTTCCCCGAGTCGATCCCCACCGCCGACCCGGGCACCACGGCCTCGTTCAACGCGGGGCCGGGGTGGACGTGGGGGTACGGCCTGCTGATCAACACCGAGGACGTCCCCGGCCGCCGGCGTGCCGGGACGGGGTCGTGGGCGGGTCTGTTCAACACCCACTTCTTCATCGACCGGACCACCGGCATCTGCGCCTCGATCTACACCAACTCGCTGCCCTTCATCGAGGACGCCGCCTTCGCGCTCTACGGCGACTTCGAGGAGGCGCTCTACTCGGCGCTCTGAGCCGCGTCCCACGTCCCGACCAGGTCGCCGAACCGCCTGGCCACCATCCCCACCACGCCGTCGTCGCCGAGCGCGCGCGCCAGGTCGCCCCGCTCGGGGCGGCGGCCGGTGGGGCGGCGGGCGCTGGCGCTCCAGCCGAGCAGGCGGGCCAGCTCGGCGGCGTACGCCGGCTCCACCCCGGACCACCGACCGGCCGCCTTCGCGCGGTCGGTCGTCCAGGTCCCGTCGTGCACGCTGACCAGCCCGGCCAGGGCCAGCAGCGTCCTGCGGGCGACCGTGACCGCGAGCAGCCCGGTCGACGTGGCCGGGTCGTCCTGCTCGACGCGCCAGCGCGCCAGGTGCCGCGCGAGGTCGCCGCCCAGGCCGCGGGCCGCGCGGGCGTCCGCGGCGTACCCCGGCGCGAGGTCGGGCACGACCTCGTCCGGCGTGGGGCCGACCAGCGGGAGGCAGTAGTGGCGCAGGAGGACCCGCCGGCCGTACGCCTCGTCGCCCCCGCCGGCGAACGTGCCGGCCTCGACCGGGACGACGTCGACGCCGCGGCACCGGTCGGCGAACCGCGCGCCCAGCCGCTGCCCCAGGACCCCGGCGCGCTCCGCGGACAGCCCGACCGACAGCAGGTTGACGTCCGAGCGCGTGGGGTCGGTGGAGCCGGTGGCGACCGAGCCGTGGAGCAGCAGGGACGCGCCGGGGACGGTGCCGACCAGCCCGACGGCCTCGGCCAGCAGGGGCTCGAACGCGGCCGGGACCCGGTCGCGGGAGACACCGGTGCGGATCAGGCCGTCGACGGTGACGCCCTCGTCGGGGTCAGCCACGAGAGGTCACGACGTCCGGCTGCACGGCCCGAACCTAGCGCCCGGGCGGCGCTGGCCTCAGGAGCCGAGGACGTCGGCGATCGCCTGGTCGCCGTCGTTGAACTCCAGGGTCAGGCCTCGCGTGGCCCCGGGGGTGTCCACGGTCGCGGTGATCACGTCGGCCACGGTGGTGCGGGCGACCTGACCGCCGGAGACGCTGGGGCCGGTCTCGATGCCGCCCGTGCCGTCCTCCTCGGTGAGGCCCGAGGGGCGCAGGATCGTCCAGGCGAGGTCGGTGGCGGCCAGGTGCGCGTCCGCCTGCGTCTTGGACTCGGCGTAGGCGAAGAAGTCCGTCTCGGGGTCGACGCCGTGGTCCGGTCCGGCGCCGAAGTAGGACACCATCACGAAGCGCGGGACGCCCGCGGCGACGGCGGCGTCGACGGTGCGGATCGCGGCGTCGCGGTCCAGCGCCCAGGTCCGCTCGGGGCTGCCGCCCCCGGCGCCGGCCGACCAGACGACCACGTCGTGGCCGGTGACGACGCGGGCGATCTCGTCGGTCGAGGCGTGCTCGACATCGGCGACCAGCGGCTCGGCGCCGGTCTCGCGGATCGCGTCGGCCTGCTCCTCCTTGCGGATCACGCCGGTCACCTCGTGACCGGCGGCGACCAGGCGGGGGGCGGCGAGACGGGCGACCTTGCCGTGCGCTCCGATGATGACGACCTTCGACATGGGGACTCCTAGCGGTGGGGCGGTGGTGGGACTGGGTGGGGCTGCGGGCCGCCGTCGAGTGAGCGCGGCCGTCTAGTCCCAACGCCGCGGGTGGTGAGCCATTCCCGCGGGCGGGTGGACTGTCGGTGGTCCGACCTAGGTTCGGGGGCAGGAGTCGAGGGGAGAGGGGGCACGGTGCGGAACAAGATCGTGGACGAGGAAGAGGTGCTGCGGTGGTTCGCCACCGGGCGCACCTACCCGTGGATGCAGGCCGAGTACGAGCGGCGCTACGGGATCGTCACCAGTCCGAGCCTGTGGAGCCAGTTCCGGATCAGGCGGGGTCTCGAGCGGCGCACCGGGCAGGACGTGACCGCGCTGGTGCCGTGGCAGGTCGAGGAGCGGCACCGGTGGGCCGCCCTGGTGGTGATGCTGCGCGACGAGGAGCGGCGGCGCGCCGGCCGGACCCTGCCGGCGACCTCGCACCAGCGCCTGCTGCGGTGGCGGCGCCAGCTGGAGCGCGACGGCATGGTCGTCGCCTACGACCCGTCGACCCAGGAGGGGTTCGGCCTGGTCCCGCGCGGGCCGCACGACACCGACCTCGTCCGCGCGCCGCCAGGGGTGCAGGCCGGTGCCGTCGCGGTCGACGACCCCCAGGGCGAACCGCCGCCGGACACGTCCCGCCGTGCGTCGCAGCCGGCGTCCGACCCCCCGGTGGGGACGTCCCCGGCCGGGCTGCGGTGAGGACGAGCAACCCGACTCGCCTGCTGCTGCCGGTCCTGCTCGGCGTCGGCCTCCTCCTCCTCCTCGTCGGCCTCGTCTTCCTGGTCGTCGGGCTGGTGACCAGGGAGGGCGGCGCCGTCGACGACTCCGTCGAGGTGGGCGGCCCCGGCGGTGACCCGGTGGTGGTCGAGGAGGGTGCCGCGTTCGGTCTCGACGGCCTCGACATCGACGAGGGGTGGCGCGTCGGGCGCGAGAGGTCCGGCAGCCCGACCATCACGGGCCTGCTCGTCACCACCGACGAGGAGGGCCCGCTGCGCAACGGCATCGGCTCCGTGCTGGTCTTCGGCTTCTACGACGGCACGGAGAAGATCACCGAGATCACCTGCTCGGGTACCGAGGCCGCTGTCGGGGCGAGGTCGCTGATGGACTGCTTCTCGGCCGACGCCGTGCCGCGCGGCTACGACGAGATCCGGGTCGTCGGGTACGTCTGAGCCTCCACCGCACGGGCGGCGCAGCAGTGGGCCCGGGGGGTGCAGGATGCCCCCATGCCCGACCAGCTGCACGGCCTCGTCTTCCCTGCCGACCCCCGCGACCCGTCCCGCCGCAGCACGACCGCTCTCGGACGGGCGGTGGTGGCCGACGCGCTGCGAGCCGTCGACGAGGTCGGGGCGCGGGCCGCGGCGGCGGAGACCGGGTGGCGCTCGGACTACCTGGTGCACTTCCGGCGCCTGGTCGAGGCCGGCCTGGCCTCCCCGGACGCCGCCGTCGCGGTGGCGCGGGCCGGGCTGGACTCGCTGCACCAGCGGATGCGGGTGGCCACCGACCGCACCGGGGAGGACGACGCCCGCCTCGCGGACTGGCCCTCCTCCGCGCCGTTCGACACCGTCGAGCAGGTCGGCACGGCCGAGCCGCTGACCGAGCTGGTCCTGCCCTACCGCGGGGAGCGGCTGAGGGGTGACGCCGTGCGTCGCCGGGTGGGCGCCTGGGTCGACGCCGGCGTGGTCGAGCCGAGCCTGGCCGAGGCGGTGGACGCGGTCCTGGCGAATCCCGACTGGCTGCGCCTGGAGGGCCGTACGGTCGCCGTCGTCGGTGCCGGGTCGGAGATGGGACCGCTGCCCTCGCTGGTGCGGTGGGGCGCCCGGGTCGCGGCCGTCGACCTCCCGCGGGCCGACCTGTGGGCCCGGGTCGGCGAGACCGTGCGCGGAGGGGCCGCCACCGTGGTGACCCCGGCGCGCGACGGCCGCCCCGGCGCCGACCTCCTCGCCGACGTCCCGGCCCTGGCCGACTGGCTCGAGTCCCAGCCCGGCACGCTGGTGGTGGGCAGCTACGTCTACGCCGACGGCGCCACCAACGTCCGGGTCAGCGCCGCGGTGGACGAGCTGAGCCGACGCCTGCTGGCGGGGGACCGGGGTGCGGACGGGGTGGCCCTGGCGTTCCTGGCCACCCCGACCGACGTGTTCGCGGTCCCCGGCGAGGCCGTGGACGCCGCGACCCGGGCCTACGAGGACCGGTCCCGGGCCTCGCGCACCCTCGGGCGCCCGCTGCGCGCAGCCTCGGGCGGCCGGCTCCTGCGCCGCGCGTACGCCCCCGGCTCGGACCCCGGCCTGAACGACTCCCTGGTGCCGCAGCAGGGCCCGAACTACGCCCTGGCCAAGCGGCTCCAGCGCTGGCGCGCGACCGTGTCCCGCCACGACGGCGTGACGGTGTCGATGAACGTCGCCCCGCCCACCCGGACCCGGTCGGTGCTGAAGAACCGCGGCCTCGCGGCGGCCTACGCGGGCGCGCACCGCTTCGGCGTCGAGGTGTTCGACCCGTCCACCTCGAACGTGCTGATGGCCGCACTGCTCGTCCACGACCTGCACACCGACGGCGGGCCGCGCCACGAGCACCCCTGGGAGGACGAGGCGTACGCCGCCGCGCACGGCGGGCTCTGGCGCACCGCCTACGCCCCGCGCAGCGCCCTCGGTCTGGCCGCGCTGCTCGGCGTGGGGGGTGCGCGGGGCTGAGACGGGCGGCCTGGGACCGCACGACTGCCGACCTGCGCCTCCACGCGTGATCCTTCTGGCGGCTCGGATCCGGCCGAAGTGCCTCCCCCGGTCACCGGTTGTTCCTAGCCTGCACCGGTGGACCGGACCCGTGCTGCGCTCTTCCTCGACTTCGACAACGTCTTCGGTGGCTTGCACCAGCTGGACCCCGAGGCCGCCCTGCACTTCGCGGAGCGGCCCGAGGTCTGGCTGGCCAGGCTCGCCGAGGAGCTGCTCACCGACGGGGCTCGCCGGTGGCTGGTGCTGCGCTGCTACCTCAATCCGTCGGGGTCGGTAGGACCGGTCGCGGGTTCCCGCAGTGACCGGGAGCCCACGCCGCAGCGGGTCTTCTTCTCCCGGTTCCGCGACGCCTTCACCCGCGCCGGGTTCGAGGTCGTGGACTGCCCACGGCTGACGCACACCAAGAACGCTGCGGACATCCGGATGGTCCTCGACGCCGCCGACCTGGCCACGGCCCAGCCGGAATGCGAGGAGTTCGTGATCGCGTCCGGCGACTGCGACATGACCCCGCTGCTCTACCGGCTGCGCGCGGCCGACCGGCGTACCACCGTGCTCTCGCCCTCCGACGCGGCGCAAGCGTTCACCGCGGTCGCCGACCGGCTGGTCGGGCCGGAGGAAGTGCTGTCGCTGGTCCTCGCCGAGCGGGAGCCGGCCCCGGCGCCCGGGGTGGTGGTGGAGCCGCCGGTGCCCGCCCCGGACCGGGCCCGCGCGCTGGTCGTGTCGGCCTGGGGCGAGGCGGACGAGCCCCTGAACCTCTCCAGGCTGGCCGCCGAGGTGGTGCGCGAGGTGCCCGAGTCGCGCCGCGGTCCGGAACCGTGGTTCGGTGCAGCATCCTTCCGGGCCTTCCTCGGGACCGTGGCCCTGCCGGGTGCGCGGTTCACCCAGCACCACCTGTGGGACGCGCGCCGCCACCGCGACCCCGACGCGACCGTGGTGGAGCCCGCGACCGTGGTGGACGAGGTCTCCCGCCTGCTGGGGGTGCCCCGGTTGCCGCAGGAGTCGTGGCGCCGGGTGCACGAGGTGCTCGCGGAGTACGCCGCGTCCCACGTCTTCCACTTCGCCGAGAGCACCGCGTGGACCCGGGACCGGCTCGCCGAGCGTGGAGTCCCGGTCGGACGGGCAGCCGTCGGGGTGGTGGTCCGTGGGGTGGCCCACGGCGGGGCGCCTCTGCACCAGCTCCCGCCGCCGGACGCCTCCCGGATCGCCGGTGCGTTCGTCGACAACCTGGTGGGGCGCGCGGCCGCCTCGGACCGACGGCTGAGCGACGCGGAGGAGGCGCGGGTCCGGGACTGGTTCGGCGGCTGACCGCGCGGCCTCCACAGGCCACCTCCCGGGTCCGCGCGGTCCTGCCGCGCCAGCGGGGTGCCGCGCTGGCTCCGGGAAGGTCTCGCGCCGGGGTGCGGGTGACTCGGCGGGTCGCTACCCCTGTGGGTGACGCGTGCCCGCGGCCATAGACCGCCGCACCAGGCACATCCATAGTGGGCCGATGGCTTCGGTGACCGACGGACTTGACGACCAGCAGAGCGACCGGGCCGCGGGGGTGCTGCTGGGCCAGGCCTGCGGTGACGCGCTGGGGGTGCCGTACGAGCTCGGGACGCCGCCCGGCCCCGACGAGGAGGCCGAGATGACCGGCGGCGGGCTCGGCGCGCTGGCCCCGGGCGAGTGGAGCGACGACACCGCGATGGCGGTGGCGATCGCCGACGTCGCCGCCACCGGGGCCGACCTCACCACGCCCGAGGCGCTGGACGCGGTGGCCGAGGGGTTCCTGGCGTGGTTCGACTCGAGCCCGAGCGACATCGGCGCGCAGACCGCCGCCGTGCTCGGCGCCACGAGGGACCGGCTCACCGGGGACGTCGCGCCGGGCGCACTGATGACGCAGGTGGCCGCGGAGTACGCCGCCCAGCACGAGCACGCCGCCGGCAACGGGGCGCTGATGCGCACCGGGGCGGTGGCGCTGGCCCACCTCGACGACCGGGAGACGCTCGCCCGGGCCGCGCGCGCCGTGGCCGCCCTGACCCACGCCGACGAGCTCGCGGCCGAGTCGTGCGTGCTGTGGTGCGAGGCGATCCGGGTGGCGGTGGTGGGCGGGCAGACCGACGTCCGCGGCGGGCTGGACCTGCTGCCGCCCGCACGGCGGGGCGACTGGGCCCGCTGGATCGACGACGCGCTGGCCGGGCCCGCCTCGGACTTCACGCCCAACGGCTTCACCGTCACCGCGCTGCAGGCCGCGACCTCCGCGATCGTGCTGACCCCGGCCAGCCACGGCCACGCGGGCGACCACCTCCGGGACGCGCTTCAGGCCGCCGTACGCATCGGCGACGACACCGACACCGTGGCCGCGATCGCCGGCGCGCTGCTCGGCGCGAAGTGGGGCGCCTCCTCGGTGCCCGAGGAGTGGGTCGGGCTCGTGCACGGCTGGCCCGGGCGCTCCGGCCCCGACCTGGTCACCCTGGCCCGCCTCGCCGCGCACGGCGGGACCGGCGCCCTGCCGGCCTGACCCGCCGGCCTGACCCGCCGGCCTGACCCGCCGGCCTGACCCGCCGGCCGCCCTGTGCACGGCCGTCCGCAGGGGTCGGCCCGGTCGGGCACGATGGGCGCACCGGACCGACCGGGCGACCCGACCGCGAGGTGAGATGCGACCCGCTCTGCTCGACGACCTGCCGTTCGAGGCCCTGCGGACGGCCTTCGACGGCGGCTCCCTGTCCCGCGGTCGGCACTACGCGCAGAACGGCCACGTCGACGACGTCGTGTGCCACGAGACGGGCCCCACCAGCGTCCTGCTCACGGCGGTCGTCCACGGCAGCGACGACTACGAGACCGACGTGCTGGTGGTCCGCGAGGCGCGTCGCTGGGCCGTCCAGGCCGACTGCACCTGCCCGGTGGGGCTGCAGTGCAAGCACGGCGTCGCGGTGCTGCTCGAGGCGCTCGCGCTCCCGCGGGCGGCCGACCTGCCCGCGGTGGCTGCCTGGGAGGGTGTGCTGGGCCGGCTGGTGACGGCGCTCGAGGGGGACGCCGCCGCGACCGAGCCCGTGGCCCTGCAGGTCGAGCTCGGCGCCCAGGTCCGCTCCCGCTCGACGGCGTACCACCTCCCGGGCTCCGGCCCCGCCCTGCTGGTGCGCCCGCTGCGGCGCGGGGCCCGCGGGGCCTGGGTGAAGACCGGGGCCACCTGGAACGACGCGGCCGGCTGGGCCGGCTACCGCTCGCTGGACCGCCGGCAGGCGGCGGCCATGGCCGAGCTCGCCGCGCTGCGGGGACCCGCCCACGTCTACGCCCCGCCCTCGCACGGCCTCGACCTCGGCAGCCTCGGACCGGGGGTGTGGCCGGTGCTGCGGCGGGCCCACGCGGCCGGCGTCGCGCTCGTGCCTGCCGGCGACCTCGACGGGGTCTACCTCTGCGCCGACCCCGTCCGGGTGACCCTCGACGTGGTGCGGGGGGCGGACGGCCTCCAGGTGTCGGCGGTGGCCGCCCTCGACGGCTCCCCGGGTCGGACCTGGTCGGGCGACGAGGTGCTCGTGCTGGGCTCGCGCCCCCACGGCCTGGCCCTGCTCGACCGGGGTCGGGCGGGCGCGGGCACCCGGGTGCTGCTCGCTCCTCTCGAGTCCGCGCTGGATCCCGGGGTACGCCAGCTGCTGGTCGCCCCACAGGCGCTCGTCGTCCCGGACTCCGGGTCCGCCGACCTGCTCGAGGACTACCTCCCGCGGCTGCGGCGCCACGTCGGCGTGGGGTCCTCGGACGGGACCGTCCAGGTCCCCGAGGCCCGCCCGCCGCGGCTGCGCCTGACCCTGGACTGGTCGGTGCCGGGCACGCTCGACCTCGCCTGGGACTGGAGCACCCGGACCGGCCGACGGGAGGAGACGACCCGGCTGGGGGACCCCGGGGGCCCGGAGCCGGAGCTCGCGGCCGCGCTGCTCGCCCCGGTCGAGGAGATCGCGCGCGGCCTGGTCGGCGTCCCCCGCGGCCGGGTCGAGGGCTCCGCGCTGCTCGAGCTGGTGGAGGAGGTCCTCCCGGCCCTGCGCGCGCTGGGGGAGGACGTGGTCGAGGTCGTCGACGTCGGCGTCCCGGTCGACTACCGCCGTACCGTCGCCGAGCCCGTGATCCGCTTCGAGGCCGTCTCCGAGGAGGGGGAGCACGACCGGCCCACCGACTGGCTCGACCTCCGGGTGGTGCTCACCGTCGAGGGTCACGACGTCCCGGTCGCGGAGGTGCTGGCCGCGCTGACGCACGGCGCGCCGTACGTCGTCCTGCCCGACGGGCTGCTGCTGCCCACCGACCACCCGGCGCTCGTACGGCTGGCCGAGGCGGTGCGGGCCGCGGCCGAGATGGGGGACCCCCGTGCCGCGCGGGAGGGCCGGGTCCGGGCGGGCGGCAGCGACCTCGCGCTGTGGGCCGAGCTCTCCGAGCTGGGGGTCGTGGACGAGCAGGCCGGGCGGTGGGTGCAGGCGGCCCGCGCCCTGGCCGGCTACCGCGGCCTGCCCGAGGTCGAGCCGGTCGGCGTGGTCAGCGAGCTGCGGGCCTACCAGCTCGAGGGGTTCCGGTGGCTGGCCTTCCTGCACGCCAGCGGGCTGGGCGGGGTGCTGGCCGACGACATGGGCCTGGGCAAGACGCTGCAGGCGCTCGCGGTGATCAGCCACCTGCGCGCCGGGGGCGGCGGGCCGGTGCTGGTCGTCGCCCCGACCAGCGTGGTCGGCGCCTGGGAGGAGGAGGCGGACCGGCACACGCCGGGCCTGGTCGTGCGGTGCGTGACCGCCTCACGCGCGCGACGGTCCGGGCGCAGCATCGTCGAGGAGCTCGAGGGCGTCGACGTGCTGGTGACCTCGTACACGCTGCTGCGCCTGGAGGTGGAGCAGTACGCCGGGGTGGCCTGGGGCGGTCTGGTCCTCGACGAGGCGCAGCAGGTCAAGAACCACCGCGGCAAGACCTACCAGGCGGTGCGCTGCCTGGACGCCGGGTTCCGGCTGGCGCTGACCGGCACACCCATCGAGAACCGGCTCTCCGAGCTGTGGTCGCTGCTGTCGATCGTCGCCCCGGGCCTGTACCCCGACCACGGCCGGTTCGCCGAGCTGGTGTCCTCCCCGGTGGAGAGGCGCGGGGACCTGCTCGCGCTCGAACGGTTCCGGCGCCGGATCCGGCCCTTCCTGCTGCGCCGCTCCAAGGAGCTGGTGGCCGCCGACCTGCCGGCCAAGCAGGAGCAGGTCGTGGCCGTCACCCTGGGCGCCCGGCACCGCCGGATCTACGAGGCGCGCCTGCAGCGCGAGCGCCAGTCGCTGCTCGGGCTGCTCGACGACTTCGACTCGAACCGCGTGGCGATCTTCGCCGCGCTGACCCGGCTGCGGATGCTCAGCCTCGACCCGGCACTGGTCGACCCCGCGCACGAGGACGTCGGCTCGGCGAAGCTCGACGAGCTGGTCCTCCGGCTGCGCGAGATCACCCAGGAGGGCCACCGGGCGCTCGTCTTCAGCCAGTTCACCGGCTTCCTGCGCCGCGCCCGTACCCGGCTGGAGGCGGAGGGGCTGAGCACCGTCTACCTCGACGGCAGCACCACGGACCGGCCCGCCGTCGTGCGGGAGTTCAAGCACGGCGACGCGGCGGCCTTCCTGATCAGCATCAAGGCCGGTGGGGTGGGGCTGACCCTGACCGAGGCCGACTACGTCGTCGTCCTCGACCCCTGGTGGAACCCCGCGGTCGAGGCGCAGGCCGTCGACCGCGCGCACCGGATCGGTCAGACCCGGCCGGTGATGGTCTACCGCCTGGTCGCCACCGACACCATCGAGGAGAAGGTGATGGAGCTCAAGGAGCGCAAGGGCGCCCTGGCCCGCAGCGTCCTCGACGACGGCGACGTGCTCGGGCGGGCGATGACCGCGGACGAGGTGCGGGCGATGCTGGCCGGCTGAGCGGCCGGCCCCGCCCGGCCCCGCCGGCCTCCGCGAGGTCGTGTGCCCGAGCACGGCCGGGGGACCGTTCTCCGGCACACGACCCGTGTCCCGGGGGCAGTGCGCCGGCTCAGCGTCCTGTGACCTCGCGCAGCCGCCCGACGACCGCGGCGGCCACGCTCGCGGTCAGGGTCTCGCTGTCGTCGCTCTCCGGCACGATGGCGTGCACGACCCCGGCGCGGAGGAGCTCGGCGGCCGGGACCCGCTGGTGCGTGGCCATGTCCGCGGCGTGGGAGGCATCGCCGTGCACGATGACGCTGGCCCCCTCGGGCGGCAGCGGGGCCAGCCAGGCGTGCTCGGTGGCCACGACGTGCTCGGCCCCCAGCAGCGCCAGCGCACCACCGCCGCAGCCCTCGCCCAGCAGCAGCGCCACCGTCGGCACGGTCAGCGTGGACATCGCCGCGATGCAGCGGGCGATCTCGCCCGCGATCGCGCCCTCCTCGGCCGAGGGGGACAGCTCGGCGCCGGGGGTGTCGATCACGGTCACCAGCGGCAGCCCGAGCTCCTCGGCGAAGCGGATGCCGCGGCGGGCCTGGCGCAGCGCCGCCGGGCCCATCGGCCGGGTCGCGCTCTGCCGCGAGCGGTCCTGCCCCACGATCACGCAGGGCTGGCCGTCCAGGCGGGTCAGCGCGACGATGACCGCGCTGTCCCGCTCGCCCTCGGCGGTGCCGCGCAGGCGTACGGTCCTGCTGCCCGCCACCCGCAGCAGCTCGCGGACCCCGGGACGCGCGGGCTTGCGGGAGCGGGAGATGTGCTCCCACGCGTCGAGGTCCTCGAGGTCGGCGAGCCCGGCCACGTCGGTGACCAGGGGCGCCGCGCCGACCAGGTGCGGTGCCGTGGGCCCGTCGACCAGGGTGGCCAGCGCGGTGTCGACCAGGCCCGGCAGGGCCTCGGCCGGCACGACCGCGTCGAGGATGCCGTGCGCGGACAGGTTCTCCGCGGTCTGCACCCCGCTGGGGAACGCCTTGTCGTTGAGCGCCTCGTACACCTTCGGGCCGAGGAAGCCGACCAGGGCGCCCGGCTCGGCCACGGTCAGGTGGGCCAGGGAGCCCCAGGAGGCGAACACCCCGCCGGTGGTCGGGTTGCGCAGGTGCACCAGGTAGGGCAGCTGGGCGGCCCGGTGGTCCATCAGCGCGCGGGAGATGTCGATCATCCGGACGAAGGCGGGCGTGCCCTCCTGCATCCGGGTGCCCCCGCTGGCGGTCGTGGCCAGCAGCGGCAGCCCCTCGGCCGTGGCGCGGCGGACCGCGGCCACGATCCGCCCGGCGGCGGCCTGGCCGATCGAGCCGGCCAGGAAGCCGAACTCGTTGAGCACGACCGCGACGTCGCGGCCACGGACCCGCCCGCGGCCGGTGATCACCGACTCGTCCACCCCGGACCGCTCGGCGGCCCGGAGCAGCTGGGCGGCGTACTCCTCGCTCACCTCGCCCTGGTCGACCGGGACGTCCCAGGACTCCCAGGAGCCGTCGTCGAGGACGAGGTCGATCAGCTCGTGCACGTGCCAGCGTCGGGTCACGCCCGGCCCTCCTCGGACTGGGGGTGGGTCTGCTCGAGCCAGGTACGCACGCTCGCGCCGTGCTGGTCCAGCAGCGGCGGGGCGGCGTGGTCGCGCCGGGTCACCTCGGTGCCGTCGCCGGAGAAGAACCGCAGCGGCGGGCCGGGCGTGGTGATCCGGCCCAGCTGGGGGTGCTCCACGTCGACCACGAGGCCCTGGCTGTGCACCTGGTCCCAGGCGTAGACCTCGTCGAGCGTGCGGACCTTGCCGGCGGGGACGCCGACCTCGGCCAGCCGCGCCAGCAGGGGCTCCGCGTCGGTGCCCGCGAAGGCGGCCTCGATCAGCTCCACGACGCGGGCGTGGTTGCCGACCCGCTCGGAGTTGGAGCCCAGCCCCTCCTCCTCGGGGTCGAGGTCGAAGCCGGCGCAGAACCGGCGCCACAGCCCCTCGGAGCCGACCGAGATCTGCACCGCCCCGTCGCGGCAGCGGAACAGCCCGTACGGCGCGATCGAGGGGTGGTGGTTGCCCTGCGCCCGGCCGACCTCGCCGGCCACGGTCCAGCGGGTGCCCTGGAAGGCGTGCACGCCGACGGCGGCGGCGAGCAGGGAGGTGCGCACCACCGACCCGACGCCGGTGCGCTCGCGCTCGTGCAGCGCGGCGAGCACGCCGTAGGCGCCGTACATGCCCGCGAGCAGGTCGGCGATCGGCACCCCGACCCGCTGGGGGTCCTCGGGCCCGGACCCGGTCAGCGACATCAGCCCGGCCTCGCCCTGGGCGATCTGGTCGTACCCGGCCCGGCCGCCCTCGGGGCCGTCGTGGCCGAACCCGGTGATCGACAGCACGACCAGGCGCGGGTTGCGCGCGGTCAGGCTCTCGATGCCCAGGCCGAGGCGCTCGAGGACGCCGGTGCGGTAGTTCTCCACCAGCACGTCCGCGCGGTCGACCAGCTGCAGCAGCACGTCCCGGTCGGCCTCGGCCTTGAGGTCGAGGGTGATCGACTCCTTGTTGCGATTCGCGGCCAGGAAGTACGTCGAGACGTGCTCCTCGCCGACGAACGGGGGACCCCACCCGCGGGTGTCGTCCCCCCCGTTCGGGGTCTCCACCTTGATCACCCGGGCGCCGAGGTCGCCGAGCATCTGGGTGGCGTGCGGCCCGGCGAGGGCGCGGGAGAGGTCCACCACGACGGTGCCGGTGAGCGGACCTGCGGTACGGGTCCCGCCGTCACCCAGAGGGTCGGGGGACGTCGGGTCGGTCACCGGGGTCACCATCCGGGAAGCACCAGGGCGGCCCACACCAGCAGCGGACCGGCGAGGGTCACGATGACGGCGTAGGTGAGGATCTGGCGGTAGTAGGTCTGCTCGCCGATGGACTCGGGCCGGTTGGCCAGCATCAGCGCGCCGTTGGTGCTGAAGGGGCTGACGTCCACGATGGTCGAGCTGACCGCGAGCGCCGCGACGAACAGGCCCGCGGAGATCCCGCCCTCGGCGATCAGGGGGATCGCGATCGGGATGATCACCGGCAGCAGCGCGGTCGAGGACGCGAAGGCCGAGGCCACGCCGCCGACGTAGCAGAGGATCAGCGCGCCGATGGCGACCGCGCCCAGGCCGGCCGCGAACAGCCCGACGGCCTCCGGGGAGCCGGCGGTGGTCAGGATCGTGGCGTAGGTGCTGATGCCGGCGACGAGCAGGACGGTCGGCCAGGCGATCTGCTTGACCGTGTCCTTGTACTTGTTCGGCGAGATCATCGAGAGCACGACCGCGGCGGTGATCGCGGCGAGGCCGATGTCGCGGTCGAGGATGAGTGCGACGCCGGCGACGACGACGAAGGCCAGGATCGTCAGGACGTGGTCGCGGGTGCTGCCGAGCGTGGCGGGGTCGACCAGGGTGATCTGCGTCGTGGAGCCGGCCGGGGTGGAGCCGGCCGGGGTGGCGCCGGTGGTCGGCGTGGCGCCGGTGCCGGAGGCGGCGACGGTGCGGTCCCGGTGCAGCGGGCCGTCGTGGTGCGCGCTGCTGGTCACGGCCTCGTCACCGGGGGCGATGCGCATCGACATCAGCTTGGAGCCGCCGAGGGCGACGAACAGGATCGCGGCGAGCACGATGTTGACCACCAGGCTGGACAGGAAGATCGTGATCGAGGAGTCGCCGAGGCCGTTCTCGATCATCACCGAGTTGGTGATCGTGCCGTAGATGCTGATCGGGGAGAACCCGCCGGCCTGGGCGCCGTGGACCACGAACATGCCCATCATCAGCGGGCTGATCTTGTAGCGGCCGGCGAAGCCGAGGGCGATCGGGCCGATGATGGCGCAGGCCGCGGGGCTGGCGGCACCGATCGAGGTGATCAGCGCGGTGACCGCGAACATCACCCAGGGGATGAAGGCCACCCGGCCGCCGACGAGCCCGAGCGACTTGCGCACGATCAGGTCGACGGTGCCGTTCTGGCGGGCGATCGCGAACAGGTAGGTGACGCCGATCAGGGTGAGCACGAGGCTGGCCGAGATGCCGCTGAGGATCTCGGACTCCTCGAGGCCCAGGGCGTAGATGCCGACGAACCAGGCGGCGACGTAGCCGAGCGCGCCCATGTTGATCGGCAGCAGCGTGCCGACGACGAACAGCGCTACCAGCGCCAGGATGGCGATCCATTCCGGACCCATGGGTGTTCCTTTCGAGCGGAGGACCCGGGACGGTGGTGCCGGGTGATCCAGACGGGTGCGTCGCAGGCAGGCAGCGGCCTGTGACTGGGGTCACCCGTGGACGAGTGGCCTAGCCAATAGGTATGTGAGCCATCTGTCAATAGGGTGAGGCCATGGCGCCCTCGCCCGACCGGTCCTTCCCCCAGCGCGTCAGCCGGGCGCGCCTCTACGAGCAGGTGGCCGCGCAGATCACCGACTGGATCGCCGCCGAGCACCTCGCCCCGGGGGACCGGCTGCCGGCCGAGCGCGAGCTGGCCACCCGGCTCGGGATCAGCCGGGCCACCCTCAGCCAGGCCCTGGTCGCGCTCGAGGTCGTGGGCGTGGTGGCCGTGCGCCACGGCGACGGCACCGTGGTGACCGAGCGGGGCGTACGCGGCGCGGCGGCCGGCCGCGCCCCCCTGGACGGGCCGGCCGAGGGCCTGGCCGACGGGGCCGCCGACGGGGCCGGCGAGGGGGCCGGCGACGGCGTCGGCGACGAGATCAGGGCGGCGATCCGCGCGCACGCCGACCGGCTGCCCGACGTGATCGACGCCCGGGACGCCCTGGAGACCAAGCTGGCCGCGCTGGCCGCGCAGCGTCGTACGGCCGAGGACCTCGCCGTCATCGACGCGGCCCTGGCCGCGATGGGCGCCGACGTGGAGGCGGGCGGGCGCGGGGTGGAGGGCGACGAGCGCTTCCACGCCGCGGTGACCGCGTCGGCGCACTCGCCGCTGCTGGAGCAGATGATGCGCACGATCAGCGCGCTGATCGCGGAGACCCGGCTCGAGTCGCTCTCGCAGCCCGGTCGACCGCGTGCCTCGCTGGCCGGGCACGGCGTGATCGCCGAGGCCATCCGGGCCGGCGACCCCGACGCGGCCGCCACGGCGATGCACGCCCACGTCGGCATGGTCAGCGACGTGGCGCTGCTGCGCGGCGACCCGTGACCCCGGTCCCGGCGTGACCCCGGCCCCGGCGTGAACCCGGGCGACCTCTCCGAGGTCCTGCTCGTCCTCGTCGCCGGTCTCGCGGCAGGCGTGCTGACCTCGACGGTCGGGGTCGCCTCCCTCATCAGCTTCCCGGTGCTGGTCGCGGTCGGCCTGCCGCCGGTCGTGGCCAACGCCTCGAACACCGTCGGGCTGGTGCCGGCGGGGCTGTCGGGGTCGTTCGGCTACCGCAGGGAGCTGCAGGAGGAGCCGGCGGCGGCGATGCGCACGCTGGTGGTGTGCGCGGTCGGTGCGGCGGCGGGCGCCTGGCTGCTGCTGCTCCTGCCTCCCGGGGTCTTCGAGGCCGTCGTGCCGTGGCTGATCCTGCTGACCTGCCTCCTGGTCGGCGTGCAGCCGTGGCTCGCGGGCCTGCTGCGGCGCCGGCAGGGCCCGGACGCGGCCCCGCGCGAGCGCATCGGACCGGTCACCACGGTCTTCGCCACCCTGACCGGGGTGTACGGCGGCTACTTCGGCGCCGGGTCCGGGGTGATGATGGTCGCCGTGCTCGGTCTCGGCACCGACCTCGAGCTGCGGATCGTCAACGCCCTGAAGACGCTGGCGGTGCTGGCCGGCAACGTCGTGGCCACCGGGGTGTTCCTGGTCTTCGCCGAGCTCGACTGGCGCGCGATCGGGCTGCTCGCGGCGGGGTCGGTCCTCGGCGGGTACGTCGGCGCCCGGATCGGGCGACGGCTCCCGCCGACGGTGTTCCGGGTGCTGGTGGTCGTCGGCGGCGTCACCGCCGCCGTGCTGCTGATGTGAGGCGACCGGCGGCTCACTGAGTGTGTCCCATTTGGTTGGCACTGCGCGGGCCGGCTTCGACGGCACCGTAGGGGGCATGTCGTACACAAGTGACCTGACAGACGAGCAATGGGCGCTGCTCGAACCGGTGTTCAACACCCCCGGCAAGCGCGGGCCCAGGCACGCTCCGGACCTCCGACGGGTGGTGGACGCGATGCTGTACGTCTCCCACACCGGCTGTCAGTGGCGGTTCCTGCCCGAGTCGTTCGGGCCCTGGACGAGGGTGTGGTCGCAGTTCCGCCGCTGGTCACGCAACGGCACGTGGGCGCGAGCGCTGACCGCGCTGCACGCGCGGCACGGGAGGTGGATGGTCGCGCCGAGGTGACGCCGTCGATGGTGGTCATCGACACCCATCTGGCCCGTGGAGCGTTCAACGGTGGCTTCACGTTTCACGACCGCGGCGGCCCTTACGGCCGCACGAAGGGCGCCAAGCGCATCGTGGCGGTCGACGTGACCGGACTGCCGGTCGGTGCGCTCGTCGTGCCGGCCTCCACCCACGAGAACCGGACGACCGAGCTGATGTTGGAGCACCTGACCGAGCAGGGCGTCGCTGGGCGACTCGACCTGGTCTTGGTGGACCGTGGGGTCACCGCGGCTGCTACCCGCGCGCTCGGACGGAACCACAACCTCGAAGTGCGCCGCGTCGGGTGGGGCGACAAGCAGCCGGTGTTCCGCCCCATCCGGCACGCCTGGCGTCGAGGTCGCACACGGACGCCTCGGCCGCGCTCGCCGACTGGCGAAGTCGTTCGAGAACACCACCACCTCGGCGACGGGCTGGCTCCAGGTCGCCTGCATCGCCACCACCCTGCGCCACCTATCGCGTGGCCAAGCTGGCCGACGCGCACTCGCGGCCGCAGCGTGAGTGCGCGCGGAACGCGGCAGATCCGGACGTTTGCTTCAGCCAGACGCCACCGCTCGTGCGCAACGGAAACGGGTCGCGACGGAGTGCCCGCTAATGATCACCTAGTCACCCGCACTCCTCACTCGGCAAGGCAGTGAGGACACGTCGGACAACCTGCGCGATGTCCACAACAGAGAGAGCCAGATGAACGACGACAACTACGGGGCACTTCCCGACGTGTACGAATGGCTGATCCCCGACGCCAAACTGACTCCTCAAGGCGCAGTCGCGGCAGTCGAAGACTTTGTGCACGCCCTCCCCGTCAACACACGCGTCCTCGACTGCGCATGCGGGACCGGACAACTTGCCGTCGGGCTCGCCGACCTCGGCATGAACGTCGTCGCAGCAGACGCCAGCCCGGGGATGATCCGCAGAACGCAAGAACTCGCTGCCGAACATGGCGTCTCGATGCAGACCCTTCACGCCCGCTGGGACGAGTTGCCCGACCACCTCGATGCCTCATCGTTCGACATGATCTTCTGTGTGGGCAACTCCCTCGGACACGCCGAAGGTGCCTCGGGACGCTCAGCCGCACTCGCCGCGATGGCGCGGCTCTTGAAGCCGGGCGGACGCCTTGTGCTCACCTCACGTGACTGGGAGCACGTGCGTGCCAGCGGATCACGCTTCGACATCAGCGACCGACTCATTCGCCGACAGGGGCGCGACGCATTGCTCATGTACCGATGGGAGATCGAACAGCAGTGGGAGCAGGAGCACCACTTGGAAATCACGGTCGCGCAACTCGAATCAGACGGGAACGTCCGAACTCGCTCAGAGCGCCTGTCCATCTGGCCGTTCCGATACGAGGAACTCGTGGAGCAACTCCGCAGGGTCGACCTCAAGGTGGAGGCCACTATCCCTACTGCCAACTTCGACGGCTACACGCTGGTCGCGGGCAAGTAACTGATTGCAGCAGTGCATGTTCGTACGGGCCTGTCGCGTGGCCACATCCGCTCATCGGCACGTGGGTGCGCCCGGATAGCGCCGGCATGTGCGTGCGCTATGGCAGTGGCAGCCGACGCCAGACGATCGCGGCGTTGGGTGACTCGCCCGAGGGAGCGGGGTCCGTCCGGATTACCGCAAACCCCTCGCGGTCATAGAACTTGGCCGCGCCAACGTTGCCGGCGAAGTGTTCAACGTCGACGTGATCCACCCCGTCCGGGAGCAGGGCGACCGCGTGACGGAGGAGCTCAACGCCCAGGGAACGCCCCCGGTACTCCGGTGCGAGGTACAACTTCCAGATCACCTGGTCGTGCGCTAATTCACCGGTCTGGCACACCCCCACAACGTTGCCATCCGCGGTGCTGGCGACGTGGAGGCGGCCGGCTTGAACGGCGGGTGACAGGCGTTCTCGTGTCCACCACGCCAACTGCTCGTGAGCGGCTCTCTCACCGAGGATCGGCGTGTAGTACTGCGGAACCACCGCTGAACCGAACGCGACGGTCCCGTCAAGGTCGTCAGTAGTAGCCGTCCGAATGGTCACTCCCATGTCTGTACATCCTAGGAAGCCCTCTCATCGGCATGAGAGTGCGTATGGACTTCCAGGGTTGAACCGGCCCGAGGAAATGGGACACACCCAGTCAGAGCGGGAGCACGACCTCGCCGCCGAGGTCGAGACGTCCGGCAGCCAGCGCCGCGCGGTAGGCGGGGAGGTTGTCGGCGTGGATCGTGCCGATCAGGTGCTCGTCGTCGGGCATCGGCAGCGCCCGGGCCAGGAGTGTCGACAGGTGCCGCCCGTGCCCGGCGCCACGGAACGGGTGGTCGAGCAGCAGCTCGACGACCGTCGCGCCGCGCAGGCCGCGGCGCGCGTCGGGCTCGGCGGCCACGATCCCGGCCCAGGTCCCGTCGACCCGGACGTCGTGCAGCAGGCCCTGCGCGGCGAGCTCGCCCAGGTCGTCGCGGTCCTCGCAGCGGGTGTGGCGCGCATGGGCGGGGTCGCGGGCGACGTGCTCGTCGTGGATCCGGCGGTACTCGTCGTAGAAGACGGTGTCGCGGCGCGGGGTCGTGCTCAGCGACGTCGGCACCGGCCGGGCGCGGAGGTCGCCGAGCCGGCCCGCGACCTGCCGCAGCTCGGGGCGGCCCCCGGGCCAGGCGGCGACCCCGGCCAGGTCGTCGGCGGTCGTGAGCAGCACGAACCCGGGCCGGAACGACGCGAACCCGGTGGCCGCGACCTCGCGGAGCGCCGCGGCGTCGGCGGGCCGCAGGACCCGGTCGGAGGCGGTCACCGCGACGAAGGGCAGGTCCGGGTCGCAGCCGAGGTAGCGGGGCCCGGCCAGCACGTGGCCGCCCGTGGACAGCGGCAGCCACCGGTCCAGGTAGGCCTCGTCCGGCTCCCCGATCCGGGGCGCGGCCTCGGCGAAGCGGCGGGCGTGGTCGAGGTCCTGGGCCGCGGTGCACCACCAGAACCGCAGCTCCTCGGCCAGGGCCGTGCGTCGCTGGTCGGCGCAGACGTGCAGCCGCACCCACGGGTGCAGCCCGTCGTCCGCGGCGGCCACGAGGACGTCCAGCGTGGGCAGCGCCGCGCGGCGGGTGCGGTCGGCGAGGTCCATCGCCCCACCGTGTCGCGTCCGGCGCGGGAGGGCAAGGGCGGCTGCGGGAGCGGGGCGGGGGTGAGGGTCCCGACCGGGGCCGGTGGCTAGCGTCGCGACGGTGACGAGCGAGCGCACCGACCTGCCCTGGTACGACGACTCCGGCCCGGACGCGGGGCCCGGTGACGGCCGGACGACGCTCGTGCTGCTGCACGCCTTCCCGCTCGACTCGACCCTCTTCGACCGGGTGCTCCCGGGCCTGGTCGCGCGGCTGCGGGTGCTCCGGGTCGACCTGCCCGGCCTGGGCAGGAGCGCCGACCAGGCGGTCGGCGAGCCGTCCGTCGCCGCGATGGCCGGCGCCGTGCTCCGGGTCCTCGACCACGCCGGGGTGGACCGGGCCGCGGTGCACGGGACGTCGACCGGCGGGTACGTCGCGCTGGCGCTCGCCGAGCTGGCGCCGGAGCGGGTCACGGCGCTGCTGCTCTCCAGCACGACCCCGTGGGTGGGGGAGCCCGACCTCCCCGCGGACCGGCTGCAGGTGGCCGGTGCGCTGGAGCGGCGCGGTGACACCGAGCCCGTGGCGGACTCGGTCCGGGGTGGTCTCGGCGACACCGCGCAGGCCGAGCAGCCGGACCTGGTGGCACTGGTCGCCGGCCTCGTCGCCGCCGCCGATCCGCGCGGGGTGGCGTGGGCGGCCCGCGCGCTGGCGGCCCGGTCCGACACCACTGCGGTGCTGGCGCGCTTCGCCGGCCCGGTGCTGCTGCTCTACGGCGAGGAGGACACCGAGGTGCCCGGCGGGACGGTCGAGGCCATGGCCGCGCTGCGCCCGGACCCGCTGGTCACGCGGGTCGAGGTGCTGCCGCGCACCGGTCACCTGCTGGTGCTCGAGCGGCCCGACCAGGCGGCGCAGGCGCTGCTCGCGGTCCTCGACGAGGACTGAGCGGGACGGGCCGGGACGGCTCAGGTCTCCGGGTGCAGAGCCCGCACCCGGGCGGCCCCGACGTCGACCCACCGGGCCAGGTCCGCGTCGTCGACCAGCCCGGAGGGCTCCACGACCAACCACCCGGCCGTGGTGCTGCCGTGCATCTCCATCGGCGCCACGTGCGCCTCGGCGAGCAGCCCGTCGGCGGGGTCGTGGCGGACCATCAGCCCGCCGCCGCCCTTGCCGCCGCCGGCACCACCGGCCGCGGCGACCGCCATGTGGCCCGAGCACAGGAAGGCGAGGCCGCCGAACATGCGCCGCTCGCTCCAGCCGGCCCGGTCCGCCAGCAGCGCGCGTACCCGGGCGGCGAGCTCCTCGTCGTACGCCATGACGTGCATCCTGCTCCCCCCGGCGTGGGGACGGAAGGGCTGTCGGTGCTCGCGCCTACCGTCGTCGGTGTCCGGTCGGGGTGGCCGGGCGCCGACCCTGGAGGCGACATGGGGCACGAGCACGACGAGCACGACGGGCACGACGAGCCGGACCGGACGGACGGGTGCGGGCAGGACGACGACGGGCGCGGGCAGGACGACGACGGGGGCTTCGACGCGGCCGTCGAGGCCGCCTGGTCACGGTTCCGGGTCCGTCTGGCCGACCGGGTCGACGCGACCGCGACCGGCGGCGCGGTGACCGTCTTCGCCCCCGAGCTGCCGCAGCGGACGGGCCGGCGCCCCGGCCTGGGCGTCCTCGTCGCCGTCGACGACGTGCTGACCTTGGCCATCGACGTCCACGAGGGCCACCGGGACGAGCAGCACCCCCGCGACCAGGTCGACCGGGCTGCGGCGAGGGTGGTGGAGGTGCTGCGCGACGAGCTGGTCGTCCTGCACCCCAGCATGCTCGGCGCCGAGGGCCTCGAGCACGATCCCGCGCCGCCGCGGACCGGGGCCCGGCCCGGTGAGGGACCCGCGGCGCGGGAGGGTGGCCCGGCCGGCCCGGCCGGCCCGGCCGACGGGGTCGTGACGCCCCACGACCGGGACCACCTGCAGCAGCTCGTCGACGACGCGCTCGGCCGGATGCTCGGCGAGGTGCGCCACGACGCCGAGGGTGACGTGCCGATCCGCGAGGGCAGCAGCGTGTGCTGGGTCAGCGTGCCGGAGGACCGGCCGGTGGTGGAGCTGTTCGCCGAGCTCGTGCACGACCCGACCGACGCGGACGCGGTACGCCGTGAGGTCGCGCTGCTGAACGAGGAGCACGGCACCTTCAAGTTCGTCGAGCGGGGCGATGCGGTGGTGATGCGGCTGGAGGTGCTCGCCCTGCCGTTCTGCGAGTCGCACCTGGTCGTCGCCGCCCGGTTGTTCACCTCGGTGATGGACGACGTGGCCCGCCGGCTCGTGGAGCGGGTCGGGGGGAGCCGCTTCCTCGACGAGCCCCAGGACGATCCGGCCCCCGCCGGCCCGGTGCCCGGGGAAGCCCCGGCGGGTCCGGTCGGCCCCGTCGACCCGGTCGGCCCGGACGGCCCGGTCGGTCCGTGGGGGCTGGCCGTGCTGGACCACGGCGCCCTCGAGGTCGCCGGTCTGGTCGAGCTGCTGGTGCTCGGCCCGGTCCGCCCCGCCACGGTGGCCGGGCTGTTCGGGCACGACCGCCACCAGATCATCCGGCAGCTGGTCCAGCTGCGCACCGGGTCGGCCGAGGCGCCCGGGCTGCGCGGCCTCGTCACGGACGCCGGGCTCGACCTCGAGCTGGTCCTGACCGCGCTGCGCCAGGCGCTGCGGCTGGTCTCCGACGGCCCCCGCCCGGGCACCGGCGACGTCGCCCGGCGGCGGCGCAGCGTGCAGGCGCCGCTGGTCGCCGAGGTCGACGCCGGCGAGGACACCCTGGACCTGGGGTGGGGGACGTGAGGCGGCCCGCGGTCGACGGCCCGGGCGTCAGCGACGGGGACGACCGGGACGACCGGGACGACGCGATCGACGACCTCGCCGCGGTGCTCGGGTGGGAGGCCGGCGACCTGGCCGAGGTGATCGGGGCCGGCTGGCGGCGCAGCGAGAGGGCGCCGGCGCACGACTACGACGCGGACCCGTCGGGCGGCCTGGACCCCGACGACCTGGTCCCGCACGACGTCACGCCGTGGCACGTCGCCGGTGAGCCCGCCCAGCTGATGGTGCGGGTCTTCGGGCACGGCGTGTTCCTGGCCCGGCCGGAGGGGGTCTGGACCCACGGAACCCACGGGCTGGAGCACCAGCCGGGAGGGGAGGTCTACGTGCCGGAGCACCAGCTCGCCGACCGGGGGCGGGAGGTGGCGCGTGGGATCGAGGCCTCGCGCCGGCGCTCCTTCCGCTGGTGCCGCTACTGCCGTCGGCCGCAGGCGCCCGAGACCAGGTTCGCGCCCGACGTGTGCCACGGGTGCGCGTCCTCCTGGCACGGGGTGGTCTTCTGAACGGCGGCCCGCGGGAGGTCGGCTCGTGACGTCGCTGTCGCTCGTCCTCACCGCGGACACCCACCTGCCGCGGCGCGCCACGGTCCTGCCCGCCGACCTGCTGGACGCGGTGCGTGCCGCGGACGTCGTGGTCCACGCCGGCGACTGGGTGGACGAGGCGACCCTCGACCTGCTCGAGGGGTCCTCCCGGCGTCTGGTGGCCTGCTTCGGCAACAACGACGGACCCGGCCTGCGCGCCCGGCTCCCCGAGGTGGCGCGGGCCGACCTCGGCGGGCTCCGCCTGGGCGTGGTGCACGAGACGGGTCAGAAGCTGCGCCGCGAGGAGCGGGTCGACGCGACCTACGACGACCTCGACGTGCTGGTCTTCGGACACAGCCACATCCCCTGGGACACCACGACCCCGCGCGGCGTACGCCTGCTCAACCCCGGGTCGCCGACCGACCGGAGGCAGCAGCCGTACTGCACCTGGATGAGCGCGACCGTCGACGACGGCCGGCTCCTCGACGTCGTGCTGCACCGGCTCCCGCGCCGCGCGCCCGCGCGGCCGGCCCGGCGGTCCTAGGCTCCGCGGATGGACGACCCCCGTCCGGCGCTGCTCGCCGACCGCGACCGCACCCGCCGCCGCCTGGACGGGTTGCGCGCCGACTACGCCGAGGTCGTCGACGCCTCCCGCGACACCAACGCCGACGACGAGCACGACCCCGAGGGGCACACGATCGCCTTCGAGCGGTCGCAGACCGGTTCGCTGGTGCAGCAGGCCGTGCGCCACCTCGCCGCGACCGACGCGGCGCTGGACCGGGTGGCGGCGGGGACCTACGGCACCTGCACCGACTGCGGCCGGCCGATCGCCCCGGAGCGCCTGGAGGCGCGCCCGGCGGCGGCCACCTGCCTCAGCTGCGCCGCCGGCCCCCGGCGACGCTGAGAAGCCATCGGGTCAGGACCGGCCGGTCAGGACCGGCCGGTCAGGACTGGCCGAGGCTGGCCACCCAGCGCGATGTTGAACATCCACCGCTGCCCGAAGCGGTCGGTCAGGTCGCCGTACTCGTCGCCCCACATCTGCTTCTCCAGGGCCATGTGCACCTCGCCGCCCTGGCCGAGGCCCTCCCACCACCGGTGCAGCTGGTCCCGGTCGTCCCCGCTGAGGCACAGGTGGGTCTGCTCCCCGGGCACCACCGCACCCATCTCGGGGGTGCGGTCGGAGGCCATCAGCACGAAGCCGTCCTCGGTCACCAGGTTCGCGTGCATCACGAGGTCGGCCGCGGCACCCTCGGCCCCGTAGTCCCCGAAGGTCATCACCTCCAGGGTGCCGCCGAGCACGGACTGGTAGAACGTCATCGCCTCGAGGGTGGTGGTGTCGAAGTTCAGGTAGGCGTTGAGCTGGACGGACATGGCTGCCTCCGGGGTCGGTACGGGCGCGGACGGGTTCTCGGACGGTACCGACCGGCGGCGGCACCGGACCTCATCGGTGGGCGCGCCCCCGGGCCCGCCTGAGGCCCGTAGCCTGCGCGCGTGCAGTGCGACTACTTCGACGCCGGGACCTGCCGGTCCTGCGCCTGGATGGGGCAGCCGTACGCCGACCAGCTCGCCGCGGTGCACGCCGCGGCCGTCGCCGCGCTGGGCGAGCGCCCCGGACTGGTGTGGGAGGCGCCCGTCGCGCGGGCCGAGGAGGGCTTCCGCAACAAGGCCAAGATGGTCGTCGGCGGCACGGTCGAGGAGCCCACGCTCGGCATCCTGGACCGTGCCGGCCACGGCGTCGACCTGCGGCACTGCGGCCTGCACGAGCAGGCGCTGCACGACGCGCTGCCGGTGCTGGCCGCGCTGGTCACCCGCGCCCGGCTGGTGCCGTACGACGTCCCGACCCGTCGCGGCGAGCTCAAGCACGTGCTGGCGACGGTCGCGCCGGACGGCGGGCTGATGGTCCGCCTGGTGCTCCGCAGCACCGAGTCGCTGCCCCGGCTGCGCAAGCACCTGCCCTGGCTGCGCGAGCAGCTGCCGGCGCTGGTGGTGGCCTCGGTGAACCTCCAGCCCGAGCACAAGGCGGTGCTCGAGGGGCCCGAGGAGGTCCTGCTCACCGAGGACGCCGCGCTGCCGCTGCGGCTGGCGGGGCTGGACCTGCGCCTGCGACCGCAGGGCTTCTTCCAGACCAACAGCGCCGTGGCCGCGGCGCTGTACGCCGAGGCGGCCGCGTGGACCCGCGACCTGGGGGCGCGCGGTGCGTGGGACCTCTACTGCGGTGTCGGCGGGTTCGCGCTGACGCTGGCCGGTGCGGGCGTGCCCGACGTGGTCGGGGTCGAGCTCAGCGCGGAGGCGGTCGTCGCGGCCCGGGAGAGCGCCGCCCGGGCCGGCCTCGACGGGGTGCGCTTCGAGACCGCCGACGCCACCGCGTGGGTGTCCCGCCAGGACCACGCCCCCGACCTCGTCGTGGTCAACCCCCCGCGCCGCGGGATCGGCGAGGGCCTCGCCGCCTGGCTGGAGGCGTCCGGGGCCCGGCACGTCCTCTACTCCAGCTGCCACAGCGGGTCGCTGGCCCGCGACCTGGACGCGATGCCCTCGTGGGCACCGGTGCGCGGCCGGGTCTTCGACATGTTCCCGCAGACCGCGCACCACGAGGTGCTGGTGCTGCTGCGTCGCCGGTAGGTCGGTCCGCGACCCCTCGGAGGAGGGTGGCGCGGGCGCGCACTAGCGTCGGGCACCCGTCCGTACGACCCTCGGAGGCACCCCGTGCAGCACCGCACCCTCATCTCCTCGCACCGTGGCCGCGAGCAGCGCGACGTCTCGGTCGTCGGGCTCGGCACCTGGCAGCTCGGGGCCGACTGGGGCGAGGTCAGCGAGGCCGACGCCCGGGAGGTGCTGGAGGCCTCCTACGACGCCGGGGTGCGCTTCCTCGACACCGCGGACGTCTACGGCGACGGCCGCAGCGAGCGGGTGCTCGGGGCGTTCCTGCGCGACCTCCCGCCCGACCACGGCGTCACGGTGGCCACCAAGATGGGCCGCCGGGTGGCGCAGGAGCCGGAGCTCTACACCGCGGAGGCGTTCCGCGCCTGGACCGACCGGTCCCGCGAGAACCTCGGGGTGGAGACCCTGGACCTGGTCCAGCTGCACTGCCCGCCGACCGCGACGATCCAGGACGACGCCACCTACGAGGCGCTCGACGCGCTGGTCGCGGACGGCACCATCGGGGCGTACGGGGTCTCGGTCGAGACCGTGGACCAGGCGCTGGCCGCGATCGCGCGCCCGCACGTCGCCTCGATCCAGATCATCCTGAACGCGTTCCGGCTCAAGCCGCTGGACGCGGTGCTCCCCGCGGCCCGCGAGGCCGGGGTGGGCATCGTCGCGCGGGTGCCCCTGGCCTCGGGCCTGCTCAGCGGCCGGTACGACTCCTCCACCACGTTCGCCGCCGACGACCACCGCACCTTCAACCGCGACGGCAGCGCCTTCGACGTGGGGGAGACCTTCAGCGGCGTCGCGTGGGAGACCGGGCTGGCCGCGGCGCAGGAGTTCGGTGCGCTGGTGCGCGAGCACGGTCCCGAGGGCGCCACGGCCGCGCAGGCCGCGATCGCGTGGGTGGCCCAGCTCGACGGCGTCTCGACCGTCATCCCCGGGGCCCGCTCGGCCGACCAGGCCCGCGCGAACGCCGCGGCCGGGGCGCTCCCGGCGCTGACCGGAGCGCTGCACGAGGGCGTGCGGCGGATCTACGACGAGCGGATCCGCGCCGAGGTCCACGGGCGGTGGTGACCGCTCGCGCGGGCTCGGCGGGGACGACGTAGGTTCGACAGCGAGAGAGGGTGAGCGACATCGACGACTACTGCGACCACTGCGACCTGCCGCTGAGCACCTGCATCCACGGCAACCCGCCGGCCCCGCCGCCGGAGCCCCCGCCCCGGGCGTCCCCGGTGCGCACCACCCGGGCGCCGCGGGCGACCGGCACCTCCACCAAGCCCCCACCCCCGGCGCGGGCCCGTCGCCACACCCCGGCCGCGGACCTCGAGCCGCACGTCGTGGCGGTCCTGGAGGACCTCGGCGGCGAGGGTGCGGCCGAGGACGTGATGGTCGCCGTGGGCGAGCGGATGGCCGAGGTGTTCCGTCCCGGGGACCGGGAGACGGGCCCGACCGGTGAGCTGCGCTGGCGCACCGCCTGCCGCACGGCGCGCAAGAACCTCGCCGACCAGGGCCTCCTGGTCGCCCCGTCGCCGGGGGTCTGGCGCCTCACCTGACGAGATGACGCTCCCGACCGGCCGAGATGACCCTCGCGCCCGGTCGAGATGACCCTCGCGCGCGGTCGAGATGACCCTCGCGGCGGCGGGTCAGCGCAGGTCGAGCACGAGGCGGCCGCGGACGCCGCCGGCCTCGAGCCGGCGGTGCGCCTCGCCGGCGCGGGCGGCCGGCAGGACGTCGGCGACGCGCAGCGTGAGCCGACCGTCGGAGGCCAGTGCCCGGAGCTCCTCGAGCGCGTCCCGGCGGTGCGCGGCCTCGCGCACCCAGACCGGGGTGACCCGCAGGCCACGGCTGCCGTCGCCCTCCCAGCCGCGGACGGTGGCCACGGCGCCCCCGTCGCGCACGGCGGGCAGCGCCTTCTCCCCGAGCAGCGCCCCGTCGGCGAGACCGTCGACGCCCTCGGGCACCTCGCGCAGCACCGCGTCGGCGAACCCGTCACCGCGCTCGACCACGACGTCGGCGCCGAGGTCGGCGACGAGGTCCCGGTCGGCCTCGGCGGCGTCGGCGACGACCCGCAGGCCGCGCACCTTGGCCAGCTGGACGACGTAGCCGCCGAAGGCGCCGGCGGCGCCGGTCACCGCGACCGTCGCGCCGGGCTCGAGGGCCAGCTGGTCGAGCGCCAGCCACGCGGTGAGGCCGTTCATCGGCAGGGTGCTCGCGCTCGCGCCGGTGGCGCCGTCCGGCGCCCGGGCCACGGAGTCGGCCGGCAGGACGACGTCGCTGCGGTAGCCGCCGTGCTGCCCCGCGGGCAGCACGATCCCCATCACCGGGTCGCCGATCGAGAGCCACTCGCCGTCGCGCTCGCCGATCCCGGTGCCGAGGTCGACCACGCGGCCCGCGACGTCCATCCCGGGCACGTCGGCGACGTCGGGCGCGCGGTCGCCCGCGGCGCGGGCACCGCTGCGCAGCAGCGTGTCGGTGGGGTTCACCGCCGCGTGGGTCACCGCGATGCGCACCTCGTCGGGCCCGAGGGGCTCCGGGTCCAGCTCGATCTCCCGCAGGGCCCCGGGGCCGCCGTACTCGATGACTCCGATGGCTCGCATCCGCCCTGTCTACCCTGGGCCGGCCCCACCCCCGGGCACCGGGGCGTCGACGCCGGTACGGGTGTCGGTCGCGGCTCGTAGTCTGGTCCCGCCATGCCGCCGCACCCCGACCTCCGCCTCGCCAACGCCCACTTCGTCACCGACCGCCTGCTGGTGGGGGGTGACCTGCACCCGGACCCCGAGACCGCCCTGGACCAGGCGCTCGAGCTGACCGGCGCCGGTGTCACGCACGTCCTCGACGCCCGCATCGAGTGGCGCGACACCGACACCTGGCGGCGGCTGCCGACGGTGGACTACCGGTGGGACGGGATCGACGACCGGGGGCAGCGGGTGCCCGCGGCCTGGTTCGACCGCACGGTCTCCTGGGCGCTCGACGCGCTGGAGCAGCCGGGGACGACGGTGCTCACCCACTGCCACATGGGGGTCAACCGGGGTCCGAGCGCCGGCTTCGCGGTGCTGCTGGGGCTGGGCTGGGACCCGCTGGAGGCCCTGGACGCGATCCGGGCGGCCCGTCCGGTGGCGGTCGTGGCGTACGCGGAGGACGCCCTGCGCTGGCACCACGAGCGGGCCGGCACCGGTCTGGTGTCGCGCCGCGCGGAGCGCAGGCGGCTGCAGCGGTGGCGCGAGGAGAACCACCTGGACCTGGCGTCGGTCATCCGGCAGGTGCGCGAGCGCTGACCCGGGCCGGGGCCGCCGCCCGTCTCAGGCCGAGATCGGGAGGGCGTCCAGCGGCAGCGGGAGCACCTGGTCGTCGGTGGCCAGGTGCACGACGTGGGCGGGTACGCCCACCGCGGCGAAGGCGGTGTGGAGGGCGGCGGCCCAGGCGAGGTCGTCGTGGCGGGCGCGCCCGCGGCCCGGTCGGGTGCGCAGCAGCGCGACCCGCCCGCCGGGCACGTGCTCGGCGACCAGGTCGCCGAGGAACGCCACCATCGACCGGGTCTCCCCGGGGTCGGGCAGGGGCGCGAGGTCGGTGATCTCGGTCAGCGTCGGCAGCGGCCGCCCGTCGGCTGCCACGAGCATCACCCACAGGCTGGTCCGGGAGAACCCGAGAGGTCGCATGAGCACCCGCCAGAGCTGCTCGAGGTCGGCCTGCGAGGAGATCGTGGGGCGGATGCAGCCCGGGTCGGAGGAGTCGTCGGTGTGCTCGTCGGTGAGGTCGTCGTCCATGACGGCAACGATCGCCCTTCCTCGCGATCCGCGCGACCGCTCCTCCACAGGCCCGGCCGAACCGGGGACGCGGTCAGGCGGGCACGACGCCGGCGGCGCGGGCGGCCCCGGCGTACGCCGTCGCGAGCGTCGCCACGGTGTCGTGCGCGTTCAGCCCGCTCGGGTTCGGCACGACCCACAGCTCGGCGCCGGCGAGGTCGCGCTCCTGCAGGCCGGTACGCGCGCGCGGCTCGCCGAACGCGGTCCGGTAGGCCGTCACCCCGGCGACCGCCACCACCCGCGGGCGCACGCGGCGGACCAGGTCGGTCAGCCGCCGGCCACCGTCCTGCAGCTCCTCGGTCGTCAGCTCGGCGGCCCTCGCGGTGGCCCGCGGCGCGAGGTTGGTGATCCCGATCCCGCGCTCGAGCAGGTGCGCGCGGTCCTCGGGCGTCATGCCGGCGGCGGGGTCGACGCGCCGCTCGATGATCCCGGCGGCGAGCAGCGCGGGGTAGAACCGGTTGCCGGGCCGGGCGAAGTGCGTCTGGGTCGCGGCGGTCCACAACCCGGGGTTGATGCCCACGAAGAGCAGCCTCACGTCGCCGTCGACGAGGTCGGGCACGGTGACGTCGCGGTAGGTCTCGAGCTCGGCGGGCGTGAAGGAGCGTCGGGCGGGCACGTCCCGAGCCTGCCAGCCCGACCGTGACGAGCCGGTCGGGGCCGGAACCGGCGGCCCCGGGCTACCGTCCCAGGACCATGCGACGACGACGCGGCGCGGCCACGGCCCTGGCGACCCTCCTGCTCGCCGCCACCGCCTGTGCCGGCGGAGGTGAGGACGACGACGAGGCCGTGCCGGCCCCCGCCCCGACCTCCGCCCAGGACCCCGACCCGCCCGCGTCGGCGCGGGTGCTCGACGTCGTGGCCCTGTCGAACGCGGGCGGCGCCACCCAGAGCGTCCCGGCGCCGGTCGCGCTGCCGGAGGACGCAGCGGCGTACGCCGCCGCGCTCGAGCCGCCGGGCCGGGTCCCCCTCCTCGACGCCATCGACGCGGCGGCGGTGCCGCCCGGGCTGGAGCTGAGGGCGGCGGTGGTGGAGGTGGGCTGCGACGAGCCGGCCGACGTGCTGCTCGAGGGCGGCGACGACACGTCGTGGACGGTGCGCGCGGTCCCGTCCAAGGCGAACGTGCAGTGCCTGCTGCCGGTGACCTTCGTGGCCCTGGTCGCGGTGCCGGCCTAGCGGTAGGTGACCTCGAGCGCGTTGGCGACCGGGCGCTGCGCGCCGTCGGAGGGCGAGTTGACGACGCTGGTCGACCCGTCGGACCGCCGCGCCACCATCGTCGTGGAACCGCCGCCGTCGAGGTTCAACGCCTTCTCGGCGCCGAGCCGCTGCATCGTCCGGGCCAGCTCGACCATGGTCTGGCCGCGGCTGAAGTCCTGACGACCGTCGACGGCGAGCAGCAGCACGTCCCCGGTGTCCTGGTCGATGCCCACGGCCGTGCGCGGGTGCATCTCGCGGTCGTCGGTGACCTGCACCCGGCCCCGGGCCAGCAGGACCGCGTCGCCGGTGATCGCCATGCCCGCCCGGCCCGCCACGCCCGGTTCGACGGTGACGCGCGAGCCCACCGTGAACGGGGCCAGGGCCGCGGCGCCGGGCCCGCGGCCGACGAGCATGGTGCCGCGGACCCGCCCGCTGGTCGGCAGGGTGGTGGCGCGCGAGGTCACCCGGCCGTCGCGCACCGTGACGACGCGGATGTCGGAGCGCTGGCCCTGCGTGGCGTCGTACCCCGGCTGCGCGCCGAACGCCCGGGTGTAGACCCCGAGCCCGTCGGGCATCACCCACGGGGCGTTGTAGTTGGTGACCCGGACGTCCGGGTGCTCGCTGATCGTGGTCCGCATCGGCAGGGTGCCGATCGCGGGGGAGCCGTTGCCGCGGAGGTAGAACGACTCGTTCCAGTACTGCACCCGGGCGTGCAGGAGTCCCCGGTCGAGGTCGAGGCCGGTGCCCAGCGGGGCGCCGGTGCGGCTGATGTCGAAGAAGTCGCCGTTGATGCCGGCGACGGCCTCGTCGGCGGCCAGGATGCGGGTCAGCGGGGCGGTGTTGCGGACCCGTCCCCGGCGCGCGTAGTCGAGGCGTACGCCCGGCTCGTCGGGGTCGACCCGGACGAGGTGGTAGCGGACCGCGCCGCGGTAGTCGGTGCGCTCCCACGACCGGGCGGTCACCCCCGGCGCCACCTGCCAGGAGCGCAGCGCACGGCTGGTCACGCGCCCGCGGGCGGCCGGCGGGACGCGGGGTGCGATCTCGCCGACCACGCCGTCGGAGGAGTGCTGGTGCTCCTCGTCGCTCGCGGCGGGCGCGGCGCTCGTACGGGCCGGCGCGGCGCCACCGCGACCGGCGGCGTCACCGGGGTCGGCGGGGTCGCCGGGGCTGGTGACCGCGGCGTGGGAGGTCAGCGGGAGCAGGGCGAGGAGGCCGGTCGCGACGAGCGCGGCGGCGTAGCGGGGGGGACGCACCCGGTCAGGGTAGGTGCCTCAGCGGCCCACCACCGGCAGATGCACGACTCCGTCCTCGATCGTGACGAGCCCCGGGACGCGCCCGCTCATCCCCACGAAGGTGTCACTGACGGGGCTGGAGAGGAGGTAGAGGTTCTCCCCGCGCGGCACGTCCACGGCGACCGACGGCAGGTCGACCCGGCGCCGCTCGGCCGTGACGGCGGTCGGCTCGTCGAGCGGCAGGACGTTGTTCTGGACCAGGGTGGCGTCGGCGGGGCTGGTGCCGACGGCCAGGCCGTAGAACGCGCGGCTGCCCGGTGTCGGGGTCGTGACGTCCCCGGTCAGGTACGGCGTGCCGGCCACGCGGACGGGCCCGGCCTCGACGAGCGTGGCGACCGGCGGGCCGGCCACGGTCGGCGTACGCACGGTCCCGACGTCCACGGCGCGGTCGGCGGCCACCGTACGGACGGTGGTGCAGGTGCTGTCGCGGGTGGCGAGGTGGTAGCGGCCGTAGCCGCGGAGGCCGGTGTCGCGACCGCGCAGCTGCTCGGCGAAGAACCGCAGGGTCAGGGCCCGGAAGTCGCTGCCGGCCAGGCGCGCGCTGCAGGGGTCGGAGGTGACCTCCACGCCGCGCGGGAAGACCGACGGGAGCACGTGGCCGCCGTTGTACCCCACGAAGATGCTGTCCCGGCGGGCCGCCGGGGTGATCGCGCGCTGCCAGTTGCGCAGGCCCTGCTCGAGCGGGAACAGGCTGTCGGTGGTGCCCTGGCCGAGCAGGACCGGGATGTCGAGACGGCGTCCCTGCGCGACGTGGTGGCGCGGGCCGTTGTCCTCCATGAACGCGTCGATGTCGCTGCCGAGCGGGCCCCCGCCGTCGGGCCAGCGGCCGGTCGCGGCGCCCTCGACCAGCGCCTGGTAGACGGAGGGCGGCAGGGCGTCGGTCGGCACCGCCGCGGCCGCGAGGACGGCTGCCCACTCGACCCGTACGACGTCCTCGGGGGCCAGGCTCTGACTCAGGTCGTGCCAGGTGATCTCGGGCGCCAGCGCGTCGAAGACCGGTGTGCCGCGGGTGCGGAGCTCCTCGAAGGCGCCGACGAACTGGTAGCCGCCGCCGTAGCTGCCTCCGATCGCGCCGAGCCGGGGGTCACCGGGCGCGTCCTGCTGCACCCAGTCCAGCCCCGCGACCATCTCGACGAGCGTGCGTACGTCGACGCCCTCGTGCGCCGGGTCCATCACCTGGGCCTGGCCCCCGGACTCGCCGAACCCGCGCTGGTCGAAGGACAGCACGCCGTACCCGCGGCGCAGGAAGTCGCCGAACGCGGACGCCTCGGTCTCCCGCGACCCGCCCCAGCCGTGGCTGTGCATGATCATCGGGACCCGCGAGGACCGGTCCGCGCCGGCGGGGCGGAACAGGGTCCAGCAGATCTCGACCGGCGCGTCCGTGCCGGGGTCCGGGACGCTGGTCAGGCAGCCGTTCGTGGTGGTCGACGATGCGGCGGTCGCGGCGGTCGCGGTGCTGGTCGTCGCCGCGGCGGGTGCGGCGAGGGCGGTGCCGGCGGTCGCGGTGGTCGCGGTGGGGAGGGCGAGCGCGCCGGTGAGCAGCGCGGACCCGAGCAGCAGGGGCAGGCGGACGGTCATGGCAAGCACAACGCTCGAGGGTGGCGTCGGTCACGCGCGCTGTCCACAGATCCGGCCGGAGGGCTGGGCCGGGGGCGGGTCGCCGGGTTAGCCTGCCGATCAGTCCGACCCGGGCCTGGGGAGTCCCGGGGGATCTCGGAGGATGACGCGTGGGACGACTCGGGTTCGTCAGTACGGCGGGCGTCGTCGCCACCCTGCTGCTCGGAGCGGCCGGGTGCGGCGGCGAGCCGGAGCCACGGTTCGCCGAGCCCTCGGGCGGGGCGTCGCCGAGCGCGTCGGTGAGTGCGTCGGCCAGTCAATCTCCGGAGCCGCGGGCACTCGATCGTGAGGAGACGGTGCGGGCGTGGGTCGAGGCGCGGAACGCTGCGCTCCAGGACGGGGATACGCGGGGAATGTGCGAGCGCTACACGCTGCAGATTGCGCAGGATGTGCGCCGTTCATCGAGCCCGATCGACGAAATCTTTCGACAACGGCGGTTACTTCGACACTCAGGGCTGGACGGTCTGAAGACGCCTGCGTTGTGGACGGCAGACTGTCGATGCGCGGAGTCAGGACTGCCGGCGGGAGCGTCTATCGGAGTGCCGGCGCAAAGCCGATGTCCAGTTCGAGGCCGCAGTCGCGATCTTCGGTTCAGCTGTTGCGCGAAGACGCGTCAGTGTGGCTGATCAGCAACGTTGGGTTCTTGCAGTCGATGAGCTGGCGGACACTCGCACTGTCTGGCCGATCGTCGTCGTCTGCGCGCGTCTGCGGGTGCTCACGCTGCGGACGATTGCGACTGCGAACGTCGCTGACGGGCCAGGACGAGATTGCATCACCGACTGCGAGTCATTCGGGTAACTCGACATCTGGCGTCGACCCCAACAACCCAGCCCGGCCCGGCGCCCGCTCGTCGCCGACCCCGTCTCCGCTCGACGCCCCGAGCCCGGCCCCTGCCGGACCCGCCTACCCCGTGATCGCAGCGCCCACGGAGCCGGTCCCGATGGCGGTCCCCTTCGAGTGCAGGGCGGTGCCCTCGTCGCTCGGCGCCAACCCCCTCGACGTATGCGCCCCGCCCGACCCGGCCGAACCCGCCGAGCCGGTCGCTGCCGTGGCTGCTGCACCGGCTGCAGGTCCGGCCGCACCCCCGGCCCCACCGCAGGTGACAACGGGTCTCGTGGCAGAAGCGTTGCGGCAGGTGCCGCTGCCGGCTTCTCAGATCGAGGTGCAGCCGCCGAACGGCCGCACGCTGGTCAACTTCGAGACGAACTTCTACACCGAGGGCGGCGACCTCACCCGCACCATCACCCTGCTCGGCCAACAGGTCGACCTCCAGATCAGCGCGGCGTCGTACACCTGGGTGTTCGGGGACGGCGAGAGCCTCCGGACCACGGGCCCGGGAGCGGCGTACCCACAGCTCGACGTGACCCATCGCTACCTCCAGGCCGGTGAGGTGCAGGTCGGGGTCGACACCACCTACACGGCACAGTTCAGCGTGAACGGCGGCCCGTTCGTCCCGGTGCCGGGCAGCGTGACGGTCGCTGGTGAGCTCGAGCCACTGCAGATCGTCGAGGCGAGACCGACCTTGGTCGGATAGCCGGCGATCGTTGTTACCGAATCTTTGATCGACTGTTGCTCCCGCGGTTGTGCAGAACCGCCCCTGACCTGTGGAAACAGCACAGGACTGTCGGCGGTGACTGCTTGGATTGATCCATGGCCACCGACGAGGACACCACCACCCGGCACCCCGTGCCCACCGGTGTCCGCACGCTGTCGGCCGGCGTCACCGCCCTCGCCGAACGGCCCGTTGTTCGCGCTGGATGCGGCGGTCACCCGCGAGACCATCGTCGCCCTCGCCGACCTGAAAGCCAGGCTCGCGGCCTACGAGTACGCCGTCCTCGCCCACGCCGAGCAGGTCAAGGTCGGCTCCGAGACCGGGTGCACCTCGACCGCGGTCTGGGCCGCCAACGCCACCCGCACCCGCAAGAACGTGGTGGCCGGGCAGGTACGCCTCGCGACCTCGCTCGAGTCACGGTGGCACCGGGTCCGCACGCCCTCGCCACGGGTGCGGTGAACGCCGACCAGGCCCGCGTCATCACCGACCGCGTTGGAGGACCTCCCCGACGACCTCGACGGCTCCTTGCTGGCGCAGGCTGAGGAGGCGCTGGTCGGGTACGCAGCCGACTTCGACCCCGTCGCCCTGGCCCGCCTCGCCGCGCACGTCCTGACCCTGATCGCACCCCAGGTCGGCGAAGAGATCGACCGCAAACGCCTCGAGGCCGCCGAAGCCAAGGCCGCCCAGAAGCGGCGCCTGACGCCTGGCCTTCGACGCCCACGGGGTCGCGCACGGCAGGTTCACCATCCCCGAGGCCCAGGGGAGGATGCTGCAGAAGCTGCTCCTCGCGTTCGCTGCCCCCGGCCACGTCAACTGCACCCCCGACCCCGGGAGCAGCGAGGCGGGTGAGAAGCGGACCTGGGTCAAGGGCCGCCCGTCGGCGGTGAAGATGGGGGAGGCGTTCTGCGAGCTGATCGAGACCTACCCCCGCGACACCGCACCCGAAGCTCGGCCGGATCGACGGCACGTTCCTGGTCACCTTCCCCCTGGACTCGATGCTGACCGGGCTGGGGACCGCGACCCTCGACGACGGCACCCCCATCTCCGCCGCGCAAGCGACCCGGTTGGCGTGCGAGGCGCGGATCATCCCCGTCGTCCTCGGCGGGAAGGGCGAGGTCCTGCACCAGGGCAGGGCCCGGCGGGGCTACACCGCAGCGCAGACCTACGCGATGCACGCCCGCGACCAGGGCTGCACCGCGAGGGGCTGTGACTGGCCGCCGGGGTTGTGTCACGCCCACCACAAGAAGCCGTTCTCCCAGGGCGGGAACGACCGACATCGACGACGGGCGCCTGTTGTGCCCCCACCACCACGCCCGGGCCCACGACCCGGCGTATGCGATGACGACCCACGCCGACAACAAGGTCACCTTCCACCGGCGCCCCTGAACCCACCAGCACCTCGCTGAAGGTCATCGGGCACCCGCGCCGGGTCTCGTGACGCTCGCTGGCGCTCGCTCCTCGACCACCGGGGTGCTGCACGGCCGGGTCTCGTGATCGCTCGCTGGCGCTCGCTCCTCGACCACCGGAGTCGCTGGCCCGGTCTCGTGACGCTCGCTTCGCTCGCTCCTCGACCACCGGTGGCGCTCGCTCTCGACCGCCGGGCGGGCGCGCGCTCGACCTCCGGGCGCCAGGGGGTCGGGCGGGGGACCGTGCGTCAGCCGCAGGGCACGTCGCCCAGCGCGGCGAGCCCCTGGAGGTCGCCGGGGCCGAAGCGGGGGCGGGGGGAGACGCCCTCGGCGTTCATCAGCTCGCCGGGGTCGTCGACGTGGTCGAGACCGACCACGTGGCCGAGCTCGTGCAGGATGATCGCGCCGGCGACGTCCTGCCGACCGTCGGCCGCGAGGTCGGCGAAGAGGTCGCGGTCGAGCACCATGGCGCCCGTGCGCAGGCGGTAGCCCCGGCGGTCACCGGTCGCGACGGCGCCGCCGATGCCCGCGACGTCCCCGGCGAGGTCGGGCACCTCGTCGGCGTCGGCCCACCCGATCAGGACGGGGTCCGGCGAGTAGCCGAGGGCGTCGCGGTCGTCGAAGTCACGGTCCGCGGTCTCCCCGAGGGAGGTCAGGGTCAGGCCGGACGCGCGTTCCATCCGCGACACCGCGTCGTCCAGCAGGGTCGGCCAGTCGGCGGGCGCCCCGGCGGGGTTGACGACGTACTCGACCGGGCGGCAGCGGTCCCAGGCGACCGGGTCGCCGGTGACGGGGTCCTCCCGGAGGAAGGCGTACGGCGTCCCGGGGGCGTCGGCGCGTGCGACGCCCTCGAGACCGACCAGGGACCGCACCCGCGCCGCCGTCCCCGGAGCGAACGCGAGGAAGGCCGTCAGTGCGACGGCGGTGACGACGACCGAGATCACCGTGAGCGTGCGCTGGCGCTGCGGGGGAAGCACGTCACCATCATCGCCCGGCGCTCCCAACCCCCGGGGTGACCGTGTCCGGGGGTGCCCGCCCGGCCCCACGCCCTAGGGTCGGCGCATGACGCAGGGTGCGGGCCCGGCACCCGTGACGAACACCTTCGTCGCCGGCGACAACCTCGAGGTCCTGCGGGCGCTCCCACCCGCCACCGTCGACCTCGTCTACGTCGACCCGCCCTACAACACCGGGCACGCGTTCAGCTACGCCGACGACCTCGGCGACCACGCCGCCTGGACGGCGTGGATGCGGCCGCGCCTGGAGGCCGCCCGCGAGGTGCTGCACCCGACCGGAGCGGTCTTCGTGAGCATCGACGACCGCGAGGTCGCCCACCTGCGGCTGCTGATGGACGACGTCCTCGGCGAGGCCGACCTGCTGGCCCAGGTCGTGGTGAACCTCAACCCCAAGGGACGTCAGCTCGGCCGGGGGTTCGCGACCAGCCACGAGTACCTCCTCGCCTACGCCCGCGACGCCCGGCACTGCGTGCTCGACGCGAGCACGCCGGACACGGTCGAGGCCGCCGACTTCCCGCAGCACCACCCGGACGGTCGCCGCTTCCGCCACCTGCCGCTGCGCAACACCAACAAGAAGTTCAACCCGCGCACGGCCCGCACCCTGCACTTCCCGGTGTGGGGCGACCCCGCCTCCGGGCGGGTCGACACCGTGCCGTTCGAGGGTGCGGTGGAGGTGCTGCCGGTCTTCGGCGACGGGACGCCGGCGGTGTGGCGGTGGAGCCGTCCGCGCATCGACGAGCGGCCCGACGACCTGGTCTGCCGGAGCATCCGGGGCGTCCTGGGTCCCCGCGTCGACGTCTTCCAGCGGGACTGGCTGCACGAGGGCCGACGCAAGAAGCTGCGCACGGTCTGGCTCGCCGAGGAGGTCGGCTCCACCGACACCGCGGCCGCCGAGCTCAAGGCGCTGCTCGGCCCGGTCTTCGAGTCCCCCAAGCCCACCGGGCTGGTCCGCCGCATCCTGGACACCATGCCGAGCGACGCCCGGGTGCTCGACCTCTGTGCGGGCAGCGGGAGCACGGGCCACGCCGTCGCGCTGGCGAACGAGGCCGACGGCGGCACCCGTACCTGCCTCAGCGTCGACCAGGACGCGGCGACCCGGCCGGGGTCCAAGGCGCACGCCGCCGGCTACGCGACCGTGGCCGACGTCACCCGGGCCCGCCTGGCCGCCGTGGCGGCCACGGTGGGCGGCGGGTACCACGAGCAGAACTTATCCACAGGGTTTTCAACTACCTGTGGAATCCGCCCCGGCCCGGGCTGACCTCACTGGTGGACGTTAGTGGCAGACAGGAGTAGGCCTCTTGTCTGCACCCCGGGCCCATCGGGTCACTGCCAGGCTGACCGAGTCGCCCTTCGGGGACGACCTGGCTGAGAGTTGCAGGGCTTGGTGGCCCGGGACGTGCAGATCGGCCATAGGGCTATGCGCCAAGGCTTGCCGGCCTGGAGCGCCTCAGTGAGCGACCGACCGTCACGTCCCGGACCGGAGTGCTGAATCCGTGGGCTGACGGAAGGAGCACTCGAAATGCAGGCTACGCCCACTTTCGCCGGGATCGACTGGTCCTGGCAGCACCACGCGCTGTGCATCGTCGACGACGAGGGACAGCGGGTCGAAGAAGTCACCGTGCCGCACTCCAAGCCGGGCCTGGCCAGGATCACGGTCCTGCTGCGTCGCCACGGCGTGGAGCGGGTCGGGATCGAACGTGGCGACGGACCCGTGGTCGAGCATCTGCTCCGCGATGGGTTCGAAGTCGTGGTGATCTCGGCCCGGCAGGTGAAGTCGCTACGCGCCCGCTACGGATCGGCGGGCAACAAGGATGACCGGTTCGACGCCTTCGTCCTGGCCGACGCGCTACGCACCGATGCCGGCCGCTGGGCAGTGGTGCAGCACGACGCCCAAGAGACGATCGCGTTGCGGATGCTGGTCCGTGCCCGGCAGGACCTGATCGATCACCGGGTTGCGGTGCACAACCAGTTGCTGGCCGTTCTGCAGCACAACTTCCCCGGCGCGATCGGCCTGTTCAGCCAGCTCGACATCCCCATCAGCCTGACCTTCCTGCGGCGTTTCCCGACCGAAGCCAAGGCCGCCTGGTTGAGCGAGCTCCGGATGGCGCACTGGCTCAAGGCAAATGCCTACTGCGGCCGCCACACCCCGACCCGGCTGGTAGCCCATCTACGCAACGCCGCCACCGGCCGGACCGCCGGCGCAGCAGCTGAAGCCAGCGAAGTCATCGTGTTGACGCTCGTCGCCATACTCACCACCCTGCGCACCGAGCAGGACCAGCTCGAGGCTCGGATCAAGGAAGCCCTGCTGGCCCATCCCGACGGCCCGATCTTCCAGTCCTTGCCCCGCGCCGGCGTCATCCGCGCAGCCACCCTGCTGGCCGAGATCGGTGACTGCCGCGCACGGTTCCCCGACCCCGCATCACTCGCCGCCGCGGCCGGTGTCGCCCCATCGACCAGGCAATCGGGCAAGCACCTCAATGTCGCTTACCGGCGCGGGTGCAACAAACAACTGAGAGCAGCGCTGGTCGACTGGGCCCAAGACACGCCACGCGCGAACGCATGGGCTCGCGATACCTACGACCGGGCCCGAGGCCGCGGCTGCCGCCACCCGCACGCAGCACGGATCCTGGCCCAAGGCTGGACCAGGATCGTGTGGCGCTGCTGGCACGACCGCGTGCCCTACAACCCCGACCTACACGGCCGGCTCGGCACCCTCCTTCAGGAGGCTGCTTGACATAGGGCTCTCAGGCGCCGGGGACCCCGGTGGCCTTCTCCAGCGCCGCGACCTCGTCGTCGAGGTGCGCGAGCAACCGCTGCAGGTGCGGGACCGTGCGGCGGCACCCGGTGAGGCCGAAGGCCAGGTTGCCGTCGTAGGAGGTGCAGGTGATGTTCAGCGCCATCCCGTTGATCGGGATCGACAGCGGGTAGCTGCCGGTCAGCCGGGCGCCGTTCCAGTACAGCGTGTCCCGCGGCCCCGGCACGTTGCTGATGATGAGGTTGTACGGCGGGCGCACCACCCCCTGCAGCTTCAGCATCGGCGTCAGGATGGCCGGGGTCTGACCGAGCGCGCTCATCGCGACGATCTGCGCGGGCGTCATCGAGGCCAGCGCGTCCTTGCCGTCCGTCATGGAGGAGTGGATCGCGGCCAGGCGGTCGCCGGCGTCGTCGAGGTCGGTGGCCAGCCGCACCATCACCGCCCCCACCGCGTTGCCGCCGTCGGCGGAGACCAGGTGCGACTGCTTCGCCTTCAGCCCGACCGGCACCATCGCGACCAGGGAGGTGTCGGGGAGGGCCTGCAGGTCGCTCAGGTAGGTGCGCACGGCCCCGCTGCACATCGCCAGCACCACGTCGTTGAGCGTGGTCCCGGAGGCGTGCGCGACCGCCTTGAGCCGCTCGACCGGCCAGTCCTCCGCGGCGAAGCGGCGGGCCCCGGTGATCTCGGCGTTGAAGAGGGTGCGCGGCGCGTGCAGCGAGATCGACGAGGTCTGGTCGAGCACGCCCTTGCTCAGCGTCCGCAGCAGCGCGGCGGGCATCCCGGCGGCCTCGGCGGAGATGCCGAGCGCGGACCGCACGACCGAGACCGGGAGGTCGAGCAGACCACGCCCGCTCCCGTCGTCCCCCTCGGCGGGGCCGGCGCCACGGCGGTCCGCGGCCCGGTCCGCGGCGCGCTGGGAGGAGGAGGCGGCCCACGCCGCCTCCATGCCGCGCTCGTCCGGGTCCTCCGAGAGCACCCCGCCGATCAGCCGGACCGCCGAGACCCCGTCCATCAGGCTGTGGTGGACCTTCGTGTAGAGCGCGACGCGCCCGTCGTCGAGGCCCTCGATGACGTGGGCCTCCCACAGGGGCCGCTCGCGCGCCAGCCGGGTGCTGTGCAGGCGCCCGCACAGCTCGAGCAGCTCGCGGATCCGCCCCGGCTGGGGCAGGGCGCTGTGGCGCACGTGGTGCTCGGGGTCGTACTGGTCGTCGGGCTCCCACACCCACTGCCCCCCGAGCCGCTTGGAGCGGCGGGGCCGGCGCAGGAACAGCGGGTTGAGCTCGCTGACGTCGCGGGCGTCCTCGTAGAGCCGGCGCACGAAGTCGTCGCCCGCCCCCTCGGGGCGCTCGAACAGCTGGAGCGCACCGACGTGCATCGGCATGTGCCGGTTCTCCGCGAACAGGAACGCCGACGCCGTCGGGTCGAGGGGGAGCACCACGGGGGCCGCCTTTCGTCGTGGCGATCCTCGCGCCTGCGTGACAGGGGCCACAACCCGCCCCCTGTCGGCGACGCCTGGCACGATCTCGGCCGTGCGTCGACGACCGTCCTTCCCCCTGTCCGTGCTGGTCCTCCTCGCCGGCCTGCTGGCTCCGCTGGTGCCCACCGCGGCGGCGCCGGGCGACCCCGGGCCGGCAGCCCCGGGGCGGGCCTCGTCCGGTGCGGGGCAGGCGTACGACGCGCTGCTCACCGAGGCGGTGGACGACCTCGTCGTGCGCCGGGAGAAGCGTGCGGGCTACGACCGGGACCTGTTCGACCACTGGGTGGACGCCGACGGCGACGGGTGCGACACCCGCGACGAGGTGCTCCTCGACGAGGCCGTGGAGGCGCCGACCGTGGGGTCGGGCTGCGCGCTGAGCGGCGGCCGGTGGCGGTCCTGGTACGACGGGGCGAGCTGGACCGACACCTCCGACCTCGACATCGACCACCTCGTCCCGCTCGCTGAGTCGTGGGACTCCGGCTCCCGCCGCTGGGACGAGGCGACCCGGGAGCGCTTCGCCAACGACCTGGGCGACCGCCGGGCGCTGGTCGCGGTGACCGACGAGGTCAACGCGAGCAAGAGCGACCAGGACGTCCGCGAGTGGCTGCCCGAGCGGAGCACCTGCCGCTACGTCCGCGACTGGGTCGCGGTCAAGCTGCGGTGGCGCCTGCGTGCCGACCGGCGCGAGGTCGGTGCGCTGCGCGTCCTCGCCGACGGCTGCGGCGACCGGCGGGTGCGGGTGACCCGCGCCCGCTAGCCCGCCGCAGTCCCGGTCCGCAGGTCCCGGTCAGGCGCGCCCGGGCGGCGGGCTGATCCCCAGCTCGCGCAGCTCCATCGCCGCGAGCGCGCTGATCGCCTCCGGGTCGCCGGCCCGCCACCGCGCGGCGGCGTCCGGCACCCGGCGCAGGACCCGGCCCACCGGCTGGCGCGCCAGGGCCCGCAGGGCGAGCAGGTCCGGGTCTCCCTCGCCGGCCAGGTAGCGCGAGACCAGGGCGGCGGTGAGCACGAAGCGGATCCGTCCCGGCAGGTACCACGGCGCCACCAGCAGCACGAGCACCAGGGCGGTGGCCACCCCGGCCCCCAGGCCGAACGTCTCGATCGCGGCCGCGGTGTCGGCCCCCGCCTGCGCGAGGTCGGTCGAGGAGCCGGCGGCGCTGTCGAACGGGGCCGCCACCTCCTCCCCGACCAGGGGCGTGCCGTCGAGCACGTCACCGGCCTCGGCGAGGCCCCCCGCCAGGCTGGAGCCGGCGGAGTCGACCCGGGCCACCTGGTCGGCCACGGCGTCCGCGGCGTCCTGGACCTGGGCGCCGAGCCACACCGCCGCGAGGACCCAGCAGACGACGAGGGCGTCGAGGACGACCTGGCGGGTGCGACGTGGCCCGGCGGCGGCGTAGAGCTGCACGGGACCTCCTTCGGGGGACGGTGACGGGGGACCGGCGACACCCTGCCGCGCGCCCCCTCACCCCTGCGTGGGACGGGCCGGAGAACGTCCACAGGAGGCCCCGGCCCGAGGTCCTCCCCAGCCGACCCACGACGGCCCTCACGGCAGGTGCCGGTCTCCCTAGCGTCCGGGTCAGACCGGACCGACCGGTCGCCACGACCCGCCCGACCGGGCGGGCCGCCCTGCAGACCTGGAGGCCCCGTGCTCTCGTCCCTCGTCACCACCGCCCGTTCCCGCGTCCGCACCGTGGTGCTGCTCCTGGCCGGTCTCGTCCTCGTCGGCACCGGCACCGCCGTCGGCGCCGTCGGGGCCGCGGCCGGCGCCCCGGCCGAGCGGTGGGTGCCGCCGGGCGACACCATCGTCGGTGTCAGCGGGAGCGCGCTCGACGGCTTCACCGTCTCGCGCTACGACGGCAGCAAGCTCTTCCCGCCCACGGGCTCGGAGGCCCGGGCCGAGTGCGGCGAGCTGGACCGCCGGATCGCCCGCGTGCGCTGCCGGGTCGAGGTCGCCACCTGGTACCGCGACCTGGGCGACCTGAAGCTCTCGCTGCGCTGGGCGCGCCGGCAGTAGCGCCCCGCGGGACCCGCTGCCCCGGTCGTGCCTCTGGCACGATCGGGGCATGGAGCCGCCGCTCGACCGTGCGTGGCAGCGCGGGCGCACCTCGCTGCGCGCGCGGCGCGCCCGCCTGCGCAGCAAGCGCTTCCTGATCCTCCAGTGCGCGCTGGCCGGGGGTGCGGCGTGGTTCATCGCCGCCGAGCTGCTCGACCACCCGACGCCGTTCTTCGCCCCGATCGCGGCGGTCGTGGGGCTGGGGACCTCCTACGGACAGCGGCTGCGGCGGGTCGCCGAGATCACCACCGGCGTCGCCGTCGGCATCTTCCTGGCCGACCTGGCGGTGCTGGGGCTCGGGTCGGGCTGGTGGCAGATAGCGCTGGTGATCGGCCTGGCGATGACGGCCGGGATCTGGCTCTCGGGCACCCCGCTGTTCGTGACCCAGTCCGCGGTGCAGTCGATCATCATCGTCGCCCTGGTCGCGGAGCCGGCGACGGCCTTCACGCGGTGGCTGGACGCCGTGGTCGGCGGCGGGGTCGCCCTGCTCGCCGCCACCCTGGTCCCGGCGGCGGCCCTGCGTCGCCCCCGGGAGAACGCGGCGGCCGTGGTGCGCAAGGTGGCGCGGCTGCTCCGGGCGGCCTCGGAGGTGATGCGTGACGGCGAGTCCGAGGAGGCGCTGGAGCTGCTGGCCGACGCGCGCTCGACCGACCACCTCATCCGCGAGCTGCGCGACGCGGCCGACGAGGGCATGTCGATGGTCGCGGTCTCGCCGTTCCGGCAGCGGCACAAGTCGGGCGTACGGCGGGTGGCCGACCTGGTCGAGCCCCTGGACCGGGCCCTGCGCACCACCCGGGTGCTGGTGCGCCAGACCTCGGTGGCGGCCTACCACCGGCTGCCGGTGCCGGAGGCCTACGCCGGGCTGACGGCGGACCTGGCCGACGCGGTCGAGCTGATCGCCGCGGAGCTCGACGAGAACCACCTCGCGGTCGCGTCGCGGGTCCCGCTGCTCCGGGTGGCGGGCGAGACCGGCCTGCTGGAGCGCAGCGACCTCCTCGTGGCCGACGCGATCCTGGCCCAGCTGCGCTCCCTGGTCGTCGACCTGCTCATGGTCACCGGCCTGGAGCAGCTCGAGGCGACCGACGCGATCCCGCCCCCGCGCGGCTCGTGAGCGTCCTCCACGTCGACCTCGACCAGTTCATCGCCGCCGTCGAGGTCCGCCGGCGGCCCGGGCTGGCCGGGCGGCCGGTCGTCGTCGGCGGGCGGGGCGACCCCACCGAGCGGGGCGTGGTGGCCACGGCCTCCTACGAGGCCCGGGCGTACGGGGTGGGCTCCGGCACCCCGCTGCGGGTCGCCGCCCGCCGGTGCCCCGAGGCGGTCTTCCTCCCGGTCGACAAGCCGGCCTACGAGGCGGCCTCCGCCGAGGTGGTCGCGGTGCTGCGCGCCCAGACCTGGGACGCCGTCCCGGTGGTGGTCGAGGTCGTCGGCTGGGACGAGGACTTCCTGGCGCGCGCGCCCCACGCCCCGGCCCGGCGCGAGCCGGAGTCGCCGGTCACCGTCGCGGAGCGGGTCCGGGCCGCGGTCCACGCCGCGACCGGGCTGCGCTGCTCGGTCGGCATCGGCGAGAACAAGCTGCAGGCCAAGGTGGCCACCGACCTGGCCAAGCCCGACGGGGTCCTGCGCCTCGACGACGGCACGTGGTCCACGGTGGTGGGGGAGAAGGAGGTCCGCGTCCTGCCCGGGGTCGGCAGCACCACCGCGCGCCGGCTGGCCGACCTCGGCGTGCGCACGGTGGCCGACCTCGCCCGCGCCGACCCCCACCTGCTCGTCGAGCGGCTGGGGGAGCGCACCGGGCCGTGGGTGCGGCAGCGGGCCCGGGGCATCGACAGCAGCCCTGTCGACGACACCCCGCGGGTGCCGCGAGCCCGGGGCCGCGAGGAGACCTTCCAGGTCGACCTGGAGGACCCCGCGGAGGTGAGCGCCGCCGTACGGCGCCTGGCCGCCCTCGCGCTCGCCGACGTGCTCGCCGAGGGCCGGCCGGTGGCGCGGGTGGTGCTGAAGGTCCGGCTCCGCCCCTTCACCACCCTGACCCGCAGCCGGACCCTGCCGCAGGCCACCACCGACCCCGAGGTCGTCGCCGCGGCCGCCGTCGGGCTGCTGGAGCGGCTCGACGCCGCGCAGCGGACCCGGCCGGTGCGGCTGCTCGGGGTGCGCCTGGAGATGGTGCCGCCCACGGACGCCCACGACGCCTGAGCCCCGCGGCCCCGGCGCTCAGCCCAGGCCGTCGCGGAGCTCGCGCACCACCGCGTCGACGACCGCGACCAGGTCCCCGTCGTGCGCGGCCGCGACCCGGCGCTGGCGCTGGTAGGAGGCCCCCCGCGCGACCAGGGCTTCGACCGAGGCCAGCTCCTCGGCGCAGCCGAGACGCCGCGCGGTCGGCCCCAGCCGGTCGAGCAGGTCGGCGAGGTCGTCGGTGACCAGGCGCTCGGTGGAGCGCTCGTCGACCACCACGATCGCGTCCAGCCCGTAGCGCGCGGCGCGCCACTTGTTCTCCTGCACGTGCCAGGGCGGCAGCACCGTGAGCCGCTCCCCGGCGGCGGCCCGCTCGTCCAGGTCGACCACCAGGCAGTGCATCAGGGCGACCAGGGCGGCGAGGTCGTCGACGCGGGAGACGCCGTCGCAGACGCGGTTCTCCAGCGTCCCGAGGTGGGCGGCCGGGCGGACGTCCCAGCGGATCTCGGTGAGTCCGTCGATCACCCCGGTGGTGAGCTGGTCGTCGGCGAAGGCCTCGAACTCCGCCCACCGCTCGAACTGGAAGGGCAGCCCGGCGGTCGGCAGCTGCTGGAACATCAGCGCGCGGTTCGAGGCGTACCCGGTGTCGGTGCCGGCCCAGATCGGGGAGGACGCGGAGAGCGCCTGCAGGTGCGGGTGGTAGGTCAGCAGCGCCGACAGCACCGTCATCACCCGCTCCTGGGCGGGCAGCCCGACGTGGACGTGGACGCCCCAGATCAGCATCTGACGGCCCCACCACCGGGTGCGGTCGATCAGCTCGGCGTAGCGGTGGCCCTCGGTCAGCTGCTGCTCGGTCCAGCTGGCGAAGGGGTGGGTGCCCCCGCCGTACAGGTCCAGGCCGAGCCCGTCGGCGACCGGCAGCAGCGCGCCCAGGGTGGCCCGGAGGTCGTCGACGGCCTCCGCGGTCGTGCGGCACACGCCCGTGACGACCTCCACGGTGTTGCGCAGCAGCTCCTCGTGGACGCGTCCGGGGTCGGGCAGCACGGGGCGGGCGGCAGCGAACAGCTCCGCGGCACGGTTGTCGAGGTCGCGGGTCCTCTTGTCCACCAGGGCCAGCTCCCACTCCACCCCGACGGTCGGCTCGGGGGAGGCGTGGAAGTCGATGCGCACCGCGTCATCGCACCACACGGGCCGTCGTCGCGGCGAGGTGGCGGAGATCACCGGCCCGCGCCGCGTCACGGTTTGGTCACGGCGGTGTGGGTTGGGACCATCGAAGGGATGAGAGACGTCCGCCAGCGGGCGTCCGGCCCCCGTGCCGTACGCCCCCGCACCCCTGCCCCCGCCCGCACCCCTGCCGCCACCCCCGTTCCCGCGGCGACGTCGGGTCTCGACGAGACCGGCGTGATGCGCCTCTCTGAGACCGGCACGATGCGTCGGGTGTCCCGGCGCGAGATCGTCGACCCGGCCCACGTCAGCCTGACCATCGACCTGTCGTTGCGCGTCGGGGAGCTGCTGCTCTCCAGCGGCGCCGGCGCGGCCGACGTGTCCGCGACGATGCAGTCGATCGCGCGGCACGCCGGGCTGCACAACGCCAACGTCGACATCACCTTCACCTCGCTCTCGATGAGCTTCCAGGGCGACCCCGAGACGCCCCCGATCGGCCACTCCCGCCAGGTCGCGCAGCGCGACATCGACTACGAGGACCTCACCCGGGTCGACCACCTCGTGCGCGACGTGCTCGCCGACCGGGTCACCCTGCGCGAGGCCCGCGCCCGGCTGGCCCGGATCACCTCGTCCGGCCACGGCCGGCCCCGGTGGGCCGTCACCCTGGGCTGGGGACTGATGGCCGCCGGTACGGCGGTCTCCCTCGGCGGTGGCGTCCTGGTGGCGGCCATCGCCCTGGTGGCCGCGGTGGTCATCGACCGGCTGAAGAAGACCATGTCGCGGCGCCGGCTGCCGCTGTTCTACCAGCAGGTGGCCGGCGGTGCGGTGGCCACGATGATCGCGGCCGGCGCCTCGCTGCTCCCGGTCGGGCTCGACCCCTCGCTGGTCGTCACCGCGAGCATCATCGTGCTGCTCGCGGGGATCGGGTTCCTGGGAGCGCTCCAGGACGCGCTGTCCGGGTTCTACGTCACCGCGGGCGCCCGGCTGACCGAGGCGATCCTGGCCACCGCCGGCATCATCGCCGGGGTCAGCGGTGCGATCTCGCTGGCCGGCACCCTCGGGATCCGGGTCGGCTCCCTCGAGCCGGCGGCGCTGCGGCTGCAGGACCTGCCGCTGATGGCGGCGGGCGCCGCCGTCGCCACGGCGGCCTTCGCGTTCGCCTCCTACGCCCCCAAGCGGAGCCTGCTCCCGGTGGGCGTGATCGGCGCGGTCGCGGTGGTCATCTCGCAGACCGTCGACCTCGGCTTCGGCCGGGCCTGGTCGACGGCGTTCGCGGCCCTGTTCGTCGGCCTGGTCAGCTTCCCGGTGGCCGCGCGGCTGAAGTTCCCGACGCTCGTCCTCGCCGTCTCCACGGTCGTGCCGCTGCTGCCCGGGCTCTCGATCTACCGTGGGCTGTCGCTGATGGCCGAGGGCGACACCGCCCGGGGCCTGGCCTCGATGATCACCGCGATCTCGGTGGCCATCGCGCTGTCCTCCGGCGTGATCCTGGGTGAGTACGTCGCGCAGCCGGTCGGGCGCAACGCCCGCCGCCTGGAGAGCCGGCTCGCCGGCCCGCGCCTGGTCGGCCCGGCCGCCATGCCGACGGGACGCCGCCGGCCCCCGACGGTCCAGGTCGCCGCGGTGGAGCACGTCAGCACCGAGGCCGTCCCGCCGGCCGAGCGGCCCGCAGCGGCTCAACAGGCCCAGCAGGCCCAGCAGGCCCAGCAGGCCCAGCAGGCCCAGCCGGTGGTGCGGGCCGGCACGGATGCGCCCTCGACCGACCTCACCGACCTGCTGTTCCTGCCGCTGGAGACCGGGGACGGCCCCACCACCCCGCCGGAGGGCTCAGCGCGCTGAGCCGCCCCCGGGCAGTGCTGCGAGCCGGGCCAGCCACCCGTCGGCCGTGAGGTCGTCGTACGGCGGGGTGCGGTCGGTCACCGCGGCCAGCACGGCCCCGACGGAGCGCTCCGCGGCGCGGACGACCTCGGGCGGGTAGGCCAGGGTGACGCGGTGCTCGGCGAACTCGTCCTCGTCGTCGACCCACACCCGGCCGTGCCCGCCGCGGATGACGTCGAGGTCCAGGTCGACCGCGCGCAGCACCGGCACCGGGCCCGTGGTGTCCCAGACGGCCGGGGTGGTGACGTCGACGTAGGTGCGGCACCAGATCCCCGGGTCGTGGAACGTCGCGAGCGCCCAGGCGCCGCCGGCCGGCGCCAGGGTCACGCTGGCGACCTCGGAGGTGAACGCCATCCCGGGACGGGCGTGCCGCGTCCCGGCGACCACCCCGACCCAGGTGCCGTGCTCGTCGTGGCCGAGCACGACCCCGTCGAACTCCCAGTGCGGGCGGTCGCCCCACTTGCTGGTCGCGACGCGCACCACGGTGCCCCCGTCGGGGGCGGCGGCGGTGTGCGTGGGGCTCACGACCCGATCACACCACGGCGCCCTTCGGTGCGATCCGGCCGTACACCTTCGCCACCACGTCCTGGTAGCGCGACCCGGCGAGCTTGGCGAAGGTGTGCAGCAGGTGGGCGTCCAGCCCGACCAGCACCCGCGCCTTGTCGGCGAGGACCCCCTTCAGGATGATCTCGGCGGCCCGCTCGGGCGTCATCTTGGCCAGCTTCTCGTCGAACAGCCTGGCGGTCGCGGCCTGGTCCTCCTTGTCGGAGACCCGGGCGCTGCGGGCGATCGCGGTCTTGATCCCGCCCGGGTGCACCGAGGTGACGCCGACCGGGTAGCCGGCGATCAGCATCTCCTCGCGCAACGACTCGGTCATCCCGCGCACGGCGTACTTCGCGGCGTTGTACATGCTCTGGCCCGGGATCGAGAGCAGCCCGAACAGCGAGGACAGGTTGACCACGTGGCCGTCGCCGGAGGCGATCAGGTGGGGCAGGAAGAACTTCGTGCCGTGCAGGACGCCGGTGAAGTTGATGCCGGTGATCCAGTCCATGTCCTCCCAGGACAGGTCCAGCAGGTTGCCGGCCAGCGCGACGCCGGCGTTGTTGACCACCACGTTGACCCGGCCGAAGTGGGCGGCGACCTCGGCGGCGTACGCCTCGAAGGCCGCCCGGTCGGCCACGTCGAGCGGGTCCGCGCGGACCTCGCGGACGCCGGCGGCCTCGACCAGCGCGACGGTCTCGGCCAGACCGGCCTCGGAGACGTCGGAGAGCGCCAGCCGCGAGCCGCGGCGGGCCAGGTCGAGGGCCAGGGCGCGGCCGATGCCGGAACCGGCCCCGGTGATCACGACCACCTTGTCGTCGAACGTCTTCATGCGGGCACCTTCTCGGTGAGGGGGTCGGTCCCGGGGTCGGTCCCGGGGTCGGTCCCGACGGGGGTGGTGCGGGGGGCGCCGCGGCGCCGGGTGAGGCGGAAGGCGTCCTCGTCGAAGGTGGCCGTCGTGCCACGGAAGGCGAAGGTCGAGCGCGGCCAGAGCGTGGTGTTGCGACCCCGGTCGTCGAGGTACCAGCTGGCGCAGCCGCCGGTGCTCCAGACGGTGCGGCGCATCCGGCGCTGCAGCCCGGCCGACCAGGCGTGCTCGGCCTCGGCGTGCACCTCGACCTCGGCCCAGGAGCCCGCCCGCATCGAGCGGAGCGCCGAGCGCAGGTAGGAGACCTGCGACTCGATCATGAACACCATCGAGGAGTGGCCCAGACCGGTGTTCGGCCCGACCAGGAAGAAGAGGTTCGGGAAGCCGGAGACCGCGGTGCCCTTGAAGGCCGACATCCCGGTGCGTCCCCACTGGGTGGCCAGGGCCTCCCCGGCGCGGCCGACGAGGTGCTCGGTGACGGGCAGCTCGGTGGTGAAGAAGCCCGTGGCCACGATCAGCACGTCGATCGGGCGCTCGGTGCCGTCGGCGGTGACGACGCCGGTCGGCGTCACCCGCTCGATCCGGTCGGTGACGACGTCGACGTCGTCGCGGTCCAGGGCGGGGTAGTAGGTGTTCGAGATCAGGATGCGCTTGCACCCGATCTCGTAGTCCGGGGTGAGCCGGGCCCGCAGGTCGGGGTCCTGCACGCCCTTCTCCAGGTTCGCCAGCGCCATCCTCCGGGCCGGCCAGGCCAGCTTCGGCTGCCGGGTGAAGGCCGGCACGTACGCCTCGCGGCCCCAGTAGATGGCGGTGCGGTACAGCTGCTGCAGGCCGGGTACGTGGCGCAGGGCCAGCCGTTCCAGCCGGCCGTAGCGGCGGTCGTGGCGGGGCACGACGTACGGCGCGGTGCGCTGGTAGACGTCGAGGTGCGCGGCCTGCTCGGCGACCTGCGGCACGATCTGGATGGCCGAGGCGCCGGTGCCGATCACCGCGACGCGCTTGCCGCCCAGGTCCACGTCGTGGTCCCAGCGCGCGGAGTGGAACAGCTCGCCGTCGAAGTCCTCGATGCCCTCGATCTCGGGCAGCCTCGGCTCCGAGAGGCCGCCGGTCGCGGCGACGACGACGCGCGCGGCGTACGTCCGGGTGCCCTGCGGGCCGGTGGTCTCGACCAGCCAGCGCTGCTCGGCCTCGTCCCAGGTGGCGGAGTCGACGCGGGTGTCGAGGACGAAGCGGTCCAGCACGCCGGAGTCGCGCGCGACGCGCCGGAGGTAGGCCTGGATCTCGGGCTGGGGAGAGAACGACATCGACCAGTCGCCGGGGGCGAAGGAGTAGGAGTAGAGCTGGCTCGGGACGTCGCAGGCGGCGCCGGGGTAGGTGTTGTCACGCCAGGTGCCACCGACGTCGGAGCCCTTCTCGATGACGACCAGGTCGCGCTCGCCGTCCTCGTCGAGCTTGATCGCGGCGCACAGGCCGGCGAAGCCGGCGCCGATGACGAGCACGTCGACGGTCGTGGCGGTGGAGGGAGTCATGGGGGCGACGCTATTGGCGCTATTGAACAGGTGTCAATAGAATGGCGGTGTGACCGCGCCCGCAGCCCGACCGCCCCGCTCCCGGCTCAGCCCGGACCAGCGGCGCGCGCAGCTGCTCGACCTCGGGGTGCGGCTGCTGGCCACCCGCCCGGTCGACGAGCTGTCGATCGACCTGCTGGCCGTCGAGGCCGGCGTGTCGCGCGGCCTGCTCTACCACTACTTCGGCAACAAGGCCGACTTCCACGAGGCCGTCGTCCGGCGCGCGGCCGACGCGCTGATCGAGCAGACCGCGCCGCCCGCGACGGGGGACCCGGTGGAGCGGCTGGCGGTCTCGATGGCGGCGTACGTCGACTTCGTGGTGGCCAACCACCAGGGCTACCTCTCGCTGGTGCGCGGCGCCGCCGGCGGCAACCCGACCCTGCGCGAGATCTACGACGAGGCGCTGCACGCCCTGACCGACCGGCTGTTCACCGGGGGCGGCCGGGAGGGCCTGCTCAGCGACACCCCGCAGCACCGGCTGGTGGTCCGGGGCTGGGCGGCGCTGGTCGAGCAGCTCGCGCTCGGGTGGTACGACGAGCCGGGCGGCGTGAGCCGCGAGGAGCTGCTCGACCTGGTGACCAACGCGCTGCTGGCGCTGGTCGGGACCCTCCCCGACGCCGGCTGACCGGACGCCTGACCGGATGCGGGGGAGGGCCCGGGGGCGCTCAGCCCGCGACGACCGCCGCGAGCTGGTCCAGGCCCCAGGCCAGGTCGTCGGGGTCGACGACCAGGGGCGGGGCCAGCCGGATCGTCGAGCCGTGGGTGTCCTTGGCCAGCACGCCCCGCTCCATCAGCGCCTCGCAGACCTCGCGCCCGCTCCCGCGGGAGGGGTCGATGTCGACGCCGGCCCAGAGCCCGCGCACGCGCACCCCGACGACGCCCTGGCCGACCAGGCCCTCGAGCCGCTCGCGCACCAGGGTGCCGAGCTCCTCGGCGCGGCGCTGGAAGTCGCCGGTGGCCAGCATCCGCACCACCTCGGCGCCGACGGCGCAGGCCAGCGGGTTCCCGCCGAAGGTGGACCCGTGCTGGCCCGGGCGCAGCACGCCGAGCACGTCGTCGTCGGCGACGATGGCCGACACCGGCACGATCCCGCCGCCGAGCGCCTTGCCGAGGACGTAGATGTCGGGGACGACGTCCTCGTGGTCGCAGGCGAAGGTGCGTCCGGTGCGGCCGAGCCCGGCCTGGATCTCGTCGGCGGCGAAGAGGACGTTCTCGCGGGTGCAGGCCGCCCGGATCCCCCGCAGGTAGCCCTCGGGCGGGATCACCACGCCGCCCTCGCCCTGGATCGGCTCGACCAGCACGGCCACGGTGTGCGGCGTGATGGCGGCCTCCAGGGCGGCGAGGTCGCCGTAGGGCACCGTGACGAAGCCGGGCGCGAACGGGCCGAAGTCGTCGTGCGCGGCCGGGTCGTCGGAGAAGCCGACGATGGTGGTGGTGCGTCCGTGGAAGTTGCCGGAGGCCACGATGATCTCGGCCCGGTCGGCCGGCACGCCCTTGACCTGGTAGCCCCACTTGCGGCTGACCTTGATCGCGGTCTCCACGGCCTCGGCGCCGGTGTTCATCGGCAGCACCGAGTCCTTGCCGCACAGCGCGGCCAGCCCCTCGGTGAAGTCGGCGAACTGGTCGTGGACGAAGGCGCGGCTGGTCAGCGTCAGCCGGTCGAGCTGCTCGTGCGCGACCCGCAGCAGGCCGGGGTGGCTGTGCCCGAAGTTCAGCGCGGAGTACCCCGCCAGCAGGTCGAGGTAGCGCCGGCCGTCGACGTCGGTCATGAACGCGCCCTCGGCGTTCGCCACGACCACCGGCAGCGGGTGGTAGTTGTGCGCGGTGTGCGCCTCGGAGCGGGTGAAGGCCGGCGAGCCCTCCAGCTCGTGGACCGAGGGGTGCGTGGCGTGGCTGGGCGTGGTGACCGAGGTGGTCATCGGGGGCCTCCTGACGGAGCGGGGGACGGTCGAGCGGGTCGATCGTGCGGGTGTGCCGTGCGGGTCGGACCAAGATTGTCAGACAATCCTCCGGGACCCAACTCCACGCTAGGTCGTGCGCGGCGAGCCGCCAAAGCACCGAGCGCCCCGGCGCCGCGCGGCCCCCCGGGCCGCCGGGGCAGAATGGTGCGCATCATGGCCGGCAGTGCACCCACGTGGACGATCACCTACCCCGCCGACCTCCCGGTCTCGCAGCGCCGCGACGACATCGCCGCGGCCATCCGCGACCACCAGGTCGTCGTGGTGGCCGGGGAGACCGGGTCGGGCAAGACCACGCAGCTGCCCAAGATCTGCCTCGAGCTGGGCCGCGGCCGCGGGCCCGAGCGCGACGAGCACGGCCGGACCACCGGCGGGATCATCGGGCACACCCAGCCCCGGCGGATCGCGGCGCGGTCCGTGGCCGAGCGGCTGGCCGACGAGCTCGGCACCGAGCTGGGGGGCCCGGACGCCCCGGTCGGCTACCAGGTCCGCTTCACCGACCGCACCTCGCGCGCGACGCGGATCAAGGTGATGACCGACGGCATCCTGCTCGCCGAGCTGCAGCGCGACCGGGACCTGCGCCGCTACGACACCCTGATCATCGACGAGGCGCACGAGCGCAGCCTGAACATCGACTTCCTGCTCGGCTACCTGAAGCGGCTGCTGCCGCGGCGCCCGGACCTGAAGGTCGTCATCACCTCGGCCACCATCGACGTCGCGCGGTTCGCCGAGCACTTCGGCGCCGGCCCGCACGCCCCGGCGCCCGTCGTCGAGGTCACCGGGCGCACCTACCCCGTCGAGGTCCGCTACCGCCCCCTGCTGGAGCTGCCCGAGGACGACGAGGACGGGGAGGCGGTGCAGCGCGACCAGACCGAGGCGGTGGTCGAGGCCTGCCGCGAGCTGGCCCGCGAGGGCGACGGCGACGTGCTGGTCTTCCTGCCCGGCGAGCGCGAGATCCGCGACACCGCCGAGGCGCTCGAGCAGGCGCTCGGGCTCGACCGCGGCTCGCGCAACGGCCGTGGCGGCCACGTCGAGGTGCTGCCGCTGTTCTCCCGGCTCTCCGCGACCGAGCAGCACCGGGTGTTCTCCGCGCACGCCGGTCGCCGCATCGTGCTGTCGACCAACGTCGCGGAGACGTCGCTGACCGTCCCCGGCATCCGGTACGTCGTGGACACCGGGCTGGCGCGCGTCTCGCGCTACTCGGTGCGCACCAAGGTGCAGCGGCTGCCGATCGAGCCGGTCAGCCAGGCCTCGGCCAACCAGCGCGCGGGCCGCTGCGGCCGGGTCGCGCCGGGCATCTGCGTCCGGCTGTACTCCGAGGAGGACTTCGAGGCCCGGCCGGCGTTCACCGAGCCCGAGATCCTGCGCACCAACCTGGCCTCGGTCATCCTCCAGATGACCAGCCTCGGGCTCGGGGACGTGGCGCGCTTCCCGTTCGTCGAGCCGCCCGACCGCCGCAACGTGACCGCCGGCGTGCAGCTGCTGGAGGAGCTCGGCGCGCTCGAGCCCGGCCAGGACCGCCGCGGCGGACGCCGGCTCACCGAGCGCGGCCGCCGGCTCTCGCGGCTCCCGATCGACCCCCGGCTGGGTCGGATGCTGCTCGAGGCCGAGCAGCTCGGCTGCCTGCGCGAGGTCCTGGTGATCACCGCGGCCCTGTCGCTGCAGGACCCGCGCGAGCGGCCGCTGGAGCAGCGCGCCCAGGCCGACCAGCTGCACGCCCGCTTCACCGTCGAGGGTTCCGACTTCCTGACCTGGCTGGCGCTGTGGCGCCACCTGCGCGAGCAGCAGCACGAGCTGTCCGGCTCCGCCTTCCGCCGGATGTGCAAGCGCGAGCACCTGAACTGGCTGCGGGTGCGGGAGTGGCAGGACTACGAGTCGCAGCTGCGCCAGGTCTGCAAGGAGATGGGTCTGGTCGTCGGCCGGGCCGCGGACGCCGCGGACGCCGACGGCATCCACCAGGCCCTGCTCTCGGGCCTGCTGTCGCAGATCGGGCTGCTCGAGCCGCGCGAGAAGGAGCGCGAGGGAGCCGGCGGGAAGCGGCGACCGGGCCCGCGGGAGTACCTCGGAGCCCGGGGGTCCCGGTTCGTGGTCTTCCCCGGCAGCGTGCTGCACCGCAAGAACCCGACCTTCGTCATGGCCGGCGAGCTGGTGGAGACCTCCCGGCTGTTCGCCCGGCAGAACGCCGCGATCCAGCCCGAGTGGGCCGAGCGCCTCGGCGGCGACCTGGTGAGGCGGACGTACTCGGAGCCGCACTGGTCGCTGAAGCGGGCCTCGGTGGTGGCCCACGAGCGGGTCACGCTGTACGGCGTCACGCTCGTCGCGGACCGCCTGGTGCCCTACGGCACGGTCGACGCGGAGCTGTCGCGCGAGCTGTTCGTCCGGCACGCGCTGGTGCAGGGGGAGTGGCGCTCGCACCACCGCTTCCTGCGCACCAACCGGGCGCTGCTCGAGCAGGCCGAGGAGCTGGAGCACCGCGCCCGGCGCCGCGACATCGTGGTCGACGAGGAGACGCTGTTCGACTTCTACGACGCCCGGGTCGGCGCGGAGGTCGTCAGCGGCGCCCACTTCGACGGCTGGTGGAAGAAGCAGCGCCGCGCCCACCCCGACCTGCTCACCTTCGACCCCTCGATGCTCACGCGCAGCACCGCCGAGGAGGTGCGCGAGGCGGACTACCCCGCGCAGTGGCAGGGCAGCACGGAGGGGCTGACGTTCGGCATCAGCTACCACTTCGAGCCCGGCGCGGCCGAGGACGGCCTCACCATCGACCTCCCGGTGGCGACGCTGAACCAGGTCGAGGACGCCGACTTCTCCTGGAACGTCCCCGGGCTGCGCCTGGAGCTGGTCACCGCCCTGGTCCGCAGCCTGCCCAAGAACCTGCGGGTCAGCCTGGTGCCGGCGCCGGACAAGGCGCGGGCGTTCCTGGCCGAGGTGCCGGCCGGGCACGAGCCGCTGCTCGACGCCCTCGAGCGCTGGGTGCGCTCCACCGTCGGCGTGGTCGTGCCCCGCGACGCCTGGGACTGGGACAAGGTCGCCCCGCACCTGCGCCCGACCTTCCGCGTGCTCGGCCAGGACGGCGCGGAGCAGGCCCGCGGCAAGGACCTCGCCGTGCTCAAGGCGCCGCTGCGCGCCGAGCTCGACCAGGCCCTGGCCGGCGCCGCCGACGACTCCGGGCTGACCCGCACCGGCGAGACCACCTGGGCCTTCGGCGCCGTCGAGGACGAGGTCGTCCAGCGCCGGGCCGGGCACGAGGTCCGGGCGTTCCCGGCCCTGGTCGACGAGGGCCGCACCGTCGGGCTCACCGTGCTGGCCTCGGCCGAGGAGGCCGAGGCGCAGCACCGCCTGGGCGTACGCCGGCTGCTGCGCCTCGAGGTCGACCGTCGGCACCCCGGCGCGGCCGGCCGGGTCCTGGACGGGCTCGGCAACGCCCAGAAGCTCGGGCTGGCGGGATCGCCCTACGCCACGGTGGCGGCGCTGCTCGACGACGCGCTGGACGGCGTGCTGGGCGAGCACGCCGACGCCGCGGTCGGGCGCACGGGGGTGCGGGACGAGGCCGCCCTCGCCGCGCTGGTGCGCGAGGTCGGCGACCCCCGCCCCGCCCTGGCCGCGATGGTCCTCGACGTGCTCGACGTGCTCGAGCGGTGGCGTGCGGCGGAGAAGGCGCTGGGCGGGCGGGCCGAGATGGCCGAGCTGCCCGCGATGACCGACCTCCAGGCCCAGCTGGCCGGCCTGGTCCACGTGACGGGCCCGGAGGGCGGGTTCCTGGCCGCGGCCGGCCCGGTCCGGCTGCGCCGCTACCGCGCCTACCTCGGCGCCGTGGTCGCCCGGCGCGAGATGCTCGCCGAGCCCGGCGGGCCCGCGCGCGACCGCCAGCTCGCGGGCGGGATCGTCGACGTCCAGGACACCTGGCGGCACGCGGTCGCCGCGCTGCCGCCCGGCCGACCGCCCGGGGCGAGGCTGCGTCGGGCGCGGTGGATGCTGGAGGAGCTGCGGGTCTCCCTGTGGGCCCAGCGCCTCGGCACCGACGGCCCGATCAGCGAGCAGCGCGTGCGCAAGGTGCTCCGCGCCTGAACCGCCCGCCGGGCGGGACGGCGCGTGGCCGGGTCGTAGCGTGGGGGAGGTGAGCGAGCAGACCCCGCAGACCCCGCGGCCCCCGCGGCGACCGACGCCGAAGACCGGCCACTTCTTCGAGTCCGCGGCCGGCGGGGTCGACCCGGCCGAGGTCACCGAGGCCGCCGACCGGGCCGCCCACCTGCTGGTGCGCGGGGCCCGCACCAGCGACGACCGGGAGGTGGGGGACCGCCTGCTGCGCCTCGCGGAGAGCGAGGGCATCGAGGCGATCGCCGAGGTCTGGTCCGGGTCGCCGGCCGACTCGCTGGCGGGCTGCCTGTGGCGGCTCTACCTGCTGCGCTCGTGGGTCCATGCCGACCCCTACCAGGTGGCCCAGGAGTTCGAGGCCGGTCGCGGCGGTGCGCAGGTGGCGCGGGTGGTGGCCGGGGTCGCCGACCCGCCCGGGCCCGACGCGCTGCGGGCGATGGTCGACGAGGTGCTGCGCGGGATCGCCGAGCGCGACTTCGCCGACGTCCTGCTGCGCGCCGCCGCCTTCGCCCGCGTCGTCGCCACCGGTCGCGCCGCCCTGGAGGACCGCGGGTCCGCCGGTGTCCGCCGGATGCTCCTGCTCAGCGAGCAGCTCGAGGCCGGCGGCCACGCCGAGCTCGCCCACCGGCTGGCATGACCCGCGTCACGACCGGCGCACCCGGGCGCGGGTCCGGGTTGCCTGTGCCGCCGACCGGCCTAGACTCCTACTTCGGAGCACGTCGGGCTGCGGCAGCCCCGGGTCCCAACTAAAGCCGCTTCGAGCGGCCACGCGCCGTGAGGCGCTCCCAGCCCGACGTGCTCCACCCCCTCCCCGCCGCCGGCGGCGAGACCGCCGACGAGCAGGAGCCCGATGCGCGTGCACCGCCACGGCCGTCGCCCGCGCAGCCTCGTCGCAGCCCTCGCAGCCGCGGCCGTCCTCGCCACGACCGCGTGCCAGGCCGACCAGGCCGCGCAGGACGAGCCGGGCGCTCCCGGGGAGGGTGCGAGCAGCCCCACCACGGCGGCGCCGGAGCCCGCCGAGGTGGAGCTGACCTTCGGCGTCTTCGGCCCGGACGCGGAGACCGCCTCCTTCGAGCGGGTCGTGGCGTCCTACAACGCCGCGGCCACCGCCACCACGGTGCGGCTGCGGACCTACCCGAACCGCGCGTCGCTGGTGGAGGACCTCGGCACGTCGGACGGACCCGACGCCTACCTGGCCTCGCGCCGGGACCTCGACCAGATCGTCACCGAGGGCTGGAACACGCCGCTGCTGGAGCTGCTCGACGAGCGCGGGGTCGACTACGGGGACGGCTACTCCCGCGACGCGCTGCTGTCCTTCTCCGTCGACGACGACCTGCAGTGCATGCCGTACGGCCTCGCGCCCACCGTCGTGTACTACAACACCGACCTGATCGACTTCGAGGACATGGCCGAGCGCGGCCTGCCGGCGCCGCCGACCGACCTGCGCGGCTGGAACCTGGAGATGTTCGCCGCCGCGGCCGACGAGGCCACCCGGCCCCGCCTGCGCACCCGCGGGGTCCACGTCGAGCCGACGCTGCGCGGGCTCGCGCCGTTCGTCTACTCCGGCGCCGGCCAGCTCTTCGACGACGAGGACGAGCCCACCTCGCTGGTCCTGGCCGACGACGGCGCCCAGGAGGCACTGACCGAGACCCTCGCGCTGCTGCGCAACCCCCTCCTGACGCTGACCGGGAGCCAGCTGCGGCGGGCCAGCGCGCTCGAGTGGTTCGAGCGGGGCCGGCTCGGGATGGTCACCGGCACCCGCGCGCTGACCCCCCAGCTGCGCGACGTCGACGGTCTCGACTTCGACGTGATGCCGCTGCCGCAGGTCGACGACCAGGTCAGCGTCGGTGACATGACCGGGCTCTGCATCTCCTCCGACAACGAGAACCTGGCCCGGACCGCCGACGTGCTGGTGTCGCTGATCGACGACGAGGCCGTGGCCGAGGTCGCCGCCGAGGGCTACCTGGTCCCGGCCAACCTCAGGGTCGCCCTCACCGACGACTTCCTCCAGCCGCTGCAGATGCCGCGCAACGCCAACATCTTCAACACCAGCGTCCGCGACCTCGTCGTCAACGGGCTGCTGGACCCCAGCAGCCCCCTGTCGCAGGCCGTGCAGCCTGCCGTGCGGGACCTGTTCACCGCGCCGGTCCTGGACGACCTGGAGGCGCGCGCCACCCTGATCGACACCGTCTCGCGCAGCGTGCTGGACCCGGACTACCCGCCGGCCTCCGAGCTGCCCTCGGGAGCTGCCCTCCGACCTGCCCTCGGAGGGCGAGGCGCCCGAGGGCCTGCAGGAGTAGCGGGCCGGCCGGTCAGGCTCCCGGCTCGTCCTCCGCGCCGTCGGCGGTCTCGGCCTCGGCGGTCTCGGCGGTCTCGGCGTCGGCCCGCAGGATCGCGCGGACGAGCACCGGGCCGACCAGGGCGGACTGCCAGCTGCGGGCGCCGTAGGAGGTCAGCTGCGCGACCACCTCGTCCAGCAGCTCGCCCGGGTCCCGGGTCCCCGGCGGCGTCCACAGGGTGCGACGCAGGAAGTCGGGCGTCAGCAGGTTCTCGGCCGGGATCGCGTGCTCGGCCGACAGCACCGCCAGCTCCTCGCGGGCCAGGCGAAGCCGGGCGGCCGCCACCGGGTCCCGCTCCGCCCACGCGCGGGCGGTCGGCGGACCGTCGCTGCGCTGGGCCCGCGCGGGCAGCTCGTCCTCGGTCAGGGCGGCGGCCCGCTGGAGCGCCTCGACCCAGCGGGCGGAGTACCGGTCGGCCCCGCGGCCGTGGAAGCCCGGCGTACGCATCAGCGCGTCGCGGTCGGTGGGCTGGGCGGTGGCCGCAGCGACGATCGCGGCGTCGGGCACGATGCGACCGGGGGTCACGTCACGCCGCTCGGCGATCTCGTCGCGGGTCTCCCACAGCGCGCGCACCGCGGCCAGGCTGCGGCGCCCGCGGACCCGGTGCAGGCCGCCCGTGCGTCGCCACGCCTCCTGCCGCACCGGCGGCTCGAAGGACAGCAGGTGCTCGAACTCCTGGCGCGCCCAGCCCTCCTTGCCCTGCTCGACGAGCTCGGCGAGCAGCACCTCGCGCAGCTCGAGGAGGACCTCGACGTCCAGCGCGGCGTACTCCAGCCACGGCGTGGGCAGGGGGCGGGTCGACCAGTCGACGGCCGAGTGCTCCTTCTTGAGCCGGAACCCCAGCAACGTCTCGACCAGCGTCGCGAGCCCGACCCTCGGGTAGCCCAGGAGCCGGCCGGCGAGCTCGGTGTCGAAGAGCGAGACGGGTCGCAGGCCGATGTCGGCCAGGCAGGCGAGGTCCTGCGTGGCGGCGTGCAGGATCCACTCCGCGTCGCCGATCGCCTCGGCCAGCGGGGCCATCGACGCGAAGGCGATGGGGTCGACCAGGGCCGACCCGGAGCCCGCCCGGCGCAGCTGGACCAGGTAGGCGCGGTTGGAGTAGCGGTAGCCCGACGCCCGCTCCGCGTCCAGGGCCACCGGGCCGGTGCCGGCCGCGACGCGGGCGCAGACCTCGGCCAGCCCGGCCTCGGTGTCGGTGATCTCCGGCAGCCCGTCGCGCAGCGTGAGCAGCTCGACCGGCTCGGCCTGCTCCACCGGCTCGGTCTGCTCGACCTGCTCGGCGGTGTCGGGGTCCTCGGGGGCGTCGGTGGCCATCAGGCCCCGGGACCGCGCTGCCCGCGGCGGCCCGGCATCGCGGTGACGCCGTCCGGGACGGGCTCGAGGCCGGCGGCGGTGCACAGCAGCTGGCCCCAGGCCTCGACGTGGTCGCCGACCCGCGCCGGGTCGACGGGCGTCCAGGACGCGCGGATCTCGACCTGGGCCGAGCCCGGCTCGTCGGCCATCCCGCCGAAGCTCTCCGAGGCGACCCGGGTCACGGTGCCCGACGGGGCGACGTGCTCGGCGCCGTGGTCGGCCAGGGCGTCGGTCAGCCAGCTCCAGGCGACGTCGGCGAGGACCGGGTCGGTGATCAGCTCGGGGTCGAGGTCGGCGCGCACGTAGGCCACGCACCGGAACTCGCCCTCCCAGGCGATGTTGCCGTCGGGGTCGTGGAGCAGGATGATCCGGCCCGTGCCGACCTCCACGTCGTCCACGTCGACGTCGCCGGTCAGCGCCGAGGCGTACGGCGCGATGCGCTGCGGGGCGGGCATCTCCTCCACGAGCACCTCGGGACGCAGCCGGGCGCCACGCATCGCGGCCACGGCGTCGGCGAAGGCGCGTGGCACGGTCCCCGTACCCGGGTGCGTCTCCGGTCGGACCACCATGGTCGTCACCCTAGGAGGTAGGGCGCCGAACAGATGTGCGAACACGCCGATCGGCCTGTCAGGCTGGTGACATGAGCTCCCCTGCACCCCACCCCGGACTGGCCGACAGCGCGTTCCTCGCCGCCGTGCGCGGCGAGCCGGTGCCGCACACCCCGGTGTGGTTCATGCGCCAGGCCGGCCGGTCGCTGCCGGAGTACCGGAAGCTGCGCGAGGGCATCGCCATGCTCGACGCCTGCTCGCGGCCCGAGACGGTCGTCGAGATCACGCTGCAGCCGGTGCGCCGCTACGGCGTGGACGCCGCCATCTTCTTCTCCGACATCGTGCTGCCGCTCAAGGCGGTGGGCGTCGACCTCGACATCGTGCCGGGCGTCGGTCCGGTCGTCGCGAAGCCGGTGCGCACCCTGGAGGACGTCGCCGCGATCCCCGACCTGACGCCCGAGCACGTCGACTTCGTCACCGAGTCGGTCCGCACCCTGACCGGGGAGCTCGGCGCGACCCCGCTGATCGGCTTCGCCGGCGCGCCGTTCACCGTGGCCTCCTACCTCGTCGAGGGCGGGCCCTCCAAGGAGCAGGCGCTGACCAAGTCGCTGATGTTCTCCCAGCCGGACGTGTGGGCGGCGCTGATGGACAAGATCGCGCAGATCTCGGCCGCCTACCTCCAGGTGCAGATCGCCGCCGGGGCCAGCGCCGTGCAGCTGTTCGACTCGTGGGCCGGCTCGCTGACCCCGACCGACTACCGCGAGCACGTGATGCCGTGGTCGCAGCGGGTCCTGGCCTCGGTCACCGACGTCCCGCGCATCCACTTCGGCGTCGGCACCACCAACCTGCTGGGGCTGATGGGCGACGCCGGGGCCGACGTCGTGGGCGTCGACTGGCGCACCCCCCTGGCCGACGGCATCCTGCGCGCCGGGGGCCGTGCGGTGCAGGGCAACCTCGACCCGACGCTGGTCTTCGCGCCGACCGAGCTGATGACCGCTCGCGCCGACGAGATCCTCGCGGCCGGCCGCGCGGCCCCGGGGCACGTGTTCAACCTCGGCCACGGCGTGCTGCCGGCCACCGACCCCGACCAGCTGGCCCGGCTGACCGACCACGTGCACGCGTACCCGCTGGACTGACCCCGAGGCTCAGCTGCTGGGCGGGACCGCCCGGGTGCCGCGGGTGCGGGTGGTCACCTTCGGTGCGGCCGCGGGCGGCTCCTCGGGCTCCGGCGCCGCCTCGGGCCCGGCGCTCGCGGGCCCGGCGCCGGCAGCCTCGGCGCTCCGGGTGGTCTTGGCGGCCCGACGGCTGCGGGTCTTCTTCACCGGGGGCTCGACGGCCTCGGCGGCGGGCTCCCCGCCGGGGGCCTCCACCTCGGCAGCCGGCTCGGGGGCCGCGGCCTTGCGACCGCCGGACCGCTTGCGGGCCGGGGCGGTCCGGGCAGGGGCCTCGGCCCGGACCCGGACCATCGGCGCGGAGCCGGTCGACTGCTCGACCTCGAGGTCGGGCTGCGCCCGGACCAGCGCGATCAGCTTCGAGAAGCCGTAGTTGCGCGAGTCGAACGACGCGTGCCGGGTGGTCAGGAACGAGCCGACCGCCCCGAGGTGCGCCCAGCCGTCGTCGTTGGAGGTGGCGTCCACCGCGGAGGCCAGCATCGGGCCGACCTCGGGCAGGGCCGGGACGTCCTCGCCGGGGGTGTCGGCCTCGTCGGTGTCGGGCTCGTCGCCGCCCTCCTCGTCACGGCCGAGGACCTCGAGGTAGATGAACTTGTCGCAGGCCGCGACCAGCGACTGGGGCGTGCGGCGCCGGCCCAGGCCGTAGACCGTGCGGCCGGACTCGCGCAGCCGGGTGACCAGGCGGGTGAAGTCGCTGTCGCTGGAGACGATCGCGAAGGCGTCGAGGTTGCCGGTGTAGAGCAGGTCCATCGCGTCGATGATCAGCGCGGAGTCGGTGGAGTTCTTGCCCGTGGTGTAGGCGAACTGCTGGACCGGCGAGATCGCGTTGGCGTTCAGCGCGTCCTTCCAGCCGTTCAGCCGTGGCGTGGTCCAGTCGCCGTAGGCGCGCTTGACGGTGGGGATCCCGTAGCGCGCCACCTCCTCCAGCAGCGCACCGGCGTGGCGGTGGCTGGTGTTGTCGGCATCGATCAGGACGGCCAGGCGCGGAGTGTCGCTCACCTGCCGAGCCTGTCACGGACGACCCCCCGCGCGCCTCCCGGGCCCGGCCCAGCCGGGGACCGCGGGGCGCTGTGGCACGCTCGGAGGCGTGCTGCCGCCCCGTCCGACGACCCGCGCGGTCGTGGTCGGGGCCGGGATGGCCGGGCTCACCGCCGCCCGTGACCTGCGTGCCGCCGGGTGGGACGTGCTGGTGCTCGACCAGCGGGCGTACGCCGGAGGCACCGTGCGACGCACCGAGGTCGCCGGGGTCACCGTCGACGTGGGCGCGGAGGCCATGCTCCACCGGCGCCCCGAGGGCGTCGACCTGGCCCGTGGGGTCGGCCTGGAGGTGACGCACCCCGCGGTCGCCGCCTCCCGGATCTGGACCCGCGGCGAGCTCCGCCCGCTCCCGCGCAGCCTGATGGGCGTCCCGCTCGACCTCGACCAGCTGGCCGCCTCCGGGGTGCTCTCCGCCGAGGGCCTGGCCCGGGTGCGGCGCGAGCCCACGCTCGGCCCACGCAGCTACGAGCACGACGTCTCGGTGGGCGACCTGGTCGACGAGCGCTTCGGTCCCGAGGTCACCGACCGCCTCGTCGAGCCCCTGCTCGGCGGCGTGTACGCCGGTCGGGCGCGGCGGATCTCGGCCCGCGCGGCCGTGCCGCAGCTGCTCGCCCACGCCGCGCGCGGCTCGGTGCTGGAGCAGGCCGCGGCGATCCCGACCACCTACGACCGCCCGGTCTTCGCCGGGCTCGTCGGGGGGATGGGCCGGTTGCCGGAGGCGCTGCTGGCCGCGCTGCGCGCCGACGGCGTCGAGGTCCGGCTCGGCACCACCGTGCGCGGCCTGCGCCGCACCGCCGAGGGGTTCGCGCTGGTCACCGGGCCGACCACGGACCCCGTCGAGGTGCACGCGGACCGGGTCGTCCTGGCGACCCCGGCCGCCCCCACCGGGCGGCTGCTCGCCGACGTCGCCCCGGTCGCCGCCGGCGAGCTGGCCGGGGTCGAGACCGCGTCGGTCGCGGTGGTCACCCTGGCGCTGCGGGTCGCCGAGGCCGGCCTGCTGGGCGGTCTCGGCTCCGGCTTCCTGGTGCCGCCGGTCGAGGGCCGCCGGATCAAGGCCGCGACCTTCTCGTTCGCGAAGTGGGACTGGGTGCGCGAGGCCGGCGCCGCGGGCGGCCTGCTGCTCCTGCGCACCTCGCTGGGCAGGGCCGGGGAGGAGCGCACCCTGCAGGCCGACGACGCCGCGCTGGTCGCGGCGTCGCTGGCCGACCTGGCCGCCGCGACCGGCGTCGCCGCGCGGCCGGTGGACACCCACGTCCAGCGCTGGGGCGGGGGCTTCCCGCAGTACGCCGTGGGTCACCCCGAGCGGGTGGCGCGGGTGCGCGCCGCGGTGGAGCAGGTGCCCGGGCTGGCGGTGTGCGGCGCGACGTACGACGGGGTGGGGATCCCCGCGGTCGTGGCCTCGGCCCACGCCGCCGCCGCCCGTGTGGGTCCTGCCCCGGTGCGCGGCACAATGGGGGCATGAGCGACACCGACCGGACCGAGCCCGCCGCCGAGCAGTCGAACGCCGCACGGCTCAAGGAGATCAACGCCAGCGTCCGCTACACGATGTGGTCGGTCTTCCGGCTGGAGACCGTGCTCGGCGAGGGCGCCGACCGCGCCGCCGAGGGCGCCGAGGTGGAGAAGCTCTTCGCCGAGCTGGCCGAGTCCGACGTCGTCGTGCGCGGGGTCTACGACGTCAGCGGCCTGCGTGCCGACGCCGACGTGATGGTCTGGTGGCACGCCGCCGAGAGCGAGGAGCTGCAGGCGGCCTACCACCGGCTGCGCCGCACCGCCTTCGGCCGCCGGCTGGCACCGGTGTGGTCCCAGATGGCGCTGCACCGCCCCGCGGAGTTCAACAAGAGCCACGTGCCGGCCTTCATGGACGACGAGCAGCCCAAGGCGCACGTGTGCGTCTACCCGTTCGTGCGCTCCTACGAGTGGTACCTCCTGCCCGACGAGGAGCGCCGCGACCTGCTGCGCGAGCACGGCCAGATGGCCCGGCCCTACCCCGACGTGCGCGCCAACACCGTCGCCTCGTTCGCGCTCGGCGACTACGAGTGGATGCTGGCCTTCGAGGCCGACCAGCTGTTCCGCATCGTCGACCTGATGCGGGACCTGCGGGCCTCCGGCGCCCGCCGGCACGTGCGCGAGGAGGTCCCGTTCTACACCGGCTCCCTGGTGCCGGTGGCCGACCTGGTCGACCGCCTGCCCTGACCGGCAGGTCCAGACCACTCGGCCACAGCAGATCCACGGTTCCGCCAGCGGCGCCCGCGCGAGGGCGATGCGTGGTTGCCTCGGCTCCTCGTCTCTCGCGACCTGAGGAGCCACCGCCGATGCGCCGACCGACCCGTCACGTCCGTCCCGGGCGCCCCGCCCGGATGCTGGTCCCGCTGGTCGTGTGCGTGCTGACCCTCGGTGCCTGCGGTCCCGGCGAGGGGGACGCGGCCGAGGACCCGGCCTCCCCCTCCGCCCCGTCGTCGACCGCGCAGGGGGAGGACGGGTCGGCCGAGCCGCAGGCGGTGGGCGAGCCCTGCTACACCGCGGCCGGCGACGAGGGCCCGGACTACGCCACCGCCGTCGACTGCGCGCAGCCCCACCTCGGCGAGGTGTTCGGCGTCCTCGACCTGCCCGCGGACCTGCCCGAGGACCGCGCGGCCCTGGCCGGCGACGGCCCCGACGCGGTCCGCTGGGCCGAGTGGGCCGACGACGCCTGCGCCGTGGCGCTGACCGGCGCGACCGGCGGCGAGGAGCGCAACGAGGCGATGGGGCTGCCCGCCGGGACGGTGAACGTCCCGGACTGGGAGGGCACGTACTCCTACTCGCTCACCCCGCCCGAGGAGTGGGAGGCCGGGATGCGGCAGACGGTCTGCACCGCCCGACCGAGCGACGGGATGCAGATCGCCGGGGAGTTCGTGGCGACCGCGGTCGGACCGGAGCGCGCCGGGTCCCTGGCGATCTGCAGCGGCTACGAGAAGGACGAGCCGGCCTACGTCGACTGCGAGGGGGCGCACTACCTCGAGCTGGCCTTCCGGTTCGACGCCCAGGCGCTCGGCGCGGGCTTCGCCCGCTCCCTGGACCCGGCCGCGCCGACCGACGCGCAGTTCGAGGAGCTGGACGGCCGGTGCGCCGGCACCGAGGAGATCCTCCTCGGCCGCGAGCGCGACGACCTGAAGGTGATGTCGTCGGTGCCGATGACCTACGGCACCGGCGGCTTCAGCCTGGTCTCCTGCGGGCTGCAGCCCGAGGACCGCGAGGTCGACGTCACCGGCTCGGTGCTCGGCATCGGCGACGGCGAACCCGCCTTCGTCCCGGCGGCCGAGGGCTGAGCGGCGCCGCAGCGGCTCACTGCTGGTCGGCGGGCTCCAGGGTGAGCGCGATGGAGTTGATGCAGAAACGGTCGCCGGTGGGGGTGCCGTACCCGTCGGGGAAGACGTGCCCGAGGTGCGAGCCGCAGGAGGCGCAGCGGACCTCGGTGCGCGTCATGCCGGCGCTGCTGTCGTCGAGGTACTCGATGGTGTCGCTCACCGGCTGGTAGAACGACGGCCAGCCGCACCCGGAGTGGAACTTGGTGTCGCTCTCGAAGAGCTTCGCCTGGCACGCCTTGCAGCGGTAGACGCCGGTGGTCTCGGTGTCGGTGTACTCCCCGACGAACGCGCGCTCGGTGCCGGCCTTGCGCAGCACCTGGTACTCCTCCGGCGACAGCTCCGCGCGCCACTGCTCGTCGGTCTTCTCCACGTCGTATGCCATGGCTCCAGGATACGCGGGGCGGGGTCAGAAGCCCGTCGTGCAGTACGGCGCCGGGCCGCCGTCGGCCAGCGCGGCGAGGCGCCGTACGGCCTCCGCCGTGCCGGGCAGCCGGCCGGCGGCGTGCAGCGTCGCGACGTCCACGCCGCCGAGGTAGAGCGAGCCGAGGGTGTCGGCCGACAGCCGCACCCCGGCCGGGTCGTCGGTGGGGGTGACCCGGGCGACGCCGTCCGTCGCCGCGACCCGCCACCGTCCCGTCGCGAGGCCCAGCGGGTCCTCCACCTCGAGGACCACCTCGTCGTCGGCGTACCAGGGGCGGGCCTCGAGCGCCGTGACGACGTCGAGGACCCGGACCCAGAGCAGGTCGTGGGTGCCGGTGGTGCGGACCGCGCGGGGCTCGACCAGGGCCCAGGGCAGGGGGTCGTCCACGCGCGTCCGCGGGAAGCGGAGCAGGCGTACGAGGTCCATCTCGGCCAGGAAGCGCCACAGCCGCAGCCGGACCGCGGGGTCGGTGGCGACCAGGTCGGTGACCTCCAGGGCGTGGACGCCGTCGACCTTGCCGATCGGCCGGTAGAGCACGTAGCCGTCCGGGTCCCCGGCCGCGTCGAGGTGCACCCCGGCCCGGAGCGGGCGGTCGGGGCCGTCGTCCTGGGGCCGGAAGACCGCGCTGAGCATCGGCTCGTAGAACTGCGGGCGCTCCACCGAGCCGCGGGTGCGGGCGTGGTGCGCGGCGAAGACCTGCCGCACCGCCGGCCAGGCCTCGGCCGGCTCGACGAGCACGAACCGACCCGGGTCCTCGCCCAGCCCGGCCGCGACGTCGGCGCGCAGCGCGAACCGCGGACCGGTGTCCACCTCGACCTCGTGCAGCGCGGTGGCGGCGCCGAAGCCGAACCGGCCGTAGATCGAGCCCTCGGACACCGTCAGCGCCGCCAGCGGCAGCCCCCGCGCCGCGGCGTCGGCGAGGTCCTCGGTCATCAGCCGGCGGACCAGGCCGCGCCGGCGGAAGGCCGGGGAGACGGTCACGTCGGTGATCATGTGCAGACCCAGGGTCCGCCCCCCGCCGACGTTGACCGACTTGTCGAAGGAGGTGAAGGTCGCCACCGGGATCGTGCCGGGACCCAGCGCCGGCGCCGTCTCCCACGCCCCGCGCAGCACCGCCCGGTCGGCGCGCAGGTGCTCGACCCACCGCCGGTGCCGCTCGTCGCTGCCGCGGCCCTCCAGGAAGGCCCGGGCGACGGCCTCGCCGAACCCACGGACGCGGGGCAGCGGCGCCCCCTGGTCGTCGACGAGGTCGTCGGGCCCGATCGTCTCGGCCACGAGGTCGGGGGGCAGGTCGGGGTGCTGGTCCACGCCTCGGAGCGTAGAGGGGCCCTAGGTATACTCCAGGGGCGTAAGGCGTCAAGCGGCTGCGGGTTGACGGTGTGCCCAGGCGCTTCGTCGTAGGTGGTGCGGTGGCGTAGGCAGCCGTCCAAGATGCACGACGGAGGCTTCGAAGGGCCACGCTAGTGCCTTCGCGCGCGGGCGCGGTGATGGTCGTAGAACGCGCGGGCTCCTGGCGAGGCGGTGGCGCGGCGAAGGCCTGCTGGGCAGCGCGTCGGCCAGCCGCTTGTTCCGCGCGTAACGGTGCCAGTACGACCCTGCTCTTGCCGGAGGTCCTGGTGATCGGGCTGGTTCCGGCGTAGTTGCGTCTGGCCTTCGCGTCTGGCGTAGCGGTCCTTGTCGTCGCCGAACTCGGCACACCCGGCGCCCCGAGACCACACCGAGGCCGGGTCTCGGCTGGTGATGATCTCAGCGTCCGGGTGCTGGCCAAAACACTTCGCTCCACCTCGTCTTGGAGTGCTGCAGCCTCGCGAGCATGGTGCTCAACACCGCGACCAGCGACCGGACGCTGATCCCGTAGCCGTGGTGAGCGCGTCGGACAGAGCGAGGTGCTCGGCGCGCAGGACCGGTCCCGAGATCTCCTCGGCGCGGGTCTCAGATCGCGCTGCTTCCCGACCGGCCTTGCGCACACGCTGACCAGCCGCGACCTGGACAGGGCGCGGCCGGTCGGCCGGGGTGGGGGCGAGTGCCAGCACGGCCAGCGCGTCGCGTCCGGCCAGGTCATCGCCGAACGCCTCGAGGGCGGCGGGGTAGAACTCCCGCAGCATCGAGCGCAGCTGGTTGGCCTGTCGTTGCCGAGTCCAGATCATCGTCTGGTGGGCGCGTGCCACGGTCTTGACCACCTCGGCCTTCTCGCTGTCCCCGGCCACCACACGGTGGTGCTCACGGTCCTTGCGAACGATCTCGGCGAGCACGTGCGCATCACCTGGGTCGCTCTTGGCGCCTGAGGTGGTGAGGCGTTCGCGGTAGCGAGCAGCCTGCTTGGGGTTGATCGCGTACACCGTGTAGCCGGCGGCGACCAGGGCGTGGACCCATCCTCCCCGGTCGGTTTCGATCCCGACCATCACCGACTCCGGTTCGTCCTCGTCGTCGAGGTGGTCGGCGATCAGTTCATGCAGGCGGGTCAGCCCGCCGATGCCCTCGGGTAGCCGACGCCGTTTCAGCACCCGGCCCTGCTCGTCTTGGAGCTCGATGTCGTGATGGGTCTCGGCCCAGTCATCACCCAGGAACAGCACCCCTTGACCTCCTCAGTCTCCTTCACCGGATCGTCCGGAAGAGGCTCGCAGGCGACCTAATGGTTCAGTGCTCACCGCACACGGCGGGGCGCGTTATCCCAGCAGCCATCAACGCCTCCTCGTGCACCGGCAGGGGCACGATCTAGGCCTAGACCTCACGGACCTGGGTCAGCGAGTGCTCACCTGCCAGCGGACTCGGACACCACTCTGACCGAAACCCGAGCGATGCACCCCCATTAGGGTCGGGTCATGGCGAAGGTGGCGGCGGGCGAGGTCGAGGCGGGTGGGCGCACGGTCCGGGTCTCCAGCCCGGACCGGGTGGTCTACGAGGCGACCGACGGCACGCCGGAGGTCACCAAGCTGGCGGTGGCGCAGTACGTCGCCTCGGTCGAGGACGGACTGATGCGGGCGCTGCGCGACCGGCCGACCGCGCTGGAGCGCTGGCCCTCCGGCGTACGCCCGGGCATGCGGCTGGCGACCGGTCCGCAGGACAGCAAGGCCGACGCGTTCTACCAGAAGCGGGTGCCCCGGGGGGCTCCGGACTACCTCGAGACGACCACGGTGACCTTCCCGTCGGGGCGCACGGCCGACGAGATCTGCCCGACCGAGATCGCGGTGCCGGTGTGGTGCGCCCACATGGGCACGCTCACGTTCCACCCGTGGCCGGTGCGGCGCGACGACGTCGACCACCCCGACGAGCTGCGGATCGACCTCGACCCGCAGCCCGGCACCACCTTCACCGACGCCGCCCGGGTCGCGGGCGTCGCGCAGGAGCTCCTCGCCGAGCTCGGCCTGGTCGGCTGGCCGAAGACGTCGGGCAACCGGGGCGTGCACGTGTACGTCCGGATCCGACCCGAGTGGGACTTCGTCGACGTCCGGCACGCCGCCATCGGCTTCGGCCGCGAGCTCGAACGCCGGGACGAGCAGGTCACCACCGCCTGGTGGAAGGAGGAGCGCGGCGAGCGGATCTTCGTGGACTACAACCAGAACTGCCGCGACCGCACCATCGCCTCGGCCTACTCGCTGCGCCCGCTGCCGGGGGCTCCGGTCTCGACCCCGATGACCTGGGCGGAGCTGGCGACCACCACGGACCCGCGGGTGTGGAACCTGCACACCGTGCCCGACCGGCTCGCCGACGGCGACCCGTGGGCCGGGATCGACGACGCGCCCGGGTCGCTGGAGCCGCTGCTGGCGCTCTACGAGGAGTCCGGGCTGGGGGAGATGCCCTACCCGCCGGACCACCCCAAGATGCCGGGCGAGCCGCCGCGCGTGCAGCCGAGCCGCAAGGTGGCCGCGAACTGGGAGCAGTGACGCCGCGCGCGAGGGCTCGGAGCGGGACGGCGGCGGACCGGGACGGCGAAGGGGCCGGTCCCCGGTGGGCGACCGGCCCCTCCGTCTGCGTCTGCCTGGACCGCTCTCCCCCCGGAGCCGGTCGGGTCCCCCCGAACCCTGGCAGCACGACGCGTGGGACCAAGGTCCCGTGCTGCAGACGATAGCGACAGGGGGTCCCGGCGTGGGGAAAGCGGCGGCAACGGCTCCGCCAAGACCGGGTAAGCCCCGGTAACAGCCGCGCGGGCGTGCCGGGAGGGCGTCAGAAGCCGGTGACGCCCTCGGGGCCGCCGGTCTGCTCGTCGAACGTCTCGTGCTCGACCAGGTGCAGCACCGGGATCCCGAGGTGGCGACGGGCCTGGGAGGTCCAGTCGACGTGGAAGAACTCGGCCACCAGGTGGGGCCGGGTGAGCACGATGGCCTCCTGCCCGCCGACCTCCTCGATCACCGCGGACAGGGCGTCGACCGGCTCCTGGTCGACCGCGCGGCTGGTGCCCAGGACCGCACCCGCGGCGGCGAGCGCCGCCACGCTGGTGGCGAGCGTGGTCGCGGCGCGGTGCCGGCTCTGGTCGCGGACGGCGTCGAGGTCGACCTCGGCCATCGGCGCCGCGGGAGGGGCGAGCACCTCGCCGGTGGACATGCTGCCCAGCGCGGCCTCCACCCGGAGCGCGGCGTCCTCGACCGGCAGCACCACGTGGTAGCGCACCTGCTCCTCGATGCCCTCGTGCAGCGAGCGCACCTGGCGGGCGTCGGCGGCGCTCAGCGCCTGCTCGATCAGGAGCACCACGTCGTAGTGGGCGCCGGCGTCGGGTCGAACCTGTCCCTGCTCAGTCATCGCGACCTCCTGAGAGCACCGTACCCAGGTCGTAGGACACGGGCTCCTCGAGCTGCTCGTAGCCGCAGGAGCCGGGGTCGCGGTCGGGACGCCAGCGCAGGAAGTGCGCGGTGTGGCGGAAGCGACGACCTTCCATGTGGTCGTACTTCACCTCCACGACGCGCTCGGGCCGCAGCGGGATGAACGAGAGGTCCTTGCCGACGCTCCACCGGCTCTGCGTGCCCGGGACCCGGTCGGGGTTGGCGACCGCGTCGCCGGCCCACGCCGACCACGGGTGCTCCTCGATCGGGCAGACCAGGGGCTGCAGCTCGGCGACGAGCTCGGCGCGCCGGGCCTCGGTGAAGCTGGCGCTGACGCCGACGTGCTGCAACGCCCCGCCGGCGTGCAGGCCGAGCAGGAGGCTGCCGAGGAGCGGTCGCCCGGGGGTGCTGGTCTTGTGCTCGCGGTAGCCCGCGACGACCACGTCGGCGGTGCGGACGTGCTTGACCTTGAGCATCGTGCGCCCGTTCTCGACGTACGGCGCGTCCAGCGGCTTGGCGACCACCCCGTCGAGCCCGGCGCCCTCGAAGGCCTCGAACCACCGCTGCGCCTCGGCCTGCTCGGTGGTGGTGCGGGTCAGGTAGCAGGGACCGTCGGCGCCCAGCCCGCCCAGCGCGTCGGCCAGCGCCGCGCGGCGCTCGGCGAAGGGGCGGTCCACGAAGGAGGTGTCGCCGAGCGCGAGCAGGTCGAAGGCGACGAACCCGGCGGGCGTCTCCTCGCTGAGCCTGCGCACCCGCGAGGCGGCCGGGTGGATGCGCTCCTGCAGCGTCTCGAACTGCAGCCGGCCGTCGGCGGCGACGAAGACCTCGCCGTCCAGCACGCACCGCTCGGGCAGCTGCTCGAGCACCGCCGCCACGACCTCGGGGAAGTAGCGGGTCAGCGGCTTGGTGTTGCGGCTGGCCAGCTCGACCTCGTCGCCGTCGCGGAAGACCAGGCAGCGGAACCCGTCCCACTTCGGCTCGAAGGAGAGCCCGCCGTGCCGGGCCGGGTCGGGCACCCCGGACACGGACTTGGCCAGCATCGGCCGCACCGGCGGCATCACGGGGAGGTCCACCCTGCCGAGGGTAGGGCCCGGGACCGACGCGGGTGCCGCACCCGTGGTCCTAGAGTGGGCCGCTGTCGATCCCCGGTTGGTCTGCCGGTAGGGCCCGCCTGACTTTGAATCAGGACAAGCGACGCAGGTTCGACTCCTGCCCGGGGAGCCAGACGCTCGCGTGCCCCACGACCAGGCGCCCGCCGCAGGCGCGACCCGGCCCCAAGGAATTCCCGAGGTGGCCGTACGAACGTGGCGCCCGACCGATGCCATCTCGACCGTGAGACCTAGGGGAGCGCGACATGAGACGTCCCTTCACCACAGCGGGCGGCGCGGCCGTCCTCCTCGCGCTCGCCGTCGGTGGGACGCCCTCGGCGGCCGACAGCGACTCCCGCGACCGGCAGATCGAGATGCAGGACGACTGCCACCCGGCCAGCTTCAACCGGGCCCTGGGGACGGGAGCGTGTGTCGGAGACGGTGACACGACCTTCCGCGAGCTCTTCCAGAGCCTGGAGGAACGGGACCCGGACGGGCACTGGCGCAACCATCCCGAGGAGACCCACGTCCGCAAGGGAGGCCACCTGGTCATCTCCAACACCGGAGGTGAGTTCCACACCTTCACCGAGGTGGACAGGTTCGGCGCGGGTTGCGTGCCCGAGATCAACGACCTGCTCGGTCTCGTCGGGCCTCCGGCGGCCGACTGCGAGGCAGCGTTCAGCGATCGTGAGACCGCGCTGCCGCCGGGGGCCACCGGGACGGTCGCGACCCACGACATGTCCGCACGCACCCACCGGTTCATGTGCATGGTCCACCCCTGGATGCACACCAAGGTCGACGTGCGCCGCCGCTGACGCCGAACCGACGGGAGCGGCCTCGTCGCCCTCCCCCACCTGTGCTCGTGGAGCTCCTCGACGGAGCCGGGTCAGCCGTTCGCCTGAGGTGCCTGTCGCGTCAGTCGTCCCGTGGGGCGGACGCGAAGAGACCGGCGAGCACCTGGACGAGCTCGTCGTCACCCTCCGCGGCTGCCCTGAGGAGTCGCTTCGTCGGTCCGTGCGCGAGCTGGCGGACGGACCGTCGCACGGTGTCCTCGAGCAGGGGACGGAGCGCCTCGGGAGCGCCCCGGGTCGCCAGCTCGACCTGGGTGCGTGCGCAGGCGTCGACGTCGTCCCGCAGGCGGCGCACCGACGCGGCGACCGACCTCGCGCCGAGCCACCGCATGAACCGCTCGAGCTCGGTCTCGACCACCTGCTCCGCCCGGGCGACGTCCCGGGTCACCGTCTCGTCCGGCATGCCGCCCGTCGACCTGAGATCGGCCAGGTCGACGAGCCTGATGCCGTCCACGGCACCGACCCCGGGGTCGACGTTGCGGGGGACGCAGAGGTCGATGACCAGGGTCCCGCGTGGCCGGGGCCCGCACGCCCGGGCGACCTCCGGCGCGTGCACCAGTCGCTGGGGTGCGGCCGTGCCGAAGATCGCCACGTCGACCGTGGGCAGCACCTCGAGGAGGCTGCCGAGGTCCACGACCGTCGCGCCTGCGGCAGCGAGGCGCTCCGCGTGCCGCCGGGTCCGGTTGCACACCGTGACCGTGGCGCCCAGGCGGCCGGCGCTGCCGACGACCTCGGTCGCGACCTGCCCGGCACCGACCACCAGGACGCGTCGCCCGCTGAGGTCCCCTGCGTGCTCGGCCGCCGCCAGGTGGACGGCCGCCGCGGCCACCGAGCGTCCGCCCTCGCCGAATCTCGTGTCGCGGTGCACGCGTCGAGACGTGTTCACGGCCGTGGCCAGGAGCCGCTCGAGCTCCGGACCGCCTGCGCCCGAGGTGCGGCTCGCCGCGGCGGCGGTCCGGACCTGGCCGACGATGTCGCTCTCTCCCAGGACGAACGACTCGAGGCCGGCGGTCACCCGGAGCAGGTGGCGTGCCGCGTCGCGACCGACGAGCACCGTGGAGGCCCCGTCCACGACCGTCGGCGGCACGCCGCGGTTCCCCGCGAGCGCGCTCGTCAGCGCACCGGGCCGGGCACGGCCGGCCCAGGTCGCGTACACCTCGACGCGCTCGCAGGTCGACAGGAGGGCGAGCTGGTCCGCGCCGGCGCGCTGCCGCAGGTCCAGCAGGGTGTCCTGCACCTGGTCGCGAGCCACGGAGAGCTCCTCGAAACGGGCCAGGCTGACCCCCGTCCCCGACACGGACAGGCAGGCCAGGTCCGTGGGCTGGGCCGCGTCCGTCCCGCCGGGAGCCGTTGCCGTCCCCGTCGCCGTGGTAGCCGTCGTCATGTGCGCCCGCCCGTGGTGCCGCCGTGTGCTGATCGGTGGATCCGGCCAGGGTCGGAGCAGCGCCTTGGGGAAACCTTGCCGCCTGCCGCCTGCCGCTCGCACCCTGCGACCCGGGTCGTGCCAGGACGCAGGTCGGCGCAGCTACAGTGACCGCGTGACCGCCCGGCTGACCGTCGTCCTGCTCGCTGCCGGCGGCGGGACGCGGATGCGGTCGAAGACGCCGAAGGTCCTGCACGCCGTCGCCGGTCGGTCCATGGTCGGCCACGTCCTGGCAGCGGTGGGCTCCCTGGAGCCGAGCCGCGTCGCGGTCGTCGTGGGCCACCAGCGCGAGCTGGTCGGTCCGCACGTGACCGAGCGGAGGCCGGACGTGCTGCTGGCGGTGCAGGAGGAGCAGCTCGGGACCGGCCACGCCGTCCGGGTCGCGGTCGAGGCGCTGGCCGCCGAGGGCCCGGTCACCGGGACGGTCGTGGTCGCGTACGGCGACACGCCCCTGCTCACCGGCGAGGCCCTGCGCGCCTTCGCCGACGAGCACGCCGCCTCCGACTGCGCGGTGAGCGTGCTGTCGGGCCGGGTGCTGGACCCGACGGGGTACGGCCGGGTGCTGCGCGACGCCGACGGCGAGGTCGAGGCGATCGTGGAGGAGAAGGACGCCACCCCGGCGCAGCGCGAGATCGCCGAGATCAACTCGGGCATCCTCGCCCTGGACGCCGAGTTCCTGCTCGAGGCGCTGCCGCGGCTGCGCAACCACAACGCCAAGGGCGAGTACTACCTCACCGACCTCGTCGGCCTGGCTCGCGCGGCCGGGCTGCACACCGGGGCCCACCCGGTCGTCGACGTCCGCCAGACCGAGGGCGCCAACGACCGGGTGCAGCTGGCCGAGATCGGGCGCGAGCTGAACCGGCGCATCCTGGAGCGGTGGATGCGTGCCGGCGTGACCGTCGTGGACCCGGGCACCACCTGGGTCGACGCCGACGTCGTGCTGGCCCCCGACGTGACGCTGCTGCCCGGGACGCAGCTGCTGGGCGCCACGGTGGTCGCCGAGGACGCCGTGGTCGGTCCCGACACCACCCTGCGCGACTGCGAGGTCGGCGCCGGGGCGAGCGTGGTGCGCACCCACGGCCTGCTCGCCGTGGTGGGCGCCGGCGCCTCCGTCGGCCCGTTCGCCTACCTGCGTCCCGGCACCGAGCTGGGCGAGGAGGCGAAGGTCGGCACGTTCGTGGAGACCAAGAACGCCGTCCTCGGCCGCGGCGCCAAGGTGCCGCACCTGTCCTACGTCGGCGACGCCGAGGTGGGGGAGGGCACGAACATCGGTGCGGGCTCGATCACGGCCAACTACGACGGGCGGGCCAAGCACCGCACCGTCGTGGGCCGGCACGCGCGGACCGGCTCGCACAACGTCTTCGTCGCACCCGTCACGGTCGGCGACGGGGCCTCGACCGGCGCCGGCACCGTCGTGCGGGAGGACGTGCCGGCCGGTGCGCTGGCCGTGTCGGCGGGTCCGCAGCGGGTGATCGAGGGCTGGGCGGCGCGTCGTCGTCCCGGCACGGCCCAGGCCGCGGCGGCCGAGCGGCCGCGGCGGCCGAGGAGGCCGTGGGACCCAGCGGTGCGCCCCCGGCTCCGGGTGCGTCACACTGAGGCACGGCCCTCCGCACCCCCGGCGACCCTGGAGCGACGCACCGTGACCGGCATGAAGCGCACGACCGAGAAGAACCTGATGGTCTTCAGCGGCAGGGCGCACCCCGTCCTCGCCCAGGAGGTCGCCGACCTGCTCGGTACCGCCCTGGTGCCGCAGAGCGCCTACGAGTTCGCCAACGGCGAGCTCTACGTGCGCTTCGAGGAGTCGGTGCGCGGCTGCGACGCGTTCGTCCTGCAGAGCCACACCGCGCCGATCAACGAGTGGATCATGGAGCACCTGCTCATGGTCGACGCGCTCAAGCGCGCCTCGGCGAAGCGGATCACGGTGGTGATGCCCTTCTACGGCTACGCCCGCCAGGACAAGAAGCACCGCGGTCGCGAGCCGATCTCGGCGCGCCTGGTCGCGGACCTGTTCAAGACCGCCGGCGCGGACCGGCTGATCACCGTCGACCTGCACGCCGACCAGATCCAGGGCTTCTTCGACGGCCCGGTGGACCACCTGATGGCCCTGCCGATCCTCGCCGACCACGTCAAGGCCAAGTACGGCGGGCAGGCGCTGTGCGTGGTCTCGCCCGACGCCGGCCGGATCAAGGTCGCCGAGCGCTGGTCGGCCCGCCTCGGGGGCGCCCCCCTGGCGTTCATCCACAAGACCCGGCGCACCGACCAGCCCAACGAGACCGTCGCCAACCGCGTCGTCGGCGAGGTCAAGGGCCGGATGTGCGTGCTGGTCGACGACATGATCGACACCGGCGGGACCATCGTGAAGGCCGCCGAGGCGATCATGGCCGAGGGCGCTGCCGGCGTGATCATCGCCGCCACGCACGCGATCCTCTCCGACCCCGCGGTGGAGCGCCTGAAGAGCTCGCCGGCCGTCGAGGTCGTGGTCACCAACACGCTGCCGCTGGCCGACGACGTCAGCTTCGACAAGCTGACCTGCCTGTCCATCGCCCCGCTGGTCGGGCGGGCGATCCGCGAGGTCTTCGAGGACGGCTCCGTCACCTCGATGTTCGACGGGCACGCCTGACCCGTCCGCCGCCCCCGAGGACGGCCCGCCCACCGGCCCGCCCACCGGCCCGCCCACCGGATTGTGCCGGTGACGCCGGGACGGTCTAGGATCGTGGGGTTGCCTCGGCGAGGGAGCGCGGGAACCCGCTGCTCCGTGATCGACAGGGCCGGCGGGCGCGAGAGCGCCGCCCACGCCGCGCTGCCGATCACCGGGCACGCGGCGTCTCTGTCCTCCGGGCGCGACGACCGCGCCCGCCGTCGGTGACCACCGACCAGCACCCCCGTACCGACGAGCACACAGGAGCAACCATGGCCGCCGAGAAGATCAAGGCAGAGACCCGGACCGAGTTCGGCAAGGGCGCGGCACGCCGCATCCGCCGCTCCGACAAGGTGCCCGCGGTGGTCTACGGCCACGGCGCCGACACCCGCCACCTGACCCTGCCCGGCCACGACACCTGGCTGGCGCTCAAGGCCGGCGGGGCCAACGCGCTCCTCGAGCTCGACATCGACGGCGAGTCGCAGCTGGCGCTGACCAAGCAGATCCAGGTCGACCCGATCCGCCGCACCCTCGAGCACATCGACTTCGTCGCCGTGCGCAGCGGTGAGCGCGTGACGGTCGACATCGACGTCCACGTGGTGGGCGAGGCCGGCCCGGACACGCTGGTCGTCACCGAGAACACCACCCTCACCGTGGAGGCCGAGGCCACCCACATCCCCGAGAGCCTCGAGGTCAGCGTCGCGGGCCTGCCCGCCGGCACCCAGATCACCGCGGGCGAGCTGGACCTGCCCGAGGGCTCGGTGCTGGTCACCGACCCCGAGACGCTGGTGGTCAACGTGACCGAGCAGATGTCCGCCGAGGCGCTGGAGTCGGACCTCGAGGAGGCCGAGGCCGAGGCCGGCATCGAGCGCGACGAGTCCGACGAGGACGCCGCTGCCGACGCCCCCGCCGAGGGCGGCTCCGACGACGACGCGCAGGGCTCCGACCAGGACTGAGGTCCGCCCCGCACCGAGCCGCTGCGAGCGCGAGGAGGACCCGGTGGACGACGCCGGAGCATGGCTGGTCGTCGGGCTCGGCAACCCCGGGCCCGGGTACGCCGGCCACCGGCACAACGTCGGCTACCTGGTCGCCGACGAGCTGGCCCGGCGGCTGGGGTCCCGGTGGCGGGCCCACAAGTCCGGTCGGGCCGACGTCGTCGAGGGCCGCCTGGGCGCCCCCGGCTCGCCGGGCCCGCGGATCGTGCTGGCCCGGCCCCGGGCGTACATGAACGAGCTCGGCGGCCCGGTCAAGACCCTGGCCGGGTTCTACAAGGTCGACCTCGACCACGTGGTGGCCGTGCACGACGAGCTGGACCTCGACCTGGGCAGGCTGCGCGTGAAGCTCGGCGGCGGGGACAACGGGCACAACGGGCTCCGCTCGATGCGCGCGTCCCTGGGCGGAGGGGACTTCCACCGCGTGCGGGCCGGGATCGGGCGGCCGCCGGGACGCCAGGACGTGGCCGACTTCGTGCTCTCCGACTACGGCAAGCGCGAGCGGGACGAGCTGGCGCTGCAGGTCGACGCCGCGGCCGACGCCGTCGAGTGCCTGCTCGTCGACGGCCTGGAGCGCACCCAGCAGCGCTTCAACTCCTGAGCGGACCTCTAGCCGGTACCGGCGCGGTCGGCGGGGTCGCCCGGCGGGCGCCAGCCCACCCGGTGGGCCAGACCCACCGCGGCCAGCTGCGAGCCCACCTCGAGCTTGGCGAGCACCGCCTTGACCTGGGTGCGGACCGTGCCCTCGGAGACGACCTTGCGCTCGGCGATCTCCCGCACCGACCGGCCCGCCATCAGCTCGGCGAGCACCTCGCGCTCGCGGTTGGACAGCAGCTCGAGCCGCGCCAGCGCGACCTCGTGCTCCTGCCGGTCGCGCCGCCAGGCCTCGACCAGGGACTCGCGCTCCTCGAGCGAGAGGACCGGGAGGCCGGTCCGCAGCCGTCGGACGACGGCGAGGATCTCGTTCAGCCGACGGTCCTTGCTCACGATGGCGCGGGCCCCGCGCTGGATGCACCCGCCGAGGCGGGCGGCGTCGAGGGTGCTGGAGACGATGACCACGTTGGCCCCGGCCTCCGCGAGGGGGTGGATCAGGGCGTCGGAGTCGCCGAAGTCACCGAGGTGCAGGTCGAGGAGCACCACGTCGGGCCGGTGCTTGAGGACGTTCTGCACGACCACGCGCGCGCTGGTCCCGGCCCGCGGCGGCTCCGGCCGGATCGCGGTGTACTGCTCGACGCTGAGCGCGAGCTCCAACGACTCGGCGAACAGGGCGTGGTCGTCGAGGACGACCACCCGGTAGTCCGAGCGCGCGGTCTGCGGAGCGCTCACCAGGGAGACCCGGCACGACGGTCCGACCTCACGCGTCCTGCACCCCCACTAGCGTCTCCCGTCTCCGTGCCGGTGGACGCCCGGAGCGGTGGGTCCAGTTAAGCAGCCGTCACGACAGCCGCCCAAGGAACCGGGCACCGACCATCCCGAAAACTAGGGAAAACAGGTCTGGACCGGCCTCCCGGTCGATCGGTGGGGGGAAGGTCGTGGAGCAAGGCGTCGTGGCCAGCCGGACCGCCCGGGTCGGCAGACGGCGTCCTTCGCGCGCGGAGAGCACATGGGGCACGAAACGAAGCACGGGGCCGTCCTGGTGGACGGCGAACCGGCGCTCGTGGTCGACGCCACGGCTGCCGCGCTGCGCGGTCACGGGTACGACGCGTGCACGCTCGAGGAGGGCCAGGACCCGGCCTGCTGCTCGCTGCTGCTGCTCGTCCCCGCCGGCGCCGAGGCGGTCTACCGGGCCGTCGACCTCGCCGGCCGGCGTCGGCTGCCCTGGGGCGCGGTCGTCGACGGTCGCGCGGACCCCCGTCGCGCCGCCACGGTCGACGCCCTGGGCGAGGCCGGTGCCGCGTGGGTGCTCGACGCCGACGCGGGCCTGCCCTCGGTGCTCGAGGCGCTCACCTCGCTCGAGTCGGTCGACGAGGCGCCGCCGGTCCCCGTCCTGGAGCCGTCCTCACCGGCCGGCCGGCTGGCCACGCTGACGGCCGAGGAGCGAGCCGTGCTCGACGCGATGGCCGGCGGGCGGTCGCTGGACGAGACGGCGGAGGCGATGGGGTCGACCGTGGCCACGGTGCGCGCGCACCGACGCTCGGTGCGCCGCAAGCTCCGGGTCCGCTCGCAGCTGGCCGCGGTGGCGCTGCTGTTCCGCCTCGAGGCCGAGGACGGTCCGTACGCCCCGCGCGCGGTCTCCGGCCCGACGGGATCGCCGCGTCCCGGCGCGGCGGTGCCGCACCTGGCCTGAGGTCCCTCCCCACCGGTCCCGGCTAGGCTGCGCGCCGTGAACCAGAGCCCCCAGCAGCCCACCGCCGGCAGCCCGCCCCCCGCCGCGACCACCGACGACCACGTGCTGGCCACCTGGTTGGCCGAGCAGGCGGGGGCCCGGCTGCTCGAGGTCCGCCGGGAGGGCCTGGAGGGCCGCGAGCTCAAGGACGCCGGCGACGCCGCCGCGCACGAGCTGCTGATGCGGCTGGTCGCCGAGATGCGCCCGGACGACGCCGTGCTCTCCGAGGAGGGCAAGGACGACAAGGTGCGGCTGGGCGCCGACCGGGTCTGGATCCTCGACCCGCTCGACGGCACCCGCGAGTTCTCCGAGCCGCCGCGCGACGACTGGGCGGTCCACGTGGCGCTGTGGCAGCGCGGGGCCGGCGACGGCTCCGGCGGCGAGGGCGACCTGGTGGCCGGCGCGGTGGCGCAGCCCGCCCTCGGGGAGACCTTCACCACCGGTGGGACCCGGGAGGTCCCCCCGCGCACCTCCGCCCGCCCGCGGATCGCGGTGTCGCGCAGCCGTCCCCCCGCCTTCGTGGCCGCGCTGGCCGAGGAGCTCGACGCCGAGCTGGTGCCGATGGGGTCCGCCGGGGTCAAGGTGATGTCGGTGGTCCGCGACGTCACCGACGCCTACGTGCACGCCGGCGGGCAGTACGAGTGGGACAGCGCCGCCCCGGTGGCCGTGGCCCGCGCGGCCGGGCTGTTCACCTCCCGCGTCGACGGCACCCCGCTGCAGTACAACCAGGACGAGGTCTACCTGCCCGACCTGATCGTGTGCCGGCCCGAGCTGGCCGAGCAGGTCGTGGCCTTCGTGCGCGCCCACGGCGCGGAGGTGTGACCGGCGGCGTGCGCCACGTGCTGCTCGACGCCGACGGCGTCCTGCAGCGCATCCCGGGGGACTGGGAGGAGCTGGTCCGGCCCTGGCTGGGTCCGGACGCGCTCGGCTTCCTCCAGGGCTTCTGGGCCGAGGAGATGCCCGCGCTCCGGGGCGAGGGTGACTTCCTCTCCCTGCTGACCGACCACCTGCGCCGGGCGGGCAACCCGGCCGACCCGGGCGAGGTCTTCGAGGCCGTCTGGCTCGCCATCGAGGTCGACCCCGCGTCGCTGGCCCTGCTCGAGGAGCTGCGGTCCACCGGGGTCGGGGTGCACCTGGGCACCAACCAGGAGCGTCGCCGCGCCGCGCACATGCGCACCGCTCTCGGCTACGACGCCCTCTTCGACGTCTCCTGCTACTCCTGCGACCTGGGGGCGGCCAAGCCCGAGGCGGCGTACTTCCGCCGGGCCGTGGCGCGGGTCGGGGACGACGCCGGGAGCATCCTGTTCGTCGACGACCGTCCCGACAACGTCGAGGCGGCCCGCACCGTCGGGCTGCGCGCCGAGCAGTGGCACCTCGACGACGGCCACGACCGGCTGCGGGAGGTGCTGGCCGAGCACGGAGTGCTCCTCACCCGCTAGGACCGCCTACGGTCGACCCTTTCCTCGTCCTCCGGGAGGCCTGATGCGCCGCACGACCGTGCGCGCCGCGGTCGCGATCTGCGCCGCAGCGCCCCTGCTGCTCGCGCCGGCTGCTCCGGCTGCTCCGGCTGCGCCGTCGGGCGGCGCGCCGGCCGCCGAGGGTCGCGAGCTGGTGCTCGACCTCGACTCCGCCGTCGCCGGTGGTGAGGGGACCCCGGTCCCCACCGCGGGCACCGCGCCCACCACGGCCGAGGTGCGCACCCACGCCGGCGGCACGGTCACCGTGGTGGGGCACCGCGGTGCCGGGCGCGCCCTGCGTCTCCCCGCCTTCGCGGCGGACGCCGACCGGCGGACCGTGCCGGAGGCCCTCGTCGCAGTGACCTCGACCGGGTCGCCCGGCCTCGACCCCGGCGCGCGCGACTTCGTCCTGGGCGCCTCGGTCCGCCTCGACGCCACCTCGACCGGCTCCGCCGCGGACAACGGCGACAACCTGGTCCAGCGCGGCACGTTCGGTGCCGGCTCCCAGATGAAGCTCCAGGTCGACGGCGGGCGGCCGGCCTGCCGGGTCGAGGGCGCCGACGGCGTGGTGTCGGTCTTCGCCGACGCGCGGCTGCGGCCGGACGTCTGGTTCGACCTCAGCTGCCGGCGGGCCGGCGAGACGGTCACCCTGCTCCAGCAGCGGGTGCGCGACGACGGCACGGTCACCCGTCGCGCGTGGGCCCGGCGCGGTCCCACCGGCAGCCTCTCGGCGCTCGACCCCGGCGTCCCGCTCACCGTCGGGGGCAAGACCGACCCCTCCGGTGCCCCGGTCGCCGCGGGCGCGGACCAGCTCAACGGCAGCGTCGACGACGTCTTCCTCGACGTCCTGGGCTGATCCCGGTCCGGGCCGGGGCGGGTGACCGCGCCGCCGTACACTCGCGACGGCACCGGTCCACCCCCACGCACGCCCGCGGGGGTGCTCGTGTGCTGCCCGCGTCCGCGGGCCCGCACCCGCGTCCCACCCCACCCCACGGAGCACCGTGTCCCTCTCCGGACTCACCGAGGCCGTCCTGGCCGACCCCGTCCTCGCCGCCGCGCTCGGCGACGCCGGGACCGCCGGGGTGCGCACCCGCGAGCTGACCGGACCGGAGGCCCTGCGCCCGTTCGTCGTCGCGGGCCTGGTCCGCGCCGGGCGCAGCGTGCTCGCGGTGACCGCGACCTCCCGCGAGGCCGAGGACCTGGAGGCCGCCCTCGCCAGCCTGCTGGACCCCGGGCTGGTGGTGTCCTACCCCAGCTGGGAGACCCTGCCGCACGAGCGGCTCAGCCCGCGCAGCGACACCGTCGGACGGCGGCTGGCGGTGCTGCGCCGGTTGTGCCACCCCGGCACCGCCTCGGGCACGGGCCCGGTGCGCGTGGTCGTGGCCCCCGTGCGCTCCGTCCTCCAGCCGCAGGTCCGGGGCCTGGGCGACCTGGAGCCGGTCGAGCTGTCCCCGGGCGACGAGGCCCCGCTCGACGACCTGGTCCGACGGCTGGCCGACGCGGCGTACTCCCGCGTCGACCTGGTCGAGAGGCGCGGCGAGTTCGCGGTCCGCGGAGGGATCCTCGACGTCTTCCCGCCGACCGAGGAGCACCCGCTGCGCGTGGAGCTGTGGGGCGACGAGGTCGAGGAGATCCGCACCTTCTCCGTGGCCGACCAGCGCACGCTGGAGCCCGCCGCCCGGCTGTGGGCCCCGCCCTGCCGCGAGCTGCTGCTCACCGACGAGGTCCGCAGCCGCGCGGCCGAGCTCGGTCGGGCGCACCCGCAGCTGCTCGAGCTGACCGACAAGATCGCCTCCGGCATCGCGGTCGAGGGCATGGAGTCGCTGGCCCCGGTGCTCGTCGACGAGATGGAGCTGCTCGTCGACCTGATGCCCGACGACACCCACGTGCTGGTGCTCGACCCCGAGCGCGTGCGCAGCCGCGCGCACGACCTGCTGGCCACCAGCGAGGAGTTCCTCGGGGCCAGCTGGGCCGCCGCGGCCTCCGGGGGGTCCGCCCCGATCGACCTGGGCGCGGCGTCGTACCACGCCCTGGCCGACGTGCGGGAGGGGACGCTGGCCCGCGGCCTGCCGTGGTGGACGATGAGCCCGTTCGGCCTCGACGACGCCACGGCCCCGGCCGGCGACGTCGAGACCGTGGCCGTCCGCGCCCTGCCGGCGGTCCCGGCCGACACCTACCGCGGCGACGTCGACCGCGCGGCCTCCGACCTGGAGAAGTGGCGCGCGGACGCGTACCGCGTCGTGGTCGTGCACCAGGGACACGGCCCGGCGCAGCGCATGGTCGAGGCGCTGGGGGAGCGCGACGTCCCGGCCGTCCTGGTCGAGCCCGACGAGACCACCGAGCACCCCGGCGTGATCGAGGTGACCTGCGGCTCCCTGTCCCGCGGGTTCGTCGACGACACCAACCGGCTGGTGCTGCTCACCGGGGAGGACATCTCCGGCCAGAAGGCCTCCACCCGCGACATGCGGGCGATGCCCGCCCGGCGGCGCAAGCAGATCGACCCCCTCGAGCTCGCGGCCGGCGACTACGTCGTGCACGAGCAGCACGGGGTCGGACGGTTCGTGGAGATGAAGCAGCGCGAGATCCAGGGTGCCGTGCGCGAGTACCTCGTGCTGGAGTACGGCGCCGCCAAGCGCGGCGCGGCGCCCGACCGGCTCTTCGTGCCGGCCGACGCCCTCGACCAGGTCACCCGCTACGTCGGGGGCGAGCAGCCCAGCCTGGACCGCCTCGGCGGCGCCGACTGGGCCAAGCGCAAGGGCCGCGCCCGCAAGGCCGTGCGCGAGATCGCGGCGGAGCTGATCAAGCTGTACGCCGCGCGCCAGGCCACCAAGGGCTACGCCTTCGGCCCGGACACCCCCTGGCAGCGCGAGCTCGAGGACGCCTTCCCCTTCACCGAGACCGTCGACCAGCTGACCACCGTCGAGGAGGTCAAGTCCGACATGCGCCAGACCGTCCCGATGGACCGGCTGGTCTGCGGCGACGTCGGCTACGGCAAGACCGAGATCGCGGTCCGCGCGGCCTTCAAGGCCGTCCAGGACGGCAAGCAGGTCGTCGTGCTCGTCCCGACCACGCTGCTGGTGACCCAGCACATGTCGACCTTCTCCGAGCGGATGACCGGCTTCCCCGTGGTGATCAAGGGGATGTCGCGCTTCCAGACCGACGCCGAGGTGCGCGAGGTGATGGCCGGCCTCGCCGACGGCAGCGTGGACATCGTGGTGGGCACCCACCGCCTGCTGAACCCCGACGTGCGGGTCAAGGACCTCGGCCTGATCATCGTCGACGAGGAGCAGCGCTTCGGGGTGGAGCACAAGGAGCAGATGAAGCGCCTGCGCACCTCCGTCGACGTGCTCGCGATGAGCGCCACACCGATCCCGCGGACCCTGGAGATGGCGATCACCGGCATCCGCGAGATGTCCACGATCACCACCCCGCCCGAGGAGCGGCACCCGGTGCTGACCTACGTCGGCGGCTACGAGGACCGTCAGGTCACCGCGGCCGTGCGTCGCGAGCTGCTGCGCGACGGGCAGGTCTTCTACATCCACAACCGGGTCAACTCCATCGACAAGGCCGCGGCCCGGATCCGCGAGCTGGTGCCGGAGGCCCGGGTCGCGGTGGCGCACGGGCAGATGGGCGAGCACCAGCTCGAGCAGGTGATGGTGGACTTCTGGGAGAAGAGCTTCGACGTGCTCGTCTGCACCACCATCGTGGAGTCGGGCCTGGACGTCTCGAACGCGAACACGATGATCATCGAGCGCGCCGACACCCTCGGCCTGTCCCAGCTGCACCAGCTGCGCGGGCGCGTGGGGCGCTCGCGCGAGCGCGCGTACGCCTACTTCCTCTACCCCGGTGAGAAGCCGCTGACCGAGACCGCGCACGAGCGGCTGGCCACCCTGGCCCAGCACTCCGACCTCGGCGGGGGCATGGCGATCGCGATGAAGGACCTGGAGATCCGCGGCGCCGGCAACCTGCTCGGCGGGCAGCAGTCGGGCCACATCGCCGACGTCGGCTTCGACCTCTACGTGCGCCTGGTGGGCGAGGCGGTCGCGGACTTCCGCGGCGACGCCCCCGACGACACCCTCGACGAGGTCCGCATCGAGCTGCCGGTCGAGGCGCACCTCCCGCACGACTACATCCCCAGCGAGCGGCTGCGCCTGGAGATGTACAAGCGGCTGGCCGAGGTGCGCGTCGACGCCGACGTCGACGCGATCGGCGAGGAGCTCGAGGACCGGTACGGCGAGCCGCCGGTGCCGGTGGTCAGCCTGATGCTGGTGGCGCGGTTCCGGGCGCGGGCGCGCCGCGCCGGGATCGCCGAGGTCACCCTGGCGGGGCGCAACGTGCGCTTCGCGCCGGTCAGCCTGCCCGACTCCCGCAAGGTCCGCCTCGAGCGCCTGTACCCCAAGTCGCTGGTCAAGAGCACGGTCGACACCGTCCTGGTGCCGCGACCGGGCATCCCCGGGCGGACCGGGACGCCGGTGGCCGGGATCGCCCTGCTTGAATGGGCGCGCGGAGTCATCGACAGCGTGCTGGACCCCGACGGGGCCGGCGCCGGAGGAGGAGCCACGTGATCCTGCACGGAGCCCGGGTCTGTCTGGCCGGAGCGGCGGTGCTCGTCCTGGCCAGCGGCTGCAGCGTCGCCGGGACCGGTGTCGAGCCCGGTGCGGCCGCCACCGTCGGTGACGCGATGGTCGCGAGCAGCACCGTCGACGAGTACGCCGCCTACTTCTGCGAGGCGCTGGACGACGGCGCCCTGGGCGAGGTGGGCGCCGTCCCCGGCGCCGAGCTCAAGCAGGGCGTGGCCGGCAACCTCACGCGCCGGCTGGCCGCGGAGCAGTTCGCCGAGGACCTCGCGGTCGTGCCGGACGACTACCACCGGCAGGTCGCCGCGGAGGCCGAGTCGTCGCTGACCGCCCTGCCCGCGGACGCGCGCGCCGCCCTGGCCGAGGTGCAGAGCACGGACGCCTACGTCTCCAGCGTCGCCCTCGCCGCCGGCGAGCAGGACCTGGTCGCCGACGGCGACACCGACCCCGGGCCGGACGCGGCGCAGGAGCGCGGCCTGTCCCTGTTCGCCGCGTGGCTGGCCGAGCAGGAGGTCCGGATCGATCCCTCCCTCGGCGTCGGGCTGGACGAGAGCGGTGCGTTGACGCAGGTCGACGGCTCCACGTCGGTGGCTGCCAGCGACCTCGCCGTCGCCGCCGCGACGAGCCCGGTCGACGAGGCCGGGCAGCCGGTCCCCGCGTACTCCGACTACGTCGCGTCCCTGCCGGCCTCCCAGCGCTGCGGCTGAGCGGTGCCCGACCCGGTGCCCGACCCGTTGGGCGATCCGGTCGGCGGGTTCGCCGACGTCGTGCGCCTGCTGCGTGCGGAGTGCCCCTGGAAGGCCGCGCAGACGCACCGCTCGCTGGTGCGCCACCTGCTCGAGGAGGCGCACGAGACCGTCGAGGCGATCGAGACCGGGACGCCGGCGGACCTGCGTGAGGAGCTCGGCGACCTGCTGCTGCAGGTCTTCCTGCACGCCGCGATCGCCGAGCAGGTCGGCGACTTCACCCTGGACGACGTCGCCCGCGAGGTGACGGCCAAGATGGTGCGCCGCAACCCGCACGTCCTGGGCCCGGGCGCGGGTCGGACCGCAGCGCTGACGCCCGCCGAGGTGGACGAGGCCTGGGAGGCCGCCAAGGCGGTCGAGAAGCCGCACCGCACCTCGCCCGCCGACGGCATCGCCCCGACCCTCCCGGCGCTGGCCACCGCCGAGAAGGTGCTGGCCCGGCTGGCGCGCGCCGGCACCGACCCCGCCCTGGTCCCGGTCGCCGACGAGGAGGCCGAGGTGGGGGAGCGGCTGCTGTCCCTGGTCGCCGAGGCGGGCGCGTCCGGCACCGACCCGGAGCAGGCGCTGCGCGCCGCCGTACGCCGGAGGCTGCGGTAGGTCAGAGCGCGGGGCGCAGGTGCGCCCAGGGGGCGGCGTCCTCGAGCTGGGCGGCGAGCCGGAGCAGCAGGCCCTCGCTGCCCAGGCGGCCGACGAGCTGCACGCCCATCGGCAGGCCCTCCGGGGTCTGGTGCAGCGGCAGGCTGATCGCCGGGCGGCCGGTCAGGTTGGCCAGCTGGGTGTAGGGCACCCAGCCGAGGTTCTCCCGGACCAGCTGCTGGACCAGCGGCGTGAACCGCAGCAGGCCGGCGACCCGGGCCCGCAGCAGCGCCCGCTGACCCAGCACCGCGGCGGGCGGCAGGTCGAAGCGGCCGATGCGGGGCGGCGGGGTGGCGGTGGTCGGCGTCAGCAGCAGGTCGTGGTCGTGGTGGAACGCGGCCAGGCGGCGTACGTGGTGGTGGCGGTTCTCCACCGCCGCGACGTAGTCGGTCGCGCTGGTGGCCCGGCCCAGCGCGGCCATCAGCAGCGTGTCGGGCTCGAAGCCCTCGTCGCCGGCGCCCGAGCGCGCCTTGAAGTCGTCGACCGAGCGGGCGCAGTGCACGAACCAGCTGGTCAGGAAGTCCTGGGCCAGGGCCTCGTCGTCGACGGGCTGCTCGTCGAGCTCGACCACCTCGTGGCCCAGACCGGCCAGCAGGTCGGCGGCGCGCCGGACCGCCGCGACGGCCTCGGGGTGGACCTCGGGCGTGATCCGGCTCGCCGAGCAGACCGCGACCCGCAGGCGGCCGGGGTCGCGGCCGACCTGGGCGGCGTACGACTCCTCGGGCGGCGCGGGCAGGAACGGCTGGACGTCGCTGGGTCCGGCGAGCACGTCGAGCATCGCGGCGCTGTCGCGGACGGTGCGCGACAGCACGCCCTCGACCGTGGTGCCGGAGATCGTCTCGCCGACGGTCGGGCCCACCGGGAGCAGGCCGCGCCCGGTCTTCAGGCCGACCAGGCCGCAGGCCGAGGCCGGGATCCGGATCGACCCGCCGCCGTCGCTGGCCGCCGCGCAGGGCACGACGCCCGCGGCGACCGCGGCGGCCGACCCGCCCGAGGAGCCCCCGGGGGTGCGGTCGAGGTCCCACGGGTTGCGCGAGGGACCGTGCGCGGCCGGCTCGGTGATGCCCTTCGCGCCCAGCTCGGGCGCGTTGGTCCGGCCGAGCACCACCAGGCCGGCGGCCAGCCAGCGGTCGACGACCGCGGCGTTCTCGACGGCCGGCACGTCGACCATGGCGCGCGACCCGCCGCTGGTCGGGTGCCCGGCCAGCTCCTGGCCGAGGTCCTTGAGGAGGAACGGCACCCCGGCGAAGGGCGCGTCGGCCGGGGCTCCCGCGTCGCGCACCGGCGGGTCGAGCCGGCTCACCACGGCGTTGATCCGGGGGTTCACCTCGGCCAGGCGGGCGTGGGCGGCGGCGACGAGGTCGGCCGAGGTCACCTGCCCGTCGCGGACCAGGCCGGCGAGGCCGACGGCGTCGTGGGCGGCGTAGTCCTCGTGGCTCAGCACGAGCGCAGGCTACGGCCCGCCGGGGGCCGGCCCGGTCCAGGGTCCGCGCCGCGACCCCTCGCGCGGTCTAGGGTGGGGCCGTCCCGTCCCGCACGCACAGGAGCAGTCCAGTGGCAGCAATCGAAGCAGTCGGCGCCCGCGAGATCCTCGACTCCCGGGGCAACCCCACCGTGGAGGTCGAGGTGCTCCTCGACGACGGCGTGCTCGCCCGCGCGGCCGTCCCCAGCGGTGCCTCCACCGGCGCCTTCGAGGCGGTCGAGCTCCGCGACGGCGGCGAGCGCTACCTCGGCAAGGGCGTCCAGGGCGCCGCGAACGCCGTGATGGACCGGATCGGGCCCGCGCTGGTGGGGATCGAGGCCGGCGACCAGCGCCTCGTCGACCAGGTCATGCTCGACCTCGACGGCACCCCGAACAAGGCCGAGCTCGGCGCGAACGCCATCCTCGGCGTCTCGCTCGCCACCGCCCGGGCTGCGTCGGAGTCCGCCGGGCTGCCGCTCTACCGCTACGTCGGCGGCGCCAACGCCCACGTGCTGCCGGTGCCGATGATGAACATCCTCAACGGCGGCTCGCACGCCGACTCCAACGTCGACGTGCAGGAGTTCATGGTCGCCCCGGTCGGCGCCCCGACCTTCCGCGAGGCGGTCCGGATGGGCGCGGAGGTCTACCACGCGCTCAAGTCCGTGCTGAAGCAGCGCGGGCTGGCCACCGGCCTCGGGGACGAGGGCGGCTTCGCGCCGAGCCTGGACTCCAACCGCGCCGCGCTCGACCTGATCGCCGAGGCCGTCGAGGCCGCCGGCCTGAGCCTCGGCTCCGACATCGTGCTCGCCCTCGACGTCGCCGCGACCGAGTTCTGCGAGGGCGACGTCTACACCTTCGAGGGCGGCTCGAAGACCGCTGCGGAGATGACGGCGTACTACGCCAGCCTCGTCGACGCCTACCCCATCGTCTCGATCGAGGACCCCCTCGACGAGGAGGACTGGGCCGGCTGGCGCACGATGACCGAGCAGCTCGGCGACACGATCCAGATCGTCGGCGACGACCTGTTCGTCACCAACGTGGAGCGGCTGCGTCGCGGCATCGAGGGCGGCCAGGCCAACGCGCTGCTGGTCAAGGTCAACCAGATCGGCTCGCTGACCGAGACCCTCGACTCCGTGGACCTCGCCCACCGCTCCGGCTTCCGCTGCATGATGAGCCACCGCTCGGGCGAGACCGAGGACACCACCATCGCCGACCTCGCCGTGGCCACGAACTGCGGCCAGATCAAGACCGGCGCCCCGGCCCGCTCGGAGCGGGTCGCGAAGTACAACCAGCTGCTCCGCATCGAGGAGGAGCTCGGCGACGCCGCCCGCTACGCCGGCGCGGCCGCCTTCCCCCGTCTGACGCGCTGAGCACGAGCCGAGGCAGACCCGTGGCCGACCGCCCAGAGAACCGCCGCCCGCCCACGCGGGGAGGCGCGCGACCCCGTACGGGCGGGGCCGGCCGGGGCGCGTCCGCCGGCGGCGCCGCCACGGCCGGCGCTCCCGCGCCCCGGCGGCGCCCGCGGCTGACGGGCCGCTCCGCGGTCCTGGTGCTGGTGCTCGCGGTGCTCGCGGTCAGCTACGCCTCCTCGATGCGGGCCTACCTCGAGCAGCGCGCGCACATCGGCGACCTCAAGGCCGAGATCGCCGAGCGCGAGGCGGCCATCGAGGACCTGAGCCGGGAGCGGCAGCGCTGGGAGGACCCGGCCTACGCCGAGCAGCAGGCCCGGCAGCGGTTCGGCTACGTGATGCCCGGGGAGACCTCGTACGTGGTGCTCGACGAGGACGGCGAGCCCCTCGCGCCCGAGGCGACGCTGTCCGGCGAGACGCCCGTCGACCCCGCCGACGAGGTGGCCTGGTGGGACCGCACCTGGTCCTCGGTCGAGACGGCCGGCAACCCGCCGCGCACCGAGGACGCGCCCGCGGTGCGCGTCGACGGCTCCCCGCGGTGAGCCTGGACCCCCACGACCAGCGGCTGGTGCGCGAGCAGCTCGGCCGCCCCGCGCGGGGGACCCACGCGGTGGGCCACCGGTGCGGCTGCGGCGCGCCCGACGTGGTGACCACCGAGCCGCGGCTGCCGAACGGCACCCCGTTCCCCACGACCTACTACCTGACCTGCCCGCGCGCCGCGTCGCGGATCGGGACCCTCGAGGGCTCCGGGCTGATGCGCGAGATGCAGGACCGTCTCGGCGAGGACCCGGCGCTGGCGCAGGCCTACGCCGCGGCGCACCGCGCGTACCTCGCCGACCGGGCCGCGCTGGGCGACGTGCCGGAGATCGACGGCATCTCGGCCGGGGGGATGCCGGACCGGGTGAAGTGCCTGCACGTGCTCGCCGGGCACGCGCTGGCCGCCGGCCCGGGCGTCAACCCGTTGGGCGACGAGGTGCTCGGGCTGCTGGGGGACTGGGGCGCCGAGGGCCCGTGCGTGGTGGTGCCCGACGACGAGCGGGACGCGGCCGGACGCGACGATGACTGAGCGTGCCGACGGTCCGGTCGTCGCGGCGATCGACTGCGGCACCAACACCGTCAAGCTGCTGATCGGCGCCCTGCCCGACGTGGCCGTCCGCGAGGCCCGGATGGTGCGGCTGGGCGAGGGCGTCGACCGGACCGGCGCGCTGTCCCCGGCCGCGCTGGAGCGGACCTTCGCCGCTCTGGACGAGTACGCCGACCTGCTCGCCGCCCACGACGTGTCCCGGCTGCGCTTCTGCGCGACCTCGGCGACCCGCGACGCCGCCAACGCCGAGCTCTTCGCCGACGGCGTCGAGGAGCGGCTCGGGGTCCGTCCCGAGGTGCTGAGCGGTGCGGAGGAGGCGGCGCTGTCGTACGCCGGCGCGGTGCGCGGGCTGGCCGGTCTGCCCGCGCTGCTCGCCCCGGTCCTGGTCGTCGACATCGGCGGAGGCTCCACCGAGCTGGTCCTGGGCGGGGACGACGTCACGGGTGTGGTCGCGCAGGCCGACTCGCTCCAGGTCGGGTCGGTGCGGCTGCACGAGCGGCACCTGCACGACGACCCGCCGACCCGCGCGCAGGTCGAGGCCTGCACCACCGAGCTCGACGCGGCCCTGGCCGGCTGCCCGGTCGACGTGGCCCGCGCCCGGACCGTCGTCGGGGTCGCCGGCACGGTCACCACGGTGGCCGCCGGGGTCCTCGACCTCGACGCCTACGACCGCGACGCCATCGACCGCGCCGTGCTCGACGTCGACGCGGTCCAGCAGCAGGCCGCCCGGCTGCTCGCGATGGGCACCGCCGAGCGGCGCGGGCTGCCCTGGCTGCACCCCGGCCGGGTGGACGTGATCGGCGCCGGCGCCCTGGTGCTCTCGCGGGTGCTCGCCCACGCCCGCCCGCAGCGCCTCGTGGTCTCGGAGTCCGACATCCTCGACGGCATCGCCTGGTCCCTCACCGACCGCCGAGATGACGCTCCCGCACGCCCGAGATGACGCTCGCGCGCGGCCGAGATGACGCTCGCGACGCCTCGAGGTGACGATCACGGGCACCTAGGATCGCCCGGTGACCGACCTGCCGCACCCGCTGACCGGCCGGCCGTACCCCTCGCCGGTGCCGCCGGCCTCCGGCTGGCCGGGGGACCCGACGGACGCCCGGACCGCGGACGTCCCGGCCGGGCCCTGGCGAGACCTCGACGCCGCGATCAGCACCTGCCGCCGCTGCCCGCGCCTGGTGGCCTGGCGCGAGGAGGTCGCCGGCACCAAGCGGGCGTCGTACGCCGGGCAGCCCTACTGGGGCCGGCCCGTGCCGGGCTTCGGCGCCACGGACGCCGGTGTCCTGGTGGTGGGGCTGGCCCCGGCCGCCCACGGAGCCAACCGCACCGGACGCGTCTTCACCGGCGACCGCTCCGGGGACTGGCTCTACGCCGGGCTGCACCGCGCCGGCCTGGCCACGCAGCCCACGAGCACCCACGCCGGTGACGGCCTCGAGCTGCGCGGCACCCGGGTGGCCGCGGCCGTGCGCTGCGCGCCCCCGGCCAACAAGCCGACCCCCGACGAGCGGGACGCGTGCGCCCCGTTCCTGGACACCGAGCTCGCCCTGCTCGCGCCGCACCTGCGGGTGGTCGTCGCGCTCGGGGCGTTCGGCTGGGCCGCCGCGCTGACCGCGCTGGGGCGGGCCGGCAGCGCCGTACCCCGGCCGAGGCCGCGCTTCGGGCACGGCGCCGAGGTCGACCTGCCACCCCTGCCCGGCGGTGCCGGGCCGCTGCTCCTGCTCGGCTGCTACCACCCCAGCCAGCAGAACACCTTCACCGGACGGCTGACCGAGCCGATGCTCGACGCCGTGCTCGGACGGGCCGCCGCCCTGGGATGATGCCCGCGCGCCCCCGTGCCCCAACCGGCAGAGGGAACCGCCTTAAAAGCGGTCAGTTCTGGGTTCGAGTCCCAGCGGGGGCACCCAGGGGCGCCACCGAGGACGCCGCGAGGACGCCTCCGGTGCGCCGACATCGACACCTCGAGGCCGTGCGCGTGTCATCTGGGCCCGGTGGGAGCGTCATCTGGGCCCGGTGGGAGCGTCATCTGGGCCCGGTGGGAGTGTCATCTGGGCGGGTGGGTGGGGCGTCCCCACGGTGGGAACACCGGGCCCGACCCGCACGTTGAACCAGATGAGACCCGCTAACCTGGGACTCGCGCTGAGCCGTCGACGACGGCTGACACCCCCGGCCTCCAAGGAGAGACCACATGCAGAGCAACAACCCGGTGTTCCGCCGCTCGGAGGAGTTCAACCGAGGCGGCCAGAACGCCCCGACCTACGGCAACCAGACCTACGCCGGCAACGGCTCGGCCTACCCGGGCTACGGCACCGACCCGTCCCAGTGGGGCACCGGCGGACCGGGCCAGCAGGGCTACGCCCCGGCTGCCGACGCCGGCCGGATGAGCATCGACAGCGTGGTGCAGAAGACCGCGCTCACGCTGGGCGTGGTCATCGTGACCGCGCTGGCGACCTGGGTCCTCACCCCCGACATGTCCGCCGACGGCGACGCCGCCGCGCTCTACTCGGCGGCGATGATCGGCTCGCTGGGCGCCTTCGCGCTGTCCATGGTGAACTCGTTCAAGCGGGTGATCAGCCCGGCGCTGGTGCTGGCCTTCGCCGCGCTCGAGGGCGTCGCGCTCGGCGCCTTCAGCAAGGTGCTCGACAGCTTCGTCGAGGCGAGCGCCGGGCAGTCCAGCATCGTCAGCGGTGCCGTCTTCGGCACCATGGCGGCCTTCATCGGCACGCTCGCGGCGTACAAGATCTTCGACATCAAGGTCGGCGACAAGTTCCGCAAGGGCGTGATGGCCGCCATGTTCGGCATGGTCGGCCTGGCCGGGATGAGCCTGGTGCTCAGCCTGTTCGGCGTGAACACCGGCGCGTTCGGCCTGGGCCTGTTCGGCACCGTCACCGCGGTGGTCGGTCTCGTCCTCGGCGTGTTCATGCTGATCCTGGACTTCGACTTCGTGGAGAAGGGCATCGCCAACGGCCTGCCCGAGCGTGAGTCCTGGCGGGCGGCGTTCGCGATGACCGTCAGCCTGGTCTGGATCTACACCAACCTGCTGCGCCTGCTCGCGATCTTCCAGTCCGACTGACCGCGACGCAGCACCGGCTCCGACCCCCGCTAGGTCGGCGCGTGACCCGAGGGCCCCGGATCTTGTCCGGGGCCCTCGGCCGTCTCCTCGGCCTCCGGAGCCTGGCCCTCGCCGGGCAGCCGCCCGCGGCGGTGGCGCAGCTCCACCCACAGCCCGCGCACCCCGCGGCGCTCGCCGCCGACGGCGGTGCCGTCGACCTCGGTGCCGGGCGTCTGCGCGGCGGCCACGGCGGCGGCGGTGATCGGCAGCCGCCCCTCCCCGCGGTACGCCTCCGGCAGCGCCTCGTCGGGTCGTGCGTAGCCCAGCGTGGCCAGCACCGAGGGCAGCAGCACCGTGGCCAGCGAGGCGTAGCCGGCCGCCGAGGGGTGGAACTGGTCGGGGCCGAACAGCACGGACGGTGAGGCGTCGAACTCCGGGCCGAGCACCGAGCCGATGGAGACGGTGCGCCCGCCCTCCTCGACCACCGCGATGGTCTGCGCGGCCGCGAGCCGGCGCGACCACGCCCGGGCCACCTGCTTCAGCGGCGGCGCGATCGGGCGGACGGTGCCGAGGTCCGGGCAGGTGCCGACGACGACGGAGCAGCCGGCCGCGATCAGGCGCCGCACGCCCTCGGACAGGTGGCGCACCGACTGCGAGGGCAGGGTGACGTGGGTGACGTCGTTGGCGCCGATCAGCACGACCACGACGTGGGGCTCGATCGCCAGGGCCCGGTCGACCTGGTCGGTCAGGGCGGAGGACACCGCGCCGACCTTGCAGAACTCGCGCAGGTACACGCGTCGGTCGGCGTGCTCGGCGACGCCGCTGGCCAGCAGCGCGCCCGGGGTCTCCTCCACGCGGTCCACGCCGTAGCCGGCCGCGCTCGAGTCGCCGAGCAGCGCGACCTTGATCGCCGGACCGGGGCGGCCACGGCCGTACCAGCCGGTGGCGTCCGGCGGCGGCTCGTCCCGGGGCTGCCCGATCGCCCGGCGGGCCAGCCTGGCCTCCGCGGTCAGCACGCCGTAGAGGCCTGCGCCGACGACGGAGAGCCCGCCCCCGCCGTACGCCGCGGCGGCGGCGAGCTTGCGTGCTGCTCCGGCTCTGCCCACGGGGTGCATCCTAGGGATCCACCGCCGCGGTGCTCGACGCGCCCGAGCCCTAGGGTGGCCGGATGCAGTACGTGGACTCCCTGGTCGACCTCATCGGCGACACGCCCCTGGTGCGGCTGGCCCGCACCCTCGACCTCCCCGTGACCCCGCCGGGGGAGGGGCCGCTGGTCCTGGCCAAGATCGAGTACCTGAACCCCGGCGGCTCGGTCAAGGACCGGATCGCCACCCGGATGATCGAGGCCGCGGAGGCCTCCGGCGAGCTGCAGCCCGGCGGCACGATCGTCGAGCCGACCTCGGGCAACACCGGCGTCGGCCTGGCCATGGTCGCCCAGGCCAAGGGCTACCACTGCGTCTTCGTCTGCCCCGACAAGGTCAGCGAGGACAAGCGCAACGTGCTGCGCGCCTACGGCGCCGAGGTCGTGGTGTGCCCGACCGCCGTCGCCCCCGAGCACCCCGACAGCTACTACAACGTCTCGGACCGGCTCGCCGCCGAGCCGGGCGCCTGGAAGCCCAACCAGTACGCCAACCCGCACAACCCGCGCTCGCACTACGAGACCACCGGCCCCGAGGTGTGGGAGCAGACCGAGGGCCGGGTCACCCACTTCGTGGCCGGCGTCGGCACCGGCGGCACGATCTCCGGCGTCGGGCGCTACCTCAAGGAGCGCAGCGCCGCCCGAGGAGGGCCGTCGGTGCAGGTCGTCGGCGCCGACCCCAGCGGGTCGGTCTACTCCGGGGGCACCGGCCGGCCGTACCTCGTCGAGGGCGTCGGTGAGGACTTCTGGCCCGACACCTACGACCGCGGCGTCGCCGACCGGATCATCGAGGTCGCCGACCGGGACTCCTTCGCCTTCACCCGGCGCCTGGCGCGCGAGGAGGCGATGCTGGTCGGCGGCTCCTGCGGGATGGCCGCGTACGCCGCCCGCCAGCTCGCCCACGAGCTGGCCGGCACGCCCGAGGGCCGCGACGCGGTCATCGTCGTCCTGCTGCCGGACTCCGGGCGCGGCTACCTGTCGAAGATCTTCAACGACGACTGGCTGGCCACCTACGGCTTCCCGACCACGGGTGCCGACGCCCGTGAGGGGCGCACCGTCGGCGAGGTGCTGCGCGGCAAGGACGGGCGGCTGCCCGACCTCGTGCACACCCACCCCGGCGAGACGATCGCCGAGGCCGTGGCGATCCTGCGGGAGTACGGCGTGTCGCAGATGCCGGTGGTCCGCGCGGAGCCGCCCGTGGTCGCGCAGGAGGTCGCCGGGTCGGTCTCGGACCGCGCGCTGCTGGACGCCCTGTACGCCGGGGAGGCCCGCCTGACCGACCTCGTCGAGCAGCACATGTCGCCCCCGCTGCCCACGATCGGGGCCACCGAGGGCGCCCCGGCCGCGGTCCACCTGCTCGAGGACGCCGACGCGGTGCTCGTCCAGGAGGACGGGTCCCCGGTCGGGGTGCTGACCCGGCAGGACCTGCTGGGCTACCTCAGCGCGACCTGACCCGGCTCCCGGTGGCGGTGCGCCCGAGGGGACCTAGGTCCCCCCGCCGTGGCGACGTCCGCCTCTGGCGGCGGTCGCCGTGACGGCCGACACTCGGCAGGTGCCCGCCCCGTCCGAGGAGACCCGCGCCTCGTACGACCCGACCAGGGCCGTGCAGGTGCTGCTGGTCGACGACCACGAGCTGGTCCGGCGCGGGCTGCGCTCGCTGCTCGACCAGGAGTCGGACCTGGCGGTGGCGGGTGAGGCGGCCGACGTGGCGGGCGCCATGCGCGAGCTGCGCCGGCTGACGCCGGACGTGGCGGTCGTCGACGTGCGTCTGCCCGACGGCGACGGGACCGAGGTCTGCCGCGCCGCGATCGACCAGGGCACCGCGGTGCTGGTGCTGACCGGCTTCGACGACGAGCAGGCGGTCGCCGGCGTGCTCGCCGCCGGCGCCGCCGGGGTGCTGCTGAAGGACCTCGACGGCGCCCGCCTGGTCGACGGGGTCCGCCGGGTCGCCGCCGGCGAGACCCTCGCTCCGCTCGCCCTGCGCCCGCGCGGGTCCGGCCGGCGCGAGGTCCCGCCCGCCCCGGGTGCGACGGCGGGCGACGCGCCGGGCGCCCCGGCCGCCGGACGTCCGGCCCTGTGGCGCCTCACGCCGCGCGAGCGGGCCGTGCTCGACCTGATGGGCCAGGGCCTGAGCAACCGGCGGATCGCCGGCGAGCTGGCGATCAGCGAGAAGACCGTGAAGAACCACGTGACCGGGATGCTGTCGAAGCTGGGCGTCGCCCGACGCACGCAGGCCGTCGCCCTCCTGCTGCGCCAGCGGGACTAGGTCGTCCCGACGGCCCCGGGGGTCCCCGGGTCCTCCCGGTCCGCGGGTGCGACGACCGTCGGGCGCGGCTCGACCACGAACACCTCGTGGGCGCCCGGCAGGCCCCGCAGCTCGACCTCGCCGGCCGGGACGAGGACGACGACCGCGTCGTGGTCCAGGGCCGCGGCCACCGCCCGGGACGCCAGCACCTGACCCCCCTCGGCCAGGTCCGCGAGCCGGGCCGCGGTGGCGACGTTGCGCCCGAAGTAGTCCCCGTCGCGGCTCACCGCCGTCCCGGTGTGGATCCCGATCCGGACCGCGACGCCCTCCCGGCGCAGCCGCCGGTCGCGTCCCGACGCCAGCCGTCGCTGGATGCTGAGCGCGGCCCGGCAGGCGGCCTCGGCGTCGCGGAAGGCCACCATGAACCCGTCGCCGGCGGTCTTGACGACCTGGCCCCGGTGCTTCTCCACCCGGGACCGGACCAGCGCGTCGTGGGCGGCCAGCACCCGGACGAACGCGTCGTCGCCGAGACGGGCGTTGAGCCGGGTGGATCCCTCGACGTCGGAGAAGAACAAGGTCACGGTGCCGTCGGCGGCGGCCACCGAGGCCACCTGGGAGCGGCCCTCGGTCGCCCAGGTCTGCAGGTCGTCCAACGAGGACTGCAGCAGCCCGCCGACCCCGTCGCGGCGCAGCTGGGCGGCGGTGCGGACCACGCGGCGCACCGCGCGCTCGACCCCGGTGCCCGGCGACGGCGGGCGCAGCGCGGCGTCCAGGTCGGCCTCGAGCCGCTCCGCGCGGGCCCGGGTGGCGGCGTGGGCCCGTTGCTCGCGTCGCAGCAGCACGGCGCAGGCGACCAGGGCCACCAGGGCGACCAGGGCGACCGCGAGCAGCACGGCGGTGCCGCCGAGCAGGGTGGGTCCGAGGCTCACAGACCCAGGGCCTGCTCGAGGCGCTCGAGCTCCTCGCCCGCGAACACCGCGATCCGCTGCAGGCTGGGCACGGTGTCGCGACACCCGGTGAAGCCGATGTTGAACGACCCGTCGTAGCTGACGCCGGTGATGTTCAGGGCCTGACCGTTGAACAGCAGGCTGACGGGGTAGATCTCCTCCACCCGGGAGCCGTCCAGGTAGCGGGTCTCGGCCGGGCCCGGCACGTTCGAGACCACGACGTTGGCGGCCGGTCGCCCGTGCCCGCCGACGCCGAGCAGCGCCACGGACAGGACCGGGGTCATCAGGGCGAGGGTGTAGGCGTCCATCGCGGCGCCGTCGACGTCGGGCAGCCGGGTCTTGCCCAGCCGCGTCGAGGCCTTGACCAGCGCCACCCGCTCCACCGGGTCCGCGACCGTCGTGCCGAGGCTGGCGTAGAGGAACGTGATCGCGTTGCCGACCCGGGCGCCGCCCTCGGGGCGCACCGAGACCGGCACGTTGGCGGTCAGGTCGTCGGCGGGCAGCGCGTCCATCTCGACCAGGTAGCGGCGCAGCGCGCCGCCGCACAGCGCCAGGTAGACGTCGTTCAGGCTCGCGTCGGCGGCGGTCGCCACGGCCTTGAGCCGCTCCACCGAGTAGTGCTGCGTGGCGAAGCGGCGCGGGGAGTGGATGCGGCGGTTCAGGATCGAGCGCGGGGCCCGGAAGGGCACGGCGCGGTCGGGGTCCCCACGCAGCCCCGTCAGGCTCTCGGCGTAGGTGCGGGTCAGCGAGCCGCCGACCGACGCGCCCGAGCGCACCCGCTCGGCGAGACCGGAGGCGAGGTCGCCCAGCAGCGAGGGCCGGTCCGCCAGGCCGGGGGCCGGCTCCTCGTGGGGGGCGGGCTCCTCCCGCGGCGGGAGGTCGGACTGGTCGGGGCCGTGCGTGCCGACCGCCCACAGCGGCAGCATCCCGCGGGCCTCGGGGTCGATCGAGAGCATCCGGCGCAGCAGGCGCACGCCGCCCACGCCGTCGACCTGGGAGTGGTGCGCCTTGACGTACAGCGACCAGCGGTCCTGCTCCAGGCCCTCGATGACGTGGCACTCCCAGAGCGGGTAGCGCCGGTCCATCGGCGTGGAGTGGAGCCGGGAGATCAGGACGCCCAGCTCGCGCTGGGAGCCGGGGGAGGGCAGCGCGGAGTGACGCAGGTGGTAGTCGAGGTCGATCTTCTCGTCGTCGAGCTCGGTCCAGCCCGGGACCGGCAGCCGGTGGAAGCGGTAGTTGTAGGGCGGGACGAAGTGCCGCGACTCCCGCCACCGCGCGACGAGGTCGGCCACGAAGGTCGGCTGGTCCTCGGGCACCCGGAAGGTCGCGAGCAGGCCGACCTGCATCGGGGTGCGACGCGTCTCGGCGAACAGCCAGGCCGAGTCGTTCACGGACAGCAGCGTGCGCCCCACGACCGCGCTCCTTCCGACGCCCGCCCTCGAGCGCCTCCGGTGCGGACCCTACTGGCCCCGGCCGGAGCGCGGCAGGGCGTCCGGCCGGACCGCCGGCCCGGCGCCCGGCGGGGAGGGCACGGAGGGGCTGGGCGGCCGGGCGTACCGTGAATCCGTGACTGCCTCCCCGACCGCCACCCCGTCTGCCGGCCCGTCTGCCGGCCCCGCCGCGTCACCGCCCCCCGAGGCCCGCACCGTCGGTCAGCTGCGCGCCTCCGGGCACCGGCTGCGCTCGCTGCGCACCGAGATCCGCGAGAACCTGCTGGACGCCCTGCGCGAGGGCCGCGACCCGTGGCCGGGCCTGCACGGCTTCGAGCACACCGTGGTGCCGCAGCTCGAGCGGGCGCTGATCGCCGGGCACGACGTCGTCCTGCTCGGAGAGCGCGGGCAGGGCAAGACGCGGCTGCTGCGCACCATGGTCGGCCTGCTCGACGAGTGGACGCCCGTCATCGAGGGCGCCGAGCTCGGCGAGCACCCCTTCGACCCGATCACCCACGCCTCGCAGCGCCGCGCCGCCGAGCTCGGGGACGAGCTCCCGGTGGTGTGGCGGCACCGCGACGAGCGGTACGCCGAGAAGCTGGCGACCCCCGACACCTCGGTGGCCGACCTGATCGGCGACGTCGACCCGATGAAGGTCGCCGAGGGTCGCTCCCTGGGGGACCCGGAGACGATCCACTTCGGGCTGGTGCCGCGCAGCCACCGCGGGATCGTGGCGCTCAACGAGCTGCCCGACCTCGCCGAGCGCATCCAGGTGGCGATGCTCAACGTGATGGAGGAGCGCGACGTCCAGATCCGTGGCTACGTGCTCCGCCTGCCGCTCGACGTGCTGGTCGTGGCCAGCGCCAACCCGGAGGACTACACCAACCGCGGCCGGATCATCACCCCGCTCAAGGACCGGTTCGGCGCCGAGATCCGTACGCACTACCCCACCGAGCTGGACGCCGAGGTCCGGGTCATCCGGCAGGAGGCCGACCTGGTCGCCGACGTCCCGGACCACCTGGTCGAGGTGCTGGCCCGGTTCACCCGCAACCTGCGCGACTCCTCGGCGGTCGACCAGCGCTCGGGCGTCTCGGCGCGCTTCGCGATCGCCGGCGCCGAGACGATCGCCGCCGCGGCGCTGCACCGCGCCACCCGCCACGGCGAGGACGAGGCCGTGGCCCGGGTGGTCGACCTGGAGACCGCCGTCGAGGTCCTCGGCGGCAAGATCGAGTTCGAGACCGGCGAGGAGGGTCGTGAGCAGGAGGTGCTGACCCACCTGCTGCGCACCGCCACCGCCGAGGTCGTCCGCGCCCACCTGCGCGGCATCGACCTCGGACTGCTGGCCGACGCGATCGAGAACGGCGCGATGGTCACCACCGGCGAGCAGGTCACGGCCCGCGACTTCCTCACCGGCCTGCCCGTGCTGGGGGAGTCCGAGCTCTACGACCAGGTCTGCGACGCGCTCGGAGCGACCAACGACGGCCAGCGGGCCGGGGCGATCGAGCTCGCGCTCGAGGGGCTCTACCTGGCACGCAAGGTCGGCAAGGACTCCGACGGCAGGGAGACGGTGTACGGGTGACCCGCCCCTGCTCGTGCCCGCCCGGGCCCCAGGACCGCCAGGACCGATGAGGAGCGCCCCGTGAAGGACCGCACCCGCTTCAAGCGCTACGAGGGCGGCGACCCCCTGGCCCCACCGGTCGACCTCGCCGAGGCCCTGGACGCCATCGGCGAGGACGTGATGGCCGGGTACAGCCCGGAGCGGGCGATGCGGGAGTTCCTGCGCCGCGGCGGCCAGGACCAGGCCGGCCTCGACGACCTCGCCCGACGGGTCGCCGAGCGGCGCCGGGAGCTGATGGACAAGCACCACCTCGACGGCACCCTGGCCGAGGTCAAGGAGCTGCTCGACAAGGCCGTGCTCGAGGAGCGCAAGCAGCTGGCGCGCGACGCGCTGATGGACGACGGTGACCGAGCCTTCCGCGAGATGCAGCTGCAGGACCTGCCGAGCAGCCCGGCCGCCGCGGTGAGCGAGCTGGCGTCCTACGACTGGCAGAGCAGCGAGGCCCGCGCGGACTTCGAGAAGATCAAGGACCTGCTCGGTCGCGAGATGCTCGAGCAGCGCTTCGCGGGCATGAAGCAGGCGCTGGAGAACGCCACGGACGAGGACCGGGCTGCGATCAACGCGATGCTCGGTGACCTCAACGAGCTGCTGGCCAAGCACGCCCGGGGCGAGGACACGCCCGAGGACTTCGCGGACTTCATGGCAGAGCACGGGGAGTACTTCCCCGAGGGCCCGCAGGACATCGACGAGCTGCTCGACGCCCTGGCCCAGCGGGCCGCGGCGGCGCAGCGGATGCGCAACTCGATGACGCCCGAGCAGCGCGCCGAGCTCGACGCGCTGGCCCAGCAGGCCTTCGGGTCGCCCGAGCTGACGGACTCGCTGTCCCAGCTCGACGCCCACCTGCGTGGGCTGCGGCCCGGGGAGGACTGGGGCGGCTCGGAGCGGATGGACGGCGAGGAGGGGCTCGGGCTCGGCGACGGCACGGGCGTCTTCCAGGACCTGGCGGACCTCGACGACCTCGCCGACCAGCTCGCCCAGTCGTACTCCGGCTCCCGGATGGACGACGTCGACCTGGACAAGCTCGCCCGGCAGCTCGGCGACCAGGCCTCCGTCGACGCGCGGACGCTGCAGCAGCTGGAGCGGGCGCTGCGCGACGGCGGCACCCTGCAGCGCGGCTCCGACGGCCAGCTGCGGCTGACCCCGCGGGCGATGCGGCAGCTCGGCAAGGCGCTGCTGCGTGACGTCGCGACCCGGATGAGCGGGCGTCAGGGTCAGCGCGACACCCGCCGCGCAGGGGGGGCCGGGGAGATGACCGGGTCCTCCCGTGGCTGGGAGTTCGGCGACACCGAGCCGTGGGACATCCCGCGGACGGTGCTGAACTCCGTACGCCGCCGCGCCGGTGCGGCCCTCGGCGGGGGCACCGGCGGACGCGCGATCGAGCTCGACGACATCGAGGTGTCGGAGACCGAGGACCGGACCCAGGCCTGCGTGGCCCTGCTGGTCGACACCTCGTTCTCGATGGCGATGGACGGCCGGTGGGTGCCGATGAAGCGCACCGCGCTGGCGCTGCACACGCTGGTCCGCTCGCGCTTCCGCGGGGACGCCCTGCAGCTGATCGGCTTCGGCCGGCACGCCGAGGTGATGGAGATCGAGCAGCTCACCGCGCTCGACGCGATGTGGGACAAGGGCACCAACCTGCACCACGCGCTGCTGCTGGCGAACAGGCACTTCCGCAAGCACCCGAACGCGCAGCCGGTGCTGCTGATCGTGACCGACGGCGAGCCGACCTCGCACCTCGAGCCCGACGGCGAGGTGTGGTTCTCCTACCCGCCGCACCCGCTGACCGTGGCGTACGCCGTCAAGGAGCTCGACAACGCCCGCCGCCTCGGGGCGCAGACGACGTTCTTCCGCTTGGGGGAGGACCCCGGGCTGGCCCGCTTCGTCGAGCAGATGGCCCAGCGGGTCGAGGGCCGCGTCGTGGCGCCCGAGCTCGACGACCTGGGGGCGGCGGTGGTCGGTTCCTACCTCGGCTCGCGCGGGCGCCGCGGCGCCGGGGGTGGAGCGGGCGACGGCGGGCTCGGTGGCTTCTCGGGGCGTGACTGGTTCGGTGGCGGGGGCCGGGGGTCCTGGGTCGGCTGACCCGACCTCGTGCGGTGGTCGAGGTGTGATCTGCACGCATCTGGTGCGTGCAGATCACACATCGACGGGTGCGGGGGCACGTGTGGGTGCGCGGGTACCGCGTGGCGGCCTCCTCGCTCAGGCGGCATGTGGAGGGGTCTCGAGACGCTCGCTGGCGCTCGCTCCTCGACCACCGGGGCGGGTGCCGGTTCCTCGGCCACCGGGGGCGGGCGCTGGCTCGTCGGCCACCGGCGGCCGGTCAGCCCCCGTGCAGCACCGCGGCCAGCTCCTCGACGCCGTCGACCAGGCGGGGGCCGGGGCGCGCCCAGGAGGCGTCGGCGTCCACGGCGTGCACGCGTACCCCGTCCGGCAGGACGCCGGCGGCGACCAGGACGTCGGCCTGCGCCTGCGCGGCGGCGCGGTCGAACCCGCAGGGCGCCACCACGACCAGGTCCGGTCGGGCGGCGCGGACGTCCGCCCAGGTCGTGCGGACGGACTTCTCGCCCGCGGCGCCCAGCACGCACGCGCCCCCGGCGGCCTCGACCATCTCCGGGATCCAGTGCCCCGGGGCGTACGGGGGGTCGGTCCACTCCAGCACGACCACGCGCGGGCGGGGCCGGTCGGCGACGCGTCGGCGCACGGCGTGGAGCCGCTCCTCCAGGGAGCCGACCAGCGCGGCGGCGGCGTCCTCGCGCCCCGTGCGTCGGCCGAGCTCGCCGACCGTGCCGAGCACCTCCGCGAGCGTGTGCGGGTCGGTGGTGACGACGTCGGCGGTGCAGCCGAGGTGGGCCAGCGCGTCGTCGACGGTCGCGACGTCGAGCGCGCACACCGCGCACAGGTCCTGGGTGACCACGAGGTCGGCGTCGAGACCGGCCAGGGCGTCGGCGTCGAGGCGGTAGAGGTCCTCCCCCCGGGCCACCGCCGCCGACACCGCCGCGTCGATGCCGGCCGGGTCCAGGCCCTCGGGCAGCGTCGAGGTGGACACGATCCGCCGGGTCCGTGCCTCGGCCGGGTGGTCGCACTCGAAGGTCACGCCGACCACCTCGTCGCCGGCGCCGATCGCGAACAGGATCTCGGTGGTCGCAGGCAGGAGCGAGACGATGCGCACGCCCGCCAGGATAGGTCGTCCGGGCGCGGGTCCTAGGGTGACGGCCGTGGAGGACCCCGGCCTGACCGTGCTGGCGCTGCTGGCCCTGGCCGGGCTGGTGGCCGGGTTCGTCGACGCGGTCGTCGGCGGGGGCGGCCTGGTCCAGCTCCCGGCGCTGCTCGTCGGGCTCCCCGGGGCCAGCCCGGTGCAGGTCCTGGCCACCAACAAGGTCGCGTCCTGGATGGGCGTCACGGTCAGCTCGGCGACCTACCTGCGACGGGTGCGCCCGGAGGCCTCGACGTTCCTGCCGCTGATGCTGGCCGCCTTCGTCGGGTCGGCCGGCGGTGCCGTGGTCGCGACGCTGATCCCCCGGGAGGCGTTCGACCCGGTCGTCCTCGTCGCGCTCCTCCTGGTCGGGTCCTGGGTGCTGTTCCGCCCGTCGCTGGGCGAGGTGACCGAGCTGCGCTTCGGCCGGGGGCACCACGTCGCGCTGGCCGTCGCGGCCGGGCTCCTCGTCGGCTTCTACGACGGGGCGCTCGGGCCCGGCACCGGCAGCTTCTTCGTGCTGGCGATGGTGGGGCTGCTCGGCTACTCCTTCCTGGAGGGCTCGGCCAACGCCCGCCTGGCCAACTGGGCCACCAACCTGGCCGCGCTGGTGGTGTTCGTGCCCCAGGGCGCCGTGCTCTGGGAGGTCGGCCTGGTGGTGGGGGCCGCCAACGTGGTCGGCTCCTACGCGGGCGCCCGCACCGCCGTCGCCCGCGGCGCCGGCTTCGTCCGGGTGTTCTTCGTCCTGGTCGTGGGCGGGTTCGTGGTCCGCATCGGCGGCGACGTGCTGGGCCTGTGGTGACGTCCTCGTGAGCACCCGCTACCGCACCCTGGCCCGCACGGTCGAGGTGGAGACCGAGGTGAACCGGTCCCGCTTCCGCTGCCGCCTGGAGCGGGTGGCGACCGAGGTCGCGGCCCGCGACGTGGTCGACGCCGCCCGGCGCGAGCACCGCGACGCCCGCCACCACTGCTCGGCCTTCCTGCTCGGTCCGCCGCCGCAGGTCGTCGAGCGCTCCAGCGACGACGGGGAGCCGGCCGGCACGGCCGGTGCCCCGATGCTGGAGGTCCTGCGCGGCGCGGGGACCGACGACGAGCCCCTCGCCGACGTGGTCGCGGTCGTGACGCGGTGGTTCGGCGGGACGCTGCTCGGTGCCGGCGGCCTGGTGCGCGCCTACGGCGACGCCGTGCGTACGGCCCTGGACGCGGCCGGCACCCGCCGCCGCGAGCAGCTGCACGAGCTCGAGGTGGAGGTCGGGCACGCCGACGCGGGGCGCCTCGAGAGCGGCCTGCGCGCACACCACGTCGTGGTGCTCGACCAGGCCTACGCCGCCCGGGTCACCCTGCGCGTCGGCGTCCCCACCCACGACGTCGCCGCCCTGCACGCCCTGGTCGCCGAGCTGAGCGGTGGGACCGCGGTGGCGGTGGACGCGGGCACGCGGTGGGTGGACCGCGGGTAGGTTCGGCCCATGAGCATCCCGGTCGACCTCGCCGACCTCGCCCGCACGCTGGAGCAGCACGGCCCCGGCTACCTGCTGAGCACCGCCGGCGTGAGCGTCAAGGCGGTCTCGGCCGTGCCCGTGCTGCGCGACGGCGTCGTCGTGGTGGCCGCGCCCCGGCGGTGGCAGCCTGCGCAACGTCGCCGCCAACGCGACGGTCACCCTGCTGTTCCCGCCCCGCGAGGAGCGCGGCTACACGCTGCTCGTCGACGGGACCGCCGCGATCGACGGCGACGACGTCCGGGTCACGCCCGGCCACGCCGTCCTGCACCGCCCGGCGGACCACGCGGGCCCGGACCACGCGCCGGGGAGCACGAGCTCCTGCGGGCACGACTGCCACCCGGTGACGTGAGCGGCGCACCTCCCACGATCCGGCCGGCCACCGCCGCCGACTGGCCCGCGATCTGGCCGTTCTTCCACGAGGTCGCCGAGGCGCGGGAGACCTACGCCTACCCGCCCGGGCTGACCAGCGAGCAGGGCCGGGCGCTGTGGTTCGCCGAGCCGCCGGGCGCCACCGTCGTGCTGGTCGACGACACCGTCGGCGGTGAGGTCGTGCTCGGCACCGCGCGGATGGGGCCGAACCGGCCCGGGCCCGGCAGCCACGTCGGCACGGCGTCGTTCATGGTCGCCCCGGCGGCCCGCGGTCGCGGCGCTCGGCCGCGCGCTCGGCGAGCACGTCGTGGCCTGGCACCGCGCGCAGGGGTACGCCGCCATCCAGTTCAACGCGGTGGTCGAGACGAACACCGCCGCCGTGCGCCTGTGGCGCTCGCTCGGCTTCGCGGTGGTCGGGACCGTGCCCGAGGCGTTCGACTCGCCGACGCACGGCCGGGTCGGGCTGCACGTGATGCACCTGCGGCTCTGAGTCGCGCGCCGACCGGCACCGGGGGTCAGGCGGCCGGCTCGGCGAAGCCGGGCAGCAGCTCCTCGAGGATCTCCCGGAACCGCGCCCGCGTCCCGAGCTGGGACAGGATCGCGATGCCGCCGACCCAGGAGCGGTGGATCAGCAGGTACTCCGGGGGCAGGTTCAGCTTGATCGCGACCGTGTACGCCGGCTCGCGCGGGTCGTTGATCCGGGCGAACTGCTCGCGCATCCACTCCCGGCTGAACTGGAACTCCTCCACCCGGGTCGGCTCGACCAGCGGGGACAGGTAGTCGGCGACCTGCCGTGCCTCCAGCTTGGTGCGTTCCTTGACGAACCCCTCGGCCCGCAGGCCGTCCATCAGCCGGGTGGCGTCGTCGAGGGCGGCCAGGCGGATCAGCCGACCCATCACCTCGGGCAGTCCGGAGTCGGGGAGGCGGGCGACGGCCCCGAAGTCCAGCACGCCGAGACGACCGGGCCGTCCGTCCTCGGTCGGCATCACCCGGTAGTTCCCCGGGTGCGGGTCGGCGTGGAGCATCGCCACCCGCGCCGGCGAGGAGAAGATGAACCGGGTGAACAGGTCGCCGTAGTGGTCGCGCTCCTCCTGGGTGCCCGAGGCGATCACCGAGGCCAGGGAGGCCGGGCTCTCGAGCCACTCGGTGATGAGCACCCGCGGGCCCACGGCGACGACGTCGGGCACCACGATCTGGGCGTCGCCCCGGTAGCCCTCGGCGAAGCCGCGCTGGGCCTGCGCCTCGAGCTCGTAGTCGAGCTCCTCCTCGGCCCGCAGCTGCAGCTCCTCGACCAGCGGCTTGATGTCGATGCCGGGGAAGACCGGCGCGATGGAGCGCCCGAGGCGGGAGAGCTGGCGCAGGTCCGAGCGCAGCGCCTCGTCGGCGCCGGGGTACTGCACCTTGACCGCGACCTCGCGGCCGTCGTGCCAGCGACCCTTGTGCACCTGCCCGATCGAGGCGGAGGCGGTCGGCCCGCCGTCGAGCCAGACCAGGCGGTCCTTCCAGTCCGCGCCGAGGTCCTCGGTGAGGACCTGGCGCACCGTCGACGTCGGCATCGGGGGAGCGGAGTCCTGCAGCTTCGTCAGCTGCTCCCGGTACGGCCCCGCGATCTCCTCGGGCAGCGCCGACTCGAAGACCGACATCGCCTGCCCGAACTTCATCGCCCCGCCCTTGAGCTCGCCCAGGGTGCGGAACACCTGCTCGGCGGTCTTGGCCTGGATGTCGCTCAGCACCGCCTCCGCGGGCGCGCCGCCGAGGCGACGACCGAACCCGACGGCGCTGCGCCCGGCGTACCCCAGGGGCAGCCGGGCCAGGCGGGCGGTGCGTGCGGCGGCCTTGCGAGGGAGGTCGCTCATGTCCTCATAGTGGCCCACCGCACCTGAGGCGGGGACACCCTGCCGACACGTCGTCCCTCGGGTCAGGGCACCGAGGTGGTCGTCTCGCACCCCGCCGCACCGTCGGTGCCGGCGCCCCCGGCGCACCGGTCCCGACCCGGTCCGCCCCGGAGCCGGTCGTCACCGGGGCGGCCACGCAGGACGTCGTCGCCCCGCCCGCCGAGCAGGAGGTCGTCGCCGCCGCCGCCCCGCAGGACGTCGTCGCCCCGGCCGCCGCAGACCACGTAGCGGCCGAAGGAGGACGGCGGCTCCAGCACGTCGTCGCCGTCGGTGCCGGTGATCCCGCAGCGTGGTGTCGCGACCAGGGAGCCCCTCACGGGGGTCGGGCCGTCGGGGGAGTTGAGCTTGATGAGGAACGTCTCGCCGGCATGGGCCGCGTCGATCTCGACGTCGAGACCGTCGCAGTCGTCGAGCTGCTGGTCGATCTCCCGGAAGCCGTCGTCGTCCGCCTGCCCCGCGTACACCTCGACGACGGACCGGCGGGCCTCGCAGTACCGCTGCGGTGACGGTCCGACCGAGACGTCGATCTCGAGGCTGGAGTCGAAGGGGGCCGTCCACTCGTACCAGATCGAGTGCCGGGCCGGCACCGAGCGGATGTAGGACGGCTCCTCTCCCGGCTCCAGCGTGGCCATCAGGCCCGACGCCGGGTCGGGGGAGGGGAACGTCGACGAGCGTCCCGCCAGGACCGTCGCCTCGGCCAGGTCGTCGTTGGCCGGAGCCGGCACCGGGGACCAGCTCAGGCGGAAGTCGGCCGGGTCCTCCTCGTGGTACGGCCCGACCTCGATCAGGTAGGTGCTCCCCGCCTCGACCAGCAGGAACTGGCAGGAGTACACCTCGCTCTGGTGCTGGCACAGGTCCCCGGCGGTGGCGCCTCCGTCGCGGGGGCGGATGTCCATGCTCAGCGCCGCCTGCGCGGTCCGGAAGGTGAACACGCCGTCACGGGGCGCGGTCCAGGCGAACCACACCGACGGACCCCACCTCTCTCCCGGAGCGGTGGTCGCTCCCACGGTGGTGCCCACGACCTCGCCCTCGGCACCACCGATCGCCTGCGCGTCGGCGTGGTCGTCGTTGGGCGGTGGTGCCGCCGCCGCCGGCGAGGCGACCAGCAGCGGACCCGCCGCCGCGACCACCATGCTCACCAGCAGCAGCGCCGCCGTCCGGTTCCTCGACCTCTGGACACGTCCCACGACCGGCCCCCCGGTGATCGGCACGGCCGGACCCGACCAGCCGTCACCTCGAACTTACGCGCCGCGCCTGCGCCTACCGGGGTTTTTCCGACCGAGCCCTCAGGCGGTCTGCGGGAACCGCACGCCGGTGTTGGCGTGGCACCGGTAGCCGAACGGGTTCTTCGCGAGGTACTGCTGGTGCGGGTCCTCGGCGTAGTAGTACTCCGGGGCCGGCTTGATCTCGGTGGTGATCGAGCCGAGGCGCCGACGCTCGAGCTCGGCGCCGTAGACCGTGGTCAGCTCCCGCGCGGTCTGCTCCTGGGCCGGGGTGGTCCAGTAGATCGCCGAGCGGTACTGCGTGCCCACGTCGTTGCCCTGGCGCATGCCCTGCGTCGGGTCGTGGATCTCGAAGAACCTCTTCACCAGGTCGGCGAAGGCGACCCGGGCGGGGTCGAAGACGACCCGCACGGCCTCGGTGTGCCCGGTCCGCCCGGAGCAGACCTCCTCGTACGACGGGTGCGGGGTCTCGCCGCCCGCGTAGCCGACCGAGGTCGAGAAGACGCCGTCCAGGCCCCAGTACGCCTCCTCGGCGCCCCAGAAGCAGCCCAGGCCGAAGATCGCGACCTCGTGGCCGGCGGGGACCTCGTCGGTCACCAGGGGCGCGTCGAGGACCGCGTGCTGCGCGGCCAGGTGCCAGGGCCGCTCGCTGCGGCCGGACAGGGCCCTGCCGGGCTCGGGGAGGGAGGACTTGTCGCGTCCGAACACTTCGATCTCCTTCGGTCGGGGTCGATCGTCGATCATCGATCGTCACCGGGCACAACACCGGGAGCGGCCGGGACCTTCCCGCGCACTACGCTCGACGGGTGAGCGAGCAGCAGCACGGCCAGCAGCAGGGGAACCAGTCCGAGAAGGCCGGGTTCGAGACCCGTGCCATCCACGCCGGCTACGAGCCCGACCCCACGACGGGGGCGGTGATCCCGCCGATCTACGCGACGTCGACCTACAAGCAGGACGGCGTCGGCGGCCTGCGCGGCGGGTACGAGTACTCGCGCTCGGCCAACCCCACCCGGACCGCGCTCGAGGGCAACCTGGCCGCGCTCGAGGAGGGCGAGCGGGCCTTCGCGTTCGCCTCCGGCCTGGCCGCCGAGGACACGCTGGTCCGGGCGACCTGCCGGCCCGGGGACCACGTCGTCATCCCCGACGACGCCTACGGCGGCACCTTCCGTCTCTTCGACAAGGTCGAGCAGGCCTGGGGCGTCGAGCACACGCCCGCCCCGGTCTCCGACGTGGAGGCCGTCCGCGCCGCGATCCGGCCGGGCGTGACGAGGCTCGTGTGGTGCGAGACGCCGACCAACCCGCTGCTGAACGTCGGCGACATCGAGGCGCTGGCCGCCGTCGCCCACGAGGCCGGCGCGCTGCTGGTGGTCGACAACACCTTCGCCTCGCCCTACCTGCAGCAGCCGCTGACGCTGGGCGCCGACGTCGTCGTGCACTCGACGACGAAGTACGCCGGGGGCCACTCCGACGTCGTCGGGGGCGCGCTGGTCGTGCGGGACCTCGACCTGGCCGAGAAGGTCGCCTTCCACCAGAACGCCATCGGCGCCGTCGCCGGCCCCTTCGACTCCTGGCTGGTGCTGCGCGGACTGAAGACCCTCGCGGTGCGGATGGACCGGCACTGCGACAACGCCGAGGAGGTCGTGGCGATGCTCGCCGCCCACCCGGCCGTGACCGAGGTGGTCTACCCCGGCCTGCCCGAGCACCCCGGCCACGCGGTCGCCGCGCGGCAGATGAAGCGGTTCGGGGGCATGGTCTCCTTCCGGGTCGCCGGAGGTGTCGAGGCCGCCCTCGCGGTCTGCGAGGGCACCGAGGTCTTCACCCTCGGCGAGAGCCTGGGCGGGGTCGAGTCGCTGATCGAGCACCCCGGCCGGATGACCCACGCCAGCGTCAGCGGGACCGCGCTCGAGGTGCCCGAGGACCTGGTCCGGCTCAGCGTCGGCATCGAGACCGCCGCCGACCTCCTCGCCGACCTCGAGCAGGCCCTCGACCGCTCGCAGCGCACCCGGTGAGCGCGCGGTGAGGACCCGGTGAGCACCGGGGGCCCTGCGGCGGGCGAGCCCGACTACCGGTTCACCCTGGCCAACGAGCGGACCTTCCTGGCCTGGGTCCGCACCAGCCTGGGACTGGTCGCGGCCGCGCTGTTCGTGCTGCACCTGATCGAGCGTGACCCCGTCTCGCTGCTGCTGGCGTTCCTGCTGCTCCTGTCCGCCGCCGGCGCGATGGTCGGCGGGTTCCTGCGCTACCGCGCGGTGGACTCCGCCATGCGGGCCGGCACCGCGCTGCCCGCGGCCCGGGTGATGGCCGCGATGGCCGTCGCCGGCGTGCTGGTGGTCGTCGCCGTCGCCGCGTCGGCGTTCGTGTGAGCGCCGCGCTGGCGCTGTGCGTCGACCTCGGCTCCACCTTCACCAAGGCGCTGCTGGTCGACCTCGACCACCGGGGCGGTGGTGGGGCGCGCCGAGCAGGCCACCACCGCCGCGGGCGGTGACGTGCTGGCCGGGTACGACGCCTGCCGCGCCGCCCTCCTCGCCGCCGCCCCGGGTGCCGCGGGGGCCGAGGTCCTCGCCTGCTCCAGCGCCGGCGGCGGCCTGCGGATCGCGGTGCTCGGCAACGAGCCCCTGGTGACCGCCGAGGCCGGGCGCCGGGTGGCGCTGTCCAGCGGCGGCCACGTCGTCGCCGTGGCCTCGGTCGCCGGCGACGCCGACCCGGCCGGCGTCGTCCTCGCGGCGGCGCCCGACGTGGTGCTGCTGACCGGGGGCACCGACGGCGGCAACACCCGGGCGCTGCTCGACGGCGCGGCCGCGATCGCCGGTGCCGGCTGGACCGGGCCGGTGGTGGTCGCCGGCAACGTGGCCGCCCACGCCGAGGTCGCCGCCGCGCTGGCCGGCGTGCCGCACGTCCTCGCGCCCAACGTCGTGCCCCGGATCGGCGTGCTCGCCCCCGACGGCGCCCGCGCGGCGGTGCGGGAGGTGTTCGTCAGCCACGTCATCGGCGGCAAGCGCCTGACCTCGCCGGAGCGACGCCGTGAGCTCGAGGGCCTGGTCCGCGGCGCGACGCCCGACGTCGTGCTGCGCGGCGTCGAGGTGCTGGCCGAGGAGGTCGGCGACGTCGTGGTGGTCGACGTCGGCGGCGCCACCACCGACGTGCACGCGGTGGTCGAGGTCGACCCGGAGCAGTCCGGCCTGGCCCGGGAGGTCGTGGCGACCACCCGCGCGGGTCGCACCGTCGAGGGCGACCTGGGCATGCGGTGGTCCGCGGTCACCACCGTCGAGCGGCTCGACCCCGACGAGCTGCCGCCGACGGCCCACGACCGGCTGGCGGCCGCGGCCCGCCGCCGCGCCGACGACCCGGCCTTCCTCCCGACCGACGACGCCGAGCTCGACGACGACGAGGCCCTGGCCCGCGCCGCGCTGACCCAGGCGCTGCGCCGCCACGCCGGCCGGGCGCGGGTCGTGCTCGGCGCCGACGGCCGGGTGGTCGAGCGGAGCGGGCGCGACCTGCGCCCGGTCGGGCTCGTGGTCGGCTCCGGCGGCGTGCTGCGCCACGGCCGGCCCGGTGTGGCCGACCGGGTGCTCGCCCCCGCCCTCGGCGTCGCCGCCGCCGCGCGCGCCGGTGGCGGGTGGCAGCTGCCCGAGGACCCGCGCGTGGTCGTGGACCGCGACTACGTGCTCGCCGCGGCCGGGCTGCTGGCCGACCGCCACCCGGTGGCCGCGCGGGCGCTCGTCCGCGCGCTCGCCCGCGGCGCCGCGGGCATAGGCTGAGCAGATGACCGAGTCCGCGACCCGTCCGCCGCTCGCGCTCGGCCTGGCCGAGATCCAGGCCGCGCGGGAGGTCCTGCGCGGGGTGTCGGTGGAGACGCCGCTGGAACGGTCGCGGTGGCTCTCGGCGCTCTGCGGCGGTCCGGTGCACCTGAAGCTGGAGAACCTCCAGCGCACCGGCTCCTTCAAGGCCCGCGGGGCCTACTACCGGATGGCGCGGCTGACCGAGGACGAGCGCGCGCACGGCGTCGTCGCGGCCTCGGCCGGCAACCACGCCCAGGGCGTCGCGCTGGCCGGTCAGCTGCTCGGCATCCACGCCACCGTCTTCATGCCCGAGGGCGCGCCCATCCCCAAGGAGCGGGCGACGCGCGGGTACGGCGCCGACGTGGTCTTCGAGGGCCGCTCCATCGACGAGGCCCTGGTCGGGGCCCGCCGCTTCGCCGCCGAGACCGGGGCGGTGCTGATCCACCCCTTCGACCACGCCGACATCATGGCCGGGCAGGGGACGTGCGGCCTGGAGATCGCCGAGCAGGCGCCGGAGGCGCTCACCGTCGCGGTGCCCACCGGCGGCGGCGGACTGATCTCCGGCGTCGCGATCGCGCTCAAGGCGCTGCGGCCCGACGTGCACCTGGTCGGCGTCCAGGCCGAGGGCGCGGCGGCGTACCCGCTCTCGCTCGAGCAGGGCTCCCCGGTGGCGCTCAGCTCGATGCGCACGATGGCCGACGGCATCGCCGTGGGGATGCCCGGCGAGCTCACCTTCGCCGCGGTCCGCGACCTCGTCGACGAGGTGGTCACCGTCTCGGAGGACTCGATGTCCCGGGCCCTGGTCGCCCTGGTCGAGCGCACCAAGACCATCGTGGAGCCGGCCGGCGCCGCCGCGGTGGCGGCGCTGCTGGACCACCCGGGCCGGTGGCGGACCCCGCTGGTCGCGGTCCTGTCCGGCGGGAACATCGACCCGCTGCTGCTGGGCAAGGTGATCCGGCACGGCATGGCCGCCGCGGGGCGCTACCACGCGATGCGGGTCAACATCCCCGACGTCCCCGGCGGCCTGGCCGGGCTCCTGGTCGAGGTCTCGGACGCGGGGGCGAACGTGCTGGAGGTGGTCCACGAGCGCACCTCGCCCACGCTGCACGTGGGCGAGGTGGAGGTGCTGCTGCAGCTCGAGACGCGCGGTCAGGAGCACTCGGAGCGGCTGCTGACGCGGCTGCGCGAGCGCGGCTACCGGGTCACCGGCTGACCCTGCGCACGAGCCTCAGCCGGTGAAGGGCACCGCGTCGACGATCTCGATCTTGAGGGTCCGGCCGTTGGGTGCCTCGAAGTCCACCGTCTCGCCCTTGGCGGCGCCGTCGAGCGCCGCACCGAGGGGGGACTGCGGGGAGAACACCTCGACGTCGGCCTCGTCGTCGTCGATGTCGCGCGCGCCGAGCAGGAACTGCTCGGTCTCGTCGTCGCCCTGGTAGCGGTAGGTGACCAGCTTGCCCGCGGAGACGCGTCCGTCGTCGGCGGCCGGCTCCGTGGTGGCCTGGCGCAGCATGTCCTCGAGCTGGCGGATCCGGCCCTCCATCTTGCCCTGCTCGTCCTTGGCCGAGTGGTAGCCGCCGTTCTCCTTCAGGTCGCCCTCGTCGCGGGCGGCGCTGATGCGCGCGATGATCTCGGCGCGCAGCGGGCCCTTGAGCTCCTCGAGCTCGGCGTGCAGGCGGTCGTGCGTCCTCGGGGTCAGCCACACGGTGCGGGCGGGCTGGCTCTGCTCGGTCATGGGGGACTCCTGGTGGTACGGGCGTCCCGCGCCAGGCGGTGTGCCTGGGTGGTGGGACGGCCGGCGACGGGTGGCGGGCGCTTCCCCGGGGTTCCGGGGTGGCCCGGCGGGCGGTCAGACCGACCACCCTAACAACACCGGTGCGCGCCCGGGGGGCCCTGCGGACCCCTACCGGGGGCGCGGCTGGCTGGTCGTGGTGCAGCCGAGGGACTCCACGGACGTGGCGAGCCGGTCGGTGCGCAGCTGCTGCTGGTAGCGGCGGCCCTCGGCGGGGACGACCTCGAAGGCGATCTCGCCGACCACCGAGTGGTCCTCGGCGAAGGCGCGCAGCCGGCAGAGCCCGGTCACGCCGTCCTGGACCTCGACGTCGACCGTGGCGTCGACGGTCCGGGCGTCGACGACGTCGAAGGAGACCAGCTGCGACTGCACCTCGGGCTCGGCGTGGTAGATCGTCGCCCACCCCAGCCACCCCGCGAAGGCGGCCACGACGACGCCCACGCCGGCCAGGAGCGCCCGGCGTCGCCACGGCGCGGGCGTGCCGTACCGGGTGTCGAGGTCGACCTGTTCGCTCACCACCCCAGGATGCCAGGTGGGGTGAGACCTAGCATGGGAGCCATGTCGCAGCACCCCCAGCCGCAGCACCCCGACCGCACGCAGACCCAGGGCCCCAGCGCGGGCCTGCGCCTGATGCACGTGCACGCCCACCCCGACGACGAGTCGAGCAAGGGCGCGGCCACCACGGCCCGCTACGTCGCGGAGGGTGCCGAGGTCCACGTGGTGACCTGCACCGGCGGGGAGCGCGGCTCGATCCTGAACCCCCGGATGGACCGTCCGGACGTGCTGGAGAACATGAGCGAGGTGCGCCGCCAGGAGATGGAGCGTGCCCGCGACATCCTCGGCATCCACCAGGAGTGGCTGGGGTTCGTCGACTCCGGCTGGCCCGACGGCGACCCCAAGCCCCCGCTGCCCGAGGGCTGCTTCGGGCTGGTGCCGCTCGAGGAGGCCGTGGAGGCGCTGGTCCGCGTGGTGCGACGGGTGCGACCGCACGTGATGACGACCTACGACGAGCGCGGCGGCTACCCCCACCCCGACCACGTGCGCTGCCACGAGGTGAGCGTGGCGGCCTTCGAGGCCGCGGCCGACCCCGGGCGGTTCCCCGACGCCGGCGAGGCCTGGCAGGTGCTGAAGCTGTACTTCCACCACTCCTTCAACCGGGAGCGGATGCAGTCGCTGCACGACGCCACGCTGGCGCACGGCCTGGAGTCGCCGTGGGCCGACCGGCTCAAGGAGTGGGTCCCCGAGCCCGAGTGGGACGCCCGCGTGACCACCAAGGTGCCCTGCGGTGACTACTTCGGCGTCCGCGACCAGGCGCTGCTGGCGCACGCCACCCAGATCGACCCCGACGGCCACTGGTTCGCGATCCCGCGCGAGGTGCAGCAGAAGGTCTGGCCGACCGAGGACTACGAGCTGGTGACCAGCCACGTCGACGCCCCGGTGCCGGAGGACGACCTCTTCGCCGGGGTCCGGGCCGCCGTGCCCGCCAGGACCCCCGTGGGATGATGGAGCCATGGACCTGCTGATGACGCTGTGGCAGCTCGACCCCACCCCCGAACCGGACGACGTCGTCGCCGGGTGGGGCGCCTTCGGCATCTTCGGGCTCGGCATCCTGGCCATCGGGCTGCTCGGCTGGAGCCTGGTGCACCGCCTGCGCAACGTCGACGCCGCGGAGGAGAAGGGTCTCTACGACCCGACCGACCGCAAGCCGCGCGGCCCGGAACCCAGCAGCCAGGACCCGCGCAGCCAGGGCCCGCGCAGCCAGGGCCCGCGCAGCCAGGACCCGCGCACCTAGGTCCGCACGCAGCGCACCAGGCAGTCCCACGCGGTCACGGTCTCCCGGCCCGGCCGGGCGTGCGTGCCCTGCGGGTGCACCTCGCGCGCCACCCGCCCGGCGCTCACCACGTCCGGAGCGCGGTCCGCGAGGTCGGCGAGCACGTCGTCGGCGTCGTACAGCACCGCCGGGTCCTGGGGCCCGCCCGTGCCCTCGGTGAGGTTGGACCGGTCGTGGGCGACCAGCAGGAACGTCCCGCCCCGGCGCAGGGCGTCGTACGCCGCGCGCACCGCGGCCCGGCGCCCTGCCGCGGCCAGCTGGAGGTAGGCCAGCACGACGAGGTCCTGCTCCCCGGGGGCCGTCCAGGTGGTCGCGTCCGCCTGCTGCCAGGTGACCCGGTCGCCGTGCTCCTGCTCCGCGGCGAGGTCCCGACCGGTGGCCAGGGCGACCGCGGAGAAGTCCGCCGCGGTCACCGTCCACCCCTGCCCGGCCAGCCACAGCGCGTTGCGGCCCTCCCCGCAGGCCACGTCGAGGGCGCGCCCCGGCGGGAGGTCGGCGCACTGCTGGGCCACGAAGAGGTTCGGCTCGACCGACCACACCAGGTCGCGGCCGGCGTACCGCTCGTCCCAGGCGCCCGCGTCCACCTCAACCACCGACCTGGTCGCGCAGCACCCGTTTGAGCAGCTTGCCCGACTGGTTGCGGGGCAGCTCGTCGACCAGCAGGACCTGCTTGGGCACCTTGAAGCCGGCCAGCGAGGCGCGGGCGTGGGCGACCAGCGCCCCCGGCGCCTCGGCGGCGTCGAGCCCCGCGTCGGGGCGCAGCACGACGAACGCGGTGACGGCCTCGATCCAGCGCTCGTCGGGCGTGCCGACGACGGCGACCTCCGCCACCGCGGGGTGGGCGTAGAGGACGTCCTCGACCTCGCGGGAGGCCACGAGCACGCCCCCGGTGTTGATCACGTCCTTGATCCGGTCGACCACCGTCAGGTAGCCCTCGGCGTCGACGCGGACCAGGTCGCCGGAGTGGAACCAGCCGTCGGCGAAGGCCTCGGCGGTGGTCTCGGGGGCGTCCCAGTAGCCCTCGCACAGCTGGGGGGAGCGGTAGAGCACCTCGCCGCTCCCGCCGGGCTCGACGTCGGCGCCGGTCTCGTCGACCACGCGCACCTCGACGAACAGCACCGGCCGCCCGCAGGAGGTCGGTCGCGCCGCGTGCTCCTCGGGCCGCAGGACCGTGGCGAGGGGGCCGATCTCGGACTGCCCGAAGCAGTTCCAGACCGTCAGGTCCGGCAGCGCCGCCGTCAGCCGGTCCAGCACCGGGCCGGGCATCACCGAGGCGCCGTAGAACGCCTTGCGGAGGCTGGACAGGTCGCGGGTCGCGAAGTCGGGGTGGTTGGTCAGCGGCACCCACACGGTGGGGGCCAGGAAGACCGCACCGACGCGGCGCTCCTCGACCAGGCGGAGCACCTCGGTCACCTCCGGCGCCTCCATCAGGTGGTTGACCGCCCCGACGGCGAGGTAGGGCATCAGGAACACGTGCATCCCGGCGGAGTGGTAGAGCGGCATCGGGTGCAGCGGCTCGTCGCCCTCGCGCAGCTCCAGGGCCACCACGCAGGAGACGTACTCGTGGACCAGGGCGCGGTGGGTCATCATCGCGCCCTTGGGGCGCGAGGTGGTGCCCGAGGTGTAGAGCAGCTGCACCAGGTCGCCCTCGACCACCGGCGGCTCCCCGTCGGGCAGCACCGAGGACGGCACCGGCCCCGAGACCGCCCGCTCGAGCAGGGAGCCGGCCTCGTCGCGCAGGGCCAGCACGGACCCGACCGCCAGCCCGGCGGCGTCGTACTGCGCCCGCAGCGCCGGGTCGACCAGGGCCGCGACCGAGCCGGACTGCTCGACGAGGTAGGCCAGCTCCTCCCCGGTCAGCGCGTAGTTGACCGGGACGTGCACCAGCCCGGCGCGTGCGCACCCGAGGAACCCGAGCAGGTAGGCGTCGGAGTTGCGCCCGTACGCCGCGACCCGGTCACCGCGCACCAGCCCGAGGCCGCGCAGGGCCGCGGCGGCCCGGCTCACCGCGTCGTCGAGCTCGCGGTAGGTCCAGGTGCGGTCGGCGAAGCGCAGCGCGACCCGGGCAGGGTGTCGTCGCGCGCTGCGCGCGAGGACGTCGTCGACGGTGCTGGAGCGGACGGTGGACATCGGACCTCCGGTGGACGGCTGCCTGGGGCAGGACGTGACCCGGGCCACGCTAGCCCGTGCCCGCCTCAGGGTGCCGGGACCGCCCGCAGCGCGTCGAAGCGCACCTCCAGCGGCCACCCGGTCGTCGACGAGGTGGACTGGGCGCGCAGCGCCAGCGAGCCGGACTGCTGGAGCGCGGGCGCGTCGTCGGTGGCGCTGACCGTCCACCCGGTCGGCTCGGCGGTGCCCGGCACCCAGGCCCGCGCCCGCAGCGTGGTCGGGCCCGCGCCGCGGGCCTGGACCCGCACCCGCAGGGTCCCCGAGCCCGCCAGCGGTGTGCCCGGCAGTCGCACGACCGGGCTGAGCCGGGAGAACCCGCCGGCGAGACGGCTGACGAACAACCGGGAGGTGCCGTCGCTGCCGGTCCGGAGCACCGCGCGGTACTCCTCGCCCGACCCGGTGCGGCGGGGGACCAGACCCACGTCGACCCGGCCCCGGTCGCCGCCCGGGAGCGCGGCCAGCGAGACGTCGGCGACGAGGTCCGTGCTCGCCGCGGTCGCGCCGGGCAGCCGGGCGAGGGTGCCGCGGCGGGTGCTGCTCAGCGCGAGGCGCCCGAGGCCGTCGACGACCGACGCGGTCCCGTCGGCGCCGCTGGTCCGCCAGGCGCCGCCGACGTCCGCGCTGCCCCAGGAGCGGTCGGCGGTCCGCCCGAAGTCGTCCGCGGCCAGCACCTGCCCGCCGGCGGCGACCTCGACCTGGCGCACCGTGGTGCCGGTCGCGCCGTCGGCGTCGGTCACGGTGAGCCGCACGTCGTAGGTCCCTCCTGCGGGCCAGGTGTGGTCGACGGCGGGCCCGGTGGCGTCGGTGCCGTCGCCGAGGTCCCAGTCCCACGAGGCGATCGCGCCGTCGGTGTCGGTGGACAGGAGCGCGTCGAGCCGGCGGGTCGGGCCCGTCCCCGAGACGTCGAACGCGGCCGTCGGGGCCAGGTTGCCGCTCGGGCCGGCCACGGTGAAGGAGTCGGCCGTGGTGCCGTCGGGCCGCAGGAACGCGTACGACAGACCGTCGTCGGTCAGCCGCAGCGAGGCGTGCCCGAAGGTCGGGTCGAGGTTGCGGCCCATCGCCCGTCGCACGTAGGGGTACTCGGCGTCGCCGAGCACGACGTCGCGCAGCGTCGCGCCGCCGGTGCCGACCACGGCCAGCACGGTGCCGGCGCCCGCCCGGAGGTCGTCGTCGGCGTCCGCGACGCAGTCGGCGTCGTAGGTGCCGGGGCGGAGGTCCTCGCAGCCGGGTCCGAGGGCGAGCTGCGACATCCGGGTGTAGAGGTGCTCGTGGCCGCTCAGCACCACGTCGACCCGCTTGTGCAGGAGCAGGTCCATCAGGTCCTCGCCGACGTCGCAGGCGTTGTCGCCGACGGTGAGGCACGGCTTGTGCATGCCCACCACCACCCAGCGGACGCCGATCGCGCGCGCGGCGTCGATCTGGTCGGCCACCCAGCGGTAGCGCGGCGTCCCGGCACCGTAGCTCCAGGTGCCGTCGGGGAAGTTCAGGTCGGGGGAGATCGCGAGGTACCGCACCAGGGGCTGCTGCTGGGGGAGGTCGACGGCGTACTGGCGGCCGTAGGTGCCGCGCAGGCCGGGCAGCTGGTTGGGCAGGCAGGCGGAGAAGTCGTTGATGTGGCCGTTCTGCCCGGCGCTCTCGTGGTTGCCGGCCAGCAGCTCGAAGGGGGCGCCCGCCCCCACCCGCTCCACCACGAAGTCGCACCAGGCCTGCTCCTGCCCGGTCGGGCCGTAGGAGAGGTCGCCGAGGGCGAGCATCGCGTCCGGGGACGCGGCCGCCATCGAGCGCAGGACCTGGTCGGCACCGGGGGAGGAGCCGAAGTCGCCCGCGGCGCTCAGCAGGACCGTGGCACCCGTCGCCGCCGGCCCGGCGGCCACCGGCGCGGGCGCCGACGGGCGTGCGGTGCCCGCCACGACCAGGGCGGCGAGCGCGACGAGGACCGCGGTGGCCCCCGGCAGCAGGATCGTGCGACGGCGACGGGGCTTCGACCTCATCCACCTGAAACTAGGCGGTGGCGCCGACACCAGGGAACCTCGGCCGACCTCCCAGGTCGGCAACGGGACCAAGGCCCCGTGGATCTCGGGTCAGCGGTCCTGCGAGGTGCGGTCCGGGGCCGGTGGCGCATCGGTCAGCCAGGACGCCCCGCAGGCCGGCAGCACGACGTGGTCGCCCTCCGAGCGCACCGGTCGTCCCCCGGCCAGGTGGTCGAGGACCCCGACCCCGTGACCCAGGCCGGCCCCGTGCAGCACCGACCACGGCACGTGCCGCTCCTCCGCGGTCATGTTGTAGAGCCCCACGAAGGCGCCGAGCGGATGGCGCCGCAGCACCGCGAGCACCCCCGGCGCCGGCGGGTCGAGCACCTCGGCGGTCGTGGAGGCGTGCAGGTGCGGGAGGCGGCGGCGCGCGGCGAGCAGGTCGCGGAGCCGGGGCAGCACGCCGTACGGGTCCGGCAGCGACCCGTCGGCCGCCCAGGGCATCGGGGGCCGGTGCGCCCAGCGGTTGTCCTCGGCGTGGGCGGGGTCCTCGGCCCACGCCGGGTCGTTGAGCAGCGCGACCTCGTCACCCATCCACAGCACGGGCACCCCGCCCCAGCCCGCGACGACGGCGTGCAGCAGCAGCACGCGGTCGGGGCCGTACGGGTCGCCGGCCTCGACCCCGGCCAGCGACGCGAGCGTGCCGGAGGTCCGCTTGTCGCCGGTCTCGGGGTTGTGCTGGAAGACCAGGCCGCGCGCCCACGACCCGGGGTGGGTGCCGTCGTAGAAGTCGGCCAGGAACCGTCGGTGCCCCCAGCCGGAGAGCCCGACCGCGGCCGCGTCCTCGTCGCCGATCGCCCACCCGATGTCGTCGTGGCACCGGACGTAGGTGATCCAGGCCGTCGAGGACGGTGGCGCGGGCAGCTGCTGGAGGGCGCGCGAGGACAGCGCGGTGTCGCCGGAGGCGAGCATCGACCACAGGTGGACCATCAGCGCGTTGTGGTAGGCGAGGTCGCTGACCTTGCCGTGGTGCCGGCCCCGGCCCAGGTAGGCCGGCAGGTCCTGCGGCCCGACGATCGCCTCGGCCTTGAAGACCACGGCCGGGCAGGCGATCCGGGCCACGCAGCGCAGCGCCTGGGTCAGGGCGTGCACCTCGGGCTGGTTCTGGCAGTCCGTGCCCAGCCGCTTCCACAGGAAGGCGATCGCGTCGAGACGCAGCACCTCGGCGCCGGCGTTGGCCAGGAAGCACACGACGTCGGCCATCTCGACCAGCACGTCGGGGTTGGACCAGTCGAGGTCCCACTGCCAGGCGTTGAACGTCGTCCACACCCAGGCGTCGAGCTCGTCGTCCCAGGTGAAGGATCCGGGGGCGAAGTCGGGGAAGACCTCGGGCAGGGACTGCTCCCAGCGGTCGGGCTCGGTGCGGTCGGGGCAGGTCCGGAAGAACGCCCGGTGGTGCGGGTCGCCGGCCCGCGCCGCGGCCGCCCACGGGTGCTCGCGGGCGACGTGGTTGACCACGAGGTCCAGGCACAGGCTGATGCCCTCCCCGCGCAGCAGCCGGGTCAGGTCGCGGAGGTCGTCGACGGTGCCGAGGTCGGCACGGACGCGGCGGTGGTCGGCCACGGCGTAGCCGCCGTCGTCCGCGCCGGGACGGGGCTCGAGCAGCGGCATCAGGTGCAGGTAGGTCACCCCGAGGTCGCGCAGGTGCCCCACCCGCTCCCCGACCCCGGCCAGGGTGCCGCCGAAGCGGTCGGCGTACGCGGCGTACCCGACGGTGCCCGGCTGCTGGAACCAGTCCGGGGCCAGCGAGCGGCGCAGGTCGAGGTGGTGCAGGTCGTCGGGGCGCGCGGCGTACCCCGCGGCCGCCACGGCGAGGAGCCGGTCGGCGACGGCGTCGGGGTCGTCGTAGACCAGGGCCAGGGCCTCGCGGAGGTCCGGCAGCCACCTCTCGACGCGGGCGTCGAGCACCTCGCGGCGGTGGGCCGGGTCGGGGGTGCCGCTCATGCCGGGACCGGGGCCATCCCGCGCGCGTCGTGCTCGACGGCCGGCCAGGGTCCGCGCAGGGCGGCCAGCGAGGCGGCGACCCGGGCCGCGACCTCGGCGGCCAGGGCCGCGACGGCGGCCGTGTCGGCCAGCAGGTGCTGCCGGTCGGCGTCCGGGGCGCCCGCGACCAGGGCAGGGAGGTCGCGCAGCCGCGCGGCCAGCCAGCCCTCGGGGTCCGCGGACAGGTCCTCGTCGAAGACGCGGTCGCCCGGCTCGCCGTCGTGCATCACCGGGTGCCAGTGCACCCGGTCGCCCGCGCCGGGGGCGGACTCGAGCAGGTCCACGCGGCAGACCGGCGGTGCGAGCGCGAGGGCGGGGGAGGAGTAGAGCGAGCCCTCGGCGGTGACCGTGACCGGACGCACCTCGAGGCGCACGCCGCGCTCGCGCACGCCCTCCTCGCCGGTCAGCGCGGGGTCGGCGAAGTCGGTCTCGCGCAGGGTCAGGGCGAGGTGGTCGAGGAGCCAGACACGTTCCATGCCGGTGATCCTGCCGTGGCGGGAGGGTCGCGGCCAGCCGGGACCCGCGCTCCGGGACCACCGGGGTGGAACCGGTGGGGCTGGTGGGGCCTACCCTGGGAACAGGGGCCCGCCCGTCCCGGGTGTGGCTCCACACCTAGGGAGAGGAACCCGTCATGTCCATCCTGTACTTCCTGATCATGGGTCTGGTCGTCGGAGCGCTCGCACGGCTCATCAAGCCGGGCAAGCAGAACCTCGGCATCATCGGCACCATCCTGCTCGGCGTCGTCGGAGCCGTGATCGGTGGACTGCTCGCCAGCCTCGTCGGCACCGGTGAGATCGGCGACATGGACTTCCTCGGCTTCATCTTCGCCCTGATCGCCGCCGTCCTGCTGATCGGCGTGGCCGAGGGCGTGATGGGCAAGAGCAAGACCAAGGCCCGCTCCTGACCCGCGTCTGAGCGCCCTCACCGCGTCGCGGCCGACCCGCGGCCGGTGCGCGGTCCCCCGCCCTGCTCCCGGGTGGGAGACTGCCGGCATGGCCACGCCGTTGATCCCCGCCGTGACCGACCCGTCCCACCGGGTCGGTCCGCCCCCCTCCCGCCCCGCCTCGGTCACCCTGGGGGGCCGCGCGCTCGGGGTGGTGGGCTCCGCGCGCCTCTACGTCTGCGGGATCACCCCGTACGACGTCACGCACCTGGGTCACGCCGCCACGTTCGTGTGGGCCGACCTGCTGGCCTCGGCGGTGGGCTCGACCGGCGTCACGGCCGAGGTGTGCCGCAACGTCACCGACGTCGACGACGTGCTCTCCCGCGCCGCGCGCGAGCGGGGTCGGCACTTCGACGAGCTCGCCGTGACGCAGGAGGCCGTGTTCGAGCAGTCGATGCGCGCCCTGCGCGTGGCCACGCCCGCCGCGCAGCCGCGGGCCCGGCACCACGTCCAGGCCGTCCAGCAGCTCGCCCAGGGCCTGCTCGAGGCCGGTGCGGCCTACGAGCACGACGGCACCGTGTGGTTCCGGGGCGCCGGGGTGGCCGCCACGGCCGGTCTCGACGAGGCCACCGCCGCCGACCTCCTGCGGGCCTACGCCGACCCGACCGACGCCCCCGGCCAGCAGCACCCCCTGGACGTCGCCGTGTGGCGGCCCTCGCTCGACGACGCCCCGGCCTGGGCCAGCCCCTGGGGCTGGGGCCGTCCGGGGTGGCACGCCGAGTGCGCGGCGATGGCCGTCGACGTGCTCGGCCCCGCCGTCGACGTGCTCGTCGGCGGCGAGGACCTGCGCTTCCCCCACCACGCCTACCAGGAGGCGATGGCCGAGGCCGTGACCGGCGTCCGGCCCTTCGCCCGGTCCCGGCTGCACGTCGGCACCGTCCGCACCGGCGGGGAGAAGATGGCCAAGTCCACGGGCAACCTCGTGCTGGTGGAGGACGTGCTGGCCCACCACGAGCCGGCCGTCCTGCGGCTGCTGCTGCTCGACCGGCCCGTCAGCGCGCCCTGGGACTACGAGGAGTCGCTGCTCGACGGGGCCGCGGAACGGCTGCGCCTGCTGTACGCCGCCGCGGGCCGCCCCGGCGGCGGCGGGGACCAGGCCGGCCTCGCCGTCGCGCGCGTGCGGGACGACCTGGACGTGGCCGGCGCCGTCGACCTCGCCCTCGAGGTCGGCGGCGAGTGCGCGCGCCGGCTGATCTCCCTGCTGCGCCTCGGCTCCGCCTGACCCCGCCGACCGGTCACGGGTCGGACGTGTCGCAGTCGGGGTGCCCGTCCGCGTCGACGCGGGTGGCCAGGGGCGGGCCGCCCACGCCCGCGCAGTGCCGCAGCTGCTGCGGCGGGACGGGGGCGGCCCCCAGGACGTCGTCGCGGATGGTCACCGCCGCCAGCACCCCGCCGCCGAGCAGGCCGGCGGCCGAGATCAGCAGGGCGGTGCCGAACCCGGCGTCGAAGGCGACCGGGTCGGCGTAGACCCGGCCGTCGAGACCGGCCAGGACCGGCACCGCGGCCACCGCGGCCAGCCCGGCGGTCCGCGCGACCGCGTTGTTGATCCCCGAGGCCGCCCCGGCGTGCTCCGGGGGCGCGGCGGCGAGCGCGGTCGCGGTGAGCGGGGAGACCATCACGGCCAGGCCGAGACCCAGGACGACGACGGCCGGCAGCACGTCGGCGACGTAGGACGCCCCGGGCCCGATCCTCAGCATCAGCAGGACGCCGACCGCGGCGACCACCGGGCCGGCCGCCATCTGGCGGCGTGGGCCGACACGTGCCGCCAGCGCTCCCGAGCGCGGGGAGAGCGCGAGCATCAGCGCGGTGACCGGGAGCAGGGCGGTCCCGGCCAGGACCGGGGAGAAGCCGGCCACGACCTGGAGGTGCACCACCAGCAGGAGGAACACCGCGCCGAGGCCGCCGTAGACGGCGAAGGTGACCGCGTTCGCGGCCCGCAGCTGCGGCTCGGCGAAGGCGGCCACGGGCAGCATCGGGTCCGCCACCCGACGTTCCACGACCACGAAGAGCGCCGCGGCCAGCAGTCCGAGCCCGCCGACCACCGCGGTCGTCGGCCCCGGACTGGATCCTCCCGCGGAGATCAGGGCCCAGGTCAGCGCGCCCAGGGCGAGGGCGCCGAGGGCCGCGCCGGCACCGTCGAGGCGGCCGCGGGCCGCGGGGCCCCGGGACTCCGGGACGTGGCGCAGCGTCACCCAGACCACCAGGGCCGCCAGCGGCACGTTCACCAGGAACACCCACCGCCAGGACGCGAGCTCCACCAGGCCGCCGCCGACGAACGGCCCGATCGCCGTGGCCACCCCGCCGAGACCGGACCAGGCGCCGATCGCGCGGGCGCGGTCCTCGGGGCCGAAGGACGCCTGGATGATCGCCAGGCTGCCCGGGGTCAGCAGCGCTCCACCGACGCCCTGCAGCGCCCGGGCGCCCACCAGGGCCCACCCGGTGGGGGCGAGGCCGCAGAGCAGGGAGCCGACCGCGAACCAGACCACGCCGACCAGGAACACCCGACGCCGGCCGTACCGGTCGCCGAGCACGCCGCCGAGCAGGATGAAGGAGGCCAGGGTCAGGGCGTAGGCCGAGACGGTCCACTGCAGGGTGGTGAAGTCGGCGTCGAGGGACCGCCCGATCGCCGGCAGCGCCACGGTGACGACCGTGGCGTCGATGCCGGCCAGGCCCGAGCCCAGGACCGTGGCCAGGAGCAGCCACCGCCCCGCCGCGGAGTCGAGGGTCAGCACCTGCCCCAGGGTGCCAGGCGGGGACCGTCGGGGGGAGTGCGGCGGGCAGGGTCGGTCAGCGCAGCGAGTAGGTCGCCAGCGAGACGCCGACGTAGTGCGCGGCGAAGGCGACGATGGTGAAGCTGTGGAAGATCTCGTGGAAGCCGAACCAGCGTGGCCAGGGGTTCGGCCGCTTCAGGCCGTAGACCACGCCGCCCACCGTGTAGAGGCCGCCGCCGACGATGATCAGCACGAAGGCGGCGACGCCGAGGCCGACGTCGAGGTCGAGCGCGCCGTCGAAGAAGGACGGGATGAAGAACACCGCAGCCCAGCCGAGCGCGAGGTAGATCGGCACGTAGAGCCAGCGCGGGGCGCCGGTCCAGAACACGCGGAACAGCACGCCCAGGATCGCGCCGGACCACACCACCACGAGCAGGGCCGAGCGCTCCAGCCCGTCGAGCAGGATCACGCTGAAGGGCGTGTAGGAGCCCGCGATCAGCAGGAAGATGTTGGAGTGGTCCATCCGGCGCAGCAGCCGCCAGGTCGCCGGCGACCAGGTGCCGGTGTGGTAGATCGCCGAGACCGTGAAGAGCAGGACGCCGGTGCCGCAGAAGATCGCGTTGGCGATCCGCGTGGCGCTGGTCGGCGACAGGACGACCAGCACGATGCCCGCGGCCAGGGTGAGCGGCGCCGTGCCCAGGTGGAGCCAGCCGCGCAGCCGGGGCTTGACCTCGGCCAGGACCTCGCCGAGGTGGTCGCCGAGGTGGTCCAGACCCTGGCGGGCCCTCTCCTGCGCGCGGTCGACGGCCTCGTTCATGGTCGGAGCGTAGCCGGGCCGGGGCGACCCCCCGGCGCCGCTACCATCGGCTGGTGGTCGACTGGAAGCGAGGCGTGCGCCGGGTGCTCTACCCGGCCTACGAGGCGCGGATGGTCCGCCGGATGCCGGAGAACCTGCCCCACCACGTCGGCGTCATGCTCGACGGCAACCGCCGGTGGGCGCGCACCGTCGGCCGGGACTCCGCGCACGGGCACCGCGCCGGTGCGGCCAACATCGAGCCGCTGCTGGAGTGGTGCGACGAGGTGGGCGTCGAGGTGGTCACGTTGTGGCTGCTCTCCACCGACAACCTCAACCGCCCCGAGGACGAGCTCGTCCCGCTGCTGGAGATCATCGAGGAGGCCGTCGAGTCGCTGGTGCGACGCGGGCGGTGGCGCCTGCACCCGGTGGGCGCCCTGGACCTGCTGCCGGCCGCGACCTCGCAGCGGCTCAAGGCGGCCGCGGAGGCCACCGCGGACGTGGACGGGTCGCTGGTCAACATCGCCGTCGGGTACGGCGGGCGGCGCGAGATCACCGACGCGGTCCGCGCGCTGCTGCACGAGCACGCGGCCCGGGGCACCACGCTCGAGGAGCTGGCGGCCGTGCTCGACGTGGAGCACATCGCCGACCACCTCTACACCAAGGGCCAGCCCGACCCGGACCTGGTGATCCGCACCTCGGGCGAGCAGCGGCTCGGCGGCTTCCTGCTGTGGCAGAGCGCGAAGTCGGAGTTCTACTTCTGCGAGGCCTACTGGCCGGAGTTCCGCAAGGTCGACTTCCTGCGCGCGATCCGGGCCTACGCCCAGCGCGAGCGTCGGTTCGGCTCGTAGCGCGGGGTTCACCTCGCGCCGTGGCGTGTCGGCCCGGGGCGGGCCGCGGCCGGGCGTACGTTCGAAGGCAATGGCGGGTGGGGAAGCCCGCCGTACTGGGAGGCTCGTTCGTGGCAGCTCACGACCTGGAACCACCGTCGGTCCCGACCGACGGCGGTCCCGGACGCCGGCACTCCGGTGGTCGCGCGCTCTCCCGGTCCGAGAGCAGCAGCGACTAGGGCCGGGGCGAGGAGTGCACGCGCCGTCCTGTGAGGAACCACCGTGACCGTCACCGCGCCCCGCACCCCGCCCGCCCGACCGCAGCCCGTCCCGGGCCGCCGGACCTACGTCGTCGACACCAGCGTCCTGCTGGCCGACCCCGGCGCCCTGCGCCGCTTCGCCGAGCACGAGGTCGTGCTGCCCGTCGTGGTGGTGACCGAGCTCGAGGGCAAGCGCCACCACCCCGAGCTCGGCTTCTTCGCCCGCTCCGCGCTGCGGCTGCTCGACGAGCTGCGGGTCGAGCACGGCCGGCTCGACGAGCCGGTCCCGGTGGGGGAGGAGGGCGGCAGCGTCCGCGTCGAGCTGAACCACACCGACGCCTCGTCGCTGCCCTCGGGGTTCCGCCTCGGCGACAACGACACCCGGATCCTCGCGGTCGCGCGCAACCTGGCCGACGAGGGCTTCGAGGTCACCCTGGTCTCCAAGGACCTGCCGCTGCGGATCAAGGCCTCGGCGGTCGGGCTCGACGCCGAGGAGTACCGCGCGGAGGCGATCAGCGACTCCGACACCGGCTACACCGGGATGGCCGAGCTCGACGTCGCGGCCGCGGACCTCGACGAGCTCTACGACGACGGCGTCCTGGACCTCGAGGCGGCCCGCGGGCTGCCCTGCCACACCGGGCTGGTGCTGCTCTCCGAGCGCGGGACGGCGCTCGGCAGGGTCGGTCCGGACAAGCAGGTACGCCTGGTGCGCGGCGACCGGGAGGCCTTCGGGATCCACGGCCGGTCCGCGGAGCAGCGGGTCGCCCTGGAGATGCTGCTCGACCCGGAGGTCGGCATCGTCTCGCTCGGCGGACGGGCCGGGACCGGGAAGTCCGCGCTCGCGCTGTGCGCCGGCCTGGAGGCGGTGCTGGAGCGCGGGCAGCACCAGAAGGTCGTGGTGTTCCGGCCCCTCTTCGCCGTGGGCGGGCAGGAGCTGGGCTACCTGCCCGGCTCGGAGGCCGAGAAGATGGGGCCCTGGGCGCAGGCGGTCTTCGACACCCTGGGCTCGATGACCACGCGCGACGTCATCGACGAGGTGCTGGCGCGGGGCATGCTCGAGGTGCTGCCGCTGACGCACATCCGCGGCCGCTCGCTGCACGACTCCTTCGTGATCGTCGACGAGGCGCAGTCGCTGGAGCGCAACGTGCTGCTCACGGTGCTCTCCCGGATCGGCGCGAACTCCAAGGTGGTGCTGACCCACGACGTCGCCCAGCGCGACAACCTGCGCGTCGGCAGGCACGACGGCGTGGTGGCGGTGGTGGAGAAGCTGAAGGGGCACCCGCTCTTCTCGCACACCACGCTGACCCGGTCGGAGCGCTCGCCGATCGCCGCGCTGGTCACCGAGATGCTGGAGAACATGACGGTGTGAGGTCCGACCCCTCGGGGGGCCTGGTGCCAGGGGGACGCGTGGGGCTGACGGGTCCCAGCGCGTCCCCCGCGCGATGTGACCTACGTCCCGATCTCCCCCGACCGGGTGGTTCGGTTTTGGAGCGCCGCGCGGCGTCGTGCACGATGTGCCGAGATCTTTTCGTGACCTGAGCGGGTCGAGGCCGATCGGCCCGACCTGCCGCTGCCGCCGAGACCACCAGGGATCCCCTACCTGTGAGCAAGCCCGTCAAGCACGCCCCGAAGCACCGCGCCGCACCCGCCCGCCCCGCCCTCGAGGTGCCGCGGCGTGCCGTGCGCACGACGCTGGTCCTCTCCTCCGTCGCGGTCGTCGCCACCGGCGTGACCGTCGGGGGCGGCGTGGTCTCCGGCCAGGGTGCGGTCCTGCAGACCGCCGGCGCCTCGGTCACCGACGCGGTCGACCAGGACGCCGGCGACCAGGACGTCACCTCCGCCGCCCCCGCAGCCACCGCCGCCCCCGCGGCCACCGCCGCGGCGGAGCTCGGCGAGCGCGAGCCGGTCGTCAGCCGCTCGGACCGCCGCGCCGTGGCCGACCCCGCCAAGGAGGAGGCGCTGGCCGCGGAGGTCGCCCCCGCGATGACCGCCTCGGAGACGCTGGCCGACGACGACCCCCGCGAGATCGCCCAGACCCTCCTGCCGGAGTACGGGTTCTCCGCCGACCAGTTCTCCTGCCTGGACAGCCTCTGGACCAAGGAGTCCGGCTGGGACCCCGCGGCCGACAACCCGACCTCGTCGGCCTACGGCATCCCGCAGTCCCTGCCCGGCGAGAAGATGGCCTCGGCCGGTGCCGACTGGGCCACCAACCCGGCGACGCAGATCCGCTGGGGCCTGGGCTACATCCAGGACGTGTACGGCAGCCCGTGCAGCGCCTGGTCGCACAGCCAGGCCGTCAACTGGTACTGAGCCCGGCGACCCGCTCAGCGGCGGGGACCGGGCCAGGACCGGGCCAGCCGGGCGCGTAGCTCGCCGACGAGGCGCACCCCGCCCGCCGCCAGCACCGCGGCCGCGGTGATCGCCCGGTGGCCGGGCACCACCGCCGGACCGACGTCCGCCTCCACCGGCCGCCCCACCGGTGCCGGGCTCGCGGACGGCGCCTCCGCTGCCGCCATGGCCCGGCGGAACTCCTCGGGGTCGCCTCCCCGGTCGGGATGGTGCCGCCGTGCGGCGGCCCGGCGCCGCGCGCGCAGCGCCGCGGCCTCGTCGCTGCCGGGGTGCTCGCTCACGACGGGTCGTCCAGCTGCGCCCGCAGCAGGTAGCGCTCGTCGCTCACCGGGCCGCCCCAGAGGTCCTGGCGACCGGCCAGCTGCTCGACCTGCGGGGGACCGGCGGCGGGGACGTGGTCCAGGACGAGCTGCGTCGTGACGCGTGCCGTCAGTCCGCCCCCGGTGTGCCAGCGGCCCTCGACCAGCAGCAGCACGCCGCCCGGCCGCAGCAGCCGGGCCCAGGCCGCCAGGGCGGCGGCCGGGTCGGGCAGGGCCCACAGGACGTGGCGGCAGAGGACGACGTCGGCCGACCCAGGGGCGTAGGTCGGCCGGCCGGCGTCACCGACCACGACCTGCACCCGGTCCCCGACGCCGGCGGCCTCCGCCTTGGCGCGGGCGGCGGCGACCATCGCCGGGGCGAGGTCCGTGCCCCGCACCCGGTGACCCTCCTCGGCCAGCAGCACGGCCAGGGAGCCGGTGCCGCAGCCGAGGTCGACGAGGTCCGCCGGCGCCGGGGGCAGGTGCCGGCCGAGCAGGAGGCGCCAGGCCTCCCGCGCGGCCGGGTGGCGCAGGCCGTGGTCCGGCTCCTCGTCGAAACGTGCGGCCTCGGCGTCCCACAGCTCACGCTGGGCGGCGAGGTGGCGCGCGGGGTCGGCCGTCACCGCCCGGTCATCGACTCCACGTCGAGCGCGGCGTCCATCTCGGCCTCGGTCAGCTCCCCCCGCTCGACGAAGCCCATGGCGAGCACGGTCTCGCGGATGGTGCGGCCGTCGGCCAGGGCCTTCTTGGCGACCTTGGCGGCGCTCTCGTAGCCGATGTGCTTGTTCAGCGGGGTGACCACCGAGGGCGAGGACTCCGCGTAGGTGCGCATCCGCCGTGCGTCGGCGGTGATGCCGTCGATGCAGCGCGCGGCGAGCACCGTGCTGGCGTTGGAGAGCAGCCGCACCGACTCGAGCAGGTTGCGCGCCATCACCGGCATCGCGACGTTGAGCTCGAAGGAGCCGCTGGCACCGGCGGCCGCGACGGTGGCGTCGTTGCCCATCACCTGGAAGCAGACCATCAGCGTGGCCTCGGGCAGGACCGGGTTGACCTTGCCCGGCATGATGCTGGAGCCGGGCTGGAGGTCGGGCAGGTGGATCTCGGAGAGGCCCGTCGTGGGCCCCGAGCTCATCCAGCGCAGGTCGTTGCAGATCTTGGTGAGGCCGACCGCGAAGGTGCGCAGCGCGCCGCTGAGCTCGACCAGCGAGTCGCGGGTGCCCTGGGCCTCGAAGTGGTTGCGGGTCTCGGTGAACGGCTCCCCGGACAGCGCCACCAGCGCGGCGATGGCCTTCTCGGCGAAGCCGTCGGGGGTGTTGATGCCGGTGCCGACCGCGGTGCCGCCCAGCGGGAGCTCGCGCACCCGCGGGAGCACCGACTCCAGCCGCTCGGCGGCCAGGCGCGTGGTGGCGGCGTACCCGCCGAGCTCCTGGCCCAGCATCACCGGCGTGGCGTCCATCAGGTGCGTGCGACCGGACTTCACCAGCCCGGCGAACTCGACGGCCTTGGCCTCGAGGCTGGTGGCCAGCACGTCGAGGGCGGGGAGCAGGTCGCCGGTCACCGCGCGGGTCACCGCGACGTGGATCGCGGTGGGGAAGGTGTCGTTGCTGGACTGGCTGGCGTTGACGTGGTCGTTGGGGTGCAGCTCGACCCCGGCCCGGCCGGCGAGGGAGGCGATCACCTCGTTGGCGTTCATGTTCGAGCTGGTGCCGGACCCGGTCTGGAAGACGTCGATCGGGAAGTGCGCGTCGTGCTCGCCGGCGGCGACGGCGCGGGCGGCCTCCCGTACGGCGGAGGCCATCTCGGGCGCGAGGACGCCGAGGTCCTCGTTCGCCTGCGCGGCGGCGGCCTTGACCAGGGCGAGGCCCTCGATCAGCCGGCGCTCGACCGGGGTGCCGCTGATCGGGAAGTTCTCGACCGCACGCTGGGTCTGGGCGCGCCACAGCGCGTCGCGGGGCACCTGCACCTCGCCCATGGAGTCGTGCTCGGTGCGGAACGGGCCGGTCTCGGCGCTCGGGCTGCTCATGGGGCCAGGCTAACCAGGGTCCGGCGCACCCCGCACCGGCCCACTACGTTGTGCCGGTGACCGCGTTCTCCCGCTGGCTCGAGCAGCTCAGCACCCTGCAGGTGCTCCTGCTCGTCGTCGTGGCGGTCTTCGGCGCGTCCGTCCTGGCCGCGGTCCTCGGCGGCGTCCTGGTCCGCTTCGGGCGTCGCCGCCCGGCGGTGGTGGAGCGGGTCAGCAACCTGGCCATGTCCGTGATCCGGCTGCTGCGCCGCCCGCTCACGGTGGTGGTGCTCGACGAGGTGGCGGCGGTGATCCAGACCGGCCACTACACCAAGAACATCTCGGCGGCGCTGCTGGAGAACCACGACGAGCTCAAGGCGCTGGTCACCGAGAAGGTCCGCGACGACCCGAACTCCCGCCTGGTGAAGAGGCTGCCGGGCTACGAGGCGATCATCTCCGAGGTCAGCGAGACCACGCTGCGGGTGATCATCGAGATGCTCAGCGACCCCCGCATGGACGAGCTGGTCTCCGACATGCTGCGCAACAACCTCGAGCAGATCAAGCGCGCGGTCCGCGACCGCGAGCACGAGCGGCTCGGGGAGGTCGAGCCGGCCGACCCGATCCCGCGCACGGCCCCCGTACCGACCACGTTCCGGCCGCCGCCACCCCCGCCGTAGGGCCCCGACCGCACCCCTGGGGGGGTTGACCGGGGCGCGGTACACAGATCGGTGCAGGTCACAGCGTCGTCACATCTGGGTCGCATCCTCCTCAACAGGCGCGATGGGGGCTACAGTCACGCCAGTCCGCGCCCCGGACGGCATCGACCAGCGCCCTGGGCTCCATCGAGTCAAGGGGGCGATGTGACCGGTCTTCCGTTCGGCGAGTGGCTGTCTCAGAACCAGGCGGACATCATCTTCCGCGTCCAGCAGCACTTCCTGCTCTCCATCTACTGTGTCGCGATCGCCGCCGTCATCGGCATGCTGATCGCCCTGGCCACCTACCGCTACGACTGGCCCTCCAACGTCTCCATCGGCGTGATCGCGGTGGCCTTCACCATCCCCGCGGTGGCCCTGTTCGGCTTCGTCTTCTCGATCACGGGCGACGCGCTGCTCACCTTCATCCCGGTGGTGTCGATGTACGGCCTCCTGCCGATCACCCGCAACGCCGTGGTGGGGCTGCAGGCCGCCGACCCGGCGGTGATCGACGCCGCGAAGGGGATGGGTGTCGGTGCCTTCCGGATGCTCTGGCAGATCCGGCTCCCGATCGCCTGGCCGGTGATCCTGGCCGGGCTGCGCGTCTCGACCCAGCTGACCGTGGGCATCCTGGCCATCGGTGCCTTCATCGGCGACTTCGGTCTCGGCATCTACGGGTTCAACGCCCTGAACAACCTCGGCTCCGTCAACACCGGCAACGAGGCCCTGGCCTGCGTCGTCTTCGTGGCCGCCGTGGCACTCGTCTTCGACGGCATCTTCGTCCTCATCCGCCGATTCACCACCCCGAGAGGTGCCCGTGTCTGACCTGACCCTGGACAAGCCCGCCACCGGCGGCTCCTCGCAGGAGCCCACGCACGGCGTCCCGATCTCCCTCAAGAAGCTCACCAAGCGCTACCCCGGCACCGACAAGGCCGCGGTCGACGCCGTGGACATGGAGATACCCGCCGGCGAGATCGTCGTGTTCGTCGGCCCGTCGGGCTGCGGGAAGACGACCACCATGCGGATGATCAACCGGATGATCCAGCCCTCCGACGGCGTGATCGAGATCGACGGCCAGGACGTGGCCTCCCTCAACGACACCACGCTGCGCCGTCAGATCGGCTACGTCATCCAGCAGATCGGCCTGATCCCGCACCTCACGATCGCGGCGAACGTGGCGCTCGTGCCCAAGCTGCTGAAGTGGGACAAGAAGCGGATCGCCGATCGCGTCGAGGAGATGCTGAGCGTCGTCGGCCTGGACCCGGAGCAGTACCGCGACCGGTACCCCCGCCAGCTCTCCGGGGGCCAGCAGCAGCGCGTCGGTGTCGCCCGGGCGCTCGCGGCCGACCCGCCGATCATGTTGATGGACGAGCCCTTCGGTGCGGTCGACCCGATCACCCGCGGCCGGTTGCAGGACGAGTTCCGCAACCTGCAGAAGACGCTGAAGAAGACGATCGTCTTCGTCACGCACGACTTCGACGAGGCGCTCAAGCTCGGCGACCGGATCGCGGTGCTGCGCGAGGGCTCGCAGATCGCGCAGTACGACACGCCCGAGAACATCCTGGCCAACCCGGCCGACGACTTCGTGGCCGGCTTCATCGGCGAGGGCGCGGCGCTCAAGCGGCTCCACTTCGAGCAGGTCTCCGACCTCGAGCTGGACCGCGCCGCGGGCGAGACCGCCGACGTGTCGGTGGCGCCGGGCGACAGCCTGCACCACGCGCTGGACCTGATGGTGGGCAAGGGCCTGGCGAGCATCCCGGTCCTCCAGGACGGCCAGACCCGCGGCTCGGTCTCGGTGCAGTCGATCCTGGCCAGGGTCGGTCGCGCCGGGCACGGCGCGGGGGCCCCGACGTGAGCGCCGGCACCACCGAGCGCCCCGACGTGGTGGCGCCCACCGACGAGCACGAGGGCACCGGCGGCGGCCCCCAGGCGTCGGCGGCCGGGCGCGTCCTGGTCGTGCGGGACCTCGCGCTCCCGGTCGTCATCGCCGCGGTGCTGGCCGCGCTGTACTTCTACGTGCAGGACCGCGAGCTCGACAACATCGAGGTGAACATCCTCGACACGGGTTCCCTGGTCGAGGCCACGATCTCCCACGTCTACATCAGCTTCACCATCGCCGTGCTGGTGGTCCTGGTCGCGGTCCCGCTCGGCATCCTGGTCACCCGTCAGCGCACCCGCCGGCTCGCGCCGATCGTGCTGGGCCTGGCCAACATCGGTCAGGCCGCCCCGAGCCTCGGCCTGCTCGCGCTGGTCGGGATCTACTACACCGGCTTCTGGGCGGTGGTGGCGATCCTGACGGCGTACGCCATCCTCTCGGTGCTGCGCAACACGATCGCGGGCCTGCAGCAGGTGAACCCGGGCGTCCTGGACGCCGCGAAGGGGATGGGGATGTCCCCGGCCGCGGTCCTCCTCCGGGTGGAGCTGCCGCTGGCCGTGCCGATCATCGGCGCCGGCGCGCGCACCGCCCTCATCCTGGCGGTCGCCACCGTGCCCCTGGGGGCCTTCCTCAACGCCGGCGGGCTCGGCTCGGGCCTGATCGCCGGCATCAAGACCGACCGGGCCGTGGCGACGCTCGCCATCGCCGTGATCATCGCCTGCCTCGCGCTCACCCTCGACTGGGCCGCCGGCATCCTGCAGCGCTGGGCCACCCCGCGCGGCATCCGCTGACACCACGCACCGCACCTCCTGCTCGACCACCACGAAGGGACACCTGATGACCATCCACCTGACCTCCCGCGGCTCGCGCCGCGTCCTGGCCGGGCTCGGCGCCGCCGCGCTGGCCACCACGCTGGCCGGCTGCGGCCTCGACGAGGGCTCGTCGGTCGGCAACTCCGTCGCCGGCGGCGGCGAGTGCGGCGGCCTGACCGCGGCCGGCGACGTCGACCCCGAGGCCCTCGCCGGCGTCGAGGTGGTGGCCGGGTCGAAGGACTTCGACGAGCAGCTCATCCTCGGCCAGCTCACCGCGGACTACCTCTGCCTGTTCGGTGCGGAGACCGAGGCCGACCTGAACACCCAGGGCTCCACCGCGGCGCGCGAGAAGATCATCCGCGGGGACAACAACATCATGTGGGAGTACACCGGGACCGGGTGGATCAACTACCTCGGCAACGACAAGCCCATCTTCGACCCCGTCGAGCAGTACGAGGCGGTCAAGGAGGCGGACGTCGCCAACGACGTCTACTGGGGCCCGCTGTCGCCGTTCAACAACACCTACGCGTTCGCCACCACGACCGCTTTCGCGGAGGAGAACGGTCTGGCGACGCACTCGGACATGGCCGCCTACATCGAGGAGAACCCCGACTCCACCGTCTGCATCGAGTCGGAGTTCGCGAACCGCCCCGACGGCTACCCCGGCTTCACGAAGGCCTACGGCATCACCGAGGGTGACGAGCAGAGCCTCGGCACCGGCGTCATCTACACCCAGACCGGCCAGGGGAACTGCGACTTCGGTGAGATCTTCACCACCGACGGACGGATCGCCGCCAACGACCTGATGGTGCTCGAGGACGACCAGTCGTTCTTCCCGCTGTACAACGGCGTACCGGTGACGTCGGTGTCGTACAACGAGGAGAACCCCGAGGTGATGGAGGCGCTCGCCCCGCTGGCCGAGGGTCTGACCACCGAGGTCATGCAGGACCTGAACGTCCGCAAGTCGGCCGACGGGGTGTCCGAGACCGTGATCTCCCACGACTACCTGATCGAGGCGGGCTTCGCGACCGAGAGCGAGTGAGGCACGCCGCACGCGGCGTCACCGCAGCGTGACGACCGGGCCGTCCCTCCGGGGGCGGCCCGGTCCGTCGTCTCCCCGGACGGGTGACGGCCGGCCCTAGGCTGGAGCCATGACCAAGATCCCGAACCCCGAGCAGGCCGCGGCCCGTGAGCAGGACGAGTCCGAGCAGGGCGAGCAGGGCGAGCAGGTCAGCGAGGTCTCCACGATGGCGCACGCCACCGAGCCCATCCAGCCCGACCAGTCGGTCGCCGGCTCCCCCGACGAGGACGAGGTCGACGAGGGCCCGCAGGGACCGAACGCGGACCTGCACCCGGGCGCCCGCCGGACCTGACCGGGCCGGGTCCCCCAGGCACGGGGGACCGTTTGGCATGATCGGGGCATGCCCGACCCTCGCCGCTGGTACCCCCTGGGGGGTGGCCTGACCGCTGCCGCGGCCGGGACCGCCGCGGTGCTCGTCATCGGGCTGGTGGTCGTGCTCCTCGCCGGCATGCTGGGGACACCCGCCGGGTCCGACCGGCGCGGCACTGGGCGCGGTACCGGGGGCGAGCCGGCCGAGCGCGCAGCCGGAGCGGAGAGGCCGGCGCGGGCGGAGCGGGAGCGGGACCTCGCGAGCCGGCCCAACGTGGTCGTCGTGGTGATGGACGACGTCTCGATGGACCTGGTGCCCACGATGGCCCGCCTGGGCCGGATGGCCGACCGGGGCGCCTCCTACGACGACGCGCACGTCGTCAACACGCTGTGCTGCCCCTCGCGCGCCGCGACCTTCACCGGACAGCCGCCCCACCTCAACGGTGTCCTCACCAACACCTCCGGGGGGCCGTTCGGGGCCCAGGGCGGGTGGCCGGCCTTCCGGGACAGCGGCGGCCCGCGCCGTTCGTACAACGTCGCGCTCCAGGACGCGGGCTACCGCACCGGGTTCGTCGGCAAGTACCTCAACGAGTACGAGCCCGGCCAGCCCGCGGGGCCTGCGAGCCCGGTCCGCACGCCCCCGCCGGCCGTGCCCGGGTGGAGCGACTTCGAGTCGTTCTCCGGTGGCGCCTACGACGGCTGGGGCTACTACCGCACCCTCTCCCGGTCCGACGGCACGCTGGGGCTCGAGGCCGAGCCGGTGCCGTCGGCGACCGCCCCGGCCCGGGTCAAGGACCGGTCCTACGCCGGCACGGTGATCGCCGACCGGGCCGTGTCCCTCGCCCGGTCCTACGAGCGCGCCGGCACGCCGTACCTGCTGCACGTCGCGCCCTACGCGGCCCACGCCCGCAACGCCGATCCGGTCTTTCCCGGGGAGCCGGTCTTCCCGCCCGCGTTCCGCGACCGGGGTGGCGTACGCAGCCCGCAGGGCGAGTGCGGGCCGAGGGCCTGCGGTCGGCTCTCGGTGCGCGACCTGCCCGGCTACGGCGACGACCCGCGCGACAACCGCCCGGTGCGCCTGCTCGGTGGCGCTCCGGTCGTCGCCCCGGGCTGGCGGCCGGACCAGGTGACGTTGTCCCGCGACCAGGTCCTCCAGCGCTACCGCGACCGCGCCCGGATGGTGCAGTCGGTCGACCGGATGCTGGGTCGGCTGCTGGCGGTCGTCGGGCCCGACACCTACGTCGTGGTCACCTCCGACAACGGCTTCCACCTCGGCCAGCACGGCCTCGACGGCGGCAAGGGGACGCCGTACGCCTCGGACACGCGCGTGCCACTGGTGGTCGTCGGCCCCGGCGTCGAGCCGGGCCGGCGCGTGCAGGCCACCACCAACCTCGACCTCGCCCCGACGATCGAGCGGCTGGCCGGCCTGACGCCCGCGCGGTGGCGGGCCGGGAGCAGCCTCCTCCCGAGCCTGCTCGACCGCCGGGCCGCCGGCGGTCGCTACTCCTTCGTCGAGCACCGGCAGGGCCCGGTGCTGCCGGGGGAGCCCGACGCGGACGCCGGGAGCGGCGGGCGCCTCGACGCGATCCCGTCCTACACCGCGGTCCGCGGGGAGCGCGGCCTGCTGGTCCGCGTCGACCTCGAGCGCGACTGGCTCGAGGAGCAGTGGGCGTGGGAGCTCTACCCGGCCGGCACCCGCTACGAGCGCACCAACACCTACGCCCGGATGCACGACCTGCCCTGGGTGCGCGACCTGCGCCGGCGCGCCCTCGCCTGGGCCGACTGCTCCCCGCAGGAGTGTCGACGGCTCACGCGCTGACGACGAGGGTGGGGCAGTCCTAGGGTGAGGGACATGGACGCCGACCACTCGCTCCCGGAGCCGTCGAGGATGCGGATCGGGGACGTCGACCGGCACCGGGTGGCCGAGGTGCTGCGCGACGCGGCCGGGGAGGGTCGGCTCAGTCTGGACGAGCTCGACGAGCGGCTGGGGGCGACCTGGCGCGCGACGGTGTACGCCGACCTGGTCCCGATCGTGGTGGACCTCCCCGGTGGGCTGGTCGCGGGCGGCCTGTCGGCGCCCGCAGCACGTCCCGCCACGGCTGCGGGGTCGTGGGACAGCCAGGGCGCCGCGGTGCGCCACGACACGAGCCTGGCGGTGATGAGCGCCCAGAACCGCCGCGGGGTCTGGGAGGTGGGCGAGACCCACACCGCGGTGTCGGTGATGGGCGGCGTCGAGCTCGACCTGCGCGAGGCGGTGCTGACCGCCCGCGAGACCACGATCCACGCCTATGCCGTGATGGGCGGGGTGGACGTCTACGTCAACGCCGGGACCCGGGTCTCGGTCGAGGGCTTCGGGGTGATGGGCGGCTTCGAGCAGGGACGGGACAGGGTGGCGCCGGTGCTCGGTCCGGACTCCCCGCTGGTCCGGGTCAAGGGCCTGGCGCTGATGGGCGGCGTCACGGTGGTCCGCAAGCCGATGCCGGGCAGCACGAAGCGCCCCCGGCTGCTCGGCGGCTGAGCCGCGAGCCGCCGGGGGCGCCGGTCGTCTGGACGGTCCGGCTCAGTGAGCCGCCGCGGCCGTCTTCTCCGCCTTCGCGGTCGCCTCGGGGTCGTCCTTGGCCGGGATCCTGCCCGCGTGGGTCAGGTCGACGGTCAGGTTGTCACCGGTCTCGGGGTCGAAGAGGTGCATCTGCCGGGTGTCGACCCAGATCTCGGCCCGGTCGCCCTCGGCGATCTGGCTGGTGCTGTCCAGCGAGACCACGAGCTGGCTGCGCATGGCGTCACCGTCGAGGTCGCGCTCCAGCTGGGTGAGCTGGGTCCTGGTGGCCTCGTCGGCCTCGAAGGGGATGTAGGCGTACGCCTGGCTGCCCAGCCACTCGGTGACGTCGATCTGCGCGGTGAAGACCGAGCCCCGAGGGCGCTTGTCGTCGTCGACGACGGCGGCGTCCTCGAAGTGCTCGGGCCGGATGCCCGCGATGAGCAGCTTGCCCTCGGGCACGTCGCGCACCTTCTCGGGCGGGATCGAGACCGTGCCGAAGGGCAGCTCGACCTCACCGCCCTTGACCGTCGCCGGCAGGAAGTTCATCGGCGGTGAGCCGATGAAGCCGGCGACGAAGAGGTTGGCCGGGTTCGTGTAGAGCTGACGCGGCGAGGCGAGCTGCTGCAGGACGCCCCGCTTGAGCACGGCCACGCGGTCGCCCAGCGTCATCGCCTCGGTCTGGTCGTGCGTCACGTAGACCGTGGTGATGCCCAGCCTCTTCTGCAGCCGCGAGATCTCGGTGCGCATCTGGCCACGCAGCTTGGCGTCGAGGTTCGACAGCGGCTCGTCGAAGAGGAAGGCGTCGGCGTCGCGGACGATCGCACGTCCCATCGCCACCCGCTGCCGCTGGCCGCCCGACAGGTTGCCCGGCTTGCGCTCGAGGTGCTCGTCGAGCTCGAGGGTCTTCGAGGCCGCCCGCACCTTCTCGTCCACCTCGCTGTCGGAGGCCCCGGCCAGGCGGAGCGGGAAGGCGATGTTCTCGAAGACCGTCAGGTGGGGGTACAGCGCGTAGTTCTGGAAGACCATCGCCAGGTTGCGGTCGCGCGGGGCGAGGTCGTTGACCTTGCGGTCCCCGATGATCATGTCGCCGCCGCTGATGTCCTCGAGCCCCACGATCATCCGCAGCAGCGTGGACTTCCCGCAGCCCGAGGGCCCGACGAGGATCATGAACTCACCCTCGGCCACGTCGATGGACACGTCGTTGACGGCGGGGAAGCCGTCGTCGTACTTCTTGACGATGTTCTTCATGGTGATGCCGGCCATGGTGCTTACCCCTTCACTGCGCCGGCCGTGAGGCCCGACACGATCTTGCGCTGGAACAGCAGGACGATGATGACGATCGGGATGGTGGCCACCACGGCCGCCGCGGCGAGCAGCGACGCCGGCCGGTTGAACGGGTCGGGCCCGACGAAGAACGACAGGGCCGCCGGGATCGGTCGGGCGGCCTCGGTCGAGGTCAGCGAGATGCCGAAGACGAAGTCGTTCCAGGCGAAGAAGAAGGTCAGGATCGCGGCCGTGAAGACCCCGGGCGCCGCGAGCGGCACGATGACCTTGCGGAACGCCTGCCACGACGTGGCGCCGTCGACCTGGGCCGCCTGCTCCATCTCCCACGGGATCTCGCGGAAGAAGGCCGACAGGGTCCAGATCGCCAGCGGCAGCGTGAACGACATGTAGGGGATGATGAGTCCCGGCCAGGTGTCGTAGATGCCGATGGTGCGCCACAGGTCGAACAACGGGCCCACCAGCGAGACCACGGGGAACATCGCGATCACGAGCGCCGTGGTGAGGACGAACTTCTTGCCCTTGAACTCGAGCCGGGCGATGGCGTACGCCGCGAACGTCGCGATCAGCACCGAGAGGGTGGTGGCGATCAGCGAGATCCCGATGGAGTTGATGATCGCCCGCCGGAACTGCTCGTCGGCGAGGACGTCGCTGTAGTTGGCGAACCCCGCCGTCCCGCCCGCGGACGGGAAGAAGCCGGGCGAGCCGTTCGTGATCGCGTCCTGGGACTTGAACGACAGCGAGATGATCCAGGCCACCGGGAGCAGGCACCAGGTCAGGATGGCGAGCAGGCCCACGGTGAGGCCGAGCTTCTGCTTCATGGGTTCATCCCTCCTGCCGCGCGTTGGACAGGTCGACGCGGAAGACCTTGACGATGGCGTAGGCGACGATCAGCACCGACAGGAACAGCAGCACGGAGAGCGCCGAGCCGATGCCGAGCTGGAACTGCTCGATCACCTGCCGGTAGGTCAGGAACGAGATCGACTCCGTGCTGTTGGCGCCGGCGGTCATCACGAAGATGTTGTCGAAGATGCGGTAGGCGTCCAGGGCACGGAAGAGCACCGCGACCATGATCGCGGCCCGCATGTTGGGCAGGATCACCTTGAACAGGCGCTGGAACCAGGTCGCGCCGTCCACCTTGGCGGCCTCGAGCATGTCCTCGGAGACCTGGGCCAGGCCCGCCAGGAGCAGCAGGGACATGAAGGGCGTGGTCTTCCAGATCTCGGAGACCATGATCGCGATGATCGACGTCTCGTACTGGGCGAACCAGTTGAAGTCGTCGCCGATGAACGGCAGCCACGAGTTGACGAAGCCGTTGGTGTTGGAGAAGGCGAACTGCCAGGCGAAGCCCGAGACGACGGTGATGATGCCGTAGGGGATCAGGATCGAGGTGCGGATGGCGCCGCGGGCGAAGATCACCCGGTGCATCACCATCGCGAAGGCGAACCCGATCACCAGCTCGACGAGCACCGTGACGACCATGATCATCACCGTGTTGGCGGTGGTCACCCAGAACAGCGAGTCGGTCAGCGCGGTGAGGTAGTTGCCCAGGCCCACGAACTCGCGGTCCTCCGGCGCGGTGAGGGTGTAGGAGAACAGCGAGAGGTACAGCGCCCGCAGCATCGGGAACGCGGTGACGAGCAGCATCAGGACGAGCGCGGGGGCGACGAGCTTGCGGCCCAGGTTGTTCTCGGCCTTGAGGCGGTCGGAGACCTCGGGGTCCTGCTTCCTCGACTGCTTGCGGGTCCCGCCTTCGCGCGGAGCGGTCACGGTGCTCACAGCAGGGCCTCCCCGGACAGGACCTGGCGCAGGAACTCGGCGGACTCCTCGGGCGTCGAGTCGGGCGAGACCGACGCGGGGGAGTGCCACACCGACTGCACGGCGCTGGAGATCTGGGCGTAGAACGCGCTCTTGGGGCGAGGTGCGCCCGTCTCGATGCTCTGCCGGTAGAGGTCGAGCAGGTCCACGGGGTAGGCGTCCTGCAGCTCGCGGGAGTCGTACACCGAGTTGCGCGAGGGCATCAGACCGTCGTTGACGGCCAGCGCGGCCTGGGCCTCGGGCGAGGTGACGCACACGGCTGCCTCCTGGGCGAAGGGAAGGTTCTCGGAGTAGGCGCCGACCCCGATGTCGATCCCACCGATCGGTGGGCGGGACTCCTCGCCCTCCACCGTCTGGGGGTAGCGCGCCCAGGCGAGGTCCTCGAACTCCTCCTCGTCCGCGGGGCCGCCCACGGCACCGATCGTCGACTCGTAGTTCTTGTAGACGAAGGTCCAGTTGTTCATGAACTCCCCGGGGCCGCCGTCGGTCGGGAACATCCGTCCGAGGCTGGTCCCCTCGTTGGAGGTGGTGAAGTCCGGCTGGGTCGCGCCGGACTCGGCGAGCTGCTCGATCACCGCTGCCGCGGCCTGCCCGGCCTCGGAGTCGATGGTGACCTCGGCGTCCCTGCCGGCCTCGGTGTTCTCGATGATCGCGCCGCCGGCGCCGGCGATGAGGGAGTTGATCCAGACCACGTACGCCTCGTAGCGGTTGGCCTGCACACCGACGGTCGCGCCGTCCTGGGAGGCGGCCGCCTCGATCACCTGGCTCCAGGTGACCGGGGAGTCGGGTCCGATCTCCAGCCCGGCCGCGTCGGCCAAGGACTGGCGGTACCAGAGGACCTGGGTGTTGGCCCACTGCGGCGCAGCCACGACCTCGTCCTCCCAGACCACCGTGTCGGCGGCACCCGCGAGCACGTCGTCGTCGAGCACCGCTTCGGCCAGCTCGCCCTCGAAGGGCTCCAGCCAGCCGGCGTTGGCGAACTCGGCCACGAAGACCGGGTCCAGGCTCATCAGGTCCGTCGAGGAGTCCCCGGCGGCGAGCCGGCGCGCCAGCTGCGTGCGCTGGTCGGTGGCGCTGGTCGGGAGCAGCTGGATGGCGACGTCGTACTCGTCGGTGCTGCACTGCTCGGCCAGCGACGTCAGCGTCTCCTGGCCGTCGGGGTTGATGTACCAGTTGAGCGTCGGCTTGCCGGCGTCGCCGCCGCACGCGGTCAGCAGCGCTGATCCGCAGGCGAGCGTGGCGAGCGCGGCGACGAGACGACGCCGGCCGGGTCCCTGTGGTGCCTGCATGGGTGCCTCTCCGTGGAGGTGTCGGTGTGACTGGTGTCTGGTGCCTGGTGCCGGTGTGCCTGGTGGGGCGGTGCGCCTGGTGGGGCACCCCGGTCTAGCGGAGCGGGTGCCGTGTTGTAAACGACCCCCTGGGCGGGACGGGCAGGGTTTGGCCGGATCGTTACCGGAGACGGGACGCGGAGGTGGGTGGCCGGTCCACCGACCGTAGTGTGAGTCAGGTCACCGGCACAACGACCCCGGGGGCGGTCCGGCCACGGGCCCACGGAAGGAGCGGTGCTGATGTCCTCGGTGAGCTTCCTCGGAGCACAGCGGTGGTACCCCGGTGCCGCGTCCCCGGCCGTGCCCGGCCTGGACCTCGAGGTCGCCGACGGCGAGGTCCTGGCCCTCCTGGGACCCCCGGGGTCGGGCAAGTCGACGGTGCTGCGGATGCTGGCGGGGCTGGAGGAGGTCACGGCGGGTGCGATCCACGTGGGTGACCGTGACGTGACCGCGGTCCCGGCCCGGGACCGGGGGGTGGGGATCGTCTTCCAGAACTACGCGCTGCACCCGCACCTGAGCGTGGCGGAGAACATGGGCTACGCCCTCGAGCTCTCCGGGGTGCCGGAGGGCGAGCGCCGGCTCCGCGTCGAGGAGGCCGCCGGCCTGCTCGGGCTGGCCCCGCTGCTCGACCACCTGCCCGCCGTCCTGTCCGGCGCACAGCGCCAGCGCGTGGCGCTGGCTCGGGCCGTGGTGCGGCGCCCGCACGTGCTGTGCCTCGACGAGCCGCTGTCCAACCTGGATCCGGCCGCGCGGGCCCACGCGCTCGTGGAGCTGCCGGGGCTGCTGGCCCGCGTCGCGATCACCACCGTGCACGCGACCCGCGACCCCGCCGAGGCGGCCGCGGTGGCCGGCAGGGTGGTGGAGCTGCGCGACGGGCTCGTGCGCGGGTAGGGCTCAGGAGGCCCGGTCGGCGGTGCGACGCACCAGGTCCACCAGCATCGGCCACAGCGGCTCCGGCAGGTCGTGGCCCATGCCCTCGACCACGACCAGCTCGGCGTCGGGGATCGCGGAGGCCGTGGCCCGGCCGCCGGAGAGGTGCACCATCTTGTCGGCGTCGCCGTGCAGCACCGCTGCCGGCACCCGCAGCCGGCGCAGCGCCGGACCGCGGTCGGGCTGGGTGAGCACGGCCATCATCTGGCGCAGCACCCCGCGGGCGCTCGCCCCCCGGTCGAAGGTCTCCGCGGCCTGCGCCTCGATCTCCTCGCGGGGCCGTTCGTAGGCCGGCGAGCCGATCGCGCGCCAGGTGGTGACGCTGGTGGCGATGAACGCCTCCCGGCCGCCCTTGCGCGGCAGCGCCAGCATCGGCAGCAGGGCGGGGTTCTGCCAGCCGACCGTCCGCCTGCCGGTGGTCGACATGATGCTGACCAGCGAACGGACCCGGCCCGGCCGCGCCAGCGCCATGGTCTGCACGACCATCCCGCCCATCGAGACCCCCACCACGTGGGCCGCGGCGAGGCCGAGGTGGTCCAGCAGCCCGAAGGCGTCGTCGGCGAGGTCGGCCAGGGCGTACGGCGCGCTCGTCGGCAGGCCCAGGTAGGCCCGCACCAGTGCGGTGCGGCCGACCCGGCCCGTGGCCCGGCTGGAGCGACCGGTGTCCCGGTTGTCGAAGCGGAGCACGAAGAACCCCCGGCGGGCGAGGTCCTCGCACAGTCCCGGGGGCCACCAGCTCATCGGGCCCCCGAGCCCCATCACCAGCAGCAGCGGCTCGTCGGAGGGGTCCCCGAAGGTCTGGTAGCAGAGCTCGACGTCCGGGCTGACCGGGGCGTAGAGCTCGTCGGAGACGGCGACGCGGGACGGGGTCGAGACCATCGCGCCAGTCAAGCGCACGACTGTGCTCCGATTGCTGTTGTTCACCCCCGTGGGCGAGCCGAAGGGTCTAGCGTCCACCTGTGACCGGCGTCTCACCCGTCGCTCCCTTCCTGCTCCCGGAGGGGTTCGCGCCCCCCGGAGCGGCCGCCGTCCTGCGCGAGGTCGGGGTCGTCGGCGAGGCCGGCCGCGCGGTCTGGCACGTGGCGACCGAGGGCAGACGCCGACGGGCCGTGCCGTACGCCGAGCGCAGCGGTCCCCGCGACCCCGCACCGGTGGTGCTGGTGCCCGGGTTCCTGGCCGGGGACGGATCGCTGTCGATGATGGCGGCCGGCCTCCGACGCGCCGGGCGTCGCACCTACCGGTCGGCGATCCACGCCAACATCGGCTGCACCGCCGCGGCCGCCGAGCAGCTCGAGCGCCGGATCGAGGCGATCGCGGCCCGTCGCGGCTCCCGCGTGCAGGTCGTCGGGCACAGCCTCGGCGGCATGCTCGCCCGCGGCCTGGCGGTGCGTCGACCCGACCTGGTCTCCGGCATCGTCACCCTCGGCAGCCCGATGCTCGCCCCGGGCGCCCACCACGTGTCGCTGAGCGCGAGCCTGGAGCTGCTGGTGCGGCTGAGCGCCGCCGGCTGGCGCGGGCTGATGGCCGAGGACTGCGTCACCGGCCGGTGCGCCCGTGCCAGCTTCGAGGAGAACCGGGCCCCGCTGCCCGACGACGTGTCGTTCACCGCCGTGTGGTCACGTCGCGACGGGGTGGTGGACCACCGTGCCTGCGTCGACCCCGAGGCCCGTGCGGTGGAGGTCCGGGCCACCCACCTGGGCATGGCGGTCGACCCGCGGGTGCTGGCCGTCGTGGTCCAGGCCCTGGGCGGGTCAGTGGTCGAAGTCGATCGCGGAGAAAGCGCGTAGCTTCGAGAGCCGGTGCTCGGAGGTGATCGAGCGGATGGTGCCGCTGCGCGAGCGCATCACCAGCGAGTGGGTCGTCGCGCCCCCGCCGCCGTAGCGCACGCCGCGCATCAGGTCGCCGTCGGTGATCCCGGTGGCCACGAAGAAGCAGTCGTCACCGGTGACCAGGTCCTCGGTGGACAGCACGTGGTCGGGGTCCAGGTCCAGCCCGGCGTCCAGGGCCCGCTGGCGCTCGGCGTCGTCCGTGGGCCAGAGCTGGGTCTGGATGACGCCGCCCATGCACTTCATCGCGCAGGCGGTGATGATCGCCTCCGGCGTGCCCCCGACGCCCAGCAGCAGGTCGACGCCGCTGTCGGGGCGGGCGGCCGAGATGGCGCCCGCGACGTCGCCGTCGACGATGAACTTGATCCGGGCGCCGGTGGCCCGGATCTCCTCGGCCAGCTGCTCGTGGCGCGGGCGGTCGAGCAGGACGACGGTGACGTCCTCGGGCTTGCCGCCCTTGGCCTTGGCGACCTGGTGGATGTTCTCGGCCACGGGGAGCCGGATGTCGACGTGGTCGGCCGCCTCCGGCCCGCAGGCGAGCTTGTCCATGTAGAAGACCGCGGAGGGGTCGTACATCGAGCCGCGGGGGCTGACGGCGAGCACGGCGACCGCGTTGCTCATGCCCTTGGCGGTCAGCGTGGTGCCGTCGATCGGGTCGACGGCGACGTCGCACTCGGGGCCGGTGCCGTCGCCGACCTCCTCGCCGTTGTAGAGCATCGGCGCGTTGTCCTTCTCGCCCTCGCCGATCACGACCGTGCCACGCATCTGGATGCTGGAGATCATCACGCGCATCGCGTTGACCGCCACGCCGTCGGCGCCGTTCTTGTCGCCCTTGCCGACCCAGCGACCGGCCGCCATCGCCGCGGCCTCGGTGACCCGGACGAGCTCGAGCGCCAGGTTGCGGTCGGGCCCGCCCGGGGCGGTGGCGAAGGACTGGGTCTCCACGTGGCTCATGGGCGGGATGCTAGCCCTAGCCGGGCACCTGGGAGGATGCACACGTGAGCGACACGGGGAGCGCGGGCCGGCCCGGACGGTACTCACGGTCCTTCGGCGGCCTGGTCGCCGCGATGGTGGTGACCGTGGTCGGGGTGCTGGTGGTCTTCGGGCTGCGCTCGCTGACCAGCGACGAGGACGTCTTCGACCGGGAGCCGGTCGACTACCTCGACCTGGTGCGCGACGTGCAGGTCGCGGACGTCGACGTGGTCTACCCCGCCACGCTCCCGTCGGGCTGGGGGGCCAGCGACGTCGACTTCACCCCGGCGCCGGAGCCCGTGCTCGACCTCGCGGTGCTCACCGCCGACTCCGACTTCGTGGGGCTCCGGGTGGCGGACGCGCCGTTGGAGGAGATGCTGGAGTCGCTGGTCGACGAGGACTACTCCGAGCGCGAGCCGCTGGTCTTCTCCGGCGCCGAGGCCGAGGGCCTGGTGGCCACGCGGTGGCAGGGGTTCGGCGACGAGGAGGGCGACACGGCGTACGCCGCCGAGGTCGACGGGAAGCAGGTCCTCGTCTACGGCTCCGCCTCCCCGCAGGAGCTCGCGGACTACGTCGCACGGCTCACCGACGTGCCGGTGCCGGGCGCCGACGACTCCGACCAGGACCGGCAGCCCGGGGGCTGAGCCCTACCCGTCCTGCCGGTCGTCCTCCTCGTCCTCCTCGCGCTCGGCCAGCACGGCGTCCAGGCGCTCGCGGGCGCCGGTCAGCCAGGTCTGGCAGATGCCGGCGAGCTCCTCGCCGCGCTCCCAGAGCGCCAGCGACTCCTCCAGGGAGGTCCCCCCGGTCTCGAGCAGACGGACGGTCTCGACCAGCTCCGTCCGGGCCTGCTCGTAGGACGGGCGGTCGTCGCTGCTCATCGGGACTCCTCGGGTGCGGGGGCGGGGGCGGGTGCGGGTGCCGGGTCTGGGGCTGAGCCCGGGGCGGGCGCCGGCGTGGTGACCGTGACGCCCACCCGGCCGTCGGCGAGGCGCACCGACAGCGCCCGGCCGGCGTCGAGGGCGGCCGCGCTCGTCACCACGTGCCCGGCGGCGTCCTGCACCACGGCGTACCCGCGTCGCAGGGTGGCCAGCGGCGACAGCGCCCGGGCCCGGGCCCGCTGGTGGTCCACGTCGTCGGCCGCCCGGTCCAGGCGGTGGCCCAGGGTGCCCCGGGCGCGTCGGAGCAGCCCGAGCAGCTCCTCGTCGCGGGCGTCGATCAGGTGCCGCGGGTCCGCGAGCACGGGGCGGGTGCGCAGGGCGGCCAGCCCGGCCTGCTCGTGGGCGAGCCGACCGCCGAGCGCGGCGCGCATCCGCTCCCGGGCGTGGGCGACGGCGTCGAGCTCGCCCACGACGTCGGGCACGACGAGCTTCGCGGCGTCGGTGGGCGTCGAGGCGCGTACGTCGGCCACCAGGTCGAGCAGCGGCTGGTCCTGCTCGTGGCCGATGGCCGAGACCACCGGGGTGCGCAGGGCGGCCACGGCCCGCACCAGCGTCTCGTCGCTGAACGGCAGGAGGTCCTCGACCGACCCGCCGCCGCGGGCGACGACCACCACGTCGACGGCCGGGTCCCGCTCGAGGCGCTGGAGCGCCTCGACGACCTCGCCGGCGCAGCGCGGGCCCTGCATCGCGGCGTAGGCCGGGGTCAGCACGACCGCGGGCCACCGTCGGCGTGCGTTGTCGACGACGTCGCGCTCGGCGGCGGAGCCCGGGGCCGTGACCAGCCCGACCCGCTGGGGCAGGAAGGGCAGGGGTCGCTTGAGGTGGGCGGCGAAGAGGCCCTCCGCGGCCAGCAGCTGCCGGCGCCGCTCGAGGCGGGCCAGCAGCTCGCCGAGCCCGACCATCCTCAGCTCGCGGACCTCCAGCGAGAACGAGCCGTTGCCGGCGTAGTACGACGGCTTGGCCTGCACCACGACGCTGGCGCCCTCGACCAGGGGCGGGTCCAGGGAGTCGACGAGGGCGCGGGGGGCCGTCAGGCGCACCGACACCGCGGCCAGGGAGTCACGCAGGGTCATGAAGACGACCGACACCCCGGGCCGCCGGTTGACCTGGGCCAGCTGGCCCTCGACCCAGACCGGACCCAGCCGGTCGACCCAGCCGGCCACGGCGGTGGCGACCTGACGCACCGGCGCCGGCGACGCGGCGGAGGTCTCCAGGGCCATGGCGGGACAGTAGTCGTCCCCGCCGACGGCCTGGCAGCGACCGTGCCGCCCCTACGATGGGGGCATGACCACCGACCTCGGCACGCCCACCGTGCTCCCTCCCGACGAGGCCGAGCGGGCCGTGCTGCTCGCGGCGCCCCGCGGCTACTGCGCGGGTGTGGACCGCGCCGTGGTCACGGTCGAGAAGGCGCTCGACCTGTACGGCTCCCCGGTCTACGTGCGCAAGCAGATCGTGCACAACAAGCACGTGGTGAGCGACCTGGAGGCCCGCGGGGCCGTCTTCGTCGAGGAGCTCGACGAGGTGCCGACCGGCGCGACCGTGGTGTTCTCCGCCCACGGGGTCTCCCCCCAGGTGCACAGCGACGCCGCGGAGCGCGACCTGAAGACGATCGACGCCACCTGCCCGCTGGTCACCAAGGTGCACCACGAGGCGCGCCGCTTCGCCGACGACGACTACGACATCCTGCTGATCGGCCACGAGGGCCACGAGGAGGTCGAGGGCACCGCCGGCGAGGCCCCCGAGCGGATCCAGCTCGTGCAGGGCCCCGGCGACGTCGCCTCGATCCAGGTGCGCGACCCCGAGCGGGTGGCGTGGCTGTCCCAGACCACGCTGTCGGTCGACGAGACCATGGAGACGGTGGCGGCGATCCGCGAGCGCTTCCCCGCGCTGCTCGACCCGCCCTCGGACGACATCTGCTACGCCACCCAGAACCGCCAGCTCGCCGTGAAGGACATCGCGCAGGGCGCCGACCTGCTGATCGTGGTCGGGTCGGGCAACTCCTCGAACTCGGTGCGGCTGGTCGAGGTGGCCCTCGAGGCCGGCGCGAAGGCGTCCTACCGCGTCGACGACGCCTCCGAGATCGAGGAGTCGTGGTTCGAGGGGGTGCGCACCGTCAGCGTCACCTCGGGCGCCAGCGTGCCGGAGAACCTGGTCGACGGCGTCCTGGACCACCTCGCGGCGCGCGGCTACCCCGACGCGCAGGCGGTGCACACCGCCGAGGAGTCGCTCATCTTCTCCCTGCCCAAGGAGCTGCGCCGCGACCTGAAGGCCGCCGGCCGCCGCTAGCGTCCGGCGGTGCCCCGGCGCTGGCGGGTGAGCGTGGTCAGACCGCGGGTCGCGAACGCCAGCAGGAGCAGCACCACCCCGGCCACCGACCACCACCGGCCCAGCGCGTCCCGCCGTCCCGGTTCATCGTCCGCGGCGGGCTGGGGGGTCGCCGGCGGCTCGGCGGGCCCCGCGGGCACAGCGGGCTCGGTGGGCTCAGCGGGCTCGGTGGGCTCAGCGGGGTCGGCAGCAGCGGGCGGGTCGGCGGCGACCGCGAGCAGGAGGGGGTCCTGCCCCTGGGCGACCACCAGCGCCTCCTGGCCCTGTCCGTCCCAGCCGGTGGTGCCGGCCGTGTAGGCGGCGCGGTCCAGCAGCCGGTCCAGGACGCGTCGGCCGGCCCCGTCGTCGGGCGCCCACCCGCCGAGCAGCAGCAGGCGCCGCCCCGCGTGGTCCACCGGCTGCAGCGCGGCGTACGCGGTCCGGGGCGCCAGACCCGGCAGACCGCTGACGGGACCGAGCCCCAGCGGCGCCCCGACGGCGGCGGCGTCGTCGGCGCCCGCCCCGACCAGCAGGCCGGAGCGGTCCCCGCGCACGAGGGTGTCGGGGCCGACCAGGTCGGTGCGGAGCGGCTGCGCGGTGGCCTGCTGGACGGCGGCGAGGACCGGCGCCGCGCGACGTGCCGCCGTGACCAGGGTGCCGCCGTCGGTGACGTGCAGGTCGACCGCCATGGCGCCGCGGGCGGGCCGGCCGGTCGGCTCGCGCGGGTCGTGCGGGCCGCGCGGGCCGGCGAGCGCGGCGGCCGAGGCGAGCAGGCCGGGGCCACGACCGCCGAGCAGCAGGGCGGGCAGTCCGTCCCGGCACCGGACCGCGCGTCGCGCGGGTCCCGGGGAGGCACGCAGGGCGACCACGCGCTGGTCGCGGTCGACGGTGGGGACCTCGTCGTCGGCGGAGCGCAGCCCGACCGAGGCGGCCGGGTAGCGCGCGGCGAGGGCGCCCACCGCGGCCAGGCCCGCGCGGACCGTGGCCCGTCCGGCGTCGGCGGGCACCACCACGTCCACCCGCGAGGAGGTCGGACCGAAGAACGTCGCCGGACCGGCGCCGGACTCGGCGGCGGCGCCCGGAGCGGGGAGGCAGAGCAGGGTGAGCAGCAGGACCAGCGGGGCGAGAGCCGTCCGCACGCGCACCCCGCCTTCCGTCTGCACCCGTGGGCGTGGCTCGTGAGATCCTGAGCCGTCGAGCACGATACAGGCGCCGCGGCGCCCGGAGCAGGCAGGAGCAGGCGTGGCCAGGTTCGTCGACGTCCACCCGGAGAACCCCCAGCCCCGTCGGCTGGCGCAGGTCGTGCAGGCGCTGCAGGACGACGCCCTGATCGCCTACCCGACCGACTCCGGGTACGCGCTGGGCTGCCGCGTGGGCAACCGCGACGGGCGCGACCGGATCCTGCGCGTCCGGGGCCTGGACGACCGGCACCACTTCACGCTCGTCTGCCGGGACTTCTCCCAGCTCGGACAGCTGGTGCAGGTGGAGAACCACGCCTTCCGGGCGATCAGGGCGGCCACGCCGGGGCCGTACACCTTCATCCTGAAGGCGACCCCGGAGGTCCCACGCCGTCTGATGCACCCGAAGAAGCGCACGGTCGGGGTCCGGATCCCCGACCACCCGTTCGTCACCGCGCTGCTCGACGAGCTCGGCGAGCCGATGCTCACCAGCACGCTGATCCTGCCCGGCGAGGACGAGCCGCGCACGGTCGGCTGGGAGGTCAAGGAGGACCTCGACCACGTCGTCGACCTGGTGGTCGACGCCGGGGAGGTCTCGGCGACGCCGACGACGGTGGTCGACCTCTCGGAGGGCGCGGCCGAGGTGCTGCGGGTCGGCGCGGGTGACCCGACCCCCTTCCTGGGGGACTGAGGGTTCCCCGGGGGCCGGGAGGGGGCTCAGCCCGCGCGGCGGTCCGGCGGGTCGACGGCCTCGACCGGCCCCACGGCGTGGGCCGGGCGCTGCAGGAACCGCTGCCGCACGAGCAGGACCGCGATGCACAGCGCGTACCCGACCCCGAGCGCCACCATGTGGTGGGCCAGCCCGGTGACGGTGGCCTGCACGACGCCGTCGGTGGGGCGCGCCAGGACGTCGGTGTCGGCGAGCGCGAGCAGCACGCACACGACGAGCATCAGCAGCGGCGGCAGCACCCCGATGGTGAAGAAGTCGCGCGGGCGGACCGCCAGGGCCACGCCGACGCAGACGGAGACGAAGCTGAGGTCGAAGAAGTACGACAGCGAGTCGTCGAGCAGCAGGTCGACCGTCACCGCGGTCATGAGGAGCGCAGCGGCGAGGGCGACGACCTCGTGACCGGGTTGTCGCCCCTCCTCCCACAGGGTGCGGGCGCTCATAGCGCCACCGTACGGTCCGGTGGGTCCTCGGGTGCCGCGCCGCGCCGGTCCACGGCCCTGAGGCCCACCGTGCGCGGGGGCGCCAGCTCGTCGTGGGTCACCCCGAGCTCCTCGAAGCGGCGGGCCGTCACGAGCACCCGGGTGTCGAGGGACCCGACGGCGCTGTTGTAGTGCACGACGGCGGCGTTCAACGAGCGTCCGACCTGGTCGAGGTGGCCGCCCCAGGTGCCGAGCCGGGCGTGCAGCTCGCGGCCCAGCCGGTGCACCTCCTGCGCCTGCTCGGTCAGTGCGGCGTGGCTCCACCCCAGGGCCACGGTGCGCAGCAGCCCGATCAGGGTGGTGGGGGAGGCCAGGACGACGTGGCGGGCCGCGGCGTGCTCGAGCAGCGACGGCTCGGTCTCGAGGGCGGCGGCGAGGAAGGACTCGGCGGGCACGAAGAGCACGACGAAGTCGGGCGACCCGGGCAGCGACCGCCAGTAGGACTTGGCCGCCAGGGCGTCGACGTGGGTGCGCAGCTGACGGGCGTGGCGCACGAGGTGCGCCTCGCGCTCCTCCTCGTCGGTGCAGGTGGTGGCGTCCAGGTAGGCCTCCAGCGGCACCTTGGCGTCGACGACGATGCTGCGTCCTCCGGCCAGGCGCACCACCAGGTCGGGGCGACGGGCACCCCCCGCGAGCGCCTCGGCGCCGTCGGGGCCGTCCAGCCGGACCTGCTCCTCGAAGTCGCAGCGGTCGACCAGGCCCGCCAGCTCCACCGCGCGGCGCAGGTGCAGCTCGCCCCAGCGGCCGCGGACGGCGGGCTTGCGCAGCGCGGTGGCCAGGGACGCGGTCTCGCGGCGCAGCGTGTCGGTCGTCTGCCGCACGTCGTCGACCTGCTGGTGCAGGCGGCTCTGCCAGGACACCCGGCTGTGCTCGAGGTCGCGCATCTGGTCGTGCAGGCGGTCGAGGCTCTCGCGCAGCACCGCCGACCCGGCCTCCTCGCGCACGGCCCGCTCGTGCACGGCCTGCGCGGAAGGTCCTTCGGCCGTCGCGACCCGGGTGCGCAGCACGCCCAGGGCGTAGCCGACGGCACCGCCGAGGAGGAGCCCGACGAGCGCGACGAGCAGGGAGGTCGCGAGCAGGGGCGTCTGGGTCGCGGCACCGGGGTTCATGCGCCCAGCCTGGCGCAGGGCGCCGACACCGCCCGCGCGACGGCAGGGGTCGGAGGTCGGGGGTCAGAGGTCGGGGGTCAGAGGTCGGGGGGAGCGGCGTGCAGCAGGGACGCCGCGGCGTCGCGGGCCAGGTCGGCGGCGGCCGGGGCGGCGAACAGCGTGCCCTGGGCCAGCGGCACCCCGAGGGTGCGCAGGAGCTCCAGCTGGTCCTCCGACTCGACGCCCTCGGCGACCGCGGTCAGCCCGAGGTCGCGGAGCATGGTGACGACGTGGCCCAGCAGGACCCGCGAGGTGGCGTCGTCACGGGCCGAGACCAGGGCCTGGTCGATCTTGACCCACCGCCAGGGCCAGCTGTGCAGCAGCGCGAAGGTCGCGTGACCGCCTCCGAAGTCGTCGACGGCGAGCCCGATCCCGGCCTGCTCGAGGTCGCGGGCGACGGCGTCGTGGGCGCCGGTCCAGCGCCCGATGTCGCGCTCGGAGATCTCGAGCACGAGCCGGACGTCGGTGCCGGCGACGGCGGCCTCGAGCGCGGGGACCAGGCCGCTGCCGGGGACGAGCTGCTCGAACTCGACGTTCAGGCAGAGCCACTGCGGGGTCCCGCTGTCGCGGGCGATGCCGTCGACGGTCTCGACCGCCTGGGCCGCGACGACCTCCGTCAGCTCGTCGAGGAGCTGGGTCCGCGACGCGGAGCCGACGAGCAGCAGGGGGGAGACGGCACCGAGCGCGCCGTGGTCGGCGCGGACCAGGGCCTCGTACCCGACGACGCGGCCGTTGCCGAGCAGCACCATGGGCTGCAGGGCGATCCCGACGCCGCCCTGGTCGAGCAGGTCCCGCACCAGGTTCTTCTCGTCGTACCAGCGCGGGGGCGCCTCGCCGGTGCGGCCGCGCTTGGTGGCCCGCATCGCCTCCTCGGCCGAGCGCAGGAGGGCGTCGGGGTCCTCGTCGGGGCTGACCGAGACCACCCCGCCGATGCTCACGTCGACGCTCAGGAGCCGGTCGCCGACGGGGATGGGCTGGTTGACCGCACGGCGCAGGTGCGCGCGCGTCTCGGTGAGGCCCTCCTGGCCGTCCAGGCGGCGGACGACGCAGGCGAACTCGTCGCCACCGACGCGGCCGACGACCGAGTCGGGCGGGAGCGCGTCGAGCAGCCGGCGGCCGACCTCGCGCAGCACGGCGTCGGCGTCGAGGTGACCGAGCTCCTCGTTGATCTGCTTGAAGCGGTCGAGGTCGAGGAAGAGCACGCCGAGCTGCTCGCCGGCCTCGCGGCGCCGGGAGGCGGTGGCGAGCAGCTCCGGGAAGATGCCGTGGCTCCACAGCCCGGTGAGGTCGTCGGTCAGCGCGCGGCGGCGCAGGCGGGCGTCACGGTGGGCGTGCTGGGAGGACGTGGTGGCCATCGCGGTCAGGGCGAGCATCAGGCGTCGCTCGAGGTCGCCGAAGGCGGGGGAACCCTCGCTGCGGCGGGCGACGAGCACCCGGTCGTCATGGAGGAGGACGGAGAGGGCGGGTGCCCCCTGGGCCCCCTCCCGCAGGGGCTCGAGGGTGACGGAGGCGCTCGTCGCCGCGGCGGCCCACCCCACCAGGCGCTGGTCGATCTCGTCCTCGGGCCAGGGCATCGCGGTCGCGGCCTCGACGAGGACGTCGATCAGGTCGCGCCCCGCCCCGGGGCCCCGGTCCCCGCTCATCAGGGCGCCTCGTCGAGGTCGACGACGACCGGCGCGTGGTCGGAGGCGCCCTTGCCGGCGCGCTCGTCGCGGTCCACGAAGGCGCCGTTCACGCGCGCGGCCAGCGGGGGCGAGCCGAGGAGGAAGTCGATGCGCATGCCGCGGTTGCGCTCGAAGCGCTGCCGGTAGTAGTCCCAGTAGGTGTACAGCTCGGGTCCCGGGGTGTGGGGGCGGGCGAGGTCGGCCCACCCGTCGTCGAGGAACGCCTCGAACGCGGCGCGCTCGGGCCGGGTCACGTGGGTGCTCGTCGCGAACGCTGCGACGTCGAAGACGTCCTCGTCGCGCGGGGCGATGTTCCAGTCGCCGACCAGCGCGGTGGGGACGTCCCGCCAGGGGCCGGCGGCATCGTGCAGGCGGGCCAGCCAGTCGAGCTTGTAGTGGTAGTGCGGGTCGTCGATCTTGCGGCCGTTGGGCACGTACAGCGACCACACGCGCACCCCGCCGCAGGTCGCGCCCAGCGCCCGGGCCTCGGCCGCGGGCGGGTCGCCGAAGGACGGCATCGCGGGGAAGCCGACCTCGACGTCCTCGAGGCCGACCCGGGAGACCACGGCCACGCCGTTCCACTGGTTGGTGCCGGCCACCGCGACCTCGTAGCCGAGGGCCTGCAGGCCCATCAGCGGCAGCTGGTCCTCGCGGCCCTTGGTCTCCTGCAGGGCCAGCACGTCGATGTCGTGCCGGGTCAGGAACGCCTCGACCCGCTCGATGCGGGAGCGGAGGGAGTTCACGTTCCAGGTGGCGAGTCGCACGGGCAGAGCCTAGGCCGTGCCTCAGCGAGGACGGGGATCGACTCGGTGCGTGCCGCGCCGGGGGTCGGTCCAGGTGTAGGTGCCGTCGCGCTCGCGCCGGTACGACCAGGTGCGGGCCGTCTTGGCCCGGTGGTGGCGCCGGCAGAGCGGGGCGAGGCCCTCGGGGCAGGTCTGGCCGGGTGGGCCGCCGTCCTCCGGGGGTACGTACGGCTCGATGTGGTCGAGGTCGCAGTCGCGGGAGTCGACCGTGCACCAGGGGAAGACGCAGGAGGTGTCCCGCAGGACGACCAGGTCGCGCAGCTCGGGGGAGGGGTCGTGGTCGTCGGTGACCAGGTGCGGGTGGCTGGCCCCGGTGGCGGCGAGGTCGAGGACCCCGACGACCGAGACGGTGCTGTGCTGCAGCCACGGTCCGAGGCGCTCGAGGGTCAGCGCGCCCAGCCGCTCGACGGTGGCGACCTGGTGGGCCAGGTCTGCCGGGTCGGCCGGGTCGGCCGGGTCGGGGGTGAGGTGGACGTACACGCGCGCCTCGCGGCGGCGGGTCCGGGTGGGAGGGGCGGCCGGGACCCCGGGGCCGCCCGGCGCGACGATGCCGCGGACCAGGTCGGTGATCCGGCCCAGCGCGCGGGCCCGGCGGACCCCGAGGTCCTCGGGGGTCTGCGACGCCGGGTCCTCGACCGCCTCGGCCGCCAGGTCGCCCGCGACGTCGCCGACGAGCTCGTGGAAGCGGTTCAGGTCGTCGGTGTCACCGACGGCCTCCAGCCAGGAGGACCCGTCGTAGGTGCCGCCCGGACCGACCTGGGGACCGACGCGGACGTCCCACCCGCGGCGGGCCAGCGCCTCGCGCTCGGCCTGCGCCTCGGGGTCGTGGGAGGCCGCGGCCTCGCCGACGGCGCGGTCGATCAGGGCCACCCCGATCCGGTGCAGCCGGGGGGAGACGGCGCCGTCGACCGCCGCGGCCGCGACGGCGTTCAGGCCGTGCGTGGCCTGGGCCAGCCGGCGGGCCCGCCAGGCGGGGACCTCGAGCGACTCGACGCGGGCCCAGGCCAGCGGGAGCCGGTGCACGAGGTCCTGCACGTCGTGCATCAGCTGCAGCGCCGCGGAGGTGGACATCGAGAACGCGGCGCCGAGCGGCTCGGCACTGAACGGCGCGAGCGCCGGGGCGCCCTGACCTCCGACGGCCTCGTCCGGGTCCAGCCGCCACCGCTCGGCCGGGTCGCCGCCCTCCGGCGCGCCGCTGCCCGCGTCGGCCGGTGCCACGCGCCGCCGGCACCAGTGCGCGGTCAGCCGCAGCCGCCGGCGCTCGGCCTCGCGGGCCGCCACCTCCGACTCCTCGACGAGGTCCAGCAGCCAGTCGTCGTCGAGGTCGGCCAGCACGGCGGGGAACCCGGCGCGGTCGGTCTCGATCTCCATGGCCTCATTCTATCGAACATGCGTTCGACTCGCCAGGGGACGAGCGTGGTTGTGGACGGCCCGCTCGCGGGCGTACCCGGCGGAGGCGATTCGGGGTGGGCGCCGCACCGCCGTAGAGTGCGGGCCCGTGGCTCTCACCATCGGCATCGTCGGACTCCCGAACGCAGGCAAGTCGACCCTCTTCAACGCCCTGACCAAGAACGACGTGCTCGCGGCGAACTACCCGTTCGCCACGATCGAGCCCAACGTCGGGGTCGTGGCCGTGCCGGACGACCGGTTGCCGCAGCTGGCGGAGGTCTTCGGCTCGGCCAAGGTCCTGCCGGCGACCGTGGAGTTCGTCGACATCGCCGGCATCGTGGCCGGCGCCTCGCAGGGGGAGGGGCTGGGCAACAAGTTCCTGGCCCACATCCGGGAGTCCTCGGCCATCTGCCAGGTCACCCGGGTCTTCCGCGACGAGGACGTCACCCACGTCGACGGCAAGGTCGACCCGGGCAACGACATCTCGACGATCCAGACCGAGCTGATCCTGGCCGACCTGCAGACGCTCGAGAAGGCGCTGCCGCGGATGGAGAAGGAGGCGAAGGGCAGGAAGGAGCTCGCGCCCCTGGTCGCGGTGGCCAAGGAGGCCGTCGAGCACCTGGAGCGCGGCACGCCGGTGATCGACACCGACCTCGACGTCGCCCTGCTCCGTGAGCTCTCCCTGCTCACGGCCAAGCCCTTCATCTACGTCTTCAACTGCGACGCCGACGAGCTCTCCGACGACGAGCTCAAGAAGCAGATGCGCGACCTCGTGGCCCCGGCCGAGGCGATCTTCCTCGACGCCAAGTTCGAGGCCGAGCTCGTCGAGCTCGGTGACGAGGAGGAGGCCCGCGAGATGCTCGCCGAGATGGGCGTCGACGAGCCCGGCCTGGACGTCCTGGCCCGCGTCGGCTTCGACACGCTGGGCCTGCAGACCTACCTGACCGCGGGCCCCAAGGAGTCGCGGGCGTGGACGATCAAGCGTCAGGCCACCGCCCCCGAGGCTGCCGGCGTGATCCACACCGACTTCCAGAAGGGCTTCATCAAGGCCGAGATCGTCTCCTTCGACGACCTGATGGCTGCGGGGTCCATGGCGAAGGCCAAGGAGGCCGGCAAGGTGCGCATGGAGGGCAAGGACTACGTCATGGCCGACGGCGACGTGGTGGAGTTCCGCTTCAACGTCTGACTGCCGTTCGACCGACGGCCGGCGACGTGCACTTCCTCCCGGGCTGCTCGCTCGCCCTGACCACGACGCCGGGCGTCGACCGGCTGTCGGACCTCACGCGCGCCGAGCGGCTGCGGTACCGCGCCGCCGAGGTCGTCTCGCGACGGGACTCGGCGGAGCTCCGCGTCGACCTGTGGATCCGCACAGTGCCCTCAGCACCACCGCCTTCGGCCCCCGCGGGTGGGCCTTCCGGCACTGATCGGGGGCGCCACGACCGGCGCAGGGTGGGGGAGTTCCTCGCCGTCGTGGGGACCCACGACACGAAGGACCACCCATGCCTCCTGCCCAGGGACCTGCGCGGCGCTCGTCCTGCGTGACCAGACCCTCGGTGTCGGTCGCCGCCCGGGCTCACGCCGCAGGTGCTGCACGGCCGCGTCACGCTCGTCGCCGGTGAGGTCCGCTGGAACGGCTCCCCTGGGGACCTGCCGACCATCCCCGACTCGGGGCACTCCCTCGAGGCGGTCGAGGACGCGGTGGTGCTGCTGACGTAGCCACGACCACCACCTGAGCCCGCCCCGGTCGGGGTGCGCACCGATCGATGGCACCCGCCCGCCGGCAGGTCCACCGAAGCACAGCAAGCAGGAGGAAGAGAATGCTCTCCAAGCAAGCCCGCGTCACCGTCGAGGCGACGCTGCCGGCCGTGGCCGACAACATCGAGGAGATCGCCCGCCGCTTCTACGACCACATGTTCGCGGCTCGACCGGACCTGATGGACGGGTTGTTCAACCGCGGCAACCAGGCCCAGGGCGCCCAGCAGGTGGCCCTCGCCGGCTCCGTGGCCGCCTTCGCGACCGCGGTCCTCCAGGATCAGCTGCCGGAGCAGCTGCTCATGCGGATCTCGCACAAGCACACGTCACTGGGCCTGCGTCCCGACCAGTACCAGGTGGTCCACGACCACCTCTTCTGGGCGATCGCCGACGTGCTCGGCGACGCCGTGACGCCGGAGGTCGCTGCGGGCTGGGACGAGGTGTACTGGCTGATGGCGGAGCTGCTGATCAACCAGGAGAGGGGGCTCTACAGCGCCCGGGGAGTGCGTCCCGAGACGGTGTGGCGCGACTGGGAGGTGGTGGAGAAGCGGCAGGAGACCGAGGACGTGGTGACCTTCGTCGTCCGCCGCAAGGACGACCGTCTGGTGAAGACCTCCCTGCCCGGCCAGTACGTCTCCGTGAAGATGCTGATGCCCGACGGCCTTCATCAGCCGCGTCAGTACAGCCTCACCCGAGCAGACGACGGCGAGCACCGTCACTTCTCGGTCAAGCGGGTGCACGGCGCGGGCCGGCCGGACGGCGAGGTGTCGACCCTCCTGCACGACTCCGTCGACGTGGGGGACACCCTCACGATGTCGCTCCCGTTCGGCAACGTCGTCCTCGACGACTCCGGGCGTCCCTTGGTGTTCATCAGCGCAGGCACGGGCATCAGCCCGATGGCGGGAATGCTGTCCCACCTGGTCACCGCCGGTTCCTCGCTGCCGATCGTGCTGCTGCACGCCGACTCGGAGGAGGAGTCCTTCGCCCTGCGGCACCAGGTCCTCGCCGACGTCGGAGCGCTGCCGAACGCCTCGGTGCACGTGTGGTTCGAGGACGGCGCCGCGAGCACCTTGCCGGTCGACGGCGTGCACGCCGGCCTCCTCGACCTCAGCCAGGTGCCACTCCCCGAGACGGCGATCTACTACCTGTGCGGTCCGCTGCCGTTCATGAAGGCAGCACGGACCGCGCTGCTGGGACGCGGCGTGGAGGCGCACGACATCCAGTACGAGGTGTTCGGCCCGGACCTGTGGCAGGCCGATGGCGTGGCTCGACCCGCACCAGCCCCGGTCGGGGACCGGACCGCCGCAGGGATCGATGTGGACTGACCGGTGGCGCAGGGGGTGCCTGGGCGTGGGGACGCCCGGACGGCGGACGCGCCGTGACCGCGCCGAGCGCGGCTCCTCCTGAGGCGCCGTCACCGAGGGCGTTCCTCGGAGGTGCTTGAATCCACGATGAGGACCGACCGCCCTGTCGGTCCGCTGCGAGAGGATCCCTGCATGCACCTCGGCGTCGACAGCTTCGTCTCCTCCGTGACCGATCCGACGACCGGCCACGTGGTCGGCCCGGCGGAGCGGATGGAGCACCTGCTGGAGGAGATCGTCCTGGCCGACCGGGTCGGGCTCTACTCGTTCGGCATCGGCGAGCACCACCGCAGCGAGTACTACGACTCGGCCCCGCCCATCATCCTGGCCGCCGCGGCCGCGCGCACCGAGCGGATCCGGCTCGGCAGCGCGGTCAAGGTGCTCAGCGCCGACGACCCGGTGCGGGTCTTCCAGCAGTTCGCCACGCTGGACCTGATCGCGAAGGGGCGGATCGACCTCGTCGTCGGCCGCGGCTCCTTCACCGAGGCCTTCCCGCTCTTCGGGCTCGACCTGGCCGACTACGACTCGTTGTTCACCGAGAAGCTGGAGCTGCTGCTGCAGCTGCGCGACCAGGTGGAGGTGACCTGGTCCGGGCGGCACCGCCCGCCGCTGGTGCGCCAGAGCGTCTTCCCCCGACCGGTCCAGGACCCGCTGCCGGTCTGGGTCGGGGTCGGCGGCACGCCGGAGTCGTTCGCCCGCGCGGGGCTGCTGGGCCTGCCGCTGATGATCGCGATCATCGGGGGAGAACCGCGCCAGTTCGGCCCGCTGGTGGACCTCTACCGCCGGGCCGGCGCCCAGGCAGGGCACCCGCCGGAGAAGCTGCAGGTCGGCCTCCACGTCTTCGGCTACGTCGCTGCGACCACGCAGACCGCCGCCGACACGATCTACCCCGGGTGGAACGAGATGTTCACCAAGATCTCCGCCGAGCGCGGGTTCCGCCGTCCGACCCGCGCGCAGTTCGACGCCACCTCGGGCCCCGACGGGGCGTTCTTCATGGGCGACCCGCAGACGGTCGCGGAGAAGATCCGGCGGGTCTCGGACCAGCTCGGCGGGGTCGACCGGCTCTCGCTGCAGATGACCAACCCGCGCCTGGCCCACGAGGACCTGCTGCGCGGCATCGAGCTGCTCGGCACGGAGGTCGCCCCGCTCGTCGCCGACCGGGCGTGAGGTCCGGGGACGGCGCTCCCGGGCTCAGGACAGGCCGTCGTCCAGGTCGTGGTGGGCCGCGACCCAGCGCTCCACGGCAGCGGACAGCGCGGCCAGCGTCACCGGCTTGGCGACGAAGTCGTCCATCCCGACCAGGCGGCAGTGCTCCCGCTCCTCGGAGGTGACGCTCGCGGTCATCGCGACGACCGGGGTACGCGCCCCTCCCTCCTCGCGGCGCCGCAGCTCGGTGGTGGTGTCGAAGCCGTCGAGCTCGGGCATCTGGCAGTCCATCAGCACCAGGTCGAAGCGTCGCGCCGCCAGCGCCTCGAGAGCGAGCCGGCCGTTCTCGGCGACCTCCACCGTGCACCCGAGCCGGCGCAGCATGCCCTCGGCCACCAGCTGGTTGATCTCGCTGTCCTCGACCACGAGCACCGAGGCCGCGCACAGGGGTCGGACGGGGTCCGGCGGCGCTTCGGCCGGGGCGCCGGCGGCGAGCAGGACCGGGTCCGGTTCACGGTCCAGCCGGACGGTGAACCAGAAGGTGCTGCCCTCGCCGAGGGTGCTCTCGACGCCGGTCCGACCGCCCATCTGCTCCGCGAGGCCGCGGCAGATGGCCAGTCCCAGCCCGGTGCCGCCGTACCGGCGGGTGGTCGAGGAGTCGGCCTGGGAGAAGGGCTCGAAGAGCCGGTCCTTCGCAGCGGGGTCGAGTCCGACGCCGGTGTCGCGCACCTCCACCCGCACCCACGGCCGCGACGCCGGGCCCCCGGCGAGGTGGACGGAGACGACGACCTCTCCCTGCGGGGTGAACTTGACCGCGTTCGAGACCAGGTTGAGCAGGACCTGACGGATCCGGCCGGGGTCGCCGCGGAGCAGGGGCGGGACGTCCGGGGCGACGTAGGCCAGCAGGTCGAGCCCCTGCGCGCGCGGGTCGAGGGCGGCCGTCCTCGCCACGTCGTCGACCACCTCGGCCAGCGAGAACGGCACCGACTCGAGCTCGACCCGGCCGGCCTCGACCTTCGAGAAGTCCAGGACGTCGTCGATCAGGCCCAGCAGGGCCCGGCCGGCGGTGCCGACACCGCGCGCCCACTCCCGCTGCCGGTCGTCGAGGTCGGTGGTCAGGAGGAGCTCGGTCAGACCGGTCACCCCGTTCATCGGCGTCCGGATCTCGTGGCTCATGGTGGCCAGGAACGCCGACTTCGTGCGGGAGGCCGCCTGGGCCGCGTCGCGGGCGGCGGTCAGGTCCCGCGCCGCGCGCTCCTGCTGACGCAGCAGCACCAGGGTCCGGGCGAAGGCCAGGGCGACCAGGACGACCGTGGCCACCACCACGGTCCACACCGGCACCGGCTCGCCGCGGAGGTCGTGCAGGACCAGGACCAGGGTCGGTGCGAGCAGCGGCAGGACCGCGATCGAGAGGCGGACCGTCGGTGAGTCCTGCGTCTCGACGGACCCCTCGCCGGCGTCGGGCGCCTCGCGGGCGGGTGTCAGCACGGCCCAGGCCATCCCCACCGCGCCGCCCATCCAGCCCAGGTCCAGCAGGGGCGTGGGGACGCCGAAGGACGCGGTGTAGCCGATGTCGGCGAGCAGCATCGACGCGATCCCCGCGGCCAGGGGCAGGCCGACCACGGCGCGGGCGCGTCGTTGCCAGGCCACGCGGAGGACCAGCCCGAGCAGGAGGGCGTCCAGGACGGGGTAGGAGGCGGTGAAGAGCCGCTCGAGCACCGGGGAGGTGGCGCCCGCGATGTCCGCGACCACCAGCTCCCACAGCACCAGCAGGCACACGCTCACCACGGTCGCCGCGTCGATGGCGGCGTCCGCGCCGACCCGGCCCCCGCCGGCGGTCCGGATCGCACCGAGGAGCACCGCGCCCAGCAACGGGTAGGCCAGCAGGAACAGCACGTCGTGCACCCCTGCGCCGGGGTCGACCCCGCCCCGCCACCAGGCGGCGTACCAGAGGATCTCGCCGAGCCCGGTCGCGGCCAGGGCCCCCGTGACCAGGGTCGCGGGGGAGCGGAGGGGGCAGCGGTGCCGGCGCACGTGCAGGCCGGCGATGACGGGCGCGCCGACCATGACCGACAGGTACCCCAGGTCGACCGGCACCCCGCCGCCGGCGTCGACGGTGACGCGGAGGCCGGCGACGACCACCGCCGCCGCGAGCAGGACCGGGAGGACGGCGGGGGGTCGCGGGAGCCCCGTGCGGGTCCGGACCACGGGCACCTCCTCGATCGGCCGCGTCGGCGTGCCCCGATGGTGACGCATCGCGACGCCGGTGTCCTCGGATCGGACGGGTCGGGGTCCGAGGACCCCTCGGCTCGAGGTCACCCGGGGTGGTCGGGGTCCCCCGTACGTTCGCCCCATGAGCCACGCCGTCGTCGTCGGGAGCGGCCCGAACGGCCTGGCGGCCGCGATCCGCCTGGCCCGGGCCGGGATGCAGGTCACCGTCCTGGAACGCGCCGCGGTCCCGGGTGGCGGGGTGCGCACCTCCGAGCTGACCGTGCCGGGCGTGCTGCACGACGACTGCTCGGCCTTCCACCCGATGGGCGTGCTCTCACCGTTCCTGTCCACCCTGGGCCTCGAGCGGTACGGCCTGGTGTGGCGGTGGCCCGAGATCGACCTGGCGCATCCCCTGGACGACGGGCGGGCCGGGCTGATGTCACGTGACATGGCCACGACCGTGGCCTCCCTCGGTGCCGACGGCGCGCGCTGGGAGAGGCTGTTCGGACCGCTCGCACGCGACTTCGAGCACGTCGCCGCGGAGGCGATGGGACCGGTGCTGCACGTGCCGCGGCACCCGGTCTCCCTGGTCCGGTTCGGGCTCGGCGCCGCCCTCCCGGCCACCGTGCTGGCCCGGGTGTTCCGCGACGAGCCGGCGCGGTCGCTGCTGATGGGGATCGCCGCGCACGCCTTCAACCGGCTCGACACGCCGCTGAGCAGCGCGGTCGGGCTGCTCCTCGGCGCGGCCGGGCACCGCGCCGGCTGGCCGGTGGCCGAGGGCGGCAGCCAGGCGATCGCCACCGCGATGATCGCCCTGCTCGAGAGCCTCGGCGGACGGGTGGTCACCGGCGCCGACGTCACCGGGCTCGACCAGGTGCGCGAGCTCGCCGGGCTCGGGGCCGAGCGCCCCGCGGCCGTCGTCCTCGACACCTCGCCGGACGCCGCCGTACGCATCCTGGGGACGCGGATGCCGGCCTCGGTGCGGCGCCAGCTCGGACGCTTCCGCTACGGCCCCTCGGCGTTCAAGGTCGACCTCGCCGTGGAGGGTGGCGTGCCCTGGACCAACCCCGACGCGCGTCGCGCCGGCACGCTGCACCTCGGCGGGTCCGCCGCGGAGGTCGCCGCGACCGAGGGCGCCGTGGCCCGAGGCGTGATGCCGGAGCGCCCGTTCGTCCTGGTGGGCCAGCAGCACCTCGCCGACCCCACCCGCTCGCAGGGTGACGTCCACCCCCTGTGGCTGTACGCGCACGTGCCGCACGCCTACGACCGGGACGCCACCGAGGCCACCCTCGCCCAGGTCGAGCGCTTCGCCCCGGGCTTCCGCGAGCGGGTCGTGGCGGTCCACACCCGCGACCCCGCGGCGCTGGAGGCGCACGACCCGAACTACGTCGGCGGCGACATCGGCGTCGGGCGCCAACACGCTGCGCCAGCTGGTGCTGCGGCCCCGGCCCGCGCTCGACCCGTACTCGCTGGGGGTGCGGGGGGTCGTCCTGTGCTCGTCCGCGACACCCCCGGGCGGCGGCGTGCACGGCATGTGCGGGCACGGCGCGGCCGGGTCGGTCCTACGCCAGCTCGGTCGGGCGCCGCGACCGCGGTAGCGGGTCGCCCAGGTTCGCCCGCAGGCGTCGCAGGGAGCCCTGCACCGACCGCCGCTCCTCGGCGTCGAGCCCGACGCCGTCGACGATCGCGCAGTGGACGTCGTCGACGATCGAGCGCAGCTCGTCGCCCACGGTGGTCAGCGCGACGCGTACCGCACGCCCGTCCTCGGTCGAGCGCGCCCGGCCCAGCAGCCCCCGGTCCTCGAGACGCCGCAGCAGCGGCGTGAGCGTGGCGTGGTCGAGGTGCAGGGTGGTGGCCAGGTCCTTGATCAGGACGTCGTCGCAGCGCCAGAGCGCGACGAGCACGAGGTACTGCGGGTAGGTCAGGCCGTGCTCGGCCAGCGCCGGCCGGTAGGCGGCCGTCAGCGCCCGCGAGGCGGCGTACAGGTCGAAGCACAGCATCGACTCCAGACCCGTGGTCCGCTCGTGCGTCATGTCGCCTCCGGTGGGTGGTGCAGCATTCAATCGTCCGCTAGTGTCTTGTGCACACGATACCTCTCGAAGGAGCTCAGCATGCCTACACGCACCGCACGCACCGCCTGGAACGGCGGGCTCGAGGACGGCTCCGGCCAGGTCGAGCTCTCCAGCTCGAAGGTCGGGACCTACGACGTGTCCTTCCCCAAGCGGGCGGCCGACGAGGCCGGTGGCACCACCAGCCCCGAGGAGCTCATCGCGGCGGCGCACTCCTCCTGCTACGCGATGCAGCTCTCCGCGCTGATCGCCCAGGCCGGCGGCACGCCCCAGTCGCTGGACGTCACCGCCGAGGTCGCGCTCGGCCCGGACGAGGGTGACGGCGGCTTCCGGCTGACCGGGATCACGCTGAAGGTCCGGGGCGAGGTCGAGGGCCTGGACGAGGCCGGCTTCACGAAGGCCGCCGAGGACGCGAAGACCAGCTGCCCCGTCAGCAAGGCGCTCACCGGCGTCGACATCACGCTGGACGCCGCGCTCGAGGGCTGAGCGTCCCCCACGAACCACCGGCCCGGCCGGGCCCGAGCCCGGCCGGGCCGGTGCTGCCACGCCGACGACCACGTCCCTCGCGCCCGTGCCCCCTCTGGGGGTGTGCCGGGGGGTCGTCGTCAAGGACTCCGATGGTGGTTCCAACGGAGGGAGCACGACCATGAGCGCCATCAGCCAGATCGCCAGCAAGGTCATGGGCGGCGGACGCCGCCCGAAGACCACCGCCCGACCCACCACCGGCGGTGCGCCCCGGGGGACCGGGGGCGGGTCCAGCACCGACGCCGCCATCGGGCGGGGGGTGCGCGGCCTGCTCGGGAAGGTCCGACGCTGACCGCCGCCACCACCTGACGTCGGTCGTCACGGCATCGTCGGGGACACTGCTCTAGAGCAGTTCGGCAGGCGCTCCCGCCCACGAAAACTCAACCCGGGCGGGGCGTCTGCCGATATCTCTGCCGATCAGCGTCCCGGATAATCCCGAAACCTGGCGCACCCCTTGCTCCCACCGTCAGGATGTCCCCATGAAGAGCTCCTCCGGCGGTCCGAAGCACTCGGACCGTTCCCCCCGCGCCCCCCGCGCCCCCCGTGCCCCCCAGCGCCCCCAGGCCTCCCAGGCCACCCAGGCCTCCCGGTACGCCACCCTGCGTCTGAGCCGTCTCGCCGTGGCCGCGGTGGGCGGAGCCGCCGTCGCCGTGACCGCCATCAGCCAGACCGGACCGCCTCCTGTCAGCGTGGTCCCGGCCGCCACGTCCACCTCCGGGACCGACGGCTCGACCGACACCGACTACTGGGCCGCGCCGACCGAGCTGCCGCAGGCCGCCACCCTGGCCGCCGCGAAGCCCGCCCTCGGCCGGGCCGCCCGGCTCGAGCGGAAGGCCGGGTCCACCCGGACCGTGGCCGCCATCGGCGCGCCGGGCGAGGCCGACCTGACCGACATCCCGGCGCCGGCCCTGGCCGCATACCAGCGTGCCGCGGCCGTCATCGACGAGGCCATGCCGAGCTGTGCCCTGGACTGGGAGCTGCTCGCCGCGATCGGGCGGGTCGAGTCCGACCACGGCCGCTTCGGCGGCGGCGCGCTGTCCGCGCGCGGCGTGGCCAAGCCTGCGATCATCGGCGCCGCCCTGACCGGCGGCGGCGGCACCCGCCGCGTCGCGGACAGCGACGCCGGCGAGCTCGACGGCGACAAGGTCCTCGACCGCGCCGTCGGCCCGATGCAGTTCATCCCCTCCACCTGGTCGGTCGTGGGCGTCGACGCCGACGGCGACGGTGAGCGGAACCCCCAGGACGTCGACGACGCCGCCCTCGCCGCGGCGGTCTACCTGTGCGGCGACGGGGGCGACCTGGCCACGGCGGCCGGACGCGAGGCCGCGGTGCTCACCTACAACAACAGCAACGCCTACGTCGCCACCGTCCTCGCGCTGCGCCAGGCCTACGCCCAGGGCGAGCCGCCCTCCGCGGTCGCGACCTTCGGCCAGCCCGGCGCGCTCGGCCCGGTCGGCACCATCGACCTCGGCGCCGGGTCGACCGCCTCGGCTCCGGGCGGCGTCGCGCCGCTGACGGGCCAGGTCCAGGACGTGGTCGAGCAGCAGGCGACGCCCCAGGGGGTCCCCGGCCCCGCCTCCGGCACGGGCCGCGACGGCGGTGCGCTCGCCTCGCAGGGTCGGACCGTCCGGCAGGACCAGGACCGCGTCCGGGGCCTCGACAGCACGGGCGAGAACGTCACCACCGCGGTCGGCGGGCCCGGCGCGGGCGTCCAGCCCCAGCCCGGGACCCAGTCCCAGTCCGGCACCCAGTCCCAGCCCGGGACCCAGCCCCAGCCCGGCACCCAGCCCGTGGCGCCGGACGCGCCCGCGGCCCCGAACGGGGCCCAGGGCGAGCTCGAGCCTGCGCCCGGGGGCCCGGACGGGTCCCAGGACGTGCCCGAGGGCGCGGGACAGCCCGAGGCGCCGCCCGCGCCCGAGGCCCAGCCCGCGCCCGAGCCCGCGCCGACCGGGATCGCCTGCGCCGCGGACGAGTTCGTCCTCGCCAGCGGCGAGGTGCTCCTGCTCGGTGACCTGCTGGCCGACCCGCTGCTGCACGCGGACCCGGCGGTCCTCGCCGAGCTGACCGCGCTCGGGTTCGACCCGCTGTGCACGACGGCCGCGGGCTGAGCGACCTGGCCGCGCCCTTCGACGACCAGACCGCCGTCGTCCCGCTCGGGGACGGGGTCTGGTCCGCCGACCTGCACGGCGGCTGGACCGTCGGCGGAGGGCTGAACGGCGGGTACCTCCTGGCGATCCTCGGCCGCACCCTCCGCGCGGCCCTGCCCGACAAGCCGGACCCCCTCAGCACCAGCGCCTACTACCTGTCCGCGGCGACCCCGGGTCCGGCCCGGGTGCGGGTCGGCGTGCGTCGGCAGGGCCGGGCCACCGCGACCGCGTCCGTCGAGCTGGTCCAGGACGTCGGGGGCCGGGAGGTGGTCCGGGTGACCGCGCTGGCCACCTCCGGCGACCTCGGCCGCCGCGCCGGGGACGTGCGGACCACCGCCGAGCCGTTGGTGCTGCCGCCCCTAGAGGAGTGCGTGGCCGCGGTCGACGTCTCGCCGGACGGTGCCCGGACGCCTCCGCGGCTGATGAGCCGCTTCGACCTGCGGATCCCCCGGGACGACGCCGGCTGGGGCGTCGGTCGGCCGAGCGGCCGCGGCGAGATCAGCGCGTGGTTCCGGCTCGAGGGCGGGCGGGAGCCGGACGTCCTCGCGCTGCTGAGCGCCGTCGACGCGCTCCCACCCGTCACGTTCTGCCTCGGGATGCCCGGCTGGGCGCCCACCCTCGAGCTGACCGCGCACGTCCGGGCCCGGCCCGCCCCGGGCTGGCTGCGGGTGCGGCACGCCACCCGCAACCTGGCCGGGGGGATGTTCGAGGAGGACTGCGAGGTGTGGGACTCCGGCGACCGCCTGGTCGCGCAGTCCCGTCAGCTCGCGCTCGCGCCGCTGACCCCCTAGAGGCGGTCCGCCCGCATCGCCACCACCCACCGCCGGCGGGGGTGCTCGGTCGCCGACCAGAGCAGGCCCGTGGCGGGGTCGTGGGCGAGGTCCTCGGGACCCATCGGCAGCGCGCGTGGTCGCTCGCGCAGCGAGCCCGGCGGGCCCGACCACACCGACCCGGGGCCCCACGGACCGTGGGAGGCGGTGGCCACCAGCCGGTCGCCGAGGTCGACGACGCCCTGCATGTGGGCGACGCCCTCGCCCAGGACGGGGTGCGCCCGGCCGTCCGGGCCGAGGGCGGGCAGACCGTCGTCGTCGAGGGCGAACCGGGCCAGCCTCCGGGTCTGCCGACCGCGGGCGTACTCGCCCACGAGCAGGCTGCGAGCACCCCCGGGACCGGCGGTGGTGGGGGAGAAGAACGAGTAGCGCAGCGGCTCGGTGCCCTCCTCCGCGCCGGCGCGGTGGGCCAGGCGGACGGGCAGCAGGTAGCGGTAGCCGAAGTGGGCGTCGCGCAGCGGGCCCGGGGGCAGGGCCACCAGGTCGTCGAGGTGGCAGCTGGCGAAGCCGCGCCGGGTCGCGGCCACGTGCAGCCAGGAACCGGTCCAGGCCAGCCCACCGGCGTGGGCGACGAGCGGTCGGCCGGCCACGTCCTCGCCGCTGCCCCGGGCCACCACGACCAGGACGTGCTCGTAGCGCCGGCGTGCGGGGTCCAGCACCGCCACCCGCACGCCCTGGCCCCGAGGCGGTTCGCCGGGCTCGTCGGGACGGTGCTTGGCGTACCAGGCCACGAGGACCAGGTGCCGGTCCGCGAGCCTCCCGGCGGGGCCCGCGTCCGCGCTGGTGGTCACGCCCTGGGGCCACCACCGGGGGTCGCGCCGGTCGGCGGCGTCCCAGGTCCAGGCCCGGTGCACGCCCCGCAGCGGGAGCAGCTGGACCGCCGTACGCCGGGCGCGCCGGCCCAGGTCCTCGACGAGCGAGGCGAGCGGGACCCGCCCGCCACCGCCCGCGGCCGCGCGGGCGGCGAGGGCGTCGATCGCGGCGGCGTCCTCGTCGTCGCGGGTCAGGTGCAGGCGCTGGTCGGGCGTGGCGGCCGGGCTCATGCCCGGGACGCTAGCCCGCCGCGCAGGGCGATGGCGACGCCGAGGCTGGCCAGCAGCAGACCGGCGAGCTGACGGGGGCCGAGGACGTCGCCGAAGGCCACCCAGGCCATCACCGCGGTGACCGGCGGGCTGAGGAAGAACACGCTGGAGGAGGCCCCCGCGCCGCCGCGACGCACCACCGCGCCGAGCAGGAACAGCCCGAGCACGGAGTTGACCACCGCCAGCAGGACCACGGTGAGCACGGCCTGGGGCAGGTCCACGACCGCCCACGGACCTTCGAGCGTGAGCCCGAGCACGAGCATCGGGGGCGCCGACACGGCCAGCTGGAGGGTCAGGGACCACAACGGGTCCAGGCCGCGCTCGACGCCGCCCAGCCACCGCTGGCCCAGGGTGCCCAGGCTGAGCGCGAGCGTGGCCACCACGCCGAAGCCCAGCCCGAGGGCCCCGCCGGCGCCCTCGACGTCAGGCCCGAGCACGACCAGGACGCCGGCCACGCCGAGCACGAAGCCGGCGACCTGGACCAGGCCCACCCGCTCCTCGAGCAGGAGGCCGGCGAGCAGCACGGTGAGCACCGGCGAGAGGGAGTGCAGCAGGGCGCCCAGGGTGGGGCCGAGCCCGGCGTCGAAGGCGAGGTACATCAGCCCGAACTGGACCGCGTTCATCATCAGCCCGACCCCGACCACGCGCGCGAGCACCGGTCGGGTGACGCGCAGCGGCCCTCGCAGCCAGCGGGCCAGCACCCCGGCCAGCAGGGCGGCCAGGACGAAGCGGTACGCCAGCACGGTGAACGGCCCGGCCGCGGCCACCGAGGCCGGGCCGAGGATGTAGCCCGACGACCACACCAGCACGAACGCCGCCGCCGGGCCGACCGGCACCGACCCCGGGACCGGCACCGACCCCGGCACCGCGGGGGGGACGGACGGCCGGGACATGACGGCACCCTGTCACGCGCCTGCCCCGCCCAGCAGCGGCGACCGCCTAGCATCGGCGACCGTGACGAGACGGCTGGTGGTGGGGGCGGCGGTCGTGCGCGGGGGCCGGGTGCTGGCCGCGCGGCGCACCGCCCCGCCCGAGGCGGCCGGTCGCTGGGAGCTGCCCGGCGGCAAGGTCGAGCCGGACGAGGCCCCGGCCGCCGCGGTCGTGCGGGAGGTCCGCGAGGAGCTGGGCGTCGTGGTGCAGGTCACCGGGTGGCTGCCGGGCCGGGTCCCGGTCGGCCAGGGCCTCGAGCTGGCCGTGGCGACCGCGACGCTGATGGGGGGCGAGCCGCATGGCGCGCGAGCACGACCTCCTCCGCTGGGTCGACGCGACCGGTCTGGAGGCGCTCGACTGGCTCGACCCGGACCGGCCGTTCCTGCCGGCGCTGGCCGCGCTCCTGGCCGCCGGCGCGGCCGCCCCCCGTACCCGGCGCCTGGTGCTCTTCGAGGCCGAGGACGCGCGCGCGGTGGCCGGCGACCTGCACGCCCTCGGGTTCGCGGCCCGGGTGGAGAGGGAGCGGCTGGCCGGGGAGGACGACGAGGAGGACCACCCCTGGGCGGTGCTCACCGACGCGCCGTCGGGGGTCGTGGAGGGTCTCGCGGCCGAGCACGACGGCTGGTGGGACGAGGACGGTCCCGCCGCCGCGGACCCCACCGCCCGGCCGCCGGCGCCCGCGCGCCCGCTGCCCACCGCGCCCCGCAGGGCCACGCGTGCCGGCGGCGGCGACGGCAGGGGTGACGGGGGCGGTCACTAGGCTGAGGCCCATGAGCGACGCCCCCGACCACCGGCTCCTGCTGGTGCACGCCCACCCCGACGACGAGACCATCGGGCAGGGGGCCACCATGGCGCGCTACGCCGCCGAGGGTCGCGGGGTCACCCTGGTGACCTGCACCGGGGGCGAGATGGGCGAGGTGCTGGTGCCCGAGCTGGCGCACCTCGCCGACGACCGCGACGGCGGCCTCGGCGACCACCGCCGGGGCGAGCTGGCCGCGGCGATGGCCGAGCTCGGCGTGACCGACCACCGCTACCTCGGCGGCTACGGCACCTACCGCGACTCCGGCATGCAGTGGCACGCGGACGGCCACGCCGTGCCGGCCGACGAGACGGACGCGACGGCCTTCTGGAACGCGGACCTGACCGAGGCGGCCGACCACCTCGTCGCGGTGATCCGCGAGGTCCGTCCGCAGGTGCTGGTGACCTACGACCAGTTCGGCGGCTACGGGCACCCCGACCACGTCCAGGCGCACCGGGTGGCCACCTACGCGGTGTCGCTGGCCGCGGTGCGCTCCTACCGTCGCGACCTCGGCGAGGCGTGGGAGGTCGCGAAGGTCTACTGGGGGGCGATGTCGGAGAGCCTGATGCGTGCCGGGCTGCGCGCCCTGCGGGAGGCCGGTGACACCACGACCTTCGAGGGGATGGACCCCGACGGTCCGCTGCCGCACTTCGTGACCGCCGACGACGACCTGTCCGCGGCCGTCGACGGCACCCCCTTCGTCGAGCGCAAGATGGCCGCGATGCGCGCCCACGCGACCCAGATCACCCTGGAGGGAGGCTTCTTCGCCCTCTCCAACAACAGGGGCGACACCCCCTGGGGCATGGAGTTCTTCCGGCTGGCCAAGGGCCGACCGGGCCAGGCGGGCGTCGACGGCCTCGAGGCCGACCTCTTCGCCGGCGTCGACGCCTGACCCGTGCGGCTCGGTGCCCGGGTCCTGCGCGGGGTCGCCTGGTTCGTCCTCGGGGCGGTCGTCGGCGTCGCTGCGGCGTTGCTGTCCTCCTCGTGGTGGGGCCTGCTGCTGGGGGGCGCGGCCACGGTGGCCCTGGCCGTGGCGGCCCCGCCGGGCTGGGGAGGACGGGTCGCGCTGGCGGTCGGCTGGGCCGTGGCCGTGCTGCGGCTGGCCCTGCGCCGCCCGGAGGGCGACTACCTCGTCGGCGGCGACCTCGGGGGGTACGCCCTGCTGGCGCTGGGCCTCGCGCTGGTGGTCGCGGCCCTCGTCACGGTGCCCCTGCGACCCCGGGGGGCGGTCGCCGAGTCGGCATCCGTACCGCCACCTTCCTAGGATGGGCCCGTGAGCTTCTGGGACACCGAGACCACCGCCGACGGCGCGGGACCGGGCGAGCCCGCGTCCGCCGGGGCCGACGGCACCGACGGACCCGAGCGGGAGCGGGCCGGGGGACTGGTCGCCGGTCTCGTCGTCCTGGGCCTCGCGGTGCTGGTCGGGGCGGGCTGGGCTGCGGCCTACTACGCCGCGGGCGACAACGTGCCCCGGGGAGCCACGGTGGCGGGCGTCGCCATCGGGGGCCAGAGCCCCCGAGACGCGGTCCGCGACCTCGAGCGTGAGCTCGAGGCGCGTGCGGCGGCGCCGGTGTCGCTCGAGGTGGGCGAGCGCAGCGTCGAGGTCGACCCCGTCGAGGCCGGGCTGTCGGTGGACCACGAGGCCTCCGTCGCCGCCGTCGGTGGCGGGCGCAGCTGGGACCCGCGACGGTTGTGGGACTACTACACCGGGGGCGACGACGCCGAGGCCGTCGTCGACGTCGACGAGCCGGCGCTCGAGAGTGCCGTGACCGCCGCGGCCGACGAGCTCGGCCGCCCCGCCGAGGACGGCGCCGTCGCTCTCACGGCGTCCGGCCCCGAGGTCACCCAGCCGGTCGACGGGACCACGCTCGACCCGGTGGAGGCCCGTGAGGCGCTGCTCGCGGCGTACCTCGACCCCGATCCCGCCGCCGAGGTGTCGCTGCAGGCCGTGGTGCCCGCGATCGACGCCGGTGACGTCCGCGACGCGGTGGACGACTTCGCCGACCCGGCCCTCTCCGGCCCGGTGACGCTGCGATTCGACGACACCCCGGTGCGCCTCGCCCCGGCCGACCTGGCACCCGCGCTGTCCTTGGCGCCGGAGGACGGCGAGCTCGTGCCGACCGTGGACGCCGACGTGCTCGGCGACCTGGTCGACGCCCGGGTGAGCGTCGACGGCGCGCAACCGGTCGACGCCTCGTTCGAGGTCGTCGACGGCGAGCCCCGGGTGGTGCCGGCCCGGCCCGGTGTCGACTACGAGGTCGCAGACGTGGGCGACGTGCTCCTCACGGCGCTGACGAGGTCGCGGGGCAAGCGCACCGCGGACGTGCCCGCCACCGTCGCGAAGCCGGACCTCACCACGCGCGAGGCCCGGGGCCTCGGGGTCGAGGAGGTCGTCTCGGACTTCTCGACCTACTACCCGGACGCCGACTACCGCAACGTCAACCTGGGCCGCGCCGCCGAGCTGGTCGACGGCACCCTGCTCGAGCCGGGGGAGACCTTCTCGCTGAACGGCACCGTCGGGGAGCGGACGGTGGCCAACGGCTTCACCGAGGGCTACGTCATCAGCGACGGGATCCTGGTGGAGGACCTCGGTGGCGGGGTGTCGCAGATGGCGACGACCCTGTTCAACGCGATGTTCTTCGCCGGCCTCGAGGACGTGGAGCACAAGCCGCACTCCTTCTACATCGACCGCTACCCGGTGGGCCGCGAGGCCACCGTCGCGTGGGGCGTGCTGGACCTCCGCTTCCGCAACGACACCGACCACGGGGTGCTGATCTCGGCCACGGTGTCGCCGAGCAGCGGGGCCACCCAGGGCGAGGTCAACGTGACGATGTACTCGACCAAGACCTGGGACGTCGAGAGCCGCACCTCCGAGCGGTACGCCTACACCTCGCCGACGACCCGGGTGCTCGACACGCCCGACTGCTACGCCTACACGGGCTCGGAGGGGTTCACCGTGGACGTGTTCCGCGACTTCTCCGCCCCCGGCAGCGACGAGGTCGAGCGCACCGAGAAGTTCACCACCGTCTACACGCCCTCGGACAGCGTGGAGTGCGTCGCGCCGAGGAGCGGGCGAGCGGGCTGATCGGCCTCACGGCCGACCGCCGGGCCCTAGGATCGGGCGGTGCTGGTCCACCTGCGCCTCACCCTGCCCGCCTCGCTGACCTCCGACGTGCGGCAGCTGCTGCTCGACGCGGAGTCCAGCACCAACGTCGTCCTGCACGAGGGCGTGTCCCTCGAGCCGGAGGGTGACCTCCTCGAGTGCGACGTCGCCCGGGAGTCGGTCAACCTCCTGCTGGGGCAGCTGAACGACCTGGGGGTCGGCGAGCAGGGCGGGATCGTGGTGACCACGCCCGACAGCACCCCGTTCACCGCCGCGAAGGAGCTCGAGGAGGCGGCGCCCGGGGACCCGGAGGACGCCGTCGTGTGGGACGCCGTGCTCGAGGACGCCGAGGACGGCAGCGTCGCGACGCTGTCCTACCAGCTGTTCCTGACCTGCGCGGTGACGCTGGCGGCGCTCGCGGTGATCACCGACTCCACGGTCCTCGTCGTCGGGGCGATGGTGGTCGGCCCGGAGTTCGGCGCGGTCGCCGCGGCCTGTCTCGGCGTCGTCCTCGGGCGCTGGGGGCTGGCCCGCCGGGCGGCGCTGCTGCTGGCCGGGTCGTTCTCCCTGGCCGTCGTCACGGTGGTCGTGCTGGCCCTGGCGCTGCGGGTGGTGGGTCTGCTGGAGGTCTCGGACGTGACCGGTCCGCGCCCGCAGACCGACTTCATCTTCCAGCCCGACGTGTGGTCCTTCATCGTGGCGCTGGTGGCCGGCGTCGTGGGAGCGCTGGCCCTCTCGCTGGGCAAGACCTCGGCGATGGTCGGGGTGTTCATCTCGGTCACCACGGTGCCGGCCGCGGGGAACCTCGCCCTGGGCCTGGCCTTCCTGGAGGTCGCGGAGATCACCGGCTCCCTGGCGCAGCTCGGGCTGAACCTGGTCGGGCTGTTCCTGGCCGCGACGCTGTTCCTGCTCTTCCAGCGGTTGTACTGGAAGCGGTTGTCGATGCTGGTGGAGCGGTGGTTCGGCGCGCTGCGCTGATCCGGGCTGGTCCGGGCCGGTCCGGGCTCAGGCGCGCTCCGGCGCGCGCAGGTAGGCCAGGTCGTGGTGGGGGAGCAGGCCCAGCCGCTGGTAGAGCCGCAGTGCCGGGTCGTTGCCCACCTCGACGTGCAGCCACGCCGTCGTCGCGCCGGCGGAGGCCCCCCAGTCGAGGAGCTCCCGCATCAGCGCCGTGGCCAGGCCGCGTCGCCGCCGCTCGTCGGCGACGTGCAGGCCGTGCACCCCGAGCCAGTCGCCGTCGTACGCCGCGTGACCCTGCGCCACCTCCCGGCCGTCCTGCTCGAGCGCGACCCGGGCCCGCGGCCCGTCCTCGGTGAGCACCGGTCCCGCGGCCGCGCCACGGGCGACCGCGCCGCAGGCGCGCAGCGCCCGGGCGACCGAGCCCAGCAGGAACGTCGAGGCGCCGCCGTCGACCTCGGTCCACCCCTGCCCGGCCGCCCGGGCGTGCACGGGGGAGCCGGCCTCGACCTGGAGCAGCGGCTCACGGTCGCGGGGACGGTAGAACGCCTCCACCCGTGCCAGCGCCTCGTCCAGGGGCACCCCGGGGTCGCCGAGGGCGAGCGCCGAGTTGGCCCGCTTCAGCAGCCGCCCGCGGGGCTCGGTCTCGGTCCGCAGCACCCACTCGCCGAGCCCCTCGGTGGCCACGGTCGGCCACAGGACCCGCGCGTGGCCCTCGGCCTCGCGCGCACTGACCCGCTGGCGCACCGACGGCCGGGGCGGCACGGGCTTGCCCGACACCACGTCGGCGAGGCGGACGGTGACCGCCGGGCCCGACTCCGGCTGCACCACGCACTCGTGCTCGCCCCAGGACGTGCAGACGCCCAGCAGGTCGGTCATGGCCGGTCCGCCGCTGGGCCCGGTCTCGCCCGGCACCACCCGGCGCACGACCACGCGCAGGCCCACGACGTGCGGGCCCAGTCCACGGGCGGGGGGAGAGGGTGGCACGCGGGGATACTAGGCTGACGCCACCTGCGACATCCCCTGTGCACCTGCTCGTCATTGGAGGACCGGATGACCTACGTCATCGCCCAGCCGTGCGTCGACCTCAAGGACCGCGCCTGCGTGGACGAGTGCCCCGTCGACTGCATCTACGAGGGCAAGCGGATGCTCTACATCCAGCCCGACGAGTGCGTGGACTGCGGCGCGTGCGAGCCGGTCTGCCCGGTCGAGGCCATCTTCTACGAGGACGACACGCCGGAGGAGTGGAAGGACTACTACGCGGCGAACGTCGACTTCTTCGACGACCTGGGCTCCCCGGGCGGCGCGGCCAAGATGGGCGAGATCGACAAGGACCACCCGATGATCGCCGCGCTGCCCCCGCAGAACCAGGAAGGCTGACGCTGAGGCGTCCGTCGCGTCCCTCGGTCTCCGCCCGGCTGCCGGACTTCCCGTGGGACCGGCTCACGTCGTACGCCGCCACCGCGCGGCGCCACCCGGACGGGATCGTCGACCTCTCGGTCGGCACCCCGGTCGACCCGACCCCCGAGGTCGTGCAGCAGGCGCTGCGCGCCGCCGCCGACTCCCCGGGCTACCCGACCACGCTCGGTCTGGAGTCCACCCGCCAGGCGGTGCTGGACTGGCTCGCCCGCGACCACGGCGTCACGGGGCTCGGGCTCGACCAGGTGCTGCCGGTGACCGGCTCGAAGGAGCTCGTCGCCCACCTGCCGGGCCAGCTCGGCGTCGGGCCGGGCGACGTGGTGGCCTTCCCGGAGCTGGCCTACCCGACGTACGAGGTCGGGGCCGTGCTGGCGGGGGCGCGACCGTTCGCGACCGACTCGTTGACCTCCTTCGGGCCGGAGGTGCCGGCGCTGCTGTGGCTGAACTCGCCCTCGAACCCCACCGGGCGGGTGCTGCCCGTGGAGCACCTGCGCAAGGTCGTCGCGTGGTGCCGGGAGCGGGGCACCGTCCTGGTCTCCGACGAGTGCTACCTGGAGTGCGCCTGGGACGCCGAGCCCGTCTCGGTGCTGCACCCCGACGTGAACGACGGGTCCACCGAGGGGATCCTCGCGGTGCACTCGCTCTCGAAGCGCTCGAACCTGGCCGGCTACCGCTGCGCGTTCGTGGCGGGTGACGCCGCGCTGGTCGCCGAGCTGCTCGCGGTGCGCAAGAACCTCGGCCTGATGATGCCCGGCCCGCAGCAGCACGCGATGGCCGCCGCGCTCGCCGACACCGGCCACGCCCGCGACCAGCACGCGCGCTACGCCGCGCGACGGACCCTGCTGCGGGGCGCGCTCGAGGGCGCCGGCTTCCGGATCGACCACTCCGAGGCGTCGCTCTACCTCTGGGCCACCCGGGGCGAGGACTGCTGGACCACCGTCGCCGACCTGGCCGAGCGGGGCGTGCTGGTGGCGCCGGGCGTCTTCTACGGCGCGGCCGGCTCCCAGCACGTCCGGGTGGCGTTCACCGCCACCGACGAGCGGGTCGACGCCGCCGTACGCCGCCTGGCCTGAGCGGCACCTCGTCGGGCGGGGGCTACTCCGCCACGTCGACGTGCACGTGGTCGCGGTGCTCGAGGATCGCCGCGGTGGCCCGGTCGCGGCCGGAGGTGTCGACGTCGTAGTCGCGCCAGCCCTCCCCGGAGCGGCGCGTGGTCCAGATCTGCGCGTCGAAGATGACCGTGTCGACGTCCAGCCGGTCGGCCTGGGCGACCAGGTAGTGCGCCATCGCCCAGCCCCGGGCCTTGCTGTCCTCGGTGATCGGCCGGAAGAACACGTCCACGGCCCGCCCCGCGTAGTGCGCCGAGCCCTCCATGTGCCCGCTGGAGACGCCACCGGGGGCGTACCCGCCCAGGGCCAGCCCCTCGCCGAACACGGCGAGGAGGTCCTGGCGCACGTTCTCGGCCCGGGGCGTCAGGCCGACCCCGGTGAGCTCGCCGGTGGTCGGCTCGGCGTCGTCGTCGGTCTCGCAGGTGAAGGCGCCGCGGGAGTTGCCGGTGAGCGCGGAGGCCAGCACCCGGGCGTCCAGCTCGTGGTCGGCGTAGGCCCCCGGGAACCCCGAGCGCTGGACCTCCTGGGCGGCCACGGTGATCTCGAGGCCCTCGTAGCCCTCGACCTGGGCGAGCGCGTCGTAGAAGGCGTTCGTGCTGTAGACCGGGTCCAGCACCTGCTCCTCGGTCCCCCAGCCCTGCGAGGGCCGCTGCTGGAAGAGGCCGAGGGAGTCCCGGTCGCCGAACTCGACGTTGTACAGGTCGGACTCCTGGTACGCGGTGGCGAGCGCGATGGAGGCCGCTCGGGCCGGCATCCCGCGCTGCACCGAGATCGCGGTGATCAGGGCGGCGTTCTCGGCCTGCTCGGCCTCCAGCCCGACCTCGCGGCCGTCGACCACGGCCGTGCACGACGCTGCGCCGGGCAGGACCGAGCTGCCCTGCAGCGCGTCCCAGCCCACGACGGTGGCCGTCCCGAGCACGGCGAGGCCGAGCACGCCGGCCACCACACCGCGCCTGCGGGCCGCGGCGGCGCTCCTGGTCGTCATGACCCCATCCTCCGGGACGCGGCCAAGCCCGGGCGGGTCAGTTGGCGTGCAGCGCGGCGTTCAGCGCCGGGGCGCCGCCCTCGCGCGCGACGACCTCGACGGCACCCGAGACCGAGTTGCGGCGGAGCAGCAGGTGGTCCACGCCGGACAGCTCGACGGCCTTGACCACGCGGGGCTCGTCGCCGCCCACCACGGTGACCTTGGTGCCCGCGGTGACGTAGCACCCGGCCTCCACCACGCAGTCGTCGCCGAGGGAGATCCCGATCCCGGCGTTGGCGCCCAGCAGGCACCGCTCGCCGACCGAGATCACCTGGGTGCCGCCGCCGGACAGGGTGCCCATGATCGAGGCGCCGCCCCCGATGTCCGAACCGTCCCCGACCACGACCCCCGCCGAGACCCGGCCCTCGACCATCGAGGCGCCGAGCGTCCCGGCGTTGAAGTTCACGAACCCCTCGTGCATGACGGTCGTGCCCGGCGCGAGGTGGGCGCCCAGGCGCACCCGGTCGGCGTCGGCGACGCGGACGCCGGACGGCACGACGTAGTCGACCATCCGGGGGAACTTGTCCACCCCGAGGACGGTCACGTGCTGCCCGGCCGCGCGCAGCCGCGCGCGGGTCAGCTCGAACCCCTCGACCGCGCAGGGGCCGGCGGAGGTCCACACCACGTTGACGAGCAGGCCGAAGACGCCCTCCATCGACATCCCGTGCGGCGCCACGAGGCGGTGGGAGAGCAGGTGGAGGCGGAGCCAGACGTCCTCGGTGCTCGTCGGCGCGGCGTCGAGGTCGGCGATCTCGACCTCGACGACCTCCCGGCGCACGTCGCGGGCCGCGTCGGCGCCGGTCAGCGCCTCCAGGTCGAGGCCGGCCGACCCGGGCGCGGCGCCGCCGAGCGCGGGCGCGGGGAACCAGACGTCCAGCACGGACCCGTCGGCGGCGATCGTGGCCAGCCCCCGGCCGTGGGCGGCCGGCCCGGTCCCGCCGACCGCGGTCCCGCTCCCGGGGGCGGCCTGGTCGGGGTCGTCGGGGTGGGCGTCGGGCAGCGGGGTCATCGAGGCGTCGGTCACGGGGCGTCAGCCTAGCCAGCGCAGCCGGCTCACTGCCCCGTCCGTCCGTCGACGCACTCCCGGAGCAGGTCGGCGTGCCCGACGTGGCGGGCGTACTCCTCGACCAGGTGCACCAGCACGTCGCGGACCTCGAGCCCGTCGCCGTGCCACGACACCAGGGCACCCAGGTCGTCCAGACCGGCGACGACCTGCTCGGCGTGCGCGACCTCGCGGTGCCACGACTCCCACGCCTCGGCGACCACCGCGTCGTCGGCGACGGCCCCGTCGAAGTCCCCGTCCGGCTCGGCCCCGGTGACGTAGAGCCGCGGCAGGTCCTGGCCCTCCAGGCAGCGCCGGGCCCAGCTGTGCTCGACCTTCGCGAGGTGGCGCACCAGCCCGAGCAGCGACATCGAGGACGGCGGCACGGAGCGTCGGGCCAGCTGCTCGGCGTCCAGTCCGTCGCACTTCATCTGCAGCGTCAGCCGGTAGGCGCGCAGGTAGTCGACCACGCACGCCTTCTCGCCCCGGGTCGGCCCGGTCGCCTCGCGGGGGTCGGGCCCGTCGGTGGTCCACATGTCGCTCACGGCACCATCGTGGCCCTGTCGCGCGGCCCGGGCTAGCGTCCGCCCCATGACCGGGGAGCTGCTGCTGGTGACGGGACCGCCGGCGGTGGGCAAGATGACCGTCGGGCGGGCGCTCTGCGCGCGCAGCGACTTCCGGCTCTTCCACAACCACCACACCATCGAGCCGCTGATCGAGGTCTTCGGCCACGGCACGCCCGCCTTCGACGTCCTGAACGAGGAGTTCCGGCGCCGGGTGGTCGAGGAGGCCGCGCGGGCCGGCACGCGGCTGGTCTTCACCTTCGTCTGGGCCGTCGACCTCGACGAGGACGCCGCCCTGGTCCGGGCGCTGGTCCGGCCCTACCTCGACGCCGGCCGGCCGGTCTCGGTCCTCGAGCTCGTCGCCGGCCTGGACACCCGGCTGGCCCGCAACAGCGGCCCCGACCGGATCGCCGCCAAGCCGTCCAAGGCCGACCTGACCTGGTCCGACGCGCACGTCCGCGAGATCGAGCAGCGGTGGCGGATGACGACCGACCCCGACCGCCCGTCGGCCGCCGACACGGTGATCGCCGAGATCACCGGCACCGGGGGAGGGCACCTGCGGCTGGACAACGACGGCCTCACCGCCGAGCAGACCGCGGTGCGTGCGCTGGCCTGGTTGGACCGCCGCTGACCAGCCGCCGTACGCTGGTCCCACAGGCGTTCGAGCCGTCATCAGCGGCGAGCCTCCGGAGGAACGGCACGGTGGTCGAGGAGTCGCGCAGCGACCGCCTCGAGACCCGCTCAGTAGAACCGGACGGGTGGGCCCGTCACAGCCGCACAGAGTGGCTCCGTCCCCGGGCACCCGGGGGTGGGGCAAGCGAGGTGGTACCGCGGCAGACGTCGTCCTCGCACGACGCCGACGCCCGCAGGAGTGCCACCGATGACCTACCCCCTCGTCTCCCACGACGCCGACGGGCCCGCCGGCGGCGTGCCCTCGAGCCCGCGCTTCCCGGCGATCGAGGAGCGGGTGCTGGCCTACTGGGCCGCGGACGGCACGTTCCAGGCCAGCATCGAGGCGCGCGACGCCGGCGCCGACGGCTCGGACGAGTTCGTCTTCTACGACGGCCCCCCGTTCGCGAACGGCCTGCCGCACTACGGACACCTGCTCACCGGGTACGTCAAGGACCTCGTCCCGCGCTACCAGACGATGCGCGGCAAGCGCGTCGAGCGCCGCTTCGGCTGGGACACCCACGGGCTCCCGGCCGAGCTCGAGGCGATGCGCCTGAACGGCATCAAGACCACCGAGGAGATCCTCGAGCTCGGCGTCGAGAAGTTCAACGACGCCTGTCGCGCCTCGGTGATGAAGTACACCGGCGAGTGGCGCGACTACGTGACCCGCCAGGCCCGCTGGGTCGACTTCGACCACGACTACCGCACGATGAACCCCGACTACATGGAGTCGGTGATCTGGGCGTTCAAGCGGCTGCACGACCAGGGCCTGGTCTACGAGGGCTTCCGCGTCCTGCCGTACTGCTGGAACGACGAGACCCCCCTGTCCGCGCACGAGCTGCGGATGGACGAGGAGACCTACCGCAACCGCCAGGACCCCGCGGTCACCGTCGGCGTGCGCCTGGAGACCGGCGAGCTGGCCCTGGTGTGGACCACCACGCCGTGGACGCTGCCCTCGAACCTCGCGGTCATGGTCGGGGAGGACATCGACTACGTCGTGGTCGAGGCCGCCCACCCCGGCCCGGCTGGTCCCGGAGCCCCGGGACGCACCGAGCGCTACCTCCTGGCCGAGGCGCGGCTCGCGTCGTACGCCGCCGAGCTGGCCGGGCCCGAGGGCGGTGACCCGGTGGTGGTCGAGCGCCTCACCGGCGCCGAGCTGGTCGGGCGCACCTACACCCCGCCGTTCGCCTACTACCTCGGCCACGAGCGCGCCTTCCGCGTCGTCGCCGCCGAGTTCGTCACCACCACCGACGGCACCGGGCTGGTGCACACCGCCGGCGCGTTCGGCGAGGACGACAAGGTGGTCACCGACCGCGAGGGCATCGAGGCGGTGATGCCGGTCGGGAAGGACGGCCGGTTCACCGCACCGGTCGACGACTACGCCGGGATGAACGTCTTCGACGCCAACCCGCACGTGATCGACCACCTCAAGGCCGCCACCCGCGGCGAGCCCGACCGCGGCTCGGTGACCGACGGCACGGTGCTGCTGCGCCGTGAGACCTACGACCACTCCTACCCGCACTGCTGGCGCTGCCGCGAGCCCCTGATCTACAAGGGCGTCTCGTCGTGGTTCGTGCAGGTCACGGCATTCAAGGACCGGATGGGGGAGCTCAACGAGCAGGTGCGGTGGGTGCCCGGGCACATCCGCGACGGGCAGTTCGGCAAGTGGCTGGAGAACGCCCGCGACTGGTCGATCACCCGCAACCGGTTCTGGGGCAGCCCGGTGCCGGTGTGGAAGAGCGACGACGAGGCGTACCCCCGCCTGGACGTCTACGGCTCCTTCGAGGAGATCGAGCGGGACTTCGGGCGCCTGCCGCGCGACCGCGACGGCAACCCCGACCTGCACCGCCCGTTCGTCGACGAGCTGGTCCGCCCCAACCCCGACGACCCGCGCACGCCCGAGGAGGGGCAGAGCTCGATGCGGCGCGTCGCCGACGTGCTCGACGTGTGGTTCGACTCGGGCTCGATGAGCTTCGCCCAGGTGCACTACCCGTTCGAGAACGCCGCCTGGTTCGACGGCACCGACACCCTCCAGGGGCACTTCCCGGGCGACTTCATCACCGAGTACATCGGACAGACCCGCGGCTGGTTCTACACCCTGCACGTGCTGGCCACCGCGCTCTTCGACCGCCCCGCCTTCTCGGCCTGCGTCAGCCACGGCATCGTGCTCGGCTCGGACGGGGCGAAGATGAGCAAGTCGCTGCGCAACTACCCCGACGTGCGCGAGGTCTTCGACCGGGACGGCGCCGACGCGATGCGCTGGTTCCTGATGTCGAGCCCGATCCTGCGCGGCGGGAACCTCGTGGTCACCGAGCAGGGGATCCGCGACTCGGTGCGTCAGGTGCTGATCCCGCTGTGGAACACCTGGTACTTCTTCAGCCTGTACGCCAACGCCGCGGACTACGAGGCGACGCGCTCGACCACGTCGGCCGACCCGCTGGACCGCTACCTGCTGGCCAAGACCCGGCAGTGGGTGGGGGAGATGACCACCGCGCTCGACGACTACGGCGTCGCCGAGGCCTGCGACGCGACCCGGTCGTTCCTCGACGTCCTGACGAACTGGTACGTCCGGCGCTCGCGCGAGCGGTTCTGGGCCAGCGGCTCGGACCTCCAGGCCGGCGCGTTCGACACGCTGTGGACCGTCCTGGAGACCGTGTGCCGGGTGACCGCGCCGCTGCTGCCGCTGACCACCGAGGAGGTCTGGCGCGGCCTGACCGGCGGGCGCTCGGTGCACCTGGCCGACTGGCCGGCGCTCGACGAGCTGCCGGCCGACGACGCGCTGGTCGCCGCGATGGACGCGGTGCGCGAGGTCTGCTCGACCACCGCGGGCCTGCGCAAGGGCGCCGGGCTGCGCACCCGGCTCCCGCTGGCCACGCTGACGGTGGTGGTGCCCGACCCGGCCGCGCTGGGGGGCTTCGAGGCGATCGTGGCCGACGAGGTCAACGTCAAGCAGGTCCGCTTCCTCGCCGCGGACGACCCGGAGGCGGCCTCCTACGGCGTCGACCAGCGGCTGACGGTCCACGCCCGTGCCGCCGGCCCGCGGCTGGGCAAGGACGTGCAGGTCGCGATCCGGGCCTCGAAGTCCGGCGACTGGTCGGTGGCCGAGGACGGCTCCGTGGTCGCCGGCGGCCTGGCGCTGGTCGAGGGGGAGTACTCCCTGGAGACGGTCGCCGGCTCCACCGACGCCGACGCCGTGGTGGCCGTGGTCGGCGGCGCCACGGGCGGGTTCGTGGTGCTCGACACCGCGGTGACGCCCGAGCTGGCGGCCGAGGGCGTCGCCCGCGACCTGGTGCGCGCGGTGCAGCAGGCCCGCCGGGACGCCGGTCTGGAGGTCTCGGACCGGGTCGCGCTCACGGTGACCGGGCCGGAGGACCAGCTGGCCGCGGCGCGCACGCACGCGGACCTGCTCGCCGGGGAGACCCTGGCCACGTCGGTCGCGCTGGTGCCCGGCGACGCCCTGGCGGTGACGGTGGCGCGGGTGGGAGCCTGACCCGGTGACCGCCCGCTGGAAGGACCTGCACCTGGACGCCGACGACCCCGCGGCGCTCGGGGCGTTCTGGGCCTCGGTGATCGGGCTGGAGGTCGAGGCGGGCGCCGCCGACGCCCCGGTCGCGCTGGCCGGACCCACCGAGCGGCACCGCGTCTGGGTCGACCCGACCTCGACGCCGAAGCGGGTCAAGCACCGGCTGCACCTCGACGTCGACGCCGGCTCGGTGGCCGAGGTCGAGGCGCTCGGCGCCCGCGTCGTGCTGCGGGCGGAGGAGTCGGGGTTCGGGTGGACGGTGATGGCCGACCCCGAGGGCGGGGAGTTCTGCGTGTTCGTCCGCGACGAGCCGCCGGCCTACCGCCTGCACGGCGTGGTGGTCGACTGCCGCGACCCCGCGGCGCAGGCGCGCTGGTGGGGCCGGGTGCTCGGGGTGGAGCCGGTGCACCACGACGCGGACGGCTACTCGACGCTGGAGGGCGCGGGCCCGGACGACCGGCTCACCCTGGACTTCGTGCCGGTGCCGGAGGCCAAGGTCACCCCGAACCGGGTGCACTGGGACCTCGTGGGCGACCGCGACGAGCTGGTCGTCCTCGGAGCCACCCACCGCTGGGACACCCCCGGGTGGACGGTCCTGGCCGATCCCGAGGGCAACGAGTTCTGCGTCTACCCCGCGTGAGCCGTCACCTCCCTCACAGGTCGAACGACACCCCGGTCAGCGCGCAGGACGCGTCCCACAGCCGGCGCTGCGTCCCGCCGTCGTGCGAGGCCTCGGTCGAGAGCACCCGCACCGGGTGGCCCACGGCCTCGCCGGGCCCGCGGGGGCCGTAGTACTCCCCGCCGCGGGCGTCCGGGTCGGTCGCCGCGCGGAGCGTGGCCAGCGCGCCCACCGCGGCGGAGTTGAGGAAGCGCCCGCCGAGCCGGGCGCCGAGACGCAGCGGGCCGGGGCTGTTGCGGGTCAGCTCGGTGTCGGAGACCCCCGGGTGCGCGGCCAGCGCGGCGGCGGGGGAGCCGGCGGCGCGGAGGAGCTGGTCGAGCCGGTAGGCGAAGAGCAGGTTGGCCAGCTTGGAGCGGCCGTACGCCGCCACCCGGTCGTAGCCGCGCTCGTAGGTGAGGTCGTCGAAGTCGATCCGGGAGCGGACCTTGTGCGCGACGCTGCTGACCGCGACCACCCGGGCGGCCGGGGCGGCGAGCAGCCGGTCCAGGAGCAGCCCGGTCAGCGCGACGTGGCCGAGGTGGTTGGTGCCGAGCTGGAGCTCGAACCCGTCCTCGGTCAGCGAGCGGGGGGTGTACATCACGCCCGCGTTGTTCACCAGCAGGTCGATGCGCTCGTGGCGGGCTCGGAGCTCGTCGGCGGCGGTGCGCACGGAGGCCAGCGAGGCGACGTCGAGGCGCTGCACGTGCAGGTCGGCGTCGGGGACGTCGGCACGGATCTCGTCGGCGGCCGAGCGGCCCCGGCCCTCGTCGCGCACCGCCAGCTCGACCCGGGCGCCGCGGCGGGCGAGCTCGCGCGCGGTCTCCCGGCCGAGTCCGGTGTTGGCGCCGGTCACCACGGCGGTGCGTCCGGAGAGGTCGGGGATGTCGCGTGCGGTCCAGGTGCTCATGCACCGATCCTGCCCGGTCGTCCTGCGGGTCAGTCCTGGTGGTCGACCTTCAGGGCGGTGATCCGCTCGAGGAGCTGCTCGAGGGCGATCTCGAACTCCGCGCCGGCGTGGTCCTCGGCGAGCTGCGCGCCGAGCCGCTCGACGGTCGGGTGGTCGGCCAGGCTCGGGTCCGCCGTGGTGTCCTCGACCACGTCCAGGGGTCCGATGTCCGCGCCGTGCGTGGACACCTCCAGCAGCAGGTGACCGAGCAGGAAGCTGGTGAAGGCGCGGTACGCCGCCACGGCCGCCTCGTCGGTGAACCCCTCCGACAGCAGGCCGGACAGGAAGGACTCCACCCAGGCCACGCTGCGCAGCGGCGGGCGCAGCCACGGTGCCTCCGGCGGCCGGGAGGCCACCAGGGGGAAGGCCTTGACGTGGGTCAGCGCCATCCGGCGCACGCCGTGGGCGAGGCGCTGCAGGAAGTCCTGCCAGCCGTCACGCGGTTCCGCCAGGACCTCCGGGTCCGCGTACAGCCCGGCGACCATGTCCTCCACGATGGCGTCGAGCAGGTCCTCCTTGCCCGGCACGTAGCGGTAGAGCGACATCGCCTCGACCTGGAGCCGGGCGCCGAGGCGACGCATCGTCAACCCGCCGGGACCCACCTCGTCGAGGAGCCGGACGGCCTCGGCGACGATGACCTGGCGGTCCAGCGCCACCCTGGCCGAGGGCGGCTCGCGCCCGGCCACGATCTCGGTGTCCGCGTCCGCAGGGGGCGAGAGGTCGGTGGCGTCCACCGTCGCAGTGTTCCTCACCGCCCCGCGCACGGTCGAGCCCCCGTCGGGTCAGCGACCGAGGCCGGCCTTGTCGATGCGGCGGTGGTAGCGCATCCCGGTGAGGCCGCCGAGCACGGCCCCCACCAGGGCGAGCACGACCACGCCCACCAGGACGACGAGGCCCTGCAGGGTCAGGCCCTCGATGCTCGAGGGGACGTTCGGGAAGCTGTTCATCTGGCTCAGGACGTTGTACTGGGCCCCGGCGAGTGCGCCGAGGACCGCCAGGACGACGGCGACGAGCACGGCCCAGGCGAAGACGGCCACGCCCTGCTTCACCCCGTCGAACCGCGCCATCCGGCCGGCGACGTAGCCACCGGCGAGGTAGGCCAGGAAGACGACGACGAGCACGACGACCGCGGCCACCCACCCGAGCCCCTGGGCGCCGACGCCGGTGGACCGGGCGGCGTCGCTGAGCTCCTGGGGGCCGGAGACCAGGTCGAGCCCGCCCACGACGGCGGCGAGCAGGGCGGTGAGCACGACGGTCATCCCGGTGGCGACGAGCCAGCCGAAGAAGGCCGCCCCGATCTTGACGCCGCCGAAGGCCTCCTTCTCGCGGGCGACCACGGTCCTGCGGTCCTCGGTGCGCACCGGCTCCTGCGACTCGTGGGGCTCGCGGGCGGCGGGGGTGGGCTGCGTGGTCATGGGTCTCCTCCGGTGGGCGGGCGGTGCGGCACCACCCCGACAGCCCGCCACCTTACGACGTAAGGCCCCCCGTTCGGGGTGAGCCGGGCCCCGCCGGACGTGGGGGGCCGGGCGCGCTGGGCACCGTGGGGTTGGATGGCCCGGTGACCCTCCTGGACCTCAGCACCGACGTCGTCAGCCTGACCCGCGCCCTGGTGGACATCGAGTCCGTCAGCCGCGGCGAGCAGCAGATCGCCGATGCCGTGGAGGAGGCGCTCCGGGCGCTGCCGCACCTCGAGGTCGTCCGCCACGGCCACACCGTGGTGGCCCGCACCGACCTCGGTCGCGCCGAGCGCGTGGTGCTGGCGGGGCACCTGGACACCGTGCCCGTGCACGACAACCTGCCCAGCCGCCTGGACGAGGCGACCGGCCTGCTGCACGGCCTGGGCACCTGCGACATGAAGGGCGGGGACGCGGTGATCCTGCGGCTCGCCGCCACCGTGCCGGCGCCGGTGCGCGACGTGACCTACGTGCTCTACGAGGCCGAGGAGATCGACGAGGTGTTCAACGGCCTGCGCCACCTGACCGAGGTGGCCCCCGCGCTGCTCGAGGCCGACTTCGCGATCCTGATGGAGCCCTCGGACGCCGTCGTCGAGGCCGGCTGCCAGGGGACCCTGCGGGTGGAGGTGCGGGTCACCGGGGAGCGGGCGCACTCGGCGCGCAGCTGGAAGGGCGTCAACGCGATCCACCTCGCGGCGCCGGTGCTGGAGCGGCTGCGCGACTACGAGGCGCGTCGCCCGGTCATCGACGGGCTGGAGTACCACGAGGGCCTGAACGCCGTGGGGATCCGCGGCGGCGTCGCCGGCAACGTGCTGCCCGACGAGTGCGTGGTCGAGGTGAACCACCGCTTCGCCCCCGACCGCTCCGCCGAGCAGGCCGAGGCGTACGTCCGCGAGGTCTTCGAGGGCTTCGAGGTCACCCTGACCGACCTCGGCCCGGCCGCGCTGCCCGGCCTGGACCGCCCCGCGGCCGCCGCCTTCGTGGCCGCCGTCGGCGGGCGGGTCAACCCCAAGTTCGGCTGGACCGACGTGGCCCGGTTCACCGCCCTGGGCGTCCCGGCGGTCAACTACGGCCCCGGCGACCCGCTGCTGGCGCACAAGGCGGAGGAGCACGTGCCGGTGGAGCAGATCCGCCGGTGCGAGGAGCGCCTCGCGGCGTGGCTGCGCGGGGAGCAGGCGTGAGGGCGAAGTACAAGGGCCCGGTGCTGCAGCGCCGTGGGCAGGTGGACGGGACGACCACCGACCAGCGGCTCCTGGACTCCCGCGGCCCGACGGACTGGGTGCACACCGACCCGTGGCGGGTGCAGCGCATCACGGCCGAGTTCGTGGAGGGCTTCGGCGCCCTGGCCGAGCTGGGTCCCGCCGTCGCGGTCTTCGGCTCCGCACGCACCGCGACCGACGACCCGGCGTACGCCCAGGGCGAGCACGTGGGGCGCGCCCTGGTGGAGGCCGGGTTCGCGGTGATCACCGGGGGCGGCCCCGGGGCCATGGAGGCCGCCAACAAGGGCGCCAGCGAGGCCGGTGGCACCAGCGTCGGCCTGGGCATCGAGCTGCCGTTCGAGACCGGCCTCAACGACTGGGTCGACCTCGGCATCGACTTCCGCTACTTCTTCGCGCGCAAGACCATGTTCGTGAAGTACTCCCAGGGGTTCGTGGTGCTCCCGGGCGGCCTGGGCACGCTGGACGAGCTGTTCGAGGCGCTGACGCTGGTGCAGACCGGCAAGGTCACCGCCTTCCCGGTCGTGCTGCTCGGCACGGCGTACTGGTCCGGCCTGCTCGACTGGCTGCGCGACAGCGTCGTGGGCGGGGGGAAGATGAGCCGGGTCGACCTCGACCAGATCGTCCTCACCGACGACGTCGACGAGGCCGTCGCCCTGATGCGCCGCGACAGCGACGGCGACGGTGACGGTGACGGGGCGGCGGCTGGCGAGGCGGTCCGGCATGACCTGGCTGCTGGTCGTGCTGGCCGTGCTGCTGCTCGGCGGGGTCGCCGTGGTGGCCGCCGGGCGCGGGGGTCCGCTGGCGCCGGCCGGCGACGACGACCCGGCGCCCGACGTCCCGCCGACCGGTCCCCTGACCGCCGAGGACCTGCGCCGGGTGCGGTTCCCGCTGGCCCTGCGGGGCTACCGGATGGCCGACGTCGACGCGCTGCTCGACCGGCTCGCCGCCGAGCGCGATGGCGGCACGGGGACGCAGTAGGGCACACTGCCCGACGTGTCGAGCCTGGTCGTGCTGCTGTGCACCCTCCTCGGAGCGGTGTCGGTCGTCCTGACCCGGCTCCGCCTGCGGCGTGAGCAGGTGGCCGGCCGGACGCGCACCGGGCGCTCGGTGCTGACCGTGCACACCGGCGCCGGGCTCGCGGCGGTGGTGCTGTGGGTGGCCCTGCTGCTGCTCGGCACCACGCTGCTCGACGTCCTGTCCACGGACGTGGCGTCCCTGCTCGGCATCGTCGCGCTCGCAGCCTGGTGGGTCACCGCCGGCGCCGGCCTGCTCATCCTGGCGCGGTGGCTGCCGGCGCAGGGCAAGCGCGCTGCCGCCGCGGCCTCGGACGACTGGTCGGCGGGGCCCGGCCTGTCCCTCCTGGCGCACCTCGGCACGCTGGTCTGCGTCGCGGTGCTGACCTGGGCCTACGCCGACGGCCGCGTCTGAGGTCTCAGCGGCCCTGGAAGGTGGGCCTCTGCTTGGCCACGAAGGCCGACACCGCGGCCTCGTGGTCCGCGGTGTCGCCGGTCCTGCCCATCAGCCGCGCCTCGGTGGCCAGCGCCTCGGCGAACGGGTGGTCGCCGGCGAAGGTGACCGCCTCACGGATCGAGGCCAGCGCGACCGTCGGGCCGGCGGCCAGGCGTGCGGCCAGGGCCGCGGTCTCCGCGACGAGGTCGTCGGGGGACACCACCGTCGTGGCCAGACCCAGGGACGCCGCCTCCTCGGCGCCGATCGTGCGCGGGAAGTACAGCAGCTCCAGGGCCTTGGCCCGCCCCACGATCCGCTGCAGCGTCCAGCTCATCCCGGTGTCGCAGGACAGCGCCACGTTGGCGAAGGCGAAGTTGAAGCCGGCGGTGTCCGCCACGACCCTGAGGTCGCAGGCCAGCGCCAGGCTCGCCCCGGCGCCGGCGGCCACCCCGTTCAGCGCGGCCACGGTGGGCTGGGGCATCTGGACCAGGGCGGTGACGATCGGGTTGTAGTGCTCCTCGACCGTGGAGAGCCGCGGACCGCCGGCGCTGCTGCGGAGCAGCCCGATGTGCTCCTTCAGGTCCTGGCCGGTGCAGAAGGCCCGCCCGCTGCCGGTGAGCACCACGCACCGCACGCTCTCGAGGTCGGCCACCTGGCGCAGGGTCTCGAGCAGCAGCACCTTGCTGGCCACGTCGAGGCTGTTCATCGCCTCGGGGCGGTGCAGGGTGACGGTGGCGACGCCGTCGACGACGTCGAGGAGCACGGGCGCATCGGTCATGCGGGGCAGTCTGGCAGGCCGCGACGGCCCTGTGCTGCGGGCCACCGCTGCCATGGGGGATAATGGTCACCGTCCGCTGGTGCGGGCGAGGACATGGGGTCCGGCCCCATCGGACGACAGAGGAAGAGGTGTGCCGCATGGCGGCCATGAAGCCGCGGACGGGTGACGGTCCGCTCGAGGTCACCAAGGAGGGGCGCGGCATCGTGATGCGCGTCCCGCTCGAGGGCGGCGGTCGCCTCGTCGTCGAGCTGAACGCCGAGGAGGCGACCAACCTCGGAGACGCCCTGAAGAACGTCGTCGGGTGACCTCCGCCGCGCTCCCGGCTCAGCTCTCCCCGCCGCAGCTCGCCCTCAGCGAGCGCGCGGCGCACCTGCTGCTCGGGGCGGAGGTGGTCGCGGTCCCCGTCCTCCCGCAGGACGGGGAGGTCGACCTCCCCGCCGGCGCGCAGGAGGGGGGCCCGGTCCTGGGCCCCGGGGCCGAGGAGCTCGGTGAGGCCCTCGGCCTCGACCTGGTCGGTGCGGCCGAGGCCGCCGGGGCCACCGGGCGGACCGGGGAGGTCACCGTGGTGCCCGTCCCCGCCGGGACCGCCGCCGACCCCGACCTGCGGCTGGTGCTGCTGGTGGGGGTGGGTGCCGCCGGCACCACCGACCTGCGCCGTGCCGGCGCGGCCCTGGCCCGCGCGACCCGCGGACGCGGCGACGTCGCGACCTCGGTGGCCGCGATGACCGACGACCGGGGCCTGGAGGCCTTCGTGGTCGGCGCGATGCTCGGCTCCTTCGTCTTCCACTGGCGCTCGGCCGCCCCGGACCAGCCCCCGGTGCGCAGGCTCGTGCTCGCCGGCCTGCCCGACCCGGAGGCCTCGCGGCCCGCGCTGGACCGCGCCGTGGCGCTCGGCGGCGCCGGCTGGCGCGCCCGCACGCTGGCGACGGTGCCCTCGAACCTGAAGAACCCCGCGTGGATGGCCGACCAGGCCCGCGAGGTCGCCGCGGCCGCGGGTCTCGGGGTCACCGTCTGGGACGAGACCGACCTGGCACGCGACGGCTTCGGCGGCATCCTCGGCGTCGGGCAGGGATCGGCCTCCCCGCCCCGCCTGGTGCGCCTCGACTACGCGCCCCCGCGGGCGGGCCGCCGTACGCCCACCGTGGCGCTGGTCGGCAAGGGCATCACCTTCGACTCCGGCGGGCTCTCGATCAAGCCCGCCGAGGCCATGTCCACGATGAAGCGCGACATGACCGGTGCCGCCGTGGTGCTCGCGGTGATGGCCGCGCTGCGCGACCTCGGGTGCCCGGTCCGCGTGGTCGGGCTGCTGGCCTGCGCGGAGAACGCCGTCTCCGGGTCCTCGATGCGGCCCGGCGACGTGCTGCGCCACTACGGCGGACGGACCACCGAGGTCACCAACACCGACGCCGAGGGCCGCCTGGTCCTCGCCGACGCGATGGCCTACGCCGTGGCCGAGGTCGAGCCCGACGTGCTCGTCGACGTCGCGACCCTGACCGGGGCCGCCAAGGTGGCCCTCGGACAGCGCACCGGCGCGCTCTTCACCGACGACGAGGCGTTGGCCGACCTGCTGCTCGCGGCCGGGGACGGCGCGGGCGAGCCGCTGTGGCGGCTGCCGCTGCACACGGCGTACGCCGACAAGCTGGCCAGCACGGTCGCCGACTCCGACAACGCCGGCGCCGGCCCGGGTGCGATCGTGGCGGCGCTGTTCCTCCAGCGGTTCGCCGGCGCCGTCCCCTGGGCCCACCTCGACGTGGCGCCGGTCGGCGACGTGCCGACCGACCACGACGAGTGGACCGCCGGGCCCTCGGGCTTCGGCGCCCGGGCCCTGCTGACCTGGCTCGGCAGCCCCGACCCGCTGGCCGGGGTCGGGTCCTAGCGACCTACAGCCGGGTGGCGGCCAGCAGGCCGTCGCCGACGGGCAGCAGCACCGGGACCAGGTCCTCGCGCTCGGCCACGCCCTGCACCAGGTCGCGCACGGCCACGGTCTGCTCGTCGCGCTGCGCGGGGTCCGCCACCCGGCCGCCGCCGAGCGCGTGGTCGAGGACCACGACGCCGCCGGGGCGCAGCAGGCGCAGCGCCTCGTCGAGGTAGGCGGCGTACTCGCGGCGGTCGCCGTCGACGACGACGAGGTCGTAGTGGCCGTCGGTCAGGCGCGGCAGGACGTCCAGGGCGGCGCCGGCGATGGTGCGCACCCGGGAGGCGGGGATGCCGGCCTCGGTGAAGCCGGTACGGGCCAGCCGCTGGTGCTCGGCCTCGACGTCGACGGTGGTGAGCACGCCGTCGGGGCGCATCCCGCGCAGCAGCCACAGGGCCGAGACGCCGGTGCCGGTCCCGATCTCGACGACCGACCGGGCGCCGAGGGCGCTGGCCAGGAAGCACAGGGTCGCACCGGCGCCGGGCGTCACGGCGTCCACGCCGACCTCCGCCGCGCGGACGCGGGCGGCGGCGAGCGCGTCGTCCTCGGCCACGAGCCCGTCGGCGAACGCCTGGCTGGCGGGCGTGAGGGGAGTGCTGATGAGGGCCTCCTGGGGACGGCGCCCGCCCGCGGCGGGTGCGGGGCGGGGACGGGGCGGGTGCGGGCGACCACCGTAGCGCCAGCCACGGCCCGGGAACGCCCGGACGCCCCCGGGCGTTGGGCAGGTGACGGCGCCGCCCGCCCGGCACCCGTCTCTCAGGTCCGTCTCAGCCCCGAGCCCTACCGTGGAGGTCCCGATGCCGGTCCCGGCACCCCCCTCGGTCGCAGGAGCCGCCATGGACGCCCCGCAGCCCGTCCCGCAGCGCCCGTCCCGCCGACCTGGCACGAGGTCGTCGAGCGGCACTCCGACCGGGTCTACCGGCTGGCCTACCGGCTGACCGGCGACAAGCACGACGCCGAGGACCTCACGCAGGAGGTCTTCGTCCGGGTGTTCCGCTCGCTCGACGGCTACACGCCCGGCACCTTCGAGGGCTGGCTCCACCGGATCACCACCAACCTGTTCCTCGACCAGGCCCGCCGCAAGCAGCGGATCCGCTTCGACGCGCTGTCCGACGCGCGCGCCGACGCGTTGTCCAGCCCCACCCCCGAGCCCGGGGCGGCGTACGCCGACCGCACCTTCGACGACGACGTCGAGCGCGCGCTGGCCACCCTGGCCCCCGACTTCCGGGCCGCGGTCGTGCTCTGCGACGTGGAGGGCCTCTCCTACGAGGAGATCGCCGAGATCCTCGACGCGAAGCTCGGCACGGTCCGCTCCCGCATCCACCGCGGACGTGCGCAGCTGCGGACGGCGCTGGCGCACCGGGCCCCGGAGAACGGTCGGCGGCGCTACTCGGGACCGGCGACGGGACCGGTCCCCGTCGTCCGCCGGGCGCTGACGTGATCGGGCACCTCGGCTCCCGCGTGAGCGCGCTCCTCGACGGCCACCTCGACCCCGTCGAGACCGAGCGCGCCTGGAGCCACGTCCACGAGTGCCACCACTGCCGCGACCTGGTCGAGCGGGAGGGCTGGGTGAAGCGGCGCCTGGCACGCCTCTCCGACGACGGCGGCGGAGCCCCCGACCACCTCAAGGGCTCGCTGCTCGGTGCGCCGGACCTCGCCTCCTCCCCGGCGCTCACGCCGGACCCGGTGCGCCGCACGCGCCGCGCGGTCGGTGTCGGCGCGGCCACGGTCGGCGGCGGTGCGGTGGGGGCGGCCATGCTCGGCGTGCTCGCCCTGGGTGCCTCCCCGGCCGCTGCGCCGACGGCCCCGACCATGACCCCGACGATGACCCCGACCCTGGACCAGCGCGTGCCGCTGACCCGGCTCACCCCGCTCGGACCGACCCTGCCGGCCCCCTCCGCCGTCGTGCCGGCCCTGGACCGCTCGGGCCGCGGGAGCCGCTGACCCGCGGCAGGGGGAGGCGTCCCAGGGGGTGCGGGGGATGATGAGCAGGTGACCGACGAGTCCCGCGCCCCCGAGCCGCCCCCCGAGTCCTGGGTGCCGCCCGCGGGCCAGCCTCCCCCGCCGTACGCGTTCCAGGCCGCCCCCGGCCCCCAGGCGCCGCCCCCGCCCGCGTGGGGACCGGCCCCGGGACCGCCGGCGCCGCTGGCGCCCACGACGGACCGGGCGGCGCGGGCGCGGGTCAGCGCCTGGGTCTGGCCGGTCGTCGTCGTGCTGGCCCTGGTCGTCGGGACGCTCGGCGGCCTGGCCGGCGGGGTGGTGTGGCAGCAGTGGGACGACGGGACCACCGTCGCCGGGCGGAGTGCCGAGGGGCTCGGGGGCGTGGACACGACGTCCCTGCCGCCCCTCGCGCTGGACGACGGCTCCGTCGCGGCGGTGGCCGAGGAGATGCTGCCCCGCACCGTCCAGATCGCGGCCGCGCTCGGTGGCCAGTCCGGTGGGGCCACCGGGTCGGGGTTCCTGCTCGACCGCCAGGGCCACGTCGTGACCAACAACCACGTGGTGGCCGACGCCGACGCCAACGACGGCCTGATCGAGGTCGTCGACGAGGAGGGTCGCCGCTTCGACGCCGAGGTGGTCGGGCGGAGCGCGGTCTACGACCTCGCGGTGCTCTACGTGCCGCGGATCGAGGGCCGCGACCCCGCGGCGCTCGGGCAGTCCCGCGCGCTGCGGGTGGGCGAGACGGTGGTCGCGATCGGGTCGCCGCTGGGCCTCAGCTCGACGGTGACCTCCGGGATCGTCAGCGCGCTGAGCCGGCCGGTCACCACCTCGCAGGGCGAGGACGACTCCTCCTACATCAACGCGGTGCAGACCGACGCCGCGATCAACCCGGGCAACTCGGGCGGTCCGCTGGTCAACCTGCGTGGGCAGGTGGTCGGGGTCAACTCCGCCATCGCCACGGCGGGCAGCGGGCTGGGCGGCGGGTCGGGCAACATCGGCGTCGGGTTCGCGATCCCGGTCGAGCAGGTGCGGGTCACCGCGGACCAGATCCTGCGCGACGGCGAGGCGCAGTACCCGGTGATCGGTGCGGAGGTGCAGACCGGGGAGGACATGGCCGGGGGCGCCGAGGTCACCAAGGTGCTGCCCGACAGCCCGGCGCAGGCAGCCGGCCTGCTCGACGGCGACCTGGTGGTCGGCATCGACGGCGAGCTGGTCACCGACGGGGTGGCGCTGATCGTGGCGCTGCGCACCCGACAGCCCGGGGACAGCGTGGAGCTGACCGTGCGGCGCGACGGCGAGCGGCAGCAGGTCGAGGTCGTGCTCGCCGGCGAGACGGGCTGAGGCCGCCCGGGTCTGCTGTGCCGCCTAGCGCTCGGACTCCTCGAAGGGGTGCTGGGCCACGAACTGCTCGGCCTCGCGGTACATCTGGGCGATGTACTCCTCCAGGCGGTCGGCCTCGACCCGCCACTGGCCGCGTCCGCCGATCTTGATCGCGGGGAGGTCGCCGCGGCGGACCAGGGCGTAGACCTGCGCGCTCGAGGTGTTCAGGACCTCGGCGACGTCGGCCAGGGTCAGGAAGCGGGGCGTGGCGGCCATGCGCCCATGGTGGCACCCCCGCCGGTCGCGACGTTGCCCGCCGTTCCGGCCTGTGGAGGATCGGCTGACGTCGGGGCGCGTGGTCGCGCATGATGGCGTCGTGGTCCAGGACACCGACCCCGCCCCGCACCCGGCCGCTCCGCCGCCGGCGCGGCGCACCCCCGCGTCCGGGTGGCGCGACCCCCGGCTGTGGGCCGGGGTGCTGCTGGTGGCGGCCTGCGGCGTCCTCGGGGCACGGGTCCTGGGCGCGGCCGACGACACCGTCGAGGTCTGGGCGGTGGTCGACGACCTGGGGGCGGGGGACGAGGTCGGCGCCGACGACCTGGTCGCGACGCCGGTCCTCTTCGGGGAGGACGACGACCTGGACCGCTACGTCGCGGTCACCGAGGAGCTGCCGGCCGACCTGACCCTGACCCGGGCCCTGGGCGCCGGGGAGCTGCTGCCGCGCTCGTCGCTGGGCGACCCGGCCCAGGCGGGCACGGTCCAGATCGCGGTGGCGGTGGACGACGTCCGGGTGCCCTCCAGCGTCGGCGCCGGTTCCGTGGTCGACGTCTACCTGCTGAGCGGGGGCGCGGCGACCGACGACGGGACGACCCTCCCCGAGCCGGGGGAGGAGCCGCCCGGCGGGGAGCGGGGGGACCGGGTGCTGCAGGACGTGACCGTGCTCGCCTCCTCGACCGAGCAGGACTTCGCCACGGCCGGGCAGCGCAAGCTCGAGCTGGCGGTGCCGGCGAGGGTGGCACCCTCGTTCTTCGCCCTGCTCGCCGGCAGCAGCGAGCCCGTGCTGAGCGTGGCCCGGCAGTCGTGATCGTCGTCCTCGTCGTGGCGGCCGGCGCCGCCTGGGAGTCGACGGCCCTGCGCGAGCTCGGTGGCGACCCCGGCATCGTGGTGCTCAAGCGCTGCGTCGACGTGGACGACCTGCTGGCGACGGCCGCCGCCGGGCAGGCCGACGTCGCGGTGGTGGCCCTGGACGCGCCGGGGCTGGACGGACCCGCGGTCGACCACCTGCTGCGCCACGACGTGCGCCCGGTAGCCGTGGTGCCGCCGGGGCCGGAGGAGGCCGCCCGGATGCGCGCCGGGCGGCTCGGCATCCGGGTGCTGCTCGACGAGCGGGACGTCGCCGACCTGCCGGAGGCGGTCCTCCGGGCGGCGCACGACGCCGGGCAGGGGCCACCCTCCGGGGCCGCACCGGCCCGACCAGCCGGTGCCGCTGCCGCCGACGTGCCCCTCGCGCCGGGTCGCCCCGGTCGGGTGCTCGCCGTCTGGGGACCACCCGGTGCGCCCGGCCGCAGCACCGTCGCCGCCGGGGTCGCCGCGGAGCTGGCCCGCCGTGGCCGGAGGGTGCTGCTCGTCGACGCCGACACCCACGCCGCCAGCCAGGCCCAGCAGCTCGGGGTGCTCGACGAGGTGTCCGGGCTGCTCTCGGCCGCCCGGCTGGCCGGCACCGGGCACCTGGAGGACGAGGTCACCGCGGTGCAGCGCGCGCTGGACCCGCGGCTGGCCGTGGTCACCGGCCTGCCACGGCCGGACCGCTGGCGCGAGGTCCGCGCGGGGGTGGTCGAGACGCTCCTGCGCGCTGCGCGGCGCCACGGGGACGTCGTCGTCGACACCGCCGCCCCGCTCGAGGGCGACCCCGGCCCCGACCTGGCCGGTCGCGGCGGTCGCAACCAGGCCACCGTCGAGGCGCTCGGCAGCGCCGACGAGGTGCTCGTCGTCGGGGCGGCCGACCCGGTCGGCCTGGCCCGGCTGGCCCGGGCGCTGGTGGAGCTGCGCGAGACGGTCGGCCCGGTCGACGTGCGGGTGCTGGTCAACCGGATGCGCCCCGGCCTCGGGTGGTCCGAGAGCGAGGTCGCGGCGATGGTGTCCGGCTTCGGGCGCAGCACCAGCCTGCACTTCCTGCCCCACGACCTCGCCGCCGTCGACCGGTCCCTGGTCACCGGGCGCACCCTGGTCGAGGGCGGCGACTCCGCCCTCCTGCGCGCCGTGGCCGCCGTGGTCGACGTCGTCGAGCCCGGGAGCCGGACCGGTACGGGCCCGGCGCGGACGGTCCGCCGCGGGGCCCGCGCCGGCCGGCGCGCCCGGTAGGGCGGGACCGGCCTCAGCCGGCGAACAGCAGGGACAGCCCACCGGCGGTGAAGACCACCATCACGACCAGCAGCGCGAGCTGGCCGGTGAGCTGGTGACGGCGCGGCAGCAGCCCGACGGCACGCTCGTGGGAGGCCACCACCCCGACCACGTGGCCGAGCACCACCGCCGCCACCTTCAGCGTGGCCAGGAACCCGGGGTGCTCCGAGAGCCAGTAGTCCACGCCGAGCCCGGCCGTGCCGAACCAGTCGGACCCGTCCGAGAACGGGTCGCTCACCTGGGCCAGCGTGACCTGCCCCCGCTCGAACCAGTACGTCGCGTAGTGGGCGACCATGTACCCGGCGACGATCGGCACCACGGCGTGCGCGTACGCGGCCGGCAGCTCCCGGCGCGCCGTGCCCGCCGCGACCGGGGTGAGCACGCACGCCGCGGCGAACAGGCCCCCGACCAGCACGATCGTGCCCAGCATGGCCGCGTTGGCGACCAGGGTGGGGGAGACCTCCGAGGTCTGCACCCACCGCACCCACGGGGCTGCCTCGCGGAAGGAGTCGTACGCCGTGCTGCCCAGCAGGACCGCGACCACGGCGACCAGCCCCGGCCGCGGCACGGTCGTGTCGAGGTTGGCCAGCGGGCTGCGCAGCAGCAGCCGCGCGCCGGGGCGGTCCCCGGGTCCCGGACCGGGGGGCCCGACCGCCCACGGGGACAGCTTCGCCAGCAGCGAGGAGTACACCTCGAAGGGGTCGGCCCGCTCGAAGAACCGGGTGCCGAAGACGGAGCCGCCCACGATCATCACGCCGAGGTAGCCGGCCAGCCACAGCCGGACCGGGCCCAGCTCGGTGCTGAACGGGTAGACCAGCTCGAACCAGACGAAGGCCAGCAGCCCGAGCGCCGCCGGCCAGTAGCCGAGCCGTTCGGGGTAGCGCGCGACCCCGTCCTCCGGGTCGCCCCCGGTGGCGCGGGCGAGCAGCTCGACCAGGGTGCGGTGCGGGCTGATCGCCCTGAACGCCGGTCCCAGCAGCAGCGAGGCCGGCACGATCCCCACCCAGAGCCACACCAGGAAGATGCCGAAGACCGGGTTGGTCAGCAGGTCCTCGCCCAGCGTGGCGACCATGACGGTGTAGGCCAGGAACACCAGGCCCAGCACCTTCAGCGCGGCCTGGAACGGCCCGGAGAGCACCACCCGGCCGAGCGCCGGCACCGTCCGGGCGGGGCGCCCGGCGTACCGGGGGCTGCGCCAGGCCACCGCGAGGACGGTGAAGGAGACGACCAGCGCGGCCACGGACCCGGCCACGGCCAGGGAGAGCGGGACGGGCAGGTCCTGCTGGCCGCCCAGCCCGTGGGCCACGGGGACGGCGGCGGTGGTCGCCAGCACCTCAGCGCACCTCGAGCTGCACCAGCAGCTGGTCGGGGTCGTGGAGCTCGACGTCGACCAGCCCGGCCCGCTCCATGTCCAGGGCGAACGTCGTGGTGCCGGGCTCGTACTCGATCTGCTGCGCCCCGTCGGCCTCGACGTGGATCAACCCGGCCGAGTCGGCCATCACGACGAGCGCGACGCTCTCGCCGAGCGGGACCTCGACCCGGTCGCCGGCCGGACGCGCCCGACCGTCCTCGATCATCACCTCGACGACGACCCCCACGTCCGTGGCGTCCGTGGCGTCCGCGCTGCCGGGACCGGTCGCGCCGCACCCGCTCGCGCCCAGCAGGGCCGGGGAGAGCAGGAGCGCCAGGGTCGGGGCGAGGGGCGGCAGGGGGGCCGGCAGGCGCCGCATCGATCGTCCTCTCGGGTCGGGGGGCCCGCGTCGGTGCGGCACCTCTGCCAGAATCCCATGAGCGCCAAGCCGGACGGCGACGGTGGACCTTCCGGGACGCACGGACGATGGGGGCGGGCACGGCATGGGTGGGCGAGGGTGAGCGAGCGGCTGCGACCACGGGACCTGGCGTTCCTGCAGGAGGAGGACCTGACGACCCCGCGTCACACCACGACCGTCGACATCCTCGACCCCGGCTCCTCCGGCTTCGACCACGACCGGTTCGTGGCGCTGGTGCGCGACCGGATCGCGTTCGTCCCGCGCTTCCGGCAACGGGTCCAGGGGGTGCCCGGCGGCCTGGCGAACCCGGTGTGGGTCGACGACGTCGGCTTCGACCTGGCCTACCACGTACGCCGCTCGGCCCTGCCGCGGCCGGGCAGCAGCGACCAGCTGCGCGAGCTGGTGGCCCGCATCGTCTCGCGACCGCTCGACCGCTCCCGGCCGCTGTGGGAGATCTACTTCGTCGAGGGCCTCGAGGGCGGCCAGGTCGCGGTCCTGCTGAAGTGCCACCAGGCCCTCGTCGACGGCATCGACACCGTCGACCTCGGCCAGGTCCTGCTCGACGGGCTGCCCGGGGCGCGCGGGCCGGGAGCGGCCGCCGCGGCCGACGACACCGACACCTGGCGTCCGCGCCGCCGCAGCCCGGTCGGGCTGCTCGCGGAGGCGGTGCGCGACACCGTCACCGACCCCCGCACGCTGGTCGGCACCGTGCGCAGCACCTCCGGCCGGGTCGCCCTGACCGTCGACGAGGCCGGCCGGCGCACCCGCGGGGTGGTCGGTGCGCTGACCGGTCGCCGCCCGGTCCGCCCCTCGGTGCTCCGGGGCCCGCTGTCCCAGCAGCGCCGCGTGGTCACCCTCGACACGCGGCTGGCCGACTACCGGCTGGTGCGCGACGCCCACGGCGGCACGGTCAACGACGTCATCCTGGCCTCGGTGGCCGGGGGGCTGCGGGCGTGGCTGATGACGCGGGGCGAGGCCCTGCCGGCCACCCGGCACGTCCGCGCGGTGGTCCCGGTGTCGGTGATCGACGAGGACCTCGAGGCCACCTCGCTCGGCAGCCAGATCACGGTGCACGAGGTCGACCTGCCGGTCGGCGAGCCCAGCGCGGTGGTCCGGCTGCACCAGGTCTCGTACTCCTTCGCCGCCCACCACGCCACCGGCAAGAGCGTGGCCGCGGACCGGCTGGCCGGGATCGCCGGCTTCGCCCCCACCACCTTCCACGCCGTCGGTGCGCGGGCCGCGGCCCAGGAGGTGCGGCGCGACTTCGCGCTGTGCGTCACCAACGCCCCGGGCCCGCAGAGCCCGGTCTACGCCGCGGGCGCGCGCCTGGTGGCCTCCTACCCGGTGCCGCCGCTGCTGCCCGACCAGCGCCTCGCGATCGCGGTCACCTCCTACGACGGCGGGGTCACCTACGGCATCACCGCCGACCGGGACGCGATCCCCGACGCCGACGTGCTCGGCAGCTGTGTCCTGGAGGCGCTCCAGGAGCTGGTCGACGCCTCCGACGACGCGCGGCCCCGGGCCCCCCGCGGGCGGGCCTCGCGCCGGGCCGCCCGCCAGGCCACCACCCGCGACCAGGAGGCCTGAGTGCGCATCTGGATCCCCACCACCCTCCGCGACCTCGGCATCGCCCACGCCGCCGGCGAGGTGCCGCCCGGCGAGGGCCGGCTGACCGCGCCCGAGGACGAGGAGCAGGAGTACGCCGCGCTCGTCGAGGCCGCGGCCGCCTCCGCGGCGCTGCTCGCCTCGAGGGGAGAGGCCGGCGGCCGGCGTACCGTGCTGGTCGCCGAGCTCGGCGAGGCCGACGACCCCGACGGCGCGGTGCCCCTGCGCCGGGTGCAGGCCGTGCACGTCGACACCCGCGAGGACGCCGCCGAGGACGACGACCTCGGGTGGTTCGCCACCCAGGAGGTCCCGCACCTCCTGCGCGGCGAGCTCTGAGCCGCTTCGACATCGTGCGACCCGGGTGACAGCATCGCGCCCATGGACGCGACCACCCACCCGCCGGCCCCTGTCAACGAGCCCAACCTGACCTACGCCCCGGGCTCGCCCGAGCGCGCGGGCCTCGAGGCCGCCCTCGTCGAGCTCGAGGGCACCGAGCACGACCTGTCGGCCGTCGTCGGCGGCGAGCGACGCACGGGCGGCGGTCGCGAGATCCCGGTCGTGCAGCCGCACGACCACCAGCACCTGCTCGGCACGATCCGCAGCGCGACCACCGGCGACACCGAGGCCGCGGTCGCCGCGGCGGCCGACGCCGCGCCCGGGTGGCGGTCGATGTCGCTGGACGCGCGCTGCGCGGTCCTGCTCAAGGCCGCCGACCTGCTGGCCGGGCCCTGGCGGCAGCGGATCAACGCCGCGACCATGCTGGGGCAGTCCAAGACGGCCTTCCAGGCCGAGATCGACGCCGCCTGCGAGCTGATCGACTTCTGGCGCTTCAACGTCCACTTCGCGCGCCAGATCGTGGCCGACCAGCCGATCGCCAACAGCACCGGGGTCTGGAACCGCAGCGACCACCGCCCGCTCGAGGGCTTCGTCTACGCGATCACCCCGTTCAACTTCACCGCCATCGCCGGGAACCTGCCCACCGCCCCGGCGCTGATGGGCAACACCGTGCTGTGGAAGCCCTCGCCGACCCAGCAGCTGGCGGCCTCCCTGACGATGCAGCTGCTCGAGGAGGCCGGGATGCCTCCCGGCGTCATCAACATGCTGCCCGGCGACGGGCTCGACGTCTCCGAGGTGGCGCTGGCGCACCCGGACCTCGCCGGCATCCACTTCACCGGCTCGACCCCGACCTTCCAGCACCTGTGGCAGCAGGTCGGGGCCAACATCACCGGCTACCGGTCCTACCCGCGCATCGTCGGGGAGACCGGTGGCAAGGACTTCATCGTCGCGCACCCCTCCGCGGACCCCGACGTGCTGCGCGTGGCGATGCTGCGCGGCGCCTTCGAGTTCCAGGGCCAGAAGTGCTCGGCGGCCTCCCGGGCCTACGTGCCCCGCTCGGTCTGGGCGCAGGTCAAGGACCGCCTGGTCGCCGACACCGAGGCCCTCTCGGTGGGCGACGTCACCGACCTGTCGCACTTCATGGGCGCCGTCATCGACGACCGCGCCTTCGCCAAGCACCGCACGGCGCTGGAGCGCGCCCACGCCACCGACGGCCTGGACGTGGTGGCGGGCGGCACGACCGACGACTCGACCGGCTACTTCGTGCGGCCGACCCTCGTCGAGGGCTCGGACCCGACCGACGAGATGTTCACCACCGAGTACTTCGGCCCGATCCTGGCGGTGCACGTCTACGAGGACGCCGACTTCGAGCGCGTCGTGCGCGGCATGGAGTCCAGCGCCCGCTACGCCCTGACCGGCGCGATCATCGCCCGCGACCGGCGTGCCGTGGAGTGGGCGCAGCAGGAGCTGCGCTTCGCGGCCGGCAACTTCTACGTCAACGACAAGCCCACCGGCGCCGTGGTCGGCCAGCAGCCCTTCGGCGGCGCCCGCGCCTCGGGCACCAACGACAAGGCCGGCGCCCCGTCGAACCTGATGCGCTGGACCTCCCCGCGGTCGATCAAGGAGACCTTCGTGGCTCCGACCGACCACCGCTACCCGCACATGGGCTGACGCCCCACCGGTCGCCCGCCCGCGCGGGCGCCGAGGGCGCCGGGGGATGATGGGTGGACCATGACGGTCCTCCCGCTCCACCTCGGCGCCCTGCACCCGGTCGAGCTGGTGCTCACGCTCCTGCTCGCCGTCGGGCCGTTCCTGGTGCTCGGCGTCGTGGTGGCCGTGCGTCGTCGCCAGGACGCGAGGGTCGAGCCCGGTGCGGGCCCCGGTGCGGGCCCCGGTGCGGGCCCGTGCGGGCCCGGCGAGGACGAGCCGGCTCAGCGCGAGAGGTAGTCCCGCCCGACCCGGTTCTCGGTCTTCAGGGCCTTCAGCAGCATGTCCGCCACGAGGCCCTCCACCTTGCCGCCCACCAGCGGGATCGAGACCGTGACGTCGAGCACGACGGTCTCCGTGGTCACCCCGCCCGACTCCGCCAGCCGCGCGGTGCCCGTCATGTCACCGGGCTTGCCCGGGATCGACACGGTGATGTCGGCCTCGGCGCTGCTGGTCCAGTCCTCCTCCTGCACGATGCGGATCGAGTCGCCGACGATCCTGGTCGCGAAGGACGGCAGGCCCGAGGCGCTCTGCTCCTGGTCGATCCGCACGTGCTTGGCCCCGCCGCCGGGCGCGGAGACCGTCACGTCGTGGGAGAGCACGTGCTGGGCCTCGCAGACCTCCTCCCGGAAGGCCGCGTCGCCGAGCATGGCGGCGACCGCCTCCAGGGGCGCGTCGTAGGTCAGCTCGTGGGTGATCCGCTTCGTCATGGCGCACATCATGGACCAGGGGCCCCGTACGGCCCCACGCCCCACTAGGGTCGGGAGGGTGTCAACGGCGACGCACGAGCCCGACAAGGACCAGCTCCTCGACCAGGCGGTCGGGCTGGCGAGGCACGGCAAGGGCAGCGGGGGGCCGCCGCGCGAGCGGCTGGACGCGCTGCTGCGCTCCTACTACCGCCACGCGACGGTCGAGGACCTCCTCGACCGCGGCGACGCCGACATCTGGGGCGCCTTCGCCTCGCACCACCGGACCGCGCAGCTGCGGCCGCAGGGCACGGCCCAGGTGCGGGTGCTGACCCCCACCCCGGGGGACCAGGGCTGGTCGGCGGCGGGGCACTCGGTGGTCGAGGTCGTCGTGGACGACATGCCGTTCCTGGTCGACTCGCTGACCATGGAGCTGTCCCGCCAGCTGCGGGAGGTGCACCTGGTGGTGCACCCGGTCTACGACGCGGTGCGCGACGTCACCGGGGCGCTGCAGGACCTGGAACCGCTGGAGGACGGGGTCGCCGAGCCCGCCGCCGGGGCGGTCCGGGAGTCGTGGATGCACGTCGAGATCGACCGGCTGCGCGAGGACGACGACCCCGCCGAGATCGCCGAGCACGTCCAGCGGGTGCTGCGCGACGTGCGCGAGTCGGTCGAGGACTGGGACAAGATGCACGCCCGCATCCAGGGCATCGTCGACGAGCTCGACGAGGACCCGCCCCCGGGCCTGCCGGCCGACGACGTCCGCTCGGCCCGCGAGCTGCTGGCCTGGCTGGGCGACGAGCACTTCACCTTCCTCGGCTACCGCGAGTACGACCTGGTCACCGCCGAGGTCGACGGGGCCGAGGAGGACGTGCTGCGCGCGCGTCCCGGCACCGGCCTGGGCGTGCTGCGGGACGACCCCGACGTCACCCGGGCGATGGGCCGGCTGCCGGAGGCGGTGCGGTCACGGGCCCGCGAGCGCACCCTGCTCGTGCTGGCCAAGGCCAACTCGCGGGCCACCGTGCACCGTCCGGCCTACCTGGACTACGTGGGCGTGAAGACCTTCGACGCCGCCGGCGAGGTCACCGGCGAGCGCCGGTTCATCGGGCTGTTCTCCAGCGCGGCCTACACCGAGTCGCTGCTGCGGATCCCGCTGGTGCGCGAGAAGGCCGCCGCGGTGCTCGCGCGCAGCGGGTTCGACCGGCGCAGCCACGCCGGCAAGGCCCTGATGGACACCCTGGAGACCTACCCGCGCGACGAGCTCTTCCACACCGACGTCGACGAGCTGGCGCCGCTGGTCGAGGCCGCGATGCACGCCCGCGAGCGTCGGGCGCTGCGGATGTTCGTGCGTCGCGACACCTACGGGCGCTACGTCTCGGTGCTGGTCTACCTCCCGCGCGACCGCTACAACACCGCGGTGCGGGAGCGCTTCGCCCAGATCCTCCAGCAGCACCTGCACGCGGAGTCGGTCGAGTTCACCGTCCGCATCAACGAGTCGACGACCGCGCGGGTGCACTTCGTGGTGCACCTGGGTCCGGGTGTGCCCGTCCCGGAGATCGAGACCGCCGAGCTGGAGCGGCGCCTGGGCGAGGCGTCCCGGTCCTGGCGCGACGACTTCGTCTCCGCCGTGCTCGTCGAGTACGGCGAGGACGCCGGCTCGCGGCTGGGCCGCCGGTACGCCGACGCGTGGCCCGAGGCGTACAAGGAGGACTTCTCGCCGCGCACCGCCTCGCTCGACCTGGGTCGGCTCGAGGCCGTCGCGGGCGACGGGTCGGGCGAGGGCGGCCGGGACCTGGTCCTGCACGAGCCCCTGGACGCCGGGCCGGGGGAGGCGCGGCTGAAGGTGTTCCGCGTCGGGGACCCGCTCTCGCTCTCGCACGTGCTGCCCACCCTGTCCTCGATGGGCGTCGAGGTCGTCGACGAGCGGCCGTACGCGCTGGTGGGCCTGGACCGGCCCTCGCACGTCTACGAGTTCGGCCTGCGCCACCACGAGGTGCTGCCCGAGGGCGCGCGGATGCTGTTCACCGACGCCGTGCGCGCGGTCTGGGACGGCGCCTGCGAGATCGACGGGTTCAACGCGCTGGTCCTGGCCGCCGGCCTGGGCTGGCGGCAGGTGGCGGTGCTGCGGGCCTACGCCAAGTACATGCGCCAGGGCCAGGCGCCGTTCGCCCTCGACTACATCGAGGAGGCGCTGCTGGCCGAGCCGGGCGTGGCCCGGCTGCTGGTGGCGCTGTTCGAGGCCCGGTTCGACCCCGCCCTCGGTGCGGCCGACGACCCCCGCCGGGTCGAGCGCTGCGCGGGACTGGAGGGCCGGATCGAGGCCGCCCTCGACGAGGTCGCGAGCCTGGACCAGGACCGCATCCTGCGCTCGTACCTGTCGCACGTGCGGGCCACCCTGCGCACCAGCTGGTTCCAGTCCGACGGGTCGGGTGCCGCGTCCGGGGTGGTGGTGCTGAAGCTGAGCCCCGCCGAGCTGCCGGACCTGCCCGACCCGCGCCCGCTCTACGAGATCTTCGTCTACTCCCCGCGGGTCGAGGGCGTGCACCTGCGCTTCGGTCCGGTGGCGCGTGGCGGGCTGCGGTGGTCCGACCGTCGCGACGACTTCCGCACCGAGGTGCTCGGCCTGGTCAAGGCCCAGATGGTCAAGAACACCGTCATCGTGCCGGTCGGTGCGAAGGGCGGGTTCTTCGCCAAGCAGCTGCCCGACCCGGCCGACCGCGAGGCCTGGCTGGCCGAGGGACAGGCCTGCTACCGCACCTTCATCACCGGGCTGCTCTGCGTCACCGACGACCGCGTCGACGGGGCCACCGTGCCCCCGCCCGACGTGGTCCGCCACGACGGCGACGACTCCTACCTGGTGGTGGCCGCCGACAAGGGCACCGCGACCTTCTCGGACCTGGCCAACGAGATCGCGCTGGCCCGCGGGTTCTGGCTGGGGGACGCCTTCGCCAGCGGGGGGTCGGTCGGCTACGACCACAAGGCGATGGGGATCACCGCGCGCGGCGCGTGGGTCTCGGTGCAGCGGCACTTCCGCGAGCGCGGGATCGACTGCCAGCGCGAGGACTTCACCTGCGTCGGCATCGGCGACATGTCCGGGGACGTCTTCGGCAACGGGATGCTCTGCTCCGAGCACGTGCGCCTCGTGGCCGCCTTCGACCACCGCCACGTCTTCCTCGACCCCGACCCCGACGCGGCGACCTCCTTCGCCGAGCGGCAGCGCCTCTTCGACCTGCCGCGCTCCAGCTGGGCCGACTACGACACCACGCTGCTCTCCGAGGGGGGCGGGGTCTGGTCCCGCGACCGCAAGTCGGTCCCGGTCAGCCCGCAGGCCCGGGAGGCCCTCGGGCTGGCCGACGGCGTCACCACCCTCACCCCGGCCGCGCTGATCAGCGCGATCCTCGCCGCCCCGGTCGACCTGCTGTGGAACGGCGGCATCGGCACCTACGTCAAGGCCGCGCACGAGACCCACGCCGAGGTCGGCGACAAGGCCAACGACGCGATCCGCGTCGACGGCCGGACCGTGCGCGCCCGTTGCGTCGGCGAGGGCGGGAACCTCGGCCTGACCCAGGCCGGGCGGGTCGAGTACGCCCTGCGCGGCGCCGGCGGACAGGGCGGGCGGATCAACACCGACTTCATCGACAACTCCGCCGGGGTCGACACCTCCGACCACGAGGTGAACCTGAAGATCCTGCTGGACCGCGTGGTGGCCGACGGGGACCTCACCGCCAAGCAGCGCAACGCGACCCTGGCCTCGATGACCGACGAGGTCGCCGCGCTCGTGCTGCAGGACAACGCCGAGCACAACCTGGCGCTGGCCAACGCCGCGGCCCACGCGCCGTCGCTGCTGCACGTGCACGAGACGTGGATGAAGCGGCTCGAGGCGGCCGGCGCCCTGGACCGGGAGATCGAGGGCCTGCCGTCCCGGCGCGAGGTGCGTCGTCGCCTCGAGCGGCGGGAGGGACTGACCAGCCCCGAGCTGGCCGTGCTGCTGGCCTGGACCAAGATCGTGCTGGCCCACGAGCTGCTCGACTCCGACGTGCCCGACGACCCGTGGTTCGAGCAGGACCTGGTGGAGTACTTCCCGACCCGGATCCGCGAGGAGCACCCCGCCGCGGTGCGCGCGCACCCGCTGCGCCGCGAGATCGTGGTGACCCGCGTGGTCAACGAGCTCGTCGACGTCGCCGGGCTGACCTACTGGCCCCGCCTGGAGGCCGAGACCGGCGCGAGCGCCGCCGACCTGGTGCGCGCCAACTTCGTCGCCCGCGAGATCGTCGGGTCGCGGGCGCTGCGCGACGACGTGGCCGCGCTGGACAACCAGCTGGACGCCACCGTCCAGACCCGGATGCGGATCGAGATGCGCACCCTGGTCGAGCGGGCGTCGCGGTGGCTGGTCAGCCGGCGCCACGAGCCCCTCGACACCGCCGCGGTCGCGGCGACCTTCGCCGACGCGGTGCCCGGGGTGATGGCCCGGCTGCCCGAGCTGCTCACCGGCGCCGAGCTCGCCGGCTTCGAGCGGCGCCGCGGGGAGCTCGTCGACGCGGGGGTGGCCGGGGAGCTCGCCGAGCGGGTGGCGGTGCTCGGGCCGGCGTACCAGCTGCTGGGCGTGGTCGCCACGGCCGAGGCCGAGGGGCTCGACCCCGGGGAGGTCGCCCGGGTGCACTTCACCCTCGGGGAGCGGCTCGGCCTGCCCGCGCTGGTCGGGCGGATCCTGGCCCTGCCGCGGCGCGACGAGTGGGAGACCATGGCGCGGGCCGCGCTGCGCGACGACCTGCACGCCGTGCACGACGAGCTGACCACCGCCGTGCTGCGCGAGACCGGGGCCGAGGAGGGCGCGGCCGCCCGGATCGCGGCCTGGGAGGAGCACCGTCAGACCGCGGTGGAGCGGGCGACGACGACGCTGCGCCGGATCTGCTCCGACGACCAGGCCGACCTGGCCCGGATGTCGGTGGCGCTGCGGACGGTGCGCAGCCTGCGGGCCTGACCGCCGCTCAGCTGGCCTTCTTGGCAGCCGGCTTCTTCTTCGCTGCGGACTTCTTCTTCGCCGCGGTGGTCTTCTTGGCGGGCGCCTTCGTCGCGGGGGTCTTCTTGGCGGGCGCCTTCTTGGCAGCCGGCTTCTTCTTCGCCTGCTTCGGGGCGGGCTCCTCGGCCGGCTCCTCGCCGCGGGAGCTGCGGGCCGCCTCGACCGAGCGCTGCAGGGCGGCGAGGAGGTCCACGACCTCGCCGGAGGACTTCGTGGACGTCGGGGTGCGCTTGATCTCGCCGCCCTGGATCTTGGCCTCGACCATCGCCTTGACCGCGCCGGCGTAGTCGTCCTCGAACTCCGAGGCGTCGAAGTCGCCGGCCAGGGTCTCGACCAGCATCGTGGCCATCTTCGTCTCGGAGTCCTTGACGTCACCGGGCTCGACCGAGAAGTCGGGCGTGCGGACCTCGTCGGGCCACATCATGGTCTGCAGCACGATCACGTCGTCGCGCACGCGCAGCACCGCGATCGAGGTCCGCTGGCGCAGGGCCACGGTGACCACGGCCATCCGGTCGGCCTCCACGAGGGCCTGGCGGAGCAGGGCGTACGGCTTGGCCCCGGTCTTCTCCGGCTCGAGGTAGTAGGACTTCTCGAACAGCATCGGGTCGATCTGGTCGCTGGGCACGAACTTCTCGACCGCGATCTCGCGCGAGCCGGTCGAGGGCAGCGACTCGAGGTCGTCCTCGTCGAGGACGACCATCTCGCCGTCCTCGGTCTCGAAGCCCTTGGCGATCTCGGAGTACGGCACCTCCTCGCCGTCGACCGAGCAGACCCGCTGGTAGCGGATCCGGCCCCCGTCGGAGGCGTGGACCTGCCGGAAGGAGACGTCGTGGCTCTCCGTGGCGGCGTACAGCTTGACCGGCACGCTGACCAGCCCGAAGGAGACCGCGCCCTTCCAGATCGCCCGCATGGGGTCAAGGATGGCCCCATGCGCCCCATGCTCGCCACCTCCACCACCGAGGTGCCGTCCGGGGACCGGTGGTCGCACGAGGTCAAGTGGGACGGGGTGCGGGTGCTGGCGCGCGGCGACGCGTCGCTCGGCGGGGTCGTGCGGATGACCAGCCGCAACGACAACGAGGTCACCGTGGCCTGGCCGGACCTGTCCGTCAGCCCGCTCCCGGGGCGCGACCTGCTCGTCGACGGCGAGGTGATCGCGCTCAACGAGCGCGGCCTGCCGGACTTCCGCACGCTCCAGGAACGGATGCACGTGCGCCGGGCGAGCACGGCGGCCGCGCTGGCCGACCGGGTGCCGGCGACCTTCATGGTCTTCGACCTGCTGCACCTCGACGGGGAGGACCTCACCGGCCTCGCCTGGGACGAGCGGCGCGCCCGGTTGGAGGGCCTCGCCGGCCCCGACGGTCTCGGCGCCACCGGGTGGCAGGTGCCCGCGGCGTACGACGACGGCGCGATGCTGCTCGAGGCCACCCGGACCCAGGGTCTCGAGGGCGTGGTGAGCAAGCGGCGCGACTCCCGCTACACCTTCGAGCGTCGCAGCCCGCACTGGCTGAAGCTGGCCCACCGGCACCGGCGCTCGTACGTCGTGGGGGGCTGGCGTCCGCAGGAGGGCAGCGGCCCCGACGGTCCGCTGGCCGCGGTGCTGGTGGGCGAGCCGACCACCGACGGGCTGGCCTACCGTGGCCGGGTGGGCAGCGGCATCGGCGGCAGGCGCAGCACGGAGCTGTCGACGCTCCTGGCCCCGCTGGCCCGCACCGCGAGCCCGTTCGGCGACGAGGTGCCCCGTGCCGACGCCCGGGGCACCCACTGGGTCGACCCGGTGCTCGTGGTCGACGTGGACACCCACGGGGCGGGGTACGCCCGGTTGCGCCAGCCCTCCTTCCGCGGGGTCCGCGCCGACCTCGACCCCGCCGACCTGGCCGGCCAGTCGTGACGCCGCGCGCCGCCGACCCGCCCCGCGCGGAGGTCCGGGTGGAGGTGGAGGGACGGACCCTGACCCTGAGCAGCCTGGACAAGGTGATGTACCCGGTGACCGGCTTCACCAAGGGCGAGGTGCTCCACTACTACGCCCAGGTCGCCCCGGTGATGCTGCCGCACCTGCGGGACCGGGCGGTGACCCGGATCCGCTGGCCGCACGGGGTGGGCGGCGAGAGCTTCTACGAGAAGAACGTGCCGCGTGGCGCCCCGTCCTGGGTGCGGACCGTGAGCGTCCCGACCTCGGGCTCGCGCGGGTCCTCCCGGCACGGCGACACGCTCGTCTTCCCGGTCGTCGACGACCTCGCCACGCTGACCTGGATGGCGAACCTCGCCGCGCTCGAGCTGCACGTGCACCAGTGGAGGGTGGGGCGCAACGGGAGGCCCCGCAACGCCGACCGGCTCGTGATCGACCTCGACCCCGGGGAGCCGGCCGGCCTGGGGGAGTGCTGCCAGGTGGCGCTGCTGGTCGCGGACGCGCTCGCCGACCACGACCTCGCCGTCCGCCCCGTGCTGAGCGGCAGCAAGGGGCTGCACCTCTACGCCGAGCTGCCCGCGCGCCGGCCCTCCGACGCGGTGACCGCCCTGGCCAAGGAGGTCGCGGACGAGCTCGCGGCCGCCCACCCGCGGCTGGTGACCGCCACCATGACCAAGGCGCGGCGCGGCGGGAAGGTCTTCCTGGACTGGTCGCAGAACGCCGCGTCGAAGACCACGGTCGCGCCCTACTCGCTGCGCGGCCGCGAGCGGCCGCGGGTGGCGGCACCGGTGACCTGGGCGGAGGTCGAGGCCGGCGCCGAGGACCCGCTGGCCCTGGAGCAGCTGGGGCCGGACGAGGTCCTGGCGCGAGTCACCGAGCACGGCGACCTGCTGAGGGCCGACTGACGACGGAGGCCGTCGCCGAGCCGTGTCCCGTCGAGGGACGTCGTGCGGCCCTCGATGCCCGAACGGGGTGCACGGCCCCGCGCGGGGGCCTACCCTGGCCACGTCTGCTCCGGGGGGGTGTGGACACCCACCCACGATCCACCGACCCGGAGCTGACCATGGAGCTCGCGCCCGTCCCGCGACGACGTCGCTCGTGGTCCTGGCGCGTCCGGGTCACGGCGGCGGTCCTGGTGCTCGCGCCCGCCACCCTGCTGGTGGTGGTGCCGGCCGCCTCCGGGCTCGAGCGGTACGTCATGAACGAGCGCGTGGCCGACGCCGCGCCCCGGGGCTCGGTCGTCCTGGCTCGCCCCGTGCCCCTGGGTGACCTGAGGAAGGGCGACGTGGTGACCTTCTCGCCCGCCGGGACCTCCGGGCTCGTCTCGGGCGCGGTCCTCCGGGTGAAGGGGCCCAGGACCGTGGTCGAGGTCGCCGGCGACCGGGTCCCGATCGCGGACCGCACCTCCGTCAGCCGGTCGGTGATGGCCGTCCCGTTCGTCGGCTACCCGTTCGTCGGCGGCGTGTTCACCCCGGAGCTCGCCCTGCTGGCGCTGGGCGTCGGTCTCCTGCTGGTCGTGCACTGGCTGCGCGCCTCGCGCCGGGCCGCGGCGTACCGTCCGGCGGCGCACCGGACGTACCCCCGGACCGTGGGCTGAGCAGGCCCACCCGCACCGGGTGGGCGGCGCCGACGGGCCGCCGTGCGCATTCGCCCTCTCACACGGCGTCCCACCGGTACGATCCGGACCCATGAGCCCCGCGCGTGTCCTCGTCGTCGAGGACGAGGAGGACATCGCCTTCCCCCTCGTCCGGACGCTGCAGCGGGAGGGGTACGACGTGGTCTGGGTCGACAGCGGCGAGAAGGCGCTCTCGGAGCTCCGCGCGAACCCGGCCGAGGTGGTCATCCTGGACCTCGGCCTGCCCGACATGGACGGTCTCGAGGTCTGTCGCAAGGCGCGCGAGCTCTCCTTCGAGGGCGCGATCATGATCGTCACCGCGCGCGCCGGCGAGCTCGACCGCGTCGTGGGGCTCGACTACGGGGCCGACGACTACCTGGCCAAGCCCTTCGGGCTGGCCGAGCTGCAGGCGCGGGTGCGGGCGCTGCTGCGCCGCACGGTCACGGGTCCGACCTCCGAGGCGGCCCTCGACGGGCTGCGGCTGGACGCCGCCGCCCGCCGCGTCTTCTACCGGGAGGCCGAGGTGCCGCTGACCGGCAAGGAGTTCGACGTCCTCGAGGTCCTGCTGGTCAACCGCGACAAGGTGGTCTCGCGCGACAAGCTCATGGCCGACGTGTGGGACGAGAACTGGTACGGCTCGACCAAGACCCTCGACGTGACGATCGGGCGGCTGCGGCAGAAGCTGGAGCAGGTCCAGGTGCCCGAGCGGGTCGTGGCGGTGCGTGGGGTGGGCTTCCGGCTGGAGGGCAGCGGCCACGATGTCTAGCAGGCCCGGGCGGTGAGCAAGCGGCTCGTCCTCGTCTTCGTGGCGCTCGAGCTCTGCCTGATCGTGGTGCTCGGGGCGGTCCGCAACGCCACCCTGGTCGGCAACCTGCGCACCTACGACGCGGAGCACGCCACGGCGCAGGCACAGCTGCTCCTCGACCTCGTGGTGCGCGCCGACGCCGACGGGCGCCCCGTCGACTCCGCCGCGCTGGAGTCGATCGTCGGCCCCGTCGAGCGGCTGGAGGTGCGCCGCGACGGCGTCCTGGACGCGGAGGCGACCGGGGCGGACTTCGAGGCGGGCGACGCCGAGGACACCCCGGTGGGGGCCGCGGCCTCGAAGCGTGACGTCGTCGTCCGGGTCTCGGAGTCGACGGGGAGCTGGCGCACGGTGCTGGCCTACGACCCCGCGGCGCTGGGCGCCATCCTGGTGCTCGGCGCGATCCTGGCCGCCCTCTTCGGCTGGCTGGCGGCCCGGTGGTTCGCACGCCCCTTCACCCAGCTCGCGTCCGCGGCCGCCATGCTCGGTCGTGGCCGCTTCGACCTGGACCTGCCCCGCACCCGCATCCCCGAGGTGCAGGCGGTCGCCCGCGCCCTCGAGGCCAGCGCCGGCGCGCTCCAGGACCGGCTCACCCGAGAACAGCAGTTCACCGCGCACGCCTCCCACGTCCTGCGCACCCCGCTGACCAGCCTCCGGCTCCACCTCGACGAGCTCTCCTGCCAGGGCCTCGACCCCGACGCCGAGACGTCGGTGCACCACTGCCAGGGCCAGGTCGAGGAGCTCGACACGGTGGTGGCGGACCTGGTCGGGATGACCCGACGGGGCGCGCTGATGTCGGGGGCGGCGGTGCCGTTGCGCGAGCTGGCGGCCACCCTGGCCCAGCAGTGGGCCGACGGGCTGGTCGGTCTGGGGCGCGAGTTCTCCGCCGCGGTGGAGGGCGACCTCGAGCTGGTCCTCACCCCGGGCCCGATCGAGTTCGTCCTGGACGTGCTGCTGGAGCGCGCCCGCGCCGAGGCCCGCGCGGACGGGCCGGTGGCGGGCGCCGTCCGCATGGTCGTGGTCGGGACGCCCACCGTGCTCCGGCTCGAGGTGTCCGGGGTCCGTCCGCCGCCACGCGAGGGCGAGGGGCCCGAGGACCCGACCGGCCGGCTGGAGCAGGCACGGACGCTGGTGCAGTCGCTGGGTGGTCGGATGGACGCCTGCCCCGGGGGCGAGGGCGTCAGCGTGGTGCTGCCGCCCCGCTGAGCGGCCGGTCGGTCGGTCGGCCGGTCGGCCGGTCGGCTGGAACCAGGGCAGGTCGGGACGAGGGCAGGTCGGGACGAGGGGGGGAGCAGCACGTGGAGGACGCGGTGGATCCGAGCCAGGGGAGCCGGGACGACCCGGGGACCCAGGACGGCCCGGGGACCCAGGACGGCCCGGTGCTGGTCGAGGAGCGCGAGGGCGGCGTCCTGGTGATGACCCTGAACCGGCCGCAGGTCAGGAACGCCGTGGACGCCGCGACCGCCGCGGCGCTGGCGGCGGCGGTGGACCGGCTGGAGGCGGGCGACCACCTGCGCGCCGGTGTGCTGACCGGGGCCGGCGGCACCTTCTGCGCGGGGATGGACCTGAAGGCGTTCCTGCGCGGGGAGAGCCCGGTGCTGCCCGGGCGCGGGTTCGGCGGGCTGACCGCCCGCCCGGCGCGCAAGCCGCTGATCGCCGCCGTCGAGGGGTGGGCGGTGGCCGGGGGCTTCGAGCTGGTGCTGGCCTGCGACCTGGTGGTGGCCGCGCGTACCGCCCGCTTCGGCGTGCCCGAGGTCAAGCGTGGGCTGGTCGCGGCCGCGGGCGCCGCGGTGCTGCTGCCGCAGCGGGTCCCCCGGGCGGTGGCGCTGGAGATGCTCTACACCGGCGACCCGATCGACGCCGAGCGGGCGGAGTCGCTGGGTCTGGTGAACCGGGTGACCGAGGAGGGCGGCGCGCTGCTCGGGGCGCTCGAGCTCGCCGGACGGATCGCGGTCAACGGACCGCTCGCGGTCCGGGTGACCCAGCAGGTCGCACGCGAGGCCGCGGACTGGACCTTCGAGGAGTCGTGGGAGCGCCAGGAGGCGCTCACCAGACCCGTCTTCACCAGCAACGACGCCCGGGAGGGCGCAGCGGCCTTCGCCGAGAAGCGGGCCCCGCGCTGGACCGGCCGCTGAGGCGATCTAGCGTGGGGCGGTGACGACCGAGGACCTGGCGGGGGACCGCACCACGCCGCTCCTGGACCCCCGCTACCGCGGCGCGACCGTCGGCGCCGTCGCGCTGGTCTTCCTGGCCGCCTTCGAGGCTCTCGCCGTCGCCACGGTGATGCCGACGGTGACCGCGGACCTCGACGGCCGTGACCTGTTCGCGGTGGCCTTCTCGGCGACCCTGGCCGCCAGCGTCGTGGGCATGGTCGCGGCCGGGTCCTGGGCCGACCGCCACGGCGCGGTGCGCCCGCTGCTGGCGTCGGTGGCGCTGTTCGGCGTCGGTCTGGTCGCGGCCGGGCTGGCGCCCACCATGACCTGGCTGATCCTGGGCCGCTTCGCGCAGGGGCTCGGCCTGGGCGGCCTGGTCGTCTCGCTGTACGTCCTGGTCGCCCAGGTCTACGCCCAGGTCGACCGGCCGCGCATCCTGGGCCTCTTCGCCGCGGCGTGGGTGCTGCCGGGCCTGGTCGGGCCGTTCCTGGCCGGGGTGGTGGCCGACACCCTGGGCTGGCGGTGGGTCTTCCTGGGCGTGGTGCTGATCGCCGCGGGTGCGCTGGCCCTGCTGGTCCCGACGCTGCGGCACGTGCCGCCGCCGGAGGCCGGGGACCCCGACGCCGCGGCGGTCGGCGGCCCGGGCGGCGCCGGGCGGCTGGGCCTGGCGGTGGCGGTGGCGACCGCGGTGGTCGCGCTCAACCTCCTCGGCTCGCTGCCCGGTGTGCTGCGGGCCGCCTCGGCCTGGTCGCGGTGTCGGCCGCGCTGCTCGCCGTGCGCCCGCTGCTGCCGCGGGGCACCCTGCGCGCCGCCCGTGGGCTGCCCTCGGTGATCGGTCTGCGGGGCCTGGTGGCAGGGGCCTTCTTCGCCAGCGAGTCCTACCTGCCCTACCTGCTCCAGGAGCAGTACGGCGCCGCGACCTGGGTCAGCGGGCTCGTGCTGACCGTGGCCACCCTCAGCTGGGCCTCCGCCTCGCAGGTCCAGGGCCGACTGGGCGAGCGCCTGCCGGACGAGGCCGCGTTGCGGGTCGGCGCGGTGCTGCTGGCCGTCGGGGTGGCGATGATCCTGGTGATCGCGGGACTGGCCCTGCCGGGGCTGCTGGTCGGCCTGGGCTGGCTCTTCGCCTCGGCCGGGATGGGGCTGATGTTCCCCCGGATCACCTCGGCGGTCCTGAAGCGGACCGCGGTGCACGAGCGGGGCACGGCGATGTCGGCGATCACCATCAGCGACTCCGTCGGCGCGGCCGTCGCCGTGGCCGTGGCCGGTCTGGTCTTCACCGCGATCGGCACGGCCGCCGACCGCAGCGCCTTCGTGGGCGTGCTCGCACTCACCTTCATCGTCTCCCTCGTCGCGGTGGCGGTGTCGCGGCGGGCCTGAGCCGAGACCCCGGATGCTGGTCATCGACGGACGAGCGCAGCACCCCGGTGGTCGAGGAGCGAGCGCCAGCGAGCGCCGGTGGTCGAGGAGCGAGCGCCAGCGAGCGTCACGAGACCCGGCAGCGGTGCCCGTGACCTTCCGGGTGGTGCTCGTGGGTTCAGGGGCGCCGGTGCGAAGGTGAGCCTCGTGGTCGGCGTGGGTCGTCAGCGCATCACGCCGGGTCGATGGGCACGGGCGTGGTGGTCGGGGACACGACAGACACCCGGTGGTCGTCGAGGTCGGTCAGTCCACCTTGCGAGAACGGCTTCGTGGAGCGAGCGCCAGCGAGCGTCACGAGACCCGGCGCGGTGTCCATGACCTGCTGAGCAGAGCGGTGGGTTCAGGGGCGCCGGTGGAAGGTGACCTTGTTGTCGGCGTGGGTCGTCATCGCATACGCCGGGTCGTGGGCCCGGGCGTGATGGTGGGGGCACAACAGGCACCCGTCGTCGATGTCGGTCAGTCCACCCTGCGAGAACGGCTTCTTGTGGTGTGCGTGGCACAGCCCCGGCGGCCAGTCGCAGCCCCGGGCGGTGCAGCCCTGGTCGCGGGCGTGCATCGCGTAGGTCTGGGCTGCGGTGTAACCCCGCCGGGCACGGCCCTGGTGCAGGACCTCGCCCTTCCCACCGAGGACGACGGGGATGATCCTCGCCTCGCACGCCAACCGGGTGGCTTGGGCGGCGGAGATCGGGGTGCCGTCGTCGAGGGTCGCGGTCCCCAGCCCGGTCAGCATCGAGTCCAGGGGGAAGGTGACCAGGAACGTGCCGTCGATCCGGCCGAGCTTCGGTGCGGTGTCGCGGGGGTAGGTCTCGATCAGCTCGCAGAACGCCTCGCCCATCTTCACCGCCGAGGGCCTCCCCTTCACCCAGGTCCGCTTCTCGCCCGTGTCGTCTGGGTCGGGTGCAGTTGACGTGGCCGGGCGCAGCGAACGCGAGGAGCAGCTTCTGCAGCATCCTTCCCTGGGCCTCGGGGATGGTGAACCTGCCGTGCGCTACCCCGTGGGCGTCGAAGGCCAGCGTCAGGCGCCGCTTCTGCGCGGCCTTGCGTTCTTGGTCTTCGAGGCGTTTGCGGTCGATCTCTTCGCCGACCTGGGGTGCGATCAGGGTCAGGATGTGCGCGGCGAGGCGGGCCAGGGCGACGGGGTCGAAGTCGGCTGCGTACCCGACCAGCGCCTCCTCAGCCTGCGGCCAGCAGGCGGTGTCGAGGTCGTCGGGGAGGTCCTCCAACGCACCGGTGATGACGCGGGCCTGGTCGGCGTTCACCGCACCCGTGGCGAGGGCGTGACGGACCCGGTGCCACCGCGACTCGAGCGAGGTGGCGAGGCGTACCTGCCCGGCCACCACGTTCCTGCGGGTGCGGGTGGCGTTGGCGGCCCAGACCGCGGTCGAGGTGCACCCGGTCTCGGAGCCGACCTGGACCTGGTCGGCGTGGGCGAGGACGGCGTACTCAGTAGGCCGCGAGCCTGGCCTTCAGGTCGGCGAGGGCGACGATGGTCTCGCGGGTGACTGCCGCATCGAGCGCGAACAACGGGCCGTTCGGCGAGGGCGGTGACGCCGGCCGACAGGTGCGGACACCGGTGGGCACGGGGTGCCTGGTGGTGGTGTCCTCGTCGGTGGCCATGGATCTATCCAAGCAGTCACCGCCGACAGTCCTGTGCTGTTTCCACAGGTCAGGGGTGGTTCTGCACAACCGTGGGGGCAACAGTCGATCAAAGATTCGGTAACAGGACCGGATGGGTCTCGTGACGCTCGCTGGCGCTCGCTCCTCGACCACCGGGGGTGCGGTTGTTGTTCGGCTGTCGGGTGATGGTCTCGTGACGCTCGCTGCGTCGCTCGCTCCTCGACCACCGGGGTCGCGCTCGCTCCTCGACCACCGGGGTTGCGCTCGCTCCTCGACCACCGGGGTCGCGCTCGCTCCTGGGCCACCGGGGTGGGCCGGACGCCGGGCCGGCCTGCGTACGTTGACGGCATGAGCGACCACGAGACCGTCGAAGCGTCCGACGAGCCCCACGGCACCCAGAGCACCCAGGCCCCCGAGGTCCCTGCGGGCGGCACCGCGGCCGGTTCGCCGGTCAGTGGAGCCGAGATCAGCGAGGAGGCCGCGGCGGACGCGGTCGAGCCCGACGACAGCAACAGCAACTACGAGGTCGACGGGCCGCAGGCCGGGCACGCCTGAGGGTCGCGTCGGTCGTCGCCGCGAGCGGCTCGATCGAACGGACCTCGTCCTGGTGCTCGCGACCCCTTCGCCAGCAGGAGCACGCTCGATGGGGACCACCTCGAGGCCTGGGGGGCAAGGCATGCGGTGCCGACCGAGGGACGACGAGCCGGCGGACGGCCGGCTGCGGGCGAGCGACCCACCAGGGCGCCTTGTCACTGACCACCATGCTCCTCAGGCGTACGGAGAGATCGCGGTCCCGACCGACCGGTGACCTCGGGCCCGCACGCCCGGCCCGCAGCGGGCGGCCCGCTCAGGCAGCGAGGAAGTAGTCCGCCAGCACCGGCGCCAGGACGTCCGCCGCGACCTCGTGGGTCTGCCCGGCGAGCACGGCGGTGCGGGCCCCCGGGACCTGCGCCGCGATCTGCTCGGCCGCATGGCGCATGTGCGCGGGGCTGTCCCCACCGGTCAGCAGCAGCGTGCCGGCCGTGACGGCGCCGTAGTGGCCCTCGGGCAGTGGTTCCCCGCGCCGGTACGGGGAGACGATCTCGACGTCGTGCGGCAGCGTGCCGGCCGCTGCGGTCATCCGCTTCCACACCGGGAGCAGCGGCATCACCAGGGTGACCGGCGCCGGGACCCCCATGCAGCGCAGGAACAGCTGGGTGGCCCGGGTGGTGCGTCCCCGCGCGACGAGCTCGTGCAGGCGTGCGTTGAGCGTCGGGTCGTCGGCGGGGTGGCCGTCGTCGAGGACGAACGGCGGTTCGTAGACCGCCAGCCGCGGCGTCAGCGGCGACTGGCGCGCCGCCTCGAGGCAGAGCGCGGCCCCGGAGGACATGCCGAAGACGAGAGCACCCTCCCCGGCGGCCGCCACCACCGCCAGCAGGTCCTCCACCTCGCGCTGCGGCGCGTACGGTGACGCGCCTGCCCCGCTCTCGCCGCGGCCGCGGCGGTCGTAGCCGACCACGGTGAACCGGTCGGCGAGCAGCGGCGCCACCTCCTCGTACCCGCCCATGCCCCGGTGGCAGAGCGCGCCCTCGACCATGACCAGCGCGGGACCGGTGCCGCGGCGCTCCAGGGCGATGCGGGTGCCGTCGGCGGAGGTGGCGAGCTGGGTGGTGGGAGGTGCGTCCACCCGACCAGCGTGGCCTCCGGCGGGTCCGGTTGTCACCGGGACCTTCGTCTCGGTCACACGGCCCCGGGTGCGACGGCTGCCTGGCCGCTGACCGGCGGACCGCCGACCGGCGGGCCGGGCGTGCAGGTGAAGGTCGCCGGCCCGACCGCGGGGGCCTCCAGGTCCATCCACCACACGTCGGCGGCCAGCTCGTCGGTGCTGTGCACCGGGCCGTACCCGCTCAGCCCGGCGACCAGCGCGGGCTGCGGCACCGCGCCCTCGTGGCTGTGGCCGAACACGCCGGACTGGGTGGTCAGCACCGAGACGACCGGCCGGTCCGGGCCGCGGTCGCCCCAGTGGCCGGTGAGCCGGCGCGGGGTCGCGTTGCGACTGCCGTGGTGGCCGACCTTGTACAGGTCGACGTCGGCGAGCGACCGCGCCAGCGCGTCGTCCCGGTCCCGGCCGGCGGCACCCAGGGACCGGTCCAGGGTCAGCGACCAGTTCTCGGCCTGGGCGTCGCCCGGCAGCAGCAGCCGGCGCTCACCCACGGTGACCAGCAGGATCACGCTGGTGTTGTTGAGCACGTCGTCGAGCGCGTCCACGATGTCCTGGCCCTGGGAGAGCGGTTCCTCCTCCAGCGTGCGCAGCAGCCAGCCGGCGGCGCCGAGGCCGTCGGGCTCGGCCAGGACCCGCCGGGCCTCCTCCCTCGCCGGCTCCCCGCCCTCACCGAGGTGGTCGGCCAGTGCGGCCTCGCCGATCAGCCCGAGCCAGTACTCCTCGGAGTCCTTGGCGTACCGGGACAGCGCCGGCACCTCGTCGAGCGTCGGCGGGCCGAGCACCTCGACGTGGACGCCGGGGGCCACGTCGGCCAGGTCGAGCGTCTCGCCGGCCCGGACGTACGCCGCGCGCGCGTCGTGCGCCCACTCCTCCAGGAAGGCGATGGCCGCGACGTTGGTGAAGCCGAGGCCCGCGAGCTCGGCGGCACGCTCCGCGGCCCGGTCGCTGTCGAAGGCCAGCCGCTCGAGCTCCTCGGCGCGCTCGCCGAGCCGGTCCAGCACCTCGAGGAAGCGGCGGTGCCGTCCGTCGAGCCCGAACTCCTCCTCCGCGCGCAGCTCGCCGGGCACGTCGGTCCAGGGCCGGACCACCAGGGACGGGGCCAGCGGGCGCAGGGCCTCCTGGGCGCCCCGGTCGCCGAAGCCGCCGACGTGGTCCTTGTGCCGGTGGGTGGCCACGACCCCGTCGAGCCTGCCGCTGGTGTGCGCCGCCACCCACGCGGCCACCTCCGAGATCCGCGGGCCGCCCTCGGGTCCCCGGACGGTGCCGCAGTCCACCAGGACGTGCCGCTCGGTGCGTCCGTCCTCCAGCGCGGCGGCGTAGGTCACGGTGAGCAGCAGGCAGTCGCCGAAGCCGACCTTGTACGCCCGCAGCCGCACGTGGACCGGTTGCGGGGTCTCCGCGGCGGGGTCGCTCACCAGCCCGCCTCCGGTCCGTCGTGGTGGAGGAGCGAGAAGCGGCGGGCGTCGTCGTGGCCGTCGGTGGTGCCCAGCCCGCCCCGGGGGTCGCGGAGGTCGTGGGCGACCAGGTGGGCCAGCCGCCGGGTCTGCCGGTCGTGGTCGAGCACGGGCTTGCGCTGGTGGAGCCGGAACCGCCCGAACTGGTCGAAGACCAGCACCCCGCCGCCCCACAGCTCCACGACCGTGTCCGCCTGGACCCCCGCAGGGACCTGGATCCCCGCGGGCAGCCCGCCGGCGGTGGTGCGGACGCTCTGCACGTAGTCGGCGACGACCTCCTGGACCACCGAGCCGTCGGGTCCGACCCGGGCGCTGCTGACCACCCGCTCCACCCGGGTCGTCAGCCGCAGGTCGAGGTCGAGCGGACCGGCGTTGTTCCAGAGGAACTGGTAGACCTCCTCGGGCGAGGAGCGCAGCGCGACGTGGTTCAGGTGCTCGTAGCGCACGTCCAGCTCGCCGGCGTCGGGGTCGCCCGCCGCGCCCGCCGCGCCCGCCGCGGCCGACGGGCCCGGCCCGGAGACGGCGCCGGGTGGCGGGGCGACGGCGCCGTCGACGTCCTCGATCGCCCGCACGGGCGGGACGATCCCGAACCGGGCGAAGGTGTGCGCCACGACGTCGCGGTAGCCGCGCTCGTCGTCCGGCGCGAGCCGGCGGTCCGCGGTGAGCACGGCGTCGACCACGTCGGCGAACTCCAGCTCGACCGGTGGCAGGTAGTCCAGGGAGCGCAGCAGCATGCCGAGCAGGTGCCCGGCCGCCTTGACCCCCTCCTCGGCGACCCGGCCGGCGTCCAGGCCGCCGTCGTCGCGCAGCGGCTCCAGGCGCGCGGCCCACATCGCGGTGAGCGTCTGCATGAACGCGGCGACCAGGACCTCGGCGCGGCGGTGCGGCGCGGCGAAGGCCGGGTCGTCACGCCAGGCGGGGGTGGCCGGCAGGTCGACCGAGCGGCGCAGGGCGGGGTAGCGGCCGGCCGGGGTCGCCCCGGGCGCGTGCCGGGCGGCGCGGCGGCTGCCGATCTGCTCGGCCAACGACATCAGGGGGGTCGCGCGCAGCGTCTCCGCGCGGCCCTCCTGGCGTGGCACCGCTGGGTCGGCGTCGGTGGGGAAGACGACGGTGCCGCTGCCGGTCGGGTCGAGCAGGTGCTGCGCGACGCCGGCCAGGCTGAAGACCGAGAGCAGCGCGACCAGGTCGGCCAGCGCCTCGTGGAAGGCCAGCTGGTCGGGCAGGCCCGGTTCGGTGTAGCGCGGCCGCAGCCCGTCCAGGACGGCGTGGGTGACCTCGTGGGCGATCACGTCGTAGGACAGCGCGGTGTAGAGCGCCGGGTGCTCCCCGACCGCCGGCAGCCAGCCGAACAGCACCGCGGCGTGCCGCCGGGAGTAGAACGCGTTGGCCTCCACGCGGGCGTGGGGGACCAGGTAGAGGTGGGGCGAGCGGGACTGCCAGGGCACCGGCCGCCCGAGGTGCCGCTCGACCAGGGCCAGGGTGTGGGCGGCGACCGCGAAGACGTTCTGCGCGTGGAACGCCCGGTCCTCGACCAGCTCCAGGGCGTCGCCGCCGCGGTGCCCGGGCGCCCACCGGTCGACGTAGTGCCACGGGTCGTGGTCGTGCAGGGCCACCGGGGCGCCGGCGGCGTAGGTGCCCACGCCGACGTCGACGACGTGCAGCCGGTGCCCGCGCGGCCCGCGCTGGAGCCGCTCGGCCGGCACCACCACCCGGGCCAGCACCGGACCGCCGTCGTCGACCACGGTCGGGTCCTGGGCCAGGACGGTCATCGGCACCCCGCTGGCGCCCAGCAGGTCGTGACCGGGCGGTCCGGGCGGTCCGACGGGACCGGGACGGGTCACGGCCATGGCCAGCCCCCCGCCGCCGGTGGTCCGGGCCGCGCGGCGCGCGCGGCCGTCCTTCGCAGGATGGCCCTGCGGCGCCCCGGTGGCAAGGGCGTGGTGGGTCGGTTCGGGTCAGGGCGGTCCGCTGCCCGTGCGCTACCGCAGAAGGAGCGGATGCGCTGCTGAGGACGGCGCGGTCGGCTCCGGCCCGGCGAGCGCCTCGCGGACGGAGGCCGCCTGGCACCCCGTGGTCGCGGGCGGCGCCAAGCGGTCGAGCAGTCCCGCGATGTCGGCCGCCGGCAGCGGTCGGCTGAGGTAGTAACCCTGGGCGACGTGGCATCCCAGGGCGACCAGGGTCTCGCAGGTCGCGACGTCCTCGACCCCCTCGGCCACCACCTTCAGCCCGAGGTTGTGCGCCAGCTCGATCGTGGACCGCACGATGACCGCGTTCCCCTCGTTGACGAGCATGTCGGTGACGAAGGACCGGTCGATCTTCAGGGTCCCGATCGGCAGGCTGCGCAGGTAGGCCAGGGAGGTGTACCCGGTGCCGTAGTCGTCGACGGCGACGGCGACGCCCAGCGCGGCGAGCTCGCGCAGCACGCCGGCCGCGCGGGTGGGGTCGGCCATCGCGCTGGTCTCGGTGACCTCGACCTCGAGCAGGCTCGGTTCGACGCCTTCCTGGGCCAGCAGCTCCTCGACCAGCACCGGCAACCGGGTGTCCGTCAGGTTGCGGGCGGAGAGGTTGACCGAGACCACGATGTCGCGGTCCTCGTCCTTCCAGACCCGCGCCTGGCGCAGCGCCTGACGCAGCACGGTCTCGGTGAGCGCCGAGATCAGCCCGGTCTGCTCCGCGACGGGGATGAAGTCGTTCGGCGGGACGATGCCGCGCGTCGGGTGCAACCAGCGGATCAGCGCCTCGACGCTGCGCACGGTGCCGTCGCTGAGCTCTGCCTTGGGCTGGTAGTAGAGGACCAGCTCGTCGCGTTCCAGCGCGCTGCGCAGCTCGTCCAGGAGCGTGATCCGCGACAGGCTGGAGTCGTCGGAGCCGGCGTCGTAGACCGCGTACGTGCCCCGGGACTGCTTGGCCACGTACATCGCGACGTCGGCGTGCTGCAGGAGCACGCCGTGGTCCTCGCCGTGCTCGGGGAAGCAGGCGATGCCGATGCTGGCCTCCACCGCCAGCGCGACGCCGCGGACGGTGAAGGGGCGGTGCAGCTGGTCCAGCAGCCGCTGCGCCACCAGGCAGGCCGCCTCCGCATCGATGAGGTCGGGCAGCACGACCACGAACTCGTCCCCCCCGAGGCGGGCGATCGTGTCGACGTCTCGCAGCACCTCGGCGATGCGGTTGCCGACCTGCTGCAGCAGCAGGTCGCCCGTCTCGTGCCCGAGGGTGTCGTTGACCTCCTTGAACCGGTCGAGGTCCAGCAGCAGCACGCCGACGTCGTTCTCGTGCCGTTGCGCGGAGAGGACCGCGCGCTCGAGGCGGTCCAGGAGGAGGGCGCGGTTCGGCAGGTCGGTGAGCGGGTCGTGGTGTGCCAGGTACGCGTTGTGGGCGGCGCCGTCGCGCAGCCGTGACGAGGCGCCGGCGACCATGCGGTACATCAGCAGGTAGAACACGACCAAGGTCGCGGCGAGCGCCACGTACAGCCTGCGCGTGTCCTCGGTGATGGCGCGCGCCACCGGCTCGTAGGGCAGGTAGACCTCGGCGACGCCGACCGGGGAGGACTGCCCGTAGGACAGCGGCACGTAGACCTCCAGCGCCTTCGCGATGCCCTGGTCGTCCTGCTCGTCGGCGTCCTCCATGAGGGTCGTCCCCGAGAACACCTCACCGGTGAGCGCGCGGTCCAGGTCGTCCGACTGGTAGCTCTCCCCGACGAGCTCGTCGAGGTCGCTGTAGACGATCAGCCCGTCGTCGTTGAAGACCTTCACGCGCAGGGCGTGGTACCCCTCGTCCTGGGCGGCGCGGCTCTCCCGCTCCGCGCTCTCCAGCAGGGTGTCGAGCAGCCGCGCCCGCTCGGCGTCGACCACCCCGTCGAAGTCCTGCGCATCCAGTCGCGTCGCGATGCCGAGCCGGACGGCCGCCGCACCCGTCTGCTCGGCCTGACCCTCGGCGCGGTCGACGATCATCCCGGTGAGCATCTGCGCGAGGACGACGCCGGCGACACCCAGCAGCGCCCCGCTGATGAGCGCGAAGCGCGCCAGGAAGCTGAGCGAGGAGAGCCGGGGCATGGAGGGTCCTGGGGAGCGAGGTGACGCCGGGGGGTGACGACTGGTCATCGGCGTCGCGCGCGACCACCTTGAGCCTCGGTGGCTGCACCGTCGTCCTTCCTCTGTCCGGGCGGGTCTGGTGGGGCGGGCGGGTCCGGCGTGGCCGGTGGGGTGGGGAAACTGCTCGGGTCGTCCACAGATCGCTCCGTGGGGCTCCACAAGCACCCCGGGTGCGGCCTACGGTCTGCTGGTCGGGACCACCTGCTCGGGAGGATTTGATGGCGCTGACGCAGCCTGTGGCGTACGCCGGGTCCGGTGTGCGCCGCGCCGGGGGTCATGCCGGCCTGGTCGACGAGCTCGACGAGCAGGTCCGGGTGGTGGTGCGGCGCGAGGGCATCGACCCGCAGCGCGACGCCGGTGCGGTGCGCCGGATCGCGGTCGAGGTCGTCCGCGCCCACGACGAGCACAGCCTGACCGGCCGGGTGCTGCCGGTGGCCGACCCGGAGGCGATGGTCGGCGAGATCGTGGCCCGGGTGGCGGGGTTCGGGCCGCTGCAGGCGCTGCTCGACGACCCGGAGGTGGAGGAGGTCTGGATCAACGACCCCAGCCGGGTGTTCGTGGCGCGGCACGGTCGCCACGAGCTGACGAACCTGGTGCTGACCGCGGCGCAGGTGACCGAGCTGGTGGAGCGGATGCTGAAGAGCTCGGGGCGCCGGATCGACATCAGCCGGCCGTTCGTCGACGCCATGCTGCCCGAGGGTCATCGCCTGCACGTGGTGCTGGAGGGGATCTCGCGAGGGTTCAGCGCGGTCAACATCCGCAAGTTCGTGCTCCGGGCGACCCGGCTCGCCGACCTCGTGGAGCTCGGCAGCCTCACGTCGCAGGCCGCGGCGTTCCTCGACGCCGCGGTCCGGGCCGGTCTGAACGTGCTGGTCGCCGGAGGGACGCAGGCAGGGAAGACGACCCTGTTGAACTGCTTGGCCGCAGCCGTCCCGGGCGGGGAGCGGGTGATCTCGGCGGAGGAGGTCTTCGAGCTTCGCTTCCCGCACCCGGACTGGGTGCCCTTGCAGACCCGCCAGTCCGGTCTCGAGGGCACCGGTGAGATCCGGCTGCGCGACCTGGTGAAGGAGGCGCTGCGGATGAGGCCCTCGCGGATCATCGTGGGGGAGGTCCGCGCCGAGGAGTGCCTGGACCTGCTGCTGGCGCTGAACGCGGGGCTGCCCGGGATGTGCACCATCCACGCCAACAGCGCCCGGGAGGCGCTGGTGAAGGTGTGCACCCTGCCGCTGCTGGCGGGGGAGAACATCTCGGCCCGGTTCGTGGTGCCCACGGTGGCCTCGTCGATCGACCTGGTGGTCCACCTCGGGGTCGACGCCCACGGCGTACGCCGGGTCAACGAGGTCGTGGGTGTCCCGGGGCGGGCCGAGAACGACGTGATCGAGACCGAGACCCTGTTCGCGAGGCACGGCGAGGAGCTGCGTCGTGGCAGCGGCCGCCCGCCCCGACCGGAGCTCTTCGCCCGGGCGGGGCTGGACCTCGACCGGCTCCTGGCCGAGCGCTGAGCGGCCGGGGCACCGGGGGGAGGGGGCGACGTGGGAGCACTGGTGGGGATCGGGACCGGGCTCGGGCTGGTCCTGGTGTGGTCGGCCTTCTTCCTGCCGCGCCGGGCCCGCCGCAGCGTCGCCCGTCCCTCGCGGTTCGCGGTGCTGCTGGCCCGGGCCGGGCTGGGCGAGGTGTCACCGCGCTCGCTGGTGGGCCTGTGCCTGGCCAGCGGGGCGGTGGTCGGGCTGGTGGTGCAGGCCCTCACCGGCACTCCGCCGGTGGCCCTGGTCTTCGCCGGCATGGCCGCGTACGCGCCGCTCGCGGCCCTCGGCAGCCGCGGCCGGCGCCGGCAGCGCGACTTCGCCGAGGTGTGGCCCGAGGCGGTCGACAACCTCGCCTCGGCCGTCCGCGCCGGGCTGTCCCTGCCCGACGCCCTGGGCGCGCTGGCGGTCCGCGGGCCCGGGCCCCTGCGGCCGGCCTTCGACGCCTTCGCCCTGGACTACCAGGTCACCGGGCGCTTCGGGGAGTCCCTGGACCGGCTCAAGGAACGCCTCGCCGACCCGGTCGGCGACCGGGTGGTCGAGGGCCTGCGGGTCGCGCGCGAGGTCGGGGGCGGCGAGCTGGGCCGGCTCCTGCGCAACCTGTCCGGCTACCTGCGCGACGACCTGCGCACCCGCTCCGAGCTGGAGTCGCGGCAGTCCTGGGCGGTCAACGGCGCCCGGCTCGCGGTCGGGGCGCCGTGGGCGGTGCTGATCTTGATGAGCGGCCGCCCGGAGGTCATCCAGCGCTTCTCCTCCGCCGCGGGCGTGGTGATCCTCGTCGGTGGTGCCGCGCTGTGCGTCCTGGCCTACCGCGTGATGATGCGCATCGGCCGGCTCCCGGTCGAGCGGCGGATCCTCGCATGACGCCCGCGGCGTGGGGTGCGGTCTGCGGCCTGGGCGCCGGCCTGGGCCTCGTCCTGGTCCTCGCCCGGGTGCTGGTCCTGCGGCGCACGCAGGTCGCCGTGCGGGTGCTGCCGTACGTCCGGGACCTGCCGCAGGTAGGACGGCCCGCGGGCCTGTCCGTGGGCCTGTCGGCGGGGCGTCCGACCGGCGCCGCCACCGACCCGGTGTCGGTGGTCGGCGGTGTGCTCGGCCCCGTGGTGGAGCGGGCCGCGCAGCGCGTGGACCGCGTGCTGGGAGGTGCGTCCTCCGTCCAGCGGCGGCTGCGCCGATCCGGGTCGGAGCGGGGCGTGCAGGACTTCCGCGTCGAGCAGGTGCTCTGGGGGCTGACCGGCTTCGCGCTCGCGGCGGCGTACGGGGTGCTGGTCACCGTCACCGGCCGGGGCGACCCGGTGGTGCTGGTCGCGCTGTGCGTCCTGGCGTTCGTCGGCGGGGTCGTGCTGCGCGACCGCAGGCTCACCGCGCAGGTCGCGGCCCGCGAGCGCCGCATCCTGGCCGAGTTCCCCACGGTCGCCGAGCTGCTCGCGCTGGCGGTCGCGGCGGGGGAGGGGCCGGTCGCCGCGCTCGACCGGGTCGTGCGCCGCAGCGGTGGGGAGCTGTCGGCCGACCTGGCCCGCGTGCTGGCCGCGGTCCGTACCGGTGAACCGGTGGGGGCCGCCTTCGACACCATGGCCGCCGCCAGCGGCCTGCCGCTGGTGGCGCGCTTCGCCCAGGGCGTGGCGGTCGCCGTCGAGCGGGGCACGCCGCTGGCCGACGTGCTGCACGCCCAGGCCGCCGACGTCCGGGAGGCCGGGCGCCGCGAGCTGATCGAGGCGGCGTCGCGCCGCGAGGTCCTGATGATGGCGCCGGTGGTCTTCCTGGTGCTGCCGGTGACCATCGTCTTCGCGTTCTGGCCCGGCTTCGTGGGCCTCTCCCTGACCACCTGACCTGCACCGACCCGCCGAGCACCACCCGAGAGGAACCCCGATGACACCGATCCTGCTGCTCCTGGTCCGGCTCCACCTCGCGCTCGTCGCACCCGGTCGGCCACGACGGCGCGACGAGCGCGGCGACGTGCCCGGGTGGGTGATGGTCACCGTGATGTCGGCCGGGGTGGTGGCGGTGCTGACCCCGCTGCTGCGCACCGAGCTGTCGGAGATGCTGCGCAACGCGCTGAACTCGGTGCGGTAGGTCCGGGCCGGTGCTGCGACGCGGTCGGGCGGAGCGCGGCTCGGCCGTGGTCGACTTCGTCCTGGTGCTGGTCGTGCTGGTGCCGATGGTGCTCGGCGTGGTCCAGGTGGCCCTGGTGATGCTGGTCCGCAACACGCTGGCCGCCGCGGCCTCGGAGGGCGCCCGGTACGCCGCCACCGTCGACCGGGGCCCGGAGGACGGGGTGGCGCTGACCCGGCGGCAGATCGACGGCGCGCTGGCCGCGCGGTACGCCCGCGACGTCCGCGCCCGCCCGACGAGCATCGGCGGCGCCCCGGCGGTCGAGGTCCTGGTCAGCGCCGAGGTGCCGGCGCTCGGGCTGCTGGGTCCCTCGGTCGGGCTGACGGTCAGCGGTCGTGCGGTCGAGGAGCTGCCGTGAGCCCGGGCGGCCCGACCCGCCACGACGCCCGCCACGGTGCCCGCCACGGTGCCCGCCACGACGCCCGACGCGGTGCCCGGGGCAGCGCGGTGGTCGAGCTGGTCTGGCTCGGCACGCTGCTCCTGCTGCCGCTGGTGTGGGTGGTGGTCTCGGTCGGGGAGGTGCAGGCCGGGGCGTTCGGCACGTCCGCGGCCGCGCGGGCGGCGGGACGGGCGTACGCCCTCGCGCCCGACGACGCGACCGGCGCCGAGCGGGCCCGGGTGGCGGCGCGCCAGGCGCTGGCCGACCAGGGCCTGGCGACCGCGCCGATGCAGGTCACGGTCACCTGCGAGCCCTACCCCGACGACTGCCACGCCGGCACCTCGGTGGTCACCGTGCGGGTCACCAGCGAGGTGGCGCTGCCGCTGCTGCCCGACGTGCTCGGCTCCGGCCGCCCGGCGTTCGGCCTGGACGCCACCCACACCGTCCCGGTCGGGCAGTTCCAGGAGGTCGGGTGACTCCCCGGCACGGCACGTCCCGGGACCCGAGCGAGCGGGGGGCGACCACGGTGCTGGTGATCGGCTTCGCCACGATCCTGCTGCTGGTGGTCGCGGTCGCGGTCGACTCCACCGCGGCCTACGTGCAGCGGCAGGGCCTGGACACCCTGGCCGACGGGGCCGCGCTCCAGGGCGCCGACCTCGCCGCGGAGGGGGAGGAGGTCTACACCGGGGGCGTGCCGGTCGAGGGCAGCCTGGAGGTCACCGCCGAGCGGGCCCGGCAGGCCGTCGGGGCGTACCTGGACCGGGTCGGCGCCCGGGGCCGCTACCCGGGCCTGGTCTACGACGTGACCGTCGACGCCACCACGGTCACCGTCCGGCTCAGCGCCCCGCTCGACCTCCCGCTGGACTTCCCGGGCGCCCCCGCCGCGCCCACCGTGGGGTCGACGGGGTCCGCCGTGGTCGACCCGGAGTGAGGCACGGGCCAGTCCGGGCGATCTGCTGCCGGCCGACGGGCCGGCGGCCTAGCGTTGCCCCGTGCGCCCGACCCTGCGACCCCTCCTCGTCTCCGGCGCCCTCGCCGGCGCCCTCGCCGGCGGCCTGCTCGCCGTCGCTCCGGCCGCCGACGCCTCGCCCGCCGACCGGTACGCCCGCACCGCCGTGCAGGCGACCAACGCGGCGCGCGCCGACCACGACCGTGCTCGTCTGGACGGCCAGCGGTGCCTGCAGCGGAAGGCGCGCGCGCACGCCCGCGACATGGCGGCGGAGGGTCGGCTCTTCCACCAGGCGCTGGGCCCGGTGATGGAGGACTGCGGGCTCGACGCGGCCGGCGAGAACGTCGCCCACGGCTTCGCCACCGGGCGGGCGGCGGTCCGCGGCTGGATGGGCTCCGAGGGTCACCGGGCCAACATCCTGAGCCCGACCTACCGACGTGTCGCCGTCGCCGCGGCCAAGGACGACGACGGGCGCTGGTACGCGGCCCAGGTCTTCGGCCGGCCCGCCTGACGCGCCCGCCTGACGGCCCGCCTGACGCCCCGCCTGCCTTCCCACCCGGCCGGGCCCGCCAGGAGGGCTACCGTCGCGAGCGTGAGCCTGAACCCGAGCGCGCCGCCCGAGACCCCCCGCACGATCCTGGTCACGGGTGCGCGGGGGTACGTCGGCTCGCGCCTCGTCCCGGCCCTGCTCGACCGGGGCCACACCGTCGTCGCGACCGCCTCCTCCCCGCCCGTGCCCGGCGCCTTCCCCTGGGACGACCGGGTCGAGTGGCGGGTCATGCAGGCCACGGAGCCGGCCCAGGTGCGCGCGGCCGTCGAGGGCGTCGACGTCGTCTGCTACCTCGTGCACGGCCTGGACCACCCCGACTTCGCCGACCGTGACCGTGTCGCCGCCCACGCCATGCGTGAGGCCGTGGACGAGGCCGGCGTCGAGCGGCTGGTCTACCTCTCCGGCCTGGTGCCCGACGTCGCCCGGGACCACCTGTCGGGCCACCTGTCCTCCCGCCTGGAGGTCGAGGAGATCCTCGACCAGGCCGCCTGCTCGACGCTGTCGATGCGGGCCGGGGTCGTGGTCGGGGCCGGGTCGACGTCGTTCGAGATCATCCGTCAGATCTCCTCGCTGATGCTGGTGCAGCCCGTCCCCACGTGGCTGGACCACGTGGTCCAGCCGATCGCGGTCAGCGACACCCTGACCATGCTGATCCACGCCCTCGAGCACGACGACCCGGAGGGCTCCGTGGACGTCGGCGGCCCCGACGTGCTGCGCTACACCGACTTCCTGGCCATGTTCTGCGCCGCCGCCGGTCTCTTCCGCGTACGCCTCCGAATCCCGATGGTCCCCACCGCGCTGGTGGCCCGGGCGGCCCCGCTGCTGCTCACCGCCCCGCCCTCGACCGTGGCCTCGCTGGTCGAGAGCCTGCGCCACGACATGGTCTGCGCCCCCTCCCGGCACTGGGTGCTGCCGAACGCCCAGACCCCCCTGGCGGTGGCCGTCGAGCAGTCGTTGCACCCGGACCGCCCCGGCGGCGCCGGGCGGCCTGCCGAGGCGCTCCTCGCCGGCGACGCCGCCTGGACCGACCGGCGGCTGCTGCTCGAGAAGCTCACCGGCCTGTCCCTGCCGGTGCCCGCCGTGGTGCGCGCCGGTGCGGCCACCGGGCTCAACCCCGCCCGCCGGCTGGCGCGCCTGCTCGGCTGATCCGGGGCGGTGCGGCGCGGGTAGAGTCCCCTGACGTGGCTGGCCCCGACTTCGACTCCGCGATCAAGAACCTCACCGCAACGATGCGGACCATCGAGCAGGCGCTCGACATCGACGAGATGCGCCGCGAGATCCGCGACCTGGGCGAGCAGGTCGCCGCGCCCGACCTGTGGGACGACCAGGCCAACGCCACCCGGGTCACCGGCCGGCTGTCCCACCTCCAGGGCCAGGTCGACCGCTTCGACGAGCTCAACGCGCGCATCGAGGACCTCGGCGCGCTGGTCGAGCTCGGCCAGGAGGAGGGCGACGCCGACTCCATGGCCGAGGCCGAGCGCGAGCTCGGCAAGGTCCGCGACGCGGTGGAGTCCCTCGAGGTCCGCACCCTGCTGTCCGGGGAGTACGACGTCCGCGAGGCCCTGGTCACCATCCGCTCCGGCGCGGGCGGGGTCGACGCCGCCGACTTCGCCGAGATGCTGATGCGGATGTACACGCGCTGGGCCGAGCAGCACAAGTACCCCGTCGAGGTCTTCGAGACCTCCTACGCCGAGGAGGCCGGGCTGAAGTCGGCCACCTTCGCCGTCCACGCGCCGTACACCTACGGCACCCTGTCGGTCGAGGCCGGCACCCACCGCCTGGTCCGGATCAGCCCGTTCGACAACCAGGGCCGCCGCCAGACCTCCTTCGCCGCGGTCGAGGTCGTCCCGGTGCTGGAGCAGACCGACGAGATCGACGTCCCCGACGAGGAGATCCGCGTCGACGTCTACCGCTCCGGCGGCCCCGGGGGGCAGTCGGTCAACACCACCGACTCCGCGGTGCGGCTCACGCACCTGCCCACCGGCACCGTGGTGTCCTGCCAGAACGAGAAGAGCCAGCTGCAGAACAAGGCCAGCGCGATGGTCGTGCTCAAGGCCAAGCTGCTGGCCCGCAAGAAGGCCGAGGAGAAGGCGCACCTCGACGGCATGCGCGGCGACGCCCAGGCCAGCTGGGGCGACCAGATGCGCAACTACGTGCTGAACCCGTACCAGGTCGTCAAGGACCTGCGGACGGGCTTCGAGGCCGGCAACCCCAGCCAGGTCCTCGACGGCGACCTCGACGGCTTCCTCGAGGCCGGCATCCGCTGGCGGCGGGGCGCGGTCGTCGCCGACGCCTGAGCTAGCCGGGGGACGCGGCGCCGGCCACCGCGGCGCACCACGTCGACGCCCGCGCTGCGAGCTCCTCGCGGGTCGGCGCCCCGTCGCCGGAGCGCGGGACGGCCAGGGTGCAGGTCAGCCACGCGTCGCCGAACAGCCCGGCGTGCACCCGCTCCCGGCGGGGCCCGTCGGCGCAGTCGGCGGCGACCGAGGGGGTCCCGTACGCCGCCGCGCCCGCCGCCGGCCCGCAGCCCTCGGCCCCGGTGGTCGCGGTGCGCAGCGCGCGCGCCTCGGCGACCGTGGCGGGCGGCGCGAAGACCCACGCCCGGGCGCGGACGCCGCCGGGTGCCCGCCAGGAGCAGCCGTGCTCGTGCGCGACGTCGCGCAGGCCGGGCTCCAGCGCGGTCTGCTGACCGTTCTCCCACGCCGTGGCCTCGACCCGGCCGGCGTCCTCCGCGAGACCCAGCGCGCGCAGCACCTCCTCGGGCGGCACGGCCTCGCAGAACGGCTGCCGGGCGACGGCCAGGGTGGTCGTGTCGAGGTCCTCCAGCGGGGTGCCGGTGTCGGTCGGGGCGGGGGCGGCCGACCCGTCACCGCCGCCGGGCGCGTCGCCACCGGTCCCACCGAGGGTGACCCCGACCAGGGCCACCACGACCACGAGGGCCAGCACCGCCGCCCACGACCAGGCCGGCGCGGCGCCGTCGGAGAGGGTCGGTGGGAAGCACGGCCGGCAGCCTACGGGCCGCCCGGGGGCCGCACCGCGCGGGCGGGGTCCCCGCAGGGCTGGCCCGAGCACCTATGATCGATCTACGTGATTCGATTCGAGAAGGTCACCAAGACCTACCCCGGCCCGGGCGCGCCCGCCCTCGACGGGGTCACCGTCGACATCGAGAAGGGCGAGTTCGTCTTCCTCGTCGGCGCCTCGGGGTCCGGCAAGTCGACCGCGCTGCGGCTGATGCTGCGCGAGACGCGGCCCACGTCCGGGCGCGTCTACGTCGCCGGCAAGGAGATCAACCGCCTCGCCGGCTGGAAGGTCCCGCGGCTGCGCCGGCAGATCGGGACCGTGTTCCAGGACTTCCGCCTGCTGCAGAACAAGAACGTGTCCGAGAACGTCGCCTTCGCCCTCCAGGTGATCGGCAAGTCGCGCAGCGAGATCCGCAAGGTCGTCCCGGAGACCCTCGAGCTGGTGGGCCTCACCGACAAGGGCGAGCGGCTGCCCGACGAGCTGTCCGGCGGCGAGCAGCAGCGCGTGGCGATCGCCCGCGCCTTCGTCAACCGGCCGATGATCCTCATCGCCGACGAGCCGACCGGCAACCTCGACCCGGCCAGCTCGGTGGGGATCATGCGGCTGCTGGAGCGGATCAACCAGACCGGCACCACCGTCGTCATGGCCACCCACGACTCGGGCGTCGTCGACCAGATGCGCAAGCGGGTCGTCGAGCTCGGCGACGGCCGCCTCGTCCGTGACCAGGTCCAGGGCGGGTACGGCGCGGCGGGCTGACCCGCCCGACCGACCCGGCCGTACCCCGGCGGACCCCGCCCGACCAGGCAGACCCAGGAGCCACCCCCCATGCAGCTGCGCTACATCTTCACCGAGCTCCGTCAGGGGCTGCGACGCAACGTCTCGATGCACATCGCGGTGGTGCTGACCCTCTTCGTGTCGCTGACCCTCGTCGGGCTGGGCACGCTGCTGGCCCAGCAGGCCGACCGCGCGACCGAGCAGTGGGGCAACCAGCTCCAGATCACCGTCTACCTGTGCCGCGACGGCGACGAGAACCCCGCCTGCCAGTCGGAGGTGACCGACCCCCAGCTCGACCAGGTGGTGACCACCGTCGCGGACAACCCGGAGGTCTCCGACTACCAGCTGGAGAGCAAGGCGGAGGCGTTCGAGAAGGTCAAGGAGCTCTACGGCGAGGAGACGTTCTCCGGGCCGAACCCGCTGCTGACCGAGGCCGACATGGCCCAGTCGGTGCGGGTCACGCTGCAGGACCCCAACGAGTTCGCGGGCGTGACCAGCGCCGTGGCCGGCCTGGACGGCGTCTCCCAGGTCCAGGACCTGCGCGACTCCGTGGGGCCGATCCTCGACTCGATCGACGCCCTGACGATCGCGGCCTGGGGCACGGCCGCCTTCCTGGTCATCGCGGCGCTGCTGCTGGTGGCCAACACGATCCGGCTGGCCGCCTTCGCCCGGCGCAAGGAGATCGGCATCATGCGGCTGGTCGGGGCCTCGACGCTCTACATCGCGCTGCCGTTCCTGATGGAGGCCCTGGTGACCGCCGCGATCGGCGTCGGGCTGGCCGCGGCGGCGCTGGCCGGCTTCATGAAGTTCGGCATCATCGACCGGGCCGCGGAGGGCCTGACCTTCATCCCGTGGGTCGGCTGGGGGGAGTGGGGCCTCGCCGTCGTGGTGGTGGCGGTCCTCGGGCCCGCGCTGACGCTGCTCCCGACACTCCTGCTGACCCGCAAATACGTCAAAGTCTGACCCTCACCCTCTACCTTCGGGTTGTTTGACCTCCCCCGAACGCCGAAGGCGGAACACGTGCGCTCCTTCCCCAGCGCTCCTCGTCGCCGTGCCGCGGCAGCCACCCTGGCTGCCGTGCTCACGTGTGGCCTGGGCACCACCCTGTCCTCGACGTCCCCGGCCGCGGCCGAGGGCCTGCGCGACCGCCAGCAGGACCTCCGCGAGCGGATCGAGGCCACGCAGAACGGCATCGACGAGGCCAGCGACCAGGCGCAGCGCGCCGACGCGGCGCTCGACGGCGCGACCGCCCGGCTGGGCGACGCCCGGGAGCGGCTGACCCGCCTGGAGGGGGAGGTCCTCGAGGCCGAGGACCGCAACGCCGCGCTGCGCGTCGAGCTCGCCGCCTCCCGTGAGCGCCTGGCCGCGGCCCAGTCCGCGCTGATCGCCGGTCGGATCGAGGTCGCCGAGACCCGCACCGAGGCCACCGAGACGATCACCTCGATCTACCAGGGCGCGGGCGACCCCGGCCTGCGCACCCTCTCCTCCTTCCTCTCCGCGGGCTCGCTCGAGGACATCGAGGCCGAGCAGCAGGCCGAGCAGCTCATCGTGGGCACCCAGACCACGGCGTACGACGACGTCCAGGCCGCCGAGGACCGGCTCGAGGCCACCGAGGCCGAGGTCGCCGAGACCACCGACCTGGTCGCCTCCCAGCAGGCCGAGGCCGCCCGGACCGTGGAGCGGATGCGGGTGCTGCGCGACCGGGCCGTGTCCGCCCGCGACCGCGTCCTGGACATGGTGCGGGCCAGCCGGGCGGCCCGGGAGGACGCGCGCGCCGCGCGGGCCCGGGACCAGAAGGCCCTGGTCGCCCTCGAGCGGCAGGAGGCGCAGGTGCAGGAGAAGATCCTCGCCGCCCAGCGCGCCGCGGAGCGCGCCGGCACCGGCTACACCGGCGAGACGGTCGGCCTGTTCACGATGCCGTCGGCCGGCCCGGTCACCTCGCCGTACGGCTACCGCACGCACCCGATCTACGGCTACTACGGCCTGCACGACGGCACCGACCTCGCCCCCGGGTGCGGCGCCCCGCTGGTCGCGATGGGCGACGGCACCGTGCTCTCCAGCTACTACTCCGACGTCTACGGCAACCGCCTCTACGTCTCCCTGGGCAACGTCAACGGCGTGAACCTGACCGCCGTCTACAACCACGCCTCCGGCTACGACGTCGGGGTCGGGCAGCGGGTCGCGCAGGGCCAGACCCTCGGGTACGTCGGCGACACCGGCTGGTCCACCGGCTGCCACCTGCACTTCACGCTGCTGGAGAACGGCGCCGCCGTCGACCCGATGAAGTACCTCTGACCCCACTGCTGGTCACCCGCGTTGACCGCGCCTGGGAGGATGGGCGCATGGCGAAGGAGACCGGGCGGAAGATGGTCGCGCAGAACAAGAAGGCGCGCCACGACTACCTCATCGAGGACACCTTCGAGGCCGGGCTGGTGCTGCAGGGCACCGAGGTGAAGTCGCTGCGGATGGGCCGCGCCTCGCTGGTCGACGGGTTCGTCGACATCGAGCGCGACGAGGCGTGGCTGCACGGGGTGCACATCCCGGAGTACACCCAGGGCACCTGGACCAACCACGCCGCCCGCCGCAAGCGCAAGCTGCTGCTGCACCGCAGCGAGATCGAGAAGATCGAGCGGCGTGCCAGCGAGAAGGGCCTGACCGTCATCCCGCTCGCGCTGTACTTCCTCAACGGGCGCGCCAAGGTCGAGATCGCCCTCGGCAAGGGCAAGAAGACGTGGGACAAGCGGCACGCGCTCGCCGAGCGGCAGGCCGTGCGCGAGAAGGACCAGGCCCTGGGGCGGCGCCTCAAGGGCATGGACGACTGACCCGGTGGTCGAGGAGCGAGCCGCCCCGGTGGTCGAGGAGCCGAGCCGCCCCGGTGGTCGAGGAGCGAGCCGCCCCGGTGGTCGAGGAGCGAGCCGCCCCGGTGGTCGAGGAGCGAGCGCAGCGAGCGTCACGAGACCCCGACCCCGTCGCCACCGACGTCGCCGCCGACGTCGCCGCCGACGTCGCCCCCGTCCGCGCCTTCTGGCAGCGGCTCGACCTGCCCGGCCTGGTCGACGTGCACGCCCACTTCCTCCCCCCGTCGATCGAGAGGGCCGTCTACGCCGTCTTCGACGCGGCCGGTCCGAAGATCGGGCGGCCCTGGCCGATCCGCTACCGGGCCCCGGTCGAGGAGCGCGTCGCGCTGCTGCGGGCGATGGGCGTACGCGCCTTCCCGACGCTGCCCTACGCCCACAAGCCCGGGGTGGCCGGGTTCCTCAACGACTGGTCGCGCGACTTCGCCGCCGACCTGCCCGACTGCCTGTGGTCGGCGACGTTCTTCCCCGAGCCGGAGGCGGGCGCCTACGTCGCCGACCTGGTCGCGGACGGGGTCGCGGTGTTCAAGGTGCACGTGCAGGTGGGGGAGTTCCACCTCGACGACCCCCTGCTCGACCCCGTCTGGGGCGTGCTCGAGGACGCCGGCACCCCGGTGGTCGTGCACGCCGGGTCCGGCCCGGTCGCCAACGCCTTCACCGGGCCGGAGCCGATGCGGGCCGTGCTCGAGCGGTTCCCGCGGCTGGCCGTGGTCGTCGCGCACATGGGGGCGCCGGAGTACGACGGGTTCTTCGCCCTCGCCGAGCGCTTCGAGCGGGTGCGGCTGGACACCACCATGGTGTTCACCGACTTCTTCGACGAGGCCGCGGGACGCTTCCCCGACCACCTCCGGCCCGCGCTGCGCGACCTCGGCGGCAAGATCCTGCTCGGCACGGACTTCCCGACCATCCCCTACCCGTACGCCCACCAGCTCGAGAGCCTGGAGCGTCTCGGCCTCGGCGACGACTGGCTGCGCGCGGTCTGCTGGCACAACGGCGCCGAGCTGTTCGGGGTCAGGACCGGCTAGGCCTTGCGGGCCGTCCAGGTCCGGGAGGCACACTGGGTCATGGCCGACGACGCGCGCACCCTGTGGCAGATGGTCGCCGAGGAGCGCCACGCGCTCGCCGACCGGCTCGACCCGGTCGAGGGGGCCGGGTGGGACACGCCCAGCCTCTGCTCGGCCTGGACGGTGCGCGAGGTGCTGGCACACCTCGTCCTGGCGGCGGAGCCTGGTGCCGTCCGTCGCTTCCTGCCCGCCCTCCTCCGGGCCAGGGGCAGCCCGCACCGGGCCAGCGAGCAGATGGTCGTCACCCGGGTGCGCGAGGACGGCTCCGGCGCGGCGCTCCTCGCTGCGCTCCGGTCGCACGCAAGCAGCCGGTTCGCCCCGCCGGGCCTGGGCCCGGGGGCACCGTTGGCAGACGTGCTGGTGCACGGCCTGGACATGGCGCTCCCGCTCGATCTGGAGCTTCACCGACCGCCACGGGCGTGGGCGAGTGCGCTCGCCTTCCTGACCACACCGTCGGCCCAGTGGGGCCTCGGGCGGCGTGGTCGGCCGACCCTGACCTGGGTCGCCACCGACCTGGACAGCACCCGCGGCTCCGGTCCGCACGTGCGAGGTCCGGCCCGGGCTCTCGGGCTGGCGGCCGCCGGGCGTACGGCGCTGGTCGACGAGCTCGACGGTCCAGGTCTCCCCGCACTACGGGCGTGGGCCGGGGCCTGAGCCGCGCGGGTCAGAACAGGTCGACGCGGCCCCCCGTGGGGCCGCTATGCTGAGGGGACAACACAAGAGGGGCTGATCGGTTTCGACTTGGGACGTACATTCCAGGGGAAGCGGGTCGAGGAGCCAACGTCATCTCGTAAACGATCGTTGGGAACCAATAACTGCCGACTCTAAGCGCAGTTCCTTCGCTCTCGCTGCCTGAGCAGTGATCGAAGCGTCAGACCGGGCATCCGTCTCCGTCCCGGACCCTGGCGTCATCTAGGAGACTTGCTGATCCCCTGCTGTCAGGGCGGGTGATCGGGACTCAATCCTGACTGGGCCTGTCGGCGACGTGTTCGTGCGAGCGTCGGGGCCGAGAAAACGACAGCACGGACTGCACCCGGAGAAGACCTGGTTCGACGCTCGAGGACGCGGGTTCGATTCCCGCCAGCTCCACGACAGCCCTCTGTTGCGAAGGCCCCCGCCCCGGCGGGGGCCTTCGGCGTGTCCGCACTCCACGGCTTGCTCGATCCGCATGATCGCCGGCTCGAGCAGGCGAGCCCGGGTGGGCGGCCGCGAACGCGGTCACCGGCTGGCGGATCCCGGCACCCACCTCGGGAGTAGCGTCTCCACGCGGCGCCGTACGGCGCCGTCCCCCTGATCCGAGGAGCGCTCGACGTGTCGAAGATCCTGTTCGCCCTGACTGGTTCGGACCACTGGACCCTCACCGACGGGACGGAGCACCCGACCGGGTTCTGGGCCGAGGAGCTGCTGGCCCCGCTCCAGGTGTTCTCGGACGCCGGGATCGAGGTCGAGCTCGCCAGCCCCGAGGGCAGGACGCCGGTCGTGGACGAGGGCAGTCTCGCCGCGGGGACCATCGGTGAGGAGGAGTCTGCGAAGCAGCGCGCGGCCCTGGACGCCCTCGCGGACCGGCTCGGGTCGACGCTGGTCCTCGCTGACGTGGAGGTCGAGTCCTACGACGCCGTGTTCGTGCCCGGCGGCCACGGCCCGATGGAGGACCTCGCCGTCGACGCCGACCTCGGCCGCATCCTGGTGGCCATGCTCGACGGCGGCAAGGTCGTCTCCTCGGTCTGCCACGGCCCGGCCGGTCTTCTGCCGGCCACGCGCGCCGACGGTTCCTGGCTGTTCGCAGGCCGCAGCCTGACGGCCTTCACCGACGCCGAGGAGGAGCAGGCCGGTCTCGCGGAGAAGGCGCCGTGGCTGCTCGAGTCCCGCCTGCGCGCGGGCGGCGCGACGTTCTCCTCGGGAGAGCCGTGGGCGCCCTTCGTGGTCGTCGACGACAGGCTGGTGACCGGCCAGAACCCGGCGTCCAGCACCGAGGCCGCGGAGAAGGTCGTCCGGCTCCTCCAGCGCTGACCGCGGAACGGGGGGCCGGACTGCCGGACGGGACGCCCGCGCCACGTGCGCGGCCCGCGCCCCACCGTCCTCTGGGCCGGAGTCGTGCTGCCCAGCCGACGAGCGCCGCAGCGCGCGCCCCGGCCTTGCCCGACGTCGCCGCGGGCAGGACCGTCGCGTTCACCTCCTCGCCGGCCACACCTGCGACCACGACTACCCGAGCCAGGTCAGCGGCGGCTTGGCCCGCCGCTGCGTCGCGTGCTGGACGAGCCGGACGAACCGGGTGCTGTCGGTGGAGGTCACCAGCTCTCCGGCTTGTACGCCCGTGCGCGCAGCACGGTCGTGGTCAGGTGAAGGCTGCACCACGCCGAGCGTCGCCTGCAGTGAGCAGACCGTCGACCCGTCGAGCATCCCGCGTGGACGGGACCGCCATCTCGGTCCTCCGCGAGCGTCATGTCGGCACGGTGCGAGCGTCATCTCGGCACGGTGCGGGCGTCATCTCGGCCGGTGCGGTTCCTCGCCCGGGGCCGAGCGGCCCGGGTCACCCCTAGATCCCCTTGTGGTTGCTGTCACAGAGGGGCCTACTCTGGAGCGGACGCCGTCCCCGAACGTTGAGAGGTCCCTCGTGACCAACCTGGCCCAGGCCCTGACCGACACCGCAGCCGAGCACGGGAGTCGCGCGGCGGTGAAGCTCGACGACCTCGTGATCGACTACGACACGCTGCTCGACGGCGCGCGCCGCGTCACCGCGATGCTCAAGGAGCGGGGGATCGGGCCGGGCGACCGGGTCGGGATGGTGCTGCCCAACGTCCCGCCGTTCCCGATCCTCTTCTACGGCGCCGTGGCCGCGGGCTGCGTGGTCGTGCCGATGAACCCGCTGCTCAAGGCGCGCGAGGTGCAGTACTACCTCGAGGACTCCGGCGCCTCGATCGTCTTCTCCTGGCACCAGATGGCCGAGGAGGCCACCAAGGCCGCCGCCGAGGTCGGCATCGACTGCGTCAGCATCGACCCGGAGGGCTTCACCGGCCTGCTCGGCGGGTTCGAGCCCGACGACGAGGTCGTCGAGCGCGACGACGACGACACCATGGTGCTGCTCTACACCTCCGGCACCACCGGTCAGCCCAAGGGCGCCGAGCTCACCCACGGCAACATGACCAGCAACGCCGCGACCAGCGCCGAGACCCTCGTCGAGCTCGGGCCCGACGACGTCGTGATGGGCTGCCTGCCGCTGTTCCACTGCTTCGGGCTGACCTGCGGGCTGAACGCCAGCGTCCGCAGCGGGTCCTGCCTCACCCTGGTCCCGCGCTTCGACGCCACCAAGGCGCTCGAGGTGATCGGTCGCGACCAGGTGACCGTCTTCGAGGGCGTGCCCACGATGTACGCCGGGATGCTCAACGCGCCCGACGCCGAGACCTACGACGTCTCCAGCCTGCGCACCTGCATCTCCGGGGGGTCGGCGATGCCGGTCGAGGTGATGAAGAAGTTCGAGCAGACCTTCGACTGCATCGTGCTCGAGGGCTACGGGCTCTCCGAGACCTCCCCGGTCGCCTCGTTCAACCACCCCGACAAGGAGCGCAAGCCCGGCACGATCGGCCTGCCCGTGCGCGGGGTCGAGATGGCGGTCGTCGACGACGAGCGCCGGGAGGTCGCCCAGGGCGAGGTCGGGGAGATCGCGATCAAGGGCGAGAACGTGATGAAGGGCTACTGGGGCCGTGAGGAGGCCACCGCCGAGTCCATCAAGGACGGCTGGTTCCTCTCCGGCGACATGGCCACCGTCGACGAGGACGGCTACTTCACCATCGTGGACCGCAAGAAGGACCTGATCATCCGCGGCGGGTACAACGTCTACCCCCGCGAGGTCGAGGAGGTCCTCTACGGCCACGACGCCGTCGCCGAGGTGGCCGTCATCGGCCTGCCCCACGACGAGCTCGGCGAGGAGGTCGGGGCGGCCGTGGCCCTCAAGGAGGGCCAGTCGGCCACCGAGGACGAGCTGCGCGACTTCGCCAAGGAGAGCCTCGCCGCCTACAAGTACCCCCGCAAGGTGTGGCTGGTCGACGACCTGCCCAAGGGCCCCACCGGCAAGATCCTGCGCCGTGAGGTCACCGCCCCCGAGGAGCAGGCATGACGACCACCGAGGAGGAGGCGGCCGCGGCCGCCGAGGGCGCCCGGCTGGCCGAGGAGCTCTCGACCCCGCTCGACCTGCTGCTGGCCGACGCCGGGCGCAACCCGATCCGCCGCTTCCTGCCCGGGATGTCCGGCATCCGGTTCGCGGCCGGCCTCGCCCGCCGCCCCCACCGCGTGGTGCGGCGCACCGCCGGCCTCACCGCCGAGCTGACCAAGGTGGGGCTCGGCCGTTCCGAGCTCCAGCCGGCGGCCAAGGACCGGCGCTGGGCCGACGAGGCGTGGGCCAAGAACCCGCTGTTCCGGCGGACCCTGCAGGGCTACCTGGCCTGGGGCCACGCCGTGCGCGGGCTCGTCGACGACGCGGACCTCGACTGGGGCGACCACCACCGGATCAACTTCCTGGCCGAGAACCTCGTCGAGGCGCTGGCCCCGACCAACAACCCCGCGCTGAACCCGAAGGTCCTCAAGCGCACCCTCGACACCGGCGGCGGCAACCTGCTGACGGGCGGGCGGCGCCTGGTGCGCGACTTCGCGACCGCGCCGCGCGTGCCCTCGATGGTCGAGGCGGACGCCTTCGAGGTCGGCAAGGACCTCGCCGTCACGCCCGGTGCGGTCGTGCTGCGCACGCCCGTCTTCGAGCTCATCCAGTACACCCCGCAGACCCCGCAGGTGCGCGAGGTGCCGCTGCTGATCGTCCCGCCGACGATCAACAAGTACTACGTGGTCGACCTCGCCGAGCAGCGCTCGATGATCGAGCACCTGGTACGCAGCGGGCTGCAGGTCTACTGCATCTCCTGGCGCAACCCCGACGCCCGGCACGCGGCCTGGGACCTGGACACGTACGGCCAGGCCATCCTGGACGCCCTGGACGCCACGGAGCAGATCAGCCGGCAGGACAAGACCGCGGTGCTGGGGATCTGCTCGGGCGGGATGATCGCCTCGATGCTGATGGCCCACCTGGCCGCCACCGGCAAGCTGGACCGGGTCGCGGCCTTCAGCCTGATGGTGACCGTGCTGGACCAGGAGCGTGCCGGGGTGACCAGCGCCCTGCTCTCGCACAAGGCCGCCGCGGCCTCGACCCGGGCCTCGTCCGAGAAGGGCTACCTCGACGGCCGGGTGCTCGCCGAGGTGTTCGCCTGGCTGCGCCCCAACGACCTGATCTGGAACTACTGGGTCAACAACTACCTGATGGGGCACGCCCCGAAGGCGTTCGACATCCTGTTCTGGAACGCCGACCCGGTGCGCATGTCGGCCGGGATGCACCGCGACTTCATGGACCTCGCGATCCGCAACGCCCTGGTGACGCCGAACGCCTCCACCATGCTGGACACGCCCGTCGACCTCAGCAAGGTCACCACCGACAGCTACGTGGTGGCCGGGATCGCCGACCACCTGTGCAAGTGGGAGTCCTGCTACGCCACCACGCAGCTGATGAGCGGCACGAGCAAGTTCGTGCTGTCCACCAGCGGCCACATCGCGGCCATGGTGAACCCGCCCGGCAACCCCAAGGCCAACTTCCGCACCGCGACCGAGAACCCGCCCGAGGCCCAGGACTGGCTGGCCGGGGCGCACCAGGTCCCCGGGTCCTGGTGGGACGACTACGCCGGCTGGCTGGCCGAGCGGTGCGGGGCCGAGCGCGCCAAGCCGCGCCGGATGGGCTCGGCGCAGAACGAGCCCCTCTGCGACGCGCCCGGGACCTACATCCATGACCGCTGAGCCGATGACCGACGACCGGCCCGAGGCCGCTGCGGACCGGGTCCGCAACATCACCGTCCGGGGGATCACCGCCCGGGTCTCGGTGCGGCCCGGCGTCGGGCGCCACACCAACGCCCCGCCGCTGCTGCTGTGCAGCGGCATCGGGCTGAGCCTCGAGGGTCTCCAGGGCTTCGTCGACCACCTCGACCCCGAGCGCGGGGTCGTCCGGTTCGACGTCCCCGGCGTGGGCGGGTCCGCCCTCCCGGCGATGCCGTACACGATCGCCGGGCTGTCCTCCTGGGTCACCGCGATGATGACCCGCCTGGGCCACCGGCGCTTCGACGTCCTGGGGATCTCCTGGGGCGGGGGCCTGGCCCAGCAGCTCGCGCTGCAGTCCCCGCGCAAGGTGCGCCGGGTGGTGCTGGTCGCCACCGGCACCGGCGCCCTGATGGTCCCCGCGTCCCCGAAGGTGCTGCGGATCATGTCCACCCCGCGCCGCCACCGGGACGCGGCGTACGCCCGCAAGGTCGCCGGCACCATCTACGGCGGCAGCATGCGCCACGACCCCGAGGACGGGGCCGCGGTCCTGCACGCGGCCACCCGGGCCGGGCCCAAGCGCGGCTACTACTACCAGCTGCTCGCGATGACCGGGTGGAGCAGCCTGCCGTTCCTGCCGCTGATGCGGCAGCCGACCCTCGTGCTCGGCGGGGACGACGACCCGATCATCCCCGTCGCCAACCCCCGGATCCAGGCGCGACTGCTCCCGCGGGGCCGGCTGCACGTCTACCGCGGCGGCCACCTCGCCCTGGTCACCGAGGCCGACCAGCTCGCGCCGGTGGTCGACTCCTTCCTCGACGAGAACGAGACCTATGCCTGACACGAGCGACACCGCCCGCACCGCCGACCCCACCGCCGATCTCCACGGCCGACCCCACCGCCGGCCCCGAGACGGACGCGGGGGCCCGTCCCGACGGCGCCGTGGCGCCGGTGGCGCCCGACCTGGCCGACGTCGAGCTCACCGACTCCCCGCTCTCGGACTTCCTCGGCTTCGAGCTGCTCCTGGCCGAGCAGGACCGCGAGCTGCTGGGCCGGGTGCGGGCGTTCATGACCCGCGAGGTCGAGCCGATCATCAACGACTACTGGACCCGGGCCGCGTTCCCGCACGAGCTGGTCCCCGGGCTGGCCGACCTCGGCATCGCCGGCCTGGCCTACGACGGCCCCGGGTGCCCCGCCCGCGGCGCGCTGGTCGACGGCATGGTGGCGATGGAGCTGGCCCGGGTCGACCCGTCCATCGGCACCTTCATGGGCGTGCACGGCGGGCTGGCGATGGGCTCGATCCAGCTGTGCGGCTCGCAGGAGCAGCGCGAGCGCTGGCTGCCGGCGATGGCCCGGATGGAGCTGATCGGCGCCTTCGGCCTCACCGAGCCCGACGTGGGCTCGGCGATCTCCGCGGGCCTGGCCACCTCGGCGCGCCGCGACGGGGACGCCTGGGTGCTCAACGGCGAGAAGAAGTGGATCGGCAACGCCGCCTTCGCCGACCTCGTCGTGATCTGGGCACGCGACGAGGACGACGGTCAGGTCAAGGGCTTCGTGGTCGAGAAGGACACCGAGGGGATGACCTTCGACAAGCAGGAGGGCAAGATCGCGCTGCGCGTGGTCCAGAACGCCGAGATCCACCTGCGCGACGTCCGGGTCCCCGAGGAGAACCGGCTGCAGCGGGCGGAGAGCTTCCGCAGCACCGCCGACGTGCTGCGGGTGACCCGGATGGGCGTGGCCTGGCAGGCCGCCGGCTGCGCGCGCGGGGCCTTCGAGCACGCGCTGCGCTACACCAAGGCGCGCGAGCAGTTCGGCCGCCCGATCGCCTCCTTCCAGCTGGTCCAGGACCTGCTGGTCAGGATGCTCGGCCACGTCACCGCGGCCACCGCGATGAACACCCGCGCCTCGCAGCTGCAGGACGCCGGCCTGCTGCGCGACGAGCACGCCAGCCTCTGCAAGGCACAGGCCACGGCCAAGATGCGCGAGACGGTCGGCTGGGCGCGCGAGGTGCTCGGTGGCAACGGGATCCTGCTGGAGCACCACGTGGGGCGGTTCGTCGCCGACGCCGAGGCGATCTACTCCTACGAGGGCACCCGCGAGATGAACACCCTCATCGTCGGTCGGGCGATCACCGGGGAGAGCGCGTTCGTCTGACCGGCGAGCGCCGGCCGACCTGGGCCGCGACCAGGTGCTCCTCGGCCTGCGGGCCGGGGCCGATCCGCGGCAGGCGCAGCACCAGCGCCAGGCCCGCCAGCCACCACGCGCCCAGGATCAGCCACTCGGAGGGCCAGATCAGCGCGGCCGGCATGCCGGGCAGGTAGAGCACGGCCAGCCCCAGGGACAGCACGCCGGCGAGGACGCCCACGACCGGCCCCTGCGCGACCCGGAACGGTCGCTCCATCTCGGGCTCGCGACGGCGCAGCGCCAGGAAGGTGAGCGCGACCAGGAAGAAGGCGACCACGATCGACACGCCGCCGGCATCCACCAGCCACACCAGCATCTGCCTGCCGAACAGCGGGGCGAGGACCGAGAGGCCCCCGACGAACAGCACCGCGTTGCCCGGGGTGCGGTAGCGCGGGTGCAGCCGGGCGAACCACCGGGGCACCATCCCCGACATCGCCATCGCGTACAGCAGCCGGCTCGCCCCGAGCAGGAAGCCGTTCCAGCTGGTGAGGATGCCGGCGATCCCGCCCAGGACCAGGACGGTGCCGAAGACCTCGCTGCCCCACAGGGCGGCCATGCCGTCGGCCGCGGGGAGGTCGGAGGCGGCGAGGACGTCCTTGGGCAGCGACGACCCGACCGTCAGCATCACCACGACGTAGAACGTGGCGGCGGCGAGGACGGAGACCACGACGAGCGTGCCGATCTGCCGGAACGGCAGGTCGATCTCCTCGGCGGACTGCGGGATCACGTCGAACCCGACGAACAGGAACGGGACCGCCACCAGCACCGCCACGATCCCGCCCACGCCACCGGAGAACAGCGGCTGCATGTTCTCGGCGCTGCCGCCGACGAACGCGCCGACCGCCAGGAGCACCCCGACGGCGAGCAGGAACAGCACGGCCACGCCCTGGAAGACCGCCGCCGGGCGCACCCCGACGTAGTTCAGCGCGGTGATGGCCACCGCGCCCAGGACGCCCACGGCCACCCACGAGACGTACACGTCGTAGCCGGCGACGGTCCACAACCGACCGACCAGCATGTCCGGGGCGAGGTAGAGCATCGTCTGGGGGAGCGCGACGGCCTCGAAGGCGACCACGGAGACGTAGCCGAGCACGAGGCTCCACGAGGCGACGAAGGCGGCCCGGGACCCCAGGCCGCGCAGCACGTAGTTGTGCTCGCCGCCGGCGCTCGGCATCGCCGCGACGAGCTCGGCGTAGGTCAGGCCGACCAGCGCCATGATGCCGCCGCCGATGACGAACGCCAGCGCGGCGCCGAGGGTGCCGGCGTCCTGGAGGAAGCCGCCGGTCAGGACGATCCAGCCGAACCCGATCATCGCGCCGAAGGCGACCGCGAGCACGTCCCAGCGTCCGAGGACCCGGGTGAAGCCGACGTCGGACGTGTCGCTGTGGCTGCTGTGGTCGCTCACGGTCGTGGCCCCCGGTCCGGCGAAGAAGTGGCGAAGAAGTTACCACCATCCGGGCGGTCGTGGTCCTGCTGCGGTGACGTGCCTCACCCGACAGGTTGGACTAGGCATGGGCCATGGCCATCATCAGCAGCTCCGGGTACGCCCACGTCCGGCTCACCGTCACCGACATCGCCCGCTCGCGGGCGTTCTACGACGACGTCTTCGGGTGGCCCGCGGCGATCGACATGTCCCACGAGGTCAACGAGCCGGGCGCCACCGAGGACCCGCAGAAGTTCTACGCGGGCGTCGTCTACGCGACCCCGTCCGGCGCGTTGTTCGGCCTCCGCCCGGCCAGCGGTCAGCCCTTCGACCCCACCACGACGGGCCTGGACCACGTCAGCTTCGCCGTGGAGTCCCGGGCGGACCTCGAGGCGGCGGTGAAGGGCCTGGACGAGCTCGGCGTCGAGCACGGCGAGATCCTCGACCTCGAGGGCGCGGGCCTGGCGATCCTGTCCTTCCAGGACCCCGACCAGATCAACCTGGAGCTCACCGCCCCGCTCTGAGGTCGCGGCCGGGGCGCCGTCAGCCCAGGGGCTGCAGCGGGTGCAGGCCCACCTCGCCCTCGAGGTACGGGCCGAGCGCCTCGAAGGCACGGGCGACGTGGGGCGTGGTCATGTGCTGGTCGAGGTCGTCCTGGGCCGACCACTCCTCGACGGTGACGAACAGGCCGGGCGCGGCGCCGGACTCGTACGCGGCGTAGGCCAGGCAGCCCGCCTCCTCCCGCGTCGTCGTCGCCAGCTCGGCGAGGGCGGTCCGGGCCAGCTCCACGCCGTCGGCGCGGATCGGGATGGTGGCCACCACGTGCAGGGTGGCGGGGGTCGTGCTGGTCTCCGTCATCCGCGGAGCGTACGCCGGGCGCGTGTCGTTCATCACAAGTCCACGTCGGCACGGTTCCATGGGCCCATGACATCTCGGACCCGTGCGCTCGGCGCGCTCCTGATCCCGCTCGTCCCCCTCTCCCTGGCCGCGACCCTGCTGGCGCCTCCGGCCCAGGCCGTCGGGCCCGCCGACCCCTCCGCCGACCGGCCCGGCGCCGGCCGCGCGGTCGAGCAGCTGGCCCGGCCGCTCGTGGTCGGGCACCGCGGCGCCTCGGGCTACCGCCCCGAGCACACGCTGGCGTCCTACCGCCTGGCCGTCCAGCTCGGCGCCGACTACATCGAGCCCGACCTGGTCCCCACCAAGGACGGTGTCCTGGTGGCCCGGCACGAGAGCTACATCAACGAGACGACCGACGTCGAGGACCACCCCGAGTTCGCGGCCCGGCGCACGGTCAAGACCATCGACGGGGTGCGCTACGACGGCTGGTTCACCGAGGACTTCACCCTCGCCGAGCTGCGCACGCTGCGCGCCACCGAGCGGCTGCCCCAGGTGCGACCGGACAACACGCGCTACGACGGCCGGTTCCAGGTCCCGACCTTCGACGAGGTGCTGGCGCTGGCCAAGCAGCTGTCCCGGGAGACCGGGCGCCGGATCGGCGTCGCGCCCGAGACCAAGCACCCGACCTACTTCGACTCCCTCGGGCTCTCCCCCGAGGAGCCGATGCTGCGCGACCTCCGCGAGGCCGGGCTCGACCGCAAGCGGTCCCGGATCCTCATCCAGTCCTTCGAGGTCAGCAACCTGCGCCAGCTGGACCGGCGGACCGACCTGCCTCTCGAGCAGCTGCTCAGCGCGACCGGCGCCCCCTGGGACCAGCAGGTGAAGGAGACCGGGGTGACCTACGCCGACCTGACCACGCGCGCCGGGCTGCGCGAGGTCGCGACGTACGCCGACTGGATCGGCCCGGAGAAGACCATGGTCATCCCGCGCCGGGAGGACGGCTCGAGCGGCGAGCCGACGGCGCTGACGGGCAAGGCGCACCGCCAGGGCCTGCGCGTGGTGATCTACACCATCCGTGACGAGAACCAGTTCATGGCCACCGAGTACCGCAGCGGCGAGGGACCGAACGCCAAGGGCGACGTGTTCGCCGAGGTCAGCGACTTCCTCGACGCCGGGGTGGACGCGCTCTTCGCCGACCACCCCGACTCCGCGGTCTTCGCCCGCGACTCCTGGATGGCCGGGAGCTGATCCTGCGACGGGGGAGGGTCGCGGGCGGCATGATGACGCCGGTGACCCTCCGCCCCCGCCGCACGTCCCTGCTCGTCGCTGCGCTGGTCGCGGCCCTGGCCGGCCCCCTCGGCGCCGCCGCGGCGCCGGCCGCCGCCGCGGTGGGGGCCGCCGCGGTGGGGGCCGTGGACGGGGACGCGGGCGGACTGGCGGGCGGGGTCGTGGCCCCGACCCCGACCGTGCTCACCCTGACCGCCACCCCGGCCTACGCCGGCGGCGCCAGCACGCTGCGGGTGGCCCTCGCCGACGACGAGGGCACCCCGGTCCCCGACGCCGACGTCCTCCTGGAGCGGCGCACCGAGGCGGGCTGGCGGGAGACCGGCACGGTGACGACCGACGCGGTGGGGGAGGCCGTGGCCGAGGAGGTCCTCGACCGCACCCCCCGGACCAACGCCTTCCGTGCGTCGTACGCCGGGGACGCCGACCGGGCCGCGGCCGCCTCCGGGCTCCGCAGGGTCACCCTGCGCCGACGGCACAGCGTGCTGAGGGTGCTCGGCCCGGACACCGTCGTCGACGAGCGCAGCACCACCCTGCAGGTGCGGTGGCGCACCCGGCAGGACGAGGGCGTGGCCGGTCGCGTGGTGCTGGCGCGGCGCGACGCGGGCGGTGAGTGGCGCACGGCCCGGCGGCTGACCACCAGCGGCAACGGCACCGCCTCGCTCGAGATCACCCCGCGGGTGGACACCCGGTGGCGGGCGCGCGGCGCGGGCCGGGCCTGGGTGCGCGGCGACCGCAGCGGCGTCCACGCCCTCGACAACCTGCCGCCGGGCGAGCCCGTCCGCCTGCCCGCCGGGGCGCCCCGGCCCCGCACCAGCCTGCCTCCGCAACCCCGCGCCGTGGGTGAGGGCGCGCACCCGGTGGTCTCCCGGATCCCCGACGGCGTCTGGGCGCAGATGACCGGCCGCAGCTGGCACGCGGGCTGCCCGGTCGGCCGGGACTCGCTGCGGCTGCTGCGGGTCAACTACTGGGACTTCACCGGCTACCGCAGGCGGGGCGAGATGGTGCTGAACGCCGACGTCGCGGGCCGGGTGGCCGGCGCGCTGGGGGCGATGTACGCGCAGCAGCTGCCGATCCGGGCCATGTACCGCGTCGACCGGTTCGGCTGGTCGGCGCGGGTGCGCGGTGCCGACGACCACGCCTCGATGGCCGCCGACAACAGCTCGGCGTTCAACTGCCGGGACGTGGTCAACCGGCCCGGGGTCCGCTCGCCCCACTCCTACGGCCGCGCGGTCGACCTCAACCCGTGGGAGAACCCGTACCGCTCGGCGACGGGACTGGTGCCGAACGCGTGGTGGCAGTCCCGCGCGCACCCTCGCGTGGCCTGGCGCTCCTCCCGCCACCCGGTGGTCTCGACGCTGGCCGGCCACGGGCTGCGCTGGACCTACGGCACCGGTGACAACCACCACTTCGACGCCCGCCCGGCCGGCGCCGCGCGAACCCCGCCGGTGCCCGACTGCGGTCCGGTGGCCTGCGAGTGAGCGCCGGGTGCGCGTTCTGCGCGATCCTCGCGGGGGAGTCGGCCGCGGACGTGGTGCTCGACGAGCCCGACCTCCTCGGCTTCCTGGACCGGCGGCCGGTGTTCAAGGGCCACGTGCTGCTGGTGCCCCGCACGCACGTCGAGACCCTGCCCGACCTGCCGGCGGCGCTGCGTGACCCCTTCCTCGGGGCCGCCCAGCGCCTGGCCGGCGCGGTGGTCGACGGGCTGGGGGCCCAGGGCAGCTTCGTGGCGGTCAACAACACCGTCAGCCAGTCCGTGCCCCACCTGCACCTGCACGTCGTGCCACGGACGAAGGGCGACGGGCTGCGCGGCTTCTTCTGGCCCCGCACCCGCTACGAGGAGGGCGAGCCGGCGGCGTACGCCGCACGCCTGCGCGAGGCCCTCGCCGGGCCGGGAACGGGCGGCGACTAGGGTCGGACCCGCGAGGTTACCGATCAGTCACCTCGCGCACCGGCTGGACCACCGGCCGGACCCCCAGCAGCAGGAGGAGAGACATCATGGGTCGATTCGACGGGCGCGTCGCCGTCGTCACCGGAGCCGCCCGCGGGATCGGGTTCGGCACCGCCGTCCGCTTCGCCGAGGAGGGCGCCTCGGTCGCGATCGTCGACCTCGACGAGGCCGCCGCCGTGGACGCCGCCGGCCGGCTGCCGCTCGTCGACGGGGCGAGCGCCGTCGGCATCGGCTGCGACGTCAGCGACGGCGCCGCCGTCGACGCCGCCGTGGCGCGCACGGTCGCCGAGCTCGGCGGGCTGCACATCCTGGTCAACAACGCCGGCATCACCCGCGACAACCTGCTCTTCAAGATGTCCGAGCTGGACTGGGACCTGGTGATGAACGTGCACCTGAAGGGCGCGTTCTTGATGACCAAGGCCGCCCAGGCGCACTTCGTGGAGCAGAAGTACGGCAAGGTCGTGTGCCTGTCCAGCGTCTCGGCGCTCGGCAACCGCGGCCAGGCCAACTACTCCGCGGCCAAGATGGGCATCCAGGGCTTCGTGCGCACCCTCGGCATCGAGCTGGGCCGGTACGGGGTGAACGCCAACGCGGTCGCCCCCGGCTTCATCGCCTCCGAGATGACCGACGCCACCGCCACCCGCGTGGGCATGAGCGTGGAGGACTTCCGTGCCGCCGCGGCCGAGCGCAACCCGGTGCGGCGGGTCGGGTTCCCCGAGGACATCGCCGCGGCGGTCGCCTTCCTGTGCAGCGACGAGGCCTCCTACATCACCGGCCAGACCATCTACGTCGACGGCGGCGCCAAGCTCGTCAGCTGATCCGGTGGCCCGGGTCCGTGCGCGCCTGCGGCCGCACCGACCGGCCCGGGCCACACTGGTGGGGCTGACCCGCCCACGATCGGAGCACCCGTGCGCACCACCCGACTCCTGCTGGCCGCTCTCACGACCGGCAGCCTGCTGCTCGCCGGCTGCGGCGGTGGCGACGAGACCGACGAGGAGCCCACACCCTCGGAGGTGGCGAAGGGTGCCGCGCTCGAGCGGCTGCAGACCTGGCCGCTGACCGGCGAACGCGTCGGCGGCGACGGCACGGCCGAGAAGGACCGGCCCGTGCTGGTGGTCAAGATCGACAACACCGTCGCGGCCGCACCCCAGGTGGGGCTGTCCCGGGCCGACCTCGTGGTGGAGGAGCTCGTCGAGGGCGGCAGCACCCGGCTGGCGGCGTTCTTCTACGAGTCGTTGCCGACCACGGTGGGGCCGGTGCGGTCGATGCGCGCCACCGACATCGGGATCGTGCGGCCGGCGGGGGCCGCCGTGGTGACCAGCGGCGCCGCCTCGCAGACCGTCCAGCGGGTCGTGGACGCCGGCATCACCTTCTTCAACGAGGGAGCGCCCGGGATGTCGCGCGACCCGGCCCGCGTCGCGCCGTACGACCTCGTCGACGACCTCACCGTCACCGCGCGGGAGGCCCGGACCAAGCCCGCCCGGCCCGACGACTACCTGGACTGGGGGAGTGCGGACGACCTGCCGCAGGGCCGGCCCGCCCCCTCCTTCTCGGCGGTCTTCTCCGCCGGGCACCGCACCGACTGGCGCGCCACCGACGACGGCTACGTCAACGTGAACTCCAACGCCGCCGACGGTGACCAGTTCCCGGCCCGCACCGTGCTCGTCCTGCGGGTCGAGGTCGGTGACGCGGGCTACACCGACCCCGCCGGCAACCCCGTCCCGGAGACCGACCTCACCGGCAGCGGCCCGGCGACGCTCTTCCACGGCGGCCGGATGGTGGCGGCCACCTGGACCAAGCCCGACCTCGGTGCACCGATCGAGCTCAGCACCGGTCGGGGCAGGTCCGAGAAGCCCCTCGAGGTGCCGACCGGCCACACCTGGATCGAGCTGGTGCCGCAGCAGGGCGGCGACCTGGTCGTCGGACCCTGAGGCTCCGCACCCTCAGCCGGGGTCGACCAGGCGCAGCCGGGTGAGCACCTCGGGGGCGGGGACCTCCGAGGCCGCCAGGACGCGGAAGCCGGCGAGGATGAAGCCGATGGCGCCCTCGACGCGGGCCGCGGCGGCCTCCTTGTCGCCGGCGCCGGCGACCTCCTCGCCCGCCGAGACCACGGCGCCGGAGAAGATCCGGGCGAAGGTCTGCACGGTCTCGTCGTCCAGCTGCCAGGCGCCCGCGCCGGCGATCGCGGCGACCAGGTCGACCAGGGTGGCCAGGCTCGCGCGCTCCTCCCGCTCGCGGTAGCGCTCCCGGCCCAGGACCGCGGGGCCGTCCAGGACCACCACCCGGCGGTAGCGCTCCTCCTGGACGACGTCGAGGAACACCCGCAGCCCTGCCTGGGCGGCCTCCCAGGGGTCGCCGTGCGCGCCGACGGCGGCGCGCACCCGCGCGCTGGCGTCGTCGGCGACCCGCTCGAAGACGGCCTCGAACAGCGCGACCTTGCCGTCGAAGTGGTGGTAGAGCGCCCCCTTGGTCACGGCCGCGCCGGCCACGACCTGGTCCAGCGAGGTCGCGGCGTAGCCCTGCCCGGTGAACAGGTCCTCGGCGACGTCGACGAGCGCCAGCTTGGTCGAGGCGGAGTAGCGCTGCCGGCGGGTGCCCGGGACGCCCGGCAGCGCCGACGCTGGCGGGGAGGCCGGGGACCGAGGCATCCGGGCAGTCTAGGACCTCCGTCGGGCCGGGCGCCCGGCGTCGTCGGCGTCACGCCGGTCGCCCGTCGCGGCCCGAGGGGCCACACTGGACCGATGAGCGAGCCGACCGGCCGGCGCCCCGGAGGCGCGACGGTGCCCGCCGCCGGGGTGCTGCTGGTGGCCACCCCGACCCTGGTCGACCCCAGCTTCTCCGACACCGTCGTGCTGCTGCTCGAGGTCACCGACCAGGGCGCGCTGGGCGTCGTGCTGAACCGGCCCTCCCCGGTGCCGGTCGCCGAGGTCCTCCCCGAGTGGGGTCCGGTCGCCAGCGAGCCGGACGTGCTCTTCCACGGCGGCCCGGTGGGCCCCGACGGGGCGTTGGCGGTGGTCCTCGTCGGCGGGCCCGCGGACGACCCGGCCGGCCGGGTCGGCTTCCGCGAGGTCGCCGGCGACGTCGGTCTGGTCGACCTGGACACGCCCGCCGCGCTGGTCACCGAGGGGCTGGCGGCGCTCCGGGTCTTCGCCGGGTACGCCGGGTGGGGCGCCGGACAGCTCGCGGACGAGGTCGCGGAGGGCAGCTGGTACGTCGTCCCGGGCGAGCCGCACGACGCCTTCCGCCCCCGTACCGACGGGCTGTGGCGCGAGGTGCTGCGCCGCCAGCCCGACCAGCTGGCGTGGGCCTCCACCCGCCCGGCCGACCCCGGCCTGAACTGACCCGGACCTGATCTAGACTCGGGCTCCGTGACCACCATCGGATTCTCGACAGACCAGGACGTCCGCGAGGACCGCCGCACGGTCCCGACGGACGAGGGTGACCACGAGCGCTTCTCGCACTTCGTGGAGAAGGACAAGCTGACCGAGGCCATGGTGATGGGCACCCCCGTGGTCGCCCTCTGCGGCAAGGTCTGGGTGCCCAGCCGGGACCCGCAGAAGTACCCCACCTGCCCCGAGTGCCAGGAGATCTGGGACTCGATGAAGGACGACCAGGGTCCCGAGGCGTGACCGGGGGCGAACCTGCCCGCACCGACCACGACGACCTCTTCTCCCCGCCGGCACCCGCGGCCCCGGTCGCCGACGCCCTCACCCCCGCCTGGCCCGACCGGGCCGCCTGGGGCACCGCGCCCTCCCTGCGGGCCTGGCAGTCCGCAGCGCTGCGCGACTACCTCGAGCGCCAGCCCCGGGACTTCCTGGCCGTGGCCACCCCGGGCGCCGGGAAGACGACGTTCGCGCTGTCGGTGGCCTCCGAGCTCATCGGGCGGCGCGTGGTCGACCGGATCATCGTGGTCGCCCCGACCGAGCACCTGAAGAACCAGTGGGCCGAGGCGGCCGCACGCGCCGGGATCCCGATCGACCCGTCCTACTCCGCGGGGAAGGGCAAGATCGCCAGCGACTACCTCGGGGTCGCGGTGACCTACGCCGGGGTCGCGGTGAACCCGCTGGCGCTGCGCATCCGCACCGAGCGCTTCAAGACGCTGGTGATCCTCGACGAGGTGCACCACGCCGCCGACGCCCTGTCGTGGGGGGAGGGGGTGCAGGAGGCCTTCCAGCCGGCCGCGCGCCGGCTGGCGCTCACCGGCACCCCGTTCCGCTCCGACGTCAACCCGATCCCCTTCGTCACCTACGCGCCCGGCGAGGACGGCGTACCGCGCTCGGTGGCCGACTACACCTACGGCTACGCCCACGCGCTGGCCGACCACGTCGTGCGCCCGGTGCTGTTCCTGGCCTACTCGGGCGAGATGAGCTGGCGCACCCGGGCCGGGGACGAGATCGCCGCCCGGCTCGGCGAGCCGATGACCAAGGACCTGACCAACCAGGCGCTGCGCACCGCGCTGGACCCCGCCGGGGCGTGGGTGCCCTCGGTGCTCGAGGCCGCCGACCGTCGGCTCTCCGAGGTGCGCCGGCACGTCCCGGACGCCGGTGGCCTGGTGATCGCCACCGACCAGGAGTCCGCGCGGGCCTACGCGAAGACGCTGCGGGCGATCTCGGGGGAGGCGCCGACGCTGGTGCTCTCGGACGAGAAGGCGTCGTCGAAGAAGATCAGCACGTTCACCGACGACGGCTCGCGCTGGATGGTGGCGGTCCGGATGGTCTCCGAGGGCGTCGACGTGCCCCGCCTCGCGGTGGGCGTCTGGGCCACGACCACCGCCACCCCGCTGTTCTTCGCCCAGGCCGTGGGGCGCTTCGTCCGCGCCCGGACCCGGGGGGAGAGCGCCTCGGTGTTCCTCCCGTCGGTGCCGGGCCTGCTCTCCTTCGCCTCGCAGATGGAGGTCGAGCGCGACCACGTCCTGGGCCGGAGGATCACCGACGAGGACGACCTCCACGCCGCCGAGGAGGACCTGGTGGCGCAGGCCAACGCCGCGGAGAAGGCCTCCGACGCGCTGGGCGAGGACGGGCTGCCGTTCGAGGCGCTCGGGTCGCAGGCCAGCTTCGACCACGCCCTGTACGAGGGCGCGGCCTTCGGCCACGAGGGCGAGGTGCAGGTCGGCTCGGAGGAGGAGATGGACTTCCTCGGCATCCCGGGGCTGCTCGAGCCCGGCCAGATGCGCGAGCTGCTCCAGCACCGGCAGAGCGAGCGGCGCCGCACCCGGGGCGCCCAGCGCGCCGCCCGGCCCGACCCGGACGCGGCCGAGACGGTGCACGCGGTGTCCACCCACGAGCAGCTGGCGCTGCTGCGCCGCGAGCTGAACGGCCTCGTGGGCGCCTGGCACCACCGCACCGGGCAGGCGCACGGGATCACCCACGCCGCGCTCCGCAAGGAGTGCGGCGGCCCGGCGGCCGCGGTGGCCAACGCCGAGCAGCTGCGGGCCCGGATCGACCGGGTGCGCGACTGGGCGGCGCGCCGCAGCTCCTGAGCCGCCTCAGGTCGCGGCGGCCCGCACCAGCGGGCGTACCCGGTGCGGGACCAGCGTGGCCAGCGCGACCACGGTCGAGGAGCGGACCACGCCCTCCAGCGACACGACACGGTCGATGACCCGCTGCAGGTCGGGGTTGCCGCGGGCGACCACCCGGCACCACAGGTCGCCGACCCCGGTGATCGTGCACACCTCGAGCACCTCGGGGATCTCGGCCAGCCGGGCCGCCACCGCGTCGTGCCCCCCGGCCTGGGCGATCTCGAGGGTCAGGAACGCGGTGACGCCGTAGCCGAGGGCGGCCGGCGACAGGTCGGGACCCCACCCGGTGACCACGCCCCGGGCCTCCAGCCTGTCGAGCCGGGCCTGGACCGTGCCGCGGGCGACACCGAGCCGGCGGGAGGCCTCCAGCACCCCGACCCGGGGCTCGGCGGCGAGCAGGTCGATCAGGTTGCGGTCCAGGTCGTCGATCATCCGGCCCTCCGGTGGGCATGTTGTCCAGCGTGTCGGGCCACGGTGGCACAGGATGTCCGTCGCCGTCACCCTGGGGGCATGACGTTGACGACGGACGAGCTGAAGGCCGACCTGACCCTGGACCAGCTGCACGACCTGGTCGGGCTGGTGGAGTACGACGCCAGCCGGGACCCGTTCCCGGTGACCGCGATGGACTCGATCGGCTTCGTGGCCGGCAACGCCACCCAGGCGGCCGCGTACTACCAGCTGGCCCTCGGCATGGAGCTGGTCGCCTACCGCGGTCCCGAGACCGGCCACCGCAGCGCGAAGTCGTACGTGCTGCGCTCGGGCAGCGCCCGCTTCGTGGTCTCCGGCGGGGTCACGCCCGACAGCCCGCTGCTGGACCACCACCGCCGCCACGGCGACGGCGTGGTCGACCTCGCCCTCGAGGTGCCCGACGTCGACCGCTGCGTGCAGCACGCCCGCGCGGTCGGCGCGACGGTGCTGGTCGAGCCGCACGACGAGACCGACGAGCACGGCACCGTGCGGTCCGCGGCGATCGCGACCTACGGCGAGACCCGGCACACGCTGGTCGACCGGAGCCGGTACGACGGCCCCTACCTGCCCGGGTACGTCGCACGTACCAGCACCCTGGTCCGGCCGGCGGGGGCGCCGAAGCGGCTCTTCCAGGCCGTCGACCACTGCGTCGGCAACGTCGAGCTCGGCCGGATGGACGAGTGGGTGGAGTTCTACCGGCGCGTGATGGGCTTCACCAACATGGCCGAGTTCATCGGTGACGACATCGCCACGGACTACTCCGCGCTGATGAGCAAGGTCGTGGCCAGCGGCAACCACCGGGTCAAGTTCCCGCTCAACGAGCCGGCGGTGGCGCGCCGGAAGTCGCAGATCGACGAGTACCTGGAGTTCTACGGCGGCGCCGGCTGCCAGCACCTCGCCCTGGCCACCGGGGACATCCTGGCCTCGGTCGACGCGATGCGCGGGGCCGGCGTCGAGTTCCTCGACACCCCCGACTCCTACTACGACGACCCCGAGCTGCGGGAGCGGATCGGGAAGGTCCGGGTGCCGATCGAGCAGCTGCGCTCGCGCGGGATCCTCGTCGACCGCGACGAGGACGGCTACCTGCTGCAGATCTTCACCAAGCCGGTCGGCGACCGCCCGACGGTCTTCTTCGAGCTGATCGAGCGGCACGGCTCGCTCGGGTTCGGCAAGGGCAACTTCAAGGCGCTGTTCCAGGCCATCGAGCGCGAGCAGGAGCGCCGCGGCAACCTCTAGGCAGGGACGCAGGGCTGGACGGCGGCGCCGGGCCTGGCTTGGATGGCGGCGTGGCGGACTACGTGGCCTTCCTCCGGGCGATCAACCTCGGCGCGAGGCGGACGTTCGACAAGACCGCGATCGTCGCGGCCACCGAGGCGGCGGGGTTCGCCGACGTGGCCACCTACCTCAACACCGGCAACGTCCGGCTCAGCACCCGGCTGCGCTCGCGGGAACGGGTGCGCGACGTGCTCGAGGCGGCGTACCTCGCCGACCGCGGGTTCGCGGTGCCGGTCGCGGTGCTGACGCCCGAGGAGCTGCGGCAGGCGGTCGCCGACGGCCATGAGCTGGCCGCGACGATGCCGGAGGGCTGGGACGGTCGCGCGTACGCCTCGCTGCTGCGCGACGACCCGACGCCCGCCGGGACCGCCGCGCTGGAGGCGTGCAGCACCGCGGAGGAGCGCGCGGTCGTCCGCGGCCGGGTGGCGCACCTGGCGGTGCGGGGGTACGGCACCTCCCGGATGACCAACGCGCTGGTCGAGCGGCACGTCGGGGTGGCGACCAACCGGGCCTTGTCGGTCGTCGAGCAGGTGGTCGCGAGGTGGTGCTGAGCCCTCTCCGTGCCGCCGCCGTCGCGCCGCCGCCGCCGTCGCGCCGCCGTCGCTGCTGTAACGCTGTGTTACTCGATCTGGCGCGGCGTCGCGTCGCAGCATGAGTTCGAGTAACACAGCGTTACAGCCACCCTCGCCCGGGTGGCAGCCTCCCGGTTGTCCACAGGCGGCGAGGGACGCAGGTGCGTCCGGTCCCGGAACGGGGAAGCCTGTCGGGCGTGACGACACAGCTCGCTCAGGTCGCGGCCCTGATGGGCCGTCAGCACGGACTCCTCCTCCGACGGCAGGCGCTCGCAGCCGGTCTGACCGCGCTCGAGGTCGACCGGTTGCGCCGCACCGGGGAGTGGGTGGCGGTCCGCCGGGGCGTCTACACCTCCCGCGCCCGGTGGGAGTCGCTCGAGCCGTACGTCGGGAGGCCGCGCGCACGGGTGCTGGCGGCGAGCCTGGCGATGGAGGTGCCGCACGTGATGAGCCACGACTCGGCGGCGCTGCTGCTCGGACTGCCCGTGCTGCTCGGTGAGCCCGAGACGGTCCACGTCACCCGCCCGCGGGTGGTCGGCGGTCGCGGGACGGCGGGGGTCACCCACCACCTCGCGTCCTACGACGACCGCCAGGTCGTGCTCGTCGACGGGGTGCGGGTGCTCGACGCGGCCCGGACGGCGGTGGACGTCGCCCGTGACGCCGGGATGAGACGAGGCCTGGTGGCCTGCGACTCCGCGCTCCGCTCCGGGGTCGCCCGCGACCTGCTCAGCGAGGCGGTGGTGCCCATGCGCTCCTGGCCCGGGGTGACCATGGCCCGCCGGTGCGTCGCTCTCGCCGACGCCCGGGCCGAGACGGTGGGTGAGTCCCTGCTGCGGCTGCTCGTGGTCGAGCTGGGGCTGGGGGAGGTGGATCTGCAGTTCGGCCTCGGGGACGCGAGCAGGACGGGCTGGGCGGACCTCCGGGTCGGCCGGCACCTCTTCGAGTTCGACGGGCACCTCAAGTACCGGCGCCCGGACCAGGGGGGCGTGGCCGACGCGGACCCGGACCAGGTGCTCTGGCGGGAGAAGAAGCGGCAGGCGTGGTTCACCGGGTTCCGGCTCGGGATGTCGCGGGTGACCTGGGTCGACCTCCGCCCGGAGCACTGGCGGGCCACAGGAGTCAGGCTGGTCCGCGAGCACGCGGCCACGCGGGCGGCGTACGGCGACTCCGTCGACGACCTCGCGCCCTTCCGGCTCCCGCCCCGGACCCGGGCACGGACGGCCTGAGCCCCGCGGGGCCGCAGGGGCCGTCCTGCCGCGTCGGCCTCGCAGCTGTAACGCTGTGTTACTCCAACCCCGCGCGTGTCGCGACCTCGCAGGAGACCAAGTAACACAGCGTTACAGCGGGCTCCTGGCGCGTCGCGCGTCGCGCGCAGCGGCTCAGCACCCGCGGAAGTCCGGGGGTCGGCGCGCGGAGAACGCCCGCATGCCCTCGGCGGCGTCCGCTGTGCGCAGCAGGAGGGACTGGCCGCTCCGCTCGCGCTCCAGCGCCGGCTCGAGCTCGACCAGCGTGGCGGCGTTGACCGCGCGCTTGGTCGCGGCCAGCGCGAGCGGGGGGCCGGCGGCGAGGCGGCGTACGACGTCGTCGGCCGTGCCGGTGAGCGCGTCGTCGTCGACGAGGTGGCTGACCAGTCCGGCTGCGTGCGCCTCCTCGCCCGACAGGGGCTCGGCCAGCAGCGCCATCCGCATCGCGCGGGCCCGGCCCACGGCGGCGGCGACGGTCGCGCTGGCGCCACCGTCGGGCATCAGCCCGATCCGTGCGAAGGCCAGCAGGAACCGTGCCGACCGCGCGGCGACGACGAGGTCGCAGGCCAGGGCGAGCGAGCAGCCGACGCCGGCGGCCACCCCGTCGACCGCGGCCACGACCGGCTTGTCCAGGGCCACCACGGCCCGCACCAGCCGGTTCGCGCGGTCGACCGCACGGTGGTCGAGCCGCTCGTGGGCGTCGGTGCCGCCGAGGTCGGCGCCCGCGCAGAACGCCCCGCCGGAGCCGGCCAGCAGGACCACCCGGACGTCCTCGCGGGCCACGGCGCCCTCGAGCTCGGCGGCGAGGGCGTCGTTCATCGCGTCGGTCATCGCGTTGAGCGACGCGGGCCGGTCCATGGTCAGCCGCAGGACGCCGTCGACGCAGGAGACGAGCAGGTCGGTGGCGGGCTCGGAGCCGTCGTGGGCCATGGCCGGGAGTGTGCCACCATGACGACGTGTCAGCCCCGAGCCCGGTCGAGGTCGAGCCGACCCCGGTCACCGACGAGCTGGTGGTCCCCGCGACGCCGTGGGTGACCATCGTCTGGAACGACCCGGTCAACCTCATGTCCTACGTGACCTACGTCTTCCGCACCTACTTCGGCTACAGCAGGAAGAAGGCCGAGAAGCTGATGATGGAGGTCCACGAGGACGGCCGCTCCGTGGTCAGCAACGGCTCGCGCGAGGAGATGGAGCGCGACGTGCAGGCGATGCACGAGTACGGCCTGTGGGCGACCCTCTCGCAGCAGGACTGACCCCCACCGACGAGGACCGCCCGATGACCGGCTTCACCCGCCACCGCCGCAGCCGTCGTGTGATCGCGACCTTCTCCGGCTTCGAGGCCGACCTGCTCCGCTCGCTCGCCGGGCAGCTCGTCGAGCTGCTGCGCAACGAGGCCGCGGTGCCCGACGAGGGTCGCGACCCGCTGGAGGCGATGCTGGACTTCTCCGGCCCCACCGAGGCGCCCGAGGACCCGGTGCTGGCCCGGCTCTTCCCGACCGCCTACGCCGAGGACGACGAGGCCGCCTCGGAGTTCCGCCGGTTCACCGAAGGGGGACTGCGCGACGGCAAGGCACGCGCCGCGGCCCTGGTGATCGACACGCTCGAGGAGGCCGGCCTGCCCCCGCAGCTCGAGGAGGACGGGCTGATGATCGACGTCGAGCTCGACGAGCCCGCCGCGCAGTCCTGGCTGCGGTCCTTCACCGACGTCCGCCTGGCCCTGGCCACCCGCCTGGGCGTGGAGGAGGGGGACGAGGAGGTCTGGTTCTCGCTGCCCGACGACGACCCCCGCGCCCAGGCGCACGACATCTTCGAGTGGGTCGGCTACCTCCAGGAGACCCTGGTGCAGGCCCTCACCGACGGCTGAGCGGCCTCCGTGGACCGTCGCCACCTGGAGTACTTCCTCGCCGTCGCCGAGGCCGGCAGCTTCACCCGCGCCGCCGCCCGGCTCACGATCGCGCAGCCCTCGCTGTCCCACGCGGTGCGCCTGCTCGAGCGCGAGCTCGGCGCCGACCTGTTCGAGCGCGGCGGTCGCGGCGTACGCCTGACCCCGGCGGGCGAGGCCCTGGTCGCGCCGGCCCGACGCACGCTGCGCTCCTTCACCCTGGCCGCCGGGGCGGTCCGCGGCGCGAGCGACACCGGGTACGGCCGGGTCCGCGTCATCACCAACACGCTGTGGGCGATGGACCCGCTGGTGCGCGTGGTCGGCGCGTTCCGACAGGTGCGCCCGGGGGCGCGGATCGTGGTGGTCGACCCCGCGCACCGCAGCGACGTGCTCGAGGCCGTCCGCTCGGGCGAGGCCGACCTCGGCCTGGTCGGGGGCACCCCGCCGGCCGGTCCGCTGGCCACCCAGTGGCTCGGGGACCAGGACCTGGTGGCCGTGGTGCCCCGGGCCCGCTCGGGCCTGCCGTCCCCGCTGGGGGTCGCCGACCTGGTGCCGCTGGGGCTGGTGACCACCCCGGCCGGGACCGCGCTGCGCGAGTACGTCGACGAGCTCCTCGCCGAGGCGGGGCTGCCCGAGGAGGCCGCGGTCGAGACCGCGCACCTCGCCGCGGTCGTCCCCCTCGTGGCGGCCGGCGCCGGCGCGGCGGTGCTCCCGGTGGGCCTGGCCGCGGGACTCACCGCGGGCTCGCCCGGTGGACCGGACGCCGGCGTCGAGATCCTCCCGCTGGCCGGCGCGCCGCGGACCCCGGTGCACCTCGTCTGGCGTCGCGACGGGCTGTCCGAGCTGGCCGCGCACTTCCTCGAGGTCGCCCGGTCGCTGCACGCCGACGACCGGGCGGTCGCGCGAGACATAGTCACGAACTATGGGCGCACGAGACAACGCGACTGATGATCGGTCGTGGTCGGCCCTGTGATCGACGTAGCCTCTGAGAATGGGGGCACAGCGCCCCCGGCAACCGAGGGGGACGAGTGCGCGACCACGACCACGACCACCAGGGCAGGGTCCTGGGAACGGGTCCGGACGCGGGGCACGAGGACCACGGGCAGGACCACGGGCACGGCCACGGGCACGGACACCCGATGTGCGGCGGCCTGGACCACCACACCGGGGCCTACACGCCCCAGCAGCGCGCCGACCTCGACCTCGTCCTGGGTCTCAACGACCGGCTGGCCACCGCCGTGGACCAGGGCCGCGACCTGACCGACGTGCTGGACCTGCTCGACCCCGACCCGCTGCGCTACATGTGGGTCGACGAGGGCAAGGGGCGGGTGGCCGACACGGTCACCGCCGCCGACCGGGTCCTGGCGCACGCGCCGGCGCTCGCCGGCCACCACCGGGTGACCGCCGTCCCGGTCCCCGGCTCCACGCAGGCCTCCCGGCCCGCCCTGGCCCGTGGCGGACCGGACGGCGCCGTCGTGGTCACCGCCTGGATCGAGTGGGTCCCGGGTGAGGGCGAGGTCGTCCGCGCGCTCGTCGACGGGTCGTCGGCCGGGCCGGGTCAGCCCGGGACGCTCACCCCCGCCGTCGCCGACGTCGTCCGCCCCCGCGCGGCGGTCACCGCCGACGGCACGCCCTGGGTGGTCTGGGGCTCGCGCCCGATCGGCCCCACCGGGCCCGGTGGCGGTGCCCTGGTCCTGGCCAGCGCGCACGTCGACGGTGCGTGGACCCCGCCCGAGGTGGTCAGCCTCGGCGAGGCGCCGGCCTTCAACGCCGAGCTCGCCGCGCACGACGACGGCTCGCTGGAGCTGGTCTGGCAGGGCCGGGTCGGGGGCCGGTTCGGCGTGCACGCCCGCCGGCGCACCGACGCCGGCTGGGGACCGGCGACCCTGGTCACCGAGGGCGTCGAGGCCAACGTGTGGGACCCGACCGTGGCCGCCCTCCCGGGCGGCGCGGCGGCGTACGCCTGGTCGGAGTACCGCGACGCGACCTACCGCGTGGTGGTCCGCCGCCGCGGCGCGCAGGGCGACCTCGCCGACCCGGTCGAGGTCACCGCCGGCCGTGACTACGCGCTGCACCCGAGCCTGGCCGTGACCACCGACGGGCAGCTGTGGTGCGCCTTCGACGTGATCACCGTCGTCGGGCACGGCGGCAGCGGGCCGACGAGGCTGCAGCCGGCCTCGTCGCTGTCCGGGAGCCCCGACGCCGGGGACGGGGGCGGGGGCTCCGGTGCGGGCGAGGCCGGCGAGTCCGTGCCGCCCGAGCTGCTGCCCGAGGTCAGCGCCTCGCTGCGCGTGGTCGCCGTCGAGCACGACGGCGTCCGCACGCCCCGCGGCGAGCTCGCCCCCCGCCTCGACGTCGTGCCCTCGGCGATGCCGCAGCTGGTCGCGACCGACGACGGAGGGCTGGTGGTGGCCTACCGGGTGCACCGCCGGCTGCCGCTGATGACCTACTACTGGGAGGTCGCCGTCCAGGCGCTCGGTGCCGACGGCTGGGAGCCGCCGACCACCCTGCGCGGCAGCGACGGGACGCTGGAGGAGGCGGCCGTCGCCGCCGAGGCCGGTGGCGTCCGCGTCGCGGTGCAGACCGACGCCCGGCTGGCCCGGGCGCTGCAGTGGACCGAGGGGTTCGGCGGGCGCGAGTGCCCGACCCTGCTCGAGCACCACGGCTCGGTGGTCTGGCACGGCATCCACGGCCTCGGCACCGTCGCGGTCGCCCACGTGCCCTCCGCCGGCCCGGTGCCCACCGCCGCCGCCCTCGCCGCCACGGCCCCGCTGACCGCCACGCTGCTGGCCGACGACCGCCGCGAGGCGCGCCGCTGGGCCGACGCCCGCGCCGGGACGCCCGGGACGCCCGGGACCGTCGAGCCGCCGCGCTACGTCGCCGAGGTCGGCGACCGGCGCTGGACGCTGTACTGGGGCGACCTGCACCGCCACTCGCTGGTCAGCCGCTGCACCGCCGGCGACGAGCCCAGCCTCGAGGACTTCTACCGCTACGCCTGGGACGTCTGCGAGTACGACTTCTGGGCCGTCACCGACCACGCCGAGAACTCCTCGGACCACCAGTGGTGGTCGTTGCAGAAGATCGCCGACCTGTTCCACGTGCCGGGCCGCTTCGTCCCGCTCTACGGCTTCGAGTGGACCTCGGCCGACACCGGCCACCAGAACGTCGTCTACGGCGACGTGGAGCGCGGCGCCCCGATCTTCTCCGCCTTCGCGGAGGGCACCACGACCCCGCGCGGGCTGTGGGACGCCCTGGCCGAGCACCCGGCGTACCCCGCCGTGACCATCCCGCACCACCCCGGCGCGGCCATGGTGCACCACGACTGGGGCTTCCACGACGAGCGGTACGGCCGGCTCGTCGAGGTCTTCCAGGCCTGCCGCGGCAGCTACGAGAGCGACCGCGCGTTCCGCCAGTACGCCGACGGCACCCGCCAGGGCACCTTCGTGCTCGACGGGCTGCGGGCCGGGCACAAGGTCGGGCTGATCGCCTCCTCCGACCACGGCCACGGGGCGTCCTACGTCGGCGCGTTCGCCGAGACCCTGGACCGCGGCGACGTCTTCGACGCCCTGCAGTCGCGGCGCACCTTCGCCGCCACCACCCGCGGGGTCGTGGTCGACCTGCGCGCCGGCGAGCACGGCGAGGTCTTCATGGGCCAGGAGGCGCCGGCCGGGACCCGCCGCCGGCTCACCGTCCACGCCGAGGGGTACGCCGACCTCGCCCGCGTCGACCTGCTCCGGGACGGCGAGGTCGTCCACGAGCGGGTGCCCGACCTGCACGCCGAGCTCGACCTGCCCGACGGGTGGCGGCGCGTGCCGCTGCGCGTGGAGTGGGGCGGGGCCGAGTCCACCACCCGCTGGGACGGCAGCCTGCACGTCCGGGGCGGCCGGGTCCTGCACACCGACTTCTGGAGCCCCGAGGTGACCGCGGCCGACGACCGCAGCCTGGCCTGGAGGGCCACCACGCACAGCTTCGGCGAGCCGTACGGCGCGCAGCGCGGCGGCGTCGAGGTCACCCTGCTGGGCCCCGACGACGCCGAGGTGCGGGTCTGCTTCGGCGACGCCGAGGCCGGCACCGTCCGGCTCGGCGACCTCGCCGACACCCTGGCGGCCGGCCGCGACCACGCCCTGCTCGCCCCGCTCGGCCACGCCCGGCTGCAGCAGGCGTACGGCGGCCTCACCTCGCTGGGCTCGGCCTCCGTCGACCTGGTCTGGGACGACGACGCCCCCGACGACGGCGCGGAGCACTTCTACTACGCCCGGGTCGTGCAGGTCGACGGCGAGGCCGCCTGGTCCTCGCCGATCTGGGTCTCGTGACGCTCGCCGCGCTCGCTCCTCGACCACCGGGTGCGGCTAGCGTGCCCCCGTGCCGACCCCCGACTTCGTCCTGGCCCTGCGCGCACAGGTCGGCCACGCCGAGCTGTGGCTGCCCGGGGTCACCGCGGTGATCCGACGCGAGGCCGCGGGCGGCGGGACCGAGGTGCTGCTGGTGCAGCGCGCGGACGACCACGCCTGGACACCGGTCACCGGCATCGTCGACCCGGGGGAGGACCCCGGGGTCGCGGCGCGGCGGGAGGCCCGGGAGGAGACGGGGGTCGACATCCGCGTCGACCGGCTGGCCCAGGTGACCGCCGGGGAGCAGGTGTCCTACCCCAACGGCGACCGCAACGTCTTCCTCGACCACACCTTCGCCTGCACCTGGCTGGGCGGGGAGGCGCACGTCGCCGACGACGAGTCCGTCGACGTGGGCTGGTTCACCCTGGACGCGGCCCCGCCGCTGAGCGGGCGGATGCGCCAGCGGCTCGAGGTCGGGCTGTCCGACGAGGTCGCCGCCCGGTTCCGCGCCTGAGCCGGCGGGCGCGGGGGTGACGGTTTCCTCGGTAGGCTCCCGGGGTGCTGACCATCGACCGGACGACGTACGACGGCATCGTCGCCCACGCCAGGCGTGACCACCCCGACGAGGCGTGCGGCGTGGTCGCGGGCCCCGAGGGCAGCGACCGGCCCGAGCGGCTGGTCGAGATGGTCAACGCGGCGGGCAGCCCGACCTTCTACGAGTTCGACTCCACCGACCTGCTGCGGCTGTACCGCGAGATGGACGACCGCGACGAGGAGCCGGTGGTCGTCTACCACTCGCACACCGCCACCGAGGCCTACCCCAGCCGCACCGACATCGGGCTGGCGCAGGAGCCGAACGCGCACTACGTGCTGGTCAGCACCCGCGAGCACGGGAATAACGACGGCCCTGTGGAGTTCAGGTCGTACAGGATCGTGGACGGCGTCGTCACCGAGGAGGACGTCGACGTCGTCGACTCGCTCCCACCCCGCACCCCCTGATCCCGACCGCACGAGGAGACCCCCAGCATGGCCATCGAGGTCCGCATCCCGACCATCCTGCGCAGCTACACCGGCGGCGAGAAGGCAGTCCAGGCCGACGGCGCCAGCCTCACCGCGCTGATCGAGGACCTGGAGGCCCGCCACCCCGGCATCAAGGAGCGCCTCGTCGAGGACAAGAACGGCTCCGACGAGCTGCGCCGCTTCGTCAACGTCTACGTCAACGACGAGGACGTCCGCTTCATCGGCGGCCTCGGCGCCACGCTCTCCGACGGCGACCAGGTCGTCGTGCTGCCGGCCGTCGCCGGCGGCTGACACCCACCCCGGACCGGACCCCCATGCGCTACGACAGCCTCCTGCCCTCCGTCGGCGACACGCCGCTGGTGGGTCTCCCGCGACTCTCGCCGTCGGCCGACGTGCGGCTGTGGGCCAAGCTCGAGGACCGCAACCCGACCGGCTCGGTCAAGGACCGGCCGGCGCTGCGGATGATCGAGGAGGCCGAGAAGGACGGGACCCTGCGTCCGGGCTGCACGATCCTGGAGCCGACGTCGGGCAACACCGGCATCTCGCTGGCCATGGCGGCCAAGCTCAAGGGGTACCGGATCGTCTGCGTGATGCCGGAGAACACCTCCGAGGAGCGGCGCCAGCTGCTGCGCATGTGGGGCGCCGAGATCATCTCCTCCCCGGCCGCGGGCGGGTCCAACGAGGCCGTGCGCGTGGCGAAGCTGGTCGCGCAGGAGCACCCCGACTGGGTGATGCTCTACCAGTACGGCAACCCCGCCAACGCGCTGGCGCACGAGGACGGCACCGGCCCCGAGCTGCTGCGCGACCTGCCCTCGATCACCCACTTCGTGGCGGGCCTGGGCACGACGGGCACCCTGATGGGCACCGGGCGGTTCTTCCGCCGGGCCAAGCCCGACGTGCGCATCGTGGCCGCCGAGCCGCGCTACGGCGAGCTGGTCTACGGCCTGCGCAACCTCGACGAGGGCTTCGTGCCCGAGCTCTACGACCCCGCGATGATCGACGGGCGGTTCTCGGTCGGCCCGCGCGACGCGGTCCGCCGGGTCCGCGAGCTGCTGGAGCTCGAGGGCATCTTCGCCGGCATCTCCACCGGCGCGATCCTGCACGCCGCGCTGGCCCAGGCCGCCAAGGCGGTCAAGGCCGGCGAGAGCGCCGACATCGCGTTCATCGTCTGCGACGGCGGGTGGAAGTACCTCTCGACAGGGGCCTACGAGGGCACCATCGAGGAGGCCGAGGACCGGCTCGAGGGCCAGCTCTGGGCCTGATCCCGGCCCGGGCCCGCCCGCCCCGACGGGGCGAGGACGGCCGGCCCGCGGGACCGGCGCGTGCGGGCGCCGGGGCGAGGACCTAACGTTGCGTCCCGTGCCCCCTCGTCCGAGCCCGACCGAGGCCGACCTCGCCGTGCTGCGGGACGCCCCGATCGGCATCTTCGACTCGGGCTTCGGCGGGCTGACGGTGGCGCGGTCGGTGATCGACCAGCTGCCGCACGAGTCGCTGGTCTACCTCGGTGACACCGCGCGGCAGCCGTACGGGCCCAAGCCCATCGCCGAGGTGCGCGAGTACGCCCTGGAGTGCCTGGACCACCTCGTCGGACAGGGCGTCAAGGCGCTGGTGATCGCGTGCAACTCCGCGAGCGCGGCGATGCTCCGCGACGCGCGCGAGCGGTACGAGGTGCCGGTCGTCGAGGTGATCTACCCCGCGACCCGACGTGCGGTCGCCGCCAGCCGCAGCGGGCGGATCGGGGTGATCTGCACCGAGGCCACGGCCGCGTCGATGGCCTACGACGACGCCTTCGCCGCCGCCCCGCAGGTCGACCTGCGCACCCGGGCCTGCCCCTCGTTCGTCGAGTACGTCGAGGCCGGGGTCACCGGGGGCGAGGAGCTCCTGGCAGCCGCCCACGAGTACCTCGACCCCCTCAGCGACGCCGGCGTGGACACGCTGGTCCTGGGCTGCACGCACTACCCGCTGCTGACCGCGGTGATCTCCTACGTGATGGGCGAGGAGGTCACCCTGGTCTCCAGCGCCGAGGAGTGCGCCAAGGACGTCTACCGGGTGCTGGCCGACACGGGCCTGATGCGCGCGGGGGGCGACCCCACGTACCGTTTCTGGACGACCGGCTCGCCCGAGCAGTTCGAGACGATCGGGCGGCGCTTCCTGGGGCCCGAGATGGTCGCGGCGGCGCAGTACGCCGGGGGGCCCACACCGGTCGGGGGGAGAGCACGATGAGGCTGACGGTGATCGGCTGCTCGGGGTCCTACCCCGGGCCGGACAGCCCGGCGAGCTGCTACCTGCTGGAGGCGGACGGGGTCGACCCGGCCGACCCGGGGGCCGGCCCGCGGCCCTGGCGCGTGCTGGTCGACCTCGGCAGCGGCGCCCTCGGCGCGCTCGCGCGCTACGTCGACCCGCTGACCATCGACGCGGTGCTGATCTCCCACCTGCACGCCGACCACTGCCTGGACCTGTGCGGCTACTACGTGATGCGCAAGTACCACCCGCGCGGACCGCAGCCGCGGCTGCCGGTGTACGGGCCCTCGGACACGGCCGGGCGGATGGCGCGCGCCTACGACCTGCCCGAGGACCCCGGGATGACCGAGGAGTTCGACTTCCGTCCCTACGACGGGGCGTTCACCCTCGGGCCGTTCCTGGTGGAGCCGGTCCCCGTGGAGCACCCCGTCGAGGCGTACGGGCTGCGGGTCACCGCGGACGCGCACGTGCTCGGCTACTCCGGGGACACGGCGCCGTGCGCCGGCCTGGACACGGTGGCCGCCGGCGTCGACCTGCTCCTGGTCGAGGCGTCCTTCCGCACCGGCGACGACAACCCGCCGGGCGTGCACCTGACCGGCGCCGACTGCGGCGACGTCGCCGCCCGGGTCGGGCTCGACCGGCTGGTGCTGACCCACGTCCCGCCGTGGTTCGACCGCGAGGAGATCCTCGCCGAGGCACGGGCGGTGCACCACGGCTCCGTCGAGCTGGCCCACCCCGGCGCGACGTACCTGCTGGGCTAGGGACGACCCCGGGACCGGCGCGCCAGGCGCGTCCCGTCGCCCGACCGGGCCCGGCCTGGGCCAGGATGGCCCCATGATCACCGTCGAGCACCTCACCAAGAAGTACGGCGGCCTCGCCGCCGTCGACGACGTCAGCTTCACCGCCCAGCCGGGCCGGGTCACCGGCTTCCTCGGCCCGAACGGTGCGGGGAAGACCACGACGATGCGGATCATGGTCGGCCTCACCCCGCCGACCGCCGGGTCGGTGCGGGTCGGGGGGATGCCCTACGCGGCCATCCCGAACCCCGGGCGCCACGTCGGGGTCCTGCTCGACGCCTCCGCCCAGCACGCGGGGCGGACCGGCCGCGAGGTCCTCACCATCGGGGCCCGCACGATGGGCCTGCCGGACTCCCGGGTCGAGGAGATGCTGGCGCTGGTCTCGTTGACCGACGAGGAGTCCCGGCGCCGCGTGCGCAACTACTCCCTCGGCATGCGGCAGCGGCTCGGCATCGCGCACGCGCTGCTCGGCGACCCGTCGGTGCTGGTCCTCGACGAACCGGCCAACGGCCTCGACCCGGCGGGCATCCGGTGGATGCGCGGCCTGCTCGCCGGCTACGCCGACCGCGGCGGCACGGTGCTGCTCTCCAGCCACCTGCTGCACGAGGTCGAGCTGATCGCCGACGAGATGATCCTGATCGGGCGGGGCCGGATCGTCGCGCAGGGCGACAAGAAGACCCTGCTCTCGGGCCAGGACGTCTCGACGCTCTTCCTCTCCGAGGACGACGCGACGCTCGGCGCCGCCCTCGCCCGGGCCGGCTACGACCCCGTCCCCGCCGGGGACGGCATGCGGGTGGCCTGCCCGCCCGCCGAGGTGGGGCGGGCCGCGCTGCACGCCGGCGTGGTCCTCACCGACCTGCGCTCCGGGTCCGGCGGCCTCGAGGACCTGTTCCTGGAGCTGACCGAGGACACGCAGCGCGAGGCGCCCGCCGTCGCGCACCACCAGGGAGGCACCGCATGAGCACCTCGACGACCGACCCGGACCCCGGGGGCACCCGGCCCGGCACGCTCGACGTGAGCGGCACGCCCCCCGTGCCCTTCAGCCGCCTGGTCTCGGTCGAGCTCCGCAAGGCGCTCGACACGCGCGCCGGGCGCTGGTTCACCGTCGCCATCATGGCGCTCTGCCTCGTCGTGGTGGTGATCTACGCCTTCGCCGCGCCCGACGGTGCCACCGCCTTCGGCGACGTCGTCGGCGTCTCCGGCGCGGTGCTGGGCTACTTCCTGCCCGTGCTGCTGATCCTGATGGTCACCAGCGAGTGGAGCCAGCGCACCGGCCTGACCACCTTCACCCTCGAGCCGCGCCGCGGCCGCGTGGTCGCGGCCAAGCTCGTCGCCGGGCTCCTGCTGGGGACGGTGCTGATCGCCGTCGCGGCCCTGGTCGCGGTGCTGGGCACCCTGCTCAGCGGGGGCGCGTGGGAGCTGACCGGCGAGATCGTCCTCAAGGGCTTCCTGTTCGCCAACCTGGTCGGCATCCTCACCGGGTTCGCCATCGGGATGCTGCTGATGAACAGCGCGGCGGCGATCGTGACCTACTTCATCTACACCCTGGTGCTGCCGATCGCGGTCGGCATCCTCTCGGCCTTCCAGGACTGGTTCGCCGACCTCGCCCCCTGGATCGAGTTCAACACCGCGCAGGGACTGCTGTTCCAGGAGGAGGGTGCGCCCAGCGGCGAGCTGGTCGCCCAGCTGCTGGTCACCGGGACCGTGTGGCTGGTGCTCCCGTTCGCGATCGGGCTGGTCCGGCTGCTGCGCGCGGAGCCCAAGTAGCGGGCGTCGGGCCCGGCCGCACCGACCAGTAGCGTGCTCGCATGACGACGAGGCGTGCAGACGGTCGGGCCGACGACGAGCTCCGGCAGGTCCGGATCACCCGGGGCTGGCTGGACCACGCGGCCGGCTCGGTGCTGGTGGAGTTCGGCGGCACCAAGGTGCTCTGCGCAGCCTCCGCCTCCGAGGGCGTCCCGCGCTGGCGCAAGGGCTCCGGCCTCGGCTGGGTGACCGCCGAGTACGCCATGCTCCCGGCCGCCACCCACACCCGCTCGGACCGCGAGTCGGTCAAGGGCCGGATCGGCGGCCGCACGCACGAGATCAGCCGCCTGGTGGGCCGGTCGCTGCGCGCCGTCGTCGACTACCGGGCGCTCGGCGAGAACACCATCCAGCTCGACTGCGACGTGCTCCAGGCCGACGGCGGCACGCGTACCGCGGCGATCACCGGCGCCTGGGTCGCGCTGGCCGACGCCGTGGACCACCTGCGCGCGGCCGGGTCGCTGAAGGGCGAACCGCTGACCGGGTCCGTGGCCGCGATCAGCGTCGGGATCGTCGACGGGGTCGCCCGCCTGGACCTGCCCTACGAGGAGGACGTGCGCGCGGAGACCGACATGAACGTGGTGATGACCGGGTCCGGGTCGTTCGTGGAGGTCCAGGGCACGGCCGAGGGCGCCCCCTTCGACCGGGCCGAGCTCGACGCCCTGCTGGGGCTGGCCGAGAAGGGGTGCGCCGACCTGACCCGCCTCCAGGCGGAGTCACGGGCGTGACGACGAGGGTCCACCTGGCCTCGCGCAACACCAAGAAGGTCGCCGAGATGCAGCGCATCCTCGGTGCCGTGGTGCCCGGTCTCGAGGTCGTCGGGCTGGACGCGGTGACGGCCTACGACGAGCCGGTCGAGGACGCGCCCTCCTTCGCGGGCAACGCCCTGCTCAAGGCCCGGGCCGGGCTCGCCGCCACGGGGCTGCCCACCCTGGCCGACGACAGCGGCCTGTGCGTGGCGGCGCTGAACCGGATGCCGGGCGTGCTCTCGGCACGGTGGGCCGGCCCGCCGCGCAGCGACGAGCGCAACAACGCCCTGCTGCTGGCGCAGCTCGCCGAGGTGCCCGACGCCCGGCGCCGGGGCTACTTCGCCTGCGCGGTCGCCCTCTGCCTGCCCGAGGGGCGCGAGCTGATCACCGAGGGCGTGATGCCGGGGACCGTACGGCGCGAGGTCGTGGGCAGCGGCGGGTTCGGCTACGACGTGCTGTTCGAGGCCGACGCGGCCCCGGGGCGCACCACCGCGGAGCTGTCCCCGCAGGAGAAGGACGCGATCTCCCACCGCGGCGAGGCGCTGCGGCTGCTGGCCCCGCTGGCGCGCGAGGCGCTGACCTCGTAGCCGGAGCAGCGCCCTGGGCCCCGGGTCGTGTGCCGGGGGACGGTCCGGAGGTGGTGGTGAGGCACACGACTGCGCCGCTGCCGGCCCACTACAGTCCCTGCGTGGCCCGACCCTTCCTCCTGCGACGCCCGCTGTCCCGCCTCCTGCTCGGCGCCGTGCGCTGGCGCGCGGTCGGCGAGGTCCCCCGCCGGGGCGTGCTCGTGGGAGCGCCGCACACCTCGAACTGGGACTGGGTGCTCACCCTGCTGCTGGCCTGGGAGAGCAAGGTGGTGATCCGGCTCCTGGTGAAGAAGGAGCTCTTCGTGGGACCGCTGGGCTGGCTGCTGCGCGCCACCGGTGCGGTGCCGCTGGACCGCAAGGACCCGGGCGGGACCATCCGCCGTCTCGTGGCCGAGGCCCGGACCGAGGACTCGTTCCTGCTCGGGCTGGCCGCGGAGGGCACCCGCAGCAAGGGCACGCACTGGAAGTCCGGCTTCTACCGGATCTCCCGACAGACCGGCCTGCCGGTGACGCTGGCCTACATCGACCGCCCGACCCGTCGGGTCGGCTGGGGACCCACCTTCGAGCTGTCCGGCGACGTCGGGGCGGACATGGACCGGGTCCGGGCGTTCTACGCCGACAAGACCGGGATCCACCCCGAGCTGACCACGCCGCCACGGCTGACGGAGGAGGACCGCGCCTGAGGGCGGGGTCGTCCGGTGCCGGAGGCGGGACTCGAACCCGCACACCCGAAGGCACAGGATCCTAAGTCCTGCGTGTCTGCCAGTTCCACCACTCCGGCCCGAGCGGGCCGATCCTAGGGGAACCCGGTCGGGACCCAGGGTCGGGCTCGGGCTCGGGGCTCTGGGGCTCGGGGTCGGCCTCAGGCCAGGCCGAGGTCGCGGCGCAGCTTGGCGACGTGACCGGTGGCGCGGACGTTGTACTGCGCGAGCGTGACCACGCCGTCCTCGTCGAGCACCACGGTGGAGCGGATCACGCCCCGCACGACCTTGCCGTAGCTCTTCTTCTCGCCGAACGCGCCCCACGCGGTCATCACCTGCTTGTCGGCGTCCGAGAGCAGCGTGAGCGACAACCCGTCCCGCTCGCGGAAGCGGGCCAGCTTCTCGGGGGCGTCGGGCGAGACGCCGAGCACGGCGTACCCCTGCGACTCCAGCGAGCCGAGCGACTCCGAGAAGTCGCAGGCCTGGGTGGTGCAGCCCGGGGTCATCGCGGCCGGGTAGAAGTAGACGACCACCTTGCGACCGCGCAGCGAGGACAGCCGCACCTGCCCGCCGGCGTCGTCGGCCAGGACGAAGTCGGGCGCGACGTCGCCGGGGGAGAGTCGTGCGGGCTGCTCGGCCCGGTCCTGCTCGGTCATCGGGGTCCTGTCCGGTCGGAGGGTTGCTGCGAACTAGTTGCAATAGCGTACGTTGGGCGTGACCGACCCGCCCACCCGCGACCCGACGGAGATCGACGTGCACGTGCCTGACGGCTTCCTCGACGCCCCCACCTCGGTGGCCACCGGACTCGTCGCCGCAGCCGGCATCGCCGTGGCGCTGCGCAGGGCCCGCGGCGAGCTCGACGACCGCACCGCGCCGATGGCCGGCCTGGTCGCCGCCTTCGTCTTCGCGGGCCAGATGGTCAACTTCCCCGTGGGGGCGGGCACCAGCGGCCACCTGCTCGGGGGCGCGCTGGCCGCGGTCCTGGTCGGGCCGTGGACCGGGATGCTGTGCCTGAGCGTGGTCCTGCTGGTCCAGGCCCTGTTCATGGCCGACGGCGGCGTCACCGCGCTGGGCACGAACGTCACGCTGATGGGCGTCGTGGGCTGCTTCGTCGGCTACGCCGCCTTCCGGCTGGCGCTGCTCGTGCTGCCGCGCCGCCTCGGCTCGGTCGCCCCGGCCGCGGCCGTCGGCGCCCTGGTCTCGGTGCCCGCCGCCGCAGCGGTCTTCACCCTGCTCTTCGTCCTCGGCGGCAACGCCCCGATCGACACCGGTGCGGTCCTCGCGGCGATGCTCGGCTGGCACCTGGTGATCGGGGTCGGCGAGGCGGTCGTCACGGGGCTCGTCGTCGGCTCGGTCGTCGCGGTCCGTCCCGACCTCGTCCACGGCGCGCAACGGCTCGTGCGGGCACGCACCCTCGAGGTCCGCCCCTCCGGCCTGACCGTCCCTCCCCGGGCGGAGGAGGTCGCATGAGCGGGCGCCGGCTGGCCGCCGTCGCCCTGGTGGTCATCCTCCTGGTCGCCGGCGGCCTGAGCTTCTACGCCAGCAGCCACCCCGACGGCCTGGAGTACGTCGCCGACCGGACCGGGTTCTCGGACAGCGCCGAGGACTCCGCCACGGCCGGCTCGCCGCTGGCCGACTACCAGACCCGCGGCGTCGAGGACGAGCGCGTCTCCGGCGGTCTGGCCGGCCTGGTCGGCGTCACCGCGGTGCTCGGGCTGTCCGGCGGGCTCTTCTGGGCGCTGCGACGCCGCGGCGACCGCGGCGACCGCGCCGAGGACCCCGAGCGCCGGTCCACGCCGGCCGACGCCGACCGCTGATGGGCGCCGGGCACGGCCACCGGCTGCACTACCACGGCCACAGCCGGGTCCACCGGGCCCCGGCGCACCTCAAGCTCCTCGCGCTGCTCGGCTTCGTGCTGCTGGCGGTGGCGGTCCCGGCCGGCTGGTGGGCGGCGTACCCCGTCCTGCTCGCGGCGCTGCTCGCCGTCGTGCTGACCGCCGGCGTGCCGCTGGGCTACCTCGCGCGGCGGATGTGGATCGAGGTGCCCTTCCTGGTGTTCGCCGTGCTGCTGCCCTTCGTGGCCACGGGACCCCGGGTCGAGGTCGGCGTCCTGTCGCTGTCCGAGCCCGGACTGGTGGCCGCCGGCGGGCTGGCGGCCAAGGGCACCCTCGGCGTGCTCGCGTCGCTGACCCTGGCAGCCACCACCCAGCCCACCGACGTGCTGCGGGGGCTGCGCCGGCTGCGGATGCCCGACCTGCTGGTGCAGATCATGTCCTTCATGCTGCGCTACCTCGACGTGGTCACCGCCGACCTCGCCCGGATGACCACGTCGATGCGCTCGCGCGGCAGCGACCCGCGCTCGCCGCGGCACTGGCCGGCCCTGGCGCGCTCGATGGGTGCGCTGTTCATCCGCTCCTACGAGCGGGGCGAGCGGGTCCACCTGGCCATGCTGAGCCGCGGGTACGACGGCGAGCTGCCGCAATGACCTCGTCGAGGAGGGGACCGACGTGACCACGCCCGTTCTGGACGTGCGGGGCCTCGCCTTCGCCTACCCCGACGGCCACCAGGCCCTCTTCGGGGTGGACCTGCACGTCCACCAGGGCGAGCGGGTCGCCCTGCTGGGGCCCAACGGCGCGGGCAAGACCACGCTGGTGCTCCACCTCAACGGCATCCTCGGCGGCGGCTCGGGCAGCGTGCACGTCAGTGGTCTGCCGGTCGAGAAGAAGAACTTCCCGGAGGTGCGCCGTCGGGTCGGCGTCGTCTTCCAGGACCCCGACGACCAGCTGTTCATGGGCTCGGTGCGAGCCGACGTGGGCTTCGGCCCGGCCAACCTCGGCCTGCGGGGCGAGGCCCTGGAGCGCCGGGTCACCGCGGCCCTGGAGCAGGTCGGGATGGCCGGGTACGCCGACCGGCCGCCCCACCACCTCTCGTTCGGGCAGCGCCGCCGCGTGGCGGTGGCCACCGTGCTGGCCATGGAGCCCGAGGTCCTGGTCCTGGACGAGCCGTCCTCCAACCTCGACCCGGCCTCCCGCCGCGAGCTGGCCGACATCCTGCGCTCCCTGGACGTGACCGTCCTGATGGTCACCCACGACCTGCCGTACGCCCTCGAGCTGTGCCCGCGCTCGGTGGTGCTCAGCGACGGCCAGGTGGTCGCCGACGCCCCCACCCTGGAGGTGCTCACGGACGAGGCGCTGATGGCCACCCACCGCCTCGAGCTCCCGTGGGGCTTCGACCCCCGCCGCATTGATAGCCTGCCCCGGTGAGCAACCAGATGTCGGACCTCGAGCGCGAGATCGAGGAGACCCGGGAGCGCCTGGCGACGACGATCGACCAGCTGCTCCACCGGTCCCACCCCAAGACCATCGCCCAGCGGGAGGTGGCGGCCGTGAAGGGCCACTACGTCGACGCCGCCACCGGCGAGCCGCGCACCGACAACATCCTGAAGACCGTCGGGGCCGTCGTCGGCGTCGTGCTGCTCTTCGTCGTGGTGCGCAAGGTCGCGTCCTGACCCCCGTCCGGATGCTGCACGACCGGGTCCTGGTCGAGGTGGACCCCGCGGAGGGCGAACGACGCTCCTCGGGCGGGATCGTCATCCCGGCCACGGCCGCCATGGGCGCCCAGCGCCTCGCGTGGTCCCGCGTCGTCGCCGTCGGCCCGCACGCCCGGTCGGTGGAGACCGGCGACCGGGTGCTGTTCGACCCGACCGGCAAGGCCGAGGTCGAGGTGCAGGGGGAGACCTACGTGGTGATGCGCGAGCGCGACGTCCACGCGGTGTCCGCGGAGCGGCTCGAGCCCGAGAGCACCGGGCTGTACCTGTAGCCGTGCCTGCGGTGCGGCGCACCTGGTGACCGGGGCGGATGTCGGCGGTCCGCTGCCGGCGTGCCCGGCCGGGTGCGAGGATCCTCCCCGGGGGCGAGGGGCCCCGGGGGCCGAGCGGCGGGGGAGGGCATGAGGAACTGGTGGTCCGCCGGCCTCCTGCTGCTCGTCGGCGTGGTCGGGTGGGCAGCGGTGTCGGCGGCGCCCGAGGGCCTGCGCGGCGGTGAGCTGTGGCCGGTCGGGGTCGCCTCCGGCGTGCTGCTGCTGGCCGGCCGCCGGGCCTGGGCCTGGCTGCCCCCGCTCGCGGTGGTGGCGTTCCTGAGCAGCTGGGCCGGCGGCCGACCGGTGGACGCCTCCGCGGCCTCGGCCCTGGGCATCGCCGCCGAGGTGACGGTGGTCTGGCTGGTGCTGACCGCCACTGCCCGGGAACGTCCGCGGCTGCACACCTTCGCCGACCTGGACCGCTACGCCACCGCCGCCGTGCTCGGCGCCGGCACGGCCGCGGTGGTCGCCCTGGTCACCACCGCGGCGACCGGGTACGGCGACCCCGCCCTGGTGGCCCTCGCGGTCGGTGCCTCCCACCTGTCCTCGCAGCTGGTCGTCCTGCCCTTCTTCCTGTCTCCCGTGGTCGAGCCGCCGGGCGCCGAGCGGCGGGAGCAGGCGCTGGCGTGGTCGGCGGTGCTGCTCGTCTCGCCCACGGTGTTCGTGGTCCAGGACGTGCCCGCGCTCGGCTTCCTGGTGATGCCCCTGCTGGTCTGGGGCGCGCTGCGGCTCGGGACCTGGCAGGCCCTGGCCCAGGTCCTCGTGGTGGCCGCCCTCGCCTGCACGCTCTACTCGTTCGGGTACGGCCCGGTCGACTGGGTGCCCGACGAGACGGTGGCGGCCCCCGAGGTGGCCGCGGTCCTGCTCCAGCTCTACATCGTCGGCTGCGCGCTCGTCGTCATCCCGCTCGTGCTGATGGTGAGCCTGCGCCGCACCTCCGACCGCACGGCGGCCAGCGAGCGCGACAAGCTGGCCAGCGTCGTCGACGCCGCCCGCGGGGTGGCGATCATCGGCACCGACGAGCGCGGGCGGATCACGTTGTTCAACCCCGGTGCGGAGCGGCTGCTGGGCTACCGCAGCGAGGACGTCCTGGGACGCACGGGGCAGTTCCTGCACTCCGCCGAGGGCATCCGGGTCAAGGCCGAGGAGCTCGGGGTCGAGGCGGACTACGCCGCCGTGCTCGGCACCCTGGTCGACGGCGTGCACGACCGGACCCTGTTCTCCTACCTGCGCAGCGACGGCGAGGAGCGCATGCACCTGACCACGGTGGCCGAGATCGTCGACGACCGCGGACGGGTCGACGGGTGGGTCAGCACCTCCGAGGACGTCACCGAGCAGCTGGAGACCCAACGGGCCACCGAGCGCGCGCTGACCCGGATGAAGGAGGTGGACGCGCTGAAGGACTCCTTCATCTCGACGGTGAGCCACGAGCTGCGCACGCCCGTCACGAGCATCGTGGGCTACCTGGAGATGCTCGGCGACGGCCAGTTCGGCGAGCTGTCGCGCAACCAGCGCGGCGCGGTGGCCCGGGTCGAGGCGAACAGCGGCCGGCTGCTGGCCCTGGTCGACGACCTGCTGACCCTCGCCCGGATGAACGACGCGCCCGACCCGGTCGGCTCCGGGGCGCCGGTGCCGCTCGTGGACGTGGTCCGCTCGGGGTGCGCCGTGGTCTCGCCGCAGGCCGACCACGCGGGAGTACGCCTGCGCCAGCCCGAGGCCCAGGCGGCCGGGCCGTGGGTGCAGGGCGACCGGCAGGCGCTGGAGGGCGTGGTGATCAACCTGGTCGGCAACGCGGTGAAGTTCACCCCCGCCGGCGGCGACGTCGTCGTCGAGCTCGAGCAGGACGGGTCCGACCGGGTGCGCCTGTGCGTGCGCGACACCGGCATCGGCATCCCCGCCGAGGAGCTGGAGCTGCTGTTCCGCCGCTTCTTCCGGTCCTCGGCGGTGCGGGGCTCCTCCATCCCGGGCAGCGGGCTGGGCCTGGCCATCGTGCAGGGCGTCGTGCAGCGGCACGCCGGGACGATCGAGGTGGAGTCCGAGGTCGGGGTGGGGACGACCTTCGTGGTCACGCTCCCGCTGGCGCCGGCTCGCTGACCACGCCGTCGTCGCGCCGGCTCGCCGCGCCGGCCCGGTGCAGGTCGGGCACCCGCGTGGCGGCCACCGTCGCGAGCAGCAGGAAGAACGCGAGCACCCCGAAGCCGATCGTGTAGCCGCTCTCCGCGGGGAGCCCGCCCGGGCCCGTGCGGGCCGTCACGACACCGGCCATGACGGCCGAGCCGATGGACCCTCCGATGGTGCGGATGTTGGCGTTCATCCCGCTGGCCACCCCGGTCTGCGAGGCCGGCACGGAGGCGATCACGACGGAGGCGCTGCTGGAGATCACCAGGCCGGTGCCCAGGCCCTGGGCGGTGATGCCCACCAGGATCTGCAGCGCGGTGTCGTGGAAGAGCGCGAGGCTCAGGTACGACAGCCCGGAGACCAGCGCACCGGTGAGGATCACCGCGCGGGCCCCGAAGCGCCCCATCAGCCGCGAGGTGGAGAAGCCCACCAGGAAGCTGGCCACGGCGGAGGGCAGCAGGAGCTGGCCGGACCGGGTGACCGATGCGCCGAACCCGTACCCGGAGGACTCCGGGGTCTGCAGGAGCTGGGGCAGGAAGGCGAAGGACGCGAACAGCCCGAAGCCCACGAACAGCGTCACCAGGTTGGTCGTCCAGACGCCGCGGCGACGCATCATCTGCATGTCGATCAGCGGCACCCGGACCCGGGTCTCGAGCCGGATCCAGGCGGCCGCGAGCACGGCGCTGAGCCCGAGCAGCCCCAGCACGCGGGGCGACCCCCAGCCCCAGGCGTTGCCCTGGCTGACCGGGAGCAGCAGCGCGACCAGCCACCCGGCCAGCAGCACGGCGGGCGCGAGCGGCAGGCGGGTGGGGGCGCCGCGGGGGGACTCCGGGACGAAGCGGGCCGCCCCGAGCGCCGCCACCAGGGTGGCGCCCATCGGCAGCCAGAACAGCCAGTGGTAGCCGAGCGTCTGCACGACCGGGCCGGCCACCACGATGCCGAGCCCGAAGCCGACCGCGGTCAGGGAGGCCAGCACGGACAGCGCGCCGGTCATCCGGTCGCCGAACTCGTCGCGGATGATCCCGAACGACAACGGCAGCACGCCGCCCCCGGCGCCCTGCACCACGCGCGCCGCGATCAGCCAGCCGATGCTCGGCGCCAGCGCCGCCAGCAGCGAGCCCACGGCGAGCGCGAGCAGGGTGACCACCAGCATCCGCTTCTTGCCCACGACGTCGCCGATGCGTCCCAGCAGCGGCGTGGCCACCGAGGCCGAGAGCAGGTACGCCGTGAGCACCCAGGTCACCGTCGACTGGTCGGTGTCGTACTCGACCTGGATCAGCGACAGGACCGGCACCACCAGCGACTGCAGGAGCGCGAACGCGCCGACGGCGACGGTGAGCACCGCGAACGTCACCCGCTGGCGACGGCGCGTGGCGGGGGACACGGCGAGCGGCTCCTCGAGGGGTGGGGCGGGCAGGAACGGTTGCCGACGGCAACGAACTAGGAGCCTAGGCCGGGTCCGGCCGGACGGTCACATCCGCGCCGGGGTGAGGTGCGCGACGGCCGCCACCGGGGTGGTGGTCCCGGCGGCTGCTTGACGCGGCACCCGGGCCGGGTCTAGGACGGGATGACACCGACCTGGTCCGAGGAGGACGTCATGAGATCGCGAGTCGCCACTGTCCTGGTCCTGGCGCTGGCGGTCGTGGGGGCTCTCACCCCCGGTGCCGCCGCCGAGACGGCGCATTTCCCCGACGGGAGGTCGACCCCGGGACCGATGGACATCCACCACGTGGACGTCGTCAACGAGGACCGTCTGGAGATCCGGGTCGTGGTGGCCGACCTGCAACGGCGTACGGGGCGCAGCGCGTCGGTGTGGATCGACACCGATCCCGGCCGTCGGGGTCCCGAGTTCTTCATCGGCAGCGGCTTGCACGACAGCGACTGGCAGATCTCCAGGGCCCGGAGGTGGCGGGTCGTGGGCGACGGCCCGCTGCCGTGCCCCGTGGGCCAGCGGCTCAGGTACGGACGCGACGTGATCATCTGGACCACGGGCTCGGCCTGCCTGGGCGACTACGGGCGGACCCGGGTCTCCGTGGAGGCGAGGGGCCGCGACGTCACCGACTACAGCCCGCGACGGCACGTGTTCCACGAGTGGGTGGCGCGTCGCTGACGCACCCAGCGGCCGTCCGAGGACGACGAAGGCCCTCCCCGGTCTCCCGGTGAGGGCCTGTCGACCGCGATGGTGCTGGTACGCCATGTAGGACTTGAACCTACAACCCGCTGATTAAGAGTCAGCTGCTCTACCAATTGAGCTAATGGCGCATGCCGCCGTGGTGCGCTGCGGCAGGCTCAGACGTTACCAGCGTCCCCGCCGCGGCGTGAAATCAGCCGGAGGTGATCCGGCGCTCATCCGGCGCTCGCCCCGTCGAGCTCCTCCAGCGCGGCCATCGCGGCGCTGTGGCCGCCCAGGCCGGAGACCGCCCCGCCGCGGCGCGACCCCGACCCGCAGACCATGACGGCCTCGTGGTCGGTCTGCACGCCCCAGCGTCGTGCCGGGGTGTCCAGCAGCGCCCGCCCGGGCGCCCAGGGCCAGTCGAGGTCGCCGTGGAAGATGTGGCCGCCGGGCATCGCGAGGTCGCGCTCGACGTCCTGCGGCACCTTCGCCTCCAGGCACGGGTCGCCGTTCGCGTCGCGGGCCACGCAGTCCATCAGCGGCTCGGCCAGGTGCTCGTCCAACGAGGCGATGGCGCGCTCGACGGCCAGCTGCTTGCGGCTGCCGTCGTCGCCCTCGAAGAGCCGCGCCGGGGTGTGCAGCCCGAAGTAGGTCAGCGTGTGCGTGCCCGCGGGCACGTCGCCGAGGATCGAGCCGTCCGACAGCGAGTGGCAGTAGACCTCGCCGGGCAGCCGCGCGGGCACACGCCCGGCGGCGGCGTCCTCGTAGGCCGCCTGCAGCGCGCTCCAGGACTCGCCGAGGTGCAGGGTGCCGGCGAACGCGACCGCCGGGTCCACGCCCGAGCGCAGGCGGGGCAGCCGGTCGAGCAGGAGGTTCACCTTCAGCTGCGAGCCCTCCGGCTTCAGGGCCGGCTCCTCGGGCTCGCCCCGCAGGATCGAGAGCACCCACGGCGAGACGCCCGCGAGCACCCGCGTGGCGCCGACGGTGCGCTCGCGGGTCCCGTCGTGCCAGGTCACCTCCGCGCCGCCGCCGGCCTCGCCGGCGGCACCCGTACGGATCCCGCTGACGCCGGCGCCGGTGAGCACCTCCGCGCCGGCCCCGGTCGCGGCCCGGGCCAGCGCACCGGTCACGGCGCCCATGCCGCCGACGGGCACCCGCCACTCGCCGGTCCCGTTGCCGATCAGGTGGTAGAGGAAGCACCGGTTCTGGGCCAGCGACGCGTCGTGCATCGAGGCGAAGGTGCCGATCAGGGCGTCGGTGCCGACGACGCCGCGGACCAGGTCGTCGGCGAAGCGGGCCTCGATGGTCTCTCCGAGCGGGCGCTCGACCAGGTCGCGCCACACCCCGGCGTCGACCTGCTCGCGCACGGCGCGCTCGGCGGGCAGCGGCTCCATCAGGGTGGGGGCGACGACCTCGGCGACGCCGGCCACGTCGGCGTAGAAGCGTTGCCAGGCCTCGTGCTCGGTGCGCCCCCGCTCGGCGCCGAGCAGGTCGGTGAAGGAGCGGCGGGTGGCCTCGCCCTCGACCGACTCCACCAGCAGGCCGGTGGCGCGCCCGTCGCGCACGTCGGGGGAGTAGGAGGCGGTGTCGCGGGAGACCAGGTGCAGGTCGAGGCCGAGCTCGGTGACCAGGCGGGCCGGCATCAGCGAGACCAGGTAGGAGTAGCGCGACAGGCGGGTGGGCACGCCCGGGAACGCCGGTGCGGAGACCGCGGCGCCCCCGGTGTGGTCGAGCCGTTCCAGCACGAGCACCGACCGGCCGGCGCGCGCGAGGTAGGCGGCCGCGACGAGGCCGTTGTGTCCACCGCCGACGACCACGACGTCGTAGCGGGAGCGGGAGGGGATCGAGTCGGTCACCGCGACAACCTATAGCGCCGCCCGGATGCTTGAAGGTTCAATCAACTCCGACGTACGATCGGTCCGTGCCTGCGATCACCGTCGACGACCTGACCGTCCTGCCTCGCCTGTCCCCGCCCGGCCTGGGCGACCAGCCCCGGCCCGTGTGGTCGGTGACGACGGCACCGCAGGGCTACGAGGGGGAGGGCTTCCCGGTCCGCCGCGCGTTCGCGGGCATCGACCTGCGCCAGCTCGACCCGTTCATCATGATGGACCAGATGGGCGAGGTCGAGTACGCCCCGGGCGAGCCCAAGGGCACCTCCTGGCACCCGCACCGCGGCTTCGAGACCGTCACCTACATCATCGACGGCACCTTCGACCACCAGGACTCCCACGGCGGCGGAGGCACCATCACCAACGGCGACACCCAGTGGATGACGGCCGGGTCCGGGCTGCTGCACATCGAGGCGCCGCCGGAGTCGCTGGTGCAGTCGGGCGGGCTGTTCCACGGCCTGCAGCTCTGGGTCAACCTGCCCCGCGCGGCCAAGATGAGCGCGCCGCGCTACCAGGACCTGCGCAGCACCGACGTCGCCCTGCTCACCACGCCCGACGCCGGCGCGCTGGTCCGCGTCGTCGCCGGGTCGGTCGGCGGGCACGCCGGCCCCGGCGCGACCTGCACCCCGATGACCATGGTCCACGCCACCCTCGAGCCGGGCGCCCGGCTCGCGCTGCCCTGGACCGTCGAGTTCAACGCGCTGGTCTACGTGCTCAGCGGCCGGGGGACCGTCGGCGTCGACCAGCGTCCGCTCGTCGCGGGCCAGGCCGCGGTGATGGGGGCCGGCGACTACCTCGACCTCGCCGCCGCGGGCAGCCAGGAGAGCCGCTCGCCGTCGCTCGAGGTCGTGGTGATCGGGGGGCGCCCGATCCGCGAGCCGCTGGCCTGGGCCGGGCCGTTCGTGATGAACAGCAAGGACGAGGTGCTCGCCGCCTACCAGGACTACCAGCGCGGCGCGTTCGGCCACCCGGTCGGCGCCTGACCTGCGCCTGACCGGCGCGGCTAGCGTGCGGGCATGGCCCGCCTCTTCCGCGACCGGTACGGCGTCCCGCACGTCCGGGGGCGCGACGTGCTCGACCTCGCCCACGGCCAGGGCGAGGCGACCGCCCGGGACCGCGCCTTCCAGCTGGAGTGGCTGCGCCGCCGCGCGACCGGCACGACCGCGGCCGTCACCGGGCCGGCCGGCCTGGGCTGGGACCTGCTGGCCCGGCGCACCCGGCTCCCCGACGTCGCCCGCCGCGGCTGGACCGCGCTCGACGCGGAGTCCCGGGCCTTCGTGTCGGCCTACGTCGACGGCGTCAACGTCGGCCTGGCCGACCCCGGCCACGCCGAGGTGCCCGAGCTCGCGGCGCTGGGGGTGACGCCGCAGCCGTGGCAGGAGTGGACCCCGTTGGCGGTCTTCCTGGCCCAGCACCTGCTCTTCGCCAACCTCGGCGGCAAGCTGTGGGGCCAGCGGGCCCACGACGCGCTCGGCGACGGTGCCGACCTGCTCGACCCGGAGGGCCCCGAGGGCGGCAGCAACGCCTGGGCGGTGGGCGGCGCGCGGACCGCGAGCGGGTGGCCGCTGGTCGCCGGCGACCCGCACCGGGTCATCGAGTCGCCCGGCGCCTACCTCCAGGTGCGGCTGGCCTGCGAGGACCCCGAGGACGCCTTCGACGTGGTCGGGTTCGCCTTCCCGGGGGTGCCCGGCGCACCCCACTTCGCCCACGCCGGCGAGGTCGCCTGGGCGATCACCAACGCGATGGCCGACTACCAGGACGTGTACGCCGTGCGCCTCGACGTGAACGACCCCGCCTCGGTGACCGAGCACCACGTCGAGGTGGTCGAGGTCGCCGGGCAGGACCCGGTCGAGGTCGAGGTCGTCCGCACCCCGTGGGGCGACGTCATCGACGGCGGGCTCGCGCAGGGGCACGGCCTGGCGCTGCGGACCGCGGTCTCCGAGCTCGGCGACACCGGGCTCGGCGCCCTGCTGGGCCTGCTCCGCGCGCGCAGCGCCGACGACGTCGAGGCCGCGCTCGCCGGCTGGGTCGAGCCGGTGAACAACCTGGTCGTCGCCGACCGCGGCGGCGCGGTCCGCTACCGCCTGGTCGGGCGGGTCCCGCTGCGCGACGACGCCAACCGGCGCCGCCTGGCCGACCCCGACGACCCGGCGTCCGACTGGCGCGGCTGGCTGGACCCGCCGCGCCCCGACGACGTCGGGCAGGAGGGGGCGGTCGTCACCGCCAACGACCGCCGCGGGCCCGAGAGCGACCACGTGGGCGCGCTGTTCGCCGGGCCGTACCGCCGGGACCGGCTCTGGGCGCTGCTGGAGGGCCGGGACGACCTGACCGTGGACGACCTCGCCGGCTTCCACGACGACGCCCTGCTCGACCCCCGCGCCCGGCTGACCGTCCTCACCGACGGGTGGGACGGCTGGCTCGAGGGCTGGGACGGGCGGATGCGGGCGGACTCGGCCGACGCCGCGCTCTTCGCGGCCTGGCGCTCGGCGCTCACCCGCCGGGTCGTGGCCGAGCCGGTGCTGGACGACCTGCGCGCCGCCGCCCCGAGCGACGTGCTCGCGCCGGCGCTCGACCTGACGGTCCGGGTCGCCAGAGCGCTGCCCACCCTGGCCGCGGCCGACCGGCCCCTGGGCATCGACCTCGCCCGGCACGCCGACGCCGCGCGCGTGGAGGTGCTGGCCGAGCGCGACGCCCGGCGCCGGGCCGGCCGGCTGCCCGTGACCTGGGGCGAGACGCACGTCCTCGCGCCCGTCCACCCCCTCGGTGCCGCGTCGCCACCCGAGTCGGCGGTGCCGGCCGTACCGCTGTCGGGCGACACCGACTGCGTCCGTGCCTGCGCGTCCTACCCGGGGCTGGGCGACGCCTGCGGGCGGGGCCCCGTGGCGCGCTACGCCTGGGACCTCGCCGACGTGCAGGCCTCGGGCTGGGTGGTCCCGACCGGGGCGCACGCGGACCCGCGCAGCCCGCACCACCACGACCAGCTCGACGCCTGGGCCGCCGGCCGGCTGCTGCCGGTCGTCACCGACTGGGACCGGCTCGTCGAGGAGCCGCTCAGGGGCGCGTCGTCGCCGGGGAGGGCGGGCTGAGCAGGTCCTTGGCGAACCACGCCTGGGCGTGCGGGTTGTCGTTGTAGCGCTCGACCCGGGCGTACCCGGCCCGCTCGTAGAGGCCCACCGCCTCGACCAGCACCAGGTTGGTGTCCAGCACGACCCGGGTGTGCCCGAGCCCGGCGGCGAGGGCCTCGAGCTCGCGCAGCAGCCGGGCGCCGAGACCCTCGCCGCGCCACCCGGGGTCGACCCACATCCGCTTGACCTCGCCCGCGCCGCGCTGCGGGCCCGAGCCCACCCCGACCACGCCGCCGTACGCCACCGGACGGGACGGGTCCGCCGCGTCCCGCCCGAGCAGCCAGTGCCCGGCGTCCGAGACCGGGCCGGGGTCGAAGGTGCCCTCGAAGCGCGCCGCGACCTCGGCCAGGTACGCGCCGAGCGCCTGCCGGGCCGACGGGTCGCGCGGGTCGACCTCGGTGAGGGTCGCGGTCCGGGTGGGGGAGCTGCTCACGTGCCGACCCTAGGAGCCCGCCGGTACGAGGCCCGCCCGCCCTGCCGTCTGCCCTACCGTCGGGGGTCAGACGCACCTATGCTGACCGACCGGTCAGGTAGTCCGCCCCGTCCCGAGGAGCACGCCCATGGAGGACCTCAGCCCCCGTCCCGGGGACCTGGAGGAGATCGAGACCGCCTCGGTCGACGAGCTCCGCGCCCTGCAGACCGAGCGGCTGCGCTGGTCGGTGCGGCACGCCTACGACCACGTGCCGCACTACCGCGCGGCCCTGGACGGGGTCGGGGTGCACCCGGACGACGTCCGCGAGCTGGCGGACCTGACGCGGCTGCCGTTCACCGCCAAGGCGGACCTGCGGGAGAACTACCCGTACGGCATGTTCGCCGTGCCGCGCGAGCAGGTGGTGCGGCTGCACGCGTCGTCGGGCACGACCGGTCGGCCGACGGTGGTCGGCTACACCCGCGACGACGTCGAGACGTGGGCGCACGTGATGGCGCGCAGCATCCGGGCCGCCGGCGGCCGCGCCGGGCACGTGCTGCACAACGCCTACGGCTACGGCCTGTTCACCGGGGGGCTCGGGGCGCACTACGGCGCCGAGCGGCTGGGCTGCACCGTCGTGCCGGTGTCCGGCGGGATGACCGAGCGGCAGGTGCGGCTGATCGTCGACTTCGAGCCCGACCTGATCATGGTCACGCCGTCCTACATGCTCGCGATCGTCGAGGAGATGGAGCGGCAGGGGGTCGACCCGCGCGGGACCTCGCTCAAGGCCGGCGTGTTCGGCGCCGAGCCCTGGACCAACGACATGCGCCACGAGATGGAGCAGCGCCTCGACATGCACGCCGTGGACATCTACGGGCTGTCGGAGGTGATCGGCCCCGGCGTGGCCAGCGAGTGCGTCGAGACCAAGGACGGGCTGACGGTCTGGGAGGACCACTTCTACCCCGAGGTCGTCGACCCGGTGACCGGGGAGGTGCTGCCCGACGGCGAGGAGGGCGAGCTGGTGCTGACCTCGTTGACCAAGCAGGCGATGCCGGTGCTGCGCTACCGCACCCGCGACCTGACCCGCCTGCTGCCCGGCACGGCGCGCACCATGCGGCGGATCGAGAAGATCACCGGCCGCACCGACGACATGATCATCCTGCGGGGGGTGAACCTGTTCCCCACCCAGATCGAGGAGCTCATCCTCTCGCTCCCGGCGCTCTCGCCCCACTTCCAGTGCGTGCTGGAGCGGACCGGGACGCTGGACTCGATGGCGGTCGTCGTCGAGCGCCGCGAGGCCGGGGACGCCGCGGCGGCGGAGCGGGCCGGGGCCGACCTGGAGCGGCTGGTGAAGAACCGGATCGGGGTCACCGTCGAGGTCCGCGCGGTCGACCCGGGCTCGGTGGAGCGCTCGATGGGCAAGATGCGCCGGATCGTGGACCGTCGGACCGCGCGCTAGGGGCGCCGCCCCCGGCGCTACTCCCTCCGCAGCGCGGGCCGGAGGCGGTCGAGCACGGCCTCGTCCTCGATCGTGGAGGGGATGCGCGCCTCCTGGCCGTCGGCGATCTCCCGCATGGTCCTGCGCAGGATCTTGCCCGACCGCGTCTTCGGCAGCCCGCCGACGACGGTCACGTCCTTGAACGCCGCCACGGCGCCGATCTCGTCGCGCACCATCGCCACGAGCTCGCCGGCGATCACGTCCGGGTCGGTCCCGACCCCGGTCTTGAGGACCACGAAGCCCCGCGGCAGCTGTCCCTTCATCGGGTCCGCGGCACCGATCACGGCGCACTCCGCGACGGCGGGGTGCTGGGAGATGACCGCCTCCATCGACCCGGTGGAGAGCCGGTGCCCGGCCACGTTGATGACGTCGTCCGTACGCCCCATCACGAACAGGTAGCCGTCGTCGTCGACGTACCCGCCGTCCCCGGAGAGGTAGTAGCCCTCGAAGGTGGCGAGGTAGGAGGACACGAACCGGTCGTCGTCGCGCCACAGGGTCGGCAGGGTGCCCGGCGGCATCGGCAGCCGGAGGCAGATGGCCCCCTCGGTGCCTGCCGGGACCTCCTGGCCGTGCTCGTCCAGCACCCGGACGTCGTACCCGGGGACGGGGACGCTCGGTGAGCCCGGCTTGAGCTCCATCGGGTCGAGGCCCCGCAGGTTGGACGCGATCGGCCACCCGGTCTCGGTCTGCCACCAGTTGTCGACGACCGGCACCCCCAGCTGCTCGGTGGCCCAGGAGTAGGTGTCCGGGTCCAGCCGCTCGCCGGCCAGGAACAGCGTCCGCAGCGAGGAGAGGTCGTGACCGGGCAGGAGCGCACCCTCCGGGTCCTCCTTCTTGATCGCACGGAGCGCGGTCGGGGCGGTGAACAGCGCCGCCACGCCGTGCTCGGCGATCACGCGCCAGAAGGCGCCGGCGTCCGGGGTGCCGACCGGCTTCCCCTCGTAGATGACCGTGGTCGCCCCCGTGAGCAGCGGCGCGTACACGATGTAGCTGTGCCCGACGACCCAGCCGACGTCGGACGCGGTCCACCAGACGTCGCCCGCGCCGATGTCGAAGACGTTCGGCATCGACCAGGCCAGGGCGACGGCGTGCCCGCCGTTGTCGCGGACGATCCCCTTGGGCTTCCCGGTGGTCCCGGAGGTGTAGAGGATGTAGAGCGGGTCGGTGGCTGCGACCTCCACGCACGGCGCCGGGTCCTGCGCCCCGGCCGCCATGGCCACCTCCCAGTCGACGTCCCGGGGCTCCGAGAGCTCGGCGCGCACCTGCGGCCGCTGGAGGACGATGCAGGTGGCGGGCTCGTGCGTGGCGAGCTCCATCGCACGGTCGACCAACGGCTTGTACGCCACGACCCGGCTCGGCTCGATGCCGCAGGAGGCGGTGACGACCACCGCGGGCTGGGCGTCGTCGATACGGACGGCGAGCTCGTGCGCGGCGAACCCCCCGAACACGACGGAGTGGATCGCGCCCAGCCGGGCGCAGGCGAGCATCGCGACCACCGCCTCCGGCACCATCGGCAGGTAGATGATCACCCGGTCGCCCTTCCGGACCCCGTACCCCCGCAGCGCACCGGCGAAGGCGGCGACCTGCTCCTGGAGCCCGGCGTAGCTCAGGGAGCGCGTCGAGCCGGTCACCGGGCTGTCGTAGAGCACCGCCGTGCGATCGCCGTGGCCGGCCTCGACGTGCCGGTCCACGGCGTTGTAGCAGGTGTTCATGGTCCCGTCGGGGAACCAGCGGTAGAACGGGGGCTCCGAGGCGTCCAGGACGGTCTGCGGTGGGCGGATCCAGTCGATCAGCCCGGCCTGCTCGGCCCAGAAGCCGTCGGGGTCGTCGATGCTGCGGTCGTGTTCCTCGCGGTAGCTCACGGCCCCATCTTGGAGAACCGGACCCTCCCGGACCAGGGGTCGGGACGAACTCGTGGTCCGGGCGGTCAGTCCCGGACCAGCCGGCGCCGTACGGGAGGCGCGATCGCCGCGGCCCCGGCAAGGACGACCGAGGTCAGCCCGCCGCGCTTGGCCACGTACTGCGCGCGGTCGGCGGCGGCGAACACGGCTGCGGGTGACCGGCGCGCCTCCGCGGTCACCTCGACGCTGGCCGCGCCGCAGGAGATGCTCGCGCCGGGGCCGAAGTCCCACTGCCGCCGGCACAGGACGTCGGCGATCCGGACGACCTCGTCCGGGTCGTGATCGCTGACCAGGACGGTGAACTCGTCACCGCCGACGCGAGCCACCAGGCTGCCCGGCATCGGGTCGAAGGCGGCACCGAGGGCGCGGGCCACGGCCTGGATGAGCTCGTCACCGACGTGGTGCCCCCACCCGTCGTTCACCTCCTTGAGCCGGTTGATGTCGATCGCGAGCACGGTGACGCAGCGGACGACACCGGCGGGGACCCGGAAGGCGAGCTCGGCCCGTTCGTCGAGGGCGCGGCGGTTGGCCAGGCCGGTCAGCGGATCGCAGTACGCGAGCCTCTCCAGGCTCTCCTCCCGCACGGTGCGGGCGAGGGCGCCGCCGAGGATCGCCGTGAGTGCCTCCAGGTAGGCGATGTCGTCCAGGTCGAAGGGTCCCTCGCCCTGGGCGTGCGTGGCGTAGAGCTCGCCCCACAGCGCGCCGTCGACCAGGACCGGGGAACCGAGGGAGGCACCCTTGCCGAGCTCGCGCAGCAGCCGGACCTCCTGGGGGTCGCTGGCCGGGTCGTCGACGCTCGCCACCCAGGTCTCGAGGTCCTCCACGACGAGCCCGAGGTTGCCGAACTGCTCCAGGGGGTAGGTCTCGTCCTCGGGCCACCGCGTCTCCGTGGGGCCCAGCTCGCCGACGTTGATCAGGGTGCGCACCGTCGTCCCACCCGGCTCGAGGCGGCTGATGGACAGCGTGCGGGCCCCGAGCGCCCGGCACGCCTCGTCCGCCGCGAGCTCCAGCAGCGGCCCCAGCGGACGGGGCCGGCTCAGGGCGCGTGCCATCGCCGCGAGGCTCCGGATCCGCGTCTCTTCGCCTGCTGCCAGCACGGGGGTGCCCTTCACCGTGGTCGTGGGGGTCGTGGGGGTCGTGGGGTCGTCCGCCCGGCACGTCCCGGCGCCACCCGAGGGCACCACGGCGCGCCGTGACGGCTGCTGACGGTGTTGTCGGCGCGACGACCGGCCACCTGAAGTCGACGGTCGGGACCCCGGCCGGCGGTCGGGCAGCGGCCGGGGTGGCCGGGCGCAGGCGTTGCAGCCGGGCGGGCCCCGTGCCACACTATTCCTGACCGCTCGGTCTGTTAACCGGGTGGACGCCGAACCCGGAGGAAGCGATGACTGCGCAGTCCCAGGAGACCCGGCCCGGAGCCGCGGCGCCCGACGAGGCGGCCCTGCTCGAGGCGTTCGACGCGACGATCGCGCGCCACGACCGGATCGAGCCGCGGGACTGGATGCCGGAGAGGTACCGGTCGACCCTGGTGCGTCAGATCGCGCAGCACGCGCACTCCGAGATCATCGGGATGCAGCCCGAGGGCAACTGGATCACCCGTGCGCCCTCGCTGCGCCGCAAGGCGATCCTGCTGGCCAAGGTGCAGGACGAGGCCGGCCACGGGCTGTACCTCTACTCGGCCTGCGAGACCCTCGGCGTCTCGCGGCAGGAGCTGACGCTGAAGCTCATCGAGGGCAGGCAGAAGTACTCCTCGATCTTCAACTACCCCACGCTGTCCTACGCCGACGTCGGCACGATCGGATGGCTGGTCGACGGCGCCGCGATCTGCAACCAGGTGCCGCTGTGCCGCACCTCCTACGGTCCCTACGGCCGCGCGATGATCCGCGTCTGCAAGGAGGAGTCCTTCCACCAGCGCCAGGGCTTCGAGCTGCTGTCGACGATGATGCGCGGCACCGAGGAGCAGCGCGCGATGGTGCAGGAGTCCGTGGACCGGTTCTGGTGGCCGGCGCTGATGATGTTCGGCCCGCCCGACGGCGACTCGCCCAACACCGAGCAGTCGATGGCGTGGGGCATCAAGCGCGACACCAACGACGAGCTGCGCCAGAAGTTCGTCGACATGTCGGTGCCCCAGGCCGAGGCGCTCGGCGTGACGCTGCCCGACGCCGGCCTGGTCTGGGACGCCGAGCGCGGGCACCACGACTTCACCCAGCCCGACTGGGAGGAGTTCTACGCCGTGGTCAAGGGCTCCGGCCCGTGCAACGCCCAGCGGATCGCGCACCGGCGCCGCGCCCACGAGGACGGCGCCTGGGTCCGCGACGCCGCGACCGCGTTCGCCCGCCGCCAGCACGACCAGCAGGCGGTCGTGTCGTGAGCGACGCGACCGAGGCAGCGACGCCGGCCGGGCGGGACTTCAACGCCGGCGGCGGCCACGGCGCGGTGCCGCTCGAGGGCGTCCCCACCGCCGTCGGCGAGGTGCCGCAGGGGGAGTGGCCGCTCTACGAGGTGTTCGTCCGCGGCAAGCGGGGCCTGAACCACGTGCACGTCGGCTCGCTGCACGCCGCCGACGACCAGATGGCCGTGCGCCACGCCCGCGACGTCTACACCCGCCGCAACGAGGGCGTGAGCATCTGGGTCGTGCGGTCCTCGGCGGTCACCGCCAGCAGCCCGGACGAGAAGGACCCGCTCTTCGCGCCGGCCGGCGACAAGGTCTACCGGCACCCGACGTTCTACGACATCCCCGACGACGTCCCCCACATGTGAGGCAGGAGCCATGACCGACCACGACAGCGTCTACGACGGGCTGCTCGGCGGCGACGACTCGCAGTGGGCCTTCGGGACCGACTTCGAGGACCCGCTGGCCGGCGTCGACACCACGATCGCCGCCGGCGTCGACCCCGCGGTGCTGGCGGCGTACTGCCTGATGCTCGGCGACGACGCGCTGGTCTACTCCCACCGGCTCTCGCAGTGGACCAGCAACGCCCCCGACCTCGAGGACGACATCGCGCTGGCCAACATCGCCCTCGACCTCCTCGGCCAGGCCCGGCTGCTGCTGGCCCGCGCCGCGGCGGCCGACCCGTCGGTGGTGCCGGGCCTGCCGGAGGGCTCCCCGGTGCCGCCCGAGGACGCGCTGGCGTTCTTCCGCGACGACGCCGGGTTCCGCAACGTGCGCCTCGTCGAGGCGGACGACGCCGGCGGGGCGGACTTCGGGGTCACGGTGGCCCGGCTGCTGCTCTTCGCCACCTACCGCCTGGCCCTGCTGGAGCGGCTGCGGTCCAGCACCGACCCGGTGCTGGCCGCCATCGCCGAGAAGGGCGTCAAGGAGGTGGCCTACCACCGCGACTACGCCGGGCGGTGGTTCCTGACCCTCGCGCAGGGGACCGAGGAGTCCCGGCGCCGGCTGGTGGCGGGGCTGGCGCTGGTCTGGCCGCTGCGCGCCGAGCTGTTCGACACCCACCCCGTGGAGGCGACCGCCGCCGAGCAGGCCTTCGGCGTCGACCCGGCCACGGTGGCCGACGAGGTCGACGTGCTGCTCGAGCAGGTGCTCTCCCTCAGCGGGGTCGACCGGCCCGACGTGCGTCCGACCGGCCCGCTCGGCCGCGGCGCCGGACGCGACGGCCGGCACACCGAGGCCCTGGGGCGGATGCTCGCCGAGATGCAGGTGGTCGCCCGCGCCCACCCGACCGGCCGGTGGTGACCGTGACGGCGGCCGGGCCCGCGCTCGCGACCGCGAGACGGGTGGCGGCCGAGGTCACCGACCCCGAGATGCCGATGCTCACCCTGGCCGACCTCGGCGTGCTCCGTGACGTCGCTGTCGACGACGACGCCGTCACGGTCACCATCACCCCGACCTACTCCGGCTGCCCCGCGATGGCCACGATGCGTGACGACCTGGTGCACCGGCTGCGCGACCACGGCTTCGACGACGTACGCGTCCGGGTCGCCCTGACGCCGGCCTGGTCCAGCGACTGGATCAGCGAGCGCGGCCGGCAGGCCCTGCACGACCACGGCCTCTCGGCCCCGGGCCCCGCGCCGCGGGCCGGGGCGGCGGTGCCGCTGAACCTGCTGCCCACCCGCCGCGACCTGGCCTGCCCGCGGTGCGGCTCGTCCGCGACCGCGCTGACCTCGGAGTTCGGACCGACCGCCTGCAAGGCGATGTACCGCTGCGAGGACTGCCTCGAGCCGTTCGAGCACGTGAAGGAGATCTGAACGATGACCGCCGTCCGCACCGGACGCGCCGCGTTCCACGCGCTGACCGTCAGCGCCGTCGAGCGGCTGACCGACGACTCGGCCGCGATCACCTTCGCGGTGCCCGACGAGCTCGCCGCGCAGTACGCCTTCCGGGCGGGCCAGGCCCTCACCCTGCGCCGCCGGCTCGACGGCCGGGAGCACCGCCGCTCGTACTCGATCTGCGCCCCCGCCGGCGCGCCGCCGCGGGTCGGGGTGCGGGAGATCCCCGGCGGCCTGTTCTCGTCCTGGCTGGTCCGCGAGGTCGCCGTGGGGGACGTGGTCGAGGTGCAGACCCCGACCGGCAGCTTCCGTGCGGAGCCGACGAGCCGGACCCGCCACCTCTGCATCGCCGCCGGCTCCGGGATCACCCCGATGCTCTCGATCGCCAGCACCGTGCTGACCGACCCCGACACCCGGGTGACCCTGGTCTACGGCAACCGCCGCACCAGCACGGTCATGTTCGCCGAGGAGCTCGCCGACCTGAAGGACCTGCACGGCCCGCGGCTGGACCTGATCCACGTGCTCTCCCGCGAGCCCCGCGACGTCGAGCTCTTCTCCGGACGCCTGGACGCGGACCGCCTGCGCCGGCTGCTGGGGGCCCTCGTCCCGGTGGGCGCGCTCGACCACGTCTGGCTGTGCGGCCCGTTCGGCCTGATCGGCGACGCCCGCGAGGTGCTGGCCGAGCTCGGGGTGCCGGAGGACCGGGTGCACTTCGAGCTGTTCTACGTCGACGAGCCGCCGCCCGAGGTCCGCCGCGTCGAGGCCGTCGTCGAGGGCGAGACCAGCGAGGTCACCCTCGTCCTGGACGGACGCACCACGACCGCGGCCGCGCCCCGCGGGCTGAGCGTGCTCGACGGCGCCGCCGCGACGCGCCACGACCTGCCGTTCGCCTGCAAGGGCGGGGTCTGCGGCACCTGCCGGGCCCACGTCGCGGCCGGGGAGGTCGACATGCGCCGCAACTACGCCCTCGACGACGACGAGGTCGCCCGCGGGTACGTCCTGACCTGCCAGAGCTTCCCGGTCGGCGACGCGGTCACGGTGGACTTCGATGCCTGAGACCACCCGTGCCGACGCCGACCTCGAGGTGGCGCGGCTCAGCACCGGGGCGATGTGGGCCGGGGACGCCGCCAGCCGGATGCTCGGCATGCAGGTCGCCGACGTCGGGCCGGGCACGGCCACCGTGACGATGACGGTGCGCGAGGACATGGTCAACGGGTGGGGCACCTGCCACGGCGGGCTGCTGGCCACCCTCGCCGACAGCGCCTTCGCCGTGGCCTGCAACGCACGCGGCACCGTGACGGTCGCGGCCGGCTTCGACGTCGTCTTCCTCGAGCCCGGCCGCCTGGGGGACGAGCTCGTCGCGACCGCGCGCGAGGTGGTCCTCCGGGGACGGTCGGGGATCGTCGACGTCACCGTCGCCCGGAGCGCCGACGGGGTGGCGATCGCGGAGTTCCGCGGACGCAGCCGGAGCACCGGGCGCCCGAACCCGGCCCTGACCGACCCGGCCTAGCCGCCCGGCGGGACCCGCAGCCCGTCGAAGGCCAGCACGGCGATCGAGCGGGCCAGGGTGTCCACGTCCACCGGCCCCTCGGGGCGGTACCACTCGACCAGCGAGTTCACGAGGCCGAAGAGCAGCCGGCTGATCAGCTCCGGGGCGATGTCGGAGCGCACCGCTCCCTCCTGCGCCGCGTCGGCGACCAGGCCGGCCAGGTCCTCGTCGAGCTGCCGGCGCCGCCGGAGCGCCGCCGCCTCCACCTCGCTGTTGCCGCGCACGCGCAGCAGCAGCGCGACGGCCGGGCGGTGGGTGACCAGGATGCGTACCGAGCGGTGCACGACGTCCTCGAGCCGCCGGGACGCCGGGTGCGGCGACGCCGGGTCGACGGCCTGCCGGACCGCGGCGCTCAGCTCGTCCAGGGCCTCGTCGAGCGCGGCGGAGAGCAGCTGCTCCTTGCTGTCGACGTGGTGGTAGATCGCCGACTTGCTCAGGCCCAGCTCGCGGGCCAGGTCGCCGATGCTGGTCGCGTCGTAGCCCTGGCGGTTGAACAGCTCGACCGCGCGCCGCAGGACCGTCTCCTGGTCGTAGCCGGGCCGCCCGCGCCGGGCCGGCGGCTGCTCCGCGCTCACGCGTACGGCCGGCCGAACGGCTGCGTGTCGTCCGGGCCGTACGGCGAGCCGGGCGGGGGCGGGCCGTACGGCGCGGCCCACGGAGGCGCCGGAGCGCCGTGGGGGGCGCCGTGCGGGGGGCCGTACCTGTTGCCGCCCGGCGTCGAGGGGCGCAGCATCAGCACCAGCCAGCCCACCGCCGAGCCCAGACCGGTCAGCGCCGCCAGCCCCAGCAGCACCAGCCCGCCGGTGAGCGCGGCGTCGCCGTCGCCGCCACCCCGGGTGAGGTCGGCGGCCCCCACGGCGCCGACGACGAACGCGACCAGACCGACGACCAGCATCACGCCCGCGGCCAGGCCCAGTCCGTAGAGCAGCAGCACCCACCAGCCCGTCCGGCCGCTGTCGTGCAGACGGCGCACGGTGACGGCGAGCGTCGGCAGGAAGAGGGCCAGGGCCAGCAGCAGGTTCAGCGGGGCGATCCCGACGACGGCCACCACGGCGAGGTCGACGGTGCCCGCGGCCACGCCGAGGACGAGGGTGACCAGGAACCACCACCAGAACTCCGAGCGGGGTGCGCGGCCGGAGAACCCGGCGTACTGGCGGAGCACGCTCCGCACGGCGTCGGGCAGGGACACGGCGACTCCTCCAGGTGGGCGGGGCCCGATGCTACCGGGCAGCACGGACGCCGCGGCCGGGTGCGGGCAGGTGCGGGCGGGTGCGGGACCGGGCGGGTTGTGCCGCCGCAGATGCGCAGTAGTATCCCTCTTCGTGCCGCACATGAGGATCCGTGACGCCGCCGGCTACCTGGGCGTGAGCGACGACACCGTCCGTCGCTGGGTCGACCGCGGCCTGCTCAGCTCCTCCTCGGACGAGTCCGGGCGCAAGGTCGTCGACGGGTACGAGGTGGCCCTGGTGGCCCGCCACCAGGCGGCCCCGCCCGGTCCGCCGGACACCGTCTCCAGCTCGGCCCGCAACCGCTTCGTCGGCCTGGTGACCCGGATCGAGGTCGACACCGTGATGGCCCAGGTCGAGCTGCAGTGCGGCCCGTTCCGGGTGGTGTCGCTGATGAGCAGCGAGGCGGTGCGCGACCTCGGCCTCGAGCTGGGGTCGGCCGCGGTCGCGGTCGTCAAGTCCACCACCGTGATCGTCGAGACCCCTCCGGGACAGTCGTGAGGAGGAGCAGCGCCCTCGCCGTCACCGCCCTGGTCGCCCTGGCAGCGGCCGCCTGCGGATCGGACGGGAGCGGGGGGGACCCGGGAGGCGACGGGGGCACGACCACCCTCACCGTCTTCGCCGCGGCCTCGCTGACCTCGACCTTCGAGGAGGTCGCCGCCGACCTCGAGGCCGAGACCGACGGGGCCGAGGTCCGGTTCAACTTCGCGGGGTCCTCCGACCTCGTCGCCCAGCTGCAGGAGGGCGCACCCGCCGACGTGCTGGCCACCGCCGACGAGGCCACCATGGCCAGGGCGACCGCCGACGACCTCGTGGGCCCCCCGACGCCGTTCGCCTCGAACACGCTCGAGATCGCCGTGCCGCCGGGCAACCCGGCCGGCGTCACCTCGGTCGAGGACCTCACGCAGGACGGGTTGAACCTCGTCGTCTGTGCCCCCGAGGTCCCCTGCGGCGCGGCCGCGGAGGCGGTCGCCGGAGCCGCGGACCTCGATCTCTCCCCGGTCAGCGAGGAGCAGTCCGTCACCGACGTGCTGGCCAAGGTGACCACCGGGGAGGCCGACGCCGGCCTGGTCTACGTCACCGACGTGATCGCCGCGGGCGACGACGTGGAGGGCGTCGCGATCCCCGAGGACGTCAACACGGTCAACCTCTACCCCGTCGCCACGGTCGTCGACAGCGAGGAGGCCGACCTCGCCCAGGCCTTCGTCGACCTCGTGCTCGCCCGGACCGGTCAGGACGTGCTCGCCGACGCCGGGTTCGCCCCGGCGCCCTGACGTGGCCCGGCCCGGCCGTCGCGCCCACCCCGAGCAGGTCGGCGTACCGCGCTGGCTGTTCCTGCCCGCGCTGCTGGGCGCGGCCTTCGTGCTGCTGCCGCTGGTGGCGATCGTCGCCCGGACCCCGTGGAGCCGGTTCCTGACGCTGATCACCTCCGAGTCGTCGCGCGAGGCGCTGGCGCTGAGCCTGCGCACCTCCGCGACCAGCACCACCCTCTGCGTGCTGCTCGGCGTCCCGATGGCCGTCGTCCTGGCCCGGACGCGCTTCCGCGGGCAGGGGGTGCTGCGCGCGCTGGTGCTGCTGCCCCTGGTGCTGCCCCCGGTCGTCGGGGGCATCGCGCTGCTCTACACCTTCGGCCGGCGCGGGCTGCTCGGCGAGACCTTCGAGGTGCTCGGCCTGCAGATCGCCTTCTCGACCACGGCTGTCGTGCTGGCCCAGACCTTCGTGGCGATGCCCTTCCTGGTGGTCAGCCTGGAGGGAGCCCTGCGCAGCGCCGGGCAGCGGTACGAGGCCGTGGCGGCGTCGCTGGGGGCGCGGCCCACGACGGTGTTCCGCCGGGTCACCCTGCCGCTGGTGCTGCCCGGTCTGGCCTCGGGCGCGGTGCTGGCCTTCGCCCGGTCGCTGGGCGAGTTCGGCGCCACCATCACCTTCGCCGGGAGCCTGCAGGGCATCACCCGGACCCTGCCCCTGGAGATCTACCTGCGCCGCGAGACCGACGCCGAGGCCGCCGTGGCGCTGTCCCTGGTCCTCGTGGTGGTCGCGGTCGTGGTGATCGGGCTCGCCCGGCAGGGCAGGAGCGCGCTGTGACCCTGACCTTCGAGGCCGAGGTCGACGAGCGAGGGGTCCGCGTCGCGCTCGAGGTGGCCGAGGGCGAGACGGTCGCCCTGCTCGGCCCGAACGGCGCGGGCAAGTCCACCGTGCTGGCGGTCCTCGCGGGCCACCTGGTGCCGGACCGTGGCCGGGTCGTCCTGGGCGGGCGGGTGCTGACCTCGCAGGGACGTCCCGACGAGCGGCGTACGCACGTCGCACCGCACGACCGCCGGGTCTCCCTGCTGGCGCAGGAGCCGCTGCTCTTCCCCCACCTCAGCCTCCTGGACAACGTGGCCTTCGGCCCCCGCAGCAGCGGCTGCAGCCGGACGCAGGCGCGGTCGGTGGCCCGCCGGTGGCTGGAGGAGGTGGGTGCCGCCGACCTCGCCGACCGCCGGCCGGCCCGGGTCTCGGGAGGTCAGGCGCAGCGGGCGGCGGTCGCGCGCGCCCTCGCCGCGACACCGTCGCTGATGCTGCTGGACGAGCCGATGGCCGCCCTCGACGTCGACGTGGCACCCCAGCTGCGGCAGACCCTGCGCCGGGTGCTGGCCGACCGGACGGTCCTGCTGGTGACCCACGACGTGCTCGACGCGGTCCTGCTCGCGGACCGCGTGGTCGTGCTGGAGGACGGGGCCGTCGCCGAGCAGGGGCCGTGCGCCGAGGTGCTCGCACGTCCCCGCAGCGCCTTCGCCGCCCGGGTCGCCGGGCTGAACCTGCTCCGCGGGACCTGGCGCGGCGGCGGTGTCGACGTGGTCCTCGGGGGCCGCCGGCTGCGGGTCGAGGGGATCGCGGCGGACCCGGTGCCGGCCGAGGGCGAGGAGGCCGTGGCGGTGTTCCCGCCCTCCGCGGTCTCGGTCTTCCTCGAGGCCCCCCACGGGAGCCCGCGCAACCTGATCGACGTCGCCCTGACCGACCTCGAGCCGCACGGCGGCCAGGTCCGGGTCCGCGCGGACTCCCTGAGCGCCGACGTGTCCGTCCCGGCGGTCCGCGACCTGGACCTCGCACCCGGGCGGCGGGCCGTCTTCGTGGTGAAGGCCTCGGAGGTCGCGGTCTACCGCACCCGGTGACGTGACCGAGCCCCCGACCCGGGACCGGGTCGGGGGCTCGTCCGACTGGGGTGAGTAACGGGACTTGAACCCGCGACATCCGCCACCACAAGGCGGCGCTCTACCAGCTGAGCTATACCCACCGCGCGATCTGCGGGCGCACCGCAGACCGGAGGCGACTATAGGACATTCAGGCCGGGCCGGCCGCATCGGGGGACGGCGCCGTGCCGTCGCCGCCGAGGCCGGTCAGCGCTCCGCCGTGGCGCGCCGCCACCTCCTGCGCCCGGCTGCTGTCCGGGCCCGGAGCCGGCACGAAGACCGCCTCGCGGTAGTAGCGCAGCTCCTCGATGCTCTCCTGGATGTCGGCCAGCGCCCGGTGGTTGCCGCGCTTGGCCGGGGCGGCGTAGTAGGCCTTGGGGAACCAGCGCTTGGCCAGCTCCTTGATCGAGGACACGTCGACGATGCGGTAGTGCAGGTAGGCGTCGAGGTCGGTCATGTCGCGGGCCAGGAACATCCGGTCGGTGGAGACCGTGTTGCCGGCCAGCGGAGGACGTGAGCCCGCGGGGCACTGGGCGGTGATGTAGTCCAGCACCTGCTTCTCGGCGTCGGCCAGGGTCGTGCCGGCGTCCAGCTCCTCCAGCAGCCCGGACTTCTCGTGCATCTCGCGCACCAGCGGGATCATCTGCTCCAACGACCCCGGCGGGGGCTTCACGACGACGTCGACGCCCTCGCCCAGCACCTGGAGGTCGGAGTCGGTGACCAGCGCGGCGACCTCGATCAGGGCGTCCCTGCCGAGGTCCAGCCCGGTCATCTCGCAGTCGATCCACACCAGTCGCTCGCTCATGGGCCCGCACCCTACGCGCGCGGGCCGGGTGGCCCTTCTCAGGCGGCGCTCAGCAGCCCTCACTACGGTGGTGCCCGTGTCGAAGAGAGCCGATCAGGAGTCCCGGGCCGCCCGTACCCAGCGCACCGCCGCCGCGCTGGAGGCCGAGCGCCGCCGCAACCGCAACCGGCAGCTGGTCTCGGTGGGGGCCGTGGTGCTCGTGGTGGTGCTGGTCGTCAGCGCCCTGGTCCTGTTCTGGCCCGACGACAGCAGCAGCGACGTCGACGCCGCCCCGGCCGGCGCCAGCGACTACGCGCTCGGCGTCGGCGACCCCGACGCGCCGACCCAGGTCGTCGTCTACGAGGACTTCCTGTGCCCGTTCTGCGGCCAGCTCGAGGCCGCCAGCGGCGAGGAGCTCCAGCGCCTCGCCGACGACGGCTCCGTCTACGTCGAGTACCGCCCGCTGAACTTCCTGGCCCGGATCGGCGACTACTCCGAGCGCGCGACCAACGCCTTCGCCGCCGTCCTGGACACCGCGGGCCCGGAGGTGGCCACCACCTTCCACGGCGCGCTGTTCGCCAACCAGCCCAGCGAGTCCGGCCCGTTCCCCGACGACGAGGCGCTGATCGGGCTCGCCGTCGAGGCCGGCGCCGACGAGGAGTCCGTGCGTCCCGCGATCGAGGACCTCGCCTTCGAGGACTGGGTCTCCGGGGCCACCCAGGAGGCCACGGACGCCGGCGTCGAGGCGACCCCGACGATCCTCGTCGACGGGGAGCCCTTCACCGACGGCCAGACCGTGGAGGAGCTCGCCGAGAACCTCGTCAGCACGATCGAGCAGGGCTGACCGGTGGGCCCGACGCCCACCGGCGACCACCGCCTCGCGGCGTTCGTCGCCGGGCTGCCCAAGGCCGAGCTCCACGTCCACCACGTGGGGTCGGCCTCGCCGAGGATCGTGGCCGAGCTGGCGGCCCGGCACCCGGGCCGGGTGCCGGCCGACCTCGACGCGCTGCGGGCGTTCTTCGACTTCCGCGACTTCGCGCACTTCATCGAGGTCTACCTCAGCGTCGTCGACCTGGTCCGCACGCCGGAGGACGTCCGCACGCTGACCTACGAGGTCGCCCGGGACCTGGCCGAGCAGCAGGTCCGCTACGCCGAGCTGACCTGCACGCCCTTCACCTCGGTCGCCGTCGGGGTGCCGATCGAGGGCTACACCGAGGCCCTGGAGGACGCCCGCGTCGCCGCCGAGCGCGAGCTCGGGGTGGTCCTGCGCTTCGTCTACGACATCCCGGGGGAGTCCGGCCTCCCGGCGGCCGACGCCACGATCGGGTACGCCCTGCGCCACCGTCCCGACGGCCTGGTCGGCTTCGGCCTGGGTGGGCCCGAGGTGGGCGTGCCCCGGCCCCAGTTCGCCCCGCACTTCGACCGGGCCCGCGCGGCCGGGCTGCACAGCGTCCCGCACGCGGGGGAGACCACGGGGCCCCAGACGGTGTGGGACGCCCTGACCCACCTCGGCGCGGAGCGGATCGGGCACGGCACCTCCGCGGCCCAGGACCCCGCCCTGCTGGCCCACCTGGCCGAGCGCGGGGTCCCGCTCGAGGTCTGCCCGTCCTCCAACGTCGCCACCCGCGCGGTGCCGTCGCTGGCCGAGCACCCGCTGCGGGCCTTCGTGGAGGCCGGGGTGCGGGTGACGATCGGCTCCGACGACCCGCCCATGTTCGCCACCACGCTCAACCGCGAGCACGAGATCGCGGCCGACCTGCTGGGCCTGGACGAGTCCGGGGTCGCCGAGCTGGCCCGGGAGGGCGTCCGCGCGTCCTTCGCGCCCGACGACGTCCGCCGGCGCGTGCTGGCCGAGATCGACGCCTACGAGCAGGCCCACCGCACGGTGTGACCGCGCTGGCTGACCGCGCCGGCTGACCGTGCTGGCTGACCGTGCTGGTCGGGCCGGCCTAGGACTGCGCGGGGGCGGGCACGGGCGCCGGCTCCAGGACGTGGTGCTCGACCGTGCCGGCCAGGTGCGCCAGCCGGGCGTGCAGGACCTCGGGGGAGCGGAACTGGCTCGCGTGCGCACCGATGGCCGCCACCTTGCGGTCGCGCTCGGCGTCGGTCAGGCAGAGCTGCACCATCCGGTCCCACGGCGCCTCGGCGGCGTCGGCGTCCAGCCAGAGGCGTACGGGGAACTCGACCAGCCGGGCACCGGACGCTGCGGCGGCGGCCGCCGCGGCGCGACCGGCGGAGCGGTGGTCGGGGTGCGGGTCCTCCCGCCAGGGCGCGGCCACCAGGGTCCGACCGCCCTGCCCGAGGGTCTCGGTGAGGTAGGCGGTCACGTCGGGCTCGCACGCGTCGAGGTGGCCGTCCTGGGCGCCGAGGAAGACCACCGGGGCGCCGGGCGCGAGCACGCCGACCGCCTGCTCCATCTCGGCCAGCCGGGTCCGGGCCAGGGCGTGGCGGCTCCCGTCCGTCACGGACGTGTCGGCGGCCTCGCCCGCGGTGAGCAGGGCGACGTACACGCTCATGCCCCGGTCGTGCGCGCGGGCCACCAGGCCGCCCGCGCCGATGCTCTCGTCGTCGGGGTGCGCCGCGACCACGACGAGCCGGTCGTAGGCCCCGTCGAGGTCCAGGAGCGGGACCCGGCCCCAGCGGGGGTGGTCCTGACGGGCCCCGACCTGTGCGCTGCTCACCTCCGGGACGTTATGCCCTCGGCCACGCCGGAGGAACCTCCCGGCGGGTGGACCCGCGTGTCGTGGGTCAGCCGAGCTCGACCAGGGCGACCCCGGCCAGCACGACCGCCATGCCGACGACCATCTGCGTGGTGAGCGGGTCGCGGAACAGCACCCGCCCGGCGACCGCGGTGAGCACGATCCCGAGCGCCGCCCACACCCCGTAGGCGACGCCCACCGGCATCCCGCGCTGCAGCACCACCGCGAGCAGGCCGAGGGCCAGCAGGTACGCCCCCGCGGTCGCCGCCACCCACCCGGGTCGGCGCAGCCCGCGGGACTCCCGCAGCGACAGCGTGCCGGTGACCTCGGCGACCACCGCCAGCACGAGCAGCGCGGCGGTCACCGGCCCTGCCCCGTCCGTCGACCCGTCTGTCGACCCCCCTGCTGCCCCGCCTGCTGCCCCGCCCGGTGGGAGCCGAGCTCGACGACGACCACGCCCACCACGATCAGGGCGATGCCGACCCCCACGAGCGGGCTGAGCCGCTCGCCGAAGAGCGGGGCGGCGAGCACGGCGGTCGCGGCGACGCCGGTGGCGGCCCAGACGGCGTACGCCACCCCGACCGGCATCCCGGCCTCGAGGGTGCGCGCCAGCAGCCCGAACGCCACCAGGTAGCCGACCACGGTCAGGGCGTACCAGGCCGGCTGGTCGACGGCGGCGCGCAGCGCGAGCGTCGCGGTGACCTCGCTGGTGATCGCCCCGGTCAGCGGGACCCAGGGGCCTGCGCGCCGGGCGGCGGGCCGGGTCGTGGGCCGGGTCGTGGGCCCGGTCACGGGGCGGGCTCCAGCAGGCGGCGGACCTGGGCGACGACGTCGTCGACGGCGGGCTGGCCGTCGGCCCCCGGGGCGAAGAGCCCCGTCGCGCGGGCCAGCCAGAGACCGTCGGCGGCCAGCCGGGCCGCGCACAGGCGGGCGCGGAGGTCCGGGTCGGGGCAGTCGGACAGGTCGAACCAGGGCGCGAACACCGCGCGCCACGGCCCGGCGTGGTGGGGCCGGTACAGGGCGTCGGCGAAGACGGCCACGTCCGCGGTGCTGAGGTCGCCGCCGACGGCGACCTCGACGTACGCCCGGGTGCGCCGGGCGGGGGACAGGTCCGCCGGGCCGCCGCCGGCCACGACGCGCATCGCGGCCTCGCAGCGTCGCGCGGCGTGCTCGACGACCCCGAGGACGAGCTCCTCGCGGGTCCCGAAGTGGTACATCACGCCGGCCTTGGTCAGCCCGGCCTCCCGCGCCGTGGCGTCGTAGGAGATCTCCGCGCCGCCCTCGCGGTCGAGCAGCCGGAGCGCGGCGTCGAGCACGGAGGTGCGGTGGCTGGGCCTCATGCCAGTAACTATACCGAGCGTACGGTTAGTCCCCGCGCGGGTGGGGGGCGGTGGACGGCGGTCGGCAACTCCGGTAGTCATGGGCGGTCGGTGGACCGCCGACCGGCTCACGAGAGCCGTCGTGCCCCACGCTCGAAAGGCCCGACCGTGCCGAAGTACTCCTCCTCACGCAGCCTGCAGGACGGCGTGGACGTCCGGCCCCAGTTCACCCGGGACGGCGCGGTGGTCGACATCCCGCGACGCAAGATGGCCGAGCACTCGGTCGACCCCGAGACCGCGTACCACGTGATCAAGGACGAGCTGATGCTCGACGGGCACGCCCGGCTCAACGTGGCGACCTTCGGCACGACCTGGATGGAGCCGCAGGCCGAGCAGCTGATGGCCGACTCCGCGGACAAGAACCTCGTCGACCGCGACGAGTACCCGCAGACCGCCCAGCTCGAGGACCGCTGCCTCGACATCATCGCCGACTTCTGGAACGCCCCCGAGCCCGACAACCCCATCGGCTGCTCGACCATCGGCTCCTCCGAGGGCAGCATGCTGGCGGGCATGGCGCTGAAGTGGCGCTGGAAGGAGCGCCAGGAGCTGGCCGGTCGACCGACCGACAACCCGAAGCTCATCGTCGGGGCCAACGTCCAGGTCTGCTGGCACAAGTTCTGCCGCTACTGGGAGGTCGAGCCGGTCGAGGTGCCGATCCGCCCCGGCGAGACCACGCTGCACCCCGAGGACGTCGCGGCCGCCTGCGACACCGACACGATCGGGGTCGTCGGGATCCTCGGCTCGACCTTCGACGGGGCCTACGAGGACATCGCCGGGATGGCGAAGGCGCTCGACAAGCTCGAGATCGAGACCGGCACGTACGTCCCGATCCACGTGGACGCCGCCTCCGGCGGGCTCTTCGCCCCCTTCGTCGACCCCGAGCTGGTCTGGGACTTCCGCATCGAGCGGGTGCAGTCCATCAACGCCTCCGGGCACAAGTACGGCCTGGTGTACCCCGGCGTCGGCTGGGTGCTGTGGCGCAACGAGGAGGCGCGGCCCGAGGGCCTGGTCTTCCGCGTCGACTACCTCGGCGGCGACCACCCGACGATGTCGCTGAACTTCACCAAGCCCGGTTCCGGGGTGGTCGCGCAGTACTACCAGTTCGTGCGGCTGGGCTACGAGGGCTTCCGGCGCGTGCACCAGCACAGCCGGGACATCGCGCAGATGATGGCCGGGGCCATCGACGGCATGGACGAGTTCGAGGTGATCGCCGACGGCAGCGACCTCCCGGTGGTCGCGTTCTGCTTCAACGGCGCCAACACCAAGTCCGGCAAGCCGAGGAAGGACAGCTACGCAGCGTCGGTGCAGTACACGCTGAACGACGTCGCGGACTGGATGAAGCAGGGTGGCTGGTCGGTGCCGGCGTACAACTTCTGCGCCGACCGCGAGAACCTCGAGATCATCCGGATCGTGGTGCGCAACGCCTTCAGCCGCGACCTCGCCCAGATGTTCCTGATGGAGCTCGGCCGGGCCGTCGGGCGCTGCGACGGCACCGGCGAGGACGCCGGCCGGGCGTTCCGGCACTGAGCCGGGCCCAGGTGGTCGGCGGGGCTGCCGGGGGTCAGGACACCGTGCGCTGCTGGACTGGTGCCCCCGGCAGGATTCGAACCTGCGACCGGCGGATTAGAAGGCCGCTGCTCTATCCAGCTGAGCTACGGGGGCGGGGTCGGGACTGTTCTCGGGACCACCCTAGGCAAGACCAGGACAAGGACCGCCGGTGGGCGATCATGCACGACCCCGAATCACCACCTGGGTCGAGCCACTCCGACGGCGTGCGGACCGCCGCAAGGCCCCGGTGGTCGAGGAGCGAGCGGAGCGACCCCGGTGGTCGAGGAGCGAGCGAAGCGAGCGTCACGAGACCATCACCCGACAGCCGAACAACAACCGCACCCCCGGTGGTCGAGGAGCGAGCGATCGCGACCCCGGTGGTCGAGGAGCGAGCGAAGCGAGCGTCACGAGACCATCACCGGACAGCCGAACAACAACCGCACCCCCCAGGGTGTCGAGGAGCGAGCGAAGCGACCCCGGTGGGCGTCACGAGACCCATCCGATCCTGTTACCGAATCTTTGATCGACTGTTGCCCCCACGGTTGTGCAGAACCACCCCTGACCTGTGCAAACAGCACAGGACTGTCGGCGGTGACTGCTTGAATTGATCCATGGCCACCGACGAGGACACCACCACCAGGCACCCCGTGCCCACCGGTGTCCGCACGCTGTCGGCCGGCGTCACCGCCCTCGCCGAACGCCCGTTGTTCGCGCTCGACGCGGCAGTGACGCGGGAGACCATCCGCGAGCTCGCCGTCCTCGAAGCCAAGCTCGCCTCCCTAAAGTACGCCGTCCTCGCCCACGCCGAGCAGGTCCAGGTCGGCGCCGAGACCGGGTGCACCTCGACCGCGGTCTGGGCCGCCAACGCCACCCGCACCCGCAGAACGTGGTCGCCGGGCAGGTACGCCTCGCCACCTCGCTCGAGTCAGCGGTGGCACCGGGTCGCGGCACGCCCTCGCCGCGGGTGCGGTGAACGTCGACCAGGCCCGCGTCATCACGACCGCGTTGGAGGACCTCCCCGACGACCTCGACACCGGCCTCCTCGACCAGGCTGAGGAGGCGCTGGTCGGGTACGCAACCGACTTCGACCCCGTCGCCCTGGCCCGCCTCGCCGCACACATCCTGACCCTGATCGCACCCCAGGTCGGCGAAGAGATCGACCGCAAACGCCTCGAGGCCGCCGAAGCCAAGGCCGCGCAGAAGCGGCGCCTGACGCTGGCCTTCGACGCCCACGGGGTCGCGCACGGCGGTTCACCATCCCCGAGGCGCAGGGGAGGATGCTGCAGAAGCTGCTCCTCGCGTTCGCTGCCCCCGGCCACGTCAACTGCACCCCCGACCCCGGAAGTGGTGAGCAGCCGGGCGAGAAGCGGACCTGGGTCAAGGGCCGCCCGTCGGCGGTGAAGATGGGGGAGGCGTTCTGCGAGCTGATCGAGACCTACCCCCGCGACACCGCACCCAAGCTCGGCCGGATCGACGGCACGTTCCTGGTCACCTTCCCCCTGGACTCGATGCTGACCGGGCTGGGGACCGCGACCCTCGACGACGGCACCCAGATCTCCGCCGCCCAAGCCACCCGGTTGGCGTGCGAGGCGCAGGATCATCCCCGTCGTCCTCGGCGGGAAGGGCGAGGTTCTGCACCAGGGCCGTGCCCAGCGGGGCTACACCGCAGCCCAGACCTACGCGATGCACGCCCGCGACCAGGGCTGCACCGCGAGGGGCTGTGACTGGCCGCCGGGGTTGTGCCACGCACACCACAAGAAGCCGTTCTCCCAGGGCGGACTGACCGACATCGACGACGGGTGCCTGTTGTGCCCCCACCATCACGCCCGGGCCCACGACCCGGCGTATGCGATGACGACCCACGCCGACAACAAGGTCACCTTCCACCGGCGCCCCTGAACCCACCAGCACCTCCCGGAAGCTCATGGGCACCCGCGCCGGGTCTCGTGACGCTCGCTGGCGCTCGCTCCTCGACCACCGGGCGTTGCGACCACCACCCGTGGGTGCGGGCCTGGTCTCGTGACGCTCGCTGGCGCTCGCTCCTCGACCACCGGGGGTTGCGACCACCACCCGTGGGTGCGGGCCTGGTCTCGTGACGCTCGCTGGCGCTCGCTCCTCGACCACCGGGGGTTGCGACCACCACCCGTGGGTGCGGGCCTGGTCTCGTGACGCTCGCTGGCGCTCGCTCCTCGACCACCGGAGTCGCGACCACCCCCCTGGGTGCGGGCCCGGTCTCGTGACGCTCGCTCGCGCTCGCTCCTCGACCACCGGGGTTGCCCCGCGACCGCCGGGCGGTGCCTGCGGTCAGCGCTGCTGCGGCTTGTCGGTGACGTAGGTGGTGCGGGTGGTCCGCACGCGGCCGTCGGCGGTCTCGGCCAGGACCCGGAGGGTGAGGGACTCGCGTGGCTCGACGCGCCGGTCGGCCCGGGTCGGCAGCCTGAGGACCGCCGAGGTCTCGCCGGCCGGTATCGAGGCGTAGAGCGCGGCGCCGACCGACCCGAGCGGGTCGTCGGGGGAGGCCTCGGGATCCAGGCCCTCGAGACCTCGGACGTCGGCGACGTCGACATCGGGACGCGGGCCGCGGACGACCGTGGCGGCGAGCGGCATCGCGTAGTCGACGGGCGCGGCCAGGCCGACCCGCAGCACCACGTCCCGGCCCTCCCGGACCGTCCGCCGGGCCCGCCGGACGGTGATCGCCGGGGTCGGGTCGTCGTCGACGACCCGGGCGCGCCCCAGGTAGGAGTCGGTCATCAGGCCCCGGACTGCGAACGCGCCGTACTGGACGCGCTCGCCCCCGACGTCGTCGAGGTCGTCGGCCTCGTAGGTGATCGGCAGCGAGCCGGTGGTCTGGCCCGGCGCCAGGTCCAGGACGAAGCGGTCGCGCCCGGTGCTGCCGCCCACCACGACCACGGCGCGACCCGGTCGGTCCAGGCCCCGGACGGTGAAGGGGACGTCGGCCGTCACCTGGCCGGGGCCGTCGCCCTCCGGCACGCGGACCGCGCCCAGGTCGATCGTCCCGGCGCGCGACCGGGGCACCGCCGCCAGCGACGGCGGGGCGGCTGCCAGGTCGGCGACCCAGACCCGGCCGGCGTCGGTGCCGGAGACCAGCTCGACCGCGGTCACCCGGGTCAGGTCGATGCCGTCGGCGGCGCCGGGGTCGACCAGCAGCGCCTGGCCCCACGCCTTCGGCACGGCACGCGGGAGGGCGGGCAGCACCCCGCCGTCGGCGGGCTCGACCTCCGCGGTCGCCCCGTCGGCGTCGGTCAGGCGGACGCCGAGCCGCACCGGACCGGACCTCGGGTCGAGCAGGGTCCGCAGCTCCAGACGACCTCGGCTGAGGTCGAGCGGCCGCTGCAGGAGCATGCCGCCCACCTGCCCGGGGGCGTCCCAGCTCATCTCGAGGAACCGGCGTCGGGGGGCCGGGTCGTAGGAGTCCGTCCAGTGGGGGCTGACCTGCCGGGGCACCGGCCACCTGCCGCACGCGTCCGCGCCGGTCTTGACGACGCCGACGCAGAACGACGTGCGCGCGCCCTCGGCCAGCGTCAGCCCGGCGTCCACCGACGGGCGCCGCACGTCGCGGCCGCCGCCCAGGGCGTGGCTCAGCACCGTCGCGTCCCCGATCGAGGGGAGCGTGACGCGCGAGCCGTCGAACATCGCCACGACGTCCTCGTCCCCGGTGAACGTGCGCACCGCGCCCGCGACGTACGCCGCGCCCACGTCGCGCTGCTCCGCGTCGCTGAGCCGGCCGGGGTGGGCCGTGCCGCAGGGCGCGCGCTCCGGGCCGTACCAGTCGTCGTGCGCGGGGGCGGCCGCGACGCCCGGCGTCCACTCGGAGTTGAAGTAGTTGTGGTTCGCGCCGAGCACCAGCACCGAGCTCTTCAACGACGTGTCGTCGTCGGCCAGGTCGCGCGAGACGTCGGTGAACTTCTGCCCCTGCAGGTCGGAGACGTCGCCGTCGCAGTACGGCAGGAGGGTCACCGTCGGCACGTACGGCGCGGTCTGGCTGCCGAAGTCGGTCGGTGCGACCAGCACCTGTCCCGCGATCCGGTAGGGCGCCGAGAGCGGCACCCTGATCGAGGCGCGGTCGACCCCCTCGCCGCCGCGGCTGTGCCCGACCAGCACGACCCGGTCCAGGTCCACCCGGTGCTCCTCGGCGAGCCCGGTCCAGTGGTCGAGGTGCCGGGTGACGATCTCCGCACGGGCGCCGGCGCCGCCGTCCGGCAGCCGGTAGTCCTGCGCGTTGATGCCGTTGACCCGGACCGACACCGTCACGTAGCCCTGGGAGGCGAGCAGCTGCTGGACGTGGTCGTACCCGAGGTGGCTCGGGATCTCCGACAGCGGCGCCTGGCACGGCCAGGACCGGTCGTCGGGCCGACCGGTCCCGGTCTTGTAGCAGACCTCGTGCCGACCGTGCTGGAAGAGCACCAGCGGGGTCGTGCCGTCGACCTGGCCGGGCGCGGGCTCGACGACGTGGCCGACCATCTCGACCGGCTCGGGCATCCCGGGGAGCTTCACGGGCTCCAGCTCGTAGTCGCTGGAGACGGTCTCCAGGGCACCGGGCTCGCCGGGGTCCACCGGCAGCTCCGCGGCGTCCGTGGGGTCCGGGAGGTCCGGGGCGAGGTCGTCGGCTGCAGGGCCCGTGCGCTGCGCCGCGACCGCGCGGCGGTCGTCGCCGGGCTCGTCGAGACGGTCGCCGGACAGCAGGACGTCCAGGTCGGCCGGGCTGGGCGCGACCGCGGACCGCAGGACGGCGGTGACGGTCCGGCCGTCGCGGGACAGCGTCGGCGGGCCCACCACGAGGTCGCCGTCGACCGGGTCGGCGGGGGCGATCGTCGGCCGGTCGGAGGTCAGCGGGAACGGCGCGGGGGAGCGCCAGGACACGGCGTACGCGTCACCGCCCGCCGCCCGCACCGTCCACCGTCCGGCGTCCGCCGCCGCGGCGGGCGCGGCAGCGACGGTCGGCAGGGGCGGGACCGCGCCCGCGGGGCCCGCGACCGGCACCAGGGCGAGGGCCAGGGCGAGAGGCACGGCGAGGGCGAGGGACGTCGCGCCCGTGGCCCGGGAGAAGGAGGTGTGCGGCACCGGCGTCATCCGATCGTCCAGGGCGTGCGGCCACGCCGTGGTGAACGGTAGACCCCGCGGGCGGGCGCGGTGCCGCACCGCGCCGGGTGCTGCCGCGGGGGCACCCCGGGGGACCGTGCGTGTCGCTGACACCATGGCGGGCATGAGCATCGCGGTGTCCCTGGTCGCGGGCGTGCTCCTGATCGGCGCGATCATCGCGGCCAACGGCTACTTCGTGGCCCAGGAGTTCTCCTACATGGCCGTGGACCGCTCCCGGCTGAACGCGCAGGCCGCGCAGGGGGACCGGGCCGCGGAGCGCACGCTGCGGATCACCGACCGCACCTCGTTCATGCTCTCCGGGGCACAGCTCGGGATCACCGTGACCGGCCTGATGGTCGGCTACACCGCCGAGCCGCTGATCGGCACCGCCGTCGGCGAGCTGCTCGGCGGGGCCGGGGTGCCGACCGCCACCGGCATCGCGATCGGCACCGTGGGCACGCTGGTGGTGGCGACCCTCGTGCAGATGCTCGTCGGCGAGCTGTTCCCGAAGAACCTGGCGATCGCCCGGCCCTACGCCGTCGCGCAGCGGCTGTCCGGCTCGACCCTGGTCTACATGCGGGTGTTCGGCTGGGTGATCCGCTTCTTCGACGCCGCCTCCAACCGGCTGCTGCGGCTGCTGGGGATCCAGCCCGTCCACGACGTCGCCCACTCCGCGAACCTGCACGACCTGCAGCGCATCGTCAGCGCGTCCAAGGACGCCGGCGAGCTGGCGCCCGAGCTGAGCCTGGTGCTGGACCGGATGATCGACTTCCCCGAGCGCGACGTCGACCACGCCCTCGTCCCGCGCTCCCGCGTCGACGTCTTCGACGCCGGCACGGACCTGCGCGACGTGCTCGAGGTGATGGAGGGCGGCCACTCCCGCTACCCCGTCCTGGACACGCGGGGCGAGGTGGTCGGGGTGATCCACCTCGTCGACGTCATCGAGGCGCTGCGCCCGGCCGAGGGCGGCGACCCCGGCCCCGGCGATGACGGCGATGACGGCGAGACGGCGAGCACGGGGGCCCGGTGGTCACGGTGCGCGAGGTCAGCCGCGAGGCGACCGTGCTGCCCACGCTGATGCGGCTGCCCGACGCGCTCGCCGAGATGACCTCGGCGGGGGACCAGCTGGCCTGCGTCGTCGACGAGTACGGCGGGTTCGCGGGCATCGTCACCCTCGAGGACCTCGTGGAGGAGGTCGTCGGCGAGATCACCGACGAGCACGACGGCGACGAGGAGCCGCACCTCGTGCCCGAGGGCACCGACCGGGTCTGGACCGTGCGCGGTGACGCCCCGCTCGACGAGGTCGAGCGCGAGGTCGGCGCGGTCCTGCCGCGCGGCGACTTCGAGACCGTCGCCGGCATGGTGATCGCCGAGCGGGGCGCGCTCCCGGCCGAGGGCGACACCGTCGAGGTCCGGCTCCCGGCCGACCCGCTCGAGCTCGCCCACTCCGACGACCCCCCGCAGCGCACCCTGCGCGCACAGGTGCTCGAGGTACGGCGCCACGTGCCCGCCCACCTGCGCCTGGAGCTGCTCGGCGCGCGGCTCCCCGGCGAGGACCCGGACACCGAGCACGACACCGGGCACGACCCCGAGCACGACCCCGATCACGACACCGGGCACGACACCGCCGACCAGACCGAGGAGGCCGGCCGATGAACGGTCTCGCCGCCGTCCCCGCCACCGTCGCGATCATCGCGCTGAGCGCCTTCTTCGTCTCCGTCGAGTTCGCCAGCATCGCTGCGCGACGCACCCGGCTCGAGGAGGCCGCCACCCACAGCAGGGCCTCCCGGGCGGCGCTGCGCAGCGCCTCGGAGGTCTCGGTGCTGCTGGCCGGGTGCCAGCTGGGCATCACGGCCTGCACCCTGGCCCTGGGTGCGATCACCGAGCCGGCCCTCGAGCACGCCCTCGAGCCCCTGCTCGAGCAGACCGGGCTGCCGGGGTGGCTCTCGTACGCCGTCGCCTTCGGCCTCGCCCTGGTCCTCACCACCTTCCTGCACCTGGTCGTCGGCGAGATGGCCCCCAAGTCGTGGGCGATCAGCCACCCCGAACGGTCCGCCACGCTGTTCGCGATCCCGATGCGCGGCTTCATGTGGCTCACCCGGCCCGTGCTCACCGTGCTGAACACCGCCGCCAACGCGCTGGTCCGCCGGGTCGGCGTCGAGCCGGTCGAGGAGGTGGCCATCGAGCAGAACCCCGACGACCTGCGCCAGCTGGTCCTGCACTCCGCCGAGACCGGTGACCTGGACGCCCGGTCCTCCGAGCAGCTCGCCGGGGCGCTCGCGATGTCGCGGGCCACCCTCGACGACCTCACGAGCAGCTCGCGGCTGGTGGGCGTGCCCGCGGACGCCACCGTCGCCGATGCGCAGCAGCAGGCCCGCGAGTCGGGCCACCTGCGGGTCCTGGTGGGCCCGGCCGGCCTGCCGGGCGGGGTCGTCCACGTGCGGGACACCCTGACGGCCGACCCGCAGGAGCCGGTGGCGGCCTACGTCCGCGACCTGCACGAGCTGGACAGCACCACCACCGTGCTGGACGCGATGTCGACGCTGCGCGCCGCCGGCACCCAGATCGCGATCGTCCACCGCGCGGACGGCGGCTCCACCGTGGTCACGCTGGCCGACCTGCTGTCCCGGTTGATGCCGGCCGCCGTGGGCCCCGACCAGCGGCCGTAGCGGTCACCGCCGCAGGCGGTCCATCCAGGCCTCGACCTCGTCGGGGTCGCGCGGCAGGGCGGCCGACAGGTTCTCGCACCCGTCGGCGGTCACCAGCACGTCGTCCTCGATCCGGATCCCGGTGCCGCGCAGCTCCTCGGGCACCAGCAGGTCGTCCTCCTGGAAGTACAGCCCCGGCTCGACGGTGAGCACCATGCCCTCGGCGAGGACGCCCTTGGCGTACGCCTCCGGCGCCGCGCGGCCGCAGTCGTGGACGTCCATGCCGAGCATGTGGCTGGTGCCGTGCAGCGTCCACCGGGCGTAGACCTTCGACTCGGGGTCCAGCGCCTCCTCGGCGCTCACCGGGAGCAGCCCCAGGTCGGCCAGCGCGTGGGCGAGCACCGTCATGGAGGCCTCGTGCACCGCGGAGAACGGCACCCCGGGCCGGACGGCGTCGATCCCGGCCTGCTGGGCGGCCAGCACGGCGTCGTACAGCGTGCGCTGCTGCGCGGTCCACCGGCCGTCGACCGGCAGCGTGCGGGTCACGTCGGCGGTGTAGAGGTTGCGCCCCTCGACGCCCATGTCGAGCAGGACCAGCTCACCGGGGGTGATCGACCCGGAGTTCTCGATCCAGTGCAGCGTCGTGGCGTGCTTGCCGCCGCCGACGATGGAGTCGTAGCCGATGTCGTTGCCCATCGCCCGCGCCCGGCGGAAGAAGGTGCCCTCGATCCACCGCTCGCCGTGCTCCAGCACGCGGTCCCACTCGCGCACGGAGTCCTCGAAGCCCAGCGCGGTGACGGCGCAGGCCTCGCGCAGCTCGGCGACCTCCCACTCGTCCTTGACCAGCCGCAGCTCCGAGGCGACCCGCCCGAGCTCGTCGTCCAGGCCCGCGTCGGGCGTCACCACGCGGTCCACGGCGGACGACAGGCCGCGCAGCACCCGGGTCTTGGCGGTGCCGCGGCGCTGCAGGTCGTCCTCCAGGGCGTCGAGGTGACGCACCTCGAGGCCCAGCGAGCTCGACAGCTCGTGGAGGGAGGGTCGACGCCCCGCCCACAGCTCGCCGTACTGGCGGTCGCGGAAGAACTCGTCGGTGTCCCGCGAGGAGCGCGGCCGGGCGTACAGCACCTCGGTGCCGTCGTCGACGACCAGCACCCCGTCGGTGGTCTGGTTGCCCGAGAAGTAGGTGTGCGCGGTGTCGGGGCGGAACCGGTAGTCGGTGTCGTTCGAGCGGACCTTGAACGAGCCCGCGGGCAGCACCAGCCGCTCGCCGGGGAACGCCTCGGCCAGGCGGCGACGGCGCGCGGCGGCGTACGGCGCGACCGGGTGGGCGGGCAGGTCGAGCTCGCGGTCGCCCCAGCCGGTGCGCATGAAGTCGCGGTAGGCCCGGGGCACCGCCGGGTCGTGCGACTCCGTGCCGGTCTCCGGCTCGCCGGCGGTCGGGGCAGCGGTCGGGGCCGGGGCAGGGGCAGGGGCGGCGGACTCGGGCTGGTGCGTGCTCACCCCGCCAGGGTACGGCGGGCCGCGTCGCACGGGCCCGGGGTCCGTCTTCGTTACGCTGCGCCCATGCCGGCCACCCGACGCGACAGCGTCGCCTTCACGGTCACCGTGACCGTCCTCGTGGTGGTCGGTGCGCTCGCGGTCCTGGTGCTCCTCGCCCTCTCCGGCGCGCCCTCGGTCACGCTGGTCGCCGCGGTGGCCGCCGCGGTCCCGGTCGTCCCCCTCGTGGCCTGCTACCTGTGGCTCGACCGCTACGAGCCGGAGCCGCGCGGGCTGCTCCTGGCCGGCCTCGCGTGGGGCGCCTTCGTGGCCACGGTCGCCTCCGTCGTGCTGGGCGGCGTCGGCGGGCTGGTCGTCGGCGCCGGCCAGACGGCCTCGCTGGCCGTGGTGGCCCCGGTGACGGAGGAGGCCAGCAAGGGCGTCTTCCTGCTCCTGCTGCTGTGGTGGCGCCGCGCCGAGCTCGACGGCCTGCTCGACGGTCTCGTCTACGCCGGCATGGTCGGCATCGGGTTCGCCTTCACCGAGAACATCCTCTACCTCGCCGCCGCCTACAACGGCACGGACGGCGCCGGGCCCGGAGGGGTGGCCGGGCTGACCACGCTGTTCGTGGTGCGCTGCCTGCTCAGCCCCTTCGCCCACCCCCTGTTCACCGCCTTCATCGGGATCGGGGTCGGTCTCGCCGTCTCCAGCCGCTCCCGGTCGGTACGCGTGGGAGCGCCGCTGCTGGGCTACCTCGCCGCGGTGCTCGCGCACGGGCTGTGGAACGGCTCGACCGTGGCCGGGCTCGGCGGTTTCGTGGGCGTCTACGTCGTGCTGATGCTCCCGGCCCTGGCCGGGACGGTCGCGCTCGCGGTCTGGGCGCGGGGTGCGGAACGGGTGATGCTGACCGCCGCCCTCGGGGACGCCGCGCAGCGGGGGCTGGTGCCGGCGACCGACATCGGGTGGGTCGTCGACCTCCCCGCCCGCCGGGCCGCGCGGCGCCACGCGCGCGACACCGGGGGCCGCCCGGCGGAGCGCGCGATGCGCGACTACCAGCAGGCCGCGGTCGAGCTCGGCTTCCTCCACCACCGCCTGCTGCGCGGTACCGCACCCCACGACTGGCAGGCTCGGGGGCAGGCCCACGTCGCCCGCATCCGCGCGGTCCGACCTGCCGTAGCCTTCCCCGGACAGGTGGTACCGACCCGATGACCCAGATGGTGACCGCGCTCGTGCGGCTCCGCAGCGCGCTCCAGGCGGCCGAGCTGCCCCTCGACCTCCCCGGGGTCGAGACGCTGCGCGACTCCCGCAGCGCCATGGTCGACCAGCTCGAGGACTACGTCATCCCGCGCCTGATGACCCTCGACGCGCCCCTGCTCACGGTGGTCGGCGGCTCCACCGGCGCCGGCAAGTCCACCCTGGTCAACTCCCTGGTCGGTCACCGGGTGACCACGCCCGGGGTGCTGCGTCCCACGACGCGCTCGCCGGTGCTGGTGCACCACCCCGACGACGCCGGCTGGTTCGGCCAGGACCGGCTGCTGCCCGACCTGGCGCGGGTCACCCACTCGACCAACGACCCCGCGGCGCTCCAGCTGGTCGCGACCACCGCCATCCCCGCCGGCCTGGCCGTCCTGGACGCCCCCGACGTCGACTCGGTGGAGGAGCGCAACCGTCAGCTCGCCGCCCAGCTGCTCGCGGCCGCCGACCTGTGGCTCTTCGTGACCTCGGCGGCCCGCTACGCCGACCAGGTGCCGTGGGGGTTCCTGAAGCAGGCCGCGGAGCGCTCCACGGCCGTGGCCGTGGTCCTCGACCGCACGCCCGAGGACGCCGTGGCCACCGTCTCCTCCCACCTCGCCCGGATGCTGGCCAGCCGCGGGCTGAAGGACTCCCCGCTCTTCACCGTGGCCGAGGGCCCCGTCGACGACGACGGCCTGCTGCCGCCCGCGCACGTCGCGGCGGTGCGAGGGTGGCTGGAGAACCTCGCCGGTGACACCGCCGCCCGGGCCGCCGTGGTCCAGCAGACCCTCGAGGGGGCCGTGCGCGACGTGGCCCGGCGCTCCTACCCCGTGGCCGACGCGGTCGCCGAGCAGGCGCGGGCCACGACCACGCTGCGCGACGACGTCGACCGGTCGTACGACGAGGCCGTGGACGCCGTCAACCGGGCCTGCGCCGACGGCACGCTGCTGCGGGGCGAGGTGCTCGCCCGCTGGCAGGAGTTCGTGGGCACCGGGGAGCTGCTGCGCTCCCTGGAGGCCAAGGTCGGCTGGCTGCGCGACCGCGTCGTCAACGCGGTCAAGGGCAAGCCCCAGCAGGCGGAGCGGGTCACCGTCGCCGTCGAGTCCGGCCTGGAGACGCTGATCCTCGAGCACGCCGAGGCCGCGGCCGAGCGGGCCGAGTCGGCCTGGAGCCAGAGCCCCGCCGGGCGGACCCTGCTCGAGCGCGGCGACCGCGACCTCGGCCGTGCCTCGCGCGACCTGCGCCGCCAGGCCGAGCGCACCGTGCGCGACTGGCAGTCCGACGTGCTCGAGATGGTCCGCACCGAGGGCGCCGACAAGCGCACCACGGCGCGCTTCCTGGCCTTCGGCGTCAACGGGCTCGCCGTGGCGCTGATGGTGGTCGTCTTCGCCAGCACCGCCGGGGTCACCGGCACCGAGGTCGGCATCGCCGGCGGCTCGGCCGTGCTCGGCCAGCGGCTGCTCGAGGCCGTCTTCGGCGACCAGGCCGTGCGCCGTCTCGCGGAGCGGGCCCGCCGTGCGCTCGACCAGCGCCTGCGCACCCTGCTCGAGGGCGAGCGTGCCCGCTTCACCGACCTGCTCGACGAGCAGGGACTCGCCCCCGGCGTCGCCGAGCGGCTGCGCGAGGCCGCGCGCAAGGTCGACGACCAGCGCTTCGCCGCCCGCCGCCACGGCGGTGTGGCCGTGCCCCCGACCCCCACCCAGGAGAGGACGACGTGACGACGCTGCTGGAGGGGGCCCGCAAGCTGGTCACCCGGGGCACCGAGCTCGGGACCCGCATCGAGGCGCTCGAGGTCGCCGCCCAGGGTGCCCGCGGTCGGCTGGACGACGCGCTGGTCGACGAGGCCGCCGCCGCCGCGGACCGCGCGGCGTCACGGATGCGGCTCTCGGCGCGCCACACCGTCGTCGGGATCGCCGGCGCGACCGGGTCGGGCAAGTCCTCGACGTACAACGCGCTGACCGGGCTCGAGCTGTCCGCCGTCGGCGTGCGCCGCCCGACCACGTCGTGGGCGTCGGCCTGCGTCTGGGGCCGCGAGGGCGCCGAGGAGCTGCTGGAGTGGCTCGGCATCGCCCCGCGCCACCAGACCACCCGCGACTCGATGCTCGACGGCGGTCGCGGCGACCACCGGCTCGACGGGGTCGTCCTGCTCGACCTGCCCGACCACGACTCGACCGAGGTCAGCCACCACCTCGAGGTCGACCGGCTCGTGCAGCTCACCGACCTCCTGGTCTGGGTCCTCGACCCCCAGAAGTACGCCGACGCCGCCATCCACGACCGCTACCTGGCCCCGCTGCGCTCGCACCACGAGGTGATGGTGGTGGTGCTCAACCACATCGACACCGTGCCCGAGGACCGTCGCGAGGCCATGGTGGCCGACGTCCGCCGGCTGCTGGTGGCCGACGGCCTCCCCGACGTGCCGGTCTACGCCGTCAGCGCCCGGCACGACATCGGGATCGACGCGCTGCGCGGCGAGATCGCCGGACGGGTGCGGGACAAGGCCGCCACCCGGACCCGGCTCGAGGCCGACCTGCGCACCGTCGCCGACCGGATGGCCGAGCAGGGCGGCGAGGGCGCGGCGCGCGCCCTCTCCGACCAGCGGGTGCGGGAGCTCGAGGACGCCCTGGCCGACGCCGCGGGCGTGCCGACCGTGGTCGGGGCCGTCGAGCGGTCCACCCGGGTGCGCGGGGGCGCGCGACCGGCTGGCCCGTGGTCAGCTGGGTCGCCCGGCTCCGGCCCGACCCGCTCAAGCGCCTCCACCTCGACCTGGGGGACGCGGGGCGCCAGCTGACCGGGACGTCGCGCACGTCCCTGCCCGAGACCACCCCGGTGCAGCGGGCCCGGGTCGACACCGAGGTGCGGGCGCTGGCCGACGAGGCCTCCGCGGGCCTCGGTCGGCCCTGGGCCGCCTCGGTGCGCCGCGCCTCGACGTCCCGGCTCGACGACCTCGGGGACCGTCTCGACGCCGCCCTGGCCTCCACCGACCTCCAGGTCGACCGCCTGCCCTGGTGGACCGGCGTGGTCCGGGCGCTGCAGTGGCTGCTGCTGGCAGCCGGGGTCGGCGGGCTGGCCTGGCTGCTGGTCCTGGCCGTGCTCGGCTTCCTGGGGCTGCCCGACGTGGCCACCCCGTCGGTCGGCGGTCTCCCGGTGCCGACGGTGCTGCTGCTGGGCGGGGTGCTGCTCGGGATCGTGCTGGGCCTCGCCGGACGCGTCCTGGTCGCGGCGACCGCCCGGTCCCGGGCCCGGGGCGCCGACTCCCGGCTGCGGGGTGCCGTCTCCGAGGTCGCCTCCGAGCTGGTGGTGGCGCCCGTCTCCGCCGAGCTGGCCGCGCACGCGCAGGTGCGCGAGGCGCTGGCCACCATCCGGCGCAGCTGACCGTCTCCCGTCCACAGCGGGCTCCGGCGACCGGTCCTCCACCGGACCGGTCCGGGGGGCGGCGCGCGGGGCGGCCCCGGCCGCAGGCTGCTGGCGTGCCCGCCGCCCGGCGGGCCGGGAGGGACGGACGCATGAGCAACGAGACGCTGGTGACGCTGCAGGGCTGGATCGGTGGGGAGGTCTCGCTGCGCCTGGCCGGCGACACCCCGGTGACCAGCTTCCGCGTCGGCTGCACCCCGCGACGCTGGAACCGGCGCACCGAGACCTGGGGCGACGCCGAGACCCAGTGGTACACCGTGAACGCCTGGCGGGGACTGGCCGAGAACTGCGTGGCCTCGCTCCGCCGGGGCCAGCCGGTCCTGGTCCACGGACGGCTGTCGGCGCGCACCTGGACCGGCAAGGACGGCGTCGCGGTGACCACGCACGAGGTCGAGGCGGTCCTGGTGGGCCACGACCTGGCCCGTGGCAGCACGGTCTTCACGCGGACCGCGGCCGCCACCCCCGCGGAGCCGGGGGAGCACGTCGCTGCGTAGGCTCGCCGATATGGCGGAGTATGTGTTCACCCTGCACAAGGTGCGGAAGGCCCACGGCGAGAAGGTCGTGCTCGACCACGTCACGATGTCGTTCCTGCACGGGGCCAAGATCGGCGTCGTGGGTCCCAACGGGGCCGGCAAGTCGACCCTGCTGAAGATCATGGCCGGGCTCGACCACGCCAACAACGGCGAGGCCGTCAAGGACCCCGAGGCGACCGTCGGCATGCTCCAGCAGGAGCCCCCGCTGACCGAGGGCCGCACGGTGCTCCAGAACGTCGAGGAGGCCGTCGGCGAGATCAAGGGCAAGCTGGACCGCTACAACGAGATCTCCGAGGCGATGGGCGACCCGGAGGCCGACTTCGACACGCTGCTCGCCGAGATGGGCGACCTGCAGACCGACCTCGACAACGCCGGCGCCTGGGACCTCGACTCCCGCCTCGACCAGGCCATGGACGCGCTGCGCTGCCCCCCGGCCGACAGCCTGGTGGACCACCTCTCCGGAGGGGAGCGACGCCGCGTCGCGCTGTGCAAGCTGCTGCTGCAGCAGCCCGACCTGCTGCTGCTCGACGAGCCCACCAACCACCTCGACGCCGAGTCGGTGCAGTGGCTGGAGGGGCACCTGAAGAACTACCCCGGCGCCGTCCTGGCCGTGACCCACGACCGGTACTTCCTCGACAACGTCGCCGAGTGGATCGCCGAGGTCGACCGCGGTCAGATCCACGGCTACGAGGGCAACTACTCCACCTACCTGGAGACCAAGAAGGACCGGCTCAAGATCGAGGGCCAGAAGGACGTCAAGCGCGCCCGGATGCTGGAGCGCGAGCTCGAGTGGGTGCGCTCGAACGCCAAGGCCCGCCAGACCAAGAGCCGCTCCCGTCTCGCGCGCTACGAGGAGATGGCGGCCGAGGCCGACCGGACCCGCAAGATCGACACCTCGGAGATCAACATCCCCGCCGGGCCCCGCCTGGGCGACGTCGTGCTCGAGGCCCGCGACCTGGGCAAGGGCTTCGACGACCGGGTGCTGATCGGCGACCTGTCCTTCTCGCTGCCCCGCGCCGGGATCGTCGGCGTCATCGGCCCCAACGGCGTCGGCAAGACCACGCTGTTCCGGATGATCACCGACCAGGAGCAGCCCGACCAGGGCAGCCTCGACGTCGGGCAGACCGTCAAGATCTCCTACGTCGACCAGAGCCGCGGCGGTCTCGACGGGACCAAGAACGTCTGGGAGGTCGTCTCGGACGGCCTGGACTACATCAAGGTCGCGAACTTCGAGATGAACTCGCGCGCCTACGTGGCCTCGTTCGGCTTCAAGGGCCCCGACCAGCAGAAGAAGTCCGGCGTGCTGTCCGGCGGTGAGCGCAACCGCCTCAACCTGGCCCTGACCCTGAAGATGGGCGGCAACCTGCTGCTGCTCGACGAGCCCACCAACGACCTCGACGTCGAGACGCTGTCCTCCCTCGAGGACGCGCTGCTGGAGTTCCCGGGCTGCGCCGTGGTCACCTCGCACGACCGGTGGTTCCTGGACCGGGTGGTCACCCACATCCTGGCCTGGGAGGGCGACGGCGACGAGCCCGGCCGGTGGTTCTGGTTCGAGGGCAACTTCGCCTCCTACGAGGAGAACAAGATCGAGCGCCTCGGCGCCGACGCCACCCGTCCGCACCGGGTGACGCACCGGCGCCTCACCCGGGACTGACCGGCCCGACCCCGCCGGGCGGGCCGGTCACCGCCCTACCCGCCGGCGCGGATCTCCATCTCCGGGTGCCCGGCGATGAGGTGGTCGCAGACCGCGTTCATCACGCGGCCCAGGGCGGCCACGTCGTCCGGCGAGGCCAGGTCGAGCAGGTGGTGGCGCACCCCGTGGACGTGCGTGGGGGCGGTGCGCTCCAGCACGGCCAGGCCCTCGTCGGTCATCACCGCGTCGACGCCGCGGCCGTCCTCGGGGGAGTCCTCGCGCCGGACCAGACGTCGCCCCTCCATCCGCTTGATCGTGTGCGTGACCCGGCTCCGGCTGTGCGCGAGCGCGTCGGCGAGCTGCGCCATCCGCATCCGGCCCTGCCGCTCGGAGAGGCGCACCAGGATCGAGTACTCGGTGAAGGTCAGCCCGTGCCGGCGCTCGCAGCTCGTCGTCGAGCCGGCCGAAGAGCAGCTCGGAGCCCAGCACGAGCGCGCGCCAGGCGTGCTGCTCGTCGGTCGTCGAGCCACAAGGTCGGGGCGGGACCGGGCCCCTCGGCCCGGTCTCCCTCGACCTCGCGCCCGGGGCTCAGATCCGCTCCAGGATCAGTGCCATGCCCTGGCCGCCGCCGACGCACATGGTGATCAGGCCGGTGCGCTTGTCGTGGAAGTCCAGCGAGTTGAGCATCGTGTTCTGCAGGCGGGCGCCGGTCATCCCGAACGGGTGGCCCACCGCGATCGCGCCCCCGTTGACGTTCAGCCGGTCGAGGTCGATGCCGAGGTCCTGGTAGGACGGCACGACCTGGGCCGCGAACGCCTCGTTGATCTCGACGAGGTCGATGTCGCCGATGCTCATCCCGGCCAGCGCGAGGGCACGCTGGGTGGCCTCGACCGGGCCGAGGCCCATGATCTCGGGCGAGAGGCCGGACACGCCGGTCGAGACGATCCGGGCCAGCGGGGTCACCCCGAGCTCGGCGGCCCTGGTGTCGGACATGATCACCACGGCGGCCGCGCCGTCGTTGAGCGGGCAGCAGTTGGCGGCGGTGACCACGCCGTCGGGCCGGAAGACCGGCTTGAGGTCCTTGACCGCGTCGTACGTCACGCCCGCGCGCGGGCCGTCGTCGGCGCGTGACGACCGTGCCGTCGGGCGTGGTCACCGGGGTGATCTCCCGCTGCCAGAACCCGTTCCCGATCGCCTTCTCGGCGAGGTTCTGCGACCGGACGCCGAACTCGTCGAGCTCCTGGCGGCTCAGGCCCCGGCTGGTGGCGAGGTTCTCGGCGGTCTGGCCCATCGCGATGTAGACGTCGGGCAGGGCCCCGTCCTCGCGGGGGTCGCGCCAGGGCTCGTTGCTCGCCGCGGTCGCCTCGGTGCGCGACTGGGCCTCGTCGAAGGCGTGGTTCACGGTGTCGGGCAGGTGGTCGGAGGTGCCCTTGAAGAAGCGGGAGACCATCTCGACGCCGGCGGAGACGAACACGTCGCCCTCGCCGGCCTTGATGGCGTGGAAGGCCATCCGGGTGGTCTGCACCGACGACGCGCAGTAGCGGGTGATCGTGGCGCCCGGGACGCTGTCCATCCCGTTCAGCACGTTCACCACGCGGCCCATGTTGCTGCCCGACTCCCCGCCGGGGAGCCCGCAGCCGAGGTAGAGGTCGTCGACCGTGCTCGGGTCCAGCGCGGGGACCTTGTCCAGGGCCGCCCGCACGATCGTCGCCGACAGGTCGTCGGGGCGCAGGTCCTTCAGCGAACCCTTGTTGGCGCGTCCGATGGGCGAGCGCGTCGCGGCGACGATGACTGCTTCGGGCATGGGTGAGGCTCCGATCTGCCGGGGGCGACGTCGGCTCCGACGCCTCCGGCCACCCTAGAGGAGCCGACTTCTGACAGCATCGGTCCGTGCGCCACACGTACCTGTGCCCCCTGCGGTGGGCCGACCTCGACGAGCTCGGCCACGTCAACAACGTCGTCTACGTCGACTACCTGCAGGAAGCCCGCGTCGAGCTGCTCCGGCTGCTGCGCCCCGGCATCGTGCCGGGCTCGCCCGACGAGGCCGCGCTGGGCGAGGCCGCCCTGGTGGTGCGCCACGAGATCGACTACCTGACCCCGCTGGTCCTCGACCGGGGCCCGCTGCACATCGAGGTCTGGGTGACCGAGGTGCGCGCTGCCAGCTTCACGCTGGGCTACGAGCTCTTCCACCCGGCCGACCCGGCGACGGCGCCGGCGAGCCGCCGCGTGCTACGCACGGGCCAGCACGCTGCTCACGCCGTACGTCTTCGCGGCCGGGCGGCCGCGGCGGCTCACCGCCGCCGAGCGCGAGGTGCTGACCGGGTTCCTGGAGCCGGCCCGCGGCCCGGCCGCCCCGCGCCCCGTCGCCGTCGACGCCGCGCGGGCCACGACGTACGAGCTGCGGGTGCGCTTCTCCGACGTCGACGTCTACCGCCACGTGAACAACGTCAAGTACGTCGAGTACCTCCAGGAGGCGCGGATCGCGCATCGGGCGACGCCCTGTGGCGCGACCCCGACACCGACGCCACCGGGGTGGTCGTCGGCCGCGCCGAGGTCGACTACCACCGCCCGATGGTGCTGCGGGCCGAGCCGTACACCGTCCTGACCACGGTCAGCCGGCTCGGGACGCGGTCGATGGACCTGACCTCGGAGATCCGCGACGGCGACGAGCTGTGCGCCCGGGGCCGGGTGGTGATGGTCTTCTTCGACCGCGACGCACGGGCGCTCCGTCGAGCCCTCGGCCCGGCTGCGCGCCCGCCTGGAGGAGGCCCTGGCGCGGGGCCGCGCCTACTGACCCTGCTGGTCGAAGGTGTTGACCATGAACTGCGCGGCGTGGGTGACGTAGTCCCAGAACTGCGCGTCCTGCTCGGGGGTCAGGTCGACCGAGTCCAGGCCGGCGCGGAAGTGCAGCAGCCAGTGGTCCTTGGCGACCGGGTCGACCGCGAACGGCGCGTGCCGCATCCGCAGCCGCGGGTGGCCGCGGGCGTCGGAGTACGTCGTCGGGCCGCCCCAGTACTGCATCAGGAACGTCGCGAAGCGCTCCTCGGCCGGGCCGAGGTCCTGCTCGGGGTAGAGCGGGCGCAGCACCTCGTCCTCGGCCACGCCCTCGTAGAAGCGGTGGACGATCGCCCGGATGGTCGGCTCGCCGCCGATCTCGTCGTAGTAGGTGCTCACGACCCATCCTCGCCGTCGCCGCTCCGTCACCGGCGCCCCCGGCGGGCGCCTGGGCGCCCGGCGGCTGGTCGCCGTCGTCGCCGCGGTGCCAGACCACGCGCTGGGGGAACGGGATCTCGATGCCCTCGGCGTCGAAGCGGGCCTTGATCCGCTGGCGCATCTCGCGGGCGACCGCCCACTGCTCCAGCGGGCGCGGTCTTGAGCACGACCCGGACGTCGACCCCGTCGGGCGCCGAGGTTCTGCACGCCCCAGACCGACGGCTCCTCGATGATCTTGCCCTGGAAGTCCTCGTCCTCCCAGAGGTCGTGGGCCACCGACTCCAGCACGCCGGCGCACCCGGCCGAGGTCCTCGTGGTAGCCGACCGCGACGTCGAGCACGGTCTGCGCCCAGTTCTGGCTCTGGTTGCCGACCCGCGTGATCGAGCCGTTGGGGACGTACCAGACCGTGCCGTTGATGTCGCGGACCCGGGTGATCCGCAGGGTGACCGCCTCGACCGTGCCGATGGCCTCGCCGAGGTCGACGACGTCGCCCACGCCGTACTGGTCCTCGACGATCATGAAGATGCCCGAGAGGAAGTCGGCCGACCAGCGACTGGGCGCCGAAGCCGACCGCGACGCCGATGATCCCGGCGGAGGCGATGATCGGGGCGATGTTGACCCCGATCTCGCTCAGCATCATCGTGCCCACGACGGCGGTGATGACGCCGGTGCCGACGCTCTTCAGCAGGCTGCCGACGGTCTGCGCGCGCTGCGCGCGGCGGGTGCTGCGGTGCTGGTGGCCGGGCGCGGCGGCCGGGCCCTTCTCGGCGCGCAGCACCACCCGGCCGATGAGCCGGTGGACGACCCACCGGACGACCAGGGCCAGCACGAGGTAGCCCACCAGCTGGAGCGGGGTGCCGATGACCAGGTCGGCGGCCGCGGCCAGGCGGGAGTTGCCGGACCAGTCCAGCACGGTCGTCGCAGACCTGCTGGCCCTCGGCGCAGGGGTCGGCGACGCCGGTCCCGCGGGGACCGACGACGAGGTCGAGGAAGGTGTCGAGGCCGGGGACGGCCACGGCAGAGGGCAGACGACAGGCATCCCCCGTGTGTAGCAGCCGGCCGGTCCCGATCGTCGACCCGTCGGCGGGCCTGTCGCCGATGCGCGGGCCCGGTGTGACCAAGGCGACGACGCCCGGCGGGTCCCGGGCCCTCCGGGGGAGGCGGTCGGGCGCCGGGACCGATACCCTGCGCCGCGTGACGCAGCACGCCACCCCCGCCGCCCGCCCGCGCCCGGGACCCTGCGCCGTCGCGCCGTGCCGCTGCGCGCCGCGGTGCTCCGTGACCGGCGCTGCGCCGGCCTGGTCCTCGGGGTGGCCCTGGCCGCCCCGGCCGCGGCCGACGTGCCCGCGCAGGGCTGGCCGCAGAACCCGCCGGTCAACGTCGCTCGACGCGCTGCTGCTGATCGGCGGGGTGGCGCTGCGCGGTGATCCTCGTCGTCACGGTGCTCACCGTCGGCCCGCCGCTGGCCCGCGGCGAGCGGATCACCCCGGGCGTCCCGGCCGTCGAGAACCAGTGGATCGGCGGTCCCCGCAAGGCCGCCGGCGAGCTCGCCGGCCCCGACGGCGACGGCTCCGAGGCCGGGGGTGCCGGTGCCCGCTGGTGACCGCTCCTCCCACCTGACCGGCGCCGACCGGGCCGTGCTCGACGACACCATCCGGCGGGCCGAGCAGGCCTGCCGTGCCGAGATCTCGGTGTTCGTCGGGACCGCCGAGGGCGGTGCCCGCGCCTTCGCGACGTCGCTGCACAACTCCCTGGTCGCGCCCGTCGCGCAGCATCCTGGTGATGGTCGACCCCGACCGCCCGCGCGCTCGAGATCGTGACCGGCGGCTGGGTGCGTCGTCACCTGAGCGACAAGCAGGTCGAGCTGGTGGCGCTGACGATGCAGAGCGCCTTCGCCGAGGGCGACCTCGTCGGTGGCCTGCGCCGCGGCGTCACCGATGCTCGGCCGAGCACGCCCGGGCGCCCCGGACGCTGCACTCCTCGCACCGAGGACTGAGCGCCCGGGACGCTCCCGGCCGGCCGGCTCCCGGCCGCCCGCGTCCGGCCGGTGCCGCGTCCGCCTGCGCGCGGCCAGCGCCCGCAGCGACCTCGGAGCGGCCCTCGGCGACGTAGCGCACGGCGTTCGGCGTTCGCCCGGGTCGTGCGCCAGCCACGCGTCGACGCGGCTCGAGCAGGCCCGGCGAGGCCAGCAGCCGTCGGGAAGCCGAAGCGCAGCGCCGTCGAGGCACGCTGGGTGCCCAGCCGCTCGTAGGCGGTGCCGGCCACGTCCAGGAAGCGCTCGACGTACGGCGCCAGGACGTCGTCCTGGCCGTGCTGGAAGAACGAGGTCACGATCGAGCGCTGGGTCTCGTTCGGGGTCTCGCGGGTCCACGAAGGCCTGCTGCCAGGCCGCCTCCTTGGCCTCGGCGTCGGCAGCGCGGCCCGGGCGCCGGCGGCGTGCTCCCGGCCCGAGATGGTGTCGTCGCGCGCCTCCTCCGCGGCGATCCGGTCCTCGCCGAGGCGACCGCGTGCCGGCGAGCGCGGTGACCAGGACCCAGCGCAGGTCGGTGTCGACCTCGAGGCCCGGCGACGCCCGACGTGCCGTCGAGCAGGCCCTCGAGCTCGTCGAGGGCGTCGTCGCTGCGCGCCGCGCCGGCCAGGCGCGGGCGAAGGTCAGCTGCAGGTCGCTGCCGGGCTCGGCCTCGTGCAGCAGCCGCGCACGCCCTGCTCCCAGCGCGCGACCAGGCCGTCGCGGTGGTCGGGGTCGGCGTAGAGGTTCGCGGCCGTGGCGGCGAAGCGCGGGATCACGCTGACGCCGAAGGCGTCGGTCTCGGAGCCGATCGCCCGAGGACGAGGTCGACGTACGCGTGGCGGCCATCTCGCCGTCGCGGATCATGTCCCACGCCGCGCCCCAGCACAGGGCCCGGGCCAGGGAGTCGTCGAGCGTGGCCAGGCCCCGCACGACGGTGGCCAGCGAGCGCTCGTCGAGGCGGATCTTGGCGTAGGCCAGGTCGCCGTCGTTGAGCAGCAGCAGGTCGGGCTGGGGCTCGCCGACGAGCTCGGGCGACCTCGGTGGCTGCGCCCTCGACGTCGATCTCGAGGTGCGCCGGCGCAGCCGAGGCGCCCGTCGACCTCGTCGTAGAGGCCGACGCCGAGGCGGTGGCGGCGCAGCGTCGGCCAGTCCGGGTCCGCGCTCTGCTGCACCGCGACCGAGGTGTAGCGGCCCTCGGCGTCGACGCTCGAAGCCGGGGTCAGCGTGTTGACGCCGGCGGTCTGCAGCCACTCGCGGGCCCAGCCCTGGAGCTCGCGGCCCGAGGACCGCTCGAGGGCGGCGAGCAGGTCGGCGAACTCCGAGTTGCCGTAGGCGTGGTCGCTTGAAGTACTGCCGCAGGCCGACCAGGAACGGGTCGAGCCCGACCCAGGCCACCAGCTGCTTGAGCACCGAGGCGCCCTTGGCGTAGGTGATCATGTCGAAGTTGACCTCGACGGCCTCGAGGTCGTGGTTGTCGGCCGCGATCGGGTGCGTGCGTGGGCATCTGGTCCTGGCGGTAGCCGGTGACCTTGCGGGCGTTGGTGAAGCCGGTCCAGGACTCGGTGAACTCGGTGGCCTCGACCGCGGCGTGGTAGCAGGCCCACTCCGCGAAGGACTCGTTGAGCCACAGGTCGTCCCACCACTTCATGGTCACCAGGTCGCCGAACCACATGTGGGCCATCTCGTGCAGGATCACCGAGCAGCGGAACTCGTAGAACGAGCGCGTCTGGCGGCTGCGCGGCAGGTACTCGTCGCGCAGGGTCACGCACCCGGCGTTCTCCATCGCGCCCATGTTGTACTCCGGCACGTAGAGCTGGTCGTACTTGCCGAACGGGTAGGGGTAGTCGAAGGCCTCCTCGAAGAACGCGAAGCCCGCCTGGTCATCCGCACCAGCTCCTCGACGTCGAGGTGCTCGACCAGCGACTGGCGGCAGTAGTGGCCCAGCGGGATCGTCGCCGTGCTTGCCGGCGTAGGTGTGCTGGACCTCGTGGTACTCCCCGGCGACCAGCGCGGTGATGTAGGTCGACATCGGCTTGGTCGGCTCGAAGTGCCACACGCGCGGTGCCGTCGCCGGCCGGCTCGGGGTCGGGCTGGGGGAGTTGCAGACGACCTTCCAGTGCTCGGGCGCGGTCACGGTGAAGGTGAAGACCGACTTGAGGTCGGGCTGCTCGAAGGTGGTGTAGACGCGGCGGGCGTCGGGCACCTCGAACTGCGTGTAGAGGTAGACGCGGTCGTCGACCGGGTCGACGAAGCGGTGCAGGCCCTCGCCGGTGTGGGAGTAGGTGCAGTCGGCGCGCACGACCAGCTCGTTGTCGGCCTGGAGGTCGGCAGCGCGATCCGGCTGTCGACGTAGGCCGTGGCGGGGTCCAGCGCGGTGCCGTTCAGGGTGATCTCGTGCACCTCGGCGCCGACGAGGTCGGCGAAGGTGGTCGGCCCCGGCTCGCCGCTGGTGAAGCGGATCGTGGTGGTCGAGGCGAAGGTCGTCGTCACCGGTCGTGAGGTCCAGGTCGATGGAGTACGACGTGACGTCGAGGAGGGCGGCGCGGGTGGCGGCCTCGTCCCGGGTGAGGTTGGTTCCAGGCATGGCCGCATCCTGCCACCGGCGATCGGCGCGCGGCTACGCCCCGTGACCGGCGTCCTGCGACCGCTGCGGGCGCGCGGCAGACCTGCGACCGTGCGGACACAGTCGAGAAATCTGGCGACGTCGTCAAGCGTCACGCCGCTGACACGCCGGTCGAAGTTCTCGATCTGGTCGTGACCTCAGACGGATCCAGAAGTTTCCCACTCGTCCTCGGCGTGTCCCTTGCTCCCCGCGCCCGTCACTCTCGCGTCCGCCCTCCTGGTCGGTCTCGCGGCCCTCTCCGTCGCGACCCGCCGCCCCGGCGACCGTCCAGCACCACGTACCTGTGCACCGGGTACGACCGCGTGGCCAAGGGCTACTCCGACGCCGGCTACGCCGCGGCGCGCGGCACCAGCTGGTGGCGGATGTACTCCGGCCACAACTGCACCAACTACGTGGCCTACCGGATGGTCAAGGCCGGGCATGTCCGCCACCCGCCCGTTCTCGGGCACCGGCAACGCCTGGAACTGGGGCCTCAGATGGCCTCCCAGACCGACCAGTGCCCGCCGTCGGCGCCGTGGCCTGGTTCGACAAGGGCGTCAGCGGCGCCGGCTCCGTGGGCCACGTGGCCTACGTCGAGCAGGTCGTGTCGCCCACCGAGATCGTCGTCTCCGAGGACTGCTGGGGCGGCGACTTCCACTGGCGCCGCATCACCAAGCGCCGGGCTGGCCGAGCGGCTTCATCCACCTGGTCGACAACCGCTCGTCAACACCGCCCCGGCCGCCGTGTCCGGCACGCCGCGGTCGGCCCGACCGCTGACCGGCAGCGCCGGCACCTGGGCCCCGGCCGCGGCGACCTCGCTGCAGTGGCTGGCCGACGGCGTCCCGATCGCCGGGCCACCGCCTCGACGCTCAAGCTCGCCCCCGACGCTCGGCGGCAAGGCCGTCTCGCTGCAGGTCATGGCCAGCCAGGCCGGCTTCACGACCGCCACCTCGACCTCCGCGCCCGTCGCCGTCAGCCTCGGGACCCTGAGCCCCGCGGCCCGCCGGTCGTCGACCGGGAAGCCCGTGGTCGGCACCCTGCTGACCCGACCCAGGCGCCTTCTCGCCGGCGCCCGCCGCACCGAGGTGCAGTGGTACGCCGACGGCGCGCCCATCTCGGGCGCCACCGCGTGGACCTACACCCTGGCCGGGCCGTGTGACGTGCTCAAGTCCATCACCGCGGTCGTGGTCGGCAAGCGGCCCGGCCGCCACGCGCCGGCGACCAGCGCCGGCATCGGCCCCGTCGTCGCCGGGCGGATCGCCGCCCCGAGCCGCGCGAGCGTCAAGGGCCGCCCGCGGTGGGCGCACCACTCAAGGTCGTCGGGGGCCGCTTCACCCCGGCCGAGGCCGACCGCGCGCTACACCTGGCAGCGCGACGGCGCGCCGTGCCGGCGCGAGCGGCTCGACCTACACCCTGGCACCGGCCGACGCCGGCTCGCAGATGTCGGTGGCCATGGTCACCGTCGCGCCCGGCTGGCTGCCCCGCAAGACCTCGGCCACCGCGCCGGCACGGTCGGCGACCGAGCGCCACCCCCGAGCTCAAGGCCGTCGGCGGCCGGCAGGGCGCGCGTCTGGTTCCGTCGTCACGCCCCCGGCGTCGCGCCGCCCGGGGTCGCGGCGCCGCCCGGTCAGCCTCGGTGGCACCTCCGCGCCGCGACCGTGCAGCGTGACCGGAGGCCGGGTCGCCGTGGTCCTGGCCGCGCTCGGCGCCGGCAAGCGGGCGGTCCGGGTCGCTTCCTCGGCTCGCGTCGATCGCGCCGGCCTCGCCGGCGGTGCGCGTCAAGCTGCTGCCGGCCGCGGGCGGACCCGGGCCGCCGGTGCACCAGGTATGACCCCGCGCCCGGCGACCCCTGCCCGCATGACGAATGCCGAGTTCTGGTTCGACCCGATGTGCCCGTTCGCCTGGATCACCTCGCGCTGGATCAAGGAGGTCGAGCAGGTCCGCGACATCGACGTGACCTGGCGCATCATGAGCCTGGCCTACCTCAACCAGGACAAGGACATCCCGCAGGAGTACCGCGAGATGCTGAAGGAGCGCCTGGGGCCCGGTCCGCGTCTGCCAGGCGGTCAGCGAGCAGCACGGCGAGCGAGCGCCTGCTGCCGCTCTACACCGCGATGGGCACCCGCATCCACAACGCAGGAGCAGGGCCGCGACCGCGAGGTCATGGCCGAGGCGCTCGCCGAGGTCGGCCTGCCGGCCGAGCTCGCCGAGGCCTGGACGACACCTCCTACGACGAGGCGATCATCACCATCGCCACCACCTCGGCATGGACCAGGTCGGCGACGAGGTCGGCACCCCGACCATCGCCATCGAGGGCGCCGCGTTCTTCGGCCCGGTGATGACCCGCATCCCGCGCGGCGAGGAGGCCGGCGAGATCTGGGACGGCGCCGTGGCGCTCGCCGCCTACCCGCACTTCTTCGAGCTCAAGCGCAGCCGCAACGAGGACCTCGACTTCAGCTGACCCGTCGGCGCGCCGCGACGGGGTGTGACGGGTTGGACGGATGTTGCTGATGTGACGCATGATCAATGTCCATGAGCCTCCCGTCTCCCAGTCGGCGCACCGTCACCGTGGTCGCGACGGCGCGCCGTGGGTGCCGTCGTCGCCGTGCCCGTCATCGACGCGCTCTCCGGCGGCGGTGACGCCGCCCGGGACCGGGGACGGCGCGCCCGCGCCCGCCTGTCCGGCGGGCGCACCGGCGTCGGCCTGGCCTCCCGGCCCGGCGGCGTCCGCGCCGCCGACGTCCCGCTGACCTCGCCGGCCGCGGGGTCGGCCCGACGCACCACCGGCGCCGCCGGCCTCGAGACCGGCACGGTCGAGACCGACCCGTTCTCCATGGTCGGGGTGACCTGGCGCGGCGCCGACACGGACCGTCGAGGTGCGCACCCGCCCGGTCGGCGCGGCACCTGGCGGCCCTGGCGCACGCTGCGCCGCCAGCACGACGGGCCCGACCTCGACAGCGGCGAGGGCGACCCCGACGCTGCGCGCGACCGAGCTGACGTGGGTCGGCGCCGAGCGACGCCCGTCCAGGTCCGCACGCAGCGGCGCCGGCCGCGCGATGCCGCGCCCTGGCGCCTGATCGAGCCCGGACGGTGCTGCCCGCGCGCGCGCTGCCGCGCGCTCCTCGCACGCGCGACCAGGGCGCTGCGACCGGCCGATCCGCTCCCGTCGGGACTGGGGCGCCGACGAGCCGCTGCGCACCGGCTCGCCGACGCATCGACCGCACCATCCGGCAGGTCCACGTCCACCACACGGTGAACTCGCAACGGCTACGCGCGCGCCGACGTGCCCGGCATGATCCGGGGCATGTACCGCTACCACACCCAGAAGCTCGGCTGGTCCGACATCGGCTACAACTTCCTCGTCGACCGCTTCGGCCGGATCTGGGCCGGCCGGGCCGGCGGGGTGGAGCGGCCGGTGCGCGGCGCGCACACGCTGGGCTTCAACCACGCTCGGTCGGGGTCGCGGTGATCGGCAACTTCGAGGCCGGCCGCAGCCGAACCGCCGGATCATCCCGGGCCTGGCCCAGCTCGCGGCCTGGAAGCTCGACCAGCACGGCCGCGCCCGCGGGCAGCGATCCGGGTCACCTCCGACGGGCAGCGACCGCTACCGCTCCGGCCGGCGGCGTCCAGCTCCCGGTGATCGACGGTCACCGCGACACCAACGAGACCGCCTGCCCCGGCAGCAGCCCTCTACGGCCGGCCTGCCCTGCGGTACGCCGCGCGGGCCGCCGGCGCGGATCCAGCGGACTGGCGGTGAGCACGGACGCGTCCCCCCTAGGATCGGCCGCATGAGCCACGTCCTGTCCGCCGTCGCCTGGCCCTACGCCAACGGCCCGCGCCACATCGGCCACGTGGCCGGTTTCGGCGTGCCCTCCGACGTCTTCAGCCGCTACATGCGGATGGCCGGCCACGACGTGCTGATGGTCTCGGGCACCGACGAGCACGGCACGCCGATCCTGGTCGCCGCCGACGAGCGAGGGCGTGACCGCCGCGCGAGCTCGCCGACAAGAACAACGCGGTCATCGTCGCAGGACCTCGTCGACCTCGGGCTCTCCTACGACCTCTTCACCCGCACCACCACCGGCAACCACTACGCGCGTGGTGCAGGAGATGTTCCGCACCGTGCACGCGCAACGGCTACTTGGTCGAGCAGACCACGCAGGCGGCGATCAGCCCGTCGACCGGGCGCACCCTGCCCGACCGCTACATCGAGGGCACCTGCCCGATCTGCGGCTACGCCGAGGCGCGCGGCGACCAGTGCGACAACTGCGGCAACCAGCTCGACCCGACCGACCTGATCGACCCGCGCTCGAAGATCAACGGCGAGACGCCGGAGTTCGTCGAGACCCAGCACTTCTTCCTCGACCTGCCGGCGCTGGCCGAGGCGCTGGGGGAGTGGCTCGACGAGCGCGAGGCCACCGGGCTGTGGCGGCCCAACGTGATCCGGTTCACCCAGAACATCCTCGAGGAGATCCGCCCGCGGGCGATGACCCGCGACATCGACTGGGGCATCCCGGTGCCGCTGGACGGCTGGCGCGACCAGCCCGACCAAGCGGCTCTACGTCTGGTTCGACGCCGTCATCGGCTACCTCTCCGCCTCGATCGAGTGGGCCCGCCGGCCCGGGCGACCCCGAGGCGCTGGCGCGACGTGGTGGAACGACCCCGAGAGCCGCTGTCCTACTACTTCATGGGCAAGGACAACATCGTCTTCCACAGCCAGATCTGGCCGGCCGAGCTGCTGGCCTACGACGGCCGCGGCGAGCGCGGCGGCGAGCCCGGCGACGCTACGGCGCCCTCCAACCTGCCCACCGAGGTGGTCTCCTCGGAGTTCATGACGATGGAGTCCAAGCAGTTCTCCACCAGCCGCGGTCACGTGATCCTGGTCGGCGACATGCTCGCGCGCTACCAGCCCGACGCGCTGCGCTACTTCATCTGCGCCGCCGGCCCCGAGACCTCCGACTCCGACTTCACCTGGGCCGAGTTCGTGACCCGCACCAACTCCGAGCTGGTCGCCGGCTGGGGCAACCTGGTCAACCGCACCGCCACGATGATCGCCAAGAGCTTCGGCGAGATCCCGCGCCGCCGGCGCCGCTCGAGCCGGTCGACGAGGCCGTGCTGGCCACCGTGCGCGGCGGCTTCGACACCGTCGGCGACCTGATCGGCCGCCACCGGCAGCGCGCCGGCGATCGCCGAGGCGATGCGGGTGGTCGGCGAGGTGAACAAGTACCTCACCGTCACCGAGCCCTACAAGATGAAGGACGAGGCGCAGCGCGAGCGGCTCGGCACCGTGCTGCACGTCGCCGCGCAGTGCGTCGCTCGACTGCAACACGCTGCTCGCGCCGTTCCTGCCGCACGCCGCCAACCGGGTCTGGGCGGCCTACGGCGGCGAGGGCGAGTTCATGCCGATGCCGCGCATCGAGCAGGTCGAGGACCTCGACCCCGGCTACGGCGCCGGCCTCGCGTCTACCCGGTGATCACCGGCGACTACACCGGCACGCCCGCGCTGGGAGTCGCGCCCGGTCGTCGTCGGCACCCCGGTCGCCAAGCCGACCCCGATCTTCACCAAGCTCGACCCGTCGGTCGTCGACGAGGAGCTGGCGCGGCTCGCCACGGCGAGGCTGAGACCGTGCCTAGGATCGCCGCCATGACCGCCTCGATGTACCTGCCGCTCGTTCTACGTCAAGCAGAAGTTCGCGATGACGACCAACCGCTACGAGCTGCTACGCCGCCAACCCGGACGGCACGCTCGGCGCGCTGATGGGGCTGGCCGAGCAGAAGCGGCTGGCGTTCAAGGAGCAGGTCACCTTCTACGCCGACGAGTCCAAGGCCGCGCCCGGTCTTCGGTTCAAGGCCCGCAAGCGGATCGACCTCGGCTCCGGCTACGACATCACCGACGAGGCCGGCGCAGCCGCTGGGCTTCTTCAGGAAGGACTTCGGCGCCAGCCTGCTGCGCTCCACCTTCCACCTCGAGGGTCCCGGGTACGCCGGGACCGGCCAGGAGCGCAGCCAGGCGGTCGCGCTGGTCCGCCGGTTCGCCGACATCCCCTTCCTGCCGATCCACTTCGACTTCGTCGCCGCCGACGGGCCGCCGCTGCTGCGCGTCGAGCGGCAGGCCTCGGTGCGCGACCGGTACACCGTGCACGTGCCCGCACCCCGAGGTCGACTTCCGGGTCGCTGCCGCGGTCGCGGTCGGTCTCGACGCCCTGATGGCAGCGCTGAGCGCGGGCCGATGGCACTGTACCCCCAGGCGCGCCCGCGCCTCGGCGCCGCCGCCGGCGAGCCCGGTCCGCGACCCGGCCTACGACGTCGCCGCGGCCCGCGGCCGACGCGCGGGCTCGCCGCCGCGGCCGAGCCCCGCGAGGACGTCGCCCGGTCGAGGACGTCGACGCCGACGGCGTGCCGTGCCGCCTCTACCGCCCCGACCGGGCGGCGCCGGCGCGGGGCTGGTCGTGCACCTGCACGGCGGCGGCTTCGTCTTCAACGACGTCGAGGTGCACGACGCCGCCTGCCGGCGGCTCGCCAACCGCAGCGGGCTGCGCCGTGCTCAGCGTCGACTACCGCCGCCCGCCCGAGCACCGCTTCCCGGCCGCGCCCGACGACGTCGACACCGTGCTGGCCTGGCTGGACGCCGAGGGCGCCGCGCACGGCCTCGACGGCCCGCTGCGTCGCCCACGGCGACAGCGCCGGCGCCAACCTCGCGCTGGTCGCCGCGCTGCGCCACCCCGGCCGGTTCGCCGCGCTCGTGCTGATCTACCCGTTCCTCGACCCGACCGGCTGGCTTCGACTCCTACCGCACGACGACGCGACGGCTTCGACCCCCGCGAGGCCGCCTGGTACTGGGAGCAGTACGCCGCCGCGCCGGCCGACCTCGACCGACCCCGACCTCGCGCCGCTGCTCTCCGACGCACCTGCGCACGCTGCCGCCGACCCTGGTGCTCACCGCCGAGCACGACCCGCTGCGCGACGAGGGCGAGCACCTCGCCGCGCTGCTGGCCGAGGCCGGCGTCGAGGTGATCGGCCACCCGCTACCTGGGGCAGGTGCACGGCTTCTGGCGCCACCCCGCGGTCTTCGACGCCGCCGAGCCGCTGATGCGGCAGGTGGCGCGGGTTCCTGCGCCGCACCGTCCGACGCGGCGGCCTGAGAGGATCGCGCCATGCGCGTGCACGTCGGCTCCGACCACGCCGGCCTCGAGCTCAAGGACCACCTGCTGGGCTGGCTGGCCGAGCACGGCTACGAGCCGGTCGACCACGGCCCGTTCGTCTACGACGCCCTCGACGACTACCCGGTCTTCTGCCTGCGCGCCGCCGAGGCCGTCGCCGCCGAGCGCGCGCGAGGGCCTGCGACAGCCTCGGCGTGGTCATCGGCGGCTCGGGCAACGGCGAGCAGATCGCCGCCAACAAGGTGCGCCGGCGTCCGCTGCGCGCTGGCGTGGTCGGAGGAGACCGCCCGGCTGGCGCGCGAGCACAACGACGCGCAGCGTGGTCTCGGTCGGCGGCCGGATGCACCCGCTCGAGGACCTGACCCGCTTCGTCGAGGTCTTCCTCGCCGAGCCGTTCAGCGGCGACGAGCGCCACGTGCGCCGGATCGGCCAGCTCGCCGACTACGAGCGGACCGGCGAGCTCCCGCCGCTGCCCGACTCCGCGCGTCCCGGCCGCAGGCAGGCCTGAGCGACCGTGCCCGAGGGACACACCCTGCCACCGGCTCGCGCGCGACCTCGACGCCGCCTTCGCCGGCGCCGGTGCGCGGTCAGCAGCCCGCAGGGCCGCTTCGAGGAGTCGCGCGGCGCATCCTCGACGGCCGGGTGCTGCGCGGGCGCCGAGGCGAGCGGCAAGCACCTGTTCCTCGACTTCGACGAGGAGCGACTGGTGCACGTCCACCTCGGCCTGTACGGCACGTTCGCCGGTCCACGCCGGCGTCGCCGCGAGGTGCCGGCCCCGTCGGGCCAGGTCCGGCTGCGGCTGGTCGCCGACGGCGCGACGGCACGGCGCGGCACGGCGTACGCCGACCTGCGCGGCGCCACCCGCTGCGCGCTGGTCACCCCGCCGAGCGCGAGGCGGTGCTCGACCGGATCGGGCCCGGACCCGCTGAAGCCCGACGCCGACCCGGACCGCGCCTGGCAGCGGGTCCGCCGCAGCCGGGCCCCGATCGGCGGGCTGCTGATGGACCAGTCGGTGCTGGCCGGCGTCGGCAACGTCTACCGGGCCGAGGTGCTCTTCCGGCACCGGCTGCGACCCGCTGCGCCCCGGGCGCACCCTGCGGGTCGGCCAGTGGCGGGCGGTGTGGGACGACCTGGTCGAGCTGATGGCCGGCGGGCGTGCGCACCGGCCGGATCGAGACGCGTGCGGCCCGAGCACCGCGCGGCGGCCCGGGCCGCGCGCCGCGCGCGACGGCGGACGGGCCAGCACTACGTCTACCGCCGCGACGGCCAGGCCTGCCTGGTCTGCGGGGCACCGTGCGCACCGAGCGAGCTCGGCGGCACGAACCTGTTCTGGTGCCCGCGTTGTCAGCCCGTGTTCCGCTCCCGCGCCGTAGGGTGAGCGCTCCAGCGACCGAGAGGAGGCGGCGTCGCGATGAGCACCCCGACCCGGGACGTGGGCCCGAGCCGCCGGCGCCCCGCGACGGTGGCGTCCGGCGCTGCGCGGCACGGCCTCAGCGCCGAGACCACGCTCTCGTGGGCCTCGGTCGCCGTCGCGATCATGATCGCGCTGGTCGTCGTGCGCTCCCGACGAGATGCCGTTCACCAGCCTGATGATCCCGCTGCTGGTCGGCAGCATCTTCCTCGGGCCGCGCACGCTGCCGTGGTTCGTGGTCTACCTGATGCTGCTGCTGACCATCGAGATGCGCGCTGTCCGGAGGACATCACGAGCCCGCATCGTCGGGGCGACCACGGTGCAGTTCACGATGGGTCTGATCGTGCTCTTCACCTCCTTCCGCCGCGCCCAGCTCGGCGTCGGCGGCCTGCGGGGCGAGTCGATGCTGGTCGACCTGCGCGACCGGATCCTGACCCAGGGCGGCATCCCGCGCTGCCCGCGGGTGGCAGGTCGAGTCCGCGCATCCACTCCGCGGGCGGCACGCCCTTCGCGGGCGACTTCGTCGTCGCCACCCGGGTCGGCGACCCCGGCCGCCTCGAGCTGGTCATCGTCGACGTGTCGGGCAAGGGCGCCGACGCCGGCACCCGGGCGCTGCTGCTCTCCGGCGCCTTCGGCGGCCTGCTCGGCGCGTCCCGCCCGAGGGGTTCCTCCCCGCCGCCAACGACTACCTCGTGCGCCAGGACTGGGACGAGGGCTTCGCGACCGCCGTGCACCTCTCCCTCGACCTCCTCACCGGGGCCTACGAGGTCCGCTCCGCCGGTCACCCGCCGGCCCTGCACCGCTCGGCCGGCTCCGGCCGGTGGCGCGTGCTGGAGAGCGAGGGCCCGGTGCTCGGGCTGATCGACGGCCCCGACTTCGTCACGGCGCGGGGCGTGGTCGGCCACGGCGACGCCGTGCTGCTCTACACCGACGGGATGGTCGAGGAGCCCAGGCGCGACATCGACCTGGGGATCGACCGGCTGCTCGGCGCGTCCGAGCAGCTGCTGCGCGGCAGCGCCGAGGGGGCCGCGACCCGGCTGGTCGACGGCCCTGGGCTCCCGGGACGACGACCGCGCGATGATCGTGGTCCGCCGCACCTGAGCGCTCGACGAGGCCGGGCCGGCCGACCCGATTGGGCCGCGTCGTGGCGCTGTGCGAGGATTCCCGGGGTGTACGGGGCCCGACGGCCCGCCGGCGGATGTAGCTCAATGGTAGAGCCCCAGTCTTCCAAACTGGCTACGCGGGTTCGATTCCCGTCATCCGCTCCAAGAGGCCGACGGACGTGCTGCGCGGGTGACCGCGCGGACCGACCGGGGCCTCTTGGCGGGGCGTAGCGTAGTGGCTAGCGCGCCTGCTTTGGGAGCAGGAGACCGCAGGTTCGAGTCCTGTCGCCCCGACCACGCCCCAGCACCACCCACCCGAGACACCTGAGCACCGAGGAGACCACCTGTGAAGAGCGCCGTCGAGACCTTGACCCCGACCCGGGCCAAGCTGACCGTCGAGGTGCCCTTCGAGGAGCTCAAGCCGAGCCTCGACGCGGCCTACAAGAAGATCGCCCAGCAGATCAACGTCCCCGGCTTCCGCCGCGGCAAGGTCCCCGCCGCGATCATCGACCGGCAGGTCGGCCGCGAGGTCGTCCTCCAGGAGGCCGTGCAGGACCTCGTGCCGCAGAAGTACATGGAGGCCCTGCAGGAGAACGAGCTGCAGCCGCTGGCCCAGCCGGAGATCGAGGTCACCAACCTCGCCCCCGACGAGCAGCTGGAGTTCACCGCCGAGGTCGACGTCAAGCCGACCATCGAGCTGCCGGAGTACGACGGCATCCAGGCCAGCGTCGAGGACCTCCAGGTCACCGATGCCGACGTCGAGGAGCAGGTCTCCGCGCTGCGCGAGCGCTTCGGCACCCTCTCCGACGTCGAGCGGCCCGCCGCGGACGGCGACTTCGTCGTGATCGACCTGCTCGCCACCCAGGGCGGCGAGCCCGTCGAGGGCGCCGAGGTCAGCCAGATGAGCTACCAGGTCGGCCGCGGCGGGATGATCGAGGGCCTCGACGACGCCCTGGTCGGGCTGTCCGCAGGCGACGACAAGGTCTTCACGACCCAGCTCGTCGGCGGCGACCTCGTCGGCGAGGACGTCGAGGTCAGCGTGCGCGTCAGCCAGGTCCAGGAGCAGGAGCTGCCCGAGCTCGACGACGACTTCGCCCAGGAGGCCTCGGAGTTCGACACCTACGAGGAGCTCACCGAGGACGTCCGCGAGCGCCTGCGCAACGGCAAGCGCCTCGAGCAGGCTGCCGAGGCCCGGGACGCGGTGCTCGAGGTGCTGCTGGAGAAGGTCGACGTCCCGCTGCCGGAGTCGGTCGTGGCCGAGGAGCTCACCGCCCGCCGCCAGAGCGTCGAGCAGCAGCTCGTCGAGGGCCGGGATGAGCATGCAGGCCTACCTCGACGACGAGGGCCAGACGGTCGACGAGTTCGAGGCCGACCTGGAGAAGCGGGTCCGCGACGCCGTCGCCGCGCAGTTCATCCTCGACGAGGTCGCCAAGAAGGAGGAGCTCGGGGTCGACCAGAACGAGCTCTCCCAGCACCTGGTCCGTCGCGCGCAGCAGTCCGGGCAGGACCCGCAGGAGTTCGCGAACCACATGTTCGCGCACAACCACATCCCCGACCTCGTCCAGGAGATCCTGCGCGGCAAGGCGCTGGCCTCCATCGTCGAGTCGGCCACGGTCACCGACGAGTCGGGCAACGTGGTCGAGATGCGCAACCTGCGCCCCGACGGCAGCATCGCCTCCGCCGAGGAGGTCGCCGCGGCAGAGGCGGCCGAGGAGGCGCTGCAGGGCGACGCCGACGACGCTGCGGTCGAGCTGCGGACGAGGCTGCGGACGACGCGGCGGACGACGCTGCGGACGAGGTCGACGTCGAGGTCGAGCCGGCCGAGGGCGACACCACCGAGAAGTGATCCCCGCCCGATCCGGTGCACATGCGTGCACCGGATCGGTTAGCGTGGGGGCATGGCCTCCGGCACCTCCGCCCCCGGTGCGTCCGTGCTGGACGCCCTGTCGCTGCTGGCGCAGATCGGTGACGAGCTCGTCGTGCGCAGTGCGCGCGACACCCACCTGGCCGTCGCCGACCGGGTGCACCGGGTCACCCGCCGCGCCACCGGGGGCGCCTCGAGCGTGCCCGAGGCGGCCCACCGCGCCATCGCCTCCGCGGTGTACGCCGGCCTCGGCGCGGGCCTGCGGGCGACGTCCGTCGGCCTGGACCGGCTCGCGGCCACCGGCGCCGGTCCGCGGCTGGAGGACCACCCGCGCGGCCGGTTCCTGTCCTCGGCCGTCAACGGCCTGATCGGCGACCGGCTGCTGCGCGAGCGCCCGCAGATGGCGATCCCGCTCGCCGTGCGGGTCGCGCACCGCGACGTCGAGCCCGACCCGGCGGCCCTGGCCGCCGCGTTCCCCGCGGCCACCGGTGACCTGGTGGTCTTCCTGCACGGGCTGTGCGAGGGCGAGCAGGCCTGGGACCTGCACCGCGCGAAGGTCGGCACGACGTACGCCGAGGCGGTCGCGGCCCGCGGGTGGACCCCGGTCCTGCTCCGGCTGAACTCCGGCCTCCCGCTGCGCGAGAACGGCGTCGCGCTCGCAGCGGTGATGCAGCGGCTCGTCGACGGCTGGCCGCTCCCGGTGCGGCGCGTCGTCCTGGTGGGCCACTCCCTGGGTGGCCTGGTCGTCCGTGCGGCGGGCGCGGTGGCCGCCGAGCCGCCGCAGTCCCGCGCCCCCTGGGCCGACCTGGTCAGCGACGTCGTCACCCTGGGCACGCCCCACCTCGGTGCCCCGCTCGCGTGGGGCGTGGGCCACGGCTCGCGCGGGCTCGGGCGGCTCCCCGAGACCGCGGCGTTCGGCCGGGTCCTGGACTGGCGCTCCCAGGGCGTGCACGACCTGGTGGCCGGGTTGACCGCCGACGTGCCGCCCTGGCCGCACGCGCGCTACCACCTGGTGGCCGCGACCCTCACCCGCGAGCAGCGCCACCCGGTCGGGCACCTGCTCGGCGACGTGCTGGTCCGGCCGCGCTCGGCGTACGGCCGGGACCGCCGCGGCGTCGAGCTGTTCCCCGGCGCCGACGTGCTCCACGTCGGCGGCACCGACCACTTCGGCCTGCTGAACCACCCCGACGTGCACGAGGCCCTGGGGCGGTGGCTCGACGCCGCGGAGGTCGGGCGGGGATGATCGGACGATGACTCCCCCGACCCCGACCCCGGCAGCGCCTCCAGCGCCTCCTCCGCCGCCGCCGCCTCCGGCGCCGCCCGTGAGCTGCGCGCCGAGCAGGTCGTCGACGCCCCGCCGGCCGTGGTCTGGGCGACGCTGTCCGACGTCGGCCGGATGGGGGAGTGGAGTCCCGAGCTGGTCACCATGCGTGCGCTGCTCCCCGGCGGGCTGCGGGTCGGCCAGCAGTACCTCGGGATCAACCGACGCGGTGCCGTGGTCTGGCCCACCCGGTCCGTGGTGGCCGAGCTGGAGCCGGGGCGGCTGCTGTCCTGGGACACGCGCACGAGCGGGGCGCGCTGGGTGTGGGAGCTCGAGCCCACCGCGGACGGGCGGACCCGCGTCGTCCACCGACGGCCCGTGCCCCGGGGGCTGACGGGGCTCAGCAGGCTGGCCGCCCCGCTGCTGCTGGGCGGGACCGACTCCCACGCCGACGAGCTCGAGGCGGGCATGGCCCGCACGGTCGGGCGGATGGCCGCGGCGGCCGGCGCGTCCGCTGTTGGCGAACAGGGGTGGATCACCCGTGGGTCGGGCCCCGACGCGGGCTAGTGTCGGCCGGGTGAACGACTACGAGACCCGACCTGTCGAGGGCCTCCCGCAGATGAACGGCGGGGCAGGACTCAACGTGCTCGACGACCACATCTACCAGCGGCTGCTGCGCGAGCGCATCGTGTTCCTCGGCTCCGAGGTGCGCGACCAGAACGCGAACGCGATCTGCGCCCAGCTGCTGCTGCTCTCGGCCGAGGACCCCGAGGCCGACATCTTCCTGCACATCAACAGCCCCGGTGGCTCCGTGGACGCCGGCATGGCGATCTACGACACGATGAACTACATCCCCAACGACGTCGCCACCGTCGGGATGGGCCTGGCGGCCTCGATGGGGCAGTTCCTGCTCTGCGCCGGCGCCAAGGGCAAGCGGTACGCGCTGCCGCACGCGCGGATCATGATGCACCAGCCCTCCTCGGGCATGGGCGGCTCCGCCTCCGACATCAAGATCCAGGCGCAGCAGTCGCTGCACATCAAGAAGGTGCTGCTCGACCTCATCGCCGAGCACACCGGCCAGGACATCGAGCAGGTCATCGCCGACGCCGACCGCGACCGCTGGTTCACCGCCGACCAGGCCATGGAGTACGGCCTGGTCGACCAGGTGGTCAAGAACGCCCGCGACGCCGCCGACGAGGGCCGACCGGCCCACACGAAGGACTGACGACATGAACTACTACATCCCCCAGTGGGAAGAGCGCACCTCGTACGGCGTGCGGCGCATCGACCCCTACGGCAAGCTCTTCGAGGACCGCATCATCTTCCTCGGCACCCCCATCTCCGACGACATCGCCAACGCGGTGATGGCCCAGCTGCTGTGCCTGGAGTCGCTGAACCCCGACCAGGACATCCAGATCTACATCAACTCCCCGGGCGGCTCCTTCACCGCGTTGACCGCCATCTACGACACGATGCGGTTCATCAAGCCCGACGTGCAGACGGTGTGCCTGGGGCAGGCCGCCTCGGCGGCCGCGATCCTGCTCGCGGCAGGGGCCCCCGGCAAGCGCCTGGCCCTGCCGAACAGCCGGATCCTGATCCACCAGCCCTACACCGAGGGCACCTTCGGGCAGACCTCGGACATCGAGATCCAGGCCAACGAGATCCTGCGCATGCGCGAGCTGCTGGAGAAGATGATCAGCGAGCACAGCGGTCGCGACATCGAGCAGGTCAGCCGCGACATCGAGCGCGACAAGATCCTGACCGCGGCACAGGCCAAGGACTACGGCCTGATCGACGCCGTCCTGGACTCCCGCAAGGGCACCCCGGCGCTCGCCGGCACCTGAGCACCGCCCGTGTCACCCGCCGGTCCGGGGGTGGCGCGGGGTACCGTTCGATGGTTGTAGGTCCGTCTAGAGGGGAGATCGCCGGTGGCCCGGATCGGTGACGGGGGTGACCTGCTGAAGTGCTCCTTCTGCGGGAAGAGCCAGAAGCAGGTCAAGAAGCTGATCGCCGGCCCCGGCGTGTACATCTGCGACGAGTGCATCGACCTGTGCAACGAGATCATCGAGGAGGAGCTGAACGAGGGCTCCGAGGTCGGTCTCGAGGAGCTGCCGAAGCCGAAGGAGATCTTCGACTTCCTCAACTCCTACGTCATCGGGCAGGAGCAGGCCAAGAAGTCCCTGGCCGTGGCGGTCTACAACCACTACAAGCGCGTCCAGGCCGGGGTCCTCCCCGCCAACGGCAAGCACAGCAAGGACGAGGTCGTCGAGGTCGCCAAGTCCAACATCCTGGTGATCGGGCCGACCGGGTGCGGCAAGACGTACCTCGCGCAGACCCTGGCGCGGATGCTGAACGTGCCGTTCGCGATCGCGGACGCCACCGCGCTGACCGAGGCCGGCTACGTCGGCGAGGACGTCGAGAACATCCTGCTGAAGCTGATCCAGGCTGCGGACTACGACGTCAAGAAGGCCGAGACCGGCATCATCTACATCGACGAGATCGACAAGGTGGCCCGCAAGGCGGAGAACCCCTCGATCACGCGCGACGTCTCCGGCGAGGGCGTGCAGCAGGCCCTGCTGAAGATCATCGAGGGCACCAGCGCCTCGGTGCCCCCGCAGGGCGGGCGCAAGCACCCGCACCAGGAGTTCATCCAGATCGACACCACGAACATCCTGTTCGTGGTGGGCGGCGCCTTCGCCGGCCTCGAGCACATCGTCGAGCAGCGGGTCGGCAAGAAGTCCCTCGGCTTCACCGCCGAGGTGCTCGGCCAGGCCGAGCGCGAGGCCACCGACCTGCTCTCGCAGGTGCGCCCCGAGGACCTCACGAAGTTCGGCCTGATCCCCGAGTTCATCGGCCGCCTGCCCCTGATCGCCAGCGTGAACAAGCTCGACCAGGAGGCCCTGGTCCAGATCCTCACCGAGCCGCGCAACGCCCTGGTGAAGCAGTACAAGAAGCTCTTCGAGCTCGACGGGGTCGAGCTGGAGTTCACCGACGAGGCGATCCTCGCCATCGCCGACAAGGCCATGGAGCGGGGCACGGGCGCCCGCGGGCTGCGCGCCATCATCGAGGAGGTCCTCCTCTACGTGATGTACGACGTGCCCTCGCGCGCCGACGTCGCCAAGGTCGTGATCACCCGCGAGGTCGTCGACGACGAGGTGCCCCCGACCCTGGTGCTGCGCGCGAGCGAGACGAAGAAGAAGAAGTCGGCCTGAACCGCTCCGGGCCGACACCCGGTCAGCGACGCTAGTCACTTCGGGCCATTTGTCCCGATCTGGTGAGCGGGCGGCCCCGGGTACCCGAGAATGGTCACGGGTCGCCACGACCTCATGACCCGGCCGGGAGCAGCAGAGACGATGAGCAAGAACCAACGAGCACCCTTCCTGGTGTTCTGCATGGTCGCGGTCCTCTGCGGCTTCGTGATGGTCGCGACCGCGCGTGGTCAGGGCCCCCTCCCGGCACCGTCCTCGCCCGCCGACCACCTGGTCGCGAACGGGGTGCTGGTGCCCGCGCCCGGCCACCGGGTGCTCCCGGTCGCGCCTCCCGGGTCCCCCGGCGCCGGTGGACCGTCACCGACCGCGCCCGCAGGGACGCAGCCCCGGGCCGCCGCGCTGCAGGACGGCTCCGCACCCTCCGCCCCCACACGGTCCGCCTCGGCACCGTCCGCCCCCGCACCGTCCGTGCCGGAGACGTCCGGCACGGCACCGTCCGGTACGGCACCGTCCGCCCCGGCGGGCAGCACGCCGCTCGCCGGCGTGCCCTCCGCCGGCACGCCGCGCGACGCCACGCCGTTCGCCGGCGCGGGCGGGAGCGCGGTCGGCGCGGCGTACGAGTCCGACGCCGGCGACCCGCCGGCCGGGGCGTCGCACGCCGCCGGGGGGACCGGGCAGAGCGTGCCGCCGCCCGTGGACGGGAAGCCTGCCGGGGGGACCACCGTGCTCCCGGGTGCCGGCGGCACCGCCGGCGCGGGCGGGCCGACCTTCGCGGCCGGCGACGTCGTGCCGGGCCCGGGCGCCGGGCCCGCCGTCGGCAGCCAGCCGGGTGCCGGCCAGCCTGTCGTGGGCCAGCCCGTCGTGGGCCAGCCCGTGGTGGACCAGCCCGTCGTGGACCAGCCCGTGGTCGGCGGCCAGCCGCCGGTGCCGCCCGGTGTCGGCGTCCCCGCAGCCCCCGGGCTGCCCGTGCTCCCGACCGTCCCGGAGGTGCCGGCCGGGCCGGTGTCCGACGACGAGGACCCCGAGCCGGACCCCGAGCCGGACTCCCGAGCCGGACCCGAGCGGGCTCCCGTCGTGACCGACGAGCCGGGCGGGACCGGGCCGACGGCCTGAGCCTCCGGCCCGACGCACCCGCGACGGGGCGCCGGACGCCGTCGCGACGTCAGGCCTCGGGGACGGTCTCCGCGACCTCGGCGGTGACGACGATGGCCGAGCGGCTGTCGTCGGCGACGAAGACCAGCTCACCGCTCACCCGGCCGGCCGCGCGCAGGTCGCGCTCGGCCGTCGCCGCCGCGTCGACCAGCTGCTGCGGGCCGCGCACCTCGACCCGGGCCAGCGCGGTGCGCATCGAGACCTTCGCCTGCGACTTGGCGCCGCGGATGCCCGCCAGCGCGGCTGCCACGGCGTCGAGGGACGACGCGTCGGCGGCTGCGGGCGCCCCGAGGTCGGCCACGACCGGCCAGGCGGCGCGGTGCACGGAGCCGGAGCGCCACCAGGACCAGACCTCCTCGGTCACGTAGGGCAGGAACGGGGCGAGCAGGCGCAGCTGCACCTCGAGGGCCAGGGCGAGCGTGGCACGCGCCGACGCGGTGGGGGAGCCGCCGTCCTCGGCGTAGGCGCGCTCCTTGACCAGCTCGAGGTAGTCGTCGCAGAACTCCCAGAAGAAGCGCTCGGTGACCTCGAGGGCGGTGGTGTAGTCGTAGGCGTCGAAGGCCTCGGTCGCCCGGGTGACCACGGTCGCCAGGCGGCCCAGCAGCGCGCAGTCGACCGGCTCGGAGACCTCGAAGGCGTTCAACGAGGTGGCCCCGACGTTGGCGAGCACGAACCGCGAGGCGTTGAGCACCTTCATCGCCAGCCGGCGACCGACCTTCATCTGGCTCTCGTCGAAGGGCGAGTCCAGGCCGGGGCGCGACATGGCCGCGCGCCAGCGGACGGCGTCCGCGCCGAACCGGTCGAGGATGTCGGTGGGGACGACCACGTTGCCCTTGGACTTCGACATCTTCTTGCGGTCGGGGTCGACCACGAAGCCCGAGATCAGCGCGTGGCTCCACGGCGCGACGCCGTTCTCGAAGTGCGCCCGCACGACCCGGGAGAAGAGCCAGGTCCGGATGATGTCGTGGGCCTGGGTGGCCAGGTCCATCGGGAAGACCCGCTCGAACAGGTCGGGGTCGCTCTCCCAGCCGCCGGCGATCTGCGGCGTCAGCGAGGACGTCGCCCAGGTGTCCATCACGTCGGGGTCGCCGACGAAACCGCCCGGCTTCCCGCGGGACGACTCGTCGTACCCGCGCGGGGCGTCGGTCGAGGGGTCGACCGGCAGCTCCGCCTCGGTCGGCATCAGCGGGTGGGCGTGGTCGGGCTCGCCCTCGTCGTCGAGGGGGTACCAGACCGGGAACGGGATGCCGAAGAACCGCTGCCGCGAGATGAGCCAGTCGCCGTTCAGGCCGCCGACCCAGTTGTCGAAGCGGTGGCGCATGTGGGTGGGGACCCAGGTGATCTCGGCGCCGCGCTCGAGCATCTCGGTGCGCAGCCCGACGTCGCGGCCGCCGTTGCGGACGTACCACTGGCGGGTGGCGACGATCTCCAGCGGCTTGTCGCCCTTCTCGTAGAAGTTCGCCATCCGCTGCGTCGGGGTGGGCTCGCCGTCGAGGTCGCCGGCCTCGCGGAGCAGGCGGACGGTCTCCTCGCGGGCCGAGAACACCGTCTTGCCGGCCAGGCCGTCGTACGCCTCTGCGCCCGCGCCCTCGAGCCAGGCGGGCGTCTCGCGGACGAAGCGGCCGTCGCGGCCGACCACGGTGCGCACCGGCAGCTGCAGCTCGCGCCACCAGGTGACGTCGGTGAGGTCGCCGAAGGTGCAGCACATCGCGATGCCGGCGCCCTTGTCCATCTCGGCCGCCGGGTGGGCCAGGACCGGGATCTCGACGCCGAAGACCGGCGAGGTCACGGTGGTGCCGACCAGGTCGGCGTACCGCTCGTCGTCGGGGTGCGCGATCAGCGCCACGGCGCTGACGACCAGCTCGGGGCGCGTGGTCTCGACGTGGACCGGGGTGCCGTCGGCACGGTGGTAGGCGACGCGGTGGTAGGCGCCCGGGTAGTCGCGGGCCTCGAGCTCGGCCTGGGCGACCGCGGTCTGGAAGGTGACGTCCCAGAGCGTCGGCGCCTCCTGGAGGTAGGCCTCGCCGCGGGCGAAGTTGCGCAGGAAGGCGCGCTGGCTGGCGACCTGGGCCTTCGGCCCGATGGTCGTGTAGTGCTGGCTCCAGTCGACGGACAGCCCGAGCCGGCGCCACAGCGCCTCGAAGACCTTCTCGTCCTCGACGACCAGGCGCTCGCACAGCTCGACGAAGGTGGGTCGGCTGACCGGGACCTGCTTCTTGGGGTCGGGCTTCTCGGGCGGGGTGAAGTCGGCGTCGTAGGGCAGCGAGGGGTCGCAGCGCACGCCGTAGTAGTTCTGCACCCGGCGCTCGGTGGGCAGGCCGTTGTCGTCCCAGCCCATCGGGTAGAACACCGACTTGCCCTGCATCCGCTGGTAGCGGGCGACCAGGTCGGTGTGGGTGTAGGAGAAGACGTGCCCGACGTGCAGGCTCCCGCTGACCGTGGGCGGCGGGGTGTCGATCGAGAAGACGTTGCTGCGCGGCTGGGTGCGGTCGAAGGCGTAGGTGTCGTCGGCCTTCCAGCGCGCCGACCACGTCTCCTCGAGGCCCTCCAGGGCCGGCTTGTCCGGTACGACGACGGCACCGTGGGCGGTGCTCGTCGGGTCCGGGGCCTGCTGCTGGGTGTCGGTCATGCGTGCCAGCCTACGGTCGGGAAACCCGGTGCGGCCCCGCAGGTCCGCGTCCTCACCTCGGCTCGTGGAGCCCGCCGAGCCGTACACCCTGACCTTCTCAGAGGACCCCGCCTGGTTCCTGGCGCAGGCCGCGCCGCTGCTGGCCGCCGAACCGGTGCTGACCACGGTGCTGTCGTCGTGGACCCGACGGGCTGCGGCCGGGGAGGTCGCCGCGCCCGCGCCCGGGGTGGCGCGGTGGTGGCTGGTGGTGCACGGGCCTGACCACGAGCCGGTGTCGGTGGCGATGCGGACGATGCCGCACCCGCCGTACGCCCCGTGGGTGCACGCGATGCCGGAGGCGGCGGCCGTCGCGCTCGCCCGGGCGCTGCACGGTCGCGGGGAGGCGCTGACGGCCGTCAACGGGGCGCTGCCTGCGGCCCGGGTGGTGGCCGAGGAGGCGGCCCGGCTGACCGGGAGCACGGTGCGGGTGCACGAGCGGCTGCGGGTGCACGTGCTTGCCGAGCCCCGCCCGCCGCGGCCGGCGCCGGGCGCCCTTCGGCCGGTGCGCGAGGACGAGCTCGACGAGCTGGCCCGGTGGTGGGGGTGGTTCCAGCGCGAGGTCGACCTGGCCGGGGGCCGGGAGCCCACGGAGGGGGTCGAACCCGACCGGGCCTCGCTGCGGTCCAAGGTCCGCGCTGGGGTGCTGTGGTGGTGGGAGGACGAGGGGTCGCCGGTCTGCCTGGTGGGGGCGGTCCCGCCCGCCGACGGCGTCGCCACGATCGGCCCTGTCCTCACGCCGGAGGCCCGGCGTGGTCGCGGGTACGCCGGCAACGCGGTGCACCAGGTCGCCACGCTGCTGCGGGCCGGCGGGTCGCAGGTGTGCCTGTTCACCGACCAGGCGAACCCGGTGTCGAACCGGCTCTACGCCGGGCTCGGGTTCGAGGCGTACGTCGACACCGCCTCGCTGCGCGTGGAGTGAGGGCGCGGCGAGCGCGCGGGCGTGCGGGCCGCGGGGCGCAGCGGCCTAGACTGGGGGGCGATGACAGACGTGCCCGACCTCGACGCCCCCCGCCTCGCCCTGACCCTGGCCGAGGTGGAGGACGCCCTGCTCTCCCGGTGGCCGGAGACCCGGCTCGAGCCCTCGCTCGACCGGATCCGGGCGTTCACCGAGCTGCTGGGCGACCCGCAGCGCGCCTACCCGGTGATCCACCTGACCGGCACCAACGGCAAGACCTCGACGGCGCGGATGATCGACGCGCTGCTGCGCCGGCTCGACCTGCGCACGGGGCGGTTCACCAGCCCCCACGTCGAGAGCATCACCGAGCGGATCAGCATCGACGGGGAGCCGCTCGACGCCGACGGGTTCGTGCGTGCCTTCAACGACGTCGCCCCCTTCACCCACCTCGTCGACGCCGCCGAGCCGCACCCGCTGTCGTTCTTCGAGACCGTGGTGGCGATGGCCTTCGCCGCGTTCGCCGACGCCCCGGTCGACGTCGCGGTCGTCGAGGTCGGGATGGGGGGCTCCTGGGACGCCACGAACGTCGCCGACGGCATGGTCGCGGTGCTGCTCCCGATCGCGGTCGACCACGCGCGCTACCTCGGCGACTCGGCGGCGGCGATCGCGCGCGAGAAGGTCGGGATCATCAAGCCCGGTGCCACCGTCGTCGTCGCCGACCAGGAGCCCGACGTGGTCGCGGTGCTGCTCGAGCGGGCCGCCGAGGTCGGCGCGACCGTGGCCCGCGAGGGCCTCGAGTTCGGCGTGGTCTCGACCCTGCCGGCCGTCGGTGGACAGATGGTCTCGCTGCAGGGCCTGCGCGCCCGCTACGACGAGGTCTTCCTGCCGCTGCACGGCGCGCACCAGGCGCAGAACGCGGCGGTCGCCCTGGCCGCGGTGGAGGCCTTCGCCGGCGACCAGCCCCTCGACGGCGACCTGGTCGAGGCGGCCTTCGCCGACGTCACCTCCCCGGGCCGGCTCGAGGTCGTGCGCCGCAGCCCCACGGTCGTGCTGGACGCGGCCCACAACCCGCACGGGGCGCAGGCGCTCTCGCGCGCCATCGACGACTCCTTCACCTTCTCCCCGCTGATCGGGGTGGTCGGGCTGATGGAGGACAAGGACGCCGAGGGCCTGCTCGCCGAGCTCGAGCCGCACCTGGCCCACCTCGTGTGCACCCAGAGCTCGACCCCGCGCGCGATGACGGCCGAGGCCCTGGCCGAGGTGGCCCGCTCGGTCTTCGACGAGGACAAGGTGACGGTCGCGCCGCGGCTCGCCGACGCGCTGGACCAGGCCGCCGCCCTGGCCGAGGCCGGGGAGGCGTTCGGCGACCCGCTCGGGTCGGGGGCGGTGCTGGTCACCGGCTCGGTCGTCACCGTGGGCGAGGCCCGCACCCTGCTGCTGCCCGCCGGCGCCCGGGGAGGACGCGAGCGATGAGCACCACCGAGGAGCCCGGCACCCCGCCGACGCCCGCCGCCCCCGCGACCCGCCCGCAGCGCTCGCCCAAGCGCGGCATGGCCGCGGCGGTGCTGTCGCTGGAGGCGGTCACCCTGGGCCTGACCACCCCGGTGCTGATCACCATCGCCGACGTGCCGCCCGGACCGGCGCTGGCCGTCGGCCTGGGGCTGGCCCTGGTCTGCGTGCTGCTGGCCGGGATGCTGCGCCGGCCGTGGGCCTACGGCCTCGGCTGGGCGGTGCAGGTCGTCGCGATCGCGCTCGGCCTGGTCATCCCCGCGATGTTCCTGCTCGGCCCGATCTTCGCCGCGCTGTGGGCGGGCGCGGTGCTGCTCGGCGACAGGATCGAGCGCGAGCGCGCCGCCGCGTACGACGCGTTCGACCGCTCCCGGGCCGCCGGCGAGGCCTGAGGCTCCTCGTGGGCCCGCTCGGGCTCAGCTCAGGCCCCGCACGAGCGCGGCCAGCGCCCGCTCCAGCTCGTCGTCGGTGACCCCGCCGAAGCCGACCACCAGCCCCCGCACGCGCGCCGCGCGGCAGTAGCCCGCGAGCAGGGGCACCTCGAAGCCGGCGACCCGCGCGGCGTCCCGGGCGGCGACCGCGCGGTCGTGGGGGAGCAGCCAGGTCGAGTACATCCCGGCCGTCGGCCCGGCCGCCTCGGCGTACGGGGCCAGCGCGGCGGCCACCCGCGGCGCCCGCTCGGCGTAGACCCGACGGGCGCTGCGCACCACGCGGTCCAGGTGGCCGTCGCGCAGCAGCGCCCAGAACGCCCGCTGCACCGGCCACGGTGCGGCGTCGTGGGTGACCAGCCGCCGCCGCTGGACCTCCTCGGCGAGGGCGGCCGGGGCCACGAGCCAGCCCAGCCGCAGGCTCGGCGAGACCGACTTGGCCGCGGTGCCGAGGTAGGCGACCCGCGCGCGGTCCAGCGCGGCCAGCGCCGGCACCGGGGCGACGTCGTAGCGGAACTCGGAGTCGTAGTCGTCCTCCACGACCAGCGCGTCGGTCCGGGCCGCCGCGCCGAGCAGGGCGATCCGGTGGGCCGCGGGCATGACGTGGCCCAGGGGGTGCTGGTGGGCCGGGGTCACGTACGCCGCGACCGCGTCCCCGAGGTCGGCCACCGGGCCGGCGGCGGGCAGGTCGCGCACGGGTCGACCCAGCGCCCGCACCGTCTCGACGGCGGCGCGGTAGCCGGGGTCCTCCAGGGCCACCGGGCCGGCACGCACCGCCCCGAGGAGGTGGCGCAGCCCGTCGGTGGTGCCGCAGGTGACGGTCACCTCGTCGGGGTCGCACCGCACGCCCCGGGTCCGGCCCAGGCGCTCGGCCAGCGCGGCCCGCAGCTCGGGCAGGCCGCGCGGGTCGTCGTAGCCGCGCGGGGGCGTCGCGGCCGACACCTCCCGCCAGGCTCGCCGCCACCCCGCGGCGTGCCGCGGGTCGATGTGGGGCGTCCCGGCGTCGAGACGGACCAGCGGGTGCGAGGGGGTGCCGCGGGACGGTGCCGGGCGGGGCGGCGGGGCCGCCCGGCCGGCGGGTGCCGTCGGGGACACGAAGGTGCCCGACCCGTGGCGCCCCTCGAGCCACCCCTCGGCCACCAGCTGCTCGTACGCCTGGGCGGTCACCGCGCGCGACACCGCGAGGTCGGCGGCCAGCGCCCGGGAGCTCGGCAGCCGGTCGCCGGCGCGCAGCGTGCCGTCGAGGACGAGGGCCCGGACCCCGTCCGCGAGCTGGGCCGGCAGCGGCGCGGCGGTGGCCCGGTCGAGCCGGACGGGGAGCAGGGGTGCCGGGGCCGGCGCCATGTGGTCTGCCGTTCTGGTCGGGAAGTGGCTCGTGCGTACGGGCCACTGACCGGTCAGGCTAGTCGCATGAGCACCCCGCTGTCCCCGACCGACCGCACGACCGTCCGCCGCGGCCACGCCCGCGCCGCCTCCGACCGGGAGGTGCTGCACGCGCTGCTCGACGACGCGCTGGTGGCGCACCTGGGCGTGGTGGTCGACGGGGACGGGGCGCCGTACCCCGTGGTGCTGCCGGTCGCCTTCGCCGTCGACCTCCAGGGGCCCGACGACGGCGGCACCCTCTACGTCCACGGGTCCGTCGCGGCGCGGTGGCTCGGCCGCGCCGAGGGGGCCACGGTGTGCGTCACCCTGACCGAGGTCGACGGCCTGGTCGCGGCGCGCTCGGCGTTCCACCACTCGATGAACTACCGCTCCGCGGTCGTGATCGGCGCGGCCCGGGTGGTCGACGACGCCGCCGAGAGGCAGCACGCCCTGGACCTGACCGTCGACCACATGGTCCCGGGGCGGGCGGCCACGCTGCGGCCCAGCAGCCGCAAGGAGCTGGCGGCCACGGCGGTCCTGGCCGTGCCGCTGGCAGAGGCGTCGGTCAAGGTCCGGGCCGAGGGCCCGGTCGACGACGACGAGGACGTCGCCGCCGGCACCTGGGGCGGGGTGGTCCCGCTGCGCCGGGTGGCCGGGGCGCCGGAGTCCGCGGCCGACTCCCACGACCGGGTGCCCCCGGACGTGCGTCGCCGGGCGGTCGCCCTGGGTGGCCCCACGGTGTCCTAGGGTGCGGCCATGACCCAGCGCACCCTGGTCCTGCTCAAGCCCGACACCGTCCGCCGCGGGCTGGTGGGCGAGGTGCTGGGCCGGTTCGAGGCCAAGGGCCTGACCCTGGTGGCGCTCGAGCTGCGCACCATCGACACCGAGCAGGCCGACCGCCACTACGCCGAGCACGTGGAGCGCGACTTCTACCCCCCGTTGCGCGACTTCGTCACCAGCGGTCCGCTGGTGGCGCTGGTGCTGGAGGGCGACGAGGCGATCGAGGTCGTGCGCGCCCTGAACGGCGCCACCGACGGCCGCAAGGCCGCCCCGGGGACGGTCCGCGGCGACCACTCGCTGTCGAACCGGGAGAACCTGGTGCACGGCTCGGACTCGCCGGAGTCCGCCGAGCGCGAGATCGGCCTCTGGTTCCCGCACCTCTGAGCCCGCGCGCCACGCGCGTCGCGGCGAGCCTGCGCCGTTCGGCGGCCGGACGAACCTAGGGTCGCACTCGGGTGCGCCGGGACCGTGCGCGCGGCGCGCTCACTTCCCCGGTCGCGCGGACCCCGCTGCGAGGCAACCCCGGATGGCGACTTCACTGATCGGCCGCGACATGGCCGTCGACCTCGGCACGGCCAACACGCTGGTCTACGTGCGCCGCAAGGGCGTGGTGCTCGACGAGCCCAGCGTCGTGGCGATGAACGACACGACCGGCGAGGTCCTGGCCGTCGGGCACGAGGCCAAGCGGATGATCGGCCGGACGCCCGACAACATCACCGCGATCCGCCCCCTCAAGGACGGCGTCATCGCCGACTTCGAGGCGACCGAGCAGATGCTGCGGTTCTTCATCCACCAGGTGCACCGGCGCCGCTACTTCGCCAAGCCGCGGATGGTCATCTGCGTGCCGAGCGGGATCACCGCCGTCGAGCAGCGCGCCGTCAAGGAGGCCGGCTACCAGGCCGGCGCCCGCCGGGTCTACATCGTCGAGGAGCCGATGGCCGCCGCGATCGGCGCCGGCCTGCCGGTGCACCGCGCCACCGGCAACATGGTGGTCGACGTCGGCGGCGGCACCACCGAGGTCGCGGTGATCAGCCTGGGCGGCATCGTCACCTCGCTGTCGATCCGCACCGCCGGGGACGACCTCGACCAGGCGATCGTGGCGTGGATGAAGAAGGAGTACTCCCTGATGCTGGGGGAGCGCACCGCCGAGGAGGTCAAGATGACCCTCGGCTCCGCCTTCCCGATGTCCAGCGAGCCCGAGGCCGAGATCCGCGGGCGCGACATGGTCACCGGGCTGCCCCGCACCGTGACCGTCTCCAGCGCCGAGATCCGCCAGGCCATCGAGGAGCCGCTGCACGCCATCGTCGACGCGGTGCGCGCGACCCTCGACCAGACCCCGCCCGAGCTCGCGGGCGACATCATGGACCGCGGCATCGTCCTGACCGGTGGGGGTGCGCTGCTGCGCGGCCTGGACGAGCGGCTGCGCCACGAGACCGGGATGCCCGTCCACGTCGCGGAGCACCCGCTGACCTCGGTCGCGCTCGGTGCGGGTCGCTGCGTGGAGGAGTTCGAGGCGCTGGCCCAGGTCCTCGTGTCGGACTCGAGGCGCCGCTGATGGCGCGCACCTCCCCGCTCGCGCGACGGACCCGGACGGCCGGCCGCAGCCGTGGCGACCGACGCTGGGGCGAGCAGCCGCTCGGGTCGGGCCAGCGCCCGCCCACCTCGCTGGTGGTGGCGCTGGTGATGGCCTGCGCCAGCCTGATGGTGCTCGACACCCAGGCCGGCGACGCCTCCCCGGTCGAGCCGGTGCGGCGCGCGGTCGGCGAGGTCGTGGGCCCGGCCGAGTCCGCCGTGGCCGCGGCGGTGCGCCCGGTGGCGGTGGTGCCGCAGTGGTTCCGCTCGCAGTCCTCGCTGCGCGCCGACGTCGAGTCGCTCGAGTCGCAGAACGCCGAGCTGCGCGCCCAGGTCCGCACCGCCGGCTACGACCGCAACCGGCTCGCCTCGCTGGAGGGGCTGACGGCCTCGGCCCGCGACCTGGGCCACGCCCTGGTGCCGGCGCGCGTGGTCGGCTTCGGAGCCTCGCAGTCCTTCACCGGCACCGTGACCATCGACGCCGGCTCGTCCGCCGGCGTCGGGCCCGACATGACCGTGGTCGCGGGCGACGGCCTGGTGGGCCGGGTCCTGCGGGTCACCAGCACCACCGCCACCGTCCTGCTCGTCGTCGACTCCGGCTCCACCGTCGGCGCCCGGGTGGGCGAGAGCATGGAGATGGGGTTCCTGCGCGGACGCGGCGAGGCGGGGGAGGGCGGCGACCTCGACCTGGAGCTCGTCGACGCCGCCGAGACGCCGGCCAAGGACGACACGGTCGTCACCTGGGGCAGCAGCGACGGGGCGCCGTACGCCGCCGGCATCCCGATCGGCCGCGTGACCGCGGTCTACGAGAGCCTGCGCGAGTCGACCAAGCGGATCGTGGTGGAGCCCTTCGTCGACGTCGGGTCCCTCGACGTCGTCGGGGTCGTGGTGCCGTCCGGGACCGAGACCGACCGCGGCCTCGTCGAGGCCGACGGGAGCCTGCGATGAGCGGCCTGCGCGTGCTCGCCGCGGTCGGCGCGGTGCTGCTCGCCGCGCTGCTGCAGGTCTCCGTGCTGTCCCAGGCGTCCTGGCAGGGCGTCGTGCCCAACCTGGTCCTGCTCGTCGTCGTGGCGGCCGGCCTGGTGCGGGGCGCCTCCTTCGCGATGGTCCTCGGCCTGGCCGCCGGCCTGCTGCTCGACCTGGCCCCGCCCGCCGACCACGTGGCGGGTCGCTGGGCGCTGGCCCTGGTGCTCGTCGGGCTGGTGGCCGGCCAGGTCAACCGGGAGGCGCGCGGGAGCGCCGGCGCGGTGGTGGCGACGGTCGCCGTCTGCTCGCTCCTCGGCACGACCGTGTTCGCGCTCACCGGGAGCCTGCTGGGCGACCCGATCACCTCGGTGGCCTCGGTGCTCGGGGTGGTCGGCCTCGCCCTGCTGCTCGACGTGCTGCTGACCCCCCTGGTCCTGCCGCCGCTGATGGCGATGTTCCGCAGGCTCGAGCCGGCCCGGGCGGTGGCGTGGCAGCGGTGAGCCCGGCCCGCCGCAGCCGGTTGCGGCTCGTGGTGGTCCAGGCGCTGGTCTTCTCGTTGTTCGCCACGCTCTTCGTGCGCCTGTACTACCTCCAGGTCGTCTCGGGCGAGGAGTACACCGCCCGCGCCGCGGCCCAGTCGGTGCGCGAGGTCGTGGTGCAGCCCGAGCGCGGCCTGATCGTCGACGACCAGGGCCGGCCGCTGGTGGCGAACCGTGCCTCGTGGACCGTCTCGGTGGACCGCTCGGTGCTGGACACGCTCTCGGGCAGGCAGGACGACCAGCTGCTCGCGCGGCTCGCGACCGAGCTCGACGGCGACGTCGGCCGGCTCGCGGAGCGCCTGGTCACCTGCGGCGACCGCGGCAGCGTGACCGACCGGTGCTGGAACGGCTCGCCGTACCAGCCGGTGCCCGTCGCCGAGGACGTCGACCGCGAGGTGGCCCTGCGGCTGCTGGAGCAGAACGAGGACTTCCCGGCCGTGGTGGTCGACCAGCAGAGCGTGCGGTCCTACCCGCGACCCTTCGGCGTCAACGCGGCCCACCTCCTGGGCTACCTCAGCCCGGTGACCGCCGACGAGCTCGACACCGCCGAGGAGTCCGGCGACCGGTCGGTCAACGGCGCCTCGGTCGTCGGCCGGGCCGGCGTGGAGCAGCAGTACGACCGGTGGCTGCGCGGCATGCCCGGCTACCGCAGCGTGGCCGTGGACTCGATGGGCCGCGTCCTCGGCGACGACGCGTCGCTGGCCTCCCAGCCCGGTGACACCCTGGTCACCTCCCTGGACGCCAAGGTCCAGGGCGTGGTGGAGCGTCAGCTGGGCGAGGCCATCACGACCGCCCGGGGGACCTTCGACGACGTCACCGGACGCAACTACGTGGCCGACTCCGGCGCCGCGGTGGTGCTCGAGGCCGACACCGGCCGGGTCGTGGCGATGGCCAGCCAGCCCACCTACGACCCCGGCACCTGGGTCGGCGGGATCAGCGACGAGGAGCTGGCGCGGCTCTACTCCGAGGACGCCGGCACCCCGCTGCTCGGGCGGGCCACCCAGGGCCAGTTCGCCCCCGGATCGACCTGGAAGCCGTTCATGACCGCCGGTGCGCTCACGAACGGCTACACCACCGACACCCGGCTGGACTGCTCGTCGGGCTTCGCGGTGGGCAACCGGGTGTTCAAGAACTACGAGTCGGGCGCCTACGGCTCGATCGGCTTCGACAAGGCCCTCGAGGTCTCCTGCAACACGTTCTTCTACCGGATCGGCTACGACTACTGGGCCCGGCTCGGGTCCGACGTCGACGACGTCGACGCCCCCGACCCGCTGGTCGAGGAGGCCCAGGAGTTCGGCTTCGGCTCCGAGACCGGCATCGACCTGCCCGGCGAGGCCTCGGGCCGGATCGCGGACCGGGAGTGGAAGCGCGCCTACTACGAGCAGATGAAGGACTACTACTGCGGGATCGCCGACGCCCCGCAGGACGCCGAGACCAGCGACTTCGTCTACACCTTCGCCGGGGAGTTCTGCGTCGAGGGCTACGCCTACCGCGCCGGCGACGCGGTGAACTTCGCGATCGGCCAGGGCGACACGATCGTCACCCCGCTGCAGCTGGCGCGCGCGTACGGCGCGCTGGCCAACGGCGGCACCCTCTACGAGCCCCGGGTGGCCAAGGCCGTGGTGGCCGAGGACGGCACCGTGCTCCGCCGCTTCGCCCCCGAGGTCGCCGGGAGGATCGACGTCCCCCAGAGCACGCTGGACTACATCGACGGGGCGCTGAAGAACGTCACCAGCGTCGGCACCATGGCCTGGCGGATGGGCGGGTTCCCGCTCGCCGAGGTCCCGATCCGGTCCAAGACCGGGTCGGCGGAGGTCTACGGCAAGCAGTCGACCTCGTGGGTGGCCTCGTACTCCGAGGACTACGTCGTGGTGATGATGGTCAGCCAGGGCGGCACCGGCTCGGGCACCTCCGGGCCCTTCATCCGCAAGATCTGGGAGTCGCTCTACGGCATCGAGGGCACCGAGGTGCTGCCCGCGGAGGCCGCGATCCCCGGGACCACCCCGCCCCAGCAGCTGCCCACCTTCGCCCGCGACGGCTCGATCCTGCCGCCGGCACCCGAGGAGACCCGATGAGCTCCGTCACCCCCGCCCGCGCGCTGCGGGTGCCCGGGCTCGACTGGCTGCTGCTCGGCAGCGTGCTGGCCCTCTCGGTGCTCGGCTGCCTGCTCGTCTGGTCGGCCACCAGCGGGTCGGACGCCACGGCCGGCGCCGGCTACGTCACCCGCCAGGTGGTCAACCTCGGCGTGGGCCTGGTCCTGCTCACCGTCGTGCTCGTGGTCGACCACCGGTGGGTGCGCATCCTCGCGCCCCTGGTCTACGTCGCCTCCGTCGTCGGGCTCGTGCTCGTGCTGGTGATGGGCACGACCATCAACGGCTCGCGGTCGTGGCTGATGCTCGGCGGGCTGTCCGTCCAGCCCTCGGAGTTCGCCAAGCTCGCGGTCGTGATCGGGATGGCGCTCGTCGTCGCCGAGCGCACCGAGGGCCGCTGGCGGGCGCAGGTCGGCCTGACCGACGTCGCGCTGATGCTGGCCGTGGCCGGCGTCCCGGCCGTGCTGATCCTCGCCCAGCCCGACCTGGGCACGATGCTGGTGCTGGCCGCGACCGTCTTCGGGGTCCTCGCGGTCTCCGGCGCCCCGCGACGCTGGCTGGCCCTGCTGGCCGGAGGCGGCGTCACGGCCGCGGCGGCCGCGGTGGCCTTCGGGCTGCTGGCCGACTACCAGGTCGACCGGTTCCTGGCCTTCACCAACCCCGACCTCGACCCCCGCGGGGCCGGCTACAACGTCGAGCAGGCCCGGATCGCGGTCGGCAACGGCGGCCTCTTCGGGCAGGGCCTCTTCGACGGCTCGCAGACGCGGGCCGGCTTCGTGCCCGAGCAGCACACCGACTTCGTCTTCACCGTCGCCGGCGAGGAGCTGGGCCTGCTCGGTGCCGGCCTGGTGATCCTGCTGCTCGCGGTCGTGCTGTGGCGGGCCCTGGTGATCGCGGCCAACGCCGACGACCTGTTCGGCCGGATCGCCGCCGCCGGCATCGCCTGCTGGTTCGGCTTCCAGGCCTTCCAGAACATCGGGATGTGCCTGGGGATCATGCCGGTCACCGGTGTCCCGCTGCCCTTCGTCTCCTACGGCGGCAGCTCGCTGTTCGCCGGCATGCTCGCCGTCGGCCTGCTGCAGAACATCCACCTGCGCTCGGCCTCGGGCCGCCAGGCCCGGATGCGCCCGCCGTCGCGGGTCCTCGTCCGCGCCTGACGAGGTGACGCCCGCACCGGGCCGAGATGACGCTCGCGACCGGGCCGAGATGACGCTCGCGCCGGGCCGACATGACGCTCCCGGCGCACCGGGTGGGCGCTCGCGGACACCGGAGGGGGGCGTACGACCTCAGGCGCGGCCGCGGGCGAGGTCGATCAGCCGGTCCAGGACGCGGGGGTCGCGCAGGCCGTTGTGCAGGTACTCGTTGGTCAGCCAGGTCCGCCCCCGCGGGAGCAGGGCCGCGGTCTCCTCCGAGAAGCCCCGCACGACGAACGGGTCGTCCGCGTAGACCGCCGCCGCCACCGGGACGTCGGCCGACCGCAGCGCGTCGGCGTCGTACAGGCGCGGCCACGGGTGGTCGGCGAGCAGGTCGGCGACCTCTCGCCAGGGTGCGAGCTCGGCGTCGTCGGCGAAGTGCCAGCCGAAGAGGTGCTCCCCGGTCAGCATCAGCGCGTCCGGTGCGGTCGCCTCCGCCGGCGCGGTGCGCTCCGCGGCCCACGACGTCGGGTGGCCGTCGGCGTAGCTCGACTCGTGGACCAGGGCGTAGAGCGGGTTGCGGGCCTGGAACGGGAACGCCGCCGCGAGGTCGTGCCGGAACGCGGGGGACCGGTGGTCGCGCTCGAGGAGGTGGTGGACCTTCTCGGCGCCGCCGTCCATGCCGAGCGCGTTGCCGATCGTGCGCAGCAGGCGCCGGCTGACCGGGTGCCCGGCAGGCGTCCGCACCTCGCCGGCGTCGCACCGGTCGAGCAGGCGCGCGAGCCGGTCGCGGTCACCGGGGAACTGCCGGTGGAAGCGCGCGTCGAGGTCCTGCTGCACCGCCCACGTCGCGGCGTACACCTCCTCGGGACGTCGCCCGACCGGGCTGAGCCCGCCGGTCACGAACGCCTCGCTGAGGCTCTCGGCCGCCGTGGAGAGGTAGTGCAGCACGCAGAAGCCGCCGAAGGACTGGCCCAGCACGCTCCACCGCGCGGCGCCGAGGTGCTCGCGCAGGCACTCGGCGTCCCGCACGATGCTGTCGGCCCGCAGGTGCGTCAGGCGGGCGGCGTCGGCGGCGGGGTCCGGGCCGGGACCGCCGTACGGCGCGGAGAGGCCGGTGCCGCGCTGGTCGAGCAGCACGACCCGGTAGTCGGCCAGGGCCCGCGGCAGCCAGCCCGGGGTCGCCGGGTCGTGCACCGGGCGCGGCGCCTCCTGCCCCGGCCCGCCCTGCAGGAACAGCAGGTACGGCCGGTCGCGCCCGTCCGGGGCGGCGACCTCGCGGGCGAAGACCTCGAGCGTCTCGCCGCCGGGGTCGTCGTGGTCGAGGGGGACGGTGATCCGGTGCTCGTGGATGACGAGGCCGCGCTGGTCCATGGGCCCAGGCAACCACGCCGCCCGTCGGCTAGGGGAACTCGCTCACGTAGCTCGGCCGGCCCGACCGGGTCTCGTCGACCTGCTCCCCGGTGTCGTTGACCACGTGGCGGATGGTGCCCGCGTCGAGGTTGACCGTGAGGAGGTGGTGGAGCCGGACCCCGGGCGTCACCGGGACCTCGAAGCCACGGGCCGAGACGATGTCGGGGTCGTTCCGGTTGAACACGTAGGACCCGCCTCCCCAGAGCTCGTGCCGACGCACGTCGTCGGCCACCTTGTAGCCGGCCCAGCCGAGGGTGCCGTCGGGCCGGGTCCAGTCCGCCTGCGTGGGAGGGTCGTACGGCAGCTCGTTCTGGTAGAGCACCACCCGGCCGTGCTCGCCGCGCCAGACGGTGTTGAACCGCTGGTAGTGCTCGACGAAGAGCCCGGTCGCGGTGACGTGGTCACCGGTCACCACGACCCCGGTGCGTCCGATGTTGGTGTTCCACCGGTCGGTGTCCCCACGCACGCCCGCGGTGAAGTCCTCCACGCCGTGGTCGGCGCGCCACACCCAGGTGTGGTCGACCAGGACGTGGTCGGCGTCGATGCGCATCGACACGCCCGCCTTGCCCACGTGGGGACCACCGACGCGGAAGTAGACGTCGCTGAGGGTCAGCGGATGCTCGGCCGAGGAACGGCGCGCACGGCCGAGGCCGCCCCGTCCGCGATCGCCGTCCTGCGTGCCGACGGTGAGCAGGGTGGGCGAGAGCCGCTCGCCGGCGTCGATGGTCACCCCGGCGACGACGATCCCGGCGCGGTCGCGCACCCGCAGCGGCACCGCCCCGTCGACGGCGGTCAGGGTGGCGTGGCCCATCCCGAGCACGACGGTGCCGGGACGCCTGACCTCGATCGACCGCGGGACGTCGTAGAGGCCGGGGGTGAGCAGCAGGTGCTGCCCCCGGGCGAGCGCGCGGTTGATCCGCTGCACCGGCTGGCCGGGCCGGGCGACGTGGAACCGGGAGAGGGGGATCGTGCGCTCGGCGGCGGAGCCCGTGGTCCAGCTGGCGCCCCGGGTGTCCTGCTGGGCCTGCGGGACGTGCACGGCGTACCCACCGCTCGCGGTGACCGCGAGGTACGGCTTCTCCCGGCTCACCGGTGTCCGCTCCAGCGTCGTGTACGGCGGGTCCGGGAACGTGTCGTCGGGCGGGGCGCCGACGACCCCGGCGAAGACCTGGTTCCACACGCCGTTGGACCACGACGCGATCTCGGAGTTGCGCGTGAGGTACTGCTGCTGCGAGCCGTTGACGACCTCCCCGGCGCGCGAGTCGGCCAGGAAGCCACCGCTGGCGAACTGCGGCCCGGCGGTGCAGTAGTCCATCAGCGACAGCGTCCCGCCACGCACGTCGACCCGGCGCAGGGAGGCGGCCTGCGAGGCGGCCCAGAAGTTCGCGGACTGCCGGCAGCCGTCCTGGCCCGTGCCGTCGACCTGGATGGTGAGGTTGGCCAGGGTGCGCCAGAAGTTGTCGAGCGCGATGCAGCTCGTGCCGCCCTCGCCGTCGGGCCGGCACCGGTTGTAGACCTCGATCTTGCCGTGGACCACGACGTCCGACGGGGACGCGCCCAGGCCGGCCACCTCGGTGTAGTAGCCGACCTGGATCTGGAGCGGCTCCTCGACCGTGCCGTAGGTGCCCGGCAGGAAGAGCAGGCTCCAGCGGTTCGTGCCCATCTCGTCGTCGACCTGCTGGGCGGCGACCCGGTCGGCGGCGGCCTGGATGTCGGCGGTGGGCATGCTCGGGTCGAAGACCAGCACGTTCCCACCGAGGTCGGGGCGGTCCGACGGTGCGACGGTCGCGGGCGCGGTCGCGGGGAGGCGCCGCGGTGGCGACGGCGCCCGAGGTGCTCGCGCCCAGACCGACCAGGGTCGCGGTCGCCACGGCCAGGCAGGTCCGTACCAACCCGCCCGGTCCAGGATCTGCAGGGACGGGACGCGAGCGTGGTCGGGCCATCAGGACCTCCGGTGCGGGCGGCGACGGGCTGCGCCGAGTGGGCCAGACCCTAGTGCGCCGGGCCCGGGCCCACCACGGGTCGTGGGTCGCGGGCGGGAGCGACGCTGCGCGTAGGCTCGTCGGCATGACCGCGTCGCTCTTCCCCCGTCTCGAGCCCCGTCTGTCGTCGGTGTCCAAGCCGATCCAGTACGTCGGCGGCGAGCTCAACTCCACGGTCAAGGACTGGGACTGCGCCCCCGAGGGCGTCCCCACGGTCCGCTGGTCGCTGATGTACCCCGACGCCTACGAGGTCGGCCTGCCCAACCAGGGCGTGCAGATCCTGTACGAGGTGCTCAACGAGCGCGACTGGATCCTCGCCGAGCGCACCTACGCGGTGTGGCCCGACATGGAGGCGGTGATGCGTGAGGAGCAGATCCCGCAGTTCACCGTCGACGGCCACCGCGCGGTGCGCGACTTCGACGTGCTGGGGATCAGCTTCGCCACCGAGCTGGGCTACACCAACATGCTCAACGCCCTCGACCTGGCCGGGATCGCGCTGCACTCCGCGGACCGCGGCGAGGACGAGCCGATCGTGCTCGGTGGCGGGCACGCCGCCTTCAACCCCGAGCCGGTCGCCGACTTCATCGACGCCGCCGTCCTCGGCGACGGCGAGCAGGCCGTGCTGCTGATCTCCGACGTCATCCGGGAGTGGAAGGGCGAGGGGCGGCCGGGCGGTCGCGAGGAGCTGCTGCGCCGTCTCGCGATGCTCGGCAGCGTCTACGTCCCGCGCTTCTACGACGTCACCTACGGCGAGGACGGCGCCATCGAGGCGGTCGTGCCGAACCGGCCCGGGATCCCGTACCGCGTCACGAAGCACACGCTGATGGACCTCGACGCCTGGCCCTACCCGGCCAAGCCGCTGGTCCCGCTGGCCGAGACCGTGCACGAGCGCTTCTCGGTCGAGATCTTCCGCGGCTGCACCCGGGGCTGCCGCTTCTGCCAGGCCGGGATGATCACCCGACCGGTGCGCGAGCGCTCGATCAGCACCATCGGGGCGATGGTGGAGAACGGCATCCGCGCCTCCGGGTTCGAGGAGGTCGGCCTGCTCTCGCTGAGCTCGGCCGACCACACCGAGATCGGGGAGATGGCCACCGACCTCGCCGACCGCTACGAGGGCACCAACGTCTCGCTGTCGCTGCCCAGCACCCGCGTGGACGCCTTCAACATCACCCTGGCCAACGAGTTCTCCCGCAACGGCCGACGCTCGGGGCTGACCTTCGCCCCCGAGGGCGGCTCGGAGCGGATGCGCAAGGTCATCAACAAGATGGTCTCCGTCGACGACCTCATCGACACCGTGGCGACCGCCTACTCCCACGGCTGGCGCCAGGTGAAGCTGTACTTCATGTGCGGGCTGCCCACCGAGACCGACGAGGACGTCCTCGAGATCGCCGAGCTGGCCAAGCGCGTCATCGCCACCGGACGCGAGGTGTCGGGGCGCAACGACATCCGGTGCACGGTGTCCATCGGCGGCTTCGTGCCCAAGCCGCACACGCCCTTCCAGTGGGCCGAGCAGCTCGACCACGAGACCACGGACGAGCGGCTGCGCAAGCTCCGCGAGGACGTCCGGGCCGACAAGAAGTACGCCCGGGCGATCGGGTTCCGCTACCACGACGGACGCCCCGGCATCGTCGAGGGACTGCTCTCCCGCGGCGACCGTCGCGTGGGCAGGGTGATCGAGGAGTCCTGGCGCGCCGGCGGCCGCTTCGACGGCTGGAGCGAGCACTTCTCCTACGACCGGTGGGTCGCCGCCGCCGAGACCGGGCTGGCCGGCACCGGGGTCGACCTGGACTGGTACACCACCCGAGGCCGCGAGCAGGACGAGGTCCTGCCCTGGGACCACCTCGACTCGGGCCTGGACAAGGACTGGCTCTGGTCGGACTGGGAGGACGCCCTGGCCGCCGGAGCGGACCCCGACGGACCGGCCGGCGAGGTCGAGGACTGCCGGTGGACGCCGTGCTACGACTGCGGGGTGTGCCCGGAGATGGGCACCGACATCCAGATCGGGCCGACCGGGCAGCGGCTGCTGCCGCTGGCGGTGGTCTGACCCCGCCCCGGTGCGCACCGTCACCGACCGGGAGCGCCGGCACCGTCTCGGCCGGCGTCACGCGGTCGCCCCGCAGCACCGCGTCGGCACCGTCGAGGAGGCCGTGCGCGCGGTCGCGGTGCTGCACGCCACGGAGCCGGCGTCGGTCCACCTCGCCGTGGTCGCCCGGGCCGACGTGGGTCGCGACGACGTCGTCCGGGCGCTCGAGCAGCACCGGTCCGTGGTCAAGCAGCTGGCCATGCGACGCACCCTCTTCGCCTTCCCGCGCGACCTGCTCCCCGCCGCCTGGGGCAGCGCCTCCTCCCGGGTCGCCGCCGCCGAGGGGGCTCGGCTGGCCAAGGAGGTCGTGGCGACCGGCGTCTCCTCCGACGGCGCGGCGTGGCTCGACGACGCCCGGGCGCGGGTGCTGGCCCACCTGCGGGCCCACCCGGCGGGGCTGACCGCCGCGGAGGTCCGACCGGTCCTGCCCGACGCCGACGGCCTGCACAGCCGGGTGCTGACCCACCTGGGCCTCACCGCCGACGTCGTGCGCGGCACCAACACCGGTCACTGGCGCGTGTCGCGGCCGCGGTGGACCGCCGTGGAGCACTGGCTGCAGGACGTCCCGCCCGCAGCCGCGGCCGCGCAGGGCTGGGCGGAGCTGGTCCGGCGCTGGCTGGGCCGCTTCGGGCCCGGCACCACCACGGACCTGGTGTGGTGGCTGGGCGCGACCCAGGCGCTGGTACGCGCCGCGCTCGCCGACCTCGGCGCCGTGGAGGTGCGCCTCGAGGACGGGCGCCCCGGCTGGGTGCTGCCCGACGACGAGGACCCCGAGCCCGAGGTCGACCCGTGGGCGGCGCTGCTGCCCGTGCTCGACCCGACGGTGATGGGGTGGAAGGAGCGCGGCCACTACCTCGGCGACCTGGGTCCGCAGCTGTTCGACCGCAACGGCAACGCCGGCACCACGGCCTGGTGGGACGGCCGCGTGGTGGGGACCTGGGTCCAGGACCCCGACGGCGTCGTCGTCCCGAGCCTGCTGACCGGCGTACCCGGTGCCGGGCGACGTGCCCTGGCGGCCGAGGCGGAGCGCCTGAGCACCTGGCTGGCGGGGGAGCGGGTCGGGACGGTCTACCCTTCACCCGCGATGAAGGCAGCACGAGAGCACCCCGGGACCCGTTCGTGAGCCGCGCCCAGCCCGAGCAGCAGGCGCCCCCGGTGCAGCGGCTCCGGGTCCGGTACGCCAAGCGCGGCCGGATGAGGTTCACCAGCCACCGCGACTTCAGCCGCGCCTTCGAGCGCGCCCTGGTGCGGGCCCGGCTGCCGATGGCCTACTCCTCGGGCTTCAACCCCCACCCGCGCATCTCGTACGCCGGCGCGTCCCCCACGGGATCGGCCAGCGAGGCGGAGTACCTCGAGATCGGGCTGGCGGAGGTGCTCGACCCGGCGGACGTCACCCGCACCCTCGCCGGGTCCCTGCCGCCCGGGCTCGACGTCGTCGAGGTCGCGGACGCGGCCACCGCGCGCTCCGGCGGTCTGACCGAGCTGCTCCAGGCCAGCTGGTGGCGGGTGGAGACCGACCTGCCGGTCGCCACGGCACGGGCCGGGGTCGCGGCCTTCCTCGCCCTGGAGTCGGTGCCCGTCGAGCGGATGACCAAGAAGGGCCTGCGCACCTTCGACTGCCGCACCGCCGTGCTCCACCTCGACGTCGACGCCGCCGAGGTGGACGCCGCCGGACGCCCCGGCAGCACCCTGGACCTGCTGCTGCGGCACACGGTGCCCTCGGTGCGGCCCGACGACGTCCTGACCGGGATCCGGTCGTGCTCGGCGCTGCCCGCGCCCGACCGGATGCTGCTGACCCGGCTGGCCCAGGGGCCGCTCACGCCCGGCGAGGACGGGCTCGAGGACCCCCTGGCCGTCGGCCCGGAGCCGGACCCCACCACTGCCTGAGCCGGGCGCGGGATGCCCGGGCGACCCGCCTGCTGTGCGATACTCCCCCCAGGACGGGCCGTAGCGGGAGACCGCGAGGGCCCGGCCCGACGACGTTCTCGCCGGCCCCGCAGGGGGCGGCACGGTGGGTGCAGGTCGTCGCCGGACCGCGACGCGGACCGGGTGGTCGGTGAGAGCGACCCCCCACGGACCAGCGACCGCGGCAGGCGAGGACCGGTGCTCACCGACGCACAGCGGAGGGTGTCGCCGCCCCGGAAGACTTGACGCCTCGGTGCCCGTACCGCGGGACCAGGCACGACCCGCCCAGGAACGCGCGAGCGCCCGGGCCAGGAGCACCACATGGCCGACGACCAGACGCCCACCTCCTCCTCGGACGAAGCGGCCGACACCCCCGCGGCCCCCGTGGTGAAGAAGACGACCCGCAAGCGCACCACGCGCAAGGTCGCCGCCACGTCGGTCGGGAGCGAGCCGGTCGCCTCCGCGGACGCCCCGGCCGCCGAGGCCGGCGCCGCGGACACCCCTGCCGACCCCGGCACCACGGGCACCCCCGACACCGACGACGCGCCCGCCGCTCCGGTGAAGAAGACCGCGGCCCGCAAGAGCGCCGCGAAGAAGACCACGGCCAAGAAGGCCGCGGTCAAGAAGACGACCCGGAGCCGCCGCAGCGCCTCCGCCGAGCCGGCCGTCGACGCCGCCCCCGAGCTGCCCCTCGACGCGCCCGACGTGGAGCTGGCCGGGGCGGCCGAGTCAGCCGTGCCCGACGAGTCGGTGCCCGATGAGGCAGCCGTGCCCGACCAGGCCGACGGGGCGGTCGAGCCGGTCCCGAGCGCGGTCCCGCTCTTCCAGGCCCCCGTGGTCAAGAAGACGACCCGCAAGCGCACCACCCGCCGGGTCTCCGCGACCCCGGTCGTCGCCGAGGGGCAGGCGACCGAGGACCTGACGACGGAGGCAGCGGTCGAGGTTCCGTCGGAGATCGTCGAGGAGGCCGCCGAGGCCGAGGTCGAGGCCGTGCTCCCGGTCGAGGAGGCCGAGCAGACCGGCGTCGACGCCGATTCCGACGCAGCCGTCCCCGACGCAGCCGTCGACGACGCGGGCGACGACGCGGGCGACGACGAGGACGACGACGAGGACGGCGGCACGGGCACCGGCAACGGCCGTCGCCGCCGTCGTCGCGGCGGACGCCGCCGGCGCAAGGGCGGGGGCGACCAGTCGGACGACCAGGCCGGCGACCAGACGGGCGACCAGGCGGCTGACCGGACGGGCGACCAGACGGGCGACCAGGCCGAGCCGGCTGCGGCGTCCGACGTCCAGGACGGTGCGGACACCCAGGACGAGCAGCAGGACGGCGAGCAGCGCCAGGGTCGTCGCCGCGGCCGCGGCGGCCGCGGCGGGCAGGGCGGCCAGGGCGGCCGGAACAAGCAGGAGCAGCCCGGCGACGGCGCGGCCCCTGCTGCGTCCTCCGCGGGCGCGGACGCCGCGACCGGGTCCACGGACCCCGGCGGTGACGACACCTCCGAGGGCTCCGACCGCGGGGACGGCGAGGGCGGCGAGGGCGGCCGCGGCGGCTCCTCCCGGCGGCGGCGGCGCCGCCGTCGCGAGGGCGACGGCGGTGACGACCGGACCGACGACCCGAACACCGTCACCCGGGTGCGCAAGTCCCGTTCGGCCGAGGACGAGATCACCGCGGTCAGCGGCTCGACCCGTCTCGAGGCCAAGAAGCAGCGCCGTCGCGAGGGCCGCGAGGCCGGGCGCCGCAGGGCACCGATCGTCAGCGAGGCCGAGTTCCTGGCGCGCCGCGAGTCCGTGGACCGCACCATGGTCATCCGCCAGCGTGGCGACCTGACCCAGATCGGCGTCCTCGAGGACAAGGTCCTGGTCGAGCACTACGTGGCCCGCGAGTCGCAGACCTCGATGATCGGCAACGTCTACCTCGGCCGGGTGCAGAACGTGCTGCCGTCGATGGAGGCCGCCTTCGTCGACGTCGGCAAGGGCCGCAACGCCGTGCTGTACGCCGGCGAGGTCAACTGGCAGGCGCTCGGTCACAAGGAGGGCACCCCCCGCAAGATCGAGTCCGTGCTGTCCTCCGGGCAGACCATCCTGGTCCAGGTCACCAAGGACCCGGTGGGCCACAAGGGCGCCCGCCTCACCAGCCAGGTCAGCCTCGCCGGCCGGTTCCTGGTCTACGTGCCCGACGGCACCACGAACGGCATCTCCCGCAAGCTCGCCGACACCGAGCGCAACCGGCTCAAGTCGCTGCTCAAGCAGATCGTGCCCGACAGCGCCGGCGTCATCGTCCGCACCGCCGCGGAGGGCGCCAGCGAGGACGAGCTGACCCGCGACGTCGAGCGGCTCAAGGCCCGGTGGGAGGACATCGAGCGCAAGGTCGCCAAGGGCAGCTCGCCGCAGATGCTCTACGGCGAGCCCGACCTGATGCTCAAGGTGGTCCGCGACCTCTTCACCGAGGACTTCGCGCGTCTCGTCGTGCAGGGCGACGAGGCCTGGCAGACGGTCTCCGAGTACGTCGGGCACATCGCCCCTGACCTGGCCGACCGGCTCGAGCGTCACGAGTCCGACGTCGACGTGTTCGCGACCTACCGCATCGACGAGCAGATCGCCAAGGGCGTCGACCGGAAGGTGTGGCTGCCCTCCGGCGGCTCGCTGGTGATCGACCGGACCGAGGCGATGACGGTCGTCGACGTCAACACCGGCAAGTTCACCGGCTCCGGGGGCAACCTGGAGGAGACCGTCACCAAGAACAACCTCGAGGCTGCCGAGGAGATCGTGCGTCAGCTGCGCCTGCGCGACATCGGCGGCATCATCGTGGTCGACTTCATCGACATGGTCCTGGAGTCCAACCGAGACCTGGTCCTGCGCCGGCTGGTGGAGTGCCTGGGTCGCGACCGCACCCGGCACCAGGTCGCGGAGGTCACCTCCCTGGGCCTGGTCCAGATGACCCGCAAGAAGATCGGCACCGGGCTCCTCGAGGCGTTCAGCCACTCCTGCGAGCACTGCCAGGGACGCGGGCTGGTCGTCCACGGCGAGCCGGTGGACCCCCCGCGACAGGACGACGAGCAGCGACGCCCGAAGCGTGGCCGCGGTGACGGCGGCGGGAACGGTGGCGGCGGCAACGGCGGCGGCGGCGGCAACGGCGGCGGGAACGGCACCTCGTCCGGCGGTGGCCGGAACCGGGGTGGCGGGCGTGACGGCGGTCGTGACGGCGGTCGTGACGGCGAGCAGAAGGACACCGGGCGGGCCCCCTCGCCGGCGGACCTCGCCGCGATGGCCCGCGCCGCCGAGAAGGCGGACGCGGACGCAGCCCGCCAGGAGACGCGCGACCAACGGTCGGACGAGCCGTCGAAGCAGCCGTCGGAGCAGCCGACCGATCAGCCGACCGATCAGCCCGTCTCGGCCGACCCGGCCATGGCGCCGGGGGAGGTGCCCCCGGACGACAGCCCCGTCGTGGAGCCCGTCCCCGAGCCCGTCCCGGCGCCCGTCTCGGAGCAGCCCGAGCCTCTCGAGCAGCCCGTCCCGGAGCCGGAGCCCGCGCGGGTGGTGACGCGGTCGCGTCGCCGTAGCGCGAGCCGGCCCGCCGGTGAGCCCGAGCAGGGCCACGAGCCCGTCGTGATGACCGCGCCCGCCGCACCCGAGCAGGCCGGGCACACCGAGCAGGCCGGGCCGACCGGCGACACCGGGTCGGCGCAGGAGCCGCCGGCCGACGGTGCGGAGTCCGCCGCCCCGCGGGTGGTCACCCGGACCCGCGGCTCGCGTCGACGCGGGGGTGCGGTGCCGACCCTCGCCGAGTCCGGCGCCACCGGCGGGATCGGGGGCACCCCGCCCGACTCCGGCCGGGTCGAGCCGGGCACGGCGGAGTCCGAGCCCGGTGGTCCCGGCACCGGTGCCGGCAGTGGCGCCGGCACCGGTGCCGGCAGTGGTGCCCCGATGGACCTGCTGCCCCGCATCTGAGGCGGCAGGGCGTCGCGCCGGGGCGACGTTTTGCGCTGGGCGCCGCGGGGTCCGTACTATGGACCCTCGGCGCACCAGGTGTGCGCCGCCGCTGCATGGCATCCCACCTCCCCGCCCGATCCGGTCCGCCTGGTCTGGGGAGGTGCCGGCGTGCCGCAGACCTGGACTGAGCATGTGTGAACCGACGAAGGAGATCTGCGGTGTACGCGATCGTGCGAGCTGGCGCAATCCAGCAGAAGGTCGCCGTGGGCGACGTCATCTCGATCGACAAGATCGCGACCCCGGTCGGTGAGACGACGTCGCTGCCCGTGCTGCTGGTGGTCGACGGCGAGTCCGTGACCTCGGCCGGCCTGGACAAGGCCGCGGTGACCGTCGAGGTCCTCGGCGCCACCAAGGGCCCCAAGATCATCATCCAGAAGTTCAAGAACAAGACCGGGTACAAGAAGCGCCAGGGCCACCGCCAGAAGTACACGCAGGTCAAGGTCACCGACATCTCCCTCTGAGGCGCCGCCGGGCACTCAGCGCAGAACAGCGAAGGATCTAACTCATGGCACACAAGAAGGGCGCCGCGTCCACCAAGAACGGCCGCGACTCCAACGCACAGTTCCTCGGCGTGAAGCGGTTCGGCGGCCAGGTCGTCGGCGCGGGCGAGATCATCGTGCGCCAGCGCGGCACCCACTTCCACCCGGGTGCCGGCGTCGGCCGCGGCAAGGACGACACCCTGTTCGCCCTGGTCCCCGGCTCGGTCGAGTTCGGCCGCAAGCGCGGCCGCCGCGTGGTCAACATCCTCGCGGGCGAGTGACCCGCCCGGGGGCGATGCCCCCGGGAACCCCGGCTCCGGCCGGACCTCGAAGGCGCTCCTGACCGGGGCGCCTTCGCGCATTTCTCCACGCACCACCCTCGAGAGGAACCCCATGGCCGTCCCCACCTTCGTCGACCGCGTGCGGCTGTTCGTCAGCGCCGGTCGCGGTGGCAACGGCGTGGCCTCCGTGCACCGGGAGAAGTTCAAGCCGCTCGGCGGTCCCGACGGCGGCAACGGCGGTCCCGGCGGCTCGGTCGTCCTGCGCGTCGACGCCGGCGTCACGACGCTGGTCGACTACCACCACAGCCCCCGTCGGACCGCCGAGCACGGCGGCCACGGCGCCGGTGCCCACCGCAACGGCGGTCACGGCGGCGACCTGGTGCTCCCCGTACCCGACGGCACCGTGGTCACCCGGGCCGACGGGACCCCGATCGCCGACATGGTCGGTCCCGGGGCCGAGCTGGTGGTGGCCGAGGGCGGCGCCGGTGGGCTCGGCAACGCGGCCCTGGCCTCGACCAAGCGCAAGGCGCCGGGCTTCGCGCTGCTCGGCGAGCCCGGGGACGAGCTCGAGGTCGTCCTGGAGCTCAAGGTGGTCGCCGACATCGGCCTGGTCGGCTTCCCCAGCGCCGGCAAGTCGAGCCTGATCGCGGCCATGTCGCGCGCCCGCCCCAAGATCGCCGACTACCCCTTCACCACGCTGGTGCCCAACCTCGGGATGGTCACCGCCGGTGACACCACCTTCACCGTCGCCGACGTCCCCGGCCTGATCGAGGGGGCCAGCGAGGGCCGCGGTCTCGGCCACGACTTCCTGCGTCACGTCGAGCGCTGCGCGGCGCTCGTCCACGTGGTCGACACCGCCACGTTCGAGCCCGACCGGGCCCCGGTCGAGGACCTCGACATCATCGAGAACGAGCTGGCGCGCTACGGCGGCCTCGAGGACCGGCCCCGGCTGGTCGCGCTGAACAAGGTCGACGTGCCTGACGGCCGCGAGATCGCCGACATGGTCCTGGCCGACCTGACCGCCCGCGGCCTGCGTGTCTTCCCGGTCTCCGCCGCGTCCGGCGAGGGCCTGCGCGAGCTCGGCTTCGCGATGGCCGAGATCGTCCAGGCCGCCCGCACCGAGCGCGAGTCCGTGGTCGCCGAACGGATCGTGCTGCGGCCCCACGCCGTGCGCGAGGAGGACTTCACCGTCCGCGCCACCGGTGCCGGGTGGCGCGTGCGCGGCACGAAGCCCGAGCGCTGGGTGCGCCAGACCGACTTCTCCAACGACGAGGCCGTGGGCTTCCTGGCCGACCGGCTCGACCGTCTCGGCGTCGAGCGCAAGCTGGTCGCGATGGGTGCCCAGGAGGGTGACGCCGTCCTGATCGGCGACCCCGAGGACGCGGTCGTCTTCGACTTCCGCCCCGGCATGGACGCCGGCGGCGAGATCCTCTCCCGTCGCGGCGAGGACGTCCGCCTGACCGAGGACCGGCCCGCCGCACGCCGTCGCCGCGCCATCGACGAGGCCATGCCCGACCGCGGGGAGAACGAGACCCGCGCCGACGTCGCCCGCCGCTACGACCGCGGTCCGACCTCGTACGAGATCGGCTCCGAGGCCGACCCGGACGCTGCCCCGGACGCTGCCCCGGACGCTGCCCCGGCCGCCGTCACGCCCGACGGTCCCGCCGACCCGGCAGGCCCGGGCGGCTCCGAGCGCCGATGAGCCGGGCGCCGTCGGGCGCCCGGCCCGAGGTCGTCGGAGCGCGACGCGTGGTGGTGAAGGTCGGGTCGTCCTCGCTGACCACCGCAGCGGGCGGCATCGACCCCGACCGGGTGCGCGCGCTCGTCGACGTGGTCGCCGCGGCCCGTACCCGCGGCGTCGAGGTCGTCCTGGTGTCCTCGGGCGCGATCGCCGCCGGCCTCGCGCCGCTCGGCCTGCGGCGGCGGCCGAGCGACCTGCCCTCCCAGCAGGCGGCGGCCTCGGTGGGCCAGGGTCTCCTGGTGCACCGCTACACCGAGGAGCTCGCCACCCACGGGGTGACGGCCGGCCAGGTCCTGCTGACCGCCGACGACGTGGTCCGGCGCACCCACTACCGCAACGCGCACCAGACCTTCGCGCGGCTGCTCGAGCTGGGGGTGCTGCCGATCGTGAACGAGAACGACACGGTGGCCACGAGCGAGATCCGCTTCGGCGACAACGACCGTCTGGCCGCGCTCGTCGCGCACCTCGTCCACGCCGACCTGCTGGTGCTGCTCAGCGACGTCGACGGCCTGTACGACGGCCCGCCCGCCGAGCCGGGCTCCCGGCGGCTCCCGGTGGTGGGGTCGGTCGACGACCTGGGCGCGGTCCGGCTCGGCGCGCCCGGTGCGGCCGGGGTCGGCACGGGCGGCATGCGGACCAAGGTCGACGCCGCGATGATCGCGACCGGCGCCGGCATCCCGGTGGTGCTCAGCGCCGCGGACCAGGCCGCCGAGGCCCTGTCCGGCGCCGACGTCGGCACGCTGTTCCGGGCGACGGGCAAGCGGCGCCCGACCCGGCTGCTGTGGCTGGCGCACGCCACCGAGCCGCAGGGCCGGCTCGTCCTGGACGCGGGCGCGGTGCGCGCCGTCACCCAGCGGCACACCTCGCTGCTGGCGGCCGGGGTGACCGGCGTCGAGGGGTCCTTCGCCGCCGGCGACCCGGTCGACCTCGTCGACCCCACCGGGAGCGTCCTGGCCCGCGGTCGGGTCGGCTTCGACGCCGACGAGCTCCCGGCGCTGCTGGGGCGCTCGACGCCCGACCTGGTCGCCGAGCTCGGCCCCGCGTACGACCGCGAGGTCGTGCACCGCGACGACCTCGTGCTGCTGTAGGAGCTCACGGGCACCGTCCCGGCCGCGGGTGCGCACCGGGTCGGTACGGTCGCTGCCATGGTCCGGTCCCCGACCGTCACCCGGCGCCTGCTGGCCCTGGTGCTGGTCCTCCTGCTGGTCCCGGCCGGCGCGCTGACGCTGGTCCGGCTGACCGACCCGGCGGTGGGGCTGCTGGTGCAGCTGCAGGCGTTCACCCCGTACGCGCTGGTGCCGTACGCGCTCGTCCTGGGGGTGCTCGGCGTCCTGCTCCTCCGGCGCGGCACGCGACGGCCGGCGTCGGCCGGGCTGGCGGTCGTGGTGCTGGTCGCGACCGCGCTGCACGTCTCGTGGCTGCTGCCGTCCTACGCGGGTCAGGGCCGGGAGCCGGCGCCCGCGGCGGGGCCCGCGGACGAGGTGGTGATCCTGGGGGCCAACCTGTTCTTCGGGCGCGGCGAGGGGGCGGCGGTGGTGCGTCAGGTCGCCGACCGCGGGGTGGACGTCCTGGTGGCCAGCGAGGTCACGCCGCGCACCCTGGCCGCGATGGAGGCTGCCGGGATCGACGCCCTGCTCCCGCACCGGGCGGGGCGGCCGGGGGAGACCAACGAGGGGACCATGGTCTTCTCGGCGTCCCCGTTCGCCTCGGTCGAGCAGGTGGCCGGCACCCGCTTCGACAACCTGCTGGTGCGTACCGCCGGCCTCGACCTGCTGGCCGCCCACCCGGCGGCGCCGCTGGACCCCGACGACTGGGCCGGGGACCACGCGGTCCTGGGCGACGTGGTCCGCGCAGCACGGCCGGACGTGGTGGTCGGGGACCTGAACGCCACGCTCGACCACGGCCCCGTCCGCGCCCTCGTCGCCAGGGGCTACCGCGACAGCGCCGAGCTGCTGAACGCCGGGCTCACCGCGACCTGGCCGGCCGACGGGCTGTACCCGGTCCTCGGTCTGCTCCCGCCCACCGCGCCCATCGACCACGTGCTGCTGGCACCGGGGTGGACCGCCACGAGCACCGGCACCGTCGGGGTGCCCGGCAGCGACCACCTGGCGCTCGTGGTGACCGTGCTGCCCGCGGCCTGAGGCGGGCCGGGCGCCCGGCCCGGCCTCGGGGGTCGCGCGTAGGCTCACCGGTGCGATGTCCGAAGCACTCCTGCGCCCCGAGGCGAGCGTCTACCTCGACCACGCCGCGACCACGCCGATGGTCGAGGCCGCGGTCGGGACGCTGGTCGCGCGGCTGCGGGAGGTGGGCAACGCCAGCTCGCTGCACGCCTCCGGCCGCCGCGCCCGCAGGGTGGTGGAGGAGGCACGCGAGTCGCTGGCCGGCTCGCTGGGCTGCCGCCCGGGCGAGGTGGTCTTCACCTCCGGGGGCACGGAGGCGGACAACCTGTCGCTGAAGGGGCTGGCCTGGGCGCGACGCGCGGCCGACCCCCGGCGGACCCGGATGCTGACCACGGCCGTGGAGCACCACGCCGTGCTGGACCCGCTCGACTGGCTGGCCTCCGACCAGGGCGCCGTGGTCGAGCACGTCCCGGTCGACGAGCGCGGCCGGCTCGAGGTCGACGCCCTGCGCGAGCACCTCGCGCGCGACCCGGGCTCGGTCGCGGCGGTGTCGGTGATGTGGGGCAACAACGAGGTCGGCACGCTGCAGCCGCTCGACGACGTCGTCGCCCTCGCCGCCGAGCACGGGATCCCGGTGCACACCGACGCGGTGCAGGCCGTCGGCGCGGTCCCGGTCGACTTCGCCGGCTCCGGCGTCGACGCACTGACCCTGACCGGGCACAAGGTCGGGGGACCGTACGGCGTCGGGGCGCTGCTGGTGCGGCGCGAGCTCGACCTCACCTCCCTGGTCCACGGCGGCGGGCAGGAGCGCGACGTGCGCTCCGGCACGCTCGACCCGCCCGCGATCAGCGCGCTGGCGACCGCCGTCGAGCTCGCGGTGGCCGGCCAGGCCGAGCACGCGGCGCACCTGACGGCCCTGCGCGACCGTCTGGTGAGGGGCGTGCGTCAGGTCGTCCCGGAGGCGGTGCTGAACGGCGCCCCGCTCGACGACCCGGGTGCGGGCCTGCCCGGCATCGCGCACCTGTCGTTCCCCGGCTGCGAGGGCGACTCGCTGCTGATGCTCCTCGACGCCCGCGGGATCGAGTGCTCCACCGGCTCGGCGTGCTCCGCGGGGGTCCCGCAGCCCTCGCACGTCCTGCTGGCGATGGGCCGGGACGAACGCGTCGCCCGCAGCTCCCTGCGCTTCTCCCTCGGCCGCACCTCGACCACGGCCGACGTGGACGCGCTCGTGGGCGCGATCGGCCCGTGCGTCGAGCGGGCCCGCGCGGCGCGACGGTGACCGCCCCGGTCCCGCTCCGGGTGGTCGCCGCGATGTCCGGCGGCGTCGACTCCGCGGTCGCCGCGGCGCGCGCGGTGGAGGCCGGCCACGAGGTCACCGGCATCCACCTGGCGCTCTCGCGCAACCCCGCGTCGTACCGCTCCGGGGCCCGGGGCTGCTGCACGGTCGAGGACGCCAACGACGCCCGCCGGGCCGCCGACGTGATCGGCATCCCGTTCTACGTCTGGGACCTCTCGGAGCGGTTCCACGCCGACGTCGTCGAGGACTTCATGGACGAGTACGCCGCGGGCCGCACGCCCAACCCGTGCCTGCGCTGCAACGAGAAGATCAAGTTCGAGGCGGTGCTGGAGCGCTCGCTGGCCCTGGGCTTCGACGCCGTCGCGACCGGGCACTACGCGCGGCTGCGCCCGGGCAGCGACGGCTCGGTCGAGATGCACCGTGCCGAGGACGACGGCAAGGACCAGTCGTACGTCCTCGGGGTGCTCGACCAGCGCCAGCTGGCCCACTCGCTCTTCCCGCTCGGGGACACCCCCAAGGCCCAGGTGCGCGCGGAGGCGGCTGCGCGTGGGCTCCTGGTCGCCGACAAGCCGGACTCCCACGACATCTGCTTCGTCGCCGACGGGGACAACGCCGGCTGGCTGCGCGAGAAGCTCGGCGACCGCGCGCCGAACGACGGGGGCGACATCGTCGACGACGCGACCGGCGAGGTGCTGGGCCGCCACGAGGGCACGTACGGCTTCACGGTCGGTCAGCGCAAGGGGCTGCGGATCGGCCGGCCGGCCCCGGACGGCCGCCCCCGCTTCGTGCTCGACATCGAACCGGTGACCGGCACGGTGACGGTCGGCCCGCACGAGCGGCTGGCCGTCGACCGCCTGGTCTGCACGCACCCGCGCTGGTGCGGCGCAGCCCCGGACCTGCTCCGTGGCACGGTGCAGCTGCGCGCGCACGGGGCCGAGCTCCCGGCGGTCGTCCGGGTCGACCCGGACGGCGAGCGGGTCGAGGTCGAGCTGCTCCGGCCGGCGTACGGGATCGCCCCCGGTCAGACCGCGGTGGTCTACGACGGCACCCGCGTGGTGGGCAGCGCGACGATCGACCGCACCGGCAGCCACGCCGGCACGTCGGCCCAGCAGGAGGAGCAGCGATGACCCACGCCACCGCGGTGGGCTCGATGCCCGGCGAGGACCAGCGGTCCTTCGACCACGCCGTCGGGCTCGTGCTCGGCGAGCTGGTCGGTCAGCTGCCGCACCTGCCCGAGGTGCCCGGGCGCGGCGCGGGCGCGGCGATGACCGGCCGCGCGCTGGCGCTCGTGGCCGAGCTCGGCGCGGACCTGCAGCCGGCCGGGTGGCGGTTGACGGGGCAGGGTGCGTCGGGCGTCGACCAGCGTCGGGCTCGCAGCCTCGTGGGCCAGGACCTCGACAGCCTCGAGGAGCAGGCCCAGGGACTGACGGGGGCCTTCAAGATCCAGGTCAGCGGACCGTGGACCCTCGCCGCGACCGTCGAGCGGCCCCGCGGCGACGCGGTCCTCGGTGACCACGGCGCCCGGCGTGAGCTGGCCCAGGCGCTGGCCGAGGGACTCGGCGACCACGTCCGCGACGTACGCCGCCGGCTCCCCGGGGTGGAGCGGCTCGTGGTGCAGGTCGACGAGCCCGCGCTGCCGTCGGTGCTCGGCGGCCGGGTGCCCACCGCGTCGGGGCTGCACCGGCACCGCAGCGTCGACCTCCCCGAGGCCTCCGACACGCTCGCGGCCGTGCTCGCCGCAGTGGGCGCGGCCGGTGGCGAGCCGTGGGTCCACGCGTGCGCCCCGCAGACCCCGCTCGGCCTGCTCCGCGGCGCCGGCGCGCGCGGCCTCGTGGTGGACCTCGACCAGCTCGGCGCCGAGGACCACGACCAGCTCGGCGAGGCGCTGGAGGCGGGGGAGTCGGTCGTGCTGGGCGTGCTGCCGTCGACCGACCCCGGCACCCGGCCCTCCGACAAGGAGGTCACCGCCCGGGTCGAGCGATGGCTGGAGATGCTCGGCCTCGACCCCGAGGTGGTCGGCGACCAGCTCGGCGTCTCCCCGACCTGCGGTCTCGCGGGGGCCTCGGCGGGCTGGGCGCGCGACGCGCTGCGGCTCGCCGCGGCCACCGCCCGCAACCTGACCCCGTAGCCGGCGCGCCGAGACCACCGGTGGTCGAGGAGCGAGCGTCACGAGACTTCCGGTGGTCGAGGAGCGAGCGGAGCGAGCGTCACGAGACCCGTCCCGCGCTCGGTGCCGGCGACCGTCGTCCCGCTCGCTCGGCTCCCCACCGGGACGGAACCGTCAGGCGCCGAGGGCCGTCGTAGGCACATGACCACCATCGCGCGACGTCTCCCTCCCCTCGGCCTGGCACTCCTCCTCGCAGCCGGGATCGGGCTCGCCGGATGCGGTGCGGACGGCTCGGAGAGCTCCTCCGCCGGCTCGACCAGCGAAGACATCGGGGCGAGCGCGCCCGACGCGGTCCGCCCGGCCGGCCGTCAGGCGCTGCAGGAGGGCGGGTCCTCGGCCGACGCGGTCCGGGGCGCCGAGGCCGCCTCCACCGTCCGCGAGGCGCCCGCGACCGCCCCCGACCCGTCGACCGAGCCGGCCATCATCCAGACCGGTTCGCTCACGGTGGAGAGCGACGACGTGGGTGGGGCTCGGTTCGAGCTCGACAAGGTCCTCGACGCCGTCGGCGGGTCCGTCGCGGACGAGAAGACCACGGCGAGCGACGACGGTGAGGTGCGCCTGTCCCGGATCGAGCTGCGCGTCCCCAGCGAGGAGTTCGACGTCGCGATGACCGACATCGGGGAGCTCGGGAAGGTCACCGAGTCGACGAGGAAGGCGCAGGACGTCACCGGTCAGCTGATCGACACCGAGGCGCGGATCCGGGCGCAGGAGCAGAGCCTGGAGCGGATCGAGGTCCTCTTCGGACGCGCGGAGAACATCCGCGACATCGTCTCGATCGAGAGCCAGCTGAGCCGGCGGCAGGCCGAGCTGGACTCCCTGCAGGGGCAGCTGGCCTACCTCGAGGACCAGACCACCCTCTCCACCATCACGGTCTACCTCGAGGGCATCGAGGAGGAAGCGGCCCCGCCCGAGGACGACCTCGCCTTCGTCGGTGGCCTCAAGGACGGGTGGCAGGCCCTCGGCGGGCTCGGTGCCGGCCTGGCCGCGGTGGCGGGCGCCCTGCTGCCCTTCGCCCTGGTCATCGCCCTGGTCGCGGTGCCGGCGACAGTCGTGGGCCGTCGTCTGCTCGCCCGACGCCCGACCGCGCGCCCCACGGCAGGCGCCTGAGACCTGTCCTCGATCGAGAAGCGGGCACAGCGAACCCGGTGGTCGAGGAGCGACGGAACCCGGTGGTCGAGGAGCGACGACCCCCGGTGGTCGAGGAGCGAGGGTGACCACCGGCGGTCGAGGAGCGAGGGTGACCACCGGCGGTCGAGGAGCGAGCGCCAGCGAGCGTCACGAGACCTGGCCCGCACCCACGGGCGGTGGTCTCGTGGCTCGCGCCTGGCGGCCGTCCCATCTCAACCATCGACGGCAAACCCCCGGTGGTCGAGGAGCGAGCGCGAGCGAGCGTCACGAGACCCGGCCCGCACCCACGGGTGGTGGTCTCGTGGCTCGGGCCTGGCGGCCCTCGCACCTCGACCAACGACGACCCCCCGGTGGTCGACAAGGCGGCCGCGACCCCGGTGGTCGACGAAGGGGCCGCGACCCCGGTGGTCGAGGAGCGAGCGCGAGCGAGCGTCACGAGACCGTGACCCGCTACCCACGGGTGGTGGTCTCGTGGCTCGGGCCTGGCGGCCCTCGCACCTCGACAGCGCCAACGACGCACGAGCCCACCCCGGTGGTCGTCGAGGCGGCCGGCCGCCACCCCGGGTGGTCGAGGAGCGAGCGCGAGCGAGCGTCACGAGACCCGGCGCGGGTGCCCATGACCTTCCGGGAGGTGCTGGTGGGTTCAGGGGCGCCGGTGGAAGGTGACCTTGTTGTCGGCATGGACCGTCATCGCATACGCCGGGTCGTGGGCGCGGGCGTGGTGGTGCGGACACAACAGCCGCCCGTCGTCGATGTCGGTGTTCCCGCCCTGGGAGTACGGGATGTCGTGGTGGGCGTGGCACAGCCCCGGCGGCCAGTCACAGCCCCGGGCGGTGCAGCCCTGGTCGCGGGCGTGCATCGCGTAGGTCTGCGCTGCGGTGTAGCCCCGCCGGGCCCTGCCCTGGTGCAGGACCTCGCCCTTCCCACCGAGGACCACGGGGATGATCCGCGCCTCGCACGCCAACCGGGTCGCCTGCGCGGCGGAGATGGGGGTGCCGTCGTCGAGGGTCGCGGTCCCCAGCCCGGTCAGCATCGAGTCCAGGGGGAAGGTGACCAGGAACGTGCCGTCGATCCGGCCGAGCTTGGGTGCGGTGTCGCGGGGGTAGGTCTCGATCAGCTCGCAGAACGCCTCCCCCATCTTCACCGCAGACGGGCGGCCCTTGACCCAGGTCCGCTTCCCGCCCGCCTCGCTGCTCCCGGGGTCGGGGGTGCAGTTGACGTGGCCGGGGGCAGCGAACGCGAGGAGCAGCTTCTGCAGCATCCTCCCCTGGGCCTCGGGGATGGTGAACCTGCCGTGCGCGACCCCGTGGGCGTCGAAGGCCAGCGTCAGGCGCCGCTTCTGTGCGGCCTTCCGTTCGGGGCCTTCGAGGCGTTTGCGGTCGATCTCTTCGCCGACCTGGGGTGCGATCAGGGTCAGGATGTGTGCGGCGAGGCGGGCCAGGGCGACGGGGTCGAAGTCGGCTGCGTACCCGACCAGCGCCTCCTCAGCCTGCGCCAGCAAGGAGCCGTCGAGGTCGTCGGGGAGGTCCTCCAACGCGGTCGTGATCACGCGGGCCTGGTCTGACGTTCACCGCACCCGCGGCGAGGGCGTCGCGGACCCGGTGCCACCGCTGACTCGAGCGAGGTCGCGAGGCGTACCTGCCCGGCCACCACGTTCTTGCGGGTGCGGGTGGCGTTGGCGGCCCAGACCGCGGTCGAGGTGCACCCGGTCTCGGAGCCGACCTGGACCTGCTCGGCGTGGGCGAGGACGGCGTACTCGTAGGCCGCGAGCCTGGCCTTCAGGTCGGCGAGGGCGACGATGGTCTCGCGGGTCACTGCCGCATCGAGCGCGAACAACGGCCGTTCGGCCAGGGCGGTGACGCCGGCCGACAGGTCGCGGACACCGGTGGGCACGGGGTGCCGGGTGGTGGTGTCCTCGTCGGTGGCCATGGATCAATTCAAGCAGTCACCGCCGACAGTCCTGTCCTGTTTCCACAGGTCAGAGGTGGTTCTGCACAACCGCGGGAGCAACAGTCGATCAAAGGTTCGGTAACAGGATCGGATGGGTCTCGTGACGCTCGCTGGCGCTCGCTCCTCGACCACCGGGGGGTGCGGTTGTTGTTCGGCTGTCGGGTGGTGGTCTCGTGACGCTCGCTGGCGCTCGCTCCTCGACCACCGGGGGTGCGGTTGTGTTCGGCCGGCGGGTGATGGTCTCGTGACGCTCGCTGCGCTCGCTCCTCGACCACCGGGGGTGCGGTTGTTGTTCGGCTGGCGGGTGGTGGTCTCGTGACGCTCGCTGGCGCTCGCTCCTCGACCACCGGAGGGTGCGGTTGTTGTTCGGCCGGCGGGTGGTGGTCTCGTGACGCTCGCTTCGCTCGCTCCTCGACCACCGGGGTCGCGTTCGCTCCTCGACCACCGGGGTCGCGCTCGCTCCTCGACCACCGGGGTCGCGGTCGCTCCTCGACCACCGGGGTCGCGCTCGTTCCTCGACCGCCGGGGTGGCGGTCGCTGCTCGACCGCCGGGGCGCGGGGGGGTCAGGCGGTGCGGCGGCGGCGGAGGAAGGGGTCCTGGAGCGACGGGGGGACGTAGCCGGCGTCGTCGCGGGCGAGGTTCACGCCCGGGGGGACGATCTCGTCGATCCGGTCGAGCACGTCGGTGGACAGCTTCACGTCGGTGGCGCCGAGCTGGGTCTCCAGCTGCTCCATCGTGCGGGGGCCGATGATCGGGGCGGTGACCCCGGGGTGCTGCATGACGAAGGCCAGCGCGAGGTGCACCAGCGTCACGCCGGCCTCCTCGGCCAGGACGGCCAGGGACTCGGCCGCCTCGAGCTTGGCCTGGTTCTCCGGCAGCGTGAGGTCGTACTGGCTCGAGCGCAGCTGCGAGCGGTGGTTGTCGGGGGCGTCCTGACCGGCGCGGAAGCGCCCGGTCAGCCAGCCGCCGTTCAGCGGGCTCCACGGCAGCACGCCCATGCCGTACCGCTGCGCGACGGGCAGCAGGTCCGTCTCCACGCCGCGGGCCAGGATCGAGTACGGCGGCTGCTCGGTCACGAAGCGGCCCAGCCCGCGCCGCTCGGAGATCCACTGCGCCTCGACCACGTCCGCGGCCGGGAAGGTCGAGCAGCCGAAGGCGCGGATCTTGCCCTGGCGCTGCAGGTCCGTCAGCGCGGCGAGGGTCTCCTCGACGTCGGTCTCCCACTCGGGGCGGTGCACCTGGTAGAGGTCGATCCAGTCGGTGCGCAGCCGGCGCAGGCTGGCCTCGACCTCCTGGACGATCCAGCGGCGGGAGTTGCCCCGGTTCAGCGGGCTCCCCGTCTGGCCCATGTCGACGTCCATCGGGCCGTGGAACTTGGTGGCCAGGACGACCTCGTCGCGGCGGCCCTCGAGCGCCTTGCCGACGATCTCCTCGGACTCGCCCCGTGAGTAGATGTCGGCGGTGTCGACCACGTTCACCCCGGCGTCGAGCGCGCGACGGATGATCCGGATCGACTCGTCGTGGTCCGGCTCGCCCCAGGCGCCGAACATCATCGCGCCGAGGCAGAGGGGGCTGACCATCATGCCGGTGGGTCCGAGGCTCCTGTAGTCCATGGCTCGACGCTAGGTCATGTCCCCACGTCCCGGGTGTCCGTCACGCCCCCGACGCCCTGTCACGGACACGGGTTTGACCTGGCCGCTCCGGTGCGGTTGCGTCAGCCTGTGCCCGAGCTCTTCATCGCCGGTCGGTGGCGCGACGCCTCCGACGGCTCCACGCGTCAGGTCCGCTGCCCCGCGGACACCACCCAGGTCGTCGCGGAGGTGTCCGAGGCCACCGCCGAGGACGCCGTCGCGGCCGTCGTCGCCGCGCGCAGCGCCTTCGACAACGGGCCGTGGCCGCGTACGCCCGCCCCCGCGCGGGCCGCGCTGCTGCACCGCCTCGCCGACCGCCTCGAGGCCGACAAGGAGGAGGTCGCGCGGCTGGAGTCCCTGGACACCGGCAAGCGGATGCTCGAGTCGCGCATCGACGTCGACGACATCGTGAACGTCTTCCGCCACTACGCCGGGCTCGCGCAGGCCGACGCCGGGCGCGTCGTCGACACCGGCATGCCCGACGTGGTCAGCCGGGTCGTCCACGAGCCGGTCGGGGTGTGCTCGCTGATCACGCCCTGGAACTTCCCGCTCCTGCAGACCTCCTGGAAGGTCGCCCCCGCGCTGGCCGCCGGCAACACCTTCGTGCTGAAGCCCAGCGAGCTCACGCCCTCCACCGCGATCTGGCTGATGCGGGCGCTGAGCGACGTGGGCCTGCCCGACGGCGTGGCCAACCTCGTCCTCGGCGCCGGCGACCGGGTCGGCCCGACGCTCACCTCGGCCCCCGAGGTCGACCTGGTCTCCTTCACCGGCGGCCTGGTCACCGGGCGCCGGATCATGGCCTCGGCCGCCGAGACGGTCAAGAAGGTCGCCCTCGAGCTCGGCGGCAAGAACCCGAACATCGTCTTCGCCGACGCCGACCTCGAGACCGCCCTCGACATGGCGCTGACCGCGATCTTCCTCGACTCCGGCCAGGTGTGCTCCGCGGGCGCCCGGCTCGTCGTCGAGGACTCCATCCACGACGAGTTCGTCGCGGCGCTCGTCGAGCGCACCGAGCAGATCCGCCTCGGTGGACCGTTCGACGACGACGCCGAGACCGGCCCGCTGATCTCCGAGGCGCACCGCGAGAAGGTCGAGGCGTACGTCGCGGCCGGACTGGCCGAGGGCGCGGTCCTCCGGGCCGGCGGCGCCCGGCCGGAGGGGGAGGCCCACGAGCGCGGCTGGTACTACCGGCCCACGATCCTCGACGGCTGCGCCGCCGACATGAGCTGCGTCCAGGACGAGTCCTTCGGGCCCGTGCTGACGGTCGAGACCTTCACCGGCGCCGACGCGGACGGCCTGGAGGACGCGGCGGTCTCGATCGCCAACGACACCATCTTCGGCCTCGCCGGTGCGGTCTGGACCCGCGACGCCGGGCGCGCCGAGCGGGTCGCGGCGCGGCTGCGGCACGGCACGATCTGGATCAACGACTACCACCCGTACGTGCCCCAGGCCGAGTGGGGCGGCTACAAGCAGAGCGGCGTCGGTCGCGAGCTGGGCCTGGCCGGGCTCGAGGAGTACCGCGAGACCAAGCACGTCTGGCACAACACCCGCCCCGTCCCCCAGGGCTGGTTCGGACCGAGCGAGGGAGACCCGTCATGAGCGAGCGCTACGACTACGTCGTCGTCGGGGGCGGCTCGGCCGGGTCCGTGCTGGGCAACCGTCTCTCCTCCGAGCCCGGCACCCGCGTGCTGGTGCTCGAGGCCGGTCGCAACGACACCAAGCTCGACCCGTTCATCCACATGCCCGCAGCGCTGCCGTACCCGATCGGGAACCGGCTCTACGACTGGAAGTACACCTCCGAGCCCGAGCCCCACATGGGCGGGCGGACGGTCTACCACGCCCGCGGCAAGGTGCTCGGCGGGTCCTCGAGCATCAACGGGATGATCTTCCAGCGCGGCAACCCGCTCGACTACGAGCGCTGGGCCGCCGACGCCGGGATGGGGCAGTGGGACTACGCGCACTGCCTGCCGTACTTCAAGCGGATGGAGACCACCACCGCGGGCGCGGACGCGTGGCGCGGCGGTGCCGGCCCGCTCGTGCTCGAGCGCGGCCCGGCGTCCTCGCCGCTGTTCGGCGCGTTCTTCGAGGCCGTCCAGCAGGCCGGGCACCCGCTGACCGACGACGTCAACGGCTACCGCCAGGAGGGGTTCGCGCCCTTCGACCGCAACGTCAGCCGCGGCCGTCGTCTCTCGGCCAGCCAGGCCTACCTGCACCCGGTGCGGAACCGGCCCAACCTCGACGTGCACACCCTGGCCCAGGTCACCGGGCTGCGGATCGCCCGGGAGGCCGGCGGTCCCCGCGTCACGGGTGTCGACTACGTCCGCGGTGTGGGCCGCCACGGGGCTCGGCGCAGCGTCGAGGCCGGCGAGGTCATCCTGTGCGGCGGGGCGATCAACTCCCCGCAGCTGCTCCAGCTGGCCGGGATCGGCGACCCCGAGCTGCTCAAGCGGCTCGACATCGACGTGGTCGCGGACCTGCCCGGCGTGGGCGCGAACATGCAGGACCACCTCGAGGTCTACATCCAGCACGCCGCCAAGCAGCCGGTGTCGATCGCACCCTGGCTCAAGCACCGGCACAAGCCCCGGATCGGCGCCGAGTGGCTCTTCGGCCGCCGCGGGGTGGGCGCCTCCAACCACTTCGAGGCAGGCGGGTTCACCCGCAGCAACGACCGGGTCGCCTACCCCAACCTGATGTTCCACTTCCTGCCCATCGCGATCAGGTACGACGGCTCGCGGCCGGCCGCCGAGCACGGGTACCAGGTGCACATCGGCCCGATGTACTCCGACGTGCGGGGGACGCTGAAGATCCGCAGCACGGACCCGTTCGAGCACCCGGCGCTGCAGTTCAACTACCTGTCCACCGAGAGCGACCGCCAGGAGTGGATCGAGATGGTCCGCGCCGCGCGCGAGATCCTGGAGCAGCCGGCGTTCGCGCCGTTCTCGGCCGGGGAGATCTCGCCCGGGCCCGGCGTCAGCACCGACCAGGAGATCCTGGACTGGGTCGCGGCGGACGCCGAGACCGCGCTGCACCCCTCCTGCACGGCCCGGATGGGCACCGACGAGGGCTCCGTGGTCGACCCGTCGTCGATGCGGGTGCACGGGGTCGAGGGGCTGCGGGTGGTCGACGCCTCGGTGATGCCCTACGTCACCAACGGCAACATCTACGCCCCGGTGATGATGCTCGCCGAGAAGGCCGCCGACCTGATCGCCGGAAACACGCCTCTGGCGCCGGAGGACGTCCCGTTCTACCGTCACGGAACCGGCATGCCGCTCTACCCGCAGGGCGACCCGCGCAACGACGCGCGGCCCGGAACGGTGCGTCCACCGAGCTGACCCGCACCGGCCCGACCCGCACGAGCAGCCTGCCCCGGACGCGAGACCACAGGAGAACACGATGACCGACCTCGACGCACGACCGCCGGCGACCGGCCCGGTACCCGAGGAGCCGTCGTCGCGGCTCAACGTCCCCGTCTTCGTGCCGGCCGCGCTGATCACGCTCGCGGTGACGATCTGGTGCGTGCTCGCCCCGGACCGGGCCGAGGCCACGCTCGCCTCCCTGGTCGGTCAGGTGTCCACCGGCTTCGGCTGGTTCTACATCGCGCTGACCAGCTCGGTCCTGGTGTTCGTGCTGTACCTGGCCTTCTCCAAGCACGGCACGGTCCGGCTCGGTCCCGACCACTCCCGTCCGGAGTTCTCCACCGGCGCCTGGGCGGCGATGCTGTTCGCCGCGGGCATCGGCACCGACCTGATCTTCTACTCGGTCTACGAGCCGGCCGTGCAGTACCTCGACCCGCCGTCCATCGAGGGCGGCACGGTCCAGGCCGCGCGGGAGGGCACGGTGTGGACGTTGTTCCACTACGGCCTGTCCGGCTGGGGCATGTACACGCTGATGGGGATGGCGCTGGGCTACTTCGCCTACCGGATGAACCTCCCGCTCGCGGTGCGCTCCGCGCTCTACCCGCTGATCGGCAAGAAGGTCGACGGGCCGATCGGGCACGCCACCGACATCGCGGCCGTCCTCGGCACCATCTTCGGCGTGGCCACCTCCCTGGGGATCGGCGTGGTGAGCCTCAACGTCGGGCTCACCATCGTCTTCGGCGTCCCGCAGGGCCTGGCCACCCAGAGCGCCCTGATCGTGCTCGCCGTGGTGATCGCGGCCGTCTCGGCGACCACCGGCGTCGAGCGGGGGATCAAGGTCATCTCCCAGCTCAACGTGCTGCTGGCCATCACGCTGGTGCTCTTCATCCTGGTCACCGGGCGGACGTCGTACCTGCTGAACGCGCTGGTGCTCAACGTCGGCGACTACGCACGGCTCTTCCCGGAGATGACGAACCAGACGTTCGCCTTCGAGGACAACAGCTCCTGGATGGGGCTGTGGACCCTGTTCTTCTGGGCCTGGTGGGTGGCCTGGTCGGCCTTCGTCGGGCTGTTCCTGGCCCGCATCTCGCGCGGGCGCACGATCCGCCAGTTCGTGCTGGGTGCGCTGATCATCCCCTTCACCTACATCGTCATGTGGATCAGCGTGTTCGGCAACGCCGCGCTGGACGAGATCCGCGGGGGGAACGCCTCGTTCCAGACCGTCATCGAGGAGGGCGTGGACCCCTCCGAAGGACTGTGGGCGCTGCTCCAGCAGTACCCGGCGTTCCCGGTGGTCGCGACGCTGGCCATCCTGGTCGGGCTGCTGTTCTACGTCACCTCGGCCGACTCCGGCGCGCTGGTGATGGCCAACCTGTCCTCGCGGCTGCGGACCAACGCCGACGACGGGCCGGCGTGGCTGCGCATCTTCTGGGCCGCCGCCACGGGTGCGCTGACGCTGGCGATCCTGTCCGCGGACGGCATCTTCGCGCTCCAGTACGCCACGATCATCGTCGGGCTGCCGTTCGCGTTCGTGCTGATCCCGGTCATGTGGGGGCTCTACCGGGCGCTGTCGGTGGAGGCGCAGGTGTCCGAGAGCAGGTCGGGCTCGCTGCCGGGGGTGCTGTCGAGCCGCAGCGCGCCGGACGAGCCGAGCGGGCGCCCGTCGCGCGTGCCCTGGCAGTCCCGCGTGCGTCGGGTGATGACGTTCCCCGACCGCGCCAAGGCCGAGGACTACCTCGGCACCGTGGCCGGTCCCGCCTTCGACGAGGTCGCCGCCGAGCTGCGCGACCAGGGCGTGGGCGTCGAGGTCCGCACCTGCTCCGACGAGATGGGCCAGCCCGGGATCGCCCTGCACGCCGACGTCGGGGCGGACCTGCCGTTCGTCTACCGGGTGCAGCACCGCGAGCAGCCGATCCCGGCGTACGGAGGGTGGGCGCCGCGCGGCGACGAGCGCTACTCCCGTCTCGAGGTGCACCTGCGCGAGGGGGGCCAGGGCTACGACATCCTCGGCTACAGCCGCACGCAGCTCATCGACGACGTGTGCGACCAGTACGAGCGGCACCTGGAGTTCCTCCGCGTGCACGACGCGTCCGGGACCTGACCCGGCGAGGCCCTGGGACGTCGTACGGCGCGCACCGCGACTGCGGCGCGCGCCGTACGACGTCGTGCGGGTCCCGGTGCCTGCGGACGTGTCCGCAGGGGTGGCTAGCCGTGCGCCACCGGGGGACCGTCCGAGGCCAGCTCGTCGTGCTTGACGTCGAGGAAGACCCAGACGACGGCCGAGGCCAGCAGCATCATCAGGGACCCGATCAGGAACGCGTGGGTCGCGCCCTCGGTGAACGAGGCCTGGAAGACCGCGGCCTCGAGGAAGCTGGTGCCGGTGCCGGGGACGGTCGCGGCAGGGTCGAGGCCCGCCCCGCCGAGACCCTGGGCGAGGCCGCCGGTGACGGCGTCCGCGCGCTGGTTGATGTAGTGCAGCGACACCGTGCTCAGGGTGGCCAGGCCCAGGGCTCCGCCGACCTGCTGCATGGTGTTCAGCACGCCCGATCCGATCCCGGTGTCCGCGTCGGCCACGCGGTGCACGGCGGTCAGCGTGAGCGGCACGAAGGTCAGCCCCATGCCGATCGACATCACGACGATCCAGGGCATGATCGAGGTCGAGTAGCTCACGTCGGTGCCGACCGTGCCGCCCTGGCCGAGCGCGCCGAGCGTGCTGCGGACCGAGTCGTCGACCGAGATGCGCGAGAACATGAAGAGCGCCGTCGCGGCCATCAGGGTGCCGGTCCCCGCGAGGTAGCGGGGGTCCAGGCGGCTGATCAGGGTCGAGGACAGGCCCGCGCCGACGACGATGCCGAAGGAGAAGGGCAGGAAGGCGAAACCGGCCCGCAGCGAGGAGTAGCCCATCACCTGCTGGATGAACAGGCTCAGGAAGTAGAACATCGCGAACATCGCGGCCGGGGCGATCATCATCGCCAGGAAGCTCGCGGCGCGGGTCCGGTTGCGGAAGAGCCGCAGCGGCAGCAGCGGGTCGGCCACGCGGGACTCGATCACCACGAAGCCCACCAGGAGCGCGACGCCCGCGGCGAGGCTGGCCAGGGTCCAGGTGTCGCCCCAGCCGTACTGCTCCTCACCGGCCCGGGTGAGGCCGTAGACGACCCCGAGCAGGCCCAGGGTGCCGGTGACGGCACCGGGGACGTCGAGCCGACCGACGCCCTTGGCGGACTCGCGGAGGAACCGGGGCGCGAGCGCGGCCGCGGCGAGGCCGATCGGCACGTTGATCAGGAAGGTCAGGCGCCAGCCGCTGAGCTGCAGACCGAAGACGCTGTCCAGCCCGGTGAGCCACCCGCCGAGGATGAGGCCGACGGCGGCGCCGGCGCCGGACATCGCGGCGTACACCGCGAAGGCCCGGTTCCGGGCAGGACCGGCCGGGAAGGTCGTGGTGATCAGGGCCAGCGCCGCGGGCGAGGCCAGCGCGGCGCCCAGGCCCTGGAGGGCGCGGGAGGACAGCAGCATGGCCTCGTTCTGGGCGAAGCCGCCCAGCAGCGAGGCGACCGCGAAGACGACGAGGCCCAGGGCGAAGACGCGGCGGCGGCCCAGGAGGTCCCCGAGGCGGCCACCGAGGAGCAGCAGGCCACCGAAGGCCAGGGCGTAGCCGGTGACGATCCAGGCGAGGCTGGCCTGGGCGATGCCGAGGTCGGCGCCGATGTAGGGCAGGGCGATGTTGGTGATGGTGCCGTCGAGCACGACCATCAGCTGGGCGATCGAGATCAGGACGAGGGCCCAGCCCAGGTTCGTCTGGGGCGCTTCCTCGGTGGTGACCGACCCGGGGTCCGGGGCGGTCTCGTCGGGGGTGACGACGTCGGTCATGGCGTGCTCCTCGAGCGTGCGGTACGGGTGGCGCAGGGCGGGCGGTGCTGGCGGTTCCGGCGGTTCCGGCGGTGCTGGCAGGTCAGGTCGGGTCGGGTCGGGTCGGGTCGGCGGGGCGGTGTCGCGCCGCCGGGAGGACGACCTGGTCGACGACGTCGGCGACCATGGCGGGGTCCGGGGCCCGGCCCAGCACGAAGGTGTGGTGCAGGACGATCCCGGGCAGGACGGCGGACAGCAGGTCCAGGTCGACGGCGTCGTCGATCTCGCCCCGCTCGCGGGCGCGGGCGAACACCACGGTGCTGGCCGCGATCCGGGGGCCGACGAAGTCACGACGGAAGGCCGCGGCGAAGTCGGGGTCCCGGCTGACGGCGGTGAGCACCGCCCCGAGCACGGCCACCTGCCGCGGGTCGGTGAGGCCCCCCATCCCGCAGTAGACGGCGAGCAGGTCGTCGCGCAGCGACCCGGTGTCCGGAGCCTCCACGGGCGGCTTCTGCGAGACGAAGGCATCGATGACCAGGGCCCACTTGCTCTGCCACCGTCGGTAGAGCGTGGCCTTCGAGGCCCGGGCGGCGGCGGCCACCGCGTCCATCGTGAGGCGGTCGTAGCCGACGTCGGCCAGGACGGTGAGCGTCGCGTCGAGCAGCTCCTGCTCGCGCTCGCCCACGACCCGGGGTCGGGTCTCGGGGACGGGCCGGTCGCTCTCCACGTCCACGGGGTGCCTCCGGTGCCGGGGTCGGTCCGGGTGCCCGGACGGAACGAAACGGTTTCGTTCCATCACGGAACGTCGGCCCGCGTCCGGATGTTCCCGGTGGGGGGAGATGTCGGCGGCACCCGGCAGGATGGCCCCATGAGCACGCCCGAGCCGGCGCCCGCGGAGGCCCGCGACGAGCACCGCCAGCTGGTCGAGGACGTCGAGGACGCCCGCTGGCGCTACCACGTCCTCGACGACCCCACCCTCGACGACGCCGACTTCGACCGCCGGATGCGGCGGCTGGAGGAGCTGGAGGAGGCGCACCCCGAGCTGCGCACGCCGGACAGCCCGACGCAGAAGGTCGGCGGGGCGGTCTCGACCGAGTTCACCGCGGTCGACCACCTGCAGCGGATGGAGAGCCTGGACAACGCCTTCACCGACGAGGAGCTGGCCTCCTGGCACGCCCGCCTGGCTCGCGACGGCGTGGTCGACCCGCGGCTGCTGGTCGAGCTCAAGGTGGACGGCCTGGCCATCAACCTGCTCTACGAGCGGGGCCGGCTGACCCGGGCGCTGACCCGCGGCGACGGACGCACCGGGGAGGACGTCACGCCGAACGTCCGGACCATCGGGTGCGTCCCGACCCGGCTGAGCGGCACCGAGGAGCACCCCGTGCCGGCGCTGGTCGAGGTGCGCGGCGAGGTGTTCCTGCCGACCGCGGCGTTCGAGCGGCTGAACGAGACGATGACCGAGGCCGGGAGGCCGGTCTTCGCCAACCCGCGCAACGCCGCCGCCGGCTCGCTGCGGCAGAAGGACCCCCGGGTGACCGCCACCCGCGCGCTCGGCATGGTCTGCCACGGCATCGGGGCCCGCGAGGGGTTCGAGCCCGGGTCGCAGTCGGGGGCGTACGACGCCCTGGCCGCCTGGGGCCTGCCGGTCTCGGACCGGGTCCGCGTGCTCGACTCCCTGGTCGAGGTGCGCGAGCTCGTCGCGCACTACGGCGAGCACCGCCACGACGTCGAGCACGAGATCGACGGCGTCGTGGTCAAGGTCGACGACTACGCGCTGCAGCGCCGGCTCGGCTCGACCAGCCGCGCACCGCGGTGGGCGATCGCCTTCAAGTACCCGCCGGAGGAGGTCAACGCCGAGCTGCTCGCCATCGAGGTCAACACCGGGCGCACCGGCCGCGTGACGCCGTTCGGGCGGATGGTGCCGACCCGGGTCGCCGGGTCGACGGTCGAGATGGCCACGCTGCACAACGCCCACGAGGTGCGCCGCAAGGACGTGCGCCCCGGTGACACCGTCGTGCTCCGCAAGGCCGGCGACGTGATCCCGGAGATCGTCGGCCCGGTGCTCGCGCTGCGCCCCGAGGGACTGCCGGTGTGGGAGATGCCCACCGCGTGCCCCTCGTGCGGCACCCCGCTGGCCCAGCAGAAGGAGGGCGACAAGGACCTGCGCTGCCCCAACCACCGGGCCTGCCCGGCCCAGGTGCTCGAGCGGGTCTTCCACGTGGCCGGGCGCGGCGCGTTCGACATCGAGGGGCTGGGCTCGGAGGCGGCGTACGCCCTGCTCACCGCGGGGGTGATCGCCGACGAGGGCGACGTCTTCGACCTCGACGAGGACAAGCTGCTGCGCACCGAGCTGTTCACCCGCACGGCGCGCAGGGGCGAGGACGGCGGCGACCGGGGGCGGGTGCTGTCCGCCAACGGCCGTTCGTTGCTGGCCGGGCTGGCCGCCTCCCGCGAGGTGCCGCTGTGGCGGGTCCTGGTCGCGCTGTCGATCCGGCACGTCGGCCCCACCGCCGCCCGTGCCCTGGCCACCGAGCTGGGCTCGATGGAGGCGATCCGGGCGGCGACCCAGGAGCAGCTCGCCGACGCCGACGGGGTGGGCCCGACCATCGCGGAGGCCGTCACGGAGTGGTTCCGGGTGGACTGGCACGCCTCGATCGTCGACCGGTGGACCCGCGCGGGGGTCTCGATGGCCGACGAGCGCGACACGTCGGTGCCGCGGACCCTGCAGGGGCTGACCGTGGTGGTCACGGGTTCGCTGGAGGGCTTCAGCCGCGACTCGGCGAAGGAGGCGATCCTGGCCCGTGGCGGCAAGGCGTCCGGCTCGGTGTCGAAGAAGACCGACTTCGTGGTGGTCGGGGAGAACGCCGGCTCGAAGGCGGAGAAGGCCGAGCAGCTCGGTGTGCCGGTGCTCGACGAGGCCGGGTTCGCCGCCCTGCTGGCCGAGGGCCCGCCGCCGGCCGCGCAACCGGACGAGGCCCCTCAGGACTCGTAGGAGCTCCCGCCGATCGTGATCTCGCCGGGGCCGAGGTCCTGCGCGACCACACGGCACTCCCGCCCGCCCGGGCTGCAGACGGAAGCCTCCTCGCGGGTGACCCGCACGAGACCACCGTCCGGGGTCCAGCCGTAGTCGTGGGGCAGCCCGTCCACGAGCGCGGTGGTGCCGGTCCGCACGTCGACCACGGTGACGGTCTCGGGCTCGGGGGCCCCGGGGGCGGTGTCCTGGTCGGTGACCTTGACGTAGCGCCCGTCGGGGGAGAGCCCCAGGAAGGCGTCCGCGGCCACGTCGAGCTCCCGCACCACCTCGCCGCTGTCGGCGACCACGACCTGGGCGGGGCCCGTGGCGCGGTAGCGACGGTCGAGCGGGGGACCGGACACGCTCAGGCCGTCCCGCACGTCGGGCGCCTGGCTCCCGGGCAGACCGGCGGCGGGTCGGCTGGACCCGGTGCGCCAGAGCACGGCTGTGGCCTGCGCGTCGAGGCCGACGTAGACCGTGTCGCCGTCGAGGGAGACCGGTGGCGCCTCCCACCCGCCCCAGGTGAACGCGCCGTCGACGCGGGCGGTGGTCTCCTCGGAGGTCCGCACGTCGAGCACGTGGACGGTCCACCGACCACCGCTTCCCGAGGCCCAGGCCAGGTAGGGCTGCGAGGGGTCCGCGCTCGGTGCCACGTCGCCCAGCGCGATGCCGAGGCTCCTGGTCGACCCGTCCGGTGCGACCAGGTCGTAGTCGGAGGGGCCGCCGCCGTCGGTCCAGGGAGTCCGTCCGCTGCGCACCACGACCCCGGCTGAGGTGAGGTAGAGCGCCCGGACGTCGTCCTCCACGGTGACCCGGTGCTCCGCGGAGCTGCCGACGTACACCGTGCGGCCGACCGCGAAGGCGGCCTGCCCGGCGTAGGCCGGGGAGGCGGCGACGTCGTCGCCGCGGCCCTCGTCGGGCCCCGGCCCGCCGACGAGGGTCACCCCGAGGCCGGCAGCGACGGCGGCCGCGGCCGCGGCGCCCGTGACGGCGGCCCACCGGGAACGGGTGCGCCGTCGACGGCCCGCGGTGACGATGGCGTCGACGGGGGCGACGGGGACGGCGAGGCCGTCGGCCTCGTCCTGGAGCAGCTGGTGCAGGCGGTCAGTCACGGGTGGCTCCCAGGGAGGAGGGCACGACGGCGTCGTCGAGCCGGGTACGCAGGTGGGCGAGGGCGTCGGAGGTCTGCGACTTGACCGTGCCGTCGCTGATGCCGAGCAGACGAGCGGTCTCGGCGACGGACAGGTCCTCGTAGTAGCGCAGGACCACGACCGCGCGCTGCCGCGGGGCGAGCGTGGCCAGGGCGGCGATGAGCAGGGGCCGGTCGTCGGGGTCCCCGACGGGGCCGGCCCGCTCGGGCAGGACGTCGCGCGGGGACTCCGCGTTCCAGGACCTGCGGCGGAACCACGACGTGGCGGTGTTGACGAGCGTGGTGCGGGCGTAGCCCGGCGCGGCTGCGACGTCGCGCACCTTCGACCACGAGGCGTAGGTCTTGGCGAGCGCGGTCTGGACGAGGTCCTCGGCCTCGCCGCGGTCGCCCACCAGCAGGTAGGCGGTGCGGTAGAGCGAGGGCCACGTCGCGTGCACCAGGGCGGTGAACTCGTCGTCGCTGGGGGATCGGGTCATCCGGACCTCCTCGGTCGGTCACCATCCCAGATGCGGTGGACCCCCGGTCCGGTTGGGCCGGACGCAGCACGACCCGCCACCGGGTGCCGGTGACGGGTCGTGGTGCTGCGGGTGGGGCGGGGTCAGGCGGTGAGCTTGGCCGAGACCGAGAGGCACCGGGTGACCAGGTGGTCGAGGCTCGCGTGGTCGTCCTCGGTCAGCTCGCTGCCGGCGCCGGTGACCTTGCCCACGCCGTACGGGTTGCCGTCGGTGGCGCTGAACTTGACCGGGTCGGTGTAGCCCGGGGGCACGATGATCCCGCCGAAGTGGCAGAACGTGGTGTGCATGGCCTGGAGGGTGGACTCCTGGCCGCCGTGCAGGGTCTGGCTGGCGGTGAAGGCCGAGTAGACCTTGTCGGCCAGCCGGCCCTCGCCCCAGAGCGGGCCGAGGGTGTCGAGGTAGGACTGCAGCTGGCTCGTGACGTGGCCGTAGCGGGTGCCGGAACCCATCAGGACGACGTCGGCCCAGTCGATGTCGTCGGGGGAGGCGGTGGGCTGGTCGGCCACCTCGTCGGCGTGGGCCTTCCAGGCCTCCTGCGACTCGACGACCTCCCGCGGGGCGGTCTCCGCGACGTGGCGGAGGCGGACCTCGGCCCCGGCCTTCTCGGCGACGAGCGCAGCGCGCTGCGCCATCGCGTGCACCGAGCCGTAGCCGGAGTAGTAGATGATCGCGACCTTCGTCATGAGGAGTCCTCCTGTGGGGGGTGATGAACTTGAACTTTCAACTGACTGTACGCACCGGCCCCTGAGATCCGAGCCGTGGCGCGGCTCCTAGGATGATCGGCATGCCTGAAGCCCGGATCACCCGCGAGGAGGTGCGCCACCTCGCCGACCTCGCCCGGATCGACCTCGACGACGCCGAGCTGGACCACCTCGCCCCCCAGCTGTCCGTGATCCTGGAGTCGGTGGCCTCGATCGCCGGGGTCGCCGGCGACGACGTCCCGCCGACCTCCCACCCGCTGCCGCTGACCAACGTCTTCCGTGCCGACGTCGTCGAGCCCGGGCTGACCCCGGAGCAGGCCCTCGGCGGCGCGCCCGAGGTCGAGAGGCAGCGGTTCTCCGTGCCGCGGATCCTGGGGGACGAGCAGTGAGCCTCGACCCCACCCGCAGCACCGCCGCCGCGCTGGCCGCCGCGCTCGCCGCCGGCGAGACGACCTCGGTCGCGCTGACGCAGGCCGCGCTCGACCGCACCGCCGAGGTCGACGGCGTCGTCCACGCCTACCTCCACGTCGACGCCGAGGGCGCGCTGGCCCAGGCCGCCGCGTCCGACGACCGCCGCACGGCCGGGCGGGCGGCCTCGCCCCTGGACGGCGTGCCGGTCGCGGTCAAGGACGTGCTGGCCACCCAGGGCGTGCCCACCACCTGCGGCTCACGCATCCTCGAGGGGTGGCGCCCCCCGTACGACGCCACCGTGGTGACCCGGCTGCGCGCGGCGGGCCTGCCGATCCTGGGCAAGACCAACATGGACGAGTTCGCGATGGGCTCCTCCACCGAGCACTCCGCCTACGGCCCGACCCACAACCCGTGGGACCTCGACCGGATCCCCGGCGGCTCGGGCGGCGGGTCGGCCGCAGCCGTGGCGTCCTTCCAGGCCCCGCTCGCGCTCGGCACCGACACCGGTGGCTCGATCCGCCAGCCCGGCGCCGTCACCGGCACCGTCGGGATGAAGCCGACCTACGGCGCGGTCAGCCGCTACGGGCTGGTGGCCCTGGCCAACTCCCTGGACCAGGTCGGGCCGGTGACCCGCACCGTCGAGGACGCCGCGATGCTGCACGAGGTGATCGGCGGTCACGACCCGCGCGACTCGACCTCGGTGGAGCAGCCGCTCACCGGCCTGCTCGACGCCGCCCGCCAGGGCGCCCAGGGCGACCTGCGCGGCGTGCGGGTCGGCGTGATCCGCGAGCTGGGCGGCGAGGGCTACCAGGCCGGCGTGCTGGCCCGCTTCCACGAGACCGTCGAGCTGCTGGTGGGCGCCGGCGCCGAGGTCGTCGAGGTGTCCTGCCCCAGCTTCGAGCACGCGCTGGCCGCCTACTACCTGATCCTGCCCGCCGAGGCCTCGAGCAACCTGGCCAAGTTCGACGCGATGCGCTACGGCCTGCGGGTCCTGCCCGACGGGGTCGACTCGCCGTCCGCGGAGCAGGTGATGCGCGCCTCGCGCGACGCCGGCTTCGGCGACGAGGTCAAGCGCCGCATCATGCTCGGCACCTACGCCCTGTCCAGCGGCTACTACGACGCCTACTACGGGCAGGCGCAGAAGGTGCGCACCCTGATCAGCCGTGACTTCGCCGGCGCCTTCGAGCAGGCCGACGTCCTGGTCTCGCCCACTGCGCCGACCACCGCCTTCCGGCTGGGGGAGAAGCTCGACGACCCGATCGCGATGTACCTCAACGACCTCGCCACGATCCCGGCCAACCTGGCCGGGCTGCCGGGGATCTCGGTGCCCAGCGGCCTGGCCGACGAGGACGGGCTGCCCGCGGGCTTCCAGGTCCTGGCCCCGGCCCTGGCCGACGACCGCTGCTACCGCGTCGGCGCCGCCGCCGAGGCGCTGCTGACCCAGGCGTGGGGCGGCCCGCTCCTGGACCGTGCCCCCGTCCTGACCACCTCTGGAGGTTCGCTGTGAGCGACACGCTGGTCGCCTGGGACGACGTCCTCGCGGCGTACGACCCTGCCCTGGGGCTCGAGGTGCACGTCGAGCTGGGCACCGCCTCGAAGATGTTCTGCGGCTGCGCCACGGAGTTCGGCGCCGAGCCCAACACGCAGGTCTGCCCGACCTGCCTGGGCCTGCCCGGCGCGATGCCGGTGGTCAACGCGGTCGCGGTGGAGTCCGCGATCCGGATCGGGCTGGCGCTGAACTGCGACATCGCGGAGTGGTGCCGCTTCGCGCGCAAGAACTACTTCTACCCCGACATGCCGAAGAACTTCCAGACCAGCCAGTACGACGAGCCGATCTGCGCGGACGGCTACCTCGACGTGGCGGTGCCGACCGAGGACGGCGGCACGGAGACCGTGCGGGTCGAGATCGAGCGCGCCCACATGGAGGAGGACACCGGGAAGTCCCTGCACGTCGGCGGGGCGACCGGCCGCATCCACGGTGCCGACCACTCGTTGGTCGACTACAACCGCGCCGGCATCCCGCTGATCGAGATCGTGACGCGCCCGGTCATGGGCACCGGCGCCCGCGCGCCGCACGTGGCCAAGGCGTACGTCGCCGCGCTGCGCGAGATCCTGCTCGGGCTCGGCGTCTCGGACGTGCGGATGGAGCAGGGCTCCCTGCGCTGCGACGTCAACCTCTCGCTGGCACCCAAGGACGCGGGCGGCCTGGGCACCCGCACCGAGACCAAGAACGTGAACTCGCTGCGCTCGGTCGAGCGGGCCGTGCGCTACGAGATGCAGCGCCACGCGGCCGTCCTCGACGCCGGCGGGTCGATCCTGCAGGAGACCCGGCACTGGCACGAGGACACCGGCGTGACCACCTCGGGCCGCGAGAAGTCCGACGCCGAGGACTACCGGTACTTCCCCGAGCCCGACCTCGTGCCGGTCGCGCCGTCGCGCGAGTGGGTCGAGCAGCTGCGCGGAGCCCTGCCCGAGCCCCCGGCCGTGCGCCGGGCCCGGTTGCAGGAGGCGTGGGGCTTCTCCGAGCTGGAGATGCGCGACACCGCCAACGCGGGCGCCCTGGGCGTGGTGGAGGAGACCGTCGCCGCCGGCGCCTCGCCGCAGGCCGCGCGCAAGTGGTGGCTCGGCGAGCTGGCTCGCGCCGCCAACGACTCGGGCACCGACATCGCCGCGCTCGGCGTCGCCCCCGTCGACGTGGCCCGCGTGCAGGCCCTGGTCGACGAGGGCACGCTGAACGACAAGCTCGCCCGTCAGGTCATCGACGGCCTGGTCGCCGGCGAGGGCACCCCGGACGAGGTCGTCGCCGCCCGCGGGCTGGCGGTGGTCTCGGACGAGGGCGCGCTGTCGACCGCGGTCGACGCGGCGATCGCGGCCAACCCCGGCGTGGCCGACAAGATCCGCGCCGGCAAGCACGCCGCCGCAGGAGCCCTGATCGGTGCGGTGATGAAGGAGATGCGCGGCCAGGCCGACGCGGCCCGGGTGCGCGAGCTGGTGCTGGAGAAGCTGGCGTAGCGGCGCCGCCCGCGCGCCGGACGTCGTCGCGCGCGGCGGTCGGGCGGAGGTACAGTGTGCGCGCACCACCTCTGCACGCCCGTGGTGGGGAAAGCCGGTCCGACTCCGGCGCTGACCCGCAACCGTAGGCCCCCTCGTGGGGCGAGCCGGAACGCCCGCCACGGCGCGTCCTGATCACACGCTGTCGTGGAAAGCAGCGGGGATCGACCCGCGGCACCGGTCCGCGCGCGACCTCCCGCTGTGCAGCGGGAAGGAACGATCCTGATGTCTCACACCCTCGCGCGCCGCGCCGGGACCACCCTGGCGGTCGCGGCCCTCGCCGTGACCGGCGTCCTCACCTCCGCCCCCTCCTCCTCCGCGGCCCCGGCCGACGACGCCGCGGGCTGGCTCGCCTCCGAGCTCGAGGGTGGGCCGTTCCCCGACGGGTTCGGCGGCACCGACGCCGGGCTGACGATCGACGCCGCCACCGCGCTGCTCGAGATCGACCGGGCGGGCGAGGCCCGCGAGGTCCGCGACGACCTCGAGCCGACCAGCAGCGACTACTACACCGGTGACCGCTTCGGGGACGACGGGAGCACCTACGCCAACGCCCTGGCCAAGCTGACCTCCTTCGTGCTCGCCACCGACGGCGACGCGCGCGCCTTCGGTGGCGCCGACCTCGTGCAGCGGCTCGAGGGCCAGGTCACCCGGCGCGGTGACGCCCGCGGCCGCATCGTCGACACCTCGGACTTCGGGGACTTCGCGAACTCCCTCGGGCAGTCCTTCGCCGTGCGCGCCCTCACCGAGGCCGGGTCCCGGCGGGCCGCGTCGGCCCGGTCCTACCTCCTGCTCCAGCAGTGCCGGGAGGGCTACTTCCGCCTGAACCTGGGAGACGCCGGGCGCGCGCAAGCAGTCCTGCGACGCCGCGGGGCCGAAGAACAGCAAGGCCGACCTGGACACGACCGCCATCAACCTGCTGAACCTGCAGGCGCAGGACCAGCCGGGCCGCAAGGTCAAGCGCGCCATCAGGTCCGGGTCGTCCTGGATCGCCGAGCAGCAGCGCCGCAACGGCAGCGTCGGCAGCAGCGCGCCGACCACGGCGCCCAACGGCAACAGCACCGGCCTGGCGGCCTGGGCGCTGGGTGGGGCCGGGCGCTGCGCCCAGGCGTCCGAGGCGGCCTCCTGGGTCCGTGGCCTCCAGCTGGTCGGCGGCGCGGACGCGGGCGCCATCGCCTACGACCGCGCCGCGTACCGCACCGCGCAGGACGCCGGGGTCACCGAGAGCACCCGCGACCAGTTCCGGCGCGCGACGGCCCAGGCCGCTCCCGGCCTGGAGTACCTGCGCGTGAAGGCCTGCCGGGCGTGAACGCCCGCCGTCACGCCCGGTCCGCGGCCGCCCTCGCCCTCGCGGCCGGCTCCCTCGCGGTCCCGGTGACGGCGGCGTCCGTGCTCACCGCGGCCCCGGCCGCCGCCGCGACCTGCGGCGGCGGGCCCGGGGTCACCGTGGTCGTCGACCGGGCCAGCCTCGGCGGTGGTGCCAGCTCCGGCTGCGACGGTGACGGCGGCACGGCGACCGACAACTTCGCCGACACCGGCGTCGCCCTGACCTACGCCCAGCGCGAGCCGGGCTTCGTCTGCCGGGTGGGCGGCGCCCCGGCCAACGACCCGTGCGTGAACGCCTCGCCGGGGGACGCCTACTGGGGACTGTGGTGGTCGGACGGCGGCTCCGGCGGCTGGCAGTACTCCAGCGTCGGTGTCCGCAGCCTGTCCGTGCCCGCCGGCGGCTCGGTGGCGTTCCGGTTCAGCACCGGTGACCGGACTCCGCCCTCGGTGGCGCCCCCCGTCACGGCGTCGGAGAGCAGCGGCGCGTCCGGCGGCTCGGGCAGTGCCGGCGGCTCCGGCGGCTCCGGCGGCTCCGGCGGCAGCGCGGGCGGCACCGGGGGGGCCGGGGGCACCGGTGGCACCGCCGCACCGGGCACGCCCGCCGCGTCCCCCTCGCCGACCGGCCCCACCTCCGAGCCATCCACCGGCTCGGCCTCGACCGGGTCCTCCCCGGGGGCGCCTGACGGGGCCCAGGACCGTGAGGACCGCTCCGACCGCGCCCGGGTCCGAGGCGGGGCCGACGGTCCCGACGCGAAGGCCGGGGCGGGTTCGCGCGAACGCCGGGACCCGCGGGGCCGGGGTGACCAGGACGGCCGGGACGGCAGGGACGGTCCGGACGGGGCGACCGCGTCCTCCACGCCGGAGCCGGACGCCGAGCAGGGCACCACCCTGGTCGACGACACCGTCGACCCGCGGGCCCTGGAGACCCCGGTCGCCGACGGGCTGCCGGTCTGGGTCGCCCCGGCGCTGGTGGTCGGCCTGCTGCTGCTCGGCGGTGCGGCGGCGGGCGTGCGACGGTTGCGGGGAGCCCGGGACCGCTCGTGAGCGCACGCCTGCCCCGCGACCTGCACCCCGTGGCCTGGTGGCTGTGGGCGCTCGGGCTCGCGGTGGCGGCGTCGCTCACGACCAACCCCTACCTGCTGCTCCTGCTGGTGGGCGCCGCGACGCTGACGGTCCTCGCCCGCCGCGGTGACCAGCCCTGGAGCAGGTCGTTCCGGCTGTACCTGTGGCTCGGGCTGGTCGTCGTGGTGGTGCGGGTGGTCTTCCGGGTGCTGGTGGGCAGCGGCTACCCGGGAACGGTCCTGCTCGACCTGCCGTCCTTCACGCTGCCGCTGCCCGAGCCGGTCCTGGCGATCACGTTCCTCGGCCCGCTCACGCGGGAGTCGCTGCTGGGGGGGCTGTACGACGGCATGCGGCTGGCGGCGATCCTCGTCTGCGTCGGCGCGGCGAACGCCCTGGCCAACCCCAAGCGGCTGCTGCGCTCGGTCCCTCCGGCCCTCTACGAGATCGGCACGGCCCTGGTCGTCGCGGTGAGCGTGCTGCCGCAGCTGGCCGACAGCGTGCGGCGGGTCCGTGCCGCGCAGGCGCTGCGGGCCGACGACCCCCGGGGGCGGGGCCGGGGCCGCGTACGCGGTCTGCGACGCCTCGTCGTGCCCGTCCTCGAGGACGCCTTCGAACGGTCGCTGGCGCTCGCCGCGGGCATGGACACCCGGGGGTACGGGCGCGCCGGCGCGGCGACGCGCAGCCAGCGGCGCACCACCGGCGGCCTGATGCTGGCCGGGCTGCTCGGCGTGTGCGTGGGCACCTACGCCCTGCTCGACCAGACCGGGGCCGTCGCCGGGCCGGTCGGCAGCGCGTTCCTCCTCGGCGGTCTGCTCCTGGCCGCCGGTGGGCTGGTGAGCGCGGGACGTCGCGTCGAGCGCACCCGCTACCGGGCCGACCGGTGGCGCTGGCCCGAGGTGCTGGTCGCGGCCAGCGGGGTGGCCGTGGCGGTGACCGGGACGGCCCTGTCCTCCGGGGTCCGGGTCGCCGACCTCGTGGTCGTCGCCCCGCAGGTGGCCGTGGCCTACCCCGACCTCTCCGGGGTCCCCCCGGTCACCCTGCTGGCGCTCCTGGGGCCCCTGCTCGGGCTCCTCGCCGCCCTCGCCGCGCCCCCGCCGGTGCTCGCCGCCCGCGCCGACCCCGTGGCCCTGAGGCGCCGGGAACCGGCGGTGGTCGCGTGATCGAGCTCCGCGACGTCGCCCTGCGCTACGACCCCGTCGACCACGAGGGGCACGGCGGGGCCGCCACGCACCCGGTCCTGGACGGGGTCGACCTCACCGTCGAGGAGGGCGAGCTGGTCCTGGTCTCCGGGCGCACCGGGGTCGGCAAGTCGACCCTGCTCGGCGTGGTCACCGGTCTGGTGCCGCGCTTCTCGGGAGGTCGGCTGGAGGGTGACGTCCTGCTCGACGGGACCAGCATCGTCCGGACGCCCCCGCGGGAGCGGGCGCACGCCATCGGCTACGTCGGTCAGGACCCCGCCTCCGGGTTCGTCACCGACACCGTCGAGGAGGAGCTGGCGTACGGCATGGAGCAGCTCGGCCTCCCCCCGGGGACGATGCGCCGTCGGGTCGAGGAGACCCTGGACCTGCTGGGCGTGGCCGACCTGCGCGCCCGCGACCTGCGCACCCTGTCCGGGGGCCAGCAGCAGCGGGTCGCGCTGGGCTCCGTGCTCACCATGCACCCTCGGCTGCTGGTCCTCGACGAGCCGACCTCCGCCCTCGACCCGACCGCGGCCGAGGAGGTGCTGGCGACGCTGACCAGGCTCGTGCGCGACCTCGGGGTCTCGGTGCTGCTGGCCGAGCACCGCCTCGAGCGGGTCGTGCCCTTCGCCGACCGGATGTGCCTGCTGACCGGCGACGGACGGGTGCGGGTGGGCGCCACGGCGGAGGTCCTCGCCGACTCCCCGGTCGTCCCGCCGATCGTCGAGCTGGGGAGGCTCGCCGGGTGGTCGCCGCTCCCGCTGGACGTCCGCGACGCACGACGCCGCGCACGAGGCCTCGACCTGGGCGACCCCCCGGCGAACGAGGACGCCGCGCCCACCGGCGACGACGTCCTCGCCGCGACCGGCGTGACCGTGGTGCACGGTGCCACCGTCGCGGTGCGCGAGCTCGACCTGACCCTGCCGGCCGGGGTGGTCACCGCCCTGATGGGGCGCAACGGCTGCGGCAAGTCCTCGCTGCTGTGGACGCTGCAGGGCGGGGGCGCCCGCCGCGCCGGCCGGGTGCGGGTCGGGGAGCAGGACACCGGTGCGGCCACCGCCCGCGAGCGGCGCGGCCTGGTGGGGCTGCTGCCGCAGAACCCGGCCGACCTGCTGTACCTCGAGAGCGTGGGGGAGGAGTGCGGGGTCGCCGGTCCCGGCGCCCGCGAGCTGCTCGACGCGCTGGCCCCCGGCATCCCCGACGAGCAGCACCCGCGCGACCTGTCCGAGGGTCAGCGGATGGCGCTGGCCCTGGGCGTGGTGCTCAGCGCCGCCCCGCCGGTGCTGCTCCTCGACGAGCCCACCCGGGGCCTGGACTACGCCGCCAAGGCCCGCCTGGCCGTGCTCCTGCGCGACCTCGTGTCCGCCGGTGGCCGGACGGTGCTGGTGGCCACCCACGACGTCGAGTTCGTCGCGCTGTGCGCGGACCGCGTCGTGGTGATGTCCGAGGGCGAGGTCGTCTCGTCCGGCCCGGTGCGGCAGGTGGTCGCCGAGTCACCGGCGTTCGCCCCCCAGGTCACCAAGGTGCTCGGCGCCCCCTGGCTGCGCGTGGACGAGGTCGCCGCGGCGATGGGGGTCCGCACGTGAGCGCCCCGACCCGGGCGCCTGCGCGTCCCACGGCGGTGCCGGTCACGCGCCGCACCGCTGCGGTGCTGGCGCTGGCCTCCGCGGGCGGGCTGATGATGCTGTGCTGGCCGCTGCTGCTCGAGCCGGCGCCCGGGGACCGGGTGGACCCGCCGTTCCTGTTCCTGGCCCTGGTCCCGCTGGTGCTGGTGGTGGTGCTGGCCGAGATCTCCGAGGCCGGGCTCGACCCGCGGGTGCTGGCGGTCCTGGGGGTGCTCAGCGCGCTCGTCGCCGTGCTGCGCGGGATGTCGGCCGGGACGGGCGGCATCGAGCTGGTCTTCTTCCTGCTGATCCTGGCCGGGCGCGTGTTCGGGCCCGGCTTCGGCTTCGCCCTCGGGTGCACGGCCCTGTTCGCCTCGGCGTTGATGACCGCGGGCGTGGGCCCGTGGCTGCCGTTCCAGATGCTGGTCTCGGCCTGGGTCGGGATGGGGGCCGGGCTGCTGCCGCAGCGGGTCCGCGGCCGGGCCGAGATCGTGATGCTGGCCGGCTACGGGATCGTCGCGGCGTACGCCTTCGGGCTGCTGATGAACCTCTCGGGTTGGCCGTTCGTCCTGGGGGTCGGGGTGCCCGGCGCGACCGGGGACCTGACCTACGTCCCCGGTGCCCCCGTGGCGGAGAACCTGGTCGCCTTCCTGCGCTACACCCTGATCACCTCGACCGGGAGCTTCGACACCGGCCGGGCGATCACCAACGCCGTCGCGATCGCGCTGCTCGGGCCCTCGGTGCTGACCACGCTGCGGCGCACCGCCCGCCGCGCGACCGTGGTGGGGACCGTGGCCGGGCCGGGCCTGGACCCGCGCACGCAGTCGTCCTGAGCGACCGAAGAACGTACAGTCCGCCCGATCTCGAGGGCGACCCCCGCACCTCGCCCCGCTGACCTGCGACGACTCGGAGGCCGGCCGAGGTCGAGCGGGGACTGTACGTTCTCCGGTCGGCGGGTCGCCTCCGGGTGGTCAGTCGAAGACGCGCGGCAGGTCCGAGGCGCGTCCGGTGAACCGGGGGGTGCGCTTCTCGCGGAAGGCGGCCACGCCCTCCTTGCCGTCGGCGATCGAGGCGTGGAACATCGCCAGCGAGTCCGACAGGTGCGCCTCGAGCGGGTCGGCCGCCGCGCTGTTGCGGTACATCAGCTGCTTGGCCAGCCCCAGCGCCACCGGGGACCGGTCGACGACGAACGAGCGGGCGAGGTCCTGGGCGGCGCCCAGCAGGTCCTCCGGCTCGTGCAGCGAGCGCAGCAGCCGACCGGCGTGGGCCTGCTCGGCGGTGAGGACGTCGGCGGCGTAGACCCACTCCAGCGCCTGGGCGATGCCCACGATGCGCGGCAGGAACCAGCTCGACGCGGCCTCGGGCACGATGCCGAGGCGGCCGAAGACGAAGCCGATCCGCGCCGTGGTCGAGGCCAGGCGCAGGTCCATGGCCAGGGTCATCGTGGCGCCGATCCCGACGGCGGCACCGTTGATCGCGGCGATCACCGGCTTCGGCAGCGCGTGGATGGCGAGCGTGACCTTGCCCCCGGTGTCGCGCACCCCGTCCTGGTACGGCTCCTCGGTCAGGTGGGCGCGGATGCCTTCCGGGGTCGGGTCGGCCGACTCGTCGAGCCCGAACACGTTGCCCTGCGCCGAGAGGTCCATCCCGGCGCAGAACGCGCGTCCGGCGCCGGTGACGACCACCGCGCGCACGGCGTCGTCGTGGGCGTCGACGGTGAAGAAGTGCAGCAGCTCGCGGGCCATGGTGACGGTGAAGGAGTTCATCGCCTCGGGCCGGTCCAGCGTCAGGGTGGCGACCCCGACGTCGTCGACGGCGACGGAGAGGGTCTGGTAGCCGGTCACTGGATGCCTCCGGTCGGGCTGCAGAGCTCGGGGGTGATGCTCTCGGTGTCGTCCTCGATGATCGCGCGGAACATCTGCGGCGCCCGCTCGGGGTCCCAGTCGACGTTCAGGTTGGCGATCGGCACCCCGCAGGTCAGGCCGCTGTCGCCGTTCACGTTGGTCATCGCGCTGGCCCACATCGCGGCGCGGACCGGGCCCATGCCCTCCCCGACCGCGACGGCGTCGGCCCCGGCGTTGTTCAGGCGCCAGTAGCGCCACGGGTTGACGACCGACCAGGGCGAGACCGCCTCGGACCCGATCGCGGAGATCACCTCGCGCTGGCGCCGGGCCCGGTCGATGTCCCCGAGCTCGGAGAGCTTGCGGGAGCGTGCGTACCCGAGCGCGGTCGCGCCGTCGGCCTCCTGGCAGCCCTTCTTCACGTCCAGCTTGGCCAGCGGGTCCTGCATCGCCTCCCGGGGGCAGATCTCGACCCCGCCGACGGCGTCCACCACGTCGACGAACCCGCCGAAGCCGATCTCGACGTACTCGTCGACCCGGATCCCGGTCTCGTTCTCGATGGTCTGCGTCAGCAGGGGGGCGCCGCCGAAGGCGAAGGCGGCGTTGATCTTCGTGGTCCCGGAGCCGGGCACCTCCACCACGGAGTCGCGGGGGATCGACATCAGCAGGTTGGGTCCGGACCCGGTGTGCAGCAGCAGGATCGTGTCGGTGCGCTGGCCCTCGGCGTCCCCGGTGCCCAGGGCCGTGCGCTCCTCCTCGCTGAGGTCTCCACGGGAGTCGCTGCCGACCAGCAGGTAGGTCGTGCCGGGCTGGTCGTCGGGACGGTCGCCGTCGGGGGTGAAGGGCACCTCCTCGACCTGCGACCAGGCGTAGATCGGCACGCCGACCAGGAAGACGAGCCAGACGAGGAGCAGCAGGAGGAGGTGACGCACCCGCGGGCGCCACCGGCGCCCCGAGCGGGACGAGGACGGCCTGGCAGGCGGGCCGGGAGGGGGAGCGGGACGCACGGCCGCGGGCTCCGGGCGCCGCGGGGCCTGGTACGGGCGCTGCTGCGCCCCCATCACCTGGGTGCGGTCGTCGTCGCCGGCGCCGGGCTGCTGCCGGGGCCGGGAGGACGGGCGAGGCTGCTGGGGGATGGCCCGGGTGGCGTCGGGGTCGCGAGGGGGCTGGTCCCCGTAGATCCACCCGAAGTCGGCCCCGTCGTCGGAGCCGCCGCGGGAGCCTCCGGGGGGCGGGCGCTCAGGCATGGCGGCGACGCTACCGTGCCGCACCCTGCGGCGAGGCCCGGCAACGCCCGGCGGCCTCGGCGGGTCCGGCCCGGCGCGTCGGGACGGCTGTGACGGATGGGACTGGTGATACTGGCCGACGTGCTGTCTTCCCCCAGTGCGACCCGAGGTCCGAACGACCCCAGCAGACCCTCCGGTACGCCCCGCCCCCGGCGCTACACCGCCGCCGAGCGGGCCCAGCGCGTGCGTTTCCGGCGCGCCCTGTCGTTGATGGCGATGACGCTCGTCGTGCCGGGCTCGGCGCAGCTGCTCGCCGGCAACCGCCGGCTCGGGCTCGCGGCCTTCCGGACCTGGCTGGTGGCCGTCGCCCTGACCGTGGCCGTGCTCGTCTCGGTCGCGGTCGACCGGGACCTGGCGTACTGGATGGTCGCCGACGCGACCCTGCTCGGCGTCGTGCGGCTGGTGCTGATGGCGCTGGCGGTGTTCTGGGCGGTCCTCTTCATGGACGCCTGGCGCCTCGGCAGGCCGTTGACCCTGGCGATGGGGCACCGGCGCGCGGTGGTCGCGGTCAACGGGGTGCTCTGCTTCTCGGTCGCGGGGACGCTGCTCACCGGCGCGCACCTGATGGGGGTGCAGAAGCAGTTCATCGGCGAGATGTTCGGCGACGGGATCGCCACCGCCGCCACCGACGGCCGCTACAACGTCCTGCTGATGGGGGGCGACTCCGGCGCCGGGAGGGTCGGGCTGCGCCCGGACTCGATGACGGTCGCCTCGATCGATGCCGCCACCGGGCGCACGGTGCTGGTCTCGCTGCCGCGGAACATGCGGAACTTCCCGTTCCGCGAGGGCAGCGTGATGGACGAGCAGTTCCCGGACGGGTTCGACGCCGACTACCTCAACGGTGTCTCCACCTGGGCCGAGGACCGCCCCGAGCTGTTCAAGAAGTCCGACCACCCCGGCATCGACGCCACCGTGACGGCCGTCGAGGGCATCACCGGTCTCGACGTGAACTACTGGGCGATGGTCAACCTGGAGGGGTTCCGGGAGCTGGTCGACGCGGTCGGCGGGGTGACCCTCACCGTCCGGCAGCCGATCCCGGTCGGCGGCCTCGACGACGACGTCGTGCGCTACATCCCGACCGGGACGCGCAAGCTCGACGGCATGGACACCCTCTGGTACGCCCGGGCCCGGGACGGCTCCGACGACTACTCCCGGATGGCGCGCCAGAAGTGCGTGATGAGCGCGATGCTCGCCCAGCTGAGCCCGCAGACCGTGGTGCGCAACTTCTCCGCCATCGCCGACGCCTCGGCCGAGCTGATCCAGACCGACCTGCCGGCCTCGGAGCTGGACACCTTCATGTCGCTGGCGATGCAGGCCAAGGACGAGAAGGTCGCCACGCTGTCGCTGGTGCCGCCGATGATCGACACCGGCGACCCCGACATCGACCTGGTCCACGACAAGGTGGCCGCCGCCGTGCAGCGCTCCGAGGAGCCGCCGTCGCCCTCGCTCGGGGGCAGCGGACGGAAGAAGGCACCGACCGCGGTCACCGGCGGCTCGCTCGGCTCGCTGTCGGAGGGCTACGCGGCCAACCAGGCCCAGGACCTCAGCTCGGCCTGCTGACCCAGGACCGCCGACCCCGGCCGGGTCGGGTCAGCGGGGGCCGTCGAGGGCGCCGGTGCGCAGCGCGGCGCTGACCCTGCGGTGGGCCTCCTCGTCGGCGGCGCAGACCAGCGGGCCCCCGTCGGTCGCGCGGTGCCGCCGGGTCGGGTCGTAGGGACGGCCGTCGGCCACCCCGGCCCGGCCACCGGCCTCGGTCAGCAGCAGGGTCCCCGGTGCGTGGTCCCACGGCAGCGCCCCGGCGTAGAGCAGCACGTCGGTGTCGCCGGCCACCAGGTGGGGGTAGTCGACGCCGCAGCACACCCAGGTCAGGGTGAGGGGGGCCATCCCCTCGAGCCCGGGCAGCGTGCGACCGATCCACCCGCGGCGCGAGGTGGCCCCGCGCCAGGCGGCCGGGTCGGGCCCGGGGGAGGAGCGCGTCATCCGCTCACCGTTGTGCCAGGCCCCGGCGCCGCGCTCGGCGACGTAGGCCGCCTCGTGCTGCGGCTGCCAGATCCAGCTCCGCACCACCTCTCCCCGGCGCAGCTCGGCGACCATCACCGCGTGGTCCGGGGAGCCGTGCACGAAGTTCTTCGTGCCGTCGACCGGGTCGACGGTGAAGGCGTGGTCGGCCGCGGCGTACCGCTCCATCAGCGAGGCGTCCTCGGCGTAGGCCTCCTCGCCCAGCACGACCGCACCGGGGTACGCCCCGAGGAGCGCCGCGGTGATCTCGACCTCGGCCTCGCGGTCGGCGACGGTGACGAGGTCGCCGGGGTTCTTCTCGGAGATGTCGTCGGTGTCCAGGGCACGGAACCGCGGTGTGACCACCCGGGCCGCGACGTCCTGCACCAGCTCGAGCACGGCGTCGGTGTCCACGGGTTCCAGACTAGGGTGGCGCCGTGCAGGTGACGGCGGTGGTGGTGACCTACGACCGGCTCCCTCTCCTGCGGCGGCTCCTGGCCCGGCTGGCCGAGGTGCCCGGCCTCGACGAGGTCCTCGTCCTGGACAACGCCTCGACCGACGGCACCGGCGCCTACCTGGCCGGCCTCGACGGTCGCGACGGCGTCCTGGCCCGCACCCTGCCCGGCAACACCGGCGGCGCCGGCGGCTTCCACGACGGTCTCGCCTGGGCCGTCGAGCGCGGCGCGGACCTGGTGTGGCTGATGGACGACGACGGACTGCCCGACCCCGGGTGCCTCGAGCTCCTGCTCCAGCACCGCGGCGACCTGGACTTCTGGGGCCCGGTCGTGGTCGACGAGGACGACCCCGGCCGCCTGGTCTTCCCGATCCGGCTGCCGGGCGGCACCCGCGTGGTGCACCGGATGGACGACGTCGCGGGGGCTGCCGCGGACGGCCTGATCCGCGACGTGGTGATCCCGTTCAACGGGGTGCTGGTCACCCGGGACCTGGTGGAGCGGATCGGTCTGCCCCGCGCCGAGTTCTTCATCTGGGGCGACGACCACGAGTACCGGCTGCGCGCGGAGCGGGCCGGCGGCCGGGTGGCCACCGTGGTCGGTGCGCGGGTGCTCCACCCCAGCGTGGGCGACCTCGGGTCGCCGATGATGGGCGGGCGGACGACGTACAACCACAGCCCCAGCGACCTGAAGCACTACTGCATGGCGCGCAACAACCTGCTCAACCTGCGCGACTACCGCGGCTGGCCCCACGCGCTGGCCTTCGTGCTCAAGACCGTGTGGTTCTACACCCTCACCCGGCGCGACCCCGCCCGGGTGCGGCTCAGCCTGGGGGCGATGCGCGACGGGCTGCGCGGCGACTTCACCGGCCACCGGCGGTTCCTGCGGTGACGGCCACCGGCACCGGCACCGGGACCGGGACCGAGACCGTCGCGGTGGTCGTGGTGACCTACGACCGCGCCGACCTCCTCGAGGGCATGCTCGACGGCCTGCGCCGCCAGGACCGCCTGCCCGACTGCGTGCTGGTGGTGGACAACGCCAGCACCGACCGCACCGCCGAGGTGCTCGCCGCCGCGCTCGACCGGGACGACCTGCCGCTGGAGGTGGTGACCAGCCCCACCAACACCGGCGGCGCCGGCGGCTTCCACACCGGGCTGCGTGCGGCGTACGACCGCGGCTTCGACCGCTTCTGGCTGATGGACGACGACGTCGTGCCCGACCCGTCGTGCCTGCGGGTGCTGATGGAGGCCGACGCGGACTGCCTGATGGCGGTGCGCGAGGACCGCGGGGGCCGGCTGTGCGAGAAGGCCGCGCTGCGCTTCGACCTGCGCGACCCCCGGGCGCTGAAGCCGAAGACGGCCATGGTCGAGACGACGTACGGCACCCGGGAGGCGATGCCGGAGCGCGTGGAGCTGGAGAACGTCGCCTTCGAGGGGTTCATGGTCCGACGCCGGGTGGTGGAGCGGATCGGGCTGCCCGACGCCTCGTACTTCATCTTCTACGACGACGTCGACTACGCCCTGCGGGCGCGGCAGGCCGGGTTCCGGATCTGGGCGGTGCGCGACGCGGTGCTGGTGCGCCAGCTCGACTTCGACCAGCAGCACGACCTGGGGGGTGGAAGGGCTACTACATGTACCGCAACCTCTTCGTGGTCCACCTGCGCTACGGCGAGAACGCCGCGGTGCGGGCCAAGCCGTGGCTGGTGGCGGCCGGGGTGGTCGCCCTCAGCCCGCTGCGGGGCGGGCGGGCCGAGGCGCGCAACGTGCTCCGTGGCCTGCGTGACGCGCGCCGGATGCGCGCGCGGCCACCGTCGACCGTAGAGTGACCTACCGTGTCAACCCCTGATCTCGTCATCGTCGGCTCCGGATTCTTCGGACTCACCCT